>NZ_JBHTFL010000004.1:0-60985 GCF_042666175.1 Nocardioides sp. GCM10028917
TTCGCCGCCGTGTCCCCAGCCAGGTCGCCGGCGTCGGCGAGGATCCGCAACCGCAGCTCCACCAGCTGGCCCTCCGCCTCCACCAGCTCCCGCAACGCCGCCGCCTTCTCGCCGGTCGACATGAACGTCGGGTTCGCGTCGGCGACCGCCTTCAGCACCGACCTGACGTCGCAGGCCGCAGCAAGGATCGGATGCGACACCACGGGCCTCCTCCACGTCGACGTACGGGTCGACCACGCACGCGCGGTCGAATCGATGGTCGTCGCTCCTGGAGGCCCGGATCACGGACTATTACTCACCCTCGCAACTCGCCCTCCGAGCCCGGGTTGAGCGCACTGGTGACTGAGTCCTGGTGGCCCGGATCTGTGGGAGAACGTGCCACCAGTCTACGCGCACCAAACAGTATTCGCAAGCATGTTCGACGCTTGCGTCACGCCACCAGGACGAACGACCCCAACGCCACGAGCCACGAGGCGAACGACCCGAGCAGGAAGTACTCGGTCATCTCGTGGACGGTCTGCTGCTCGTGGCGGGAGGACAGCTCGGGGAAGCGGAGCAGCCCCTTCGCCGCGACGACCACGCTGGCGGCGGTCACCTGGCCGCCGAGGGCGAGGGCGAGGATGAAGACCCGCTCGAGCGGACCGAGGAGCCGGCCACCCTTGAGCTGGGTCGGCGGCATCCCTCCGTCGGATCGCGGGTTGATGGTGCCGGTCGCCTTCAGCACCAGCCGGACCAGGACGTTGCCGGTGGAGAGCTGGATGGCGAAGGCGCCGAGGAGCAGCAGGAACCGGTCTGCCGAGACGGTGCTCAGGTCGGCGACGGCCAGCGAGTCCAGCCACCGCGCGAGCGGCCCGCCGGCGGAGGACGCCAGTCCGGAGCAGGCGATCGCTCCCACCAGTGACGCCACGAAGACGGCGAGCGGCAGGCGGGCCGCCTTAGGCCCGGGGTGGCCGAAGCCCCACGTGACGCTGAGGCCCCACACCAGCACGACGGCGACGATCACGACCAGAGCGGCGACGTCGCGTCCGGACGTCAGGCCTGCGAGCAGGCCGACGCAGAGTGCCATCAGCGCGCCGACGCACTCGGGCAGGTAGCGCGTGCGGCGCACCGAGTGGGTCAGGTCGGTCACGGCGAAGCCGATCAGCAGGATCCCGAGCCAGCTCATCGATCTCCTCCCCCAGTTCCCGCGCCGAGCTCGACAGGTGTGAGCAGGTCGTGTGCGGCGACGATCGCCGCCAGTCCGTCGGCACGCACCCGCTGCGACACCGCGGACGCGCTGATCCCCAACGCCTCTGCGACGTCGCGCTGGGTCACGTGTGACAGCAGACCACGCAGCACCGACACCGAGCGCTCCGACAGGCCGGTGACCCGCTCGTCGCGCAGCACGAGCCCGGCGTTGACCAGCCCGGCGTCCGGCCCGCCCCGGGCGCCGTCCGCGACGACGTACGCCGTCCGGAGCCAGCGGTGGGCGGCACTGGCTCCGGCGCTCGCCGCCGCCTCGATGGCAGCGCGGGCGGCCCACCAGCCCGGACCGTCCTCGATCCCCGCCTCCTCGTCGAGGATGGTCGTCGCTCCCCAGCCGATGCCGTGGCGGATGTCGTACGCCGGCAGCAGCCGCACCCGGACGAGCAGCGTGGCCTGCACGGCCTCGGCGACCGTCGTGAACGACCCCTGGTGCTCGTCGCCGACGGTGATCCTCATCGGCTGCAGCGGGTGGAGCAGGTCGTTGACCTCGGCGAGGGCCGCCTCGAGGTGCTGGTGCAGGACGGTGCGGTCCTGCGATGATCGGGACCCGACGAGGTCCCCGATCAGGGTGGCGACAGCGGTCTCGGGCATCCCTCGATGATGAAGGTTATTGCTTCATTTGTCCATGGATGAAGCCAAATGCTTCATTCCCAGAACACCCGCTCCACCACCGCGTGCGCCCGCCTCGTCGTCCGGAGGTAGTCGTTGACCATCTGGTCCGACGCTCCTTGCGGATAGCCCAGCACCTGCGCGACCGCCGCCCGTTCGCGGGAGTCGCGGGGCAGCTGGTCGGCGGGTCGGCCCCGGACGAGGGTCACGGCGTTGCGCACCCGGCTCACCAGCCGCCACGCCTCCGCCAGGGTCTCGGCGTCCTCCGAGGAGATCAGGTCGGCGTCGACCGCCGCCTGCAGCGCGGGCAGCGTCTGGGGCGTGCGCAGCCCTTGCACCCTGCCGGCGTGGCGCATCTGCAGCAGCTGCACCGTCCACTCGACGTCGGCCAGGCCGCCGCGCCCGAGCTTGAGGTGGGTGTGGCGGTCGGCGCCGCGCGGGAGCCGCTCGTCGTCGACGCGCGCCTTGATCCGGCGTACCTCCACGACCGCGGACTCGGGGATTCCCTCCGCCGGGAAGCGCAACGGGTCGATGAGCTCGGTGAAGCGGGCGCGCAGGTCGGCGTCGCCCGCGATGGCGTCGGCCCGGAGCAACGCCTGGAACTCCCACACGTGCGACCACTTCTTGTAGTAGGCGGCGTAGGACTCGACGGTGCGCACCATCGGACCGTTCTTGCCCTCCGGGCGGAGGTCGGCGTCGACCTCCAGCGGGGGGTCGCTCGCCGGCAGTGACAGCAGACGTCGTACCTCCGCGACCACGGCGGTGGCGTACGACGACGCGGCCTGGGCCTCGACGCCCTCGGCCGGCTCGTGGACGAACATCACGTCGGCGTCGCTGCCGTAGGACAGCTCGAAGCCGCCGTATCGCCCCATGGCGATCACGGCGATCCGGCTGGCGGGGACGTCCAGCCCACGCTGCCGGCGTACGGACTCGGTCGCGATGTCGAGCGTGGCCTGGAGCGTCGCGTCGGTGAGCCGGCTCAGGCCCTGCCCGACCACCGCCACGTCGGTGCCCGCGACGAGGTCGCCACACGCGATCCGCAGCAGCTCCCGACGGCGTACGGCACGCACCGCCACGACCGCCGCCTCGGGCGTCTCGGCCCGCTCGATCAGCGCCTGCATCTCCGCCAGCGCGGCCTCGGCGCTCAGCGGGACGAGCGACTCCCCCAGCATCTTCACGCCCTGCGGCTCGCGCTCGAGAAGGTCGGTCGCGTAGCGCGACGTGCCGAGGACGACGGCGAGCCGCTGGGCGACCTCGCCCTCGTCGCGCAGCATCGTCAGGTACCACGGGCTGCGGCCCAGGCTCTCGCTGATCCGGCGGAAGCCGAACAGCCCGGCGTCCGGGTCGGGCGAGTCCGCGAACCACTCCAGCAGGACCGGCAGCAACGTGCGCTGGATGTCGGAGGTGCGCGAGACGCCGCTGGTCAGCGCCTCGAGGTGGCGCAGCGCGGCCCGCGGGTCGGCGTAGCCCAGCGCGGACAGCCGGGCCTCCGCCGCCTCCAGCGACAGCCGCGCCTCGGAGCCAGGCAGCTTGGCGACCGCGCCGAGCAGCGGGCGGTAGAAGAGCTTTTCGTGGAGCCGGCGCACCTCGCGCCGGTGGTGGCGCCACTGGCGGTCGAGCTGGGCGGCCGGCTCGGAGAAGATGCCGATCGACCGGCCGAGCCGGCGCAGGGACGCCTCGTCGTCGGGAAGGACGTGCGTCCGCCGCAGCTGGTGCAGCTGGATCCGGTGCTCGAGGATGCGGAGGAAGGTGTAGGCCTCGTGGAGCTTCTCGCCGTCCTCACGGCCGACGTAGCCGCCCTCGCTGAGGCGAGCCAGCGCGCTCAGCGTCGCTCCCTCCCGCAGCGACGGGTCGGACCGGCCGTGCACGAGCTGCAGGAGCTGCACGGCGAACTCGACGTCGCGCAGCCCGCCCGAGCCGAGCTTGATCTGCCGCTCCGCCTCGTGGGCCGGGATGTGGTCGACCACCCGACGACGCATCGCCTGCACGTCGGTCACGAAGCCGTCGCGACCGGCGGCGCTCCACACCATCGGCGCGACCATCTCGCAGTAGCGGCGCCCCAGCTCGGCATCGCCGGCCACCGGCCGTGCCTTGAGCAGCGCCTGGAACTCCCACGTCTTGGCCCACTTCTCGTAGTAGCCCTGGTGGCTGGCGAGCGTCCGCACGAGCGGGCCCTGGCTGCCCTCGGGCCGCAGGTTGGCGTCGACCGGCCAGATCGTGCCCTCGCGGGTGTGGTCGGAGCAGATGCGCATCAGGTGCGAGGCCAGCTGGGTGGCTGCCCGCAGGGCGACGCCGTCGTCAGCACCGCCGGACCCGGACTCCACCGGCTCGTGGACGAAGACCACGTCGACGTCGGAGATGTAGTTGAGCTCGTGGCCACCGCACTTGCCCATCGCGATGACCGCGAGGCGCACGGCGTGCGCGGGCTCGCCGACCCGGGCACGGGCGACGGCGAGCGCGCCGTCGAGGGTCGCGGCGGCGAGGTCGGAGATCTCGGCGGCGGCGTCGTCCAGACCGACGTGGTGGGCGAGGTCGCGCGAGGCCAGTCGAAGCAGGTGGCGGCGGTACTCCACCCGCAGCGCGTCCACCGCCTCCTTGTCCGGCAGCCCGGCCACCGGCTCGGCGGCGTGGGGGTCGGCGCCGACCGCGGTCAGCATCGCCTCGCGCAGGGCGTACGCCGGGGTGCGGGTGCTGCCCAGCGTCGGGTCGGTCAGCTCACGCCAGTGCTCCGGGTGCCGCACGAGGTGGTGGGCGAGCGCGGTGCTCGCGCCGAGCACGCTGCACAGCCGCATGGCGGTGCCCTCGTCGTCGGCGACCTCGGTGAGCATCTCCCGCCCGGCACCCGCCGCCTGCTCGTCGAGGGCGTCGACCAGCCGCAGCAGCCCGTCGAGCGCGGCATCGGGGTCGGCGGCCGCGGCGAGCTCGTCGGTCAGCGGGGGGCCGGGGTCGCCGAGGCGCTCGATCCCGCGGGCCGCCGCGGCTCCGTCGACGAAGCCCTTGCGGACGTAGGTCCCAGCGGACGTCATCGGAGAAGTGCCGGGCTCAGAGGACCGGCAGCATCCGGTCGCGCTCATAGGCGGAGACCTGGGTGCGGTACTCCTCCCACTCGGCGCGCTTGTTGCGCAGGAAGAAGTCGAAGACGTGCTCCCCGAGCGTCTCGGCCAGCAGCTCGGAGTCCTCGGCGATGCCGATCGCGTCCCAGAGGCTGCGCGGCAGGGGCGAGATCCCCAGCGCCTTGCGCTCGCGCTCGGTCAGCGACCAGACGTCGTCCTCGGCCTCGCGCGGCAGCTCGTAGCCCTCCTCGATCCCCTTCATGCCGGCGCCGAGGACCACGGCGAAGGCGAGGTAGGGGTTGCAGGCGGGGTCGATCGTGCGGAGCTCGACACGGGTCGACTGGCCCTTGTTGGGCTTGTACATCGGCACGCGCACCATCGCGGAGCGGTTGTTGTGGCCCCAGCAGACGCCCGACGGGGCCTCGCCGCCGCCGAGCAGCCGCTTGTAGGAGTTGACCCACTGGTTGGTGACGACGCTGATCTCGCTGGCGTGGCGCAGGATGCCGGCGATGAACTGCCGACCGGTCCTGGAGAGCTGGTACTGCGCGCCGGCCTCGAAGAAGGCGTTGCGGTCGCCCTCGAAGAGCGACACGTGGGTGTGCATGCCCGACCCGGGGTGCGTCGTGAACGGCTTGGGCATGAAGGACGCCCAGATGCCCTGGCCGAGCGCGACCTCGCGGATCACGGTGCGGAAGGTCATGATGTTGTCGGCGGTGGTGAGCGCGTCGGCGTAGCGCAGGTCGATCTCCTGCTGGCCCGGGCCGCCCTCGTGGTGGCTGAACTCCACCGAGATGCCCATCGCCTCGAGCATCGTGATCGCCTCGCGGCGGAAGTCGGCACCACGCGACTGCGCGGTGTGGTCGAAGAACCCGCTGCGATCGACCGGCTCCGGCTCGTCACCCTTCCCGGGCACGTCCTTGAAGAGGTAGAACTCGATCTCGGGGTGCGTGTAGAAGGTGAACCCCTTGTCCGCGGCCGCGCTCAGCGTGCGCTTCAGCACGTGCCGCGGGTCGGCGTACGACGGGCTTCCGTCGGGCATCACGATGTCGCAGAACATGCGGGCCGTGGCCGGGCCGCCGTCCTCGCCGGTGCGCCAGGGCAGGATCTGGAACGTCGACGCGTCGGGGTGGGCGAGCATGTCGGACTCGTAGACGCGGGCGAAGCCCTCGATGGCCGAGCCGTCGAAGCCGATGCCCTCCTCGAAGGCGTTCTCGAGCTCGGCCGGGGCCACGCTCACGCTCTTGAGGAAGCCCAGCACGTCGGTGAACCACAGTCGTACGAACCGGACGTCGCGCTCCTCGAGCGCCCGGAGCACGAAGTCCTCTTGCTTGCCCATGGCACCACCCTATGGGCACGGTCGGCCCCCCTCCTGCGGTAGGCCGCGGAGTGGGCCGGGACGCGGGGGCTAGTAGCCGGAATCGGCCGGTAGGCCGCGGCTGATCATCGCCTCGCGCGCCGCGCGGTCACCGACGTGCATGTCCCGCAGGATGCGACGGAGCTGCGCTTCGTCGGGGATCAACCCGAACCGCAGGTGGATCCCCGGCGGGTCGGGCTCGCGATCCATCGGCAGCAGGAGCCGGGACAGCTTCCAGCGGTACGACGAGGCGTCGCGCGTGGCCGTGATCACCAGCGCTCCCCACCGGGTGCCGAGGTGCTCGTGCACCACCGCGCCGACATCGTCCCAACCCAGCTCGGAGTCGATGCCCGGCCCGTGGAGCTGGATCAGGTCGGCCGAGATCCGCAGCTCGGGCCGACGCAGCGCCACCCTCCAGAACTCGACTGCCAGGACCAACATGAACAGGGCGAGCGCAGTGCAGAGCACGGCCACACCTGGGTTGCCGCCGAGCACGGCACCGAGGGCGAACCCGATCCCGAGCGTGGTGCTCACCATCGCGACGGCCGGCACCTGTCCTCGCTCGCCGATGCGCATGCTCCACGCCGGTCGCTGCTGGAGCTGTGCCTGCTGCCAGGTCGTGACACTGCGCCGCTGGGCGAGGACGACCATCACCGCCACGGACAGCATGAACGCACCGATGACGAGGTTGAGGAGCCGCCGCTCCTCGCTCGTGGCAGCCAGGTAGAGCCCTGCGGCACCGATCAGGCCGGTGATCAGGGCGGTGAAGATCCCGACGGGACGGGAGGTGAAGGCGTTGCTCCCCGCCATCCGCTCAGAAGATCGAGTCAAAGACGTCTCCCACTCCCTCGCCGACGGCACTGAAGGTCTCGCCGACCTCCTCGAAGCCGTCGACGACCGCGCCGCCCCAGTCGCCGAGGGTGTCGGCGCCGGAGTCGAAGAGGCTGTCGATCGCCCCGGAGGTGAAGGCGCCCACCAGCGTACCGACGGCTGCGCCGACGACGACACCGGCAGCGGTGCCGACACCTGGGACGGGGACGAAGCTGCCGATCATCCCACCGAAGTAGGCGCCTGACAGTGCGCCGGCCGCGATGGAGGCGACGGCGGGAACGGCATTGGACGTGATGGCCTGGGTAGCGCCCTCCTCCTCCCAGTCGGACGCGATGCCGTATCCCGCGGCGGCGATGTCGATGACCCACAGTCCGCGGGTCAGGCCCTTGGGCAGCTCCCAGCTGGACAGCGCCCGCCGCGCCGACGGGTGGGCGTCGTCGAGGCGGTCGGCCTCGTCCATGAGGTCGTAGAAGTGACCGGGGTCGGTGATCCGGCCGTCGGGGGTCCGCAGCGCGTCCGCGTGGGCACGCAGCTCGGCAGCGCGCGTCAGCATCCGGTCGACCTCACCGGTGAGGTGGGGCGTCGCGCGGCGGATGAGCTCGAGCTGGATGCCCGCCGAGATGAGCTGGCCCGAGAGGCCGACGTACTCCGAGTCGTGGCGCTGCCACGCCGAGGCCCCTGCCTCGAGGGCGCGCTGCCAGGCGTCCCACGCCGCGGTGGCGTCCTCGACGCACTGGTTCCAGACCTCGACCTTCACGTTGTGGCGCCGGACGGCGGCGTCCCGCGCCTCCCAGGCGTCCCACTCCGAGGGCGTGGCGTCGGGGGCAGGCGACTGGCCGGCGGAGGGCGGCCCGTCGCCGGGGTTGCGCACCGTGAAGCCGTCGACCACGAGGTCGCCCTCGCGCGCAGCGGTGCGCACGTCGGCCATGGCGTCCTTGGCCGTGCGCATGTCCTCGGCGAGGTCGTCGACGAGCGTCGCGACGTGACCGGTGATCGACGCGCCGTCGTCGCCGGACCGCGCCAGCTCGCGGGCGCGCCCGCTGAACGCCGTGCCCGCCTCGCCCTGCCAGTCGCCGGCCGCGTCGGTGCGCTGCTGCGCGACCGTGGTGGCCAGGTCGTCGAACCCGGCGCGCAGGTCCTGGCGCAGCCACCGGGCCACGGCACGGACGTTGGCGACCTCGCCCTCGATCTCGGTGTCGAGGTCAGCCATCGGCGTCCACCCCGTTGATCAGGAACGACGCCGCCTCGTGGGCGTCGACGGTGGCGACCGTGCTGTTGCAGTCCTCCACGGCGGCCGCGATGGTCGTCGACTCGAAGGCGAGCCGGGCAGCCGCGTCGCTGGCCGCGGCCAGGATCATCAGCAGCAGCGGCTCGGCCTGTCCGGTGCCGCCCGCACCGGGGCGCGAGGTGCCGACGGAGTCGAAGGTCGACCCCGCCTGCCCGAGCTGCTCGGCGACCCGGGTCAGGGTGGCGTGGTCGACGACCAGGCTGGAGGCGCCGCCCCCGCCACCGCCGCCGTCCGCGGCGCTCATGCGCGCACCCCGGCCTCCGGTGCGCGACGCTCCTCGGGCACGTAGACATCGGTGTAGACGATGTCGAACGGCCGCACGTCGTAGAGCATCTGGAGGTTCTGCAGCGGCAGCCCGAACCACGGCTGGTCCTCACCCTGGCACGCCTGCAGCCGGTCGAGCGAGGAGTAGACGAGCAGGGCGGTGCGCCCGTCCTTCGTCTGGCGGTAGACCGCCTCGGCGTACCTCCCGTCGGTCACGTGGGACACGCACGGGATGTACAGGAAGGGCGGGTAGTCCCGCGGAAGCCTGCGCGGCTCCGCGGGACCGGTCGCGGTGACGTCGTCGCTCATGCGGAGGATCCTCCCCCGCACCCGCGTCCCGGAAACGTCCGGGTTGCATCCGGACGCATCGAGCGGCAGGTCTAGCGGCAGATGTTGACGTCCTGCGAGCCCAGCACGCCCTCGTGGACCTCACGCATGGGCGGGAGCCAGCTCGTGGTGGTGGGGACGAAGGCGATGCTGCCGTCGACCTCCTTCCTCTGGCCGGGCACGCGCACCTTCTCCACGACGAGCGGTACGACGACCTCGCGGCCGCGCACGCCCTCCCAGCAGGCCGACGCCTTCTTCTTGGTCACCGCCTCCTCGAGGGTGACGGTGTCGCCGACGCGCTCGCCGTTGTAGCGCCACGCGACGGTGGTGCGGTAGCCGGTGAAGCCCTCCCAGGGCGCGACCACGGTGGCCGACATGCCCCAGGTGCGGCGGGTCGGGATCCGGAAGGTGACCTCGCCGGCGCGTACCTCCTTGGTGCGCGACTGCCAGACGTGGACGACGTCGGCGTCGAGCGTGCTGCGCGCGTTGACCAGCTGGACCTCGCAGCCCTCGCAGCCGTCGACGGTGAAGGTCAGCGTGGTGCGCGCGGCGGCGCTGCGGTCGTCGGTCTGGGCCCGGGCGGGCTGGGCCTGGGCAGGCGCCGAGGCCAGCGAGCCGGCCAGGAGGGCCGCGCTCGCGAGCGCGGTGGTGCGGGCCAGGACGGCGGTGCGGTGGGTCATCTCGGTCTCCCCGTGAGGTGGTCTGTCGCTGACTGGACGCACCTGCCGTCGAGAAGGTTGCACCCCGGTCCGGCGGGCCGTCAGTCCTCGCCCAGGGTGTTGCGCTCGAGCTCGGCGAGCGTGGGGCGGCCACGGTTGCAGAAGACCTCGAGGTCGACGGAGTTGCGTCCGTCGCTGAAGACCGCGTCGACGTCGTCGTCCGGACCCTTCTCCCAGCTGACGATGCGCCAGCCGGCGTCCTTGTCAGGGCGTACGCCGACGCCGTAGGCCCACGTGTCGCGGCACTCGACGAGGAAGGCCCCCCACTCCCCCGAGATCTCCTCGGACACGGCCGGGCCCTCGGGCTCGGGCACCGACGCCGACGGCACCGAGACGTCGCGGGCGACCTCGTCGCCCACGGGACCGCGGTCGCGGATCGTGGCGCCGACGGTCGACACGGCGAAGACGCCGACGAGCACGGCGACCACCGTGGTGGCGGCCCACAGGCCGACGAGCAGCATCCGACGTCTCACGGGTCCATGGTGCCCGCCCGCACGACAGCGTGAGGTGAGGCGGTGGTTAAGGCACTGCTAAGGCTCGCTGGTCGTGCGTACCAGGCGGGTGGCGGACGGTACGGTCGCGGCGTGGCCGAGGTGCTGATCATCGAGGACGACGACCGGATCCGGCCGTTGCTCGTGCGCGGCCTGCGCGAGTGCGGGCACACCGTGACCTCTGCGCCCACCGGGATGGGCGGCCTGCAGCTCGCGGTCGACTCCGGTCCCGACCTCGTCGTTCTGGACCTCGGGCTGCCCGACGTCGACGGCACCCAGGTGCTCTCCATGCTCCGCGCGGTCAGCCAGGTCCCGGTGATCATCGCCAGCGCCCGTGCCGACGACCCGTCGCTGGTGGGCGCGCTCGACGCCGGCGCCGACGACTACGTCGTCAAGCCGTTCACCAGCGCCCAGCTCGACGCCCGCATCCGTGCGGTCCTGCGCCGGGTAGAGGCGGGCCGGCAGCGGCCCTCGACCATCACCGTCGGCGGCCTCGCCGTCGACCTCGCGGGGCGACGGGTGCACCTCGACGGCGTCGAGGTCGAGCTCACGCCGCGCGAGTTCGACCTGCTCGCCCACCTCGTCGAGCGGCCGGGCGAGGTGGTGACCAAGCGCGACCTGCTCGTCGAGGTGTGGCGCCAGCCGTGGGGCGGGTCGGACAAGACGGTCGACGTGCACCTGTCGTGGCTGCGCCGCAAGCTGGGCGAGACCGCGGCCGCCCCGCGCTACCTGACCACGGTGCGCGGCGTCGGCGTACGTCTCGCGGCACCGTCCGACGTGCCCGCGCCGACCGAGGACGACTGAGGTGCGCCGCAGCCTCCTGGTGACCGCGGCCGCGGCCGTCTCGATGGTGCTGCTGGCGATGCTCGTGCCGATGGCGATCCTCGTGCGGAGCTATGCGCTGGAGGACCGGCTGGCCCGGGCGGCCCTCGAGGTGCAGGCCGTCGAGACGGTCGTGTCCGGGCAGGACGCCGGCGCCGTCGGGCAGTACGTCGACCGGCTCAACGACGCGGAGCCGCACACGCAGGTGACCGTGCTCTACCCCGACGGCCTCGAGATCGGACCCGACCGCGGGCAGGACGAGCTGGTCCTCGACGCCCGCAACACCGGTCGCGCCCGCGTCGACGACGTGGCTGGCGGGTCGCAGATCCTCGTGCCGGTGTCGCGCGGCGGCAACTCCGCCCTGCCCTCCCAGACGCCGGTGATCCGCGTGGTCGTCGACGAGCCGGGGATCACCTCGGTGGTCGGTGTCGCCTGGGGCCTGCTGGCCGTGCTGGCCCTGGCGCTGCTGGCCGGCTCGCTGGTGGTCGTCGACCGTCTCGGCCGCTCGTTCGTGATGCCCATCCGCCGGCTCGCCGAGCACACGCAGGCGCTCGGACGCCCTGGCGCGGTCACCCCGGTGGCGGCGATCGACGGGCCGCCCGAGGTGCAGGAGCTCGCCGGTGCCGTCGAACGCCTCACCGGCCGCATCCAGCTGTTGCTCGCGCGCGAGCGCGAGAGCGTCGCCGACCTCTCCCACCGCCTGCGGACGCCCGTCACCGCGCTGCGGCTGCGCGTCGAGACCGTCGACGACCCCGTCCTGCGCGAGCGCCTCTCCGGCGACCTCGACGCACTGCAGGCCACCGTGGACGAGATCGTCCGCGAGGCCCGTCGCTCCGAGCGCGAGGGCCTCGACCCGCGCACCGACGCGGTCGCGGTCCTCGCCGAGCGCGTCCGCCACTGGGAGGCGCTCGCCGAGGAGCAGGGCCGTGCCTACGACCTGCACCTCGCCGCCTCCGGGCCGCTGCTGCGGGCCAGCCGCGCCGACCTGGAGGCGCTGGTCGACGTGCTGCTCGACAACGTCTTCTCCCACACCCCCGACGACGCCGCCGTACGCATCACGCTCGACGCCACCGACGACCTGGTCGAGCTCGTCGTGGAGGACGCCGGTCCCGGGCTGCCCCCCGGCCTTGACGCGACGGGCCGCGGCGAGAGCGGCTCGGGGTCGACCGGCCTGGGCCTCTCCATCGCGGCGCGCACCGCCGAGGACTGTGGCGGCGCGGTCGCGACGGGCGCCTCGGACATGGGAGGAGCCCGGGTCTCCGTCACGCTGCGGACGGACTGACCCGGGCTCCTGCCCGCGACACGGGCTCAGGCCACGGAGATCTTCAGCGAGCAGGCGCCGCCGCCGGCCGGGGTCACCGTGAGCTTGAAGGTGTCCTTTCCGCGGGTGTTCTGGCGGAAGGTGTCGAGGTCGAGCTCGCCCTCGTCGTCGGCCTCGAGGGTGCGGGACACCGCGACCTTGCCGTTGTGGCGGACGGCGACGGTCCACTCGCTGAACGCGCGGGCGTTCTCGATGTCGGCGTCGACGTCGTACCCGCCGCGCTCGCGGTCGACGTTGAGCTCGAACGTCGCCCCGGCGCAGGTGCCGCGTCGCTCGACGTCGGCGCTCGCGGGACCGGCGACGAGCACGGTGGTGCCCGCGGCGGCGGTGGCGACGAGGGTGGTGGCGATGAGCGTCTTCTTCATGGGGTGTCTCCTCAGGTGGGGTGGATCGGGGTGTCGGGGCGGGTGTGGTCAGGAGCCGAGCGTGGCGGTGCAGGGTTCGCCGTCGGCGGGCGTGAAGGTGACGGCGTACGTCGCGTCGCCGGGGTTGCCGTCGCTGTGGGCGTCGACGTCGATCTCGCCGTCCTCGTCGGTGGTGCGGGTGCCGGTGAGCAGGGAGGCGTCGTCGCGCGTCAGCTCGACCTGCCACTCCTCTCCGGGGCCGGCCGACTGCAGCTCGGCGCTCACCTCGGTGCCACCGTCCTCCGCCTCGGCGCTCAGCTCCCAGGTCGCGCCACCGCAGGTGCCGCGCTCGGTGGTCTGGGCCTCGACGGCGTTGCCGACGGCCCACCAGGACCCGAGCCCGACCACGACCGCCGTCGCTGCGACGCCGCCGATGACTGCCTTCTTCTTCTGCACGGTTCCTCCTCGTCGTCCGACGCTCCGGTGCGGCGTCGTGCAAGGAGGTTCGCGCGAGCGCGGCTAACCGCGCTCCAGTCGGTCGTTAAGGGCAGGCAAAGGCGTGGGGCGGGCGGGTGCATGCGGGTGCATGTGTTGTCGGATTCCCCGCTCGAGCGGGGATTCCGACTCCTGGAGGCCTTTGCAACCCCCTCCAAGTGTCAGAACACCCCTACAAGTCGGCCGGACGACGCGCCGACCACGAGCTCAGGAGGCCGGCACGTCCCGGTCGATCTCGGCCAGCCAGGCCGTGCCCTTCGCGTCGCTCGGCATCCGCCAGTCGCCGCGGGGGCTCATCGTGCCGCTGGGGCTGACCTTGGGTCCGTTGGGCAGCGCCGAGCGCTTGAACTGGTTGGCGAAGAACCGCTTGACGAAGACCACCAGCCAGGTGCGGACCTCCTCCAGCGAGTACGCCACCCGCGCGTCCTCGGGAAAGCCGGGCGGCCACTCCCCCGAGTCGAGGTCCTTCCACGCGTGCCAGGCCAGGAACGCGATCTTGCGCGGCCGGAAGCCGTGGCGCACGACCAGCGCGAGGGTGAAGTCCTGCAGGTTGTAGGGCCCGACCGTGTCCTGCGTCGCCTGCGGCTTCTTGCCCTCCTCGACGGGGATCAGCTCGGGGGTGATCTCCAGCTCGAGGATCTCGCCGAGCAGCCGGCCCACGGTCTCGTCGAACTCGCCGTGGCTGATCACCCAGCGGATCAGGTGCTGCACGAGCGTCTTCGGGACGCCGGCGTTGACCGTGTAGTGCGACATCTGGTCGCCCACGCCGTAGGTGCACCAGCCGAGCGCGAGCTCGGAGAGGTCGCCGGTGCCGACGACGATGCCGCCGCGCTGGTTGGCGAGCCGGAAGAGGTAGTCGTAGCGCAGCCCGGCCTGCACGTTCTCGAAGGTGACGTCGTAGACCTTCTCGCCGCGACCGTAGGGGTGTCCCATGTCCTTGAGCATCTGCTCGGCCGCGGGCCGGATGTCGAGCTCCTCGAAGGTCACGCCGAGCGCCTGCGAGAGCCGGGTGGCGTACGACTTGGTGGTCTCCCCCGTCGCGAAGCCGGGCATCGTGAAGGCGAGCACGTCGCTGCGCGGGCGGCCGAGCCGGTCCATCGCCTTGCAGGCGACGATCAGCGCGTGCGTGGAGTCGAGGCCGCCGCTCACGCCGATCACGGCCTTGGGCGAGCCGATGGCGTTGAGCCGCTGCTCAAGGCCGGAGACCTGGATGTTGTAGGCCTCGTAGCAGTCGAGGGCGAGCCGCTCGGCGTCGTCGGGCACGAACGGGTAGCGGTCGACCTTGCGCATCAGACCGATGTCGCCGGTCGGCGGCTCGAGCTCCCACTCGACGGTGCGGAAGCGGTTGACCCGCTCGTGGTGAGTGCGGCGGTTGTCGTCGAAGGTCACCTGACGCATCCGCTCCTGGCGGACGAGATCGAGGTCGACGTCGACGACCGTGCGGCGCGGACCGTCGGGGAACCGCTCGCTCTCGCCGAGCAGCGAGCCGCACTCGTAGACCATCGTCTGGCCGTCCCAGCTCAGGTCGGTCGTCGACTCGCCCTGCCCGGCCGCGGCGTAGACGTACGCCGCTGCGCAGCGCGAGCTCGCACTGCGGACCAGCAGCCGCCGGTCCTCCGCGCGGGCGATCGTAATCGGTGAGCCGCTGAGGTTGGCGAGCACCGTCGCGCCGGCCAGCGCGGCCTCCGCGCTCGGCGGCACCGGCACCCACATGTCCTCGCACACCTCGACGTGCAGGTCGAGGCCCGGGACGTCGAGGCACCGGAAGATCAGGTCGGGCCCGAAGCGCACGTCCTGGCCGGCGACGGTGATCCACTCCAGCTCGCGGTCGTCGCCCGGTGCGAACCATCGCCGCTCGTAGAACTCGCGGTAGTTGGGCAGGTACGACTTCGGGGCCACGCCGAGGATCGAGCCGCGGTGCACGACGACCGCCGCGTTGAAGACCCGGTTGCCGTGCACGACCGGCGCCCCGATCACCAGCATCGTCATCAGGTCGGCGCTCGCCTCGACGATCTCGGAGAGCGCTTCCTCGACGGTCGCGAGCAGCGTGTCCTGCAGGAACAGGTCGTCGACCGAGTAGCCGGTCAGGCACAGCTCGGGGTACACCGCGACGGCGACGGAGTCGTCGTGGCAGGCCCGCGCCTGCTCGATCACGGCAGCTGCGTTGGCGACGGGATCGGCGAGGTGCACCGGCAGGGTCACTGCCGCGATCCGGGCGAAGCCCTGGGCGTAGGCCGAGTAGAAGTCCACGCCGCCACTCTAGGGAAGCCGTGATCGGTCGCTGGTCGAGGAAGGACGAAGTCCTGTCACGGACCGCCGAGAAACTCACTGGACCACCCCCGGTCGGCCGGGACAGGGTGCCACCATGGCCCTCGACATCAGCCCCTGCGCCACCGACGACGACCTGGAGGCGTGGCGCCGGGTGCGGATCGCGGTGATCCCCTACGAGCGCACCCAGTCGATCGCGGAGATCAGGGCCGACGCGACGCCGGAGCGGCTGCTCGTCCTGGCGCGCGAGGACGGCGTGGTCGTGGGGTCGGGGATGGCCACCCGCTCGGAGATCGGCAAGGCCGGCACCGTCATCCCGCGCGTGCTGCCCGAGCACCGCCGACGTGGCTACGGCACCGCGTTGCTGGAGCGCCTGGTCGACCACGTCGCGGGTCTCGGCCACCCGACCGTGCGCGCGGGCGCCGACGACGACGGCTCGCTCGCCTTCGCCCGCCGGTTCGGCTTCGAGGAGGTCAACCGGGAGGTCGAGCAGACCTACCGCCTCACCGGTCCGGTCGAGCCGACGCCCGCGCCCGCCGGCATCGAGGTCGTCACCGCGCAGGAGCGTCCCGGGCTGTGGGAGGCCGCCTACGAGGGCTTCGGCCTCGAGGCGCTCGCCGACTTCGCCGTCGACGCCCCGCTCGAGGTCAGCCCGGAGGGGTGGACGCGGTCGTGGCTGGGCGACCCGATGTTCCTCGCCGTCCACGACGGGGACGTCGTCGGGTGCGCGGGTCTCGGCCTCGACCCCGACCAGCCGACCCGCGCCGAGAACGGCCTCACCGCCGTACGCCGTGACTGGCGCGGTCGCGGACTCGCCGTGCACCTCAAGCTGGTCACCCTCGCCTGGGCCGCCGAGCACGGCATCGAGGAGGTCTACACCTGGACCCAGGACGGCAACGCCGCGATGCGCGCCCTCAACGAGCGCCTCGGCTACGACACGACCATGGTCGGGATCCAGCTCGCCCGGCCGCTCGCCGGCCTGCTCGGCCACGCCTGACCGGGACGGACCTTTACCCGGCGGCGCCGCTCGCCGTAGCGTCGCCCGCGTGCGCCACCGCCTCCGCACCACCCGCCTGTCCCTGTCCTTCGCCACGGTCCTCGCGACCGCCCTGGCCGGCGGCCTGCTGACGGGGCCACCTCCGTCGGTCGCAGCCGTTGACGTCGCCGGTCATCCGGAGGCAAAGGCCCCGCAGCTCCGGGTGCGAACCGTCGCGCAAGCCCTCCAGCACCCGTGGGACGTCCAGCAGGCCACGGGCGGCCGCCTCGTCGTGGCCGAGCGCGACCGCGCCCGCCTCAGCGTCGTACGCAAGGGCAAGCGGCGCACCCTCGCCGGCCTCTCGAAGCTGGTGTGGGTCTCCGGCGAGACGGGCCTCATGTCCCTCGCGGTCGACCCCGGCGCGCGGACGCTGTGGGCGTGCCACGGCAGCAGGAAGGGCGGCAGGCACGTCCAGGTGAGCCGCTGGCGCGTCGACACGACGTGGACCCGCCTCAGCGGCCACCGCACCGTCCTGACCGGACTTCCCTCGACCTCGGGTCGCCACGGCGGCTGCCGGCTGCTCCTCGACCGCGACAGCGACGCCCTCTTGGTCGGCACCGGCGACGCCGCCGTGGGGACGAACCCGCGCAACCTCGACTCGCTCGGCGGCAAGGTGCTGCGCGTCCACCGCGACACCGGCGCACCGATGGCCGACAACCCCTACGCCGACGCGAGCAGTGCTCGGCGCTTCGTGTGGACCTACGGCCACCGCAACGTCCAGGGCCTCGCCCAGCGCGACGACGGCTCGGTCTGGTCGGTCGAGCACGGCAGCGACCGCGACGACGAGGTCAACCGGCTCGTCGCCGGCGGCGACTACGGCTGGAACCCCGTCCCCGGCTACGACGAGTCGGTCCCGATGACCGACCAGTCGCTGCCGGGCGAGCAGCAGGCAGCAGCCTGGTCCTCCGGCGAACCGACGATCGCCACGTCGGGTGCAGCGTGGGTCCGCGGTCCGCGGTGGGGCGCGCTCGAGGGCACGCTCGCCGTCGCTGCGCTGAAGGGCTCCGAGGTCCTGTTCCTGCGCTTCGACGCGTCCGGCGGCCTCACCTCGGTCACCCGCCCGTCCCGGCTGCAGCGGTTCGGCCGACTGCGGTCGATCACGTCGGCCCGCGACGGCGACCTGCTGCTCACCACCGACAATGGCGTGCGCGACCGCGTCGTACGGGTGTCGCCGCGCTGAGCGTGACCGTCGCCACAGCGCCGTACCCACGGGTCGGCACTAGCCTGACAGGTGGTCCGTGGACTCCATGAGGGAGCCGCGAGATGACGAGGAGTGAGCATGCCTGAAGAGACCGCCCCCTATGGTTCCGGCCCGGCTGCCTCGCAGCAGTCCGCCCCCGTGAAGCGGGTCCGCACCCATCACCTGCGGGAGATGAAGGAGCGCGGCGAGAAGATCACGATGCTGACGGCGTACGACATGTACACCGCCGCGACCTTCGACGAGGCGGGCATCGACCTGCTGCTCGTCGGCGACTCCGCGAGCAACAACGTCCTCGGCAACGAGACCTCGCTGCCGGTCACGGTCGACGAGCTCCTCCCCCTGACCCGCGCCGTGGCGCGCTCGGTGAAGCGCGCGATGGTGGTCGGCGACCTGCCGTTCGGCAGCTACCAGGCCTCGCCCGAGCAGGGCTACCTCACCGCGGTCCGCTTCATGAAGGAGGCAGGCGCCCACTGCGTCAAGCTGGAGGGCGGCGCCGAGATGGCCCCCGTCATCGCGAAGTGCACGCAGGGCGGCATCCCCGTCATGGCCCACATCGGCTTCACCCCGCAGTCCGAGCACACCCTCGGCGGCTACCGCGTGCAGGGCCGCGGCGACGCCAGCGACCGCGTGATCGCCGACGCGCGCGCCGTGCAGGAGGCGGGTGCGTTCGCCGTCGTGATGGAGATGGTCCCCGGCGACGTCGCGGAGCAGATCAGCAAGGAGCTGACCATCCCGACGATCGGCATCGGCGCCGGCGCCGGCTGCGACGGACAGGTCCTGGTGTGGCAGGACGCCTTCGGCCTGCGCACCGGGCGGATGGCGCGCTTCGTCAAGCAGTACGCCGACGTGCACGGCGTGCTGCTCGAGGCGGCGAGGGCGTACGCGGACGACGTCCGCGGCGGCACCTTCCCGGGGGCCGAGCACACGTTCTGACCGCCCGTCGGTGACAGGTGGCCGGTGACAACGTCCGCCGCGCACGGCAGGATCAGGCATCCCGACGACGCGAGGAGCCCTCCGTGAGCGAGACCCCGGCCGAGAAGACGACAGGCACCACGTCCACCGCGAAGAAGACCCCCGCGAGGAAGGCGACCGCGAAGAAGTCGACGAGCGCCGCCGCGAAGAAGACGGGCACCACCAAGAAGGCCGCCACCACCAAGAAGGCCGCCACCAGGACGACGACGAGCGCCGCCAAGAAGGCGCCCAGCAAGAAGGCACCGGGCAAGAAGGCACCGGGCAAGAAGGCACCGGGCAAGAAGGCACCGGCCCGGAGGTCGACGGCGAAGAAGACCTCCACGACGAAGTCGACGGTCGCCAGGACGGCGGCGAGCGCGACGACGTCGGGGACGACCGCGTCCGACAAGCCGGTGGCTGCTGCGGCGCGCCGCTCGCACGCCGAGCGGGCTGCTGACGTCGGGGCCCAGGCGGTGTCCACGGCGGCGATGGTCCAGAAGGTCGCGCAGGACACCGCGGAGCGGGTGGCGGCCGAGACGGCCGCGCGCGTGAGCAAGCAGTACGAGGCGGCGATCGCCGAGCTCACCAAGACCCTCGACAAGAACACCAAGCGGGCACTGAAGAGCGTCCGTGCGGCTGCCGACGTCGCTCAGGCGGCCAACCCGGTCAAGGGCAAGAAGAACAGGAAGAAGTGATCAGTTGTCCGGCGTGCCGTCGGTGACCCCGTCGCCGGAGCCGGCGCCGTCGTCGTTCCACTTCGGGTCGTTGTCCCACTCCTCGTTGCGCTCCTCGACCTTCTCGAGGGCGCGCGAGGCCTCTGCGGCCGAGGCGTAGGGGCCGAGGCGGTCGCTGTTCTTGCAGCCGTCCCTGCCCTCCACCGCGTGGTGCGTCAGGCAGAACCAGTATTCGTTCTCGCTCATGGGCCGAAACTACACTCGCGCCGTGCCTGTCGTATCCCCCGCAGAGGTATCTGCGCGTCGTCCCGTGCCCGCCCACATCGCCCGCCCGGAGTACGTCGACCGGCCGGCGCCGCAGCGGTTCACGGGCGAGGAGGTCAAGGACGCCGAGACCATCGAGCGCATGCGGGTCGCCGGTCGCCTCGCCGCCCAGGCCCGCGACCTCGTCGGCTCCCACGTCGTGCCCGGTGTCACCACCGACGAGCTGGACCGCATCGGCCACGAGTTCCTCTGCGACCACGGCGCCTACCCCTCGACGCTGGGCTACCGCGGCTTCCCGAAGTCGCTGTGCTCGAGCGTCAACGAGGTCATCTGCCACGGCATCCCCGACGCGCGGGTCGTCGAGGACGGCGACATCGTCAACATCGACATCACCGCCTTCATCGGCGGCGTGCACGGCGACACCAACGCCACGTTCCTCGCCGGCGACGTCGACGAGGAGACGCGGCTGCTCGTGGAGCGCACGAAGGAGGCGCTCGACCGGGCCATCAAGGCGGTCAAGCCCGGCCGCCGGGTCAACATCATCGGCCGGGTGATCGAGGCGTACGCCAAGCGCTTCGGCTACGGCGTGGTCCGCGACTTCACCGGGCACGGCATCGGCACGTCGTTCCACTCCGGGCTGATCATCCCCCACTACGACGACGAGCGCTTCGACGACGAGATCCGGGTCGGGATGACCTTCACCATCGAGCCGATGCTCAACCTCGGCACGCCCGACTACGACATGTGGGACGACGGCTGGACCGTCGTCACCAAGGACCGCCGCCGCTCGGCGCAGTTCGAGCACACCCTGCTCGTCACCGAGGATGGCGCCGAGGTGCTGACGCACCCCTAGACTTCTTCCCGAGTGGGTCGGCCGGGCGGCCGCGGCTCGCCGCTCCGGTGGCGGGTCGAGGAAGGTCCGGGCTCCACAGGGCAGGGTGGTGGCCAACAGCCACCCGGGGCAACCCGCGGGATCAGTGCCACAGAGAACAGACCGCCGGTCCTCGGACCGGTAAGGGTGAAACGGTGGTGCAAGAGACCACCAGTGCGCCGGGCGACCGGCGCAGCTAGGCAAACCCCACCCGGAGCAAGATCAGACAGGATGCGTTCGAGGGCGGCCCGCCCGAGCATCCGGGTAGATCGCACCAGGCGGCCGGCAACGGTCGTCGCAGATGGATGGTCGCCCCCGCAGCTGCGGGACAGAACCCGGCCTACAGGCCGGCCCACTCCCCCGGCAGCCCCGCGGTCGAGGAGAGCCCGAGAGGCTGCCGGGGCACGACCTGCGCGCCGCGCTGCAGTCGCTCGTGCTCGACTCGTGCCTGCGCATCCGCATCCCGCGCGGCTCGACCTGACCGGCCGGACCTCCGGTCCTCGCAGCTCCTGACCCGCTCCGCGCCGAGGCAGGTGTCCCGCCCCTTGCGGCCGTTCGCGAAGTCCCCGCGCCCCTGGCCCAGGTCCAGGACGTCCGGCCCGCGTGTGGCGACGACGGAGTCGCGGCCACCGCGCATCACCGCCTCCAGGCTGCGTCCCCCCTGCATGAGCAGGTCGTCGTTGCGGGGGGTGCCGCGGAACCGCCAGCGCTCGTCCTTGCTGAATATCGCCATCACTTCGAGGCCGCGCACCCGACCGGCCCGCTCCCTGGTCCGGAGGATCCCGCGGCCCTGGTCCACCGTGATCGTCGAACCCTTCCCGAAACCTCCCTTGCGCACGTTGAGGACGGCGAGGTCTCTCGAACCGCCTCCGTCGACCGACATCCCGCGGGACGAAGGGGCCAGCCTGAAGAAGATGCTGTCATGGCCTCCCCCACCGTCGACCTCGACATCCGCCACGGCCTCGACCAGCAGCTCGTCCGCCCCGTCCTGACCGCGCAGGACGGCCGGGTCGGTCGCCGGATGGACCTCGAGGTGGTCCGTGTCCTCCCCGCCACGCGCCGTACCTCCGGCCCGCCCCAGCAGGATCGAGTCGATGCCCGGCCCTCCGTCGATCTCGTCCGGGCCGTCGGCACCCGGCTCGACGTCGGCGTCCGTCAGGTTGGCGTAGAGCGAGTCGTTGCCACCGGCGCCGTCGATCTGGTCAGCGCCCCCGCGACCGGTCAGCACGTCGAGGTACGGCGATCCGATCATGACGTCCGCGGTGCGCGTGCCGACGATGCCCATGGCCTCCGTCACGACGATCTGGTCGGTGCCCGACGGCTCAGCCACGACGCCCAGTCCACCGACCGGGGTGAGGTCGGCCCTGATGCCACCCGGGAAGCCGGCGGCGAGGAGGTCCGAGTAGACCACGGTGTCCGCCGGGACGGAGTAGTCGTCGCGCGTCAGGGGATCGAGGCCGCCGTCGACGTGGTCGTCGCCCACTCCCGGCCAGATGACGTCGCCGCCGGCATCGCTGTTGAACCCGCCGAGGATGCGGTCGTCACCCGCGAACCCTGCCAGGCGATCCGAGCCTTCATCGCCACAGATGACGTCGTTGCCGAGGAATCCGGAGATCGTGTCGTCACCCCCCAGTCCGACCATCACGTCGTCGCCGTTGGTCCCGGTCAGCACGTCGTCCCCGGGCGTGCCGAGATGTGTCGCGGGCCGGCCCTCGCACGTCCCCGCGGCTGCACTCGCCGGGACGGCGGCAAGCAGCGGCGCGACGAGCGCGATGCCCGCCAGGGCCAGGCGAGGCCCCGTGGTTCGTCCAGCTGTGCCTCGGTGTGTGTCCATGTCCTCGTCCCTTCCCCGCATCCGATGCCATTCAGGATGAGCGCCACCCGGGCGCCACACATGGGACGGGAGTCCCGAACGCTCCGGGAAGAACGGGACGTCCTCGGGTCAGCCGACGTGCACTGCTGCGGGTCCGGCCGGCACGTCGTAGCGATGGCGCACGACTCCGCCGTCGAGCTTCGTCAGGACGTGGTGCGCCAACCGTGCGGTCGTGGGCGCCACGGACAGGTTCTGGCACCCGTACAGCCGGCTGGACCACGCGTCGGGACGCTGGTGGCGGATGCGCACGTCGAGCACCTCGGAAGGCCGCCAGCCCGGCACCGGTCTGCCACTGGACGGGGCGACCAGCTCGAGTGCGTCCCACTGTCCCATCCACAGCTTCATCTGCAGCTCGAGGGCGGCACACAGCAGAGCCGGGTGCTCATCCACGACCAGCATCCGGTGGTGCACCCGGACCCGGTACGGCTGGCGCTGGCTGCGGGCAACGCCGGCGCGGGCAGCGGCCGCGTCGAGGTCGAGCCCGCAGGCACCGGGATCCTGCAGCCGGCCGGCACACAGCCGTGCGGCGCACGACCAGTCGCCGGCCACGACGTCCGCCAGGGCGTCCAGCGCGGGCGCGAGAAGTCGTGCCCCGGGATGCACGATGGCGACGGCCATGCGGACCCCCTCCTCACCAGTCCCGCCGTGCGAGCGCCAGCGGCGTGAGAGCCAGCCTGGGTCGCCCGTGCCCGGGTCAGGCCGGATGGCCGCGTTTTTCCCGTGAACCGGGGACGAGACTCATCTGAGGTTGACCGCTGGGGTCACGCAGCGTGTCGGCACCGCGAGGGCATCGGGATGACTCAGAAGCCCATGTCGAAGCCGCCGCCGTCGAAGCCGCCGTCGAAACCACCGCCGTCGCCACCCCCGTCACCCCCGCCGCCGTCGCCGCCGTCGCCGCTGTCGCCGCTGTCGCCGCCGTCACCGCCGCCGTCGTAACCGCCACCGAGGTCGCCGAACATCATGCCGCCCATGAACATCCAGGTCATGGGGCCGAAGGCGCCGAAGTAGCCCATCGCGTACGGCTCGTAGGCGCGGCCGCCCTGCCAGTACGGGACTCGCTGCGGTCCGACCATCACCTTGCGCACGTCCGGCTCGGCGCCGGCACGGACGCGCTCGACGTCGAGGGCGCAGGCAGGCACGTCCCGCTCGACGCCGTCCGGCGGGACGAAGGGCACGTCGGCCACCGAGGGGCCGTGACGAGGGTCGAAGAAGCACGGCGGGCGGCGGGTCGGCAGCGGCTCGCCGGCGACGCGGGAGCGTACGCATGCGACGGCGTAGCGACCGTCCTCGACGATCGCCGTGACGTGCCGGATGTCCTCGGGGCCGTTGATCGAGTCACCTGCCGTCTTGGCGGACTCGTAGGCGTCGAGCGCACGCTGGTAGTCGGCCGTGGCGCCGGCGTCGAGCTCGTGACCGCTCATCTCCAGGTCGAGCTGCTGCAGGTCCTCGCCGAAGGCGGTGATGTCCTCGAAGGCGAGCTTCTTCACCGGAGCGAGCTCGTCCTCCCGCCGGGCCAGCTCACGCTGCGTGTTGCGGCGCGACGCACCGACCGCGACGGCTCCGAGCACCGCGAGGATGACCACGACCAGGATCAGCTCCATGACGAGAGCCTACGTCCGGGTGCGGGAGGGCACGACGTCGTACGCCACCCTGACGTGCTGGCAGGCCCGTGGCTGCGACTCGCAGGGACGACGGCTCTGGGTGAAACCTCCGTCTGATCTGGGGCGCCCGTGGGGTGCACGACGTCGGGTCGGCGCCCACAGTGAGGAGGTGAGCAGCCAGCCCTCCACCCGACGCGGCACCGCCGCCGACGCGGCCGCCACGCTCGCTGTCCTCGTGGTCGGCGCATCACTGCTGGCGATGATCGCCCCGCTGACCTCGGCCCTCGCGGTCGTGCTGGCCGCCCTGCTCTACATCCCCGTGCGTCTTCGCGCCGTGTGACAGTCAGAGCCCCGGCAGGCGCAGCACGTGGCCACCGGCGGCCTTGGTGGCGAGGTAGCCGTGGTTGACCGGGCTCAGGTGCAGGCCGGTGCGCACCCGACGCTCGACCCGGATGCCGGCCGCTTCCAGCTGGTCGCCCTTGTCAGGGTTGTTGGAGAGCAGGTCGAGCCGGTCGACGCCGAGCGCCTCGAGCATCTGCACCGCGACCGTGTAGTCGCGCGCGTCGTCGGCGAAGCCGAGCGCCCGGTTGGCCTCGTAGGTGTCGAGCCCGCGGTCCTGCAGGGCGTAGGCGTCGATCTTGTTGTAGAGCCCGATGTCGCGTCCCTCCTGCCGCAGGTAGAGCAGGTAGCCGCCTGCGTGGCTCACGCGGCGGATCGCCTCCTCCAGCTGGGGTCCGCAGTCGCACCGCGCGCTGCCCAGCACGTCCCCGGTGAGACACTCGCTGTGCAGCCGCACGAGGGGTACGCCGACGGGGCGAGGGTCGCCGACCGCACGGCTCCCCAGCCCGATGGCCACGTGCTCCCGACCGTCGACCAGCCCGTGGAAAGTGGTCAGCCGGGCGGGCACCGGGGTCCCGTCGACCAGGCGGAGCGGCAAGTCCACCGAGCGCCGTACGGACGCGACGGGCGGCTCGACGGGCACTGCATCGACGCTCATCCGGGGTCCCCGCGGAAGTGCGGGCTGGAGGAGCGGAGCGGGGGAAGCCCGCAGTTTCGTGGGGTGGTGGTCATGCAGTCTCCTCGAAGCGCGACGAGAGGGCGTAGCGCAGCAGCACCACGTCGCCGATCTGCTGGGTCTCGGCGAGCCGCGCGCGGTGGCCCGGGTTCCAAGGGAAGGCGCCGTCGCCGACGAAACGCCGTGCCTGGGAGCTGCCGACGAAGAACGGGGCCACGACGAGGTGCAACTCGTCGGCGGCAGCAGCGGTGAGGAACTGGGTGTGCACCCGTCCCCCGCCCTCGACCATCAGCCGTCGCACGCCCCGGTCGTGGAGGTCCGCGATGAGGCTCCCCACCTCGACGTCCGGCCCGCCGTCGACGACCGTCGCCACGTGCGCCAGCCGGCTCCGGGCCGTGCGGATCGACGGGGTGGCGCAGTAGACGATCTTCTCGCTGTCGCCCGTCGCGAAGAAGTTGCTGTCGGCGTCGAGCCGGGCGTGCCGGGTCATCGTCACCTTCGTCGGCGACTCGGCCATCCCCCGCGCCCGCCGCCGCTCGCGCAGGACGGGGTCGCGCACCAGCAGCCGGGGGTTGTCGTCACGCACCGTGCCGGCCCCGACGAGGATCGCGTCGCACTCCGACCGCACCCGGTCCACCCGGCAGAGGTCGGCGTCGTTGGACAGCACCAGCCGCTCCCGCGTGGCGCCGCCGAGGTAGCCGTCGAGGGAGATGCTGCAGCTGAGGATCGTGTACGGGCGCTCAGGCACGGACCCTCCCCCCAGTCGCGGCAGGCGCCGTCGCCGGCCTGCCCGACGCCAGCACCACCACGAGTCCCGGCAGGTTCGCGACGAGCACCATCGCGCCGTACGCCACCGCGGTCGCCACCCCCGTCGCGGCGCCGAGGCCCGACACCGCGAACGCCCACGCCGCCATCCCCTCCCGCGGACCCCAGCCCGCGACGTTGACGGGCAGCCCGGCGGCGACGAGGACCACGAGCACCAGCGGGAGCAGCGTCGAGACGGGAGCCTCGACGCCGACGGCGCGGGCCGCGACGACGTACGTCGCCACGTAGCCCCCCAGCGCCACCACCGAGGCGACGAGGACCCCGGGCCACGACCGGCGCACGAGCAGCCCGAGGCGTACGTCGTCGCGGGCCGTGCGGGCCAGCCGACTCCACCAGCCGTCGCCCCGCGCCGACCGGACCACCAGTCCCGCAACGGCGGCGACCACCACCACGCCGGCCAGCACCCAGGGAAGCGCGGGACGCACGGGCGACGGCACCAGGCCCACCACGAGCACCGCGACGCTGGCCTGGACGGCCTGCCCCGCGACCCGCTCCCAGCCGACCGCACGCAGCGCCCGCCCGGTCTCCCCCGTCGAGCGACCGTGCACGACCCCGCGGTGCACGTCGCCCAGGACCCCTCCGGGCAGGACCGTGTTGAGGAGCTGCGCGCGGTAGCAGGCCGCCACGGCGGCGGGCACGGCGATCTCCACGCCGAGCTCGCGCGCCACGAGGTGCCACCGCCACGCGCACGCGACCGTGCTGACCGCGCCGATGGCCAGACCGAGCAGGAGCACGGCCGCGTCGAGCGATCGCAGGCCCTCGACGACCGAGGCGCTGCCGACCTGCCAGACGACCACCCCGAGGATCGCCGCACCCGCCAGCCGACCCCAGGCCCTCCTCACGCCGCCACCCCCCGCACGACCGCGGCGACGCGGGCGGCCGTGACCGACCAGCCCGCCAGGTCGCCGCGTCGCTCGACCGCCCGCGCCCGCAGCTCCACGCGGAGGCCCGGGTCCGTGAGCCACCGCCGCAGTGCGGCGGTCAGGGCGCCCGGGTCCCCCGGACCCACCAGGATCCCCGGAACGCCGCCTCCCGGCACCTCCCCCAGCGCCTCACGCACCCCGCCGACGTCCGTCGCCACCACCGGAACGCCGTGCGCCAGCGCCTCGGCCACCACCATGCCGTAGGTCTCCACGCGGCTCGGCAGGACCAGCAGGTCCGCACCGGCGTACGCCGCCTCGAGCGCGCCGCCGGCCAACGCGCCTGTCAGCACGAACCGGCCGGCGAGCCCCATCTCGGCACTCGTCTTGAGCACCAGGTCCGCGAAGTCCAGGTCGACGGAGTCGGCGCCTGCGCAGGTGCAGTGCCACGTCAGGTCGCGCAGGTCGCAGAGCGCCGCCAGCAGCTGGTCCTGTCCCTTGACCGGGCTCAGCGTCCCGACGCACAGGAGGTCGGTCCCCCCGGGCGTGCCAGTGGCGAGTCCTGCAGGGTCGACGCCGGGGCCCGCCACGTGCACGTCGGACGGCGCGACGTCGTACTCCTGCACCAGCCAGTCCTTGCACCAGGCGCTCGTCGTGACGACCGACGCGGCTGCCGCGACCACCTGCCGCTCGGCGAGCCGGGCCAGCACGTCGTCGACACCGACCGGCAGGTGCACCAGCAGCACCACCCGTAGCCGCCTGCCCGCCGGCGCCACCACCTCTGGAAGCCGGGACGCGAGCAGTCCGTCGACGAGCACCACCGACCCGTCCGGGATGCCGTCGAGAGCCCGTCGCAGGCCGCCCCTGCCGACACTTGCCGTCCACGGCCAGCCGCCCTCGACCTCGCCGACCTCGACCTGCGAGCCGAGGTCGCGCAGGGCGGCGCAGACGCGTCGGTCGTAGGTGTTGCCGCCGCTCGGCCGCCGCGGGTCGTCGACGCCCCGCGGCACCAGCACGTGCAGGACCCCCGCCGTCACAGCGACCTCTCGTAGCTCGCCGACGCCACGTGGGACTCGTGCAGCGTGACGACCAGTCGGTCGACGTGGTCGGCGGGTCCCAGGTCACCCGCGGCGATCCGCTCGGCCAGGCGGTCGGCGACGTGGCGGGCCAGCACCTCGGTGGTGGTGTTGGTGCCGGAGAAGGCCGGCTCCTCGTCGAGGTTGCGGTAGGACAGCGTCCCGACGACCTCCGCGAGCGCCGCGGCCGCCCGGCCGATGTCGACGAGGATGCCGTCGGAGTCGAGGCTCTCACCACGGAAGGTCGCGTCCACCACGAACGTCGCCCCGTGCAGCGCCTGCGCGGGCCCGAACACCTCGCCGCGGAAGCTGTGCGCGACCATCATGTGGTCGCGGACCGTCACGCCGAACACCGGACCTCCTCATCACCGGCCGGGTAGGTGACCGAGTGGCACAGCGCCGGCAGCTCGCGGGAGACGAGCCGCGGCATCACCTCGGGCAGGTCCTCGAAGGACGACTCGCCGGTCAGCAGGCAGTCGAACGCGTCGTCACGGAGCAGGTCGAGTGCCAGCGCGAGCCGCTGCGAGGTCGTGCGGCTGTCACGCCGCGCAGGCGCCACGCGGCCCACCTGGCTGGCACGCAGCGCGAGCCGCCCGGAGTGGAAGCTGCCCCCGAGCGACACGGTCGTCGGCTCGTCGCCGTACCAGCTGAGCTCGAGCACCGTCCCCTCGCCCGCGAGCAGGTCCAGGCTCCGCTGCAGGCCCGCCGAGGTCGCACTGGTGTGGACGACGAGGTCGCGCCCCGTCGGCGCGTCGTCCGGCAGCGCGAAGTCCACGCCGAGCGCGGCGGCAACCGGGGCGCGGGACGCGTCGACGTCGACCAGGGTCACCGCGGTGCCCGGGACGCGCGAGGCCAGCCGCGCCACGCTGCACCCGAGGACGCCGGCGCCCACGACGGCGATCCGGTCGCCGAGCAGGGGCGGCGCGTCCCAGAGCGCGTTGACCGCGGTCTCGACGATCCCGGCCAGCACGGCGCGCGCCACGGGTATGCCGTCGGGCAGCGGCACGACCGCCTCGGCCGGGACGACGTACGCCGTCTGGTGCGGGTGGAGGCAGAAGACCTCGCGGCCGAGGAGGTCGGCCGGGCCCCCCTCGACCCGGCCGACGTTGAGGTAGCCGTACTTCACCGGCCCGGGGAAGTCGCCGTCCTGGAACGGCGCCCGCATCGCGTCGTGCTGGCTCGCGGGCACGCGGCCGGCGAAGACGAGGCTCTCGGTCCCGCGGCTCACCGCGGAGCGCAGCGTGCGGACGACCACGTCGTCCGGTCGTGGGGTGGGGAGCGCGACGTCACGGATCTCGCCCGCGCCCGGCTCGCGGAGCCAGAAGGCCCGTGCCCGCATCCGCTCCTCCTCGCCCGGTGAACCGCGACGACGCTGGTCACGTATCCCTCGACGACGTGCTCGTTACCCGGGGTGAACGGAGCAGAGGTGCCGACGGTTCAACGGTGGCGTGGACTCGCCGCGACGAGCCTCACCCTGCTCGCCCTGGCGCTGGTGCTGGTGGTCCTCACGGCGCCCGACCGGCTCGACGAGATGTCGCCGAGCGCGTTCCTGCGGCTCCCGGTGGAGCTGGTCGTCCTCGTCGCGCTGCTGCTCGCGCTTCCCGACCGCGCCCGGCGCGTGCGCGGCCTCGTCGTGGCGGCGGCCGGCCTGGTGCTCGGCGTGCTCGCCGTGTTCAAGCTGCTCGACCTCGGCTTCGGCCAGGCACTCAACCGCCCCTTCGACCCGATGATCGACTGGCGCTACGCGAGCGACCTCGTCGGAACGGTTCGCGGCTCCGCCCCGGGGGCGCTCGGCGTCGTCCTGCTGGTGGTCGCCGGCCTCGTGCTGCTCGCCGCCCTCCTCGTCGTGCCGCTCGCGCTTCGCCGGGTGTGTCGTTCAGCGGTCCGGCACCGACCGGCCGCGGTGCGCGCTGTCGCGGTGCTCCTGCCACTGTGGCTGGTGCTCACATTGCTCGGCACCCGCGCCGGCACCGTCCCGATCGCCTCGGACGCCGCGGCGTCGTACGTCCTCGCCCAGGTGACCCGGGTGCCGTCCCAGCTGCGCGACCAGCGCGAGTTCGCCCGGGCGGCGGCCGACGATCCAGCCCGGGACACCCCGGCCGCCGAGCTGCTCACCGGGCTGCGCGGCAAGGACGTGCTGGTGGTCTTCGTCGAGAGCTACGGCCGCGTCGCGCTCGACGACCCGGACCTCGCCCCCGGCGTGGTGGCCGCGCTCGACGACGGCACCCGCCGCCTCGCCGACGACGGCTTCCGTGCGCGCAGCGCCTGGCTCACCTCCCCCACCTTCGGCGCGATCAGCTGGCTCGCGCACGCGACGATCCAGTCCGGGCTCTGGGTCGACAGCCAGCAGCGCTACGACCACCTCGTGACCACCGACCGCGAGACCCTGTCGAGCCTGTTCGGCCGGGCCGGCTGGCGGACGGTCGCCTCCGTGCCGGCCAACGACCGCGACTGGCCGCAGGGTGCGTTCTACGGCTTCGACCACGTCTACGACTCACGCAACGTCGGCTACCGCGGGCCGCGCTTCGGCTACCCGACGATGCCCGACCAGTTCACCCTGGAGGCGTTCCAGCGGGCCGAGCTCGCGCCGCGCGACCGGCCGCCGGTGATGGCCGAGATCGACCTCATCAGCAGCCATGCGCCATGGTCGCGCACCCCCGACCTGCTGCCGCAGGAGTCCGTCGGCGACGGGAGCGTCTACGCCGGGATGCCGGATATGCTGCCCTCCGAGGCCGACATCTGGCCGGACGCGGGGCGGGTGCGCGCGGCGTACGCCGATTCGATCGTCTACTCCCTGCAGTCGGTGGTCTCCTTCCTCTCGGCGTACGGCGACGACGACCTGGTGGTGGTGCTGCTCGGGGACCACCAGCCGGCGACCATCGTGTCCGGCGGCTCCGGCCGCGCTCCCGGGCACGACGTGCCGGTGACGGTGATCGCGAAGGACCCGGCGGTCGTCGGGGCCCTCGACCCGTGGGGCTGGGACCCCGGGATGCGGCCCTCGGCCGACGCCCCGGTGTGGCGGATGGACGCCTTCCGCGACGAGCTCCTCCGCACCTACGGCCCCGAGGGCCACACTGGGACGGCACGGGCGGTCACGCGTTGAACCATCCGGACGACGCCGCCGTCCTCCCGAGGAGGAGGGTGGGATGCCGAAGGACGAGGTCGCGCTGATGCAGCGGGTGCACGACGAGCACGCCGAGGTGCTCTGGCGCTTCTGCCTGCGCCTCGTCGGCAACGACCGCGGACACGCCGAGGACGTCACCCAGGAGACGCTGCTGCGGGCCTGGCGGCACGGCACGATCCTCCACAGCCCTCCGGCTGCGGTCCGCTCGTGGCTCTTCACGGTGGCCCGCCACATCGTCATCGACGACTGGCGCAGCCGGAAGGCCCGGCCCGAGACGCCCGTCGACGAGGTCCCCGAGCAGCGCCGCTCGAGCGAGGACGACGCCGACGAGCTGCTCCTGTCGTGGGTCGTCGCCGAGGCGCTCACCCACCTGTCCGAGGACCACCGCACCGTGCTGCTGGAGTGCTACTACCGCGGCCGTCCCGTCGCCGAGGTCGCGCGCCGCCTCGGCGTCCCGCCCGGCACGGTCAAGTCGCGTACCCACTACGCCCTGCGGGCGCTCAAGCTCGCGCTCGAGGAGATGGGGGTCTCCGCATGAGCACCCCGACGAGCTGCCCCCACGCCCACGACGACGCGGCGTACGTGCTCGGTGCCCTCAGCCCCGCGGAGCGACTGGACTTCGAGCGACACCTCGACAGCTGCGACGAGTGCTCGCGCTCCGTGCGCTCCTTCGCCGGGATGCCCGGGCTGCTCGACCTCGTCGACCCCGGCGTCCTCGAGGACCCGCCCGTCGACCCGCCCCTTCCGGCGACCCTGCTGCCCTCGCTCACGGGCGCGGTCCAGGTCCGCAGCCGCCGGCGCGTGCTCCTCGTCGCGGGGCTCGCGGCCGCAGCGGCGGCCGTGGTCGCGCTCGCCGTGCCGGCGGTCCTCGACCGCGCCGACACGCCGGTCTCCGGACCGGGCACGAGCACGTCGTCGCCGCAGCCGGGATCGCCGGGCGGCGGCGACGAGGTCGAGACGCACGCGATGGCCCCGCTGGGCGACGTACCCGTCGAGGCCAGCCTCGGCCTCGAGCAGGTCACCTGGGGCACCCGGATGCTGCTGACCTGCACCTACGACAAGGACGCCGCCGCGGTGGAGCTGCCCGAGCAGGTCGACTACCTGTTGTTCGTCACCGCCTCCGACGGCCGGTCGGAGCAGGTCGGGAGCTGGACGTCGTTGAGCGGCGCCACCATGGAGGTCCCGGCCGCCACCTCCGTCCCCCGCGACGACATCGCCAGCGTGGAGGTGCGGACCACGAGCGGGCGGGTGGTCCTACGACTGGACGCGTGAGGCGAGCGGGTTGTCGGCGGCGAGCAGCCGCGCTCCCGCGACGATCGCGACGACCTCGGACGCGGCCGCGACCCACACCGCCCACCCGGTCCAGTTGGCGGTGACGCCGAACAGCCCGACCGTCGTGGCGAGCACGAAGGCCAGCAGCGTGCTCGCCCCGAACCCGAGCGCGAGGAACGCCGGCACCCAGTGCCGCCAGACCAGCAGCAGGACCGCGATCACGGCGCCGGCGACCGCGTTGAGCATGAACGACGGTCCGAGGAAGTCGTCGTCCCGGGCGAAGTCGAGCCAGAGGTAGAGGTGTACCGCCGCCGAGACCAGCACCGACAACGCTGCGATGACGCGCATGCCACTCACCTGCCGTGTTCGAGGACCTTTGCCGGGAGTACGTCCGCGGTGCCCGCCCGGTTCAGTCGGCGCCGCCACAGCCACACCACGTCCCAGCCGAACGACTCGGCGAGCAGCAGCGCAGCGACGACCAGCACGGCGTACGTCGTCACTGCCGGTGCGAGGCCGGACGCCGCGAGCGCCAGGGCGACGCCGACGTAGGCCGCCACCACCTTGCGCCAGTAGCGGGGCGGCAACGGCCGCTGCATCCAGGGCAGCAGGCGCGCCGCGACCGCGTACGCGTAGCGGATCACGCCCAGCCCGAGCACCCATGCACCGTCCTCCCGCGCGACCAGGACGCTGAGCACGAGGATCAGGAAGGCGTCGGCCTCCCCGTCGAGGCGGCCGCCGTACGCCGACGCGGTGCCGGTGCGACGCGCGACGCGGCCGTCGACGAGGTCGAGCGCCAGCGCGACGACCGTGAGCGGCACCAGGACGCCGACGACGTCGGCCCCGGCAAAGGCCTCGGCCACCAGCGCGGCGATCCCGCAGGCGAGGGTCGCGCGGGTGAGCGTGACCAGGTCCGCCGGCCCGAGGAGCGCGACCCCGTCGGCTGTGGCCCGGCGACCGGCCGCGACCGCCAGCACGACGGCGCAGCCCAGACCCACCGCCCCCGCGGCAGGTCCGACGTGCAGCACGGCGAGCAGGACGACCAGCCCGACCAGGCACACGGCCAGACCGCGCCGCACTCCGACCACGGGACACCTCCTCCCCCGGGCGTACGGCGCTCATCTCCGCCCGGTTCACCTCCCGGCGCGTCGGACGACCACAAGTCCCCGGGGCCCCGCGCTCCAGGCGTGGGTCGCGTCAGGCGTACGACGTTGTGGTCGTCCGGCGCGCCTGTGGACGACGGGAGCGGGGCGAGGCCTCCTCGCGGCAGGCTGACCGGATGGACGCCGCTCCAGCACTCGAACGCCTCGGCGGGACGGCCGGCGCTCGGGACCTGCTCCGGCTCACGACCCGTCGTCGGCTCCGCCGGGCCGTCGCTCGCGGCCCGGTCGTGCGGCTCAGCCGGGGTCGGTACGCGCTGCCGACGGCCGGCGACGCGCGCCGCGTGGCATCCCGACTGACCGCGATCGTCTGCCTCCGGAGTGCCGCGGCCCACTACGGATGGGCGCTCAAGGAGCAACCACCCGTCCCGGAGCTGCTGGTCAGGCGCGGGCGCAAGCTCGCACCGGAGCAGCGCGAGGGGGTCTCGATCCACTGGGCGAACGTCGCCGACGACCAGGTCGTCGATGGCGTGACGACGCCACTGCGCACGGTGATCGACTGCGCCCGGACCTTGCCGTTCGACGAGGCGCTCGCCATCGCCGACTCCGCCCTGAGGTCCGGGCTGGTGACGCGTACCGACCTCGACGCGATCGACGTACGTGGCGCGGGCGCCGACGCCGTACGCCGCGTGCTCCGCCATGCCGATCGCCGTGCGGCCAACCCGTTCGAGTCGGTGCTCCGCGCCCTCTGTATCGAGGTCGGGATCGTCGTGGAGCCCCAGGCTGCCGTCGATCTCGGCACCGGCACCATCCACCCTGACCTGGTGTGCCACGCGCTCCGCCTGGCGTTCGAGGCGGACTCGTGGTCCTACCACGCCTCTCGCAAGGCCCACCGCCGCGACTGCGCCCGCTACAACCTGCTGGTGATCCACGGCTGGCGGGTCCTGCGGTTCACGTGGGAGCAGGTGATGCACGACCAGACGTACGTCCGCTGGGTGCTGGCCGAGGTCGTCCGGCGCGTCGGACGACCAGAAGTCGACGCTGTCGTCCCCAGCCACGCTCGAGCGACCGCCGCCGGCTGACCTGTGGTCGTCCGACGCGTCGAGGTACGCCGCTCAGACCAGCCGGAACTCCACGGTCCGCGTCTTCGGGTCGGCCGCCGCCAGCTCCACGGTGACCTCCTCGCCCAGGGGGAGGTCGGAGGTGCTCGTCACCCGCGCCTCGATGGCGGGGTCCTGGATGGTGATGTCGCCCTTCTGCTTGCTCTTCTCGTCGAGCTCGACGACGACCGCGGTGAAGCGCTCACCCACCCGGTCGTGGAGCAGCTCGGCCTCGCAGAGGTCGACGACGGCGTTCTCGTAGCGGTTGGCCCGGCGCCCGGACTCGGTCATCGTCTCGGGCAGCCGGCCCATCGCCTCGATGACCCACGACGGGACCTCGGTCCCGGCGCACAGGGCGACGCAGACCTCGCCGGCGTAGCGGTCGGCGAGCCGGCGCAGCGGGGCGGTGACGTGGGCGTACTCCGAGGCGAGCGCCGAGTGCTGGGCCTGCTCGGGCAGCTCACCGTTGAAGGCGACGTAGCCGGCGCCGCGCAGCAGGCGCGTGCACGCCACGATCATCGCGGCGTGGGTCGGCTTCGAGGGGTCGAGCGTGCGGATGAAGTCGGGGTAGAGCTGCTCGGCGGGCCACACGATGCCGAGGGCGCGAGCGGTGCGGTGGAGGCGCTGCACGTCGCGGGGGTCGGCCGGCGGCAGGGTGCGGAGGATGCCGACGCGGGCGTAGACCATCAGGGAGGCGGCGGCCATGCCGGTGAGGAGGGAGATCTGGGCGTTCCAGGTCTCGACCGGCGTCAGCCGCCGGAACTCCAGCTCCCAGTGCCCGTCGCCAGTCTCGACCAGCTCCTGCTCGGGCAGCGGCAGCGAGACGCCGCCGCGGGCTGCCTCGCGGGCGAGCCGCAGCTCGCCGACCTCCTTGAGCAGGCCGATGAGCTCGTCGGCCTTCCCGGCGTCGAGGTCGGCCTGCACCCCCTCGTACGACAGCTTGGCGCGCGAGCGGACCAGCGCCCGCTCGACCTCGACGTCGGTGCCCTCGCCCGTCTCGTCGACCTTGATCGTCCACAGCAGCGCGGGACGCACCTCGTCAGGGAGCAGCGAGGCAGCGCCCTCGCTCAGCACGGTCGGGTGCAGCGGGATCTTCGAGTCGGCGCCGTAGAGCGTCTCGCCCCGGCGGTTGGCCTCGACGTCGACGGGGTCGCCCGCCGTCACGAACGCCGCGACGTCGGCGATCGCGTAGTGCACCACGTAGCCGTTCCCCGCCCGCTCGATGTGCATCGCCTGGTCGAGGTCGCGGGCCGACTCCGGGTCGATCGTGACGAACGGGATGTCGGTGCGGTCGAGCTCCGGCAGCCGGGGCGACGCGGCTGCGTCGGCGGCTGCCCGTTCGACGGCCTGGGGGAAGGTCGGCGTGACGTCTAGCTCCGCCTGGATCGCGGCGATGCCGTCGCGCATCTCCTGTGCCGTCACGCTGTCCCCGCTGGAGCGGACCTTCACCACACGGTTGCTGGGCATGTCACGACCCTAGCCGTGGTGCGGACGCCCGCGCTCCCTACGCTTGCGCCCGTGCTGATCCTGCTGCCGCCCAGCGAGGGCAAGACCGCTCCGCGTCGCGGCAAGGCCCTCGACCTCGGCTCGCTGTCCTCGCCGTCCCTCACCACCACGCGGACGACGCTGCTCGAGTCGCTCGCTCGGTTGTGCGGCGACGACCCGGACAAGGCCGCCGCCGTGCTCGGCCTCGGCCCTGCCCAGCGCGACCTGGTGCAACGCAACGCCGACCTCGACGACGCCCCGACCGCCCGCGCCGACGCCATCTACACCGGCGTCCTCTACGACGCCCTCGGCTTCGACACCCTCTCCCCCGCGGCCCGCCGCCGGGCGACCGCTCGGGTGGCGATCACGAGCTCGCTGTTCGGCATCGTGCGGCCAGGAGACCGGATCCCGGCCTACCGGCTCTCCGGCGACACCACTCTGCCGGGCACCGGTTCGGTCGCGGGGGCGTGGCGCGAGGTCCTCGGCGAGGCCGTCACCGAGGCGGTCGGCACCGGCCTGCTCGTCGACCTGCGCTCCGGGACGTACGCCGCCTTCTGGCGGCCGGACGCGTCCCTGGCCCGCCGCGTCGCGACCGTCCGTGTGCTGCACGAGTCGGCCGGCAAGCGGTCCGTCGTGAGCCACTTCAACAAGGCGACCAAGGGCCGCATCGTCCGCGCGCTGCTCGAGAACGGCGCCAACCCCCGCACCCCCGCGGCGCTCGCGGACACGCTCACCCGGCTCGGCTGGACCGTCGAGACGGGCGAGCCCACGGCGAAGGGCACCCAGCTCGACGTGGTGGTCACCGAGGTCTAGCGCAGCGGGATCACGTCGGTCGCCTCGAGCGGGTCCATCCCGCACAGCGCCAGCATGTCGGCGACGATCGAGCGCACCTGCGCGAGGATCACCTCGGCGGACAGGTCGTCGCTGTGCTCGACCTTCGCCGTGGCGCGCCCGAGGGCGATGAGGTCGTCGATGACGGCCACCGCCATCCGGTCGGCCACCAGCTCGTCGGCGACGCGCTCGGAGAGGTCCGCCAGGTCGCGCATCAGGGAGGCGTACGACGCCGGCACGGGCTCGCGGCGGTAGCAGGCCACGGCGACCCGGCGCACGACCACGCGTGTGTTGCGCAGGGCCACGTCGAGCGGCTCGACGAGCTCGGCGAGCTGCCGCTGGTGCTCGCCGTGGCCGCGCCGGAAGGGCGAGGAGCTCACGACCGACAAGCCCTCCGACGACGCCGCGCGCAGCTCGGCGATGAGCGAGTCGGTGGACCGGGCCTCGCGCAGCACGGCCAGCGCCTTGTCGACGTCCCCGTCCCCGAGGCGGTCGGCGGACGAGCGCAGCAGCTCGGCGATCTTGCGCACCACCACGGCCGCCTGGTCGCGCGGCTTGCGCAGCGGCGCGCGCGGGACGACGGTCGCCGCCACCAGCGCCACCGATCCGCCGATGATCGCGTCGGTCCAGCGGAGGAAGGCGTCGCCCGGGGCGGGCGCCAGAGCGGCGACCACGATCCCCTGCACCGCGGCCTGGATGACCATCAGCTGCCCCGCGTCGAGCAGCAGCGCGATCGACATGCCGGCGGCGACGATCACCGCGATCTGCCATCCACCCGAACCGATCAGATGGGTGGCCGCGTCGCCCAGGAAGACGCCGAGCGCCACGCCGACGGTCACCTCCGCGACGCGGCGCTGTCGCTGGCCGTAGGACATCCCGAGGGACACCACGGCCGCGATCGGCGCGAAGAACGGCAGCCGGTGGTTGAACACGTCGGCAGCCAGCCACCACGCGATGCCGGCGGCAATCGCGCACTGGCCGATCACCCAGCCCTTGGCCCGGAGCCGGGCCACGCGGGCGCGCAGCGACGTGCGGCTGCGCTCGGCGACGACCTCCGCGTCGGGGAACCGCACGACGCGTCAGCTCCTCACAGGCCGGACTCGTCGGTGCGCACCAAGATGCGCTGGCACTCCTCGCAACGGATGACCTCGTCGGCCGGAGCGGACCGGATCCGCGACAGCTCGGAGGCGTCGAGGGTCATGTTGCAGCCGCCGCACTGGCGCGACCGGAGCAGCGCGGCGCCGATGCCCTTCTGCTCGCGCAGCCGCTCGTAGAGCGCCATCAGGTCCTCGGGGATGCCCTCGGTCGCCGGCCCGCGCGCGGCCGACACCTCCTCGAGCGAGCGGTCGATCTCGACGCGCTTCTCGTCGCGCGCCGCGACCAGCTCGCCCAGCCGGGCGTCGATGTCCTCGGCGCGGATGCCGAGGCCGTCGAGCAGCTGCTGGGCCTCCTCGAGCTTCTCCATCACCTCGAGCTCCGCGTCCTCCAGCGTCGAGATCCGGCGCTCGAGCGACACGAGCTCGTGCTGCATCCGCTCGAGGTCCTTGGGGTTGGTGATCTGCCCGCTGTCCATCCGGGTGCGGTCGCGCTCACGGCGGGCCTTGACCTGCTCCACCTCGCGGTCGGCCTTGGCCTGCTCCACGGTGAGGTCGTCCACGACGATGCGCGCGTCGCGCACCTGGTCGGTCAGCTGGGTCCGTTCGGCCTCCAGCGTGCTGATCTCGGCCGTCTCGGGAAGGTGGCCCCGCTGGTGCCGGAGCTGGGCGGCACGGGAGTCGAGCTCGGCGACGTCGAGGAGTGCGTGCTGGTGGGTGGGATCGGCCTTCAACGGCTCTCCTGCTGCTTTCAGTGGCGGAACGTCCACGGGTCGGTGCACCGCGTGCTGACCCGGGTGTCGACCCTATCGCCCAGCTCCCGGCGCAGCCGAGCCTCCACCGCCGGCAGCCAGGTCCACTCGGCCGCCCAGTGCGCGACGTCGACCAGGGCCGGCCCGTCGTGCTCGAGGAACTCGGCCGCCCGGTGGTGCCGGAGGTCGCTCGTGACGTAGACGTCGACGTCGCTGTGGGCGAGCTCGTCGAGCAGGAAGTCCCCCGCCCCGCCGCACACCGCGACCGTCCGCACCGGCCGCTGCGGGTCGCCGGCCACGCGTACGCCGTGGGCCGTCGCCGGCAACGCCTCCGCGACCCGGGCAGCGAGCTGCCCGAGCGTCATCTCCTCGACCGTGCCGATCCGTCCGGTGCCTGTGGACGCCAGCCCCGGGTCCGCGAGCGGGACCACGTCGAAGGCGGGCTCCTCGTAGGGATGGGCGGCCAGCAGCGCCCGCACCACCGCCGTACGACGACCGCGCGGCACCACCGCCTCGACCCGGGCCTCCTCCACCACCTCGAGGTCGCCGACCGCACCGATCGCGGGGGACGCGCCGTCGAGCGGGCGGAACCGGCCCTCACCCGTCGCGCTCCACGTGCACGAGTCGTAGTCGCCGAGCCGACCCGCGCCTGCGTCGGTCATGGCCGTGCGGACGGCCTCCGCCGAGTCGACCGGCACGAAGACCACGACCTTGTCGAGCGGTCCCGCCGGTCGCGGCCGGATGGGCACGAGGTCGGTGAGTCCCAGCGCCAGGGCCAGCGACTCCGAGACGCCGGAGACCGCCTGGTCGGCGTTGGTGTGGGCGGCCAGCAGCGCGCAGCCACCAGCGGTCAGCGTGTGGAGGGTGCGCCCCTTGGGCGTGTCCGCGGCGACCGAGCTGACCGGCGTGAGGAACAGCGGGTGGTGCACGACGAGCAGGTCGGCGCCCCACTCCACCGCCTCGCGGGCGACCTCGACCGTCGGGTCGACGGCGAACATCACCCGCGCCACCTCCGCGGACGGGTCCCCGGCCACCAGCCCGACGGCGTCCCAGGAGTCCGCGGTGCCCGGCGGGTACCAGGTGTGCAGCAGGTCGACGACGTCGGCGAGGCTGGGCATGCGCGCAGGCTAGTTGACCGCGCTAGTTGACCTGCCGCGCCTGCCCCTCCCAGTACGGCTGGCGCAGCTTGAACTTCTGCAGCTTGCCGGTCGCCGTGCGGGCGAGCTCGTCGCGGAACTCGATGGACGTCGGCGCCTTGTAGCCGGCGGCCCTGTCCTTGCACCACGCGATCAGCTCGGCCTCGTCCGTCCTCGCGCCCTCGGCCAGCACGACGAGCGCCTTGATGGTCTCGCCCCACTTGTCGCTCGGCACGCCGATGACCGCGACCTCGGCGACCGCCGGGTGCGAGAAGAGCACGTCCTCGACCTCGATGGACGAGACGTTCTCGCCTCCGGTGATGATCACGTCCTTCTTGCGGTCGCTGATCGTGAGGTAGCCGTCGTCGCCGATCACCCCGCCGTCGCCGGTGTGGAACCAGCCGTCGACGAGCGCCTTCTCCGTCTCGTCGGGCCGCTCCCAGTAGCCCTCGAGGATGACGTTGGACCGCGCCAGCACCTCCCCCTCGGCGTCGGTGCGCAGGCGTACGCCGATGGCGGGTGCGCCGGCGCGCACGAGCCGGGCCGCCCGTTCCTCGGCCGGCAGGTCGTCCCACTCGGCGCGGCTGCGGTTGATGGTCAGCAGCGGCGAGGTCTCGGTGAGGCCGTAGATCTGCACGAACTCCCAGCCGAGCTCCTCCTCGACCCGCACGACGGTCTTGGTGGGCGGCGGCGCGCCCGCCATGATGATGCGCACGCGGTCGCGACCGGGGATCTCGCCCTCCCAGTCCTGGGCGGCTTCCAGCACCGCGGCGGCCACGGCCGGGGCAGCGCACATCACGGTCACCCCGTGCTGCTCGACCCGTCGCAGGATCTCCGTCCCGTCGACCTTGCGGAGCACCACCTGCGGCACGCCCAGGCCGGTCATCGCGAACGGCATCCCCCAGCCGTTGGCGTGGAACATCGGCAGCGTGTGGAGGTAGACGTCGCGGTCGCTCACCCCGGCGTGGAGGCCGAAGGTCACCGCGTTGGTCCAGAGGTTGCGGTGGGTGAGCTGCACTCCCTTGGGCCGCGCGGTCGTGCCGGAGGTGTAGTTGATCGTGGCGGTGGCGTTCTCGTCGGGCTCCCACGCGCGGGGCTCGACCCCGGGCTCGGCGAACATCGACCCGTCCTCGCCGAGCACGAAGGTGTGCTCGACGTCGACGCCCTTCAGCGAGTCCACGAGCTCCGGGTCGACGTAGAGCACCCGCGCGCCGGAGTGGGCCACGATGTACGCGATCTCGTCCGGCCGCAGCCGGAAGTTGATCGGCACCAGCACCCGCCCCGACCCGCACACGCCGAAGAACGACGTGAGCAGGCGCGCAGAGTTGTGGCTGATGATCGCGACGCGGTCGCCGACCTCCAGCTCCAGCTCGTCCAGCCTGGCCGCCTGCCGGCGCGACAGCTCGTACGCCTCGGCGTAGGTCAGGGTGCCCAGCGACGCGGCGGGCTGGTCCGGCTCGTCGATGAACCCCGGGCGCTCGCCGTAGACGGCCGCAGCGCGCTCGATGAAGTCGGTGACGCTGAAGGGGACGATCATGCGCCCACTGTGGCACGCGTCACGCGGCGCTGCGAGAGGTCGGACGGCGGGTGCGACGGACGGCCCGTGGGCGTCGACGAACGGACCGCCGGCCGACTCTAAGAAGGCTCTCATCCACGTCTCACGCTGCCGCCACGCCGGTTGCGCACCATGACGCCCATGGGACAGGTGACCAGGGTGCTCCTCCTCCTGGCGGTTGTGGTGCCGGTGACGGCGTACGTCGCCGGGTCGCTCGCCTCGCCGGGAGCACCGGTGCCCGGCGACCACAGTCCCGTAATCCTGCGCGACGCCCCGACCGACGCGCCGACTACCAACCCGACCACCGACCCGGCCGCCGACCCGGCCGCTCCTCCGCCCGGCCGGCAGTCCCCCCGCACGCCCCGGCCGGACCCGGACGGACCGCTCGACGGCCCGGCACAGGACGCGCAGCGCGGTGCTGGTGGCGAGGCCCGGGTGGTGACGCCGGAGCCGACACCGGTCGGGGAGGATGACGACGACGAGTGGGACGACGACGGGCCGGACGATGACGACACCGACGAGCGGGACGACGACGGGGACGACTGACGGTGCTCGTCGACGCTTCGCCCGCGTCTCGGTCCGCACCCGCATCACGGTCGTCATCGCGGTCCTCACGGCGGTGGCGATGACCGGCGCGGGGCTGCTGGTCTACGCGCTGGAGTCGGCGCGCATCGAGCGCCAGGTGAACGCGCAGATCAGCCAGGAGATCGCCGAGTTCCGCGCGCTCCGCATCGACCCGAACACCGGCGAGGAGTTCGACGACGTCGGCCGCGTGCTCAACGTCTTCCTGACCCGCAACGTGCCTGACGACGACGAGATGCTCGTCGGCTACGTCCGCGGCGAGACCCCGGAGCGCACCGCCAACCGCTACGGCCAGGAGGTCCTCGACGAGCCCGCCTACCAGGACGCGCTCGCCGACCTCGACGGCGTCGGCGGCACCCGCGTCATCGAGTCGCCCACCTTCGGCGAGACCTGGGTGACGCTGGTGCCCGTCACCAACACGCAGGGCGAGGGCTCGCTCGTCATCGTCAACTTCCTGCGCGACGAGCACGAGGAGCTCGACCGCACGCTGCAGACCTACACGCTCATCGCGCTGCTCTCGCTCGGGCTGATCACCACCATCGCCGCCTTCCAGTCCGGGCGCCTCCTGGCGCCGCTGCGCACCCTCGAGAGCACCGCCCGCGAGATCACCACCACCGACCTCTCGCGCCGCATCCCGGAGCGCGGCAACGACGACATCACCGCACTCACCCGCACGATCAACAGCATGCTCGAGCGGCTCGACTCCGGCTTCGCCGCACAGCGGCAGTTCCTCGACGACGCCGGCCACGAGCTCAAGACCCCCCTCACCGTCCTGCGCGGACACCTCGAGCTGCTGGACGGCGAGGACCCCGCCGAGCTGGTCCAGACCCGCGAGCTCCTCCTCGACGAGGTCGACCGCATGTCCCGACTCGTGCAGGACCTCATCCTGCTCGCGAAGAGCCGCCGCCCCGACTTCCTCGTCCTGGGCGAGGTGCACCTCGCCGAGCTCACCCAGTCGGTGCTGGCCAAGGCCACCGCGCTCGGCGACCGCGAGTGGCAGCTCGACGGCGTCGCCGGCGGCCGCGCCGTGCTCGACGAGCAGCGGGTCACCCAGGCGCTCCTGCAGCTCGCCGACAACGCGGTCAAGCACACCGACCCCGGCACGGTCGTGGCCCTCGGCTCGGCGCGCGAGGACGGCCTGATGCGGTTGTGGGTCCGCGACTGCGGCGACGGGATCCCGGCCGAGGACCGCGAGGCCGTCCTCGAGCGGTTCGGCCGCAGCCACGCGCGTGCCGGGGACGACGGTTTCGGTCTCGGACTCAGCATCGTGCGCGCGATCGCCGACGCGCACGAGGGCGACGTATGCATCACCGACGCCGAGCCCCGCGGCGCGCACGTGGAGATCGTCCTGCCCGACCGGGAGATCGAGCGATGACACACGACCTGACCGACGATATGACGAGGAAGGACACCCGATGGCCCAGATCCTGATCGTGGAGGACGAGGAGCGGATCGCCTCGTTCGTGGCCAAGGGCCTCCGCGCCGAGGGCCACCAGCCGACCGTCGCGGGCGACGGTCCGAGCGGGCTCGACGAGGCGCTGTCGGGGCGCTTCGACCTGATGGTGCTCGACATCGGGCTCCCCGGCATGGACGGCTTCGAGGTGCTCGACCAGCTGCGCTCCCAGGGGAGCCGGATGCCCGTCATCGTCCTCACCGCCCGCGACTCGGTGACCGACACGGTCACCGCCCTCGACAGCGGCGCCGACGACTACATGGCCAAGCCGTTCCGATTCGCCGAGCTGATGGCCCGCATCCGGCTGCGCCTCCGCGCGCTCGTACCGGCCGACGCCCAGGTGGCCGGGGACGACCTCGTGGTCGGCGGCCTGCGGCTCGACCGGCGCACGCGACGCATCGCCGGGCCGCGGGGTGAGTCCGAGCTCTCCGCACGCGAGTTCGCGCTCGCCGAGATCTTCCTGCTCAACCCCGGCCAGGTCCTGACCCGCGAGCAGCTGCTCGACCTGGTGTGGGGCTACGACTTCGACCCCGGCTCCAACGTGGTGGACGTCTACGTCGGCTACCTGCGCAAGAAGCTCGGCACCGACACCATCGCGACCGTGCGCGGGGTGGGCTACCGGCTCAACCCCTGATGCTGCTCAGGCCCTCGGGTTGAAGGCCGTCAGCGAGCCGCGCGGCAGCCCGGCCAGCACCGGCTCGAGCGCCTCCGCCACCTCGTGGGGCAGGGGACGGTCGTCCGGGTCGCGGCGCAGGCAGGCGTGCACCGTCTCGGCGACCACGGCCGGGACGTCGTCCGGCAGCGCCGCGGGGGTGTCCACGAGCTGCGGGAAGCGGCGGCGTACGTCGTCCGCGTCGGGGTCGCCCTGCTCGAACGGGCGCCGGCCGGCGACCGCGTGGAAGAGCGTCGCACCCAGTCCCCACACGTCGGAGGCGTAGGACGGCACAGGCCCGCCACCGTGGCGCGCGGCGCCCGGGTCGCACTGCTCGGGTGACATGTAGGCGTCGGTGCCGATCGGGTGGCGGAGGCGGCGGGCGTCCTCCTCGGGGCGGGCCACCGACAGGTCGATCAGTCGCGCGGGGGCGCCCATGATGACGTTGCTGGGCTTGACGTCGAGGTGGGTCCAGCCGATGTGGCGGAAGTAGTGCAGCGCGGCGGCGACGTCGATGGCCAGCGGCAGGTACTGCTGCTCCTGCAGGCGGCCGTGGCGACGGACCAGGCTGGAGAGCCGCGGGCCGTCGATGTGCTCCAGGACGACGTGCGGGCGGTCGCCGTCCTGCCCGTCCCGGAGGCCGCGCACGACCACCGGGTGGTTGACCGTGGCGAGGGCGAGGACCTCCCGGCGCAGACCACGCCGGGAGGACTCGTGCTCGAGCTGCGAGGGACGCAGCGCCTTGACGACGACCGGCGACCAGGTCACCTCGTCGAAGCACAGCCAGGCCTCGTAGGCGGCCCCGCCACCGAGGCGGCGCAGCGCGCTGAGGCCCGGCGCTAGGAGCTCGCCCTCGTCGAGGTGCCAGCGGTCGTCGTTCCTGCCCATGTCGCCTCCCTCGCCGTCGGCGGTCAGCCGCGGGTGTCGTTGCGGCTGCGGTCGTTGGTGCCGTTGGCCGTCTTGTCGCGCGTCTTGTCGCCGCCGTCGCGCGTCCAGTCGCGGGTGTTGTCGCCGCGGCTCTTGTCGCGGTCACGGCTGACGTCGGTCACCCGGCTGTTGGTGTTGTCGTTGGTGTCGCGGCTCTGGCCGGTGTACGACGAGCTGTTCGTGCGCGTGTCGTCGTCGGTGTCGTCGAAGGTGTCGTCATCGTCGTCGTCGGAGACCAGGACCAGCGACGGCGCGTCGTCGTCGCGCTTGGCGGCCTCGTCCGGTGTGGCGGACACGACGGGCGTCGACATGGCGATCAGGCCGAAGGCGGTCAGGCCGGCGACACCCAGCAGGGTGGTGGGAAGGATCTTCCTCATCGTGGTTCCTCTCGTCGGGGGCCGGTTCGGCCCGGTGCACGAGAAGAGTGCTGCGGCGGCGTGAGCCGCCCGTGAGGCGCGGATGAGAGGCCTCTCATGCGGTCCCCGACGTGTGGAAGACGGTGCGTCGGGACGGTTTCGAACCGCCGACCGCTCGGGTGTAAACCGAGTGCTCTACCGCTGAGCTACCGACGCGCAGGGGCACACACTACGGGACCGCGCACGCGGCCCGGCAAACCGTCGGCCAGCGTTCGCCGAGCCCCTGCAGGGCCGGCACACCGGGTCCGGAAATGAGTTGAACCGCTGGCGTCTCGGGTCACCAGCGGTTCAACAAGCACAAGATTACACCGGGCCCCAAGGAGGGGCGACGAATCATGAAATTGCCCGGGACCGGTCTAGACCAGGGCTCACACGAGGTGTGTCTCGAGCGCCGCGTGGAGCTCGTGGAGGTGCTCGTCGAGGTCGCGGCCGTCGGGGTTCGCGTTGTGCACCGACCAGCGCAGGCGGCCCTCCCGGTCGACGACGTACGACGACCGGCGCGGCGCGCCCTTGACCTCGTCGAACACCTCGTAGGCACGCGACACGGCGCCGTGGGGCCACCAGTCCGAGAGCAGCGGGAAGTTGAGCCCCTCGGTCTCCGCGAACGTGCGCAGGGCGTACACCGAGTCGCACGACACGGCCAGCACCTCGGTGTCGAAGGTGAGGAACTCGTCGAGCCGGTCGCGCACCCCCGACATCTCACCGGTGCACACCCCGGTGAAGGCGAACGGGTAGAACATCAGCGCGACCGCCTTGCGGCCCCGGAAGTCGCTGAGCCGGACGTCCTGGCCGAACTGGTCACGGAGCGTGAAGTCGGGTGCCTCGTCACCGATGCACAGTCCGTTGCCCGTCACGCTGGTCCCTCGCCGTCCTTCTGGTCGTCCCTGCTGTCCCACCCGGCCAGCTCCCGCTTGAGCACCTTGCCCGTGGCGTTGCGCGGCAGCTCGTCGAGGAACACGATCTCGCGAGGCACCTTGAACCTGGCCAGGTGGGCCTTCACGTGCTCGCGCAGGTCGTCCTCCGACACCTCGCCGGTGCGCACCACGAAGGCGCGCAGGCGTTGACCATAGTCCTCGTCGACGACGCCGACGGCAGCGACCTCCCCCACGCGCTCGTGGGCGACCAGGCAGTCCTCGACCTCCTGCGGGAAGACGTTCTCGCCGCCGGAGACGATCATGTCGTCGTCGCGGCCCGCGACGTGCAGGCGGCCGGCCTCGTCGAACCAGCCGAGGTCACCCGAGGACATCAACCCCTCGACGACCTCCTTGGACCCGCCGTTGGTGTAGCCCTCGAAGAGCAGCCCGTTGCCCACGAAGATCCGGCCCGTCTCACCGCGCGGCAGCTCGTGCCCGTCGTCGCCGAGGATCTTCACGACGGTGCCGTGGGGTGGCTTGCCCGCGGACGTCGGGTCGGCCCGCAGGTCCTCGGGCGTGGCGATCGAGGCGTACGCCACCTCGGTCGAGCCGTAGATGTTGTAGAGGTTGTCGCCGAAGCGGTCCATCCACGCCTGCGCCAGGGTGGCCGGCAGCGCCGACCCGGACGAGGCGACCACCTCGACGCGGGAGAGGTCGATCCCCTCGAGCTCACCGGGGTCGAGCGCCAGGATGCGCTGGAGCATCACCGGGATCACGACCATCGACTGGCATCGCTCGGCCTGCGTGGTCCGCAGCGCCTCCACCGGGTCGAACGTGCGCCGCAGCACCACGGTCGAGCCGAGCAGCATCGCCAGCGCCAGGTGCGCGAAGCCCCAGGTGTGGAACAGCGGCGCCGCGATGTGGGTGCGCCACCCCGCACGCAGCGGCATCCGCGACAGCAGCGACACGGCAGCGTCGATGCCGGCCTCCTTGCGCGGTGCCCCCTTGGGCGTGCCGGTGGTGCCCGAGGTGAGGATCACGATCCGGGCGTGGCGGGCGGGCGGCTGCAGGTCGCCCTCGTCGTACGCCGACACGAGCCGCTCGAGGGTGTCCCGGGTCCCGTCGGCTCCGGGGTTGCCGTCGGTCCACGCCAGGACCCGGCGCTCGAGGTCGGCGCCGGCGAGCAGCCCGGTGAACTCCTCGTCGTGGATGACCATGCTCGGCGCCTCCCGCTCGAGCACGTCGACGAGCTGCGGTCCCGCGAAGGCGGTGTTGAGGTAGAGGATGTCGGCGCCCAGCTTGGCGATCGCGATGGTGGCGTCGATGAAGCCGCGGTGGTTGCGGCACATCACCGCCACCGAGTCGCCCTCGCGGACACCGCGCTCCGCGAGGGCCCTCGCGAGGGAGTTGGAGCGGCGCTGCAGCTCGCCCCAGGTGAGCTCGCCGAGCTCGTCCACCACGCCCACCTGGTGCGGCTCACGGGCAGCCAACGTGGCGAACCCGCCCGCCGGTCCGGTGCCCCAGCGCACGACCAGCCGGCCGATGTCGAGCAGGGTGCGTGGTGCGTGGGGCCTGATCACGCCCGCGCGACCCAGCACGCGGACGGTGGTGGCGACCCCCGACGCCCGGGCGGCGAGCGTGGACGGGAGGTCGCGAACGGTCACGCGGGGGTCTTCGGCGCGACCAGCCGGGTGGCCTGCCAGTCCTTGCTGACGGCCGCCGTCGTGGTCTGCGACAGGCCCGCGACGGGCGCCGCCTCGCTGACGTCGGACGCGTCGACCGTGCCCGGTCGACCGACCTTGGGCGTGAGCAACCAGATCGACCCGCCGCCGACGAGGTCGGTCAGGGCGTCGACGAGGCCGTCGACGAGGTCACCGTCGTCGGCGCGCCACCACAGCAGCACGGCGTCGACCACGTTGCCGTAGTCGCCGTCGACCATGTCGGCGTCGATGCAGTCCTCGACCGCGACGCGCAGCTCGTCATCGGTGTCGTTGTCCCAGCCGAGTTCCTGGACGACCATCCCGGGCTTGAGCCCGAGCCGCTCCCCCGTTCCTGTCACCGGGGCAGAATCGCCCACCGTCGAGCTCACGCAGTGCCTCCTGTGTTCGGGTGCCCGACCGGTGGTGGTCAGGCGTCGATGCGCACAGTCCACAGGAACACAGCAGGAGCCGCAACCCCGGTCCACCCCCCGTCCGCGTGCGCGCCCGTGGCGGACCGCGGTCGCCGCGGGCGCCGTACGGCCTGTGGGACTACCCACGGGTAGATTTCGTGGCGCCGACGGTCGTGACACGATGAGCGGGTGAGTGACGCCGAGAAGTCCGACGAGAAGACCAGCAAGAACCCGGCCATCGCGTCGGTGATCCACGAGGGCCTTCCCACCCAGCTGCCCGACATCGACCCGGACGAGACGCAGGAGTGGCTCGCGTCGTTCGACGCGATGCTCGAGGACCGCGGCCGCGACCGCGCCCGCTACATGATGCTGCGCCTCCTCGAGCGCGCGCGCGAGAAGCAGGTCGGCGTCCCGGCGCTGCGCTCGACCGACTACATCAACACGATCCCGCCGGAGCGCGAGCCGTGGTTCCCGGGCGACGAGGAGGTCGAGCGCCGCATCCGCGCGTTCATCCGCTGGAACGCCGCCGTCATGGTCTCGTCGGCCAACCGCAAGGGCCTCGAGGTCGGCGGCCACATCGCCACCTACCAGTCCTCCGCGAGCCTCTACGAGGTCGGCTTCAACCACTTCTTCCGCGGCAAGGACCACGAGGGCGGCGGCGACCAGATCTACATCCAGGGCCACGGCTCGCCGGGTGTCTACGCCCGCGCGTTCCTCGAGGGTCGCCTCAGCGAGGAGCAGCTCTACCGCTTCCGCCAGGAGGTCCAGCACGGCAAGGGCGCCGGCCTGCCGTCGTACCCCCACCCCCGCCTGATGCCCGACTTCTGGGAGTTCCCGACCGTGTCGATGGGCCTCACGGCCATCGGCTCGATCTACCAGGCGCGCTTCAACCGCTACCTCGACAACCGCGGCATCAAGGACACCCAGCAGCAGCGCGTGTGGGCCTTCATGGGTGACGGCGAGATGGCCGAGCCCGAGTCGCTGGGCGCGATCCGCGTCGCCGCCCGCGAAGAGCTCGACAACCTCACCTGGGTCATCAACTGCAACCTGCAGCAGCTCGACGGGCCGGTCACCGGCAACGGCAAGATCATCCAGGAGCTCGAGGCCAACTTCCGCGGCGCCGGGTGGAACGTCATCAAGGTCGTCTGGGGCCGCGAGTGGGACGCCCTGCTGGCGCGCGACGTCGACGGCGTCCTGGTCAACCGGATGAACTCCACGCCCGACGGAGCCTTCCAGACCTACTCGACCGAGGACGGCGCCTACGTCCGCGAGCACTTCTTCGGCGGCGACCCGCGCCTGCGCAAGATGGTCGAGCACATGTCCGACACGCAGATCGAGAAGCTCCCCCGCGGCGGCCACGACTACCGCAAGGTCTTCGCCGCGTTCGACGCCGCGTCCAAGCACACCGGTCAGCCGACGGTGATCCTGGCCCACACCATCAAGGGCTGGACGATCGACGCCCTCGAGGGCAAGAACGCCACCCACCAGATGAAGAAGCTGACCCTCCCGGACCTCAAGAAGTTCCGCGACCGGCTCTACCTGCCGATCAGCGACCGCGACCTCGAGGAGTCCTACGAGAAGACCGGCGGTGCGCCGTTCTTCCACCCGGGCGCCGACGCCCCGGAGATCGAGTACATGCTCGAGCGCCGCTCGGCCCTCGGCGGCTCGATCCCCCGCCGGGTCAACCGCGCCCCCGCCCTCAAGCTGCCCGGCGACGAGCTGTACGCCGAGCTCAAGCAGGGGTCGGGCAAGAACAAGTTCGCCACCACGATGGCCGTCGTCCGGCTGCTGCGCGACTGGATGAAGGACCCGGAGATCGGTGACCGCCTGGTCCCGATCGCCCCCGACGAGTACCGCACGTTCGGCATGGACTCGATGTTCCCGAGCGCCAAGGTCTACAACCCGGGCGGCCAGCAGTACGAGTCGGTCGACCGCAAGATGCTGCTGTCCTACAAGGAGTCCGCGCAGGGCCAGATGCTCCACGAGGGCATCTCCGAGGCGGGCGCGATGGCGTCGGCCACCGCCGCCGGGTCGGCGTACTCCACGCACGGCGAGCACATGATCCCGTTCTACATCTTCTACTCGATGTTCGGCTTCCAGCGCACGGGCGACTCCATCTGGGCGATGGCCGACCAGCTGGCCCGCGGCTTCCTCATCGGCGCCACGGCCGGTCGCACGACGCTGACGGGCGAGGGCCTCCAGCACGCCGACGGTCACTCGCCGCTGCTGGCCGCGACGAACCCGGCGATCGTCCACTACGACCCGGCGTTCTCCTACGAGATCAGCCACATCATGCAGAACGGCCTCGAGCGGATGTACGGCACCGGCGGGCCCGACGGCGCCGGCGAGGACGTCATCTTCTACCTCACCGTCTACAACGAGCCGGTCTCCATGCCGGCCGAGCCCGCCGACGTCGACGTCGACGGCATCCTGCGGGGCATCCACAAGGTCGCCACCGCCGACGGCGAGGGTCCGAGGGTCCAGCTGATGGCGTCCGGCGTGGGCTTCCCCTGGGCCGAGGAGGCCGCCCGCCTGCTCGCCGAGGACTGGGGCGTCCAGGCCGACCTGTGGTCGGTGACCTCGTGGAACGAGCTCGCCCGCGACGGTGCCGCCGCCGAGCAGTGGAACCTGCTCAACCCGGGCGAGGAGCGCCGCACGGCCTACGTCAGCGACAAGCTGGCCGGCGCCCGAGGCCCGGTCGTCGCCGTGTCCGACTACATGCGGGCCGTCCCGCTGCAGATCGCCCGCTGGGTCCCGGCCGACTACCGCGTGCTCGGTGCCGACGGGTTCGGCTTCGCCGACACCCGCCCGGCCGCCCGCCGGTTCTTCCACATCGACGCGGTCAGCGTCGTCGTCCAGGCCCTCCAGGCCCTGGCCGACGCCGGCGACTTCCCGGTGGAGAAGGTCGTCGAGGCCGCGCAGCGCTACAAGATCGACGACCCCACCGCCACCAAGGACATCAAGCAGGAGGGCGGCGACGCCTGACCGGCGCCACCACGCGATGACACCCGCCTGACCCGCCCGGGTCAGGCGGGTGTTGCGTGTCGTACGTCGTCGAGCGGGTCGAGCGGTCCGTCGCCGGCGCGCGCCTCGACCGGACGGACCGGCGCCCCCTCGTCGAGGAGGTCGCGCCAGCGGTCGCGGTCGTAGCAGGCCGGCTCGGTGCTGCGGATGAAGTCCCGCACGATCTTGGCGAAGCGCTCGGGGTGGTCACGGTGCGGGAAGTGGCCGGCGTTGGGAATGATCTCGACCCGCGCGGTCGGGGCCAGGGCACTGGCGTTGCTCGCGTGGCTGACCGGGATGACGAGGTCGTCGGCGCCCCAGATCACGCACATCGGCATGGCCTCGGTGAGGTACGCCCGGTCGGCCATCGTCACGATCTGGCCCTTCCAGTCCACGACCGCACGGACCACGTGGCGGATGGCGGCGCGGGCACGCGGGTCCTTGAACGAGTCGTAGATGGTGGCGACCTCGCCGAGGTCGCGCAGCTGGCTGATCCCGCTCCGGGCGAGCACCCGCATCGTCGTCGTGGCCGCGTGGCGCAGCCCCGGCGCCGCCAGCACGCCCATCACCTGGTGGAAGCCCGGGGTCGTGATCGCGCGGATCACGGGGTTGACCTCGGGCCCCAGTCCGCCGGAGCCCACGAGCACGAGGCGCTCGGTGCGCTCGGGGTACTGGTAGGCGAACTGCATCGCCACTCCCCCGCCGAAGCTGTGCCCGACGACCGTCGCGGTGTCGATGCCCAGCACGGTCAGCAGGTCCCGCATGCCGTTGGCGTAGCCGCCCACGCTGTAGTCGGCGCGCGGCTTGTCGGACGACCCGTGCCCGAGCAGGTCGGGCGCGATGACGGTGTGCGTCCGGGAGAGCGAGTCGATGACTGGCATCCAGGTCGTGTGGTCGCATCCCAGGCCGTGCAGCAGGAGGACGACGGGCCCCGATCCGGCGCGGACGTAGGTGCGTCGGTGCCCGTGCACGGTCACGTGCTCGACCTGGGGGCTGCTGCGACGGGCCACGCGACCTTCCACCTCGATCTCGGGGGTGAGAACTGTTCGGGATTCAACCAGAGCGTGCTGCCCGGTACCCCACGCGCCTCCGCACGATGCCAAGTCGTGACCTGCGGCGTCGACCGGCGCTCCTCACTCGAACGCGCATCGGTTCGTGGGAATCCCACTACGTGACGCACCCCACTACAGTCGTCCCGTGACCCCGTCCCGTCGTCGCGCAGCCGAGGCCCTGCGCAACTCCACGGGCGCGCTGAGCACGGCTGCCACGGGCCGGATGTCGACCGACCTGCCGTGGTTCGACGACCTGAGCGCCCAGGACCGCTCGTGGGTCGGCCTTATCGTGCAGGCCGGCATCCGTGGCTTCGTGGACTGGTACGACCACGAGGTCGAGGCGTCGGCCCACGACCCGCTCGACGTCGTCGTGTTCGGCGCCGCGCCGCGCGAGCTGACCGGCGTCATCTCGCTGCAGCAGACCGTCGAGCTGGTGCGGCTGAGCATCCGGGTCGTCGAGACGACGATCGATGCACTCCTCGACCCGGAGGACGCCAGCGAGGTGCACGACGCGGTGCTGCTCTACGCGCGGGAGGTGGCCTTCGCCACCGCGGCCGTCTACGCCCGCGCTGCCGAGTCCCGCGGCGCGTGGGACGCCCGGCTCGAGGCACTGGTCGTCGACTCGGTCGTCCGCGCGGAGGCCGACGAGAGCGTGCTGTCGCGCGCGAGCGCACTGGGCTGGGGGGCCCACGGCGACGTGGCCGTGGTGCTGGGCTCCACGCCTCCGCACCGGGCCGAGCTCGACGTCTTCGAGTCCGTACGCCGCTCGGCGCGCGCCGGGGGGATGGACGCGCTGTGCGCCACGCAGGGCGACCGGCTCGTCGTCGTGCTGGGCGGCGTCTCCGACCCGCTCCCGGCGGCGACCCGGCTGCTGGACCACTTCGGCGACGGGCCTGTCGTGGTCGGGCCCGTCACCGCTGACCTCGCCCACGCCAACGCGTCCGCCCGCGCCGCCCTGTCGGCCCACCGGGCCGCCAGCGGCTGGCCGGACGCCCCGCGCCCCGTCGCGAGCCGCGACCTGCTGCCCGAGCGCGCCCTCGCCGGCGACGGCCACGCGCGGCGCCACCTCGTCGACGAGGTCTACCTCCCGCTGGTGGCCGCCCGCGGCACCCTGCTGGAGACGCTGTCGGCGTGGTTCGAGCACGGCTCGTCGATCGAGGCGACGGCTCGCGCCCTCTTCGTGCACCCCAACACGGTGCGCTACCGGCTGCGCCAGATCTCCGACGCCACAGGCTGGTCACCGACCCGCCCGCGCGAGGCGTTCGCCCTCCAGCTGGCGCTGATCCTAGGGCGACAGTCGGGTCGAACGGAACTGTAGGAACCCTACAAAGATCTGGGGGTCAGATTCGTCGGCGCCGGACCCGCGCCGACGGGCCACGACCCGTCACAGTGGACGTGTGCTCGTCATCGTCGCCCCCGGTCAAGGGGCCCAGACCCCCGGTTTCCTCGCGCCTTGGCTGGAGGACCCGACCTTCGCCGCGCGGTTCGACTGGCTGGCCACCGTCGCCGGCATCGACCTCGCCCACTACGGCACCGAGGCGGACGCCGACACGATCCGCGACACCAAGATCGCCCAGCCGCTGCTGGTCGCGACCGGGCTGGTCGCGGCGCTCGACCTCTTCCCGCACCCGGCCGACGCGTTCGCGCGCATCGGTGCGGTCGCCGGCCACAGCGTCGGCGAGCTGACCGCCGCGGCAGGCGCCCGGGTGATCACCGCCGAGCAGGCGATGGTGCTGGTGCGCGAGCGCGGCAACGCGATGGCGGACGCGGCGGCCACCACCGCCACCGGGATGACCGCCGTCCTCGGTGGCGACCGCGACGAGGTCCTCGCGGCCATCGAGCGCCACGGCCTCACCGCCGCCAACGACAACGGCCCCGGCCAGGTCGTCGCAGCCGGTACGACGGAGCAGCTCGCGGCCTTCGCCGAGGACCCGCCCGCCAAGGCGCGCCTGATGCCGCTCAGCGTCGCCGGCGCGTTCCACACCGTCCACATGGCACCCGCGGTCGACCGCCTCGCCTCGCTGGCCCGGTCGGTCTCCACCCACGACCCGCGCACCCCGGTGATCTCCAACCGCGACGGCCAGGTCGTCCACGACGGCCGCGACGTGCTGCGCCGCATGGTCGGGCAGATCTCCAACCCCGTCCGCTGGGACCTCTGCCTCGAGACCATGAGCGACCTCGGCGTCACCGGCATCCTGGAGATGCCGCCCGCCGGCACGCTCACCGGCATCGCGAAGCGTGCGCTCAAGGGCGTCGAGACCTTCGCGCTCAAGACACCCGACCAGCTCGACGACGCCCGCGAGTTCTGCGACAAGCACGGCGAGGCGTCGATGATCGAGACCACGCCGACGTGGCGGATGGTCGTCTCCCCCGCGAAGGGCACGTTCCACATCTCGGCCGAGGCGGCCCAGCTCCACCTGCTCGCGCCCGGCGCCGTCATCGGCGCCGTGGCCAGCCTGCGCGACCGCACCGACATCACCGCGCCGCACGGCGGCTCCGTGGTCGAGTGGCTGGTCGAGGACGGCGACCTCGTCTCGCCCGGACAGCCCCTCCTGCGCCTCCACCCCGAGGCCACCCTCTGATGGCCACCATCACCGGCGGCGCGGGCGCCCCGCACGCGCGCATCATGGGCGTCGGGGCCTACCGCCCCACCCGCCTCGTCCCGAACTCCGAGGTCGTCGACGCCATCGACTCCAGCGACGAGTGGATCCAGCAGCGCTCCGGGATCAAGACGCGCCGCTGGGCCGGTCCCGAGGAGTCCGTGCAGATGATGTCCGTCGAGGCCTCGCGGATCGCCATCGAGCGGTCGGGGCTCGACGTCGGCCAGATCGACTGCGTGGTGGTGGCGACCGTGAGCCACCTGCTCCAGACGCCCGCAGTGGCCACCGCGGTCGCGCACGAGCTCGGCACCGATGGTGCGGCCGCCTTCGACATCTCCGCGGCCTGCTCCGGGTTCTGCCACGGCATCGCCCTCGCCTCCGACATCGTCCGCGCGGGCAGCTCCCGCCACGTCCTCGTCATCGGGGTGGAGCGGCTCACCGACATCCTCGACCTCACCGACCGCGGCACCGCCTTCATCTTCGCCGACGGAGCCGGGGCGGCCGTCGTCGGCCCCAGCGACACCCCCGGCATCGGCCCGGTCGTGTGGGGCTCCGACGGCGAGCAGTTCGACCTCATCCGTCAGCGCGAGGACTGGCGCGACGTCGTCGGCACCGACACCCAGCCGGGCTCCGGCGTGATGCCGCACCTCACCATGCAGGGCAACCCGGTCTTCCGCTGGGCGTCGTTCGCGATGGCCAAGATCGGCCAGCAGGCGCTGGACACGGCCGGGGTCTCGCTCGACGAGCTCGACGTCTTCGTGCCCCACCAGGCCAACATGCGCATCATCGACGCCATGGCGCGCTCGATGAAGCTCCCGGCCTCGGTGAAGATCGCCCGCGACGTCGCGGACCAGGGCAACTCCTCCGCCGCGTCGGTCCCCCTCGCGCTCGACCGGATGATGGCCGAGGGCGAGGCGAAGTCGGGCGACACGGCGCTGCTCATCGCGTTCGGCGCCGGGCTGTCCTACGCAGCCCAGGTCGTCACCGTCCCCTGACCTGCACCACCCACAGACCAGCCCAAGCAGCACCCACACAGAAGAAGGGAAGGCCCATGGCCAGCACCGAAGAAATCCGCGCCGACCTCGCCGACATCGTCAACGAGGTGGCCGGCGTCGACGCCGACGACGTCCAGCTGGACAAGTCCTTCGTGGACGACCTCGACGTCGACTCGCTCTCCATGGTCGAGGTCGTCGTGGCCGCCGAGGAGAAGTTCGGCGTGACCATCCCCGACGACGAGGTCAAGAACCTCAAGACCGTGGGCGACGCCGTCGCCTACATCGAGCGCGCCCAGGGCTGACGCTCTCCCCCGCGTCACGGGCGGCCGGCGTGCAACCCGGCCCCCGTGACCCAGGAACCTCATCCCCCGCGAGAAACGGAACCACATCAGATGCCCTCGACCCGCGTAGTCGTCACCGGCCTCGGCACCACCTCCCCCGTCGGCGGGGACGTCGCCTCCACCTGGCAGGCGATGCTGTCCGGCACCTCCGGCGTCAGGCGCCTCACCGACGAGTGGGTCGACCAGCTGCCGGTGAAGATCGGTGGCCGCGTGGCGGTCGAGCCGTCCGAGGTCCTCGAGCGGGTCAAGGCCCGCCGTCTCGACCGGTCGAGCCAGTTCGCCATGGTCGCCGCCGAGCAGGCGTGGGCCGACGCGGGCCTGGAGGACTCCGGCCTCGAGCCCGAGCGGCTCGGCGTGGCGCTCGCCTCCGGCATCGGTGGCGTCACCACGCTCCTCGACAACTACGACACCCTCCTCGAGAAGGGGGCGCGCCGGGTCTCCCCCCTCGCCGTCCCGATGCTCATGCCCAACGCCCCGGCGGCCAACGTCAGCCTCAAGTACGGCGCCCGCGCGGCGGTCCACGCCCCGACCTCGGCCTGCGCGTCCGGCAACGAGGCCATCGCCATGGCGATCGACCTGATCCGCCTCGGCCGGGCCGACGTCGTCATGGCCGGCGGCACCGAGGCCGCGATCCACCCGTTGCCGATGGCGGCGTTCGCCAACATGATGGCGCTGTCCAAGACCGGCAGCGAGGACGGCGGCGACCCGACCACCGTCTCCCGCCCCTGGGACACCGGCCGCGACGGCTTCGTCCTCGGCGAGGGCGGCGCCGTGCTCATCCTCGAGTCCGAGGAGCACGCACGCGCTCGCGGCGCGAAGATCTACGCCGAGGTGCGCGGTGCCGGCATCAGCAACGACGCCCACGACATCGCCCAGCCCGACCCGGAGGGTCGCGGCGGCACCCGTGCCATCAAGATGGCGCTGCGCGAGGGCGACGTCGACCCCGCCACCGTCGTCCACGTCAACGCCCACGCGACCTCCACGCCCAAGGGTGACATCGCCGAGGGCCTGATGCTCCACGCCGTCCTCGGCGAGCACGTCGACCGCTGCGTGGTCACCAGCACCAAGTCGATGACCGGCCACCTGCTCGGTGGCGCCGGCGCCCTCGAGGCCGTGGCCACCGTCATGGCGCTCCACGACCGCGTCAGCCCGCCGACGATCAACCTCGACGACAAGGACCCCGAGGTCGACCTCGACATCCCGACCTCGAAGCGCGACCTGCCCGACGGCGACGTCGTCGCGCTCAACAACTCCTTCGGCTTCGGCGGCGCCAACGTCGCGGTCGCCTTCGGCAGCGTCTGAGAAACCGGAAGAGGACCCCATGACCACGACGGCCACCAAGCCCGCCAAGCTGCCCCGCGAGCAGGACCCGCGCAATCCCGTCCACCGGCTCACGGCCCTGTTCGACGAGGGCACGCTCGAGCTGCTGACGCCCGATGACGACTCGGGCATGCTCGCCGCCACTGGGCGGGTCGACGGCACGGCGGTCGTCGCCTTCTGCAGCGACGCGACCGTCATGGGCGGGGCCATGGGCGACCTGGGCTGCCGGGTCGTGGTCGATGCCTATCACCGGGCGATCACCGACGGGGTGCCGATCATCGGCCTGTGGCACTCCGGCGGCGCGCGGCTCGCCGAGGGCGTGCTCTCCCTGCACGCCGTGGGCCGCATCTTCCAGGTCATGACGCAGGCGTCGGGCGTCATCCCGCAGATCTCCGTGGTCCTCGGCCCCGCGGCCGGCGGCGCGGCCTACGGTCCCGCCCTCACCGACGTGGTCATTCTCGGCCCCGAGGGCCGCATCTTCGTGACCGGACCCGACGTCGTCCGCTCCGTCACGGGCGAGGACGTCGACATGCTGCGCCTCGGCGGCCCGGAGCCCCACGGCCGTCGTTCGGGCGTCGTCCACATCCTCACCGAGTCCGAGCGCGAGGCGCTCGACCGGGCCCGCACCGTCGCCTCGCTCCTCGGCGCCCAGCACAGCCTCGACGTCGACGCGGTCGAGGACCGTGACCTCGCGGCGATGCTCCCCGAGTCCAAGAAGCGCGCCTACGACGTGCACCCGCTCGTCGAGGCCGTCCTCGACGACGGCACCATGCAGGAGCTGCACGCCCGCTGGGCGCCCAACATCGTCACCGCACTGGGCCGCTTCGGCGGCCGAACGGTGGGCGTCGTGGCCAACAACCCGCTGCGACTCGGCGGCTGCCTCGACTCGCTGTCGGCCGAGAAGGCCTCCCGCTTCGTGCGCATGTGCGACGCCTTCGGCGTGCCGCTGATCGTCCTCGTGGACGTGCCGGGATACCTCCCCGGCGTCGGGCAGGAGTGGGACGGCGTCGTGCGCCGCGGGGCGAAGCTCCTGCACGCCTTCGGCGAGTGCGTGGTGCCCCGAGTGACGCTGGTGACCCGCAAGACCTACGGCGGCGCCTACATCGCGATGAACGCCCGCTCCTTGGGCGCCACCCGCGTGTTCGCCTGGCCGGGCGCCGAGGTGGCCGTGATGGGTGCGGTGGCTGCGATCCGCATCCTGCACCGTCGCAAGCTGGCGGAGGTCTCCCCCGAGATCCGGCCCCAGGTCGAGGCCGAGCTGGCCGCCGAGCACGAGCGGATCGCCGGTGGCGTCGACAAGGCCGTCGAGATCGGCGTCGTGGACGAGGTGGTCGAGCCGGGTCGCACCCGCAGTGCGATCGCGGCCGCGTTCCGCCACGAGATCGACACCTCGGGCGTGCACCGCGGACACCACGGCAACATCCCGCTCTGAGGGGCCGTCCTCAGACCACCTCAGACCACCCTCAGACCACCTGGTGCAGCCAGCGCACCGGCGCGCCCTCGCCGGCGTGGCGGAAGGTCTCGAGCTCGTCGTCCCACGGCTTGCCGAGCAGGTTGTCGATCTCGAGCAGCAGCGTGGTGTCGCCGAGGGCTGCCTTCACCACTGCGGCCTTCAGCCGGTCCTCGGGGATCAGGATGTCGCCGTGCGGCCCCGTGATGGCGTGGAAGATCCCGAGGTCTGGGGTGCACGAGAAGCGCGTGCCCTCCGTGGAGCTCGTCGGCTCCTCGGTGATCTCGAAGCGCAGGTGGTTCCAGCCCCGCAGGGCAGACGCCACCGCTGCTGCGGTGCCACCCGAACCGGTCCAGGACAGCTCGGCCCGGTAGGACCCCGGCTGGGCAGGCTGCGGCGTCCAGTCGAGCGAGACGGCGACTCCGAGGATCCCGCCCACGGCCCACTCGATGTGCGGGCAGAGTGCGGAGGGAGCAGAGTGCACGTAAAGAATGCCCCTCGTGGCCGGACCGTCCGGACGGGAAGCAATGCGTGTGGTCACTGTGACCTCCTTGAGTTCCGACGCTCCAGATGCGCCTTCCCCAGCGTTCTGTCGTCAGTGCTCAAAGAGTTGAGTGACACGTATGTGATTAGTGGCCCCATTGTGACCCATGTGGCGCCCGAGCGCCAGCGGTCACGCCGATCGGACGGTCAGGACTGGCGTCGTTCCAGGATCTCCGCGCGCTCGGCGGCGTCGGTGAGCTCGTCGGAGTCGATCGCGTGCGTGCGGTGGAACCACGCCAGCGCGTCCGACTCACGGCCGGCCGCCTCGAGGGTGTCGGCATAGGCGTAGCGCAGCCGCACCACCCAGGCAGACCGGCTCTTCGACGTCAGCGGCGCGAGCTCGAGGGTGCGCAGGGCAGCGTCAAGCTGACCCATGTCGCGTCGGGCGCCCGCCTCCACCAGCGTCATCTCGGCCTTTGCCTCGGTGCTGAAGTTGGCGACCGACGGCGTCTTGGCCAGCTTGATCGCCTGCTCGGGGTTGCCGAGCGCTCGGTGGCAGTCGGCCATGATCGGCAGGTAGTCCGTCGCACCATTCATGCGCTTGGCGGCACGCAGCTCCGACAGCGCCTCGGCGTAGTGCCCGGCGGCGTACGCCGTCTCACCCGCCGCCTCCCGGACGACCGCGATGCGCGAGGCACGGGCACGGGCGGCCAGGGCGTGGCGGTAGGCGAGCTCGGGGTCCTCGTCGATGAAAGCCCCGGCCGCTGCGAGGTGCCGGGCGACCCGGGCCGCGAGCTTCTCGGGCAGACCCTTCAGCTGGGCGCGGACGCCACGGTCGAGCTCGATGCCCGTGATGTGCTCGGGCAGGTCAGGACCGTCGTACGCCGCCTGGTCGGCCGTGCGGGGCTCCTTGTCCTCCGCTCGGCCCCTGGGCCCGCGCTGCTGGGCGCCGGCCGGACGCTTGCCGCCCGTCGGCTTGCCGGCTGACGGGCCGCGGCCGCCGGTCTTGCCCCGGGTGTCCCCGGACCGGCTGGCGCCGCCGCGCGAGTCGCTGCGGGATCCACCGCGGGAGTCACCCCGGGATCCACCGCGCGAGTCCCCCTGGGACCCGCCGCGCGACGAAGAGCTGCCGCGGGCCCCGCCGGACGAGCCACCTCGTCCGCCGTCGGACCCACCTCGTGACGGTCGCTGTCCTCGACGGTCCTCGGCCACAGCCGCACTTCCCTTCTCCACGCCTCGACACCCCGTTCGGGGGCAACGCTACTCATACCGCGCCAGAAATGGCGCAGGGGCCACCAGATCACTGGTGGCCCCTGCCAAATGTTTGTCCGGCGGCGTCCTACTCTCCCACAACCTCTCGGTTGCAGTACCATCGGCGCTGAAAGGCTTAACTTCCGGGTTCGGTATGGGACCGGGTGTTTCCCGTTTCGCTATGGCCGCCGTAACTCTTTCAACCTGTTCAAACCCCCACAGTTGTGAGTTGGGTTTGTTGGTTGGGAACTGCGTAGTGGACGCGAACAGTGTGTGTGTTCGTTGGTTGCGCGGGTGTACGTACGTGTCACGTGTGTTGTCACGTGTGTGGTTTTGTACGTGGTTGGGACAAGCCCTCGGCCTATTAGTACC
>NZ_JBHTFL010000005.1:0-112708 GCF_042666175.1 Nocardioides sp. GCM10028917
CCGGCAACACCACCAACGACGTCACCGGCACCATCACCCTGGACGGCACCACCCCCGGCACCCTCACCGTCGACCCCGTCCCCGGCCAGCCCAACGTTTTCGACGCCGTCCTTACCCCGGGCGCCGACGTGACTCCCACCCGCGTCCGCATCTACGGCGCGCCCACCACCCAAGACGCCGCCTTGGACGAGAGCACCGGCACCTACCGAGCACGCATCGATCTCTCCGACGCACCCAACGGCACCAACACCCTCTACGCCAACATCACCTGGACCCCAGCGGGCGACTCTTCGCGGACCTATCAGTCCGAACACCACGACGTCACCGTGGTGGACGCGGTAGCGCCTGTGGTCACCACCCCCGAACCGGCCACGACCTACCGCTCCAACCCGACCACCTGGTCGACGGCCTTCCTGGAGTTCCGCTACCAAGACGGCTCCAACGTCCCCACCCGGCGCTACTGGATCACCGACCAAGCCGGCAACACCGTGATCACTGAAGGCTCGTTCACCCGCACGGGGTCCTGCGGCTCCACCTACTGCTACCTCTACTTCTACGGCACCGACGACACCGGCAAGCTCCTTCCGCCCGGCACCTACACCGTCCACACCGTCTTCACCGACGCCGCCGGCAACACCACCAACGACGTCACCGGCACCATCACCCTGGACGGCACCACCCCCGGCACCCTTACAACACCCACCGACGGCGGCACGCTGGTAGGAACCGCGCCCTTCGAGTTCACCCCGACCAACGATGCGTCCGTCAAGGTCACCCGGGTGCGGGTACGGGTTCGCGACACCAGCATCTCCATTTACAACCCGTCGCCGGACGGCATCTGGCGCACGACCTTCCCGGTCGGCTCGCTGGAAGCAGGACCGGCGACCCTGACCACCATCACGACCTGGACCGACCCGTCCGGGCGGAGCGTCACCTACACCAGCGGCGAATGGAGCGTCGGCGTCGACCCCACATCCATCCCCCTCAACATCTCGTTGACGCCAGAGGCAGGCACGGCTCCGCTTGACGCCGAGCTGACGCTCACGACGTCCCATCCCAACAGCGAGCCCCTCAGCGTCACGGTCAACTGGGGCGATGGCTCGCCGCTGGCTCGCCACACCCTCACTGCGCCGTACGCCGTACCCACCTACGCCCACCGGTTCCAGCAGCCAGGAACCCACAAGGTCGTCGTCACGGTCGGCGACACGGGCGGCACCTTCGCGTCCTCCTCCGCGTCGATCGTCGTCGCAGGCGCCGTCAACTCGCCCCCCACTGGCACGATGCAGCTGCACGCCGACACCGTGCTGGCGGGCAACGACCTCGGCGTTACCTTTAGCGCGAGCGACCCGGAAGGGGGCCCGCTCACCTACCGGGTCGACTTCGGCGACGGGTCCTCTCCCGCGACCGGGAGCTACGACCAGCCCTTACAGTTGTCGCACCGCTACACCGCCCCGGGCTGGTACGTCGTGCGCGGACAGGCCAGCGACGGGCACAACACAATCAGCCGCACGCTCCGCGTGCAGGTACTGCTCCCCGCCCCGCTGGTCGCCCGCGCCGGGGACGACCTGATGGCTGCCACCGGGCAGGACGTCAAGCTCGACGCAAGTGGCTCGACGCCCTTCGACCTCATCACCTCCTTCGAGTGGCGACTCGACGGCAACGTCATCGGGACTGAGCCGACACTCACACGGTCCTTCCTGAAGCAGGGCAGGCGCACCATCCGCCTGACTGTCCGCAGCGGCGACCAGACGGCGACAGACGACGTCGTCATCACGACCTACACCCCGCCCCCGGCGTCCGGCTTCGAGGTCACGGTGCGCTCGGACGGCAGCCCAGTCGCCGGCGCTCAGGCCGCCGTCATCCAGCCCGACGGCACCCGGCAGTCTGCCGTGACGAACGGTGAGGGCGTCGCCCTCGTCACGGGTCTTTCCGAGTCCGGCACGATCACGGCCTACGTCGAGGCACCGGGATATCGACCCGCGGCCGTTACCGGCACCCTTGTCGAGGGACGCGCTGAGGCTGAGGTAGACCTTGAGCCCGGCGTCGCCGGCGCAGCGACTGTCGACCACCGGCCACTGACCTACGACGAGATCGTAGAGGCCGGCATCGACCCCGAGGCACCGGAGAACCAGCACGTCTACGAAGCAACGCTCAATCTCTACTTCGAGCCGAAGCCGGGCGAGCCCGCTCCGCCCACTCCTGCCGACCCTCCGAGGGTCTTGGTCACCGGAACCGGCGTGACGTGCATCGCCAACTGCGAACCGACCAATCAGCCGGGCGGCGGCAGCGGGGAATCATGCGAGCCGACCTGCAGCCAGATCATCTCCGGCGGCGCCGTGTGGCGACCGAGCGTCCAATATGTCGAGGACAAGCCCGTCATTCAGTGGCTGGTGGTGCCGATGCGTGCGACGTTCCTAAAGGAATTCTTCGACGTCTCCATGGTGGTGCAGAACCTCACCGCGCCGGACTTCACTTTCCAGGGCGGGGCCGGGTCCATCACCCTTCCGGATGGGCTGAGCCTCGCGCCGACGACCGCTACCCAGTCACCCACGATTGAGATCCCTGACATCCCAGGCGGCCAGAGCCGTCAAGCGAGTTGGACGGTCCGCGGCGACGTCGAGGGCGACTATCCGGTGATGGTGGATTATCTCGCCACTGTGGAGCCGCTCGGCACAACGATCCACCTCTCCGGCCGGTCGGCGTCGCCCCTGAAGGTATGGGGCGCCTCGGCTCTGGACACAACCATCAAGGTTGACCGCGAAGCACGGCGATGGGGCCCCTTCACGATCGACGTCGAGATGACAAACGTGTCGCCGGTGTCGGTCTACAACGTCTCCTTCGAACTGCTACCGCGGCCCGTCGATGCCCCGGAATGGCAAGCGCCCTACCTGTTCGCGCCACTGCCGCCGCGCAAGCAGCACACCGGCGAGATCCCGCCCGGTTCGACCTTCCGGGCCTCGTACACCCTCTTCCCCGGTCTAGGAAACGACGACGTCACCGAGCTGGTCACCCGGTTGGAGCGCTCGTTCATCCAGAAGACGGGAGGCGACGTCGACCTAGCGCCAGAGCTTGCATTCCGCGACGCTCCCCCAGTCGTGCTCAAGTCCGGGGACGTGACCACCGACGTGACGGACGACGTCGCCGTCATCACCTGGCCGAGGACCATCGTCAGCGAAACACCGACACCCCTCCACGTCGCGCGCTACCAGCTGTGGGCGACGCAATCACTCCAGGACAACGACTGGTTCCTCGTATCCGACCAGGCCGCCGCCAGCGGGACCGAGCAGTCCTATCAGCTCACCGCGAAGCGACGCTCCGTCGGGCGGTACTTCGCCGTCGGCACCGTGCTCTCGGACGGCTCGGTCCACTTCGTCCACACCCTCGGAGAAGGAGCGCCACGCTACGTCGCATTGGGTGACTCCTACTCCTCGGGGGAGGGCGTCCCTGTCTTCGAGGATGGCACCGCGAAAGACCTACCCGTCGCCAACCCGTCTGGCGAAGGCAACACCTGCCATCGGTCGGCTCAGGGGTCCTACTCCCGCATTCTCGCCGGGCAGCGCGGCCGGGCCGCACAACTTCTTCCGTCCTCGCATCAGGCATGCTCAGGCGCCATCGCCGCGTGGCTCGACCAGCCGAACGCGGACAACGCCGGCGAGGAGCGACAGCTCGATAATCTGAGCGACTTCACGGACGTGGTCACTCTGACCATGGGCGGGAACGACATCGGATTCGCCGAGATCGCCAAGTCCTGCGTCCTGTGGATGTGCGACTGGGGCCTCGTGGGCCAAGAGGTCCTGGGCTCTAACGCCTGGCTGAACACCGGCGCCGACTACTTCGAAGGCGTCAGCCTGGCCAAGGACCTAATCGACGGCGTCGTCGACTGCATCGACCCCCGTGACCTCGCCGGCAAGGTCAAGTGCGCGTGGAAGCGCGACCTTGACGAACGGGCTAGGACCTTCCTTGAGTACGCCGCCCACCCAGAGCGACGCGTCACACCACGCAACCTGCGTAACGGCGTGCTCGCTCAACGGCTGAGCAGGTCTTACCTGGCCGTGCTTCGAGAAGCGCCGAACGCCCGGATCCTGGTCGCCGGCTACCCCCAACTGGTTACGGAAGGCGACGCGGCACCGTGCGAGTTGTTCCCGAGCCTGGTCGAGGGCGCGGGCCTCTTCGAACTGACCCGCCCCGAGCGAGCCGCGGTGCGCCGGGTCGTCGACGATCTCAACGGCGTTATTGAAACCGCGATCAGCGATCTACGCAGGGCCGGCCACCGACGCATCCAGTACGTCGACGCTACGGCCGCCGGCTCGCCGTTCGCCGGTCACGAGCTGTGTCGAGGCGCGACGCTGAACGCAGACACCCACTTCAACTCAATCGTGGACCCGCTGCTCAACGACGTGCTCAACCCGCAGAATGCCGGACCGCAGGCCTACTCTCTGCACCCCAACGCGGACGGCCACCAGTCGTATGCGCAGCTCTTCGCTAGTGCGCTGAGCACGGACCTGGCAGCGTCGGTCCGCGTGCCGCAAGGCGCTGAAGTCGAAGCCGGTGCCGTGGACGTCTCCGCCGGTGCGACGGCGGCCCGCTTCGAAACGTCCTGGTCCGGCAGCACCGTCACCATGCGGCTCCGCAACCCGTCGGGTCAGCTCGTCGCCACGGACGCCAAAGGGGTCACGTCGGGCAGCACTGCTACGTCGCAATGGATCGAGGTAGCTGAGCCGGCAGTCGGCACGTGGACGGTTGCCCTGTTCGGCGACGACGTGCCCGCCGATGGCGAGCCGACCGACGTCCGGACCTACGTAGACGTCCCTGCTCCGTCACCGCTCAACGCAACTGCGACGGCCGCCCGCCCTAGCGGCAACACCTTCACCTTCACCGCCGCAGCCCCGGACGCCGGCGAAGCAGCCACCTACGAGTGGACGTTCTCCGACGGCGCCCGCGCGACAGGGGCGACCGTGCACCACACGTTCGAACGGACCACGGCTCGATCAGCCGCGGTACACGTCCGCGACGGCTCGAGATCTGCCTACGCCGACGTCGCAATCGCCGACGACGCGACCATTCCGACTTTCGCGGAAGCCACCCCGCCACCGACCGTCACCGTCGGCGCGCCCTACTCGTACAGGTTCATCGCGACCGGCTCGCCGACGCCGACGTTCTCCGTCGTCAAGGGTCAACCTCCCGCCGGACTGTCGCTGTCGGGCGCCGGGATCCTGTCGGGAACGCCAACCGCTCCGGGGACATACACGTTCGTCGTGCGAGCCAGCAACGATGCAGGAGCGGACGACACGGGCGACCTCACGGTCGTGGTCACCGCAGCCTCAGACCCCAACCCGGACCCTACGCCGAGCCCGGTCCCCGACCCGGAGCTGACCCCCGTGCCGAGTCCGAGTCCCGCACCAGACCCGTCCCTCGTCCCGACACCCACGCCCGCCCCGACGCCGCCGCCAATGACCCTGAACCGGCCGACCCTCCGCGTCCTCGACGCCCGGAGCGTGCGTCCATCAGCGTCGCGCAACTCCTACGCGAAGTTCATCGTGGTGCTCACTGGCGCCCCGGACAAGGCCGTGACCGTCTGGTTCACCACCGTCGATGGATCCGCCAAAGCGCCGTCAGACTTCACACGATTGCGCACCAAGCTCACGTTCGAACCGGGCCGGACCCGACACGTGCTAAGGGTGCGGGTGAAACGCAACCGCCTTGGCGAAAGCGTGGAATCCTTCACAGGCCAGCTCAGTCGTGCAAACGGCGGCATCGTGGTGCGGCCAATAGCGGCGGCGATCATCAAACGACGCTAAGCCGCCTCCGGAACCGCCGCTCACCGCCGGAGTGGGTTGATGTCAACGTGCTACGGAGCAGTCGCACCTTGCGTCTCGTACGCGATGCGCGATCGGGGCGGGTGGCACCTCGATATGCGTCTTTCCGCCGCGATTGGGAAACCTCGACAGCCCATCGGCCATGACGCGGGGGTCACGCACGTTCGAGCGCCTCGTCAGGCGTACGTATGCTGGGCTTTGTAGATGTTTCAGATCGAGTTTAGTTTGCCGCGCCGTTGCCGTTCCCGATAGCACGGCGCACCTCTATAGACGGTTCTCGCGGTCACGATGATCGCCACCGCATGCATAGGCGAAGTTCCGTGACGAGGCTCTGGGCCGCGCTGTGCCTAGCTGGATATGGAGAAGACACTTATGGGGAACCGCGCATGGTTCTCCTGATCGCGTCCAGCAGAGGAACGTGCTCACGAGCGTCGACGGCTGCGCGCTGCAGCAGCTTCACCGCGACTGTTCGGCGACCTTCCCTTGTGGCGATCTCCGCTGCGCGGCTCCGGCAGTAGGCGGCGTCGTGAGGGCGGGACAGCACGTCCCATGCGCGCCCAGCGGTCACCCAGTGGTCGACCGTCTCCGTGCCGTCCAATCGAGCAATCTCGGCTCGCCAGTTGGCAGCGAAGGCTCTCCTGGCGGGTTGCGGGCGCTGCTCGTCACGCTCAAGTGCCGGAACTTCGGGGAGCCGGGAGTGGAGCCTCAAGAGCGTGTCAAGGCGCCGACGCGCAACCGAGTCGTCGAGCGACGCTGCGTCCGCAGCAGCGCGTGCAGCAAGGAGCAGAGCCGGTTCCGTGACGCCCGCGGGCGGCGACTCCACTTGGGCGTTGAGGGCCGGAATGAGCAGCTCGAAGGCTTCATTGGCCTCGCCGTTCCACAGGTGGACACTTGCCACGTCGTGCAGGAACTCCACGTCGTCCCCGATTACTCGGTCGTCGAACCCCTGTAGCAATGAGGCGATCCGCTGCCTGGCGAGGTCGCCTTGTCCGCGAAGGCAATCGAGCACGGCGCGATCCAGGTGGAGTGGCCACCGATCAATGTTGACCGGTTCCTCGGAAAGAGGATCGATTATTGCCGCGGCATTGGCCACGCGCCCGCATCGGATCCGAGCCCGCACCATGTTCGAGCGGGCGAGCAGCACGTGGTAGCTCTCGATCTCCCAGCGCTCGGCGACGTCGAGGCCGGGCTGCCCCGCGAGATCGACTTCGTCGACGCTTCCCCCCGTCTGCAACAGAAGGTCAGTGAGCAGCACGGCCTGCCTAATGTCTCCCTCTGGATCGGAGTCCACCGGGACGAGTGCTGCTGCCCGACTCATCGTGCGCACCGCCTGTACCTGATGACCGTTGACCCCTTCGTGCCAAGCCAGCCAGCTCAGGGCGGTCCGGTGCGCTCGGCCGTCCCCGACTTGCTCCGCGACCTGCGCTGCTACTCGAGTGAAGTCGAACGCCTTGGAGAACCGCCCGTCGGCCAGAAACAGGGCCGCCTTCCTGAGCAGTGCGTACACGAACCCGACACTTGGTGGCAGGGCTTCATAAGCAGCTATTGCCTCGTCGATGATCGCCATCCCGGCATCAGCACCCTCGCGTTGCCCCTTGAAGTCGGCGGCCCGGCGGAGTAGCTCCGCGTTGGTGAGGGGATCGACGTTGCCCAGACTGTCCCCGGCCTTGTCACTCATGTCGGCGGCTCGATCGAACTGCAATGACACGCGTAGGGCATCCATCGCGGCCATGTATGCCTCGGGACGTGTGGCAGGCGGCGTGCCGGCGGTTGCACAATCGGCCGGCCAGATCTGCAGGGCTCGGAGCCACTGTTCCGCTTCCACCGCCACGGCGTGTCTCGCTGCCGACGATCGGGCCGCAGCGATCCTCCATTCGAGCTCGCGTTCGGGTTCCGCCGCGCCTTGCCAGTGCGTGGCGACCTCGGCCGGTGACGCGTCCGGTTCGGCGCCAAGCACCTCTGCAAGTGCCTTATGTATCTCGCGGGCCTCGCCCGCTACGAGTCGCCGGCGGGTTGCCTCGGCCAGGAGCGGATGTTGGAGCTCTGCCGCACCGAGAGGGGTGGTGCGCACAAGGCGACGGCCGTGCAGGTCGTGGAGTTCCTCGACGAGGCGGGCTGGAGGCAGACCGGTGAGGGCACTGAGTAGGTCGGCAGTCAGCGGCCGGTCGGCCGCGCCGAGCGCGCGGGTGATCGACCAAGCCGCCTCGGAGATTCCGGTGAACCGCCGGTCGAGGAGGTCGGCCAGAAGCCGGGGAAGCGGCTCCTCGTCCCCGAGGTGCGCCGCCAGCTGTTCGGTGAAGAGGGGCTGTCCGCCCGTGCGCACATGTACGCGGGCCGCCAGGTCGTCACGAACATCCATACCCAGGAGGCGAAGCTGGTCAGCTGTCTCGTCCTCAGACAAGGGAAGCAGCTCGAGGTGCCTAACCCTCGCCGATCGTGCCATCCGCTCGAACCAATCGCGGTGCCCCTGGTCGGTTGTGGGGTCCTCGACACGCCAGGTGCCGACGACAGCGAGTCGCAGTGGAGTGTTCACCAAGCGCTCGAGGAAATCGAGGGTGCCGGTATCGGCCCAATGAAGATCTTCGATAAGCAGTCCGAGTGGACCGGTTGACGCGAGGGACCGCAGGGCCGAGGCGATGGACACGAAGAGGCGCTGCCGTCCCAAGGCATCGCCCGGCACTAGAGGCTCGGCGTCCGGGGCGATCTCGGGGAGGAGTCCAGCGAGGGCGTTGCCCACGTACGCGGGACACTCGGACAAGGCGCTTCTAAGCCAATGGCCCACGTCGTGATCGAATATGCTGCGCAGCGCATCCGCGATCGGCAGGAATGGCACTTCGGTTGACAGTGGGAGGCAGTGCCCCCTGGCGATGAAGCAGTCGGTGTCGGCCGTGGCAGCCTCGACGAGAGTCGTCTTGCCGATGCCAGCCTCTCCGGTGATGAGGAGAAGGCAGGTGCCCGCCTCGAGGTGTCGTCGTACGGCAGTCAGCTCGGCGCTCCGGCCAGCGATCCGGGGTTCATGTCGGGAAGATCGGCCCGCGGGTGCGGACGCGTCGAGCCAGAGCTCACGAAACGAAGCAGCGTCACCCTGCAGTGCCTCCACAAGAAGCTCGAGAGTGCCCCACGCTGGGAGACCCGGCGCGGAGAACACCTTCGAGACGGTCGTGTGGGAGACCCCAGTCTCACGAGCAAGGGCACGTAGGGACGGCCATCCTGCTCGGTGGTGCAGGTCGTGGAGCGCTTCGACCAGATCACGTTGTGGGCCGATGGGCAGGCTGGGACGAGGAAGCGCGCTCAAAGCACCTCCGATCGTCCAGGGCGAAGAGCACCCGAGCCCTCCCCAGAATCCTCTATTCCTGCCGCGGCTGTCCATGGCCCTGCCGCTCGGCACCCAGACCGCGGGAGATGCGGTAGCCATCGCCGGTGCTGGTCGCGATCTTGCCGCGCTCACTGGCATGTCCATCAAGGGAGGGAATCCGTCGATCGCAGCTAGCCGCGCGTGAGATTGGCCCAACCTCAAGTGCTCCATCGACAACTCGTCACAGTGCAGCGGAAGAACCGCCCTGAAGGCGGCGGTGGTCGCGTCTTTTCGCCGCCTGACGGCGCCAGCTCGATCATCCGGATCTGCCTGCGGGTTCAGGCGATCATCGCAACACCTCGGCTAGTGCTTGTGATGGTGTCTTGAAGCCGAGGGTCTGTCGAGGGCGTTCGTTGAGTTCTTGATCCATGGCGTCAAAGTCGTCTTGGGTCAGGGTGCGGAAGTCGAGCCGGCGGGGCAGGTACTGACGCAGAAGTCCGTTGGTGTTCTCGTTGCTTCCACGCTGCCAAGGCGACTTAGGATCGCAGAAGTAGACCTGCACACCGGTGGCGACGGTGAACCGCTGGTGCTGGGCCATCTCGTGGCCCAGGTCCCACGTCAAGGACTTCGTCAGCTGCTGCGGCAGCGTCGTGACCGCGGCAGCCAGCGCATCGGCCATCGCGTCAGCCTTGTGATTGCCACCAGGTAGCGCGACCAGCATCAGGAACCGGGTCGAGCGCTCCACCAACGTGGCAACGGGGCTCATCCCCTTGCCGAACACCAGATCGCCTTCCCAGTGGCCGGGCACCGCCCGGTCCTCTACCTCGGCCGGTCGCTCGGAGATGTGCAGCGTGTTGGGCCGGCCGCCACGACCGTCGGGCAACCGAACTCCCTTGGGTCGCCGGATCACCCGCCCGGTGCGCAGGTGAGCGGTCAGTTCCTTGCGCAGCGCGCCGCGGGACTGGACGAACAAGGTGCGGTAGATGCTCTCGTGGGACACGTGCATCTCCGGGTCGTCGGGGTAGCTGGACTTGAGCCAGCCTGCGATCTGCTGGGGCGACCATCGTCGCTGAAGCTTCTCCGCCACGATGCCAGCCAGCACCGGATTCATAGCCAGCTTGCACGCCTTGGGACGGGTCGCACGCGACCACGCCTCACGATCGGCTCTGGCTGCTCTGTATCGCCTCGGCCCGCCGTTGGTGTTGATCTCTCGGCTCACCGTCGAGGGCGCTCGACCCAACCGAGTCGCGATGGCTCGGATCGACTCCTTCGCCGCCAAGCCCCGAGAGATCTCCTCACGCTCCGCCATCGACAGGCGACACCGTGACCGACGCCGGGGATCAGGTCTGACCCCACCACAGCGCACCAGGTAGGTACGCACCGTGCTCGGTGACAGACCTAGCTGCCGAGCCGTCGGCTTCGCTGCCTGCCCCTCACGCAATCTCGCCCACAACACGTCGATCGTCTCTGGCGTCAGCTTCTCGTAGTCACCATGTCCCACCGCAACCTCCTCGAGTCAAGGAAGTGTTGCGCTGACCCGTTGAGAGCGCCCCCATGAGCGGGCGTCGGAGGTGGGGGGTCAAGTGCGTGGACATGACAGCCGTGTGTGCTGGGCCGAATCGTCGGTCTGCGGAAAAGCGACTGTCCCGCCTTGTGCAAGACGAAACCCAATAGCGCCTTGACTACAACTCACCGTCGCCGCACGCTCGCGGTATGGCACCGACGGCGACGAGTGTTCGGGGGCGGCGGTGGTTCTTGATGCAGGCAAGCAGGAGCGTCCTCGGGGTTGCGGTGCTTGGGCTTGCTACGGCCTGCAGCACCGACAACGAGAAGGAAGCAGCCGGCGGCCCGGGCCACAGCAGCTCCGCCGCCGGGTTGGACTGGTGGCGAGTCGACTTCGCCTACGTGTCGGCATACGTGCTCGTGCGCGGCCACGAGGCGGCGTTGATTGATTGCGGTCTCGGGAGTCGTGTGGAGGAACTCGGAGCGGTGCTAGGAGCTGCCGGTACTGGTTGGGACCGCGTGCGCCACGTCCTGATCACCCACGCTCATCTCGACCACCATCACGCCCTAGGTGAGGTCGCCGATCGGGCGCCGGGCGCCGCCCTCTACGCGGGCGAGGAGGACGCGAACTCCATCGACCCCTTCGACAGCTTCTCGCGGCGAAGGGTGCGCTCAGTCACAGACGGCGAGGAGGTTTTCGGCCTGCAGGTGGTCACCACACCCGGCCACACTCGTGGCCACATCGCCGTTTTCGATCCCGATTCGCGGGTGCTCGTCGCCGGAGACGCGATCTCCAACACTATCGACGGGCTGCAAGGCCCGATGGCGGAGTTCACCTTCGGCCAACAAAGAGCCGAAGAGTCGGTTCGCAAGCTCGCCGCTCTGGAGCCCCAGGTCATTCTCGTCGGCCACGGTCCCCCCGTCCTTCGAGACGCCGCTGCCCAGCTGCAACGGCTGGCGAGTTCCCAATGAACTGACGCCTCACGCAACGGGCTCGGGGCGGCTTCCCCGATCTGAGGCCCGAGAGCTCCCGCAAGCGCACGCTCATTCTGTGAACCGTCCGCCCTTCCCGGTGCCTCTCTTGCCCGAACTCTCGAGCTGGCGGCCGATTGCGTCGCTTCTGCGTCGGTCGCGAGCGGTGAGCTCAGCACGGCGGACGACGGAAGTTTGGTGGCGCGAACGAACCGGATCGCCGCACCATCGCGTTGAAGAGATGTACCGGGCGCTTTGGAGTGATCGATGAACACAGACGAGGACTTCGCGGAGTTCGTCGGTGCTCGGTGGGCGTCGCTCTACCGGCTGGCTTACCTGCTCGCGGCGTCGCCGACGGGAGCGGAGGACTTGTTGCAGACAACCTTGGAGAAGGCGTACGTGAACTGGCCACGGATCAGCAAGATGGGTTTCCCGGAGGCGTACGTGCGGCGCATGCTGGCCAACACCCTGGTGTCGAGCCGTCGGCGAGCGTGGATCGGGGAGCAGCCGTGGGACAAGCTGCCCGAGACCGCGGACGCCTCTGCCGAGGTGCCGGTGCTGGACCGGTCCTTGATCTGGCCGTTGGTGTGCGCGCTGCCCGCTCGGCAGCGGGCGGTGATCGTGCTGCGCTACTACGAGGATCTGAGCGAGGCGCAGATCGCGGATGCTCTCGGTTGCGCGGTCGGCACAGTGAAGTCGCAGTCGTCGACGGCGATCGGGGCCCTCCGTCGGGCCCTGTCCGCAGCCGGCATCTCGGAAGGGGTGGATGAGGGATGAGACTCGACAAGGAACTCGCAGCGGCCTTCGGTCGGGAGGCCGAGATGCGCGACGTTCCCGCTCCCGACGTTGAGTGGCTGATCCGTGGAGGTAGGTCCCGCCGGCGTCGCCGCAACGCGGGACGGGTCGGCGTGGCTGTGGCTGCGGTCGTGATCATCAGTGGAGGTGCGTATGGCGTCGCGCAGGGTGGTCGGGGAGATCCCGGGCCCGTCACGGTGCCGCCCGCGACCTCTGAGTCCGAGCCCGCAGCGGTCCTGTCGGGATTTCCCGACCACAAGAACATGACGTCGATCGCTCCCGGCACCTACCGAGCGTTCGTGGGGTCCGATTCTGTCGGCGACACGATCAAAGCGGACCTGACCGTGGCGGACGAGAACTGGAGATGGAGTGGCCAGCCGTTGGTCCACGAGCCCATTGACACCTGGGCCGGGGTCGGTGTCTATCAGCCCGACGCAATTGCTGGCGCCGCCCCCTGCTCCGGCGATTGGCAGAGCCTGCCCGCGAGCAGTTCCCCGGAGTCCCTGGCCCGGCAGTTGGTCCGGCTACCGTGGAGCACCGTTGTCGAACCACTCACGCCGACCGAGGCATTCGGCCACGACGCCATCCACGCGCGGCTGCGAATCGACGACCAGTGCCAAGGTTACGAGTACTACAAGATTGCCCGGACGCGGGGTGCTGAGCCGCTAGCAAGGAGTCGTGGCGTCTCATACGGCTCGAGCTCCCAGGAGGTCCTCATCGACTTCTGGGTCGTGGACCTGGACGGGACAGCGGTCGTAGTCGACCAGTGGCATCAAGTCGACGCGTCCATCGAACTCGTGGATCGCGCCACCGAGGTCCTCGACTCGATCAAATTCGTGATGAGCGAGTGACAACCCAGGCGAACCGTACGGGCCGACTACGTGCGCACGCCGTCATGCCGAATTGGGCGCCTTGAACAACGTCCGCATCTGACGCCATGAGTGCGTCTTACCGCCGCCAGTGCTGACGCCGCGTCGGCTCGAGCGGAACGTGTGGATCGGCTCGTGGTCGAATTCGGGTCAGTCCGTAGACGAAATGATCACCCCTCGCAGAGTTGTCCGCCCGCTTCGACCAGATCCGTCGCAACCGCTTCAGTCGTCACACCGCTGGTCCAGGTCGGTCCCATGACGTACAGATAGTTCGCGCAGTCGCGGCCCGCCATGTGCACCTCGACCGCTGACTCAGAGCTCCAAACGGAAATCTGGTGGCGGTTCTCCGTGGTCCCGACGCCGCTCAAGAAGCACACGGCACCGCCTACCTCGTCGCCTTCCAAGTTCTGAAGTTCCGGCTGCTTGTACGTTCCTCCGTCGCAGACCGCTGCCTTCCAGGCATCAAGGATCGACTGGGGAGTTGCATCCGCATCCGTCAGGGCGTTGGAGTTGCCGCTGTCGCTTCCGCTGCATCCAGCCAGCGCGAAGGCCAGCAGCGCAGCGCAAGAAGCAACCGCGTATTGAGGTCGAAGCACGAATAGCCTGTCTTCCTGCTAATGGGCCGCCGCGTCGCCGATGGCAGCAGCTGGCGCGCACCGCGCCAGTCTGCCTTCAGTTCGGCGGTCTTGCTCACCCTACGAACCGGGAGCCACGTCCGGGCCAAGTTGCAGCAAATCGCTACCGCCGCTTGCCTCGCGCCCGACTCAGCCGAAAGAGTTTGGGGCGCGGCAGTCCGCCGCGTGACGGTGCATCCCTTGACGCCGCAGCGAGGTCCCATCGACGCTGGAGTCGGTCGTGTCCGAGGGGGTGCTGGTCGTGCAAGCCTCCTCTTCGGGAGAGAGGAGGTGAGGTCACGCGATGGGAGACAAGGGATGGGAGGGTTGGACACTTCACGACGGCGATGTCGTGATTAAAGGTCTGACGCCGTATCTCATTCTGGGTGATCTGGGGATTAGGCAAGAGCCTCACCAGGAGTTCCAGCCGAGGACGGTGCCGCGCAAGCACCTGCAGTTCCTTGTGCTGGACGCCGGGTTGTCGGTCTACCGTGACGGAGAATCGGTAGGTCATCCCGGCCAACGACTAGAAGAACGGCTCGTGCGTCTTGCCGCCAAGATTCACGCCGCGCAGTCAAACACTGCGCCGGACGGGTAAGCGGCAACGCCAGGCTGGCGACTGATGTCAGACCAAGGTTGGGAAGCGCCCGTCTCGGCGGCGAGCTCGAGCCGCCTCGTTCTATGGGAGGCGTGCCGCGTAGGCGACGCGCTGCTCGGGGTGGTCTAGCGCGTCAGAACCCGCGTCCTTCCGGCTCCCCTTTGTTGTCAACCGGTGGTCTGCGGGGTCCTCGGCCCGGCGGTCTTCCGCGAGCGTTGAAGCGGTTGTAGCGTCGTATTCGCGGGTCCGGGAAGTGGCTGATCCGAAGTGTCGATGTGCGGGTGCAGGTCGGCCGCGCTGGATTGAAGAGTCGCCCCGCAGTGCCCTCCCGGACCCGTCTCAACGGGTGCGGTCTGCGTTGCCTGGGCGTCTGCAAGTAGCTGTCGATAGAAGGCGTCCGAGATCCTCCGCTTGAGGCAGCGCAGGGCTTCGAGTGGTGTCTTCCCGGCGGCGAGCTTGCGCCGGTAGTAGGCCCGGCCGGGAGTATCGAGGCGGATCTGGCTGATCGCGGCGATGTGGATCATGTGGTTCATCCGCCGGTTCCCGGCCCGGGATAGCCGGTGCCGGTTCTGCTCACCAGACGAGGCGTCCAGCGGTGCGGTGCCGGTCCAGGACGCGAACCGGTTGCGGTCGGCGAACCGCGCGACGTCACCGACGTCGGCCAACGTCCGAGCAGCGACCACGGGTCCGACTCCGTGCAGATCCATCAGCCGGGATCCGCGGACCTTGACCATGACTTTGAGTTCGGCGGTGACCTTCTTCATCTTCGCCTCAACCGCCACCAGGTCGGCGAGTTCGTCCGCAGCGATCCTGCGACGGGTCTTCCCTGCGATGTCGCGAGGCCGCACCGACGCGAGGATCGCCTTGGCCTGGAGGGCGGTGAGGTCCTTCTTCGCCGTGCCCGGGACCAGCTCGGCCAGCAGCCGATGGAGCCGGTTCACGGTCTGGACCCGCAGCCGGGTGAGTTCCTCACGGCGGTCGCACAACATCCGCAGCGCCTCGAGTTCACCATCGCGACGAAGCACACGCAGGGTGGTGGTGCGGACCGCGACGATCGCGATCGAGTGCGCGTCACGGGCATCGGTCTTGCGGTTGTGACCGGTGTCGAAGAGCCGGACCCGGGCCGCGAGCTTGGCCGGCACGTCGACGACCTGCTCGCCGGCCTCAACCAGACGCTGAGCCAGGGACCGACCGGCACCGTTGGATCCCTCGACAGCCCAGACCCGGTCGGGCCAGCTCTTCACGTACGTGCGCATCGCGGTGTAGCCGGCCTGGTCGGTTGCGAACCGGCCGGACCCGAGGAGTCTCTCGTGGTGGTCGACGACCTCGATGGTGGCCGACAGCTTGTGGGGATCGACCCCGATGATCACCTTCGCCATAGCGTTCTCCTGCTTCGCCTCGTACCGATAGGGACGGCGAGGTGGGCAGTGCTACTACGAGCTGGGCAGTCCCCTTTCGAGCCACGCCTCGTCACGGTGCCCGGCGGACTGCAGACCGGAAGAGAGCCACACCAACACTCAGTGGGCAGCCGCTTGAAGAGCCTCCCGCCGGGCACCTGGACCGAGTCTGGCCAGACATCGATCCTGCAGTCGAGTGTCTAGTAGCCGCTTGATGGCGCGTGGCAGGAGATGCGCGGCTCATTACCCGCGCATGTCAGTTCGGGTCTAGGTGGACAGCGTCCTGGCGTCCGAGACAAGGTCGAAGACTGCCATCACGAACAGCAGGGCCAACACAGCCCGGACGAACCACGCGGCCGCGGTCGTCGAGACCCAGTCATCGCCGCGGAACGCCCGGGCGATGAGCCAGCCAATGACTAGAACCAGCGTTAACGGCAGCGTCAGTATGGCGAGGGTGACTCCGACCACCTGCAGCGGCATCGACCGCACACCACCATGGCTCAGAGCCCTCTCAGCCAATAGGTGCAGGGCCGCGCAGAACATCACGGGTAGAAGCACGAAGGCGCCGATGGTCAGCCATAGGGGTTCTAGTAGGTGGAAGTCGATACCCGTGGTGTGTACGAGGGTCGCGCCGACCACGACTCCCGGGCCGACCGAGATGGACAGCAGCCGGAACCAGGGCGGCCCGATCATCAGGCCGCGCAGCGCCGTATACAGGAACGCCCCGATCGCTCCTAGTTGACCTCCGGCCAGCGCCAACTGGGTAGACCCCGACAAGGTGATCTGACCCATGATGAAACCGTCGTCGCTGCGGATGCCCGCCGCCTCCGGGTTGAGCTCGGCGAGCAGGAACATGACCAATCTGCTGAGGACCCCGGCTACAACGACACCGCACGCGACACCGATGAGCAGGACTGTGGCCCACCGCCGAGTAGCGGCCTTCGCCTCGGCGACCCAATCGTCGGGCACCAGTCGGGGATGATCGGCTGCCTGTGCGTGGGACACCAAACACCTCCCCAGCCGAAAGTCCGGCATAGCTGCGCGGGCCGGCCGCGCAGCCGCTGAAGTCCACCGCGCTGTTGAGAGTAGCTCCAGGCCAACCGAACAAACCGGCGGTCTAGTCCGTGCAGGACCGGTCGCCAGTAGCTGCGAGCGTGCCCCACGTCTCGGGGCGCAACTACTTCACACGTGCGTCTATCCAGCCGCGTTTTCGGCGGGGTCGCGTGTGAAATAGGGTGGGGAGCCGGCTTCGCTTCCCTACATCCCGCAGAATTTTGTTCACGATCACATCGCTAGTGCCCAGACGTAGAAGGACAGTTCGTCGACGTCCTGCTCGATCAGCGCAGCTTGGGTGGTGGCTCCGCCGTGCCCGGAGTCGCGCAGTGGCAGCAACAGGTACGGCCCGCCGTCGGTCGCGTCTGCCTGCATCCGGGCCACCATCTTCACCGGGTCGTACGGCGGCGCCAGTTTGTCGTTCATCGCCGGCACGAACGCGATCGCTGGGTAGCGGACCCCTGTCCGGACGTTGTGGTACGGCGAGTACCCGGCGAGGTAGGCACCTTCGACCGGGTCCTCGGGCGAGCCGAACTCGACGGTCGCGGTCCGCCCGTTGTCGAACCTGGTGAACCGGATCATGTCAAGCGTCGGCGCACGGCAGAACACGGCCCGGAACGCGTCCGGCGCCTGCAGGGCGGTGACCGCCACGAGGATGCCGCCGTTGCTGTTCCCGCGGGACACCAGCTGGCCGGTCGTCGTGTAGCCGTTCGTGACCAGCCAGCGGGCGGCCGCGATGTAGTCGTCGAACGCGTTCTGCCGGTTGGTCCTGATCGCCGCCTCGTGCCACTCGCGTCCGTACTCACCACCGCCGCGAATGTTGGGGAAGGCCAGCACCCCGCCCGCTTCGAGCCAGGCCGCATGCACCGGTGAGTACCACGGCGAGATGTCGATGTTGAACCCGCCGTACCCGCTGAGCCGCGTCGGCAGTGGCCCGTCGGTCCCCTTGGGCCGCGCGATGAACATCGACACCCGCGTGCCGTCCATCGACTCGTACCAGACCTGTTCGGTGACGGCGTTGATCACCGGATCGGGAACGTGGTAGCCGGTGAGCTCGTCGTCGTGGAAGTCGTAGCGGTAGATCGACAAAGGTTGGACGAACGACTGGAACTCGACCCACACCTCGTCGCCGTACCAGCTTCCGGTGACGCCGCTGACGACCCCGCCTCCCTCGTTTCCATTGACCGATCCGAGACCGGGCAGTGCGACGTCGCGGATCTTGGCGCCGTCGGGAGCGTGCACGGTGATCCGGTGCGACGCCGAGTGGGAGTAGACCGCGTACAAGTGGCCACCGATCCCGCTGACGGTCTGCAGAGTGTCGTCGCTCTCGGCGATGACGGTGTGCCACACGGTGGGGCTCATCAACGATGCCCTGCACAGCCGGCCGCGCGGTGCCTCCAGGTCGGTGACGATCAGCAGGTCGTCGTCGACCACCTGAACCTGGTTCACCGCCTGCATGGTCGTCGTCACCGCCAGCAGCTCGTCGTCGTCCAACCTCAGCAGGGACACGGTGTTGGCGTGGACGAAGTCCCACTGGTACAGGACGGCGTACCGGCCACACTCGGTCACGTCGACCCAGCACCAGAAGTCGGCGTGACCGCCGAAGACCTGCCGATCCTGAGCCGTGCCGATGCGGTGCTCGAGGATCACTTCCTCGCCGTCGGCAACCGCTGGATAGAAGAACGACACCGAGTCCGGTCGCCACGCGGGGCGATAGTGGCTCGTGCCGCTGGGCTCGTCGGCGAGAACGGTTCCGGTGTCTACGTCGAGGATCTGGATCCGCGCGTCATGGGTGCCGCCGGTCGCCTTGCCGAAGGCGACCAGCCGGCCGTCGGGTGACAGTACGGCGAACACGAGCGCCTCCAAGCTCGGCCAAGTGTTCGGGTCGAGCACGGTCTCGAGCGGCCCTTCCGGCTCGCGGCGCATCCGCAACGCGAGCTTCTCGTCGTCCGCAGCGGCCTGCCAGACGAACTCGCGTCCTCCCGCACGAATCGGCCGGGACAGCCGCTCGTAGCGCGACCCACGGGTCACCGCGGCGCGGAACCGGTCCCGTGCCGGGACCGCGTCGAGGAGCGCGTGGGTGGCAGCCTCCTGCTCCTCGATCCAGTCCATCACCTCGGGATCGTCGAACCGCTCGAGCCACTCGTAGGGATCAGGAATCCACTCACCGTGGAACCAGAACCCACTGTCCGGATCGGCCCTCACCGTCCCGCCCCTCCACTCGGTTGCGCCCGATCATGCCGCATTCCGCAGGCACGTCGAAGGTGCATTGCGATGAGATTCGTGGCGACTCATACCGCCGCCGAGCCGGGCAGCCGATCCTTCGCCGTGATTGTGACCAACGCGTCGCCGTAGACCGAGCGGGTACAGGCGACGCAACGGCGATGTTCGCTGCCACGTGCAGTTGTTGGCCGCGTGTGATTCTGCGAATGGCAACGCTCGGGCGGCCGAATCAACGGTGAGTCGTCCCTCGTGGCCCGAGTACCCGCCTCGGCTCGCCTGTGGGTGCGCAGCGTGATCAGGATTGCGACCTTCGTGCCGAACCGCCCGAATCCTCGGCATGTGGCCCGGCGCGTCGCCGCTGACCAAGATGCTTTGCTGGTGATCGCTCACCGTCCCAGGCTGGTGGTCCCTCTCGGTCACCGGGCGCCAGAGCCAGAGGCCCGGGGCGTCGCGACGCCCCCCGGGCATTCAGCATTGCTGTCCGCCGAACCCGTGCACCACGTGCCGATGCACGTGAGTGACGTGCACGTGGTGGGCCGGGCCGCTGTCATCGAAGACTGTGCGGTAATCGGCGACGCCATTTCGCCCAGGGCGCAGCCGGATGACGGCTTGGCCACCGGGCAGCGGGGGCTCGAACGAGAGCGACTGGTGCTCTGCGGTGTGCACATCGACGCCGACGCAGATCACAATGGGAGCTGTCCCGGCCGGTCGGTTGTTCCAGACCCGGACGCGACCCTCGATCGCGCAGAAGATGTCCTCGACGCAGGACACCTCGTTCGTGAGGATGCTCGCCGCCAGGCCCCGCTGGGGGTGGGCGCCGGCTGGCGATTGCGTGAGCGCTGAGGTGACGACCACGGCTGCACACGCGGTGGCCATCCTGGCGTATCGGGCAGCTCGTGAGGCTGTGGGTGTGCGCATGTCTTCTCCAAGGATGAGTGGTTTGAGTTCCGCGCGGGAGCGGCTAGAAGGGGCGGGGGCCGGGGTTGCTGCCGTAGGTGCGCATGCGCGTCTCGTGGCCCGCTCGCGAGAGGTCGAACATGCTGTTGACGAACCTGCGGTAGCCGTCGGGATCGGTGCTCGAGAGCGGCGCCGGGCGCGGTTGGGGCGCCGTGCTGCTGCGGGCGCCGTCCACCTGCGAGGGGTCGCTGCGGCGGGTCGGCGGTCGTTGCTCGACGCGCGGCGTGCGGCTGGCGCGACGGTTGCGAAGTGCCCTGAGGGCGACCACCGCAGCGGTCACCGCGACGCCGACCAGCAGGGACTGAGCGCCGTCCTCGGCGCTCGGGCTGGGTTCCGGTTGATGGGTCATTGGTTTTCTCCTGTCGTGTGGATGGGTTCTTCTACAGTGGTCGGCGCGACGGCCGCGGACATGGTGTTGAGGTCCTGACCTGGTCAGGAACCTTCGGCGCACCGGGACGCGCGTCCCGCGCCCAAGTCGGGACAGTCGCCCCATGACCGCGCCCCGCAAGCCCGCGATGATGGGCAGACCATGAAGTCCGACACGGATCGACCCCTCCGGGCGCCGACGGCGCACCCCCCGCCCTCCCGGCGCGCTCGGGTCGCTTGGGTGGGCATTGCACTGGTCCTTCCGCTTGCGTGGGGTGCCGTCGCCCTCACCGCCGGCCCCTCCGACGGGACCCTGGTGGTCGCGTCGTCCTCGCTGAGCGCCGATCCGCACTGGTCCGACGAGGACGGTGTCCCCGTGCGCGCGGTGTACGGCGACGGTGCCTTGGCCGGCTGGTTCGCCGAGGCTGAGAAGGCCGGGATCCAGCCGCGGGTACTGGGCGCCGACGGCGCCCCGTGGGGCGAAGACGCAAGTGCGGGCACCGCCGGTGGCACGGGCCGGCCCACGGTCGGGCAGCAACTGGCCTACCTGGTCGCGGGAGCGGACGGGACGCCCGTACGGCTCGAGGTCACCCTGACCCACTACCCCGTGTGGGACGCCCTCCGAGCAAACGTCGGTGGCTTGGTGCTGTGGCTCGGGCTTGCGGCAGCCGGCTCGTTCGTTTTCTGGCGACGGTCCGGCGACCCCGCGGCCCGGGCACTGCTCTCGCTCGCCGTCGTGGTCCCGATCGGGATGACCGCGTTCCCACTGGGCCTCCAGGTCGTAGACCTGGCCGGCGGTCGAGGGGTATGGCCCTACGTCGTGGGCGAGGTCGCAAACGCGCTGGCCTGGGGCAGCATGCTGTTTTTCGCCTGTGCGTTCCCCGAGCCAATGCAGTCCCTACGCGACCGGCCGTGGCTCAGGCTCGTGCCCTTCGCGGTGCCGTTCGCATTGTACGGCGCCTGGCTGCTCTTGTGGGGCACCACGCGCGAGGCCGGGCTGGCCCGCACCGAGGCGCTGGTGCTCGTATCCGCGCCGTCCGCGCTGCTGGTCCTCCCGCTGATCGCCACGCTCCTGGTCGTCCGGACCAGGAAGACACATCACCGCGAGCATCAACTCGCCCTGCGAATCGTCCTGGGCAGCGTGCTGCTGGCGCTCTTGTGCTTCGTGCTGCTCGGCGCGCTGGCCGACCTCCTCACCGGCACGCCCGCCGTGGCCTTGCATCTCCAGCCGCTCGCGCTGGCGATCCCCTTGGCCGGGATCGTCACGGCGATCCTGCGCTACCGCCTGTACGAGGTAGACCTCATCGTCCGCCGGTCCCTGCTCCTCGTGGTTGCCGCCATCGTCGTCGGTGGACTGTTCGTGGCGACGGCCGCCGCAGTCACGGCCGTCCTCCCCGACAGCGCCCTCCTGCACCTGGTGGCGGGAGGCGTCATCGCCATGCTGCTACTGCCCTTGGCTCGCCTCCTGTCGAACCGCCTCTCCCGCCTCGTGCTCGGCCCCCGCGACGATCCCTACCGGGTGGTCTCCGAGCTACGCGACATCACCTCCGCCACCCACGTCGAGGACACCTTGTCGCGGGTGCTCGACACGCTCGCCCGCAGCCTGCGCCTCAGCTACGCGGAGATCGACGTAAGACCAGCCGAGGAAGGCGACCCGGTCCGCGTCTCCATCGGAACCGAGCACCGCGCCCCAACTGTCGTCGACCTCCGCAGTGGGGGACGGCCCTGGGGGCGCCTCACGCTCGGGGTGGCACGTGGACGAGAGCCGTTCGGGCCCCGGGACGAACGGCTCCTCGACGACGTGGCCACCCAGATCGGCACCCTGGTGGAGAGTCTGATCCTCAATCAGGCACTGCAGCACTCCCGGGAGCTGCTCGTCACCGCTCGCGAGGAGGAGCGAAAGCGGCTTCGTATGGACCTCCACGACCGCCTCGGCCCCGACCTTGCCATGGTGTCGATGCACCTCGACAACGCGCGGAGGCTGCTCGCCGATGACCCCACGCGTGTCGACGCGCTCCTGGCCCAGATCGCGGCAGAAACACGCAGCCACATCACCGAGGTACGCCGCCTCGTCGACGACCTGCGCCCCCAGGCCCTCGACCAGCTCGGGCTGGTGACCGCGCTGCGGGAGCGGGCGTCCGGCTGGTCCACCGGCGACACGACGATGCGGTGGACGGTCGATGCCGCTGATGTCGAGCCGTTGCCGGCAGCCGTGGAGGTCGCGGCGTACCGCATTGTCCTTGAGGCGGTGCACAACGCGGCCAAGCACAGCCGGGCCACCACGTGCCGGGTCGCGCTGACCCTTGAGCATCGCGGACTGCACGTCGCGATCGCCGACAACGGCCGCGGCACCACGAACCCTGCCCGCCCCGGTGGCGTGGGGCTCACCTCGATGCGCCAGCAGGCCGAGGAACTCGGCGGCGCCTTCTCTGTTGAGAGCACGCCCGGGCGTGGTACGACCGTGACGGCCCTCCTCCCCTTCGACCGGGCGACCCTCTGACGCCGAGGAACTGACAATGGAACGCATCCGCATCATGGTGGTCGATGACCACCCCGCCTTCCGTGACGGCCTTGCCAAGCTCCTGTCGGAGACCGGCTCGGTCGAGGTGATCGCCACGGCGAGCGACGGCGCCGAGGCCGTGGCCCTGGCCGCATCTCACCAGCCCGACGTGATCCTGATGGACCTGAAGATGCCCGGGATGAACGGAATCGAGGCCACCCGCCTGATCACCGAGGACGCGCCGCGCACCGCCCGGGTGGTGGTCCTGACCATGATGGAGGACAACGACTCGGTGTTCGCCGCCGTCCGTGCCGGCGCCGCTGGCTACATCCTCAAGGGCACCGAGGTCGACCGCATCGTCGACGCCATCTCCTTCGTCGCGGACGGTGGGTCGATCCTGGGGCCCGGACTAGCACTGCGCGCCAAGACGTTCCTACAACCCGCGGAGGAGCAGCCGGCGCCCGCGCCGGCCGCGGCCGCCAGCCCGACCCGCAAGGCCGCCTTCCCGTACCTGACCGAGCGAGAGCTCGAGTTGCTCGACCTCGTGGCCGCGGGGCACGACAACATCGAGATCGCCCGGATCCTCACCATCTCGGAGAAGACCGTGCGCAACCACGTGAGCAACATCTTGGGCAAGGTCCAGCTCGCCAACCGATACAAGCTGATCGTCGGCGCCCGGGACGCGGGGTTCGGAAGCGGTCACTAGAAAGCGCATAGCAACAGAGCCCCGGGCGAGGTGTCCCGGACAGCGTGACCGAATCGTCCCGGCCTCGTCGGGACGCACGCCCCGTGCGCCGCGGTCCGGGGCGCGTGACACTCGATGCCCCACGACAGAACGGAGGCATGTCATGACCCTGACTGTGAAGTTCGTGATCGCCGTGATCGGACTGATCGCCGCCATCCTGACGTTCTTCGCGGCTGTGCTGAACACCGGCGGCGGCGTTGACACCTACGACCCGTACGAGCCCGCTCCGCAAGGCGAATGCGTCTACAAGGGCGGGTACGACGCCTGCGGTTGAGGTCCGCGCCTCCCGTACTCCAAGCCGTGTCCCTCGGTCCACCGCCCCAGGCCCCTGCTCGCGTAAAGAGGTCCCGCGGCGCCGATGCCAGGGCGGAGACCATCTCGAACAACGACGCAGCGTCAAATGAACGCGGCGTCGCGCCGAGCGCAGGTTCGCAGAGCAGCGGGGCGTGTCCTGGTGACGACCGCAGATACCCAATCTCCGACGAGAAGATTGACTCCCAACGCGCGCGCACGATGCACCACCCTGTGGCATGCCGGTGGAAGCGCGTAGATCCTTCAACCTTTGATGCAGACGAGTGAGCCATGCTCGCGGATGGACTTATGGACTGATCGCCCGCTCGGGCGACCAGCACACGCATCGCCCCCGTGAATAGGCATTCGACGCTCGCGTCGGCGATCCGAACCTCCCGCAACGGGCGCGTCATTCCGCCTGTCGGCGTCGGCACGGATGACCCACTTACCCTCGTTAACCGTCGGTGACGCTGGGGCACTGGCCACTCAAGTCGGCATCCGTGGAGTCTGGACCGGCGATGCGATGAACTTGTAGGGCGACGAAGGACAGGTGCATCGAGCTGTGGACGGCCGTGAGGTCATCGCGCCACTCGTTTGCGGCCGCACAGAACTGGGCCCTCAGGTTCGCGTTCGGCGCCTTCTTGGCGCCCAGGAACGCAGCGAGCAGTCTGAACGCCCGCGTCTGTCGCGCCACTTTGGACCCCAATGCCGGCTCGTCGTCTGTTGCCACCTTGGCGGCACGCAGCGCCGCCGCAAACTCCGTGCGAAGCGCCTGTAGGTCCCCCTCCTGAGCCGCGATGCTGCCGAGGACGCGCCGCGCCCGTACGACTTCGATATCGGCGGGCGCCGCTTCGTCGACGGCCGCGGCAGCCATCCGAGTCGCGAGCTCCATGTCGCTGGTGGAGAATGCCACATACTCCGATATCTGCCGGTACGTCGCCGGGTCGAGCTCGAGGTCCTCCCCCCGCGAGTCGTTGATCAGCTTCTCGGCGCCCCTGGCCAGTAGGAGGATCTCATTCGAATAGCCATCCTCACGCTTACGATGGATGTCCCCCATCTGCAACACCGCGGCAACAATCTCTTGGCGGGCCACGTGCGTTCGATTCTCATCCGCCTGAACACTTGTCCTGTAGGTGTAGTAAAAGCTTCCCAGACTGGTCACAATCGCTACGGCAACGCCGAGCGCGGTCAGGTGGGAGTACGTCGAGGAGTCTGTCGACCCCTCGGACTGCTGGGTTGCAGGATTCATGTGAGCCGTCCTCTGCGCCGACGTGTATTCGCGCACCCGAGAGGGCCGTCATTCGATGGTGCGCCCCCGGCGCGCCGGCTGCAACGGCTGTCTGGTCCACGGCCGGCGTTCGAACTTCACCGCGTCACTCCGCCGCGTGCCGGCGCGCGCCTTCAAGCGCATCCTCGGGGCGAGATGGCGCCTATCGAGGGTGGCGAGGGAATCCCTACAAAGCGAGAATGCTCAGTGGGCTTACGCCTCTGCGCCGGTCCTCCCACCTGCACGACTCGCCGCACTGCGCTACCCCGGGTCTCGTGGCTCGGCTGGCGGGTCACCGGGGCGCGGTCGCGGCTCTGGCCACGGGGCGTCAGGCAGGTCGTCCACGCCGATCTGTGCCTCGATTAGGTCGGCCTCGGTCGCTCGGCCGGCGCGGATCCGATCGAGGCGGTCTAGGGAGTCTCGAAGGTCCCGCGACTGGCGCTCGTTCTCAGCCTGACGGTCCTGCTGCTGGTCGAGCCAGTCCTGGTGCTCGCGCCGCATCGTGTCGATCTCATGTAGTCGCTCCTGATTGCGTGCGATCTGCACGTCCCAGTCGATCTCCTGGTCGGGGTCTCGAGCCATGTCGTCTGTCGCCTCGTCGCCGTTGACCCATGCGTCGAGGTCTTCCAGCCGCCGCGTGATCTCTTCATGGCGCGCATGTCTTTCAGCCTCCGCGGCCGCCTCCACCGCATCGGCCTCGCGCTGTGCTCGGCGAATCGGTCCTTCCTCGCTCACGTAGTGCTCAATCGTCTCGAACCATCCGGGAGGGTCGTCCGGCGCGAGAAGGCTTCGAGCCGTGCTGTCAGCGACGACGTCCCCCAGAAACCCAAGGGTGTGCCGTTGGCGCTCTAGCCATTCGACGCATACCTGGGCCGCGGTCGCTGCGGCATCGGGCTCGCGCCGGATTCCCTCGTAGAGCAAGCGGGCGGTCAGGCTCGCCACGCTCGTCATCGGCGGTATTCGGCCAAGCGCGCCAGCGAAGACGACCGGGTCCCGTGGCCGGAAGCGGAGTGTGTCGGGTGCGGGAACCTCGCCACGGTTCGCAGCGATGGTGCGGTGGGTGCGCTCATCCGGCCCCTCGACGATCTCGTCAGTTCGGGCGAGCGGGCGGGTCGCCTCGTGATGTAACCAGCATCCGCGGACCCACTCTCGCACGCACTCTTCCCAGTCCGGCTCCGGCCCGATCTCCAGAAGATACGCGCGCGCCCACCGCAGCCCTGCGGACTCCGGGCCCAACGCGGTCGCCCTATCGAAGGCCCATCGAGCGTTGACCCAGGTGTCCGCTGGTGGGCGTGGCATCCCCAGCCGGGCCAGATAGGTGTTGCCTAGCACCTGCCACGCCGGACCGAACATGCCGCGTGAGCGCCGTACGGCCGCGGTGGCAGTGGCTAGCGCCTCCTTCCAGCGGTCCTCTGGGACCGTGCCGGTGCCGGCCCAGAGCCGGTCAGACCGCTCCATGAGGCCCAAGATGCTGGCGGCGCGGCGGCGACTGACGTCACGCCGAGAGAACACGAGGTCGACTACTGCGACCGTTAGGACGACCAGCGCGGCCACCACGAACGCGATCAGTAATCGGCCCGCTTCACTCGATCCTCCAACACCTTGCGCGCGCGCCGTGACCAACGCGAGCACAACCGCCGAGCCCGCGAGGACAACCACTGAAGCACCGGCCACCCGGTCGAGGCGGTCGTTTCCAGCCTCGTCAAGCGCGCGGAGCTGGTTGCGGAGCACTTCGGGCGGGATCGGCTCGCCCGCCCGTGCCGCCGCGTCGGCGAGCGCGTCGGTCTCGGTGGCAATCATGAGCGCCTGATCGCGCTGCCGGTGAACCCGGGTGCTCAGGAAGCCGGCCGCGAACGTTGCTGCGCCAACCAGCGCACCGAGTGTCGTAGGGATCGACCCGTCGAGCTCTGCCATGACGCGCCCTTCGATCTAGGATGGATCGTCACCATCTCGGCCGGTGGCGACGGCAGTCAACCGCGGCTGCTCGAGGTCTTGAGCGCGGCTGCACCACGATCCGCAATCGGACCGTCGATGCTGCGTCCTACCGCCGCGACAAGGGGTCTCGGGTTCCTACTGGCATCTCGTTCTGTCTCGATCGCCGTTCAGCGGACGAACTCTCGAGGCCGCGTCGGCGCGGGAACGCGGGTTTGCCGTTCCAAGCTGGTGCGGGTGGGGCTGGCTTCGCTGTGGACGCAGGACTGGTAGTCGACCCGACGAGTTCCGCCCGTTCCTGCGAACCACGGGGCACAGGTTCGCCATAACGTTCGGCCTGAGAGTCGCTGAACTCGGCTACCGCGACTCTTGGCAACGTCATGACCGGTGCTGGGAGTCGTTGCCGGACGTGGCGGGGTGGTTGTACATTCGCGAAAAGACACGCCTGCTCGGGGGTCGCGATGTCGCTCAAGTCCGAAACAGAGGAATTGCTCAGCTGGCTCGCCACGCTGGTAGAGAAGCCCGCCAGCCCTGACAAGCCGGCGCGAACTCCGAAGGACACGTGGCAGTCGGTGGCGACTAACCTCGACGCCGCGGCCAAGTCCTTTGGGACGGCCACCGAAGAGCTTGACCGGCTCGCGGAGCCGGATGGAGTGCGTTTGGCGGCAGAACTCGCCCGCGACCTCGTGCGCGAGACGATAGACCTGGAGCGCCGGGCACGGGTTCTCGGCAGGAGGACCGCCGAGGAGGTCGAACCACCGCAGACCGTTGCTCTGGTGCAGGCTCAAGAGGAGCGCGCGCGCCACGAAGCAGCCCGGGCCAAGGCCGAGGCCGCGCTGGCCAAGGCGCTCGCGGAGAAAGCGAAGGTCGAAGCCGAGCTTGCTGCCCTCGAGCAGCGAGTCCGTCGTGCGCACCTAGCGGGGCCAGACCACGAGGCCGCTCTTCGGGCCGAACTCGGACAGGAGCTGGATGACATCGCCAAGGGTAAAGCCGAGAAGGAATTGAAACAGGCGGGCACGCCGCCCCCGACTGACCTCGACATTGCTGCCGGTCGACTTTCCTCCGGGCAAGGAACCTTGGAGACAGCACGTAAAAAGCTCGAGTCCACGGATTCCGACACGACGACGTCGAAGTTTATCGACGAGCTGGACGTGCTTGCCGAGATGGCGTTGCGGCTTCGTCGTCGTTGTGACGACCTCGCCCGGATGCTTCCGCAGCCCCTCAAGGAACCGACCCAGGAGCCGCCCCCCAGTAAGCAGACTGCCAAGAACCCGGCAGGCGGGAAGTCGTCGCGGCCTGTTCCCAGCGGCGCCAAGCCACGTCAGCAGAGCACCGGCTCAGATGCCTGAGCCGGCGACGAAGCCAGCCCTCATCGAGGTCGGCGCACAAGCCATCGATAAGGCCGCCGACCAATTGCGCGGACGCGTTGATCTGTTCGGCAAGACGTTGGCGGCGATCGCCACTGTTGGGACGGGCGCAGTGGGGCTATCCACGATCTCTGATCTGGCCCCGCTGCGGGGCTGGCTCGACTGGACTATCGCGATAGCGGCCGTGCTTTGCCTGCTAGCCGCAGCCATCGCGGCCGTCGATGTGGCCATCCGGCTGATGCAGGTCGGCCAGCCGGTCGTCATTGACTTGGACTCGACAGCACAGACTGGCGTGAGCGCCGCTGACGGTCAGGACGTCGCAAGGATCTTCGCCCAGTCCGCTCACAGGTTCGGATTTGAATCTCTGGCTGGAGTGCAGGAGCGGGAGCGTAGCCTTCGGGCCGCCGCCGCGCGGGCCAGCACCGACGACGAGAGAATGCGGCGTACGGCGCTGGCGGACGAACTGCGCTCGGAGACCGATCTCGCAGCTTCTCGTGCCCGCCTGGCCATCATCCGGCGCAGGTCTACCGACGCCGTCAGCGGCTCGCGGTCACGGGCTGCCTACGGCGTGGTCGCCGCTGGCCTTCTCGTGTTCGCTCTCCTGGCCGACGTAGTGACCAGTGACGACTCCGAGGCCGTGGCGACCGCGAAGGCGTGCGCCGAGGCCCGTGAGGCTGGAGCCACGGATGCTGATCTGGAAGCGACGGCCTGCAACGCCAAGGACGACGCGGGTGGCGACGACCCCGACGAGACACCGCATCGGACCGCCGACGAGGTACGGGCGGACCTCGTCACCCAGCTCACCGCCGTGCTGACCGAATGCGTCTCGCATGCCGCCACGGGAGGGAATGAAACCGTGGAGCGCCCGATCAGCGACAGCGAGTGCACAACACTGCGGGCAGCGATTCGCACGCTCCTCTCGCCATGATGCGTGAGACACGGCTAGTTCGAAGCTGGCGACTTATCTGAGCCCGCCCGAGCGTGCATGGCCACCGCTGAACTGTTTGCGGACTGGTCATCGACGGGCCTAGCGATTTTCGCTGACTGGAACGGCGCTGCGTGTCCAGATGCGCGCTCCTCGCGAACTTGTCCGGTGCTAACTGCTGCAGATGCGACGCTAGCCAGCGTGACACGCGGGTCACGGATGGTGCGTCATAGCGCCGCCTGTCGGCGTCACGGATGCGGTCGCAGCGGGACAGCGCTGGACTTCAGCTGCAAGCCAGCATGACAAGGACCGGAGAACCCCCGAGCATCGAACCTAGTGCGCAGCGTCGTACTGCTCCACAACAGCGGCGGGGACCCGACCTCTGTCGGACACTTCAAGGCCTTGACCCCGCGCCCATTCACGAACGGAAGCGAGATCCTTGCGCGGTCCAGTGGCTCGAGAGGCCCTCGTGCGTCGCGCACGAGTCCCTCGACCACTGACCTTGGTTGCCGCATCGACGTACGGCTTGAGAGCCTTCGCCATCGCTGCAGCATTCTTCTTCGACAGGTCAATCGTGTAGTCGACGCCATCGAACGAAAAGGCGACCTCTGTTGCGTCCTTTGAACCATCGAGATCATCTGTGATCTGAGTAACTGTCGTTTTGGCCACGGTCCGATCGTGGCGGGTGGAGGGCGCTCTTGTCTAACCTTCGAGCTGGTTGTGACCCCGCCCGCCAAGCCTGCAGTCGCTGGAGGCCTAGTCCGCCTCCTGCAAGGAGGCGTTCCGCCTCCTTCGGCGGGCGGGGAGCATTACCCGCCTGAACGGCACCACCCAACGCCCGGATTGCCGTGTTTGGCGCGGCTTCGCCGATGCCGATGTGCGTGCACGGTGGTCAGTCGATGATCCCGTCGTGGCGAAGGAATGCGATGACTGACTTACGGTTGAGGGACGGGTGCCCGGGTTCGGCCTTGCGACGAGTGATCAGGCCGGTTTTGATGCCGCGGCGGATCCGCCCTTCGCTGCTGCCGGACAGGCGAGAGGCATCTCTGTACGAGATCCACGGGCCCGGTTGACTCGCGCGCCGTTGGATGGGCCCTACTGGGACGCTGACCGGAGCGATCGGCTTCCGTTCGTTGTTCCAACTTAGGTGCACGCGGTCGGCGTTGAATTTTGGCCCTCCCACGGCTTTGCTGACTGCGAGTGTCTCGATTTGTGAGGCGAGGACGGCGTTGCGTTCGCTGTCATCTGCGCATTGCTCCCAGACCTGTTTTACCGTCCCTACGTAGGTCAACCGTTCAAACGCCTGACCGGCGACTCTGCGGCGTGCTTCGAAGCGGGCGCGCTTGAGCCGAGCGACCTCCTCGCTTAGGTGGCGGGTGTCTGCATCCGCACGGTCTTCCGTGAGGGCCAATGCGGTCACCTTCAGATCGTGCTCAATCACAGCCAGCCTCTGCGCCGCCGCCGGGTTCTCTGGCACCTCCAGGACCCGCTTAAACATGCGTTGTGAGCCTCGCTCCGCGAGAAGACGCTGCACCACAAAATCGGTGAGAGGTATCGCGCTCACGACCTGTCCGCAGACGGGGCACCAGTAGGTCAACTTGCCGTGAGCGTGGTGCCGCACCAGGCGACGGTCGCAGGCGAGACATTGGACGAGGAGGGCGAGGAGTGGAGACGAGGAGCCGTGCCGGTGCCTTGCAGACGGGTGCGGTTTGTGGGTTATCGCGTGCAGGAGGGCTTGAAAGTCCTCGACGGAAATGAGCCCATCCGCTGCGATGATGGGTTCGCCTTTCTCGTTGCGTCGAACGTGGGGGAAGCCGTTCAGGTCGAAGCCCCTGCGCGCGTGGATCGGGAACATCCCGGCGAGCACTGGATTCCGCATGAGGACGTTGACGCTGGAGTAGCCCCACGGGCGACCATCGCGGCGCGTGCGGGGTCCGGGCGCGCCAGATTTGTTGAGCCAGGTTGTCACTGAGTAGACGGTGTCGCCTCGCATGACTCGCTCGACCATGCCCCGAACCCACTCGATCTGCTCGGGATCCTGGTCGCGGACGAAGCCGGGCCCATCGGGGTTGGGTACTGAGCGCCAGCCGAATGGCTGGCGTCCGCCAGGTATCCGCCCCTCGGAAACCAAGTGTTCTCGGGCCGCGGTGATCCTCGATGAGATCGCGGCTGCCTCCATTTCACCGAACACAGCCAGCATTTGCGCGAAAGCCCGGCCCTCCCCGGTCGTCATGTCGATGCTTTGCTCCACGCAGACGATCGCAGCCCCGCGCGCTTGTAGCGTTTCGTCTGCGTGGAGGAAGTCGATGACCCGCCGTGCGAGCCGGTCAACCTTCCACACCACCACCGCCTCGAATGGCACTTGCGATGCCAAGAGCCGTCTCCACGCGGGTCGCCGTTCAGGCTTGTTGTGCGTGGCTGAAACGCCGTCGTCCACAAACTCGCAGACGACTCGCCAGTCGCGGGCAGCTGCGTACTTCCGACCCGCCGCAATTTGACGCGCCACCGACACCGACTCCTCGGTCGACACCGAGATGCGCGCATAGAGCACGACTGAGCGCTTGGTCATGCCGCAACACACTAGAACGACCAAGACCGCTCGACCTGGGGTCAGCTCGGGCATCCCGTATCACTGACTGATTGGGAGGTCGATCCTCACCGCTCCGACAGCCAAGCCACCGCCGACTCGCGAACGTCCCGCTTGCCGCGATGGGTGAGTCATTCCGCCTTTGGCTGTCGAGCGATCACGTTCGGGGGCCGTCCACACACCTGCGCCTCCTCCCCCGTTCCTTGAATGCCGACGAATCGCTCGCATCCAACATTGGTAGCGGGCACCTAACCGCCTCAGGAGAGTCGACGCTTCACCAGCAGCTGGCCCAGAGGCCGCGGTCGCTGTTGCGGGCGGTCTGCGAGGCGCGGACGTACTGGCGGTGCCGGGCGACCGGCTTCTTACCGAAGACGTAGGGCCTGGAAAAGCCGTTCCACATCTGGCGGTAGGACAGGTCCTTGTAGCCGCCTTTACGCGCGACGTAGCGGAGCAGGCGACCGTAGCGATCCTTGGCGGCCTGGGTGCGGTCCGAAACCATGTTGACGGTCGAGCCGACCGGGGCGAGGTTGCGGAGATTGTCGGTGGCGTCGCCGGTGCCGCAGCGGCCGCGCTCGGGGGTGTTGATACCGAGCATGCGGACGTCGACGATGCCGCCCGTGCGGAGACGGACTTTGAGGGTGTCGCCGTCAATGACACGAACGACGTTGCCGGTCTCGCGGAAGACCTTCACCGGCGCCGGGCTGGGCGGATTCTGGTTGCGGACGCCGCAGGGGCAAGGCAGGGTCTCGCAGGCTCGGCCGTCGTTGTCGTCGTCGAGGCGGTGCGGGTCGCCTGGGCCGGCGTTGACGTAAAAGCTCTGGGCGGCGGACTGGGTGTTGAAGTCGCTGCAGTCGCGGTCAACGATCGCGGAGGCTGGAACTTGGACGAATCCGGTGAGGCCAATAGCGGCCAGGAGAAGGGCGAGCGCCCGAGCGGTGTGCTTGATCATGGTGATATCCCCGTGTGGTGTGTCGGTACTGATCACAGCACCGTGTCACCGTTCCGTGGCTCTTGTAGGCGATTTGTTACTTCTCCTGCGAAGTAGGTAGGTCGTCTAGCCTGCCGTCGTGGCGAACCAGTGGGTGACGCACCGCGAGGCTGCGGTGCTGCTCGGCGTGCATGTGAGCCTGATTCCGAAGATGCTGCGTCGCGGCGACCTGACCTCGAGACGGAAGCGGCCGTCGCTGTCGCGCGACCAGGTGGTCGAGCTGGCGGCCGCGCGGAGGACGGCGGCGGCCGAGCGCGAGCGTCGATGCCCTTCGAGCCATGCCACCGGTCCGCAGCCGCCGGACGATGAGCACGAGTGGCTGCTGGTACCGACCGCGGCGGTGGTGCTGGGTTGCACAGAGGGGGCTTTGAAGATGCGGGCGAACCGTGGGCGGGTGCCGTACACGGTGCACGGTGGTCGCCGGTGGTTCCGGCTGGACCAGCTCGAGATTCTCGTGCGTGCGCAGGTCGCCAGGAACACCCTGAAGGTGTGAGTCAGCCGCAGCCGGAGCGCGAGGGGACGAGGACTGCCGGCTCCTGTAAGAGGTACTGAAGCACGTGACCGCGAGTGGTGGTCTGACGCCGAGGAAGACGCGGGCTGACGGTGGTCAGGCGTTGCGCTGCGGCATGTCGATGACCTCGGCGTCGCCCCGAATCCTCGCGAGCACGTCGTCCGGCACGATGCCGTCCAGGTCCGTGATATCGGGGCGGCGCACCCACTCGGCGGGGAAGTTGCCGATGCGGTTCTCCGCGATGCCGGTGTTGTAGCCGACCTCGAAGTACCAGTCGCCGGTCTCCGCGTCGAGGAGGCGTGCGCGGATTTCGGCGTGCCACGTCCCGGCGCGGGCGAACGGAATGGGGATGTCGACGATGGCGTCTTCGCGGTTCGCGACTGGGTAGACGTCGGTCGTGTGCATTGGGCCAGTCTGCAGCCCGGCGGGGACAGCGCAGAAGTCCCGCCGTCCTCTCTGTGGAGGACGGCAGGGCCGTGAAGTCGTGCAGGTGCGTTCCAAGCAGTGCCAACGCCAGTGCCGCACACCTTCGGCAGGTTGTAGTTCGGCGTCCATGCACGCGAGACAATGGCCCCTCCAGATCGGCGCGAATGCTCGCCGCGATGGCCGCACATCAGTTACGGGGACCCTTCTCGGTCCGGGTGCGCGGCTGCGCACTGAGCGGGTCGTCGTTGATCTCGCCGGTTGCCAGGTCGACCTCGACGAGGCGCGGTCGACCGACCCGTTCGGGCTGCTCGTAGGTTCGTCGGCTGGCGGGCAGCGCGTCGACGTCGTGAACGAAGTCGTTCTCCCGCCGCTGGGTGCTGGCCTCCCCGAGGTGCTCGTTGTGTCGCGGCTTGGCCGGCCAGTTCTTGTGCTCGTCGTCGCAGTGGGCCCGCAGCCTGTTGCGCATGCGGTCAGTGAAGGTGGGCAGGCAGTAGCGGTGCCACTCCTCGAGGGCGTCGCTGGTCATGGCGAGCCCGGCGCGGCGGCGTTGATCGGCGAGCACCGCGATCTCGTGGACCAGGTGCGGGTGCACTGGCCAGCAGCTGGGGATGAGCCCGGAGACGTCCCAGGTGTAGTCGCGGTTGAGCCAGATCACGACGTCCTCGAGCCACTCCCACAACTGATGTCGCAGCTCGGGGTCGGGGCACGTCGCCGGCTCCCAGGGCCGGGGCAGCTCGGCGTAGTTGCCGAGGGCCTTCTTCTGCTCCTCGGTGCCGTTGACGGCGATGTGGAGTTCGCGATAGGCCAGCCGGACCTGTGCCCCGGGCACGGGGAACGGCAGCACCAACGGGGTGGACGCGGCCCGTCGGTCCTGGTCCGTCGTCACGGCCAACTCCTTGTCGGTTCGGTCTCGTCGTCCACGAACCCGAGGCGGCGCGCCTCGACGAGGGCAGCGGCCGCTCGGGCTTCGGGGGCGATGACCGAGCGGCGGTCGCTGGTAAGCCGCGCGCGCAGCGCCCGCTGATCAGCCATGAGCCGCTCACCGGTCTTGCCCTCCACGCAGCGGTACAGCTTGGCGATGATCGGCTTGCCGTTCTCGGCGATAACCAGGGCCCGCCGCTCGGGAAGCTGGCGGACCTCCTCGGGCCGCATGATGGGGATGTCGTCGCCGGAGAAGTTGCGGCTGCCGCCGTTGGACCCGCCGGTGGCGTGGGTGACGCGGCCGATGCGGACGGTCCCGAGCAGGTCGGAGATCTCCCGGTTGAACGCGACGTCCTTGGACCCCCCGAACGTCACCAAGGTGTTGGTGAGGCCGAGCAGTGCCCGGGCCTCGTGCTCACCGAAGATGCTGGTCAGCTGGGGACGGGTCTGGGCGGCCCAGATGAACGACAGGCCCAGGGCCCGCTCGTTGGCCATCCGGGTGCGCAGGGTCGGCAGCGGTGCGGTCGAGGGCAGCTCGTCGAGGACCGAGACCAGGGGCGGGCACAGCCGGCCGCCCCACGGTGAGGTGTTGGCTAGCAGCAGCCCGGTGTCCAGGACGTGCTCGGCTACCGCGGTCATCAGCGGGCTCGCTGAGGCGTAGGGGTCTTCGCGGCCAAGGAGGTAGATGGTGCCGCGTCGACGGATCACGTCGGCCAGATCGGTAGCCGGGTGCCCGTCGTTCGGCACGCATCGGCGGCGGATGTCGGCCTGGAAGAACAGAGACACCGCCTGCTGCACCGTGGTGATCGTGTTTCCGGCGGTGCGGTCGTCGCCGTTGAGCGCCCCGTGCAACAGGCCGTGCCAGAACGGTTCGGCGTGCGGATGGCGTCGCAGGATCTCCATCGGCTGGGTGGCCGCGGTCGGGTTCGCCACCCACTGCAAGACGTCCTCGAGGGTCTTGCCGGTCAGGGCCGCGGCGTGGAAGTAGCCCTGCAACACCTTCGCCGACTCCGCGGCGTAGAACCGGGCGGCATCGTCCCCGGTGCCGCCGGTAATCGCGCCCTTGACGGTGCCGGCGGTGAAGGCCTTGGCCCGCCGCTCGGCGACCTTGGATTCCACACACCCGGCGATCGGGTCCCAGATCAACTCGTCGGCCCCATGACCCCAGACGCCCTCGGCCAGCCCGAACGGGTCCAGGACCACGCAGGGCCGGTCCCCACGGGAACGTTCGGTGAGGCTCAGAAGCAGGTCCTCGACCTTCGTCAGGGTGACCAGGGCAGCGCCCGGCGCGCTGAGCAGCGCCGGGGTGAGCAGGTCAAGGGTCTTGCCGGAGCCCTGCGGACCGATCACCCCGGCGGTGCGGTCCCACGGCACCCACAGCTCGCCGCCACGCGGCTCGTGCGCGTCTCCGATGCGCCAGCCCACTTCCCACGGGTTGAACCTCAGCTTCATCGCTCCTCCCCCGTTGATGGCTTCGTCCAGCGGCCGTTCAGGAGCCACGGGCTGAGCCCGTGGCCGAGCTGCGGTCCCGTCTGTTCGGTGAGGTCGCCGGCGGTGCGCTGAACGGGTGCCGCGGTGGCGGTGGCGTGCTTGCCGTAGAGGTCGGGGCGGACGATGTCGGCGACCTTGCGCAGCCGAGTGACGCCCAGGACTTTCTCGGCCTGTGCGGCGGTGGCCATGCCGCGCATGCGTCCCGGGCCGCAGCGCTGGTAGGCCCAGACGCCGACCCAGATGGTGGCGGTCAGCAGCACGGCCTCGGTCATCGCGAGGCTGACCCAGACCAGACCGCGGCCAGCCAGGCTGTCCGGTGTCGGCGTGGGGAGACCGGCGTCGGCGTGCCCGCTGAGCACGCCGGGAAGGCTGGTCCAGAAGGCGGTGCCGATCGGCGTGGGGAACGCACCGGCGTTGGCGTCGGGCCAGGTCCAGCCGGCGCCGGCGAGCACGTTCGCGATGGAGCGGCCGAACTGGATGCCGCTGACAGTGACGGATAGGGTCGCCAGGGCCACGGCCACAGGGATCTCCCAGGTCCAGGGATAGGGGTTGCGTCGTCGCTCTCGCTGCATTGGATTCCGCCTCCTGGAATCGTGGGTGGTCGAAGTTCTGGCTGGTCACCTATGTGTCGGGGGGCCCGGCAGCGATCACACAGACCGCCTCGAGTTCGAGGCGTTTTCAGCCAGCCAGGTCGAGGGGTCGACGTTGTCGGGTCCGTAGATGGAGCCGTTCCCGAGGTGGACCTCGAAGTGGAGGTGGCACTCGGAGCCGTTTCCCTCCTTGCCGACCTGGCCGATCGGTTCGCCGGCAGCGACGGTCTGGCCGCGGCTGACGATGACGCCCTGCATGTGCGCGTACCAGCTGGCCATGGAAGCGGCGCCGGTGGTGACCTTGACCAGCTGCGGGCCGGCCCAGCTCTGGCTGGTGTCGATCTCGATGGTGCCGGCGTGGGCGGCGTAGACGGTCGTGCCGCACGGGGCAGAGAAGTCGGTTCCGGTGTGCCAGTTGGACCAGTAGGGCCCGGTGTCGTGCCAGTTTCCCTTGTCGGTGCCGATGTACTCCGCCGGCACCGGGTAGACCACCTCGTCGCAGGACGCGCCCTCGAGGCCGACCGGGGAGACTTGGGCGTTGGGCAGCACGTTGATGTGCGGGTGGTCGAGGTGGTTCGCGGTGGCCGAGCCTCGGTCCTCCATCAGCCGCCAGCCCTCGTCGGCTCGCGCGGCCGACCAGATGCGCTGGTACCAGATGATGTAGTCGATCCCGAGCTCGCGGGCGTGGGCCTGGGCGTACGCCACGAGCGCGTCCCCTTGGGCCTTGCCGGCGGGAGTCAGCGGGACCATGAAGTCGGCCGCCAGCCCGGCCGGGTGGCCGTGGGGGTCGGTGGCGCTTTCGCGGTAGCCGCCGACGGTCTTGATGTCGAACATCGGGCCGAGGATGTTGACCAGCTGCGTCAGCTGCGGCTTGACCGGGCCGAGGTTGTAGTCGGTCTCGGTCGCGACCGCGCAGCCCGCGCTGCTGCCGTCGGTGGTGGCGGTCACCAGCGGGTGGTCAGCGACCTTGCTGGCCTGGGTGCTGCTGTCGACCTCCGCGCTGGCCCAGGTGAGGTTGGCGCCGTAGATGTGGTCGATTGGCGCGTCGTCCTGGGGCTTCTTGCAGGGCTCGGCCGATCCCCCGAAGGCGTTGCTCAGGTTAGGTGTGAGGACGCAGTGTGAGGAGTTATTGCCGTCCTTGCCGTCGTTGAAGTCGCCCAGGATCACTGCCGGGGTGCCGGTGCCGGCGAGCTCGGTCATGGTGGCCAGTTGGCGGCGCAACGCCTCCGTGCGGTGCCCGGCGGCGTTCCCTTGCGTGTTGGCGGGGTTGTGGATGCTCCAGACCCAGATGACCTGCCCGGTGTTGACCCTGTCGGCAGCACCCGTCAGCTGGACGACCGGCATCCCGACGTCCTTGCCGTTGAAGTACGGGATCTGGACGAGGCGTGAGTCGGTCATCTTCCAGCTGCCGCGGTCCCAGATCACCTTGTTCTGGGTGTTGCCCGTGGCCGGGTACATGCCCCACTTGGCCGAATAGCGGTCAACCAGGGCTCTGGCCTGGGGGCCGTGGACCTCCTGAAGGCCGGCGATGGTGACGCCGGCGTTCTCGATCGCGCTGAGTGCCCCGGGCAGCCGCTTGTCCCAGGTGGCGTACCCGGCCTTCTCGTTGCCGCCGCCAGCCTGGTTGTCGGTGTGGCCGGCGCCCAGGATGTTCAAGGTCCCGACGGTGATCGGGTTGACGGTGTCCTCGCAATTGCTCGCGTTCGAGACCGCGCCGTCGACGTCTGGCAGGTCGAGTAGGTCGCCGCCGAGGAGGTGGGTGATGTCGCCGGCGACGTCCTCCCACTGGGCGTAGGCGTCGGGAAGGCCCGCCCGCTGCACGGCCTGGGCCGCCCGGGTCAGCGGCATGTCCTGCCAGCCGGGGACGTCGAGCAGTCCCGGGTTGCCTGCGTGCTGGGCCTTGCCGAAGAAGGCACGCGTGGCGAGCACCGGGTTGGTCACCTCAGCACGGTTCCCCCAGCCGGTCGAGGGACGCTGCTGGAACAGGCCACCGGAGTCGCGGTCGCCGCCGGTGAGGTTGACCAGCTTGGACTCCTGGATCGCGGTGGCGATCGCGACCTGTAGCCCGTAGCGGGGAACCTGGAGGTCGTGGGCGACCTGGGCGATGGTGATCGCGTTGCGGGCCTGCTCGGTGGTCACGGTCGGGTAGCTGGAGGCGAACCTCAGCTGCATCAGCTGGGCGAACACGTCGCCGGTCGGCGGCTCCTCGACAGAGGCCATGGTGATTGTGCCGTTAACTGGGCCGCCCAAGGGGCCATCGATGACTCCGAGGTCCCCGAGTTCGGTGAGTGCGGACTCGCTGGTCTGGGTGCGGCACTCGGCGGCCGCGGTCGAGGTCATCACCACCATCAGGGTCACGACGAACGGCAGCGCCATGATGACGATCAGGACCGGCAGTCCAGCGAGGAGTAGCCTTTTCACGACAGGTCAGTCCCGAGCGCTTCAGCCGGCGGCCTCGATGGCCTCGTTGGTGTAGTAGATCTTCTTCTCCAGCGGGTGGAGCACCGTCTGGACCTTGTAGGTGGCGTCTCCGACGCACCACAGCGCTCGGCCCTTGTCCTGCATCGCCCACCCGGAGACGAGGTCCTGGGCGATCGGGCCGAAGCCGAGCATCGAGTCGAGCTCGCGCGCGACGCGCGGCTTCTGGCCGCCGAGGATCTTGATGTCAGCGAGCTCGAGGAGGTCCTTGGCGATCATCGCGGCCTGGGAGTCGGCGTCGCCGACCGAGAGCAGGTCGGAGGGCTTGTGCAGGTTGGCGAACTGGATGTCGCCGCCCTTGCCGGCCATGCCGCGCGAGAGCCGCAGGTCGGCGTCGAAGCTCATCACCGCGGAGACGCCGAGGCGCATCTGCTTCCAGACCTCGTCGCGCACGACGATGCGCAGGTCGCCGGGCTCGGCGATCTCGCGCAGTCCGCGGCCCCAGGAGTTCATGCACAGCAGCGCGACGCCCACGGCCTCTTCGCCCAGTCCATCGAGCCGGGAGAGGCTGAACGACTGGATCGGGGCGCGCCAATCGACCTCGATGTTGGTGAAGTCGTCGAAAAGACCGGCCAGGCTCCCGGTGACCAGCTCGCCGAGCGCGTTGCGCAGCAGCCGAGTCTGGTCGAGGAACTGGCGGGGGCTCCCGTACTCGCACGCCCGGACGAGCTCCTCGGTGGGATTGCGCAGCAGGTCCCACAGCCGCGGGATGGTGGTCTCGGTGAGGATCGAGTTGCCGGGGGCGTAGCCGGTGAGGATCCCCAAGGCGTTGCGGACGACGTCGCCCTCGTCGGGTCCGAACGGCACCCGGCGCTGGTCGTCGAGCTTCATGCTGCCGACCAAGCCGCGGATCAGAACCAGCCAGCGCTTGAAGATGATCGTCGTGCGCCGTCGGGCTTCCTCGGCCGAGAGCTTCTCCCAGTCGTGGCCGAGCGGGCCCATGGCCAGCGGGTTGATTCGTGCCCAGAAGCCGGGGGCGATGACAAACGGCTCGACGCCGAGCGCGCGGCACAGCGACTCGTACTCGTCCTTGGGATCACCCAGGACCAAGGTGCGGTAGCCGAAGGGCATCACCCGCGTGCAAAACGCCTTGGTGGTACCGGACTTGCCGGTGCCCGGCTTGGCGAACTGGAAGATGTTCGGGTTGGTCACCGACACGTCGTCGCGCAGCACCCAGCCGAAGGGGTCGCAGTAGAACGAGCCGCCGGAGAGCTGGTCGACGCCCATCTGCGCCCCGGTCGGCGGCAGGGCCGGCGCAGACACGAACGGCCAGAACACCGGTGCCTGGTCACTCGTCATCCGCCAGGCCTGCGCCGGGGCGGTGGCGGGCGCCCAGCCGCGGCCGCGGCGGGATGCACCGCGGCGCGAGGCGTACTTGAAGATCCGGGGCTCCTTGGCCTCCGGGGCGAGCGTGGGGATCGTGGGCAGGTCGTGGCCGAAGTCGGAGAGCAACGCCGCCATGTCCCTTCCCGACTTGGCGCCGCCGAGGTTCCTGCGGGCGGTGGTGGGCATCAGGCGTCTCCACTCCGGGTCAGGCTCATCCCGACGGGGATGGTCGAGGCGGCGAAACCGACGTCCTGGGCCAGGTCGAGCCGCAGGGGCGCAAACCCGGCGCGGCGGATCGAGGCGTCCAGGCGGCGGCCGAACTCGGTGATCCGCAGCGTCTTGGGAACCGTGACCGTGCACACGGCGTAAGGCCGGACCAGCGCGTTGCCGTGGGCCAGCTTGGCGTCCAGGCCGCGGGCCTTGTGGGCCTCGTCGCGCTGCTTGGCACGGGTCTTGCGGCCGAGCTTCTCGTTCATTCCCTCAGCCAGGTCTGCGGCCCACTCTGCGTTGCCCGACTGCCGGTCGGCCTTGGACTGGGCCACGATCGGAAAGGCGACGACGAACGAGCGTCGCTCACCGGACTCGCTCGGGGTGAGGATCGGCGCCAGGGCGCCCATCGCCACGCCGCGGGTCGGGAGCTTGATGGTGGCGCTGATCGAGTTCCACGCGTCGTGGCTGTAGTGCCGCACCGTCGCGTCGGCGCCCGAGGGCCCGGCCAGCGCCCACGGGACGTCGGCGTTCACGCTCGGGTCCTGCTCCCGCATGGCGAGGGCCTCGACGATGCCGGCGCGATCGCCTGGGGCGAACCCGGTGCGGGACGCCAGGGCGAGCTCCGGCGAGGTGAGCCAGCGGACCGACGTCATCCCCATCGGGCCCCGCAGCTGGGCCTCGATCTCGGCCATCAGCAGGTAGAGCTCGCGGCAGCGGCCCTCGAAGCCACCGCCGGACTCCTTGGCCGACCGAGCGATCCGGGTCTCCGGGACGACGATTGTCACGAACTGCTCGGTGCGAACCGACGCCTGCGTGAGTCCGACCGCGAGGTCGCTGTTGACGACCTCGGACAGCTGGGGGGCGTTGTCGCGGCGGTGCTTGTTGACCCACAGATCGCGCTCGGCGCCGTCCTCGGGGACGGTGCGGACCATAAACAGGATCTCGTCGATCTTCTCGGTGCGGCCGGCGACGTCGAGCAGCCCGGCCAGCGCCTCGCCGTAGCGGCTGCGCTCCTCGGTGTCCTTCATGCCGATGCCGGGGTGGACGATCGAGGCGGTGACTGCCCACGTCTTCGCGGCGTCATCGTGGATTACTCCGACCCGCTGCAGCTGGGAGCCGTGCGGCGGGCCGTCGTGGATCTTGATGCCCTGAAGCACCCCGGGGAGGTCGGGGGTGTCTACGTCCTCTACGCGGCCCTCGGTGGCCTTGGCACGGAACGAGGTCCAGCTGAGCAGCCCGCCGACGGCGTACATCGTCGAGACGAACACCCAGCCGGTGGCCGAGCGGCCTCGGACCGGGATGACGGTGATGGCCAGCAGGAACAGCCAGACCAGGGTGAACAGGAACGCGGAGAACCATGCTCCGCGGCTGATCGCCCAGAACGCCGGCAGGCTGGCCAGCGCCAGGAACATCAGCTGGCCTCCGGAGAGGCCGAAGAACCAGCCGATGCGGTCGCGCTGGTAGTCGGCGTAGATGGTCATCGTCGGTTTCCTTCCCGGGTCACTGCCTGTCGATCGGAGCTGGGGGCAGGTCGTGCGGCGCGTCGGCTACACCGCCACCGGGGGAATCGCGCCACCAGCCGCAGCGGCTCCGCCGGCACCTCCGGCCGCTCCCCCGCCGCCACCGGCGGCCGGCGTCTTGGGCGCTGCTCCGGCACCACCGCCGCCCTGTCCGCCAGAGCCGCCACCCGAGCCACCGCCGGGTCCGCCGCCGGTGGGCGAAGCAGGCGGGGCATGCGGGGGCGGCGGGGTCGGCAACGGCGAGTCGTCGTCCCCGCCGTTCTGCGAGCCGGGGTGGGTGCCGCCACTCTGGTCGCCGGGCTGACCGCTGGACTGGCCGGACTGGCGGCCACCCATGCCGCTGAAATCGGGTCCGTAGGTGCTCTGCCCGACGCCGGCCTGGTTGGTCTCGTCCGACATCAGGGACGTGGCCTTCGCTCCGGCGCTGCTGACCATCCCGAGCCCGGCAGCGAACGCCTGTCCGACCGGGCCGAAGCTGCCGAGGACGCCCTGGGTGGACTTGTTGAACCGATCGCCGGTCGAGGCCTCGGCGCTATGCTCACCCGACGAGCGACCGTTGCCGTCGGTGGTCGACGCGGCCGACGAGCCGCAGCCGGCACCGCCGCCGCTCAGCAGCCCGTGGAGGCCGCCCTGGATGGCCATTCCCTGACGGAACGACGCGCCGCTGGACGTGCCGGGGTCGACGAAGGCCAGAAGCTTGAACAGCGCCAGCGGCGCGACGACGCTGATCAGGATCGTCATGACCGCCGGCAGTGCCGTGCCGAACGCCTTGGCGGTGCTGTCTGCGAGGTGGGCAGCGACGCCGTTGGCGAACTGCACGCCGATGCCCAGCACCATCACCATCAGCACCGGTGTGAACGCCGCGGCGTGGAACCAGCGCAGCGACTTCCAGAACCAGGAGCGGGTGAAGTCGGAGACCAACCCGGCCGCGGCGAGCGGACCGGTGGCGACCAGGACCAGCAGCGAGGCCGCCCGGGCGAGGTAGACCAGGACGTGCCCGATCGCGGCTAGCCACAAGAAGATGCCAAGGAAGGCCAGCGCGGTGGCCACGCCGGACTCGGTGATGTCGTCGACGCCGAGGCCGCCCAGGGGATCCCAGTCTGGCCAGGTCTGCACCTGGAGAAGCGACTTCATCAGCGCCTTGGTGATGGCGCCGCAGGCCGCGACGATCATGACGCAGTAGCCGAACCAGCAGGCGCAGACCAGGACGAACTGGCCTGCGCCGATGAACGCCCGCGCGAGGCCCTTGCCCTCTCGTTTGAAGGCCGCGGCGCCGAGCTGGATCATCGCCAGGATGACCACCAGGGCGAGTGCGAGCCAGAGGGTGAAGGTGTAGAGGTCCTTGCCGGGTCCGTCGTTGCTCAGGTCGGGGGTCAAGAACAGCTCGCTGAATGTGAGCACGATGCGCAGCACGAACAGGCCGGAGCTCCAGACCGCGAGCATTGCCGAGGTCCAGGCATCGGCCGCCGCCTTGGCGATGACGTCGCCGATGTTCTCGAACGGATTGGGGATGTCACCGAGGCCCGGGATGCCGGCGCCGAAGAGGTCCCCCACGTTCGGGAGTCCGGGGATGCCGGGCACCCCCGGGACGCCAGGGATTCCGATCCCCGGGAGCCCGGCGTCGCAGATCGCGTCGAGCAGCCCACACCCGCCGACGCCCGGCACCACTCCCCCGACTCCCTTTGCGCAGTCGGTGAGGCTGGGGTTATCGAGGCACTCCTGGACGCCCTCGACCTGGTCCTCGATCTCGTCCTTGACGCCACCGGCCGCGGCCTTGCCGCAGCCGACCGGGTCCTCCGCGCACTCGACGGCGTCGCCGCCGAGGTCGCACAGTTCGTCGGGACCAAGACAGCTCATCTTGAGAGAGCGGGCCAGCGCCTGGCTGGGGGTCTCGACCGTGGCGACCTGCGCTGTGCTGGCCGCTGCGCTGGCCGCCGTGCTGGCCGCCGCGCTGGTCGCCGGTTCGGCTGCGGCGGCGGGCGCCTGAAGAGCTGTGGCGGCTCCGAGGAGCGTGGTGAGGACCAGGACCGCCAGGGCGCCGATGCCCAGCCGAGTGACCCGGCGAAAGAGATCAGCGGTGCTCACTGGGGTGCTCCGTTGATCGGGATCCAGCCGGCCTGCTTGTACTGCGGGGCGCCCGGCGCGACCGCCTTAGGCTGTCCGGTGGAGACCAAGTGCTCGATGTCTGCGGTGCTGCCCGAGACCAGTCGCCAGTCGCCCACGCCGTCGACCTCGAGCCACCGCATGAGCTGGGTGCCGGCGTAGAGGCCGTCGCTGACGTTGCCGTTGGCAGTGGTGAGGGTGACGTAGCTGAGCAGGTTCACCGCGTAGTAGCCGGTGTCGAGCTCCTCGAGTGTGTAGGCGATCGGCGTCACGGCGTACGACGCGGGCGGGGGGACGTCCCCCTCCTTCGGGACGCCGGCCTGCTGACGGCGCAGCGCCACAGCGTCGCGGGCGCGCTGCTCGAAGACGGCCTTGTCCTCGGGGTTGGCGTACAGGCCAGCGACGGTGGCGGCCTGGTCGTAGTCGAACCCGAACTGCGCCTTGGCGACCTCGACCTGCAGCGCGACCGCGCCCAGGTCGGTCTGGGGGAACTGGGTCGGGTAGCCGTCGACCTGGTCGGCGCCGGTCGGGATCACGACGCCGTCTGCGGGTGCGGCCTCCGGGGCGACCTGGTCGACCTGGTCGAGTGAGACGTTCCGCCCCTGCTGCCCGGTCTGGCTCGAGGAGTCCCGGGGGGTCTTGTCGGCTCCGCTGTTGTCATCGGTCCGGCCGCGCGCTCCGAGCCAGACGGCGGTGGCCACGAGGGCGGCGATCACCGCCAGGACCCCCACGCGCAGCAGGGTCGTACGGGACTCCCCCGTCGGGTCCTTGATCCGACTGCTCATCCCGTTGCGCATGTCAGTGCTCCTCTTCCGTGTCGCCGGGGTGGGCGGGTTCGGCGGTGTGGTCGGTGGACCAGGCGCGCCAGCCGGCCTCGTGCCCCAGCTGGGTGCCGGGCCAGGTCGCGGGTGCGGGTGCAGGCGGAGCGCCGGGGGCGACCATCCAGCGGCCGCCGACCCACTGCATGCGCTCGCAGTGCGCGAAGGCGATCTGGCCTTCGGACTTGTACGTGGCGCTGACCTTCATCAGCACGCACACCGTCGCCCAGTCGGGGCCGTCGGTGCCCTTGACCAGCGCGGCGGCCGGCTCCAGAGACACCGAGGCGCTGGGGTCCTTGACTTCGCCCATCCCGGTGCTGGAGAGAAACGCACGGACGCTGGCGGTGATCCACCAGTCCTCCGCACTGACCCCGCCGGGCAGCGCCCAGGCGTTGTAAACCTCCTCGGCGGTGCTCAGGCTCATCGACTGCAGCACCGCGAGGTCGATCTGGGCGAGCTGGCCGACCGCGCCCTCCGGGGTGTGCGGGAACCCGGTCACCACGAACGCGGGCCCGTTGACTCCGGTCCCGGTCGGGACGTTGATCTCCGGTGCATTGGCGCGGGGGGTCCCCGAGCCTGCTGGCGGGAAGGCGGCGCTCTCGGGCACGGTCAGCATCGGCACGGCCGCGATCTCATCGCGATGCGCGGCACCGCGGGCCACCGTCGAGCGCACGGTCTCGCCGGTGGCGACGCCGGTGTTCGCGCTGGTCTCGTCGCCGATGCCGGCGATCGCCAGGTAGACCGCGTACGCGAGGCCGGCGAGCAGGAGTACAGCCACGGCGACGGCGGCGGCCAGGATGCCGAGCAGCCTGCGCTGGCTCCACTCGCTGGTGCCTTGCTCGAAGGGAGCTGCCTTCTTCGCGGCCGCGCGCCGCATCAGATGCAGCCCTTGCCGAGGATCCCGTTGAGCATCCCGGGGAGCACCAGGTAGGCGATCGCGCAGGCGAAGACGACCACCACCGAGATCACGCCGACCTTGGAGGCGTGCGGCAGGGAGAACACTCGGCCGGCGATGATCGCGGCGATGGCGATGATGATGCCCAGACCGAACAGGACGATGACGCCCCACAGCACGTAGCTGGTGATCTCGTTGGTGGGGCCGACAGCACCCGGAGGCGCCTTCGGGCAGACAGCCATCACGGTGCTTGCGGTTGCGGTCATGACGTCCATGGGGGATTCCCTTTTCTGGGTTGCTGACCCCGGGAGGGTCAGGCGCCTTCGCTGGTGTCGGTGGGCCGCTGTGCGGGCTCGAGCAGCCGACGTGCTGCCGAGATGAGGGGGGCAGGGACGGGGCGGGAGTCCAGGCCGTTGACCGCGAGCTCGCGGTCAACGGGGATCTCCACGCACCTTTCCGCGACCAGGGCGCGGTGGACGGCGGGGCCGCCGGCGTGCTCGAGGCCGCGCGGCCACTTCTTGCGGCGTGGCCCGCGGACGGCGAGGGCGATCTGCTCGGGCTGCCAAGGGGACAGCAGGTCCATGGCGACTCCCGCGCGACGCATCCCGGGGACGGTGGCGGTTGTGACCAGGACGATCTGGTCGGCGGCGCGGACGGCCTCGGCCAGCCAGCAGTCGGTGGCCAGCAGCTGGCCGGCCTCCCAGCCGATGTCGAGAATGGTCAGCTGTGTCTCGTTCTGAGCCTCGATGGGCGGCGGGACCTCGTCGACGCCGGCGAGGACCTCGCTGGCGCGCTCGAGCAGGACGTGGTCGCGCTTGCCCTGACGCCAGTCCCTCTGGTGGAGGCCGAGCTCGGCGGTGCTCGCCGCGGCGAGTCCGGAGGTGGTGACCGAGCAGCACTCGATGACTCGGACCGGGGCAGCTGCGGCGAGACCGGTGGCCAGGGCGACGGTGCTCGCGCCCACCGAGCCGGCGGACCCGAGAACGGCGATGGTGTGCTCGCCGTGGACCGGTGACCAGTTGTCCTCGGCGGCGGCGGCGCCGCGGCCGCGGGGACCCCTACCGGCGCCGGTCCTGGTGCGGAACTCGCCGGCGTTCAGTGCGTGCCAGGCCCGCTTGAGTTCGTCGACACCGACCGGGCGGCTCGGGGACCGGGTGCTCACTGGGCCCCCCTGAGGGCGCATCGCCGGAACGCGAGCGCGGCGCGGATCTCGGCCGGGGTCAGGATCGCCAGCTGAGCCTTCGCGGCCTGCACTTCGTGCAGCTGGGCGACGCAGCCGGTCAGCTGCTCGACCGCCTCGATCTCGCGGCCGGCGATCGCGAACAGCTCGGCGATCTGCTCAGGCGTACGGGGCTCGCCGTCGTGGGTGTTCGTCATGGGCTTCACCTCCAGTCGCCTATGTGTCGCGGGTGGCGCGAGCGATCACTTCCGGGCTGATTCGTCATGGCCAAACTTCCTCGGGGCGGCCGCGGCGAGGGCGCGCATGGTTCGCGAGCCGTGGCGACGGACCGTTGCCTCAGAGACCCCGATGCGGGGCGCGACCCGGCTGGACACCTCATTGCTGAGGAGTCCGCCATACCCACGCGCCAGCCTGCGGGTCTCGACTCGGTCGGCCTCCTCGACCAAGCACAGCAACAGGTACCGATCCGCGGCGCTGATCACCTTGTGGTCGCAGGCCCACGCGAGCAACTCCAGGAGCTCCTCGGCGGCCGACTGCTCGTCCTGCTCGGGTCCGGCAGCGGCGAGGATCTCGGGTCGGTGGAACAGCGTGCCGGCGGCCCGCTCCGTCGGCATCTCAGCCGAGTAGCCGGCACCGCCGTCGACGCTCGTCAGGTCGCCGGCTGAGAAAGACTCGACGAGCGTGGTGTTGGCCCAGGAGCGGTCGGCGCGGGAGACGTAGAAGAAGCCGCCGACCTCGCGGAGGACACCGACGCGGGTGTTGATCAAGATGTTGGCCGCGACCTTGCGGGTCCGGCGCCACTTGAACGTGCGGACCTCGATCCATAGCTGCGAGGCCACCAGCTCGTCGATCCGCTCGACTGCTGACCAGGCGCCGGCCATAACCGGCTGGCTGTCGCGGAAGACCTCGCGTGGCGGGAGGGTGCTCAGCCAGCACGCGAGCCGACAGGCGCCGGGCAGCAAGCACTTGGCCAGAGCGGCCGCAGCTGCGATGTCGTCGCCACCGTCGGGGGCCGCCAGCATGGCCAGCGCGAGGAGGACCTGGTCGGAGGTTTCGTGGTCCACCGCCGGCAACCAGGAGCGGAGGTCGTCGAAGTTGTCGACCACACCGAGGCGCGGATCTGCGGCCACCCAGGCCGGCCACTTCTGGCGGGCCTGGTCGAGCAGTTCGCTGTTGTCGTCGAGGCCAAGCTGGTCGCCCACACTCATCGCGCTCGCTCCTTTCGTCCGTGGCTGAGCACGGCAGAAAAGATCGCGAGCGGGCGTACCCGCATCCGTCCCCCCAACCCCTGATTTCGAGCGGGGACGCCTGCTCGACGGGGATACGGTCTTTGCGTTTGCGCAGGTCAGAGCGGGGGGACGCCCCCGTCCCCCCGAAAACTGAAGAAGTTCCCGGCCGACCCTTGCGCGGCCTTCTTATCGAGATGCTGCGAAGACTGAAACTCGACGGCGTTGTTGAACACCTCCCGTTACGTCAGCCTCGATCGCGCATCTGCGCAGTCACCGAGCCGCGTCGACCCCCAAGATGCGACATTGCGCAGGTGTTGGAGGAGCGGCATCCCGTCGCTGCTCCAGGCGAATATCCCGCAGAGGGATCGGCTTGCGGGACGGAATGCACCCGAGCGTCGACCGCAGGGCGGCCGCGCTTGACAGTCATAGGCGGCGGTATGACGTACGTCGGAGAGATCGAGCCGACGGCGTAGAGGTTCGCCAGCACGCCTATTGGAGAGGGGTATGCCTCGGAGCGCCGCCCTCACTGCCCGGTGGCGTTGATAGCCAGACGGAGAGGTACATGCGTACGGGCGTCGGCTGCTGCTCGGCGTAGCAGCCGTCTGCCAAGAGTGCCTTGGTGCTGACGAAGGGCGGCCTGTGCGCCTCGCCAGCGACAGTACGCGGCGTCGTGGGGGCGGTTGCGTAGGTCCCATGTGGCGGCCGCGTCCGTCCATGCCGACACGAGGTCAGTCCGCATGAGGCGCGCCAGTTCCGCACGCCAGAGCGATCGCCACGCGGGGACGAGGATCCCTGTCGCCGTGGCACCGAATGGGTCGACATGGGCCTGCTCGAGCAGAGTCAGCAGGTGTCTTTGCGTCCCCTCCCGTTCGGCGTCGGATGCCTGGTCGAGGTCCATCAAGTCAGCGTACGCACGAGCGCACCAGGCGAGCGTGGGCGCGGCGGTTCGTGCGTTGTCAGTGAGGAGGGTTTCGGCCAGCGTCTGCTCGAGAAGGACGATCGCGGCGGCCGGCGATCCGGCCCAGATGTGGACCTCGGCGTACTGCGGGACCACCTCGGCCCAGTTCGAACCCCGACTGCCTTGTGCGGCGTCGGCCGTGGCGCAACGGTGGAGGGCGGTTGTGATGTGCCCGCGACGTAGCTCGACGGCTGCGTAGGTGATGTGCGACATCGCCGTGTTGAGGGTCGGCGCTTGACCGACGTCCGGCTCGAGCATCTGCGCGCACAGGTCGACATCGCCGGCGCGGAGGTAGGCCTCAGCTACGTTGCCCCGCAACACGGCTGCGAGGAAACGCTCGTCCAGATTCCATCGCGCGGCCACTTCCAGGGGTTCAGCGGCTACGGCGGTCAACATGGCTGGCGGAGCGCCGGTGTGTAACAGGATGTCGGTAGCGTTCACGGCGAGAGCAAGGTCTGCGTGCGGGTCGGCGCCAGGCTCTGCGGCGGCACGTGCGTCTCCGATGAGTTCCCGGGCACGGTCGTATTCGCCGTCGGCCATCGCGTACCACGCCGACCACATGAGAACCCGCTGCAGCCGAGCTCCATCGTCGTAGTCGGCGAGCAGTTCCATCGCTCGCGCCAAGTCAACGCGACAATCGTCCATGCGACCGGCATCCGACAGGTTCGCCACCCGCGCAAGAAGCACGTCGACCAGCTCCACCGATGGGGGCACCACATCGACCAGCTGTCTCGCCTGATCGAGGAACTCCACGCCTTTTCCCTGGTCGCCGCCGTAGCAGTGGATCGCGCCGGCCAACCTGAGCACCCGCACGCGTATCGGGTCGCCGAGGTCGAGTGCGAGGGCTCGGTTGACGAGAGCACGAGAAGAGTCGATGTCTTGGCTGTCTGCAGCCGCGTCCGCGGCCTCGCAGAGCATCTGCCACAGCGGGACGTCGACGGCCCGGTCCGTTAGGTCGCGTAGCACCAGGACGCGCAGCCAGTTCTCTAACGCCTCCGCTGGAGCGTGCCGCTCGCGGGCGCGTTGGGCGGCGGCGATGCGCCACTCGATCTCCTCGTCGGGGCGTGAGGCCTCGTGCCAGTGTCGGGCGACCTCGCCCGGCTCGACGTCGGGAAGCGTGGCCAGCACGGCCGCGAGGCGGGCATGCACGGTGGATGCCTCGCCGGGGAGTAGTCGACGTCTGATGGCATCCTGGAGCAACGGATGAGCCAACGCCACGCGCTCGGTCACTCCAACTCGCAGCACGCGGCGCTCGGCCAAACCTGCAAGCCCGCGCAACTGCTCCGATGTCGACAACCCCGTGGCCTGCTGAAGCGTGTCCGGAGCCAGCGGCCGTGCGGCGACGCCCAGGACGCGAGCCACCTGCCAAGGCTCGCCCTCAAGCTGGCCGAGCCGGAGGTCGAGCAAGTTGGCCAACTGCTGCGGGACCTCGCCGTCATGCGAGCCGGCCAGCTGATCGGTGTACAGCGGAAGTCCCTGTCCCAGCCCATGAATGCGGTCGACGACGGCGTCAGGCGGCGTCTCGCCGTATGTCAGCCGCAACTGGTCGGCCGTCTCCTCCCGGGTGAAGGGTTCCAACACCAGCGAGGTCACGGCGCGGTTCCGGCGGATGCGCGCCTCCCATTCGCGATGCGTTGGAGAGACGTCAGGGTCCTCAAGCCGCCACGTGCCGACCAGGGGCAGACCGAGTCCCCAGCTGAGAGCCTGCTCCACCAGATCCAGCGTGGGCATGTCGGCCCAGTGCAGGTCGTCGAGCACCAAAGCCACCGGTCGGATCCGAGCCAGCGCCTCCAAGACCTCGACGACCGCCATGGACATGCGGTGGCGTGCGAACTCGCCGCTCGCTACTTCCGAAGCATCGTCGGAGAGCTCAGGCAGCAACGGCGCCAACGCCCCAGTCACGTACGGTCGGCAATGCCCCAGTGCCTGTTCGAGCCATCGGCCGTCGTCCACTCTGGCCACCGTGCGCACGACGTCCGCGATCGGCATGAGCGGCATAGCGGCAGACAGAGGGAGGCAGTGACCGATGGCCACGAAGACGTCGGTCGATGACACGGCGGACTCGACAAGCACGGACTTGCCGATGCCAGCCTCTCCAGCCACGAGAACGAGCCCGTCTCCACCCGCGAGATGACGTCTAAGGACGGCGACTTCGACTCGGCGCCCGGCCATACCAGGCACGTCCTGTGCCGCAGCGCCGGTCGGCATCGTGGCGCTCACCCAAAGCTCGTGGAAGTAGGCCACGTCGCCGTCCATGGCCTGTACGAGCAGCTCCAACGTCCCCCACGACGGGACGGTCGGAGTCGAGAAGGCTTTGGAAACGGTTGTGTGAGAGACGCCCGTCGCCCTCGCGAGAGTGCGCAGGGACGGCCATCCCGCGCTGTGGTGAAGTGCGTGGAGGGCATCGACAAGGTCGCGATGCGCTCCGAACGGCACGTCCGGGCGCGGCAGGGCGCTCATCCCCACCTCCCTCACCCGTACGGATGGCGTTAGCCCCAGAATCGACCGTGCCCGCCATTCTGTCTAGGTGGTGACGAGGGTGGACCGAAGCGTTTGCAGCAGCTTGCCAGGCACTGCTCAGCAACGCTGCCTGGTCCCCAAGCGGCGGAATGCCGCACCTCTGCCTGGCGCCACTTCGGGCGCACCATCGTTGTCGGTGGTCCTGTAGATGCTGCGCCCATGGAACTCTTCATTGCACTGGTGCCCGGCGTGGCCTCCGGGTTGCTGGGCAGTTATGCGGGATACCGGCTCTCGAGTCGCGCCACGCGCGCAACAGAGACGCGCGCTATCCGCCGCGAAGCGGCTGCTGACCTATGCGCGCCGCTTCGAGACCTACGAGGCATGTCTCGGCGCTGGGGGCGAGTCGAGTTGGCACAGGTCGAAGTCGGCTCCTCCGTGGTTGCATGGTCCGAGGCATTCGATCGGCAGGGCCACCGACTGCCGGCCGACTGGCGACATGTGGGTCGAAGCGTCCGAGCCGCGGTCGGTGAGGTGTTTGGGGGCGTCGCCATCGCGCACTTACGACCGGAGATGGCCGCGTACCCATTGGCAGAGCCGGACTTCAAGTGGCAGGACTTCGCGGACGACTACATCACCCACGTGCTCGACGCGCTTGTGCGATGGGGCGATAGCGACCGTTCAGCTCGAGCACTCCGAGACTTCGACAGCTGGCTCGAGGAGACGGGTCGGCGCGCGAGGCGTCCCGCCTAGCGGCTGGAATGACGCGCGGTGCGGGTGCCACCAACACGCTGAGCCCGCCACTGGGCTTGAACTAGGTCAAGCGGCCCAAGGTGTGCGAGAGCGAGAACGGCTCAAGATTGCCGTCATGTCAGACTCCGCTCATGGGCGAATCCGGCGAGGTCTACATTCTGCACAACTGCAGCTTCCAAAGTCTGGGGCGATCAGCAGTGGGTAGTCGTGAAGGACGACGTCGAGCTGCGTGAGGTCGCCTTGCACAACGATCGGAGCCAATACGAGCTGGTGCTCGCGGAGAAGATCAAGAAGTTCCTGTCCAGCGTCACGACGCCAACGGCGCGCTCTTCGACCTCTTCTTCGCCAACCCGTACTTCCAGACCATGATGCTCAACTACTGTCCGGGACCTACGACGAGCTCCGCTCTGGGGCCAGCTGAGCTCGATGGACGACGGGCACCGACTGCGTGTGCTGTCGGTGCGTTGCTACAGGGTTCGACGCATGAGTGGGGAGAGAGTTGACGTGGGCACGGTCATGGCCAGCACCGACTGGCTGGACGAGCAGGAGCCGGGGTACTGGGAGGGCTTCACGGAGCTCACCGAGGTCAACCTATGGCAGCAGTTCGGATTCGCCTACGCCGAGGCTGAGGCGTGGCACGAAGCCTTGAGCGCGGGCTACGACGATCTCGAGGAGTCGGACTTTCCCGCCATTGCGGCTGCCTGGGTGGTCGCGGGGGTCGTGGCGGAGGACTACTCGGACTGGCTCAACGCCCTGGCTCACGTCGATCCCGTTGAGCGACCGAAGGTGGCGCGCCGGTGGCGCGAGTCAGGCTTCGATGCGCAAACCGCCGCGACGTGGGCGGACAACGAAGAGCTCCGCTCGGCCGTATTGCTGGAGAACGCTGGGTGGAGTCGCCGTCAGCGGGACCTTCTCGACCTGTTACTGCGGGATCGCTACAGCGTCGAGGCTCGGCACGAGCTCCTCTCGTGGCCACTGCCTCCGGTCCACGTGCTCGACTACCTGAAGGCGGGTGTCCCACTGTCGCAGTTTGCCTACTACGAGCGACTGCGCAGGGACGGCGACGACATCGCTGATCGCCTGCGCGAGCTCGGTTCCAAGGTCGAGCGCAGCTTCGAGCTGAGCTTCCGCATCGACGAGGTCGCGGCCAGCCTGCGTGGAGACCCGCCCGGGTACTACTCCGAACCCGTGCTCTCGGGTCACACCAACGTCGTAGACACGGTGCACGACCTTGTGATCGATCTGCCGGACGGCTGGGAAGACCCCGTGCTTCTCGACTGGTCGATCTACTCGGACTACTCACGAACGTGGCAACCAGGATCCGAGCTGGACCTCCTCATTCCCGAGGACCACGCATGTCCGCCGAACTTTGACTGGACCGACCTGCACCGGTCGTCCCTCGAAGCGGGCCTTGCAGAGCACGAGGGCGATGACGGAATGACGTTAGAGGTCTCCTGGCCGCCGGACGCCAGCCTGTGGACGCCAGGTCTGCTCAACGTCTTCGACCCGGTGGGATGCGAGGTCCACGAGGACTTCGAGCCGGCCTGCTGGGACTGCACAGTGCCCGATCCTGGCGTCGAGGTCGAGCCGGCTCAATGGCGATGGACGGTCGACGTGACGGTATACGAGCGCCACGAAGACGGTGATGGGCGGTCATCCGTCGACGTTCGGCGTGAACACTTCCTGACGACCGACGTCGACCCCCGAACCGTCGAGTACAGCACCATGGGTCCACTGGTTTAGGCCGTCTCGACGCCTATTCCCGGCGTCGACTCGGTATGTCTGCGGTCCGGACCTGACGGCCGCAGAAGCCCTTCTTCCCCAACCCGACATGCGGCGATATGACTGTGAGCCCAGGAACGCGGCATCGTGTGCCAGCATTCCGCGATTCTCTACTGCTGCTTGAGCAGGCCACTCAAATACAACGTCTCCATAGAGCGGCGCCGCGGCCAACGAGGCGCAGTAGACGGCAGGTCTCTGGCTGGCATGCGGCGGCCCGGACCTAGCTTGCCGCCAAGGCGGACGGGAAGACCTCACTCAGCTGGTGGAGATAGGTGAAGTTATCGTCTCGTGGCCTCGTCGGAGCGGAAGCTAGGTTCACAGCAATGCCGCCGCCGACTGTGCTCAAGGCGAGCACTAGCGGCGTTGCGTGGACTGATACGTCTATGGCTGCTGAGCCTCCGACCGCTGTGGCTCCTGTAGCGACAGTAAGCCAACTTGCACGCTTGACTCCCCAACGGAATCTGGACTTTCCAGCGTTCTGAAGATCAGTGATTGCGGCCGTAAGTCGCTGGGCAAATTCCATGACCACCTCGCGGGGGTTCGCAATCTCTTGGCGAAGCTCGGCAAGCATATTCCTCGAGGCATCCAAGCAGCGCCCGAGCTCATCGGTGTGGCTATTGCGGAACTGGATGACGTCCGCGATGGGCGTGTCGGCGTCCGGGATCGGAAGCAGTTGCCCCACGTCCACCATCCAACTAACTTCCGCTCCCGTGCTCGGGAGAGGGATGGTGGCACATGCGTGGGAGTACCGGTTGTCGGTGGAGGGGACGACCCGGTTACCCGTCTGCTCCTCTAGCAGCATGGACGCTTCCTCGGCCAAACAGGCGATCGATGCAAGTAGGATCTGCGGGTTGCCACGCAGGGCTCCCTCGTGACGGTCATCGTCAACGAGAAGGCGACGCTCACGAAGTCCTTCTTCTACTCGTGAGGGCAACTTGCCTGACCACAATCGCGTGTCGGGAGCGAACCGGTCAGGGACGGTGAGCGTCGACGGGTCGGCATGATCGATCACCTCCGTGATCCTGTCCATCACCCTGTCGAGGACGACGTCGTGCTCAAGCATCATCGGCTCTAGGTGAGTCCGCCTGTAGACGCCCTCGCCTTCCAGGACCCGCAAGTCCTCCTCCCAGACGTACCAACCTTCGCTGGCTGGGCCGGGGGCGAGGCTGGTGAGCGAGTCCCAATACAGCGTCGCCTCGAGGAGGGTCCGCCTGGGCGGATGGACCAGCGGGTAGTAAAGCAGTTCGAACATGACGATTCCGTTCGGTGTCGAGAAGCCGATCCTAAGGCTCCGCGGTGGCTCGGAAAATCGCTGGAGGATGGCGTCTCACGCTGGCCAACCTAGGCCGCTCACGGCGTGCCCAAGCGGAATGGGGCACCTGAGGTGACGCTGACGGCTGGCAGCGGTTGCGCAGGCGACTAGTGAACCGCCGCGATTAAAGCTGGGGCGGGTTCAACGGCCCGAACCACGCGCGATCAAAACACCAAGTATGCCGACGTCTAAACGGAGAACCAGGACCGCAACTGGCTGATCTTCTCCTCGCGCCTGCCCTGCTTGCGCAGAACGAGGGCACGCAGCTCGTACCAGTCAGTCATCAAAGCGGGGGCGTCCTCCAACTGGCCAATGCCCGCGTTGATGGTGTCGTCGACGTGGTCGATTGGATTCCCTGAGAAGGCCAGTCCCCAAGGGGACCAGTAGCCGTCTCCTATGCGTGCATGAAGGGTCCTCTGGATGGCAGACAGGACCTTTTCGTACCAGCCGCGGACCTCGGGGGCGCTGCAGGCTGCGTTCTCCGTGCGGGTCAGCTCCAGCACCTGCACGGACTGCCGCAACAGGGCATCGCAGGGTTTGGATCCGACCTCTGCGAAGTGCTCGTCTACGCCCTCGAGCAGCCTTAGGGGACCGTCCTTGAAGCTTCGCCAGTCGTTGTCCTTGGCGACCTTGGCTGCGTACAGGAAACGTGCCGTGATGCCTTGGAGGACGTCGTCCCGTTCGATCGGCGGCGGGGACTGTAGTGCGTACCACGTGATGACGGCCGTGGTCGTGAGCTCGCGTTGCACTAGGTCGGTGTCACCGCTAGCTAGCAGGTCGTCGACCGTTTGCCCAGCAACGACTTCCAATGCGGCCGTATAGCGAGGCGAGTCTTCGTAGTACGCGGCCGTATAACGCCGCAGCAGTCCCAGCGCGTCCATGCCGTCGGGTGGGTCGGCCCCGCCGACCAAGTGCCAAATGAACAAGAGGTTGAGCACAAATGCGCGACCTTCGACGATGTCGCGCGGACTCAGGTACCCGTCGGGCCCCGCCCCGCGGATGGTCGACCACAGCTCGTTCACCGTGATCTTCTCGTACTGGCGATCCCCGCCGAGCTTGATCGTGGGAAACGTCGTGTTCTCCCCCCAACCTGTCGTGACGTGCCTAGGGAATGCTCCGTGAACCACCTCGTAGAACCGCACAGGGCCGCGGAGCTCGACCTGGGCGTGTCCCAATGGGCCGGATCCGACGAGCGCCTGAGCTGCATCGGGGCCAGCCGGTGTCGACGCGAGCCAATCCATCAGGGGCCCGTCGAAAACGTCGGGGCATTTCTGGGTCAGCAGGGGAGCCCACTTCTGAAATGCTAGGTACTCGCGGCAGAGCTTTCCGTGCAGATTGGCTCCGAACGGAGTGCCAAGTAGGTCGAAGTGGTGGATCCATTCGTGAGAGATGGCGCAGACGCAGGCGCAGATCTCAACCTGGACCTCGGGTTCGAGCTCCGCAAAGTAGCGTCGTGACTCAGGGTCCCAGGGGGCTAGAAGCTGATCTCCGCGGAGCGCCTTTGTGTCGCCGCTGGTCGGGATCTCTAGGAGGAACCAGAAGAAGGACTGCGCCATCTTCGACATGGCCGCCAGCAACGTCGGCGGCACCGAGATCTTGGTTGTGGTCCAGCTGTACGAAGTCTTCTTGAGCTCCTTGTCCAGCGTGCCGTAAGTGAGGTGCTCACGAACAACCTGCAGAGGGGCCCCGTCTGACTCAGTGCTCATCGGCTTCATCCGGCAATGGCTCCAAAGCGCAGAACGCGTCGACGCCTTTGACCAGGAGCACCGCCCCGATAGGTGCGAGAAGGACGACTGCAGCCGCTGGCACGGCGAGACCACCAGCGAGCACGGTCAGCAGGGCGCCGGCCCCGGCGGTCAACGCGTTGTCGATGCTGCTACGGAACTCCTGGTCGCCGCCGCACACAGCCTTGCGTACTTCACGGACGTAAGCCCGGTAGAACCGCAAGGCGAGGTCTCGGCCAGGAAGGTTGAAGTTCATCTGGTCCGAAACCTCATCCGGCAGGAACTCATCCGGCGCGTACCCATCGGTCTGGAGCCGTTGAAGTGCGCCTTCGCTCGCTAACCACACCGCGTCGAAGTCCCCGTCATTCACCGGCACGATGGCCGAAAGCTGCCGCGTCAGGTCCGCAGCCACATCCAAGTTGTTCGTGCTGTTCATGTCCCTCCTCAAGCCTCGATCTGATGCCACCGGTTTCCGTGCCTGGCCGGTCCAACCCGTGAGCACTCCCGGCCCTGAGCGGCTAGCTACGTCAAGAGTGGTGACGCCTGCTCGACCCGGGTTCCGGCAACCGGGGGGAGAGGACTTCTTCTGCCTCTGGCACGGCCAACGAGGTCAGCTTCGACGCAACAGACATCAGACTCGGTTCGGTCCAGCCGCGCTGGAAGGTCCATGGGACTGAGGATGGGCATGCGAACCTCCGAGAACTGCAGGAGCGACCTGGCACCACGCCTCGAGGGAGCAGTGTTCAAATCCATTCCGGCACCTAGCTTCAGCATGCGCTTTCGCGTAGGAAAGGTCTATCTGGCCCAGACCACTCCTGGGTCTGCTACACGGATAGGTGACATCTGATCTGCGTCAATGTGAGTCGCACTGGAAGGATGTGCACTATGCCCAAGGCGTTCCCCCAAGGATTCCGCAGGACGTGATCCGGGTCTTTCGTGATTCGGATGCCTCGATGGCCCAGGTCGCGAAGGACTACGGGAGTCTCGCCGTTGTGCCGGAAGCGGTGGCTGGCTATCGACGAGCGGAACTCGTCAAGGTTATCGAGTGGCGCGGGACGGAGATGCGACGGTGGGGCCACGGCGTGGCCGCGAGGGGTGTTTGAGCGTCTGGAGCCCGATGATCGAGATTGGCAGGTGTTGCGAGCATGGTGCGCTCGCCTCGTCATTCTGAGTCCCGGCCTACTCCAGCGCATCGCCGAAAAGTAGGGATGAACGCACGGACCCGCGGCGATAGCTGGCTGTTGTCAGCGTGCGGCTAGGCCAGCGTCACGTCGCCCAGGCCAAAGGAAGGGACCTCCGCGGTCACTTCGGGTACGTGGGCATCGACGTCTCCGGCGGGAGGATCGTCGCCCGCACCGGCATGCAATCGGTGGCGGTCTCCACGGATGGCCACCTCTGGACCGAGGTCACCCCGGGTCGCTGATTCGGGCTCTGGGGCGTGTAGAAGACCGGCCTCCAGCGCGGCCCGCCACATCGCCCAAGAGCGGGCCAGCTAGACAAGCCGCGCTTAGCAAGACCGGGCCGCCTCCCCACTCAGACATCCGGCCGGCGCTCCCTTTCACGTGTCGAGATCCCGTCTCCGACGTCATTGGCGTCGGACACAAGCAGCGAGTTATCGCGTGCGGCGTGCGGCGTGCGGCGTGCGGCGCCGATCGGTCGCCGGCGGGAAAGGTTCATCTCAACAGTCTGTACCTTAGTAGACAAAGTGGGCGTCGGCGCCACTCGTTTCGTCCATCTCGCTTCACAACCGCCTCTGCTTCTTATTAATGACGTTGATGGCCTCCCGGTAGCGGGATTCCGCCACATCAATCACCCGCGGGTGATGCGGACTTTCGAACAATCCCGATTGTGCGATCTCGCAGACACGCTCAAGGTCTTCGATTCTTGGTAGGCCACCAATTTCACTGCGCACCGCTTCGATCGATCTTTCAAGATGATGTTTGGGAAAGGCCGCCTCAAGTGCGCAGAGCACAGCGACTAAGCCAGCCGCGCAGCCGTCAACAAGCAACGAATCCTTTTGCTGACCGCTGTCGTCCGCGAACTCCCTCCAAAGACAGCCAAGCTGAGCCGCCGGCTCGTAAAACCATTCCGGCTTCTTGTCTATGACAGAACCGGCGGCCAGCCCGGCGCCGGCGAGGCTCCGGATCATCACCCCCGCGCACGCTCGACGTCTCGTCAACTGCGAACTGTTCTCGTGTGCCGCGTCTCGGTCGGCAAGCTGGTCCGCTCCTGCCCGTGCCTCGTCCCTTGCTGGCGATTTCTGCGAATCGAGGAAGATCCGCGCTGCATTCCCCAGGCTGTTCAGCAGTCTGTAGAGGTCTCGATCCAAGAGGGAGTGGTTGTCGAACCCGATTTCCACCACGCGGACGATTGCCCGGGCGACCTCATTGGCGAACCAGACCGACGATTCAGACAGCGGTACACCGCTACCGTTACTCGCACGGCTCGCCGCTTGCGGCTGTACGCCAGCCTTCGCCCGCGCGAGCGGGTCCGCGGCGAAGCCGATCTCCTTGACGGAGTCCCTCGGCCACGTCCGTGGCTCCTGCCACGTCACATAGTCAGTTGGCGTGGGCACGGCAGGAACTCTCGACGGACCCAGCATCGGGTTGGTCAACGAGCGGTTCGCCGAGTAGGCCCGCGGAACTAGTTCGTCCCTGTCGTCTGCGGGAAGACCGTCAGCGACGTGACAGCACAACTGAAGGAAGCCACTTAGCGCCTCGTGCAACTCGCGGCTGTCTCCGCTCATCGCCGCAGTCCGGGCCCAACCGCGCAGCGTGCGAACAGCGCCGTACATCTCGTCGACGCGATCTTGGCCGTCCTCCCGGCTCGTCGCTGTAACCGCGGAGGTCACTCGTACGCGAAACTCCTCAGGATTCGTGGCGTCGCGGTAGATCGCGGCTAGTGAAACCGTTGCTACCACGACGTAGACGAGTGTGAGGAAGGTGAGCACCAATGTCATCGCGGGTGCGTCGATCCACCACCAGTGACCTTGGTGTGGCACGTTGTGGAAAATCAGAAGGAGGGCTACCCCAATTAGCAGGCCGATGGCTGGTCCGATTGTGAGGTCGACACGCACATCGGTGAGCAAAGCGGCGGCGCGAGTGCCTCGGGCTGAGGGAACTACCTGCGCCACGACGAACGTTATCCCCACTCCGAAGAGGAGCACGGCGATGACGATCGCCGGAACGATCTCAATCGCGGAGGTCGTGTCGCTGTTGCTCAGCGCGACCCGCCAGGGCCGTAGTAACGACCAAAGCCAAGCGAGGAGCAGGAGAACTAGGAGAACTCCACTGGCATAGAGGAGCTGAATGAATGCGGTCCCCCACCGCTTCTCTCGCTTGAACCGCCGTAGCAGCCGCCGCATCGATCGAACCGGTATCCCGAGCATCGATCTCCCCTATCTCCGAACCTAGTACGAGGATGCGCCTGCAGGGCGTGGCGGTCCACAGGGTTGCAGACCGATGCGGTCGTCTGCTGGCCTACAAATGGCAGATAGTCCGTCCCCCGCAAGCGGTGCTGCGAGTCTGCTCGGCTATCCGCGGTCCCGCTTGGGGCTGCAGTCCCGAATTGACCGGGATTCTCGGGGGACGGATCCAGTTCGATTCGAGCCATCGCTCGCGTGTGCTGGTCTCGCGTGCGGTGAAACGCGCGGACTCGGGATCAGACGTGAGCCCTGAGGTGCGGCGCGCCTTGGATTCGCTGAGGTGCAGACGCCATCACGCGGCGTGCCGGCTGCGTAGCGAAGTCGGACGGTCTGCAACAGACTGGGCGCGGGGTCGCACGTCCCGGGTAGCCCATTCTGGGCGGCGTGCAGCAACCGCGTCGAATGTGTCGTCAAGGCAACCGACACCGTGGAGCTCATCCGGGAGTACAGCGCGCGCCGCATCTGATATGCCGCGATCCTTCGAATGCGCGCCGCGCGGAGCCAGACGCCGTTGGCAACAGAGCAAGTCCCCGTCCCGCTCTGAGGAACGGGGATCTGTCTCTCGTGGTCGCTGAGTGCCTACCGAACACTCACTGCGCCAACACCTGCGCCTCACCGATGCGGATCGGCAGCGCGTCGGTGGTCAGGTCGAACTCGATGGTTCCGGACTGACCTCCGCCGGTCCACTCGACGACCCAGTGGCTCGTGGCGGTGACCTGGTAGGCCCCATCGGGCTGGTCCGTCGACATCTGCTCGTAGCGGTGCCCACACGTCGGCGAGTCCTGCTTGCCGTAGTGGTCGGCGTACGGGGTGCCCTCGCCTGTGCAAGTCACGGTGGTGCCGTCGCCCATGTTCCAGACGATGTTCGAGACGCTGCCGGTGGCAGTGACCGACACCGACCCCTCGCTGGCCGATGCAGTGACCGGGCCGAACGTGTCGTCCGTCGGGCCGTCGACCCACATCCACACCGGCAGCCCGACCAGGCCAACTCGGTTCGGACCAGACTCGGGAACGATGCCGATACTGATGGGGTCAAGATCCATTGCGGCGATGGCGCGTTGTGCAAGGACCACTGGGTCGATGAACGTCCTCCCATCTTCCACCCAGGCCGTGCCGGCATAGGTGCCGCCGCCGCTTGGAAAGATGCAGTAGTGCCAGGCACCATCATCCTCGGTCTGACCTGCAGGTGGTGGTGGCTGCACCTCCAATTGAGTCGGCGTCACGTAACACTCTCCGTTCCAAGTGCCTACTCCAGGTAGCTGGCACGGGATCGGCTTGCCTTGGTGGGTGCACGTGGACGAACCACCACCATTGCCCGGATCCTCGCCACCTCCGCCAACGTCACCCGGGCAGGTCAGCTGTACGGAGCAGTTGCCCTGAGCGTCGCACTGCTCAATTGGAACAGGGTCAGATCCATCCGGACAGGAGCCTGCGAATGCAGGTGCATGCCCGACAAGCGCGAGCGTAAGAGCCACCAAAGTGACCACAACAAGGCGACGAAGAACGCTCAACATGGCTGCGCCAGGCCATCCGCGTCGAGAACGTAAGTGGACGCTGTCACGAGCCATCGTCCCTTCGTCAGATTGAGCGTGTACTTAACGGACCGCGCCACCGGGATCGGCGCTCCACCGAGACTTCGCTTCACCGGGTTCCCAGCCTCAGTCAGGAACTCGATGCCCGACTCGTCCTCACAGACCTCCACCACCATGGTGCTGTCGCTGCGTTGTCGAGGCCCGCGGAGAGTGTGTTCGTACTCGCCTCTCAAGGTGAACCTGTTGGACGAGTACTCGATGATCCGCTGCTGGAGTGTCACGAACTCCTGGCCCGCAGCCACGCTGTCGAAACGCTTGGCGTCGAATTTCATGGCACGCAACGCGTCATCGCGAACGCTGAGGTACTTGACCAGTTGACGAGCCGCCCTTTCCTCCGGCGTCTTCGGAGTCGGCGTGCTGGCGGGTGTCGGCGAGGGGGCCTGGCTCGGGGTCTCCTGGACCGTGGGCTCGGTGTCGTCGCCGCCGCAGCCCGTGAGAATCAGGGCGAGGGAGAGGGCCACTCCCCCGAGTGCGGAGTGGTGCTTCCTCATGTGGTGTCTCCTCCTGTGGTGGGCGACGCCATGACGGACCGCTGGCTGACGTCGTTGGCGATTTGCTCGAGGTGTTCTTCGGCTGCGTCGACGAACTTCGGCCAGTGAGCCGTTGTTTGTGGGGCCGATGCCGAACTTCTTGTCGGCGTTGTGGAGCGTGCGGATGGTGACGCGCACGAACGCGGCCCGCGGGACGCGGCGGGCGTCGAGGTCGGGGCGTTCACCGCCGGCCGCGACGTATCGGCCGGCGAGTTCCTGGTCGAACGTTGTCATGTGCTGGTGCTTCCTTCCCGAGTCAGCTCGCGAGCCAGCCGTGTGTACGGATGATGGTCTTCGTGCGCTCCGACAGTTCCATGGGTGCGTCGCCGTCGTCGGACCGGTTGCAGATCTCCTCGCGCAGGATCCGGTCGGCCTCGAGCTGGTCGCCCTCGGCCTTCATGACGTGGGCAAGGCACAGTCGGGTGCTCTCGCCGTCGGGGTCTGCGCGCTTCGCGACGTAGGCGGCGGAGCGGGCCTTAGCCAGGTCGCCGGCCGCGAGCGCCTCGGTGAGGACGATGAGGGCGACGTCGGCGATCCACCCGCCCGCCATGAGGTCGACGCGGTCAGGCTCGTTGGCGAGCCATGCCCATCCTTCCTCGCGCAGCTGGCTGAACGGCCGTGCCTCCCCGACGAGCTCGAGCGCGGTGCAGAGGTCGGCGACACCGTCGGCGCCTCCTCGACTGTGCCCGCGCTTGCGGAGGCGGATGAACAGGTCCAGGTCGACGAGCAGGCCGTCGTCGACCTGGTAGACGTTGATCCCGGTGAGCTTGGCGGCCGGTGCCTTGTCCGCGTAGGGCAGATGGTCCTCGCCGGTGCGGGAGTTTGGACCGAGCCAGTCGCGAACGATGTTGGTGTAGTCACGCACCTTGCCGTCGGAGATCGAGAAGGCCTCGCGGATCTGCTCGCGGGTGGCGCCGTACTTGCGGTGCAGGGCGAGGAACGCCAGGAGCTCGGTGAAGTACGGCTTGCGCTTGGCGAGTGCCTTGCCTTGAGTGCGTGCAGCGACCGCGCCGAGCAGGGTGAGCCGCGGGCGGTCGCAGTTGGGCGAGAACCAGTCGGCGATGTCCTGGTCGAGGGTGGGGTCCTTGTCCTCGACCTCGGCGCGGACGTGGGCGGGCACCTTCGGCGCCAGAGCCTCTAGGTCCTCCTGCACGATCGCGCTTTCGCGGATGTAATCCTCGTCGGTGCCCTCGAGCAGGGAGGACAGCGGCTCGTCGACGACTCCCTCAGGGGTGTTGCGGGGCAAGGTGTACTCGCAACGCAGAGCTCCGGAGGAGTCGGTGTAGGCCTCCCAGCCGTCGGTGGCGGTCTCGTCCACGGGCGTGTCGACGTACTCCGGGGTCTCGCTCTGGGCGTAGACCAGAGCGCAGCCGCTGGCCTCGTCGCTGGTGAGGCCGACGGCGATGAGGTTGAGGCCGACGTTCTCGAGGACGACGCGACCGGTGTTGGTCAAGTGCAGCACCGCGCCGGGCGTGTTCGGGCGTTCGCCGGCAACGACGATGGAGGTCGCGGACTGGCCGACGTGGTCATTGACCAGCTGCAGCAGCTGCTCGAGGTCGTCGGGGTCTCCGGCTGCGGCGTCGAGGAGCAGCATCCTGGCGGGCCAGGTGTCGTCGTCGACGCTGCCGGTGCGGGCCGTGGACACGTCGGTGTCGTGTCGCTTCGCTCGGTCGACCGTGGTCACCGCGGCGGCGAGGATCTCCGCGGCCGCGGGCGTCCCGGCCTCACCGGTCGGGTAGTAGGTGATCCGCTCGTCCATGGCGACGGTCTCCTCCGCTACCCCGATGCAGTCGACTTGGACGCGGCGCGACCACGGGTTGACGGCCAGCTGAGCAGCGAGGTGGCGGGCGAAGTCGCGGCCGTAGGTGGGGTCGCCGCTGATGGTCAGCGTGGAGAGCTCCTCGCAATTCAGCAGCCAGGTCTCGCCGGTGTCGCTCATGCCGATGGTGGCCAGCAGCGGGTAGGGCGGCTCGACGTGGCCGGTGTCGGGGCCGAGGTCCTCCACCACGGTGTCCCTGCTGACGTGCCAGTGGGTCTGGTCGGGGCTGCCCACCCAGGGGCCCGGGACGGCGGCCGGGGCGCTGAGGTGCAGCATCAGCTTGCCCTTCGCGAGCTCGAGGGCCGCCAGCGGCGGCATCGCGATGCCCTGAGCTGCGACCGCGGCTGCGAGGCGCTGCAGGGCCTCGTCGGCGAACTCCACGGTGGGGGCCGCGGCAGCACCGGTAGCCGCCAGCGTCATCTCCACCGGCGCCAGCTCGGGGGGCGGGGCGGCGATCGCTCGGCCCGGCGGCCGGTTCCGGTAAGCGGAGCGCCGACGGGACCGCAGCGCCGTCAGCAGGGCCCCGGACAGCAGCACGCCCCCGCCGGTGAGACCGGCCAGGACCCAGGGCGCCTCGAGGATCGAGTCGTCGGCTTCGTCGACCTCGTCGACGTCGGCGGCCGGCGCCGTCGGCCCCTCGGCCTGCGGGACCTCGGGCGCGGCAGTCTCCGGGGCCTCGGTCTCGGGGACCTCGGTCTCGGGGACTGGCGGAGTCTCCTCGGCCGGCGGATTGATCGGCTGCTGCTCGGTCTTGGGTTCGGCGGGGGTCCCGGGCTTGTCCTCGCGAGGCTGGGACTGCTGCTGCCGGTCGTCGTGCCGGGCGGGTGTCTGGGCTCCGGGGATGTTGAGCTTCCAGCCGACGTCGATCACGTCGGGGTCGGCGAGGTGGGCGCCGCCGGGCTGGGTAATGCCGGTGGAGGCCTGGTAGATCTCCGGCCACCGGTCGGCGTCGCCGAGCTCGTCGTGGGCGATGTCGCTGAGTGTGTCGTTGGGTTGCACGGTGTAGGCGTGCCGGTTCGTGTTGGAGGACGCTCGGCTGTCCGGGGCTGGCAGCTTGAGCACCCAGCCGGGCTCGAGGAAGCTGGGCAAGGAGCCGATGAGGTCGCGGTTGAGCTCGGCGATCTCCTTGTAGCGCGCACCGTCATCGAAGTGGTCCTCAGCGATCGACCACAGGCTCTCCCCCGGCTTGACCGAGTGATCGACCGTCGCACGCTCCGGCTTAGCCTCGACCTTCGCGCCGTGCTGGGCCGGAGTCTGATCGACGATCCCGGCGTGCACATGGCCCACGACCGCCGGCGCGGACGCGGCGGCCGGGCCGGCGTTGGCGGCCTGCGCAGCGATCGGCGCTGCGATGAACAGCAGGGCAGCGAGTCCGATCAGCCCGTGGGCCGCGGCCTGCGGGCGACCAAGACCCGGCAGTTTGGGGGCCTCGACCCTGCGGAGGCGGGCGATCGTCTCCACCACGAGGCTGAGCGTCATGAACGCCCACGCGGCCCAGCCGATCACCTGGAACAGGCCCAGGATCAGGGTGCCGTCGTCGGGTGCGAGCAGTGCGTCCTTGACTCTCTCCCAGCTCGGCGCCTGGTCGGGGACCGGGCTGGCTCCAATGGCGAGGAAGAGAGCCGGCAGGCCGATGATGATGCTGAGAACGGCGATCGTGGCGAGTAGCCCGGTCAGCCGCTGGCCGGCAGTGGGACCGGTGGGCGTGCTCTGCGCAGAAATCACTGTTCGATGCCTCCTTGGGCGCGGATGAGCCGTGCAGACGCCTCCCCGGTGACCCTCATCGAGTCGAGCCCGATGATCCCGAGGAACTTGCTGTAGTAGGTGTCGGTGGTGCGCACGATCAGGGTGTCGCCGTTGACGACGGTGACGCTGCCCTGCACGCCGGCGGCGTTGAGGTAGCCCTGCGCGGCGGACTTGGCGGCGTTGATGTCGACGCGGAGCTCCTCGCCGCGGATAGCGGTCGAGCCCACTTCCTGGGCGCCGGTGCGGGCGGCCTGGGCCGCGGCACTGCGGGCCTGCTGCTGGGCGTGCACCTTGCCGCCGACGTCGACCGTCATCCCGACGAGGATGATCATCACCAGTGACGCGGTGGCGAACCAGACGCTGATGGCGCCGCGCTCGTCGCGCTGCCGCGGCGAGAATCTCTGGCGCGGGTGCCTCATCATCGGCGCTCCCGGTAGGCGTCGACGGGGCTGCTCGCGGTTGTGGTGACCGTGCGGGTGCCGGGTATGCCGGGGATGCTCAGGTCCGACAGGGGGACCGTGCAGGTCACCGTTACGTTCACCTGGGCGGTGTTCCCGATCGGGGCGTTGAACGCCGCCGCGTTGACGGTGATGGTCGTGCTGGTGCAGTTCACGTCCTGGTCGTGCAGGCTGTTTGCGGCCGAGGACCTGCCTGCGGCGATCGCCTCGCTCTGGGTTCGCTCGATTGAGGCTGCCCGTGCTGCCTCGTACGCGGCTGCTTCCAAGGACTGCTTGGCGATCTCGACGCGGCCGCCGAGGACGATCATCGCCACGAACAGCCCGAAGGCCGGGACGGCGATCGCGGCCTCGATGGCCACCGATCCGCGCTCGTGCCGGCTGCGGTTGAAGGCGCGTGCCCAGACGCTCTGCGCCATCATTCGGTGAGCCTCTCGACCGGGGCGCTGGCGCTCTGGCGGACGGTCACGTGCCAGCCGGGGAACACGCTCATGGACTGGCCGGTGACGGTGATCGTGGCCGTTGTCGTGGTTCGTGACCCGGAGACGCTGGTCGCCGTCATCACGTCGGATCCGCCGGCGTCCTGGAGGAAGCCGTGTGCGGTCGCCAGTCCGGACTCGCGGGTGCCGTTCTGGCTGCCCGCCTCGCGGGCGCCCTCCTGCGCGGCCGCGAGCGCTACTTCGCGAGCGTGGTAGTACAACGCGCCCTGGACACCGAGGAACATCACCGCGAAGAGCGCCGGCATCAGGAACACCATCTGGATGGCCACTGAGCCGCGTTCGTCCCGGTGTCGGCCTGGAGAGCTGGGCAGCATGGCGGGCCTACTTGATCTTCCCGGCCTCACTGGTGACGTATGCGGTGATCGCGGCGACGACGATGCCGACGATGAGGATGACCGCGCCGGCCCAGATGACCTGCTCGATGGTGACAGAGCCTCGCTCGTCGCGTCGGTGCTTGACGATGCGGTCCTCCACGCAGGTGATCACGGCGAGGGCCGTCACCTGGAGGGTGATGAAGAGCTTCAACATCGGGTTGTTTCCTTTCTGGTGGTGGAGTTCGTGGTGTCCCGGATTGCTGTCGGTGTCAGGTCGCGAGTCGGAGCATCGACGGGGTCACGAGGATCGCCACGAAGACGATGCCGAGCAGGCTGGCGGGGATGTACATGCGCTCGGAGACGGCGTTGGCTTTCCCGAGCTCGGCGCTGAGCATCGCCGAGCGGAGTGCGGCGGCGCGGGCTCGGAGGTTGTTGTAGATCTGGGCGCCGTCCTGGCCGGACTGCTGCATGATGTCGGCGAGGTCGTCGAGGTCGGGGACGCCGAGGTCATCGGCGAGCCCATGCAGCGCGTCCCAGGGGGCGCGGGTCATGTAGCGGGCGCGGCGCAGCTCGCTCTCGATCCGCTTGAACACCCAGGTGTCGCCGACCTCGGCCGCAGCACGCAGCGCTTGCTGGCCGCTGGAGCCGTCGCGGACTCCGGTGGCGACCATGTCGATGTAGGCACCCAGCGCCCGGTTGAACTCGATGCGCGCCTTCTTGGCGTCGTCGGAGGCGTTGTAGTTGGGCATGAACCAGAACAATGCGGCGAGCCCGAGCGACCCGAGGACGGGGATTGCAAACGGGAGCGAGAGCCCGATCAGCCCGAAGAACGCCGCGAACACCGGGGGCATGGCCAAGCCCAGCAGCGCCCAGACGACCTTCTCGCCGTAGAACCTGGTCTCGCTGATCTGCAGGATGGCCAGATCCTTGCGGGGCGTGTGTGCCCACGCTCCCCCAGGCAGGTTCTTGATTGCCCACGCGCCGATCCGGTCGACCAGCGATAGGGCTTCTGTGCTGCCCTCGACGTCGAGCGCGGCGCTGCGGCTGGGTACGACGTGGTTCGGCGAGAGCCGGTTCAGGGCGTCGGTGAGGTCGGGGTCGGACGGAGCCAGGCGCCACACGAGCAGGGCAACGGCGAGCCCGAAGAGGGTCCCGCTGGCGAGCGCGACCTGGAGGCCGGTCATGCGAGCGCTCCTTCCTTCTCCTTTTGCGCCGCTCGGCGCGCCGCTCGATGCGCCTTGCGGGCTGGGAGGTCGAGGAAGCGCGGGAGCGGTTTGGCGACTGCCATTCGGCGCATCCACAGAAGCGTGGCCACGTAGGCGGTCAGCAGGACGGCGAGGATGACCTGGCCGAGGGGGCTGCCGTAGGGCTCGATGTAGTCGCCGGTGAGGGCGAGCATGCCCAGAACGCCGAGGGTGATTACGGTGACCGTGCGGGCGGTGGTGCGCGGCTTGGCTTGGTCGGCGGCGATCTGGCGCCGGGCCCGCACGTCGGCGGCGACCGTCTCGGCCAGGGCGTCCAGAGCCTTGGCTAACCCCGCCTGGCCACGACCGCTGGCGGCGAGGATGAGCTGGCTGGCCACCACGTCGCCCGTGGAGTCGTTGAGGTCCTCGGCGAAGGCGCGCAAGACGTCTTCGGTGGTCGCGGTGTTGTTCCAGAGCCGGGAGACCATCAGGCCAACCTCGCGCTCGATGGGCGCTGGCACCGATTGCAGCGACTTGATGAGAGCGGAGCGCAGCGACTGTCCGGCCGTGAGCTTGCCGGACAGCGACCGGGTCCACTCCTCCAGCGCCTCGAGCTTCTCGACGCTCGCAGCCGCCGGTGGGGGCGTGAGCAGCAGCGGGACGCCGACGGTCGCAGCGGGGAGGAGCACGATCGCAATCACCCATCCGGTGAGCAGCGCGACCAGGAGACCGGCGACAATGCCGCCGATGAGCAGCATCCGGGTGCGCGCGTCGAGTCGGGTGAACCAGCGACCCGCCCGGCCGACCGGCGTGAGGGTCCGGACGGGCCGCGGGGGCTTCAGGGGTGCCGGGATGAGCGCGTACGCCATGCCGATCAGGCCGATGACGATGAGCGCGCCGAACACGGCCGGCAGGAGGGCGGTCATGTGATCGCCACCCCACGGTTTGCCCCCTCGTGCACGGCAGACTCGGCCTTGTACGACTCGAGGTCGAACCCGTGGCGGGCGAGCTCTTGGGCGAGGAAGTTGTCGAGCTTCCCGGTAGCGACGGCCGGGCCGCGCTGGTCCGGGGCGAAGATCGGGGTGGTCGCGTACCCCCGCGCCGCGTCGATGCTCGGCTGGACGACCAGGATCTCCTCGACCCAGCGCTGCTTGCGGAAGGTTCCGTCGCACGGGCCCGGGACGACGTCGGAGCGTAGGTACATCACGATGTCGATGGCGGCGGCGAGCTTGCTGATCGCGAGCTCGCGAGTGACCTGCGGGCCCTTCTCCATGGCGCAGGAGACGAGCTTCTCGATGGTGTGCTCGGCGCTGCGGGCGTGGGTGGTGCTGATCGAGCCCGGGCCGGACTCCATGGCCTTGAGCATGTTCCAGACCTCTGGGCCGCGGACCTCGCCGACGATCTGGCGAGCGAGGTTGAACCGGAAGGAGTGGTGGATCGCCTCCTCGAGGCTGAACTCACCAGCCTGGCGGCCGTCGATGCCGACCTCGCCGGATCCCGGCCGGTGCTCCCACGCGTGGACGATCTTGTGCCGGTCGACGAGCTCATGTAGGTGCAGCTCGAACTCGGTCTCGAAGGTGCCGATCATCTCCCAGGGCGGGATGCACGAGCACAGGGCGCGGACCCACGTGGTCTTGCCCGATCCTTGGACGCCTGAGACGACGATGCTCTTGCCGGCCCGCACGCAGGCGGCGAGGAAGTCGGCCAGGACCGCGCCGCACGCCTCGCGGTCGTAGACCATCTCGTCCATCGACACCTCGCGCATCCCGTGTCGCCGGATCACCACCGAGGTGTAGGCCATTACCCAAGATCCGGCCGCAAGCCGGGCGCCGCCGGGCAGGCGCAGGTCCAGGTGTGGACGCGCTTCGGTGAAGGGTCGGTTCTGCCGAGAGCCGAGGTCGGCGAGGAACTCGCGCAGCTCGTCCTCGGAATCGGCGATCGGGGCGGCTTCGACCAACGTGCCGTCGACGAGCTCCAGCCATACGGCGCACTCGGAGCCGCGGGCGATGACGACGATGTTCTCCACGTCCTCGCGCTCCACCAGCGGCTGCAGCCTGCCCAGACCGAACAGTGCTGCCTTGAGCGCGCCCTTGAGCGCGGCCTCCTGCTGACGGCTCCACGGCAGGCGGCCGGTCGAGACGAGTGTCTCGGCCTCGGACTTGATGAACTCGTCGATGACGTCGAGGCCCATCTGCTCGCGGTCGTCCTCGGTGACCCGGCCGCCTTCCTTGTCCAGCCGCGCGGTCAGCCGGGAGGAGATCTCGGCTCGATACTGGGCGATGAGCTCCCAGTCGAGCTCGACCTCTGCCACGCCGGCGCCGTCGGCGTCGGCGTCGTTGGTAGGGGCGATCGCGTGAGGCTGGTCGTCGGCGCTGGCGACGAGCGGGCGCAGGGTGAAGTCCGAGCGGGTGCGGCCCGGCAGCTGATCGTCACTGGTCCAGGCGCCGGCGAAGAGCGGGAGCGATGTCGGGTCGTGGTCCTCGCTGGTCGGTACCGGCGGCGGTGTCTGCGTGCGCGGCTGGCTGCCGTCGGTGCCACGCGCGCGGGCAAACGGGGAGCTCGAGCCACGACCACCAGGCTGGTCGGCGCGTCGCGCCGCGAGCCATTCGTCGGCGCGGAACGGCTCGCGGTCCTGGGCTCCGGGCTCGCCGCGGTTGACGCTCATGCGCGGCCTCCGCTGGTGACGGGGGTCGGGTTGGCGAGGGCGGCCTGGTTGGAGCTGAGGACGGAGTGGATCAGCGAGGCTCCGGTGCGGTAGCTGCGCACCAGGTCGCAGGACTCGAACTTGCGGGGTTTGCGGGTGCCGTGCGAGTAGACCTCCGCGGGTCCGGGATCCCAGTCCACCGATGCTGTGACGGAGATCTGGAGCGCCTTGGCGATGTGGCGCGGCGTGTAGGGACGCACTCGCGGGACGCCGGTCGGCATTGCCGGCCAGCGGCGGTCCTCGTCGACGAGGAGGAGGCCGAGTCGAGAGAGGCCACCGACGGCGGCGAACTGCTCGCGCAGCGACTTGGCCCACGAGCGTGCACCGGCCAGCGCGGGCAGTGAGCTGCGGGTGACGAGCAGGGTCAGGTCGGAGGCCGCGATGAGGGGTTGCGGCCAGCCCGCGAGGCCGAGCCGACCGGCGTCAACGATGACGTCTTGGCCGTTGCGGTCCAGCGCGCGCAGTTGGTCGGCCAGCGGCTCCCACAGCGGCAGCAGGCTGGGGGCCTGCTCGTGAGAGCGGATGCCGGGCAGGAAACAGGGCGCGCGCTCGGCCGGGGCCTCGGGGTCCAGCAGCAGTGTCTCGCGAGGAAGGACGGCGGCCAGTGTCCCCTCGCGCAGCGCGATGGCGAGGTTGATCAGCCCGCCGGGGGGTTCCTGGCTTCCCTGGAAGTAGCCGGCGAAGACCGCGGAGGAACCGGTCGGGTCGGCGTCGACCAGGAGCACGGAACGGTGCCAGTTGAGGGTGAGCCCCAGCGCAGTAGTGGAGACGCCGGGCGCACCGCTGGCGGATGCAAGGACGATCAGCGCCATCGCTCAGCGCTCCCGAGCGTCCAGGACCAGCGCGACCCGCCTGGTCGCAGCCCGGGCTGCCAGATCGGCGGCGTCGCCTTCGGGGACCGAGACGTCGACGACCGTCTCGCCGGTCTCCGGCACGAGGCTCACCCCAACCACGATCGCTTCCACCGTCACCGGGTCCTCGTTGGTGACCTCGCCCTGGTCGCCGGGGGTGGTGACGATCCGAACGGTGTCGCCGGCGCGGAGCGGCTCGGACGGCATCTGAGCGGGGGTGAGGCTGATGCCCACGAGCGACTCCCCTTGCCCCGGCACCAACTGGTCGGTGACCGCAGCCTCGGTCAGCAGGGTGCCGGCCCACAGGTCGGCGGCGGCGCGGCTGCCTTCGAGCTTCGCCATCTGGCTGCCGGGGACCGGGTTCAGGGTCGGGTCGACGCCTATCCGCACAACCGAGAGGTCACCGGCCTCGATGGTTTCCCCCCGGTTGATGTCGCGGATGACGACGAGGACCGCTTGGGTGTCTGTGACCGAGGTGAACGCGAAGGCGCTACCGAGCGCTCCCGCGGCGACCAGGGCCGCGCAGAGTGCGAACAGCCATGGCCTGCGGCGCCGCTTGGGTCGTGGTCGCGGACTGTTGTTGAGATGGGGCATGGGAGGGCTGTCGGGCCTTGCCCCGACCGAAAGGCCTTGAGCGGTGTTCTGCGACATGGATCCCGAGTCCTTCCCCGTCTTGGTCACCTACGTGTCAGGACATGGCCCGGGCGATCAACGCTCGCCGAATTCGACACTTGAGCACAAGTGCGCGTCTATCGAATGTCTCGTGGGCCTTATGCGGCCAACTCCGAGATGCCATTGCCCAGTCCTGACCGGAGAGTCGTGCGGGTCGATCCCCCCGGTGGGACCAAAGCGGCAACGCCTCCGATTGCTCCGAAGTCCATGGGACCACAGAATCGTCGGGGTCGACGGAACTATTTTTGCCTGTGGATAACCGTCATGCTGCCCGTGCCTACGAACTGACTCGGGCTAGAGCTCTCTGGGTGCGCCGGCGATGTAGTTGCGCCCTTAGGCGGTGATGAGTCATCTGCAGAATCGGTCACTCCAGGCCGCCCCTCGAAGGACTCTCTAGGACCGTGACTCCCGTCCGGCTCTCCATCGAGGACGCCTCTCGGGACGGGGAACTCTCCCCGCGACGACCTGGGAAGGGAGATGCACTCAAGCTTCGGCGTCGTCGACGGCTGCCCCGCCGGCAGCCGCAGCGAGCAACACACCTGCCGTGTGTCTCACGCGCTGGGGGCGCCGGAGTTCCTGGCGCCGCGTCCCGGCTGATCGCTTACCCAGCTTCTACGCACCTAGGTGACCAGAAAGCGAGGTGGACCATGAACACTTCCCCTACTGAGAACCGCGTCTTCGGCATCGTCACCTTCACCGAGCGCGGCGATGCCGCCCTCGAACGCTTGGCCGACGCCCTCGTGGCCGGGTGTGACGGCTCCCCAGACGGCATCGCCGACATCCTCGAACGGGTCTTGGACACCCCAGTCGAGGACCTAGCCGAATGCCTCAGAGACACGACTCAACCGGACGTCGATCCACTTGGTCACGGCATCCACGAGATCGCTCCAGTGGTCGAGAGCCCAGACGAGGCCGCCCGTCGTCGACTCGGAGCCAGCACGACAGGCGGCTGCCTCCCCGACCGCACGATCGCGCAAGGTCAGTGGTCCGCCCGCCAGCACGCTCAGACCGACGCCGACGCCTACAGCTGCCCCAGCTCGGCGACGCCGCCCGCCGCCGGCAGGAGGCTGCGATGACTGCCGCCCTCGCGCCGACAAGCTGCACATCGACGGTGCGTTGGGTCGAGTGCTGCCACACCCTGGGTTCGCTGCCCTGCATGAATCACCAGCCGCACGAAGGCGATGGCCGTGGATGCGTGCACCTGTCCACGTCCGGCTTCCGGGACGAGGAGTAGCCCACACTCTTCGCCGCGACGGACCGGCGCGGGAGAGCAGCCTCAGCCGTGCACCAGGCGCAGCCGCGGCAACGGCGGCGGCGGGGCCGCCTCCAAGCGCTGCGTCCGCTCGAGCGTCATCGGTTGCCCGTTGCGCCGCAGCAGGCCTGCTAGCACGGTGCCGAGGCCGAGGTCGAGCACGAACCTGTCGGCCTCGGCCTCGATGAGGTGCGCGATCCGCCGGCCAGCGGCGGGCACCAGGTAGGTCAACGCGATCACCACGCCCCCGAGCCCACCGGGCGCGGCGCGACCCTCGGCGACCGACTGCACCACGCAGATGACCCCCACGACGCCCCGAAGCGTCCAGGCCAACCGTATGAAGGGCAGCCAGTCGAAGGCCTGGCCCACCCCGCAGAGCATCCCCACCATCAACCGCCACGGCGTCGTCGCCGCAAGCATGGCCAGCTCCAGCCGGGGCCGAAGTGCCCGGTGCCTTCCGACAGCATGAGCCAGCGTGGCGGCCGCCTCCGCGCCGGTCACGTCGCGGCGGTGCGTGGCCGCGACCAGACCACGGCTGACCGCTACGGAGTGAGGGCCGATCGCCACCGCGACCGGGGTGCTCGATCGGTGCACCCGGCGCACGAACAGCGCATCGACGTCGACGCCGCGGCCGCCCAGCTCCTTCAGCGCCGGAGCCATCACATGCAATTCCGCCTCCGTCGCCAGCCGCGCCCCAGTGAACGCCGCGATCGCCAGCACCCGCAGGTGCCCCAGCGCCAGCGCGACCAGCAGGCCGCCCGCGGCCAGGAACATCACCAGTCCCAGCGTCGGCGGGAGCAGTGCGCACACGACCACGGTGAGGACCAAGCTCGTCAGGAGCGCCGGCCCCAACGTCACCACTCTCAGCACGATCATCGCGAACCCCATCCGGAATCACCTCTCAGAACTAGTGCGGGTCTCGCCACGTTGCTCGCAGTGATCGTCAGGCGACCGCCGACCGACATAGGCGAACGAGACCAGTTTGTGCGCAAGTGCCGACAGTGCCGGGAGTTATCCACAGCCCGCCGTCGGCGCAGCGCGCCGCGGCCAGGACGTGGATTCATGGGCCAAGGCCGCGAACCGAAAGGAGCCCCCGTGGACCCCCTCACCGCTGACGTCGCCTGGGACCGCCTCGGCTGGATTGCCCAGCTGCTTCACCAAGCCGCAACGCAGGTGTGGAGCGACGCACACGAAGCGGCCACCGACTCCCCGCTTCACGACCTCGGTCTGGGTGTCTACCTCGCGCACTCCCAAGCCAGCGCCCTGCTGCCGAACGACTACGAGTTGTCTGAGGACATCGAGCCGCTCGCCGACCTCGACAACCGCACGCCGCTACAGCTGCTCACCGAAGCCGAAGAGCTGACCCGCCCGCTAGCGCTGGACCAGCCGGAACCAGTCCACGGCTCGCAACTGGTCCTCGATCTGTGCGACCTCATCCGGGAAGCCCGCCGAAATGGCTACTGACCCGCGTCTGACGTATGCCGACTTCGACGAGGAGCTCTTCGGCATGGACCAGGTTGCGATGACCACGCGCGACCTGCGCAGCGTCGGCGAGATGCTCTTCGACGTCGACAGCATGGCCCGCCAGCTGCTGATGGACGTCCGCGGCGATGACGCCGGCACGCTGCTGCGAAGCTGGCCGACGATGGTCGCGGCGGCCGCCGACCTGTGGGCCTCGCTACCCGCGGGTCGACCGGCCGTCGACGAGCACGAGCCCGATCACGTCATCACCCGCCTCTCCGCCCAGGCCGCAACCGTCGAGGCCAGCCTCTCCGGCCGGAAGGCCTGGCCGGGCCAAGGCCCGACCGACCCCCGCATCAACCAGATGACCCATAACCTCGCGACTGCAGCGACGCTGGTGCGCCGCTACGGGGCCGAGCTCCCGCACGCTCACAGCGAGGCCCATCGCGACCTCGAAGCTGCCCGGACCAGGATCGTGCACGGCCTCCATCTCGCCGCCCACGCCGTCACCGTCGCCCTGCACGAACACGGACGCGACCGCGTCAACGACGCCCGCGACGCCGGCCGCCCGCTTCAGCTCGCCATGCACCACTCCCCCTACGCCGTCGCACCCATGGGGGCGTGGATTGACCGGATGTCCGCTAGCGAAAACACCGCCCGCAGCTACCTGACTGGCCGGCTCCAAGCGCTCACCGGCGAGGCGATCCCGCCCAGCGACGATCCTGGCCGACTGGCCCGCGCCCTGGCCGCCTGGGACATCCAATGCCACCGCGCCCTGGCTCGCGACCCCGCACCGTCCGACGTCCTCCTCATCACCCGCACTCAAGGGCTCATCGCCGGCGCCAGCATGGTGCTCGTCGACGCGGCCACGACCGCAGGCGTCCTCGATCCGTCGGACCGACTGGTCCCCGCGATAGCCGAAGCTGGCCGCGCATGGAACGACCTTGCCAGCCGCTGGGGCGACCTGGCACCGCCGGGCGCCCGCCTCGAGGAGTCTCTGGTGCGGGCGACCGCTGAAGTCCGCGCGGCCTACCGCCAGATCACCCACGACACCACCACCCTCGCGGCGACCGAGGTCATAGCTGCGCGGCTAGGACTTCCACAGGCCACCGGGGCGACCTTGCGCGCGATCGAGGCAGGCCCCGAACTAGCGCACGTCGTCGCCGAGAAGGCCGACACACCCGACCTCATGGGGCCAGCCCAAGTCCTGTCCCGCCGGGCGCACAACGTCGTCGAGGCCGGCCTGGCCACGCCGCCGGCTGAGGGCGACGTCGTCTGGGTCTCACCCGCCGATATTCTCGCCCGGCGCGCCGTCCCGGTGCCGCAGCCCGTACGCGACGCGCTGCGTTCGGCAAGTACCGCAACCGCGTCCGCGGCATCCACCGCGGCAGCCGCCGCCGGGGTCGCTCACGCCAATTGCGGGGACCTTCGCCCATTGCGTCCCCCGGCCGCGAAGCGAGCGGGGCATGCTGGCCTCGTCGCTCCGGCATCTTCGATGGATCGCGGGACGGCGTGCAGAAGGCCAGAGGGCGGCGTTGATCGCTCGGCCCCCGTGGGACCACTTAGGTGACCGTCAGACACCAAGTGGGTCGCGGCCAACGAGACCCACCACAGCAGGTCGGAGGAGACGAGAGATGGAGACGGCGAGAGAGGTCATCAACGTCGGTGGCAACCGAACGCTGGCTGCCCCAGAACGCGACCGCATGCCTGCGGACACAGGCGTGGACACGAGCAAACAAGCCACCGCACCTTCTGTCGAGCCACTTCCGACAGGAGGCGGCCGGCCCGCACTCATGCCGGCCACGATGAACATCGCTCAAGCGGCTGTCTACATCGGGATCGCGAAGTCGACGCTCTATACCTGGCGCACGCGACGCCCGGGATTCGGACCGCGCGCAGTGAAGGCCGGCGGTGCGCTGCGATACCGCCGTTCGGATCTCGATGCATGGATCGAGGCTCACGCCGAGGCGCTTGACCTCGAACCTGCTGCGGACGTAGTTCCCGACGCTGAGCGCGGCTTCCCGGCCGCGTCACGCGCGTTAGATTCCCTGTCACGACGGTCAGCTCCACGGCGTCGCTGACTCTCAACAGCAAGGAACTCCGATGGCCCGGCCCGCACTGCCCCTGGGAACGTTCGGAAGTATCACCACCGAAGAGGTCCGCCCTGGCATCTACCGTGCGCGCACGCGGTTCCGCGATCTCGACGGCGTCAGCCGGCAAGTCAAGGCCACTGGCCGCAGCGCCGCCGCGGCCACGCGAGAGCTCAAAGCCAAGATCGCCGACCGAAGCGCGCCCGCCGGCGACCTCATCGGTCCCGACATGCGGATGAGCCAGGTCGCGGAGGTCTGGCTATCGCTGTACCGCGCCGAGCAACGCTCCGAACCAAGCACGGCGAACGAGTACCAACGCATCATCGCGAACGTCATCACCCCCGCCATAGGCAGCATCCGATTGCGCGAGGCCTCAGCTGGACGGCTGGAACGGCTGATCCGATCGCAGGACTCGCACAGTCGCCGCAAGAAGACGAAAACGGTCCTCAAGATGATGTTCGACGCCGCTGTCATCGACGGCGCGGTCCTCACCAACCCGGTCGCCTCAACCTCGCGGCTCCGAGCTGACAAGAAGGACGTTCAAGCGCTGTCCGTGGAGGACCTCAACGCCCTCCGCTCCGCGGTGGACGCCTGGATGACCAAGAAGCGACCCGGACCCAAACCCACCCAGGACATCCCCGACATCGTCGACCTGCTGCTCGCGACGGGCTGCCGTATCGGCGAAGTGCTCGCACTCCGATGGACAGACATCGACCTAAGCGCCGCCCCACCGACAGTGTCAATCAGCGGCACCATCAAAACCGAGACTGGGAAGGGCACCTACCGAAAGCCCAAGCCGAAGTCCGACGCCTCGAAACGCACCATCGCGCTGCCGCCGTTCGCTGTCGACGTACTGATGCGCCGGCGCATCGAACAACCGCCGAACCACCACCACGCGGTCTTCGCCACCCGGAACGGCACCTGGCACCAAGTCGGCAACATCGAGCGGCGGTGGCGCGCAATCCGCACAGACACCGGGTTCGACTGGGTGACGCCACACACCTTCCGCAAGACAGTCGCGACACTGATCGACCGCCTGGTCGACTCGGACACCGCGGCCCGCCTTCTCGGCCACTCCTCGGACGCAATCACCAAGGAGTTCTACATCGAGAAGGACCGAACCACCCCTGACGTGACGCATGTCCTTCAGACGTTCGCCGGCGCCCCCAGGACGGTCGCGTCGGACGGCTGACTCTGCGGGGCCTCCCGCACCCAGCACGACCACTGAAGCGACTTAGCCGTCGACCCGACATCCTACCCAGCGAGGCGCAACGCGAGGGTTTTTGGTCCATAAACGTGCCACAAGCCGATCTGACTCAAAATGAAAGAAGCCCCTGACCCGCGTTTCCGCAGGTCAGGGGCTATTTCTCGGTCGGGCTGACAGGATTTGAACCTGCGACCCCTTGACCCCCAGTCAAGTGCGCTACCAAGCTGCGCCACAGCCCGAGTGCTCCTGGCACGAGGCCTGCGGAGCGATGGGAAGACTACCGCAGGGCCTCCGCGGGCACGGAATCGACCCGCCATGCACGCGTCGGAACTAGTCCGAGTGGGCCATTTGTCGCCGAACCCCGTGAGCGCCGGCCCGCATCGTCCGACCATGGAGCCGTCGACCTGTGGGGGTTCGGAATGCCAGTTGTGCCACGCCTCGGCCTGGTGCTCGCCGCCATCGCGGCGACCGTCGGGACGGGTCTCGTCGCGCCCGCCGCCCAAGCCGCACCGGAGGCTGTCGTACGTGAGGACACCGGGGAGGCCGAGGCCGTCGCCCTGGCCGATCAGCTCGCCGAGCAGCTCGCCGAGCGCCAGCGGACCCTGGCGACCCTCAACCAGGCCGCCGACGCCCGCGACCGCGCGCTCATCGGCTACCGCGCCGTGCTGTCCCGCTACGGCTACGACGGCGACCCGGACGCGGTGCGAGCCGTGCTCCCGCTCGCGTCGTACGACCTCTCGGCCGGCTTCGGGCTGACCGGCCCGCTGTGGGAGGCCGAGCACGGCGGCCAGGACTTCAGCGCGTACGCCGGCGAGCCGCTGGTCGCGGTCGCCGACGGCATCGTCACCGAGGTCGCCTACGCCGGGCCGTACGGCCTGCGTACGATCCTCACGCTCCCCGACGGCACCGAGGTCTGGTACTGCCACCAGACCGACACGACCGTCGTCGCCGGCCAGCAGGTCGGCATCACCGACGTCATCGGCAGCGTGGGCTCCACCGGCAACTCCACCGGCCCGCACCTCCACCTCGAGGTGCGCCCGGCCGCTGGCAGTCCCGTCGACCCGATGGAGTGGCTGCGGGCCCAGGGCCTCGATCCCTGAGCAGCCGCGCGGTCAGCGCTTGCGCTTCTCGCGCGGCTTCTGCTCGATGACGATCGGCGTGCCGACGAAGCCGAACTCCTCGCGCAGCCGCCGCTCGATGAAGCGCTCGTAGGAGGCGTCGAGCTTTCCGGTGGTGAAGAGCACGAACGTGGGCGGGGCGACGGACGGCTGGGTAGCGAACAGGATCTTGGCCTGCTTGCCGCTGCGCACCGGGTGCGGGTGCTCGGCGACCAGACGCCCGAGGAACGTGTTGAGGGCGCCGGTGCCGATGCGGGTCTCCCAGCCCTCGAGAGCCTTGTCGATCGCCGGGACCAGGCGGTCGACGTGCCAACCGGTGCGGGCGGTGAAGTTGATCCGCGGAGCCCACTTCAGCTGGACGAGGTCGCGCTCGATCTCGCGCTCGAGGTAGTAGCGGCGCTCCTCGTCGACGAGGTCCCACTTGTTGAAGGCGATGACCATGGCGCGGCCGGCGTCGCGGATCGTCTGGATGATCCGCATGTCCTGCTCGGAGACCGTCTCGCTGGCGTCGAGCACGAGCACGGCCACCTCGGCGCGGTCGATCGCGGTCGTGGTGCGCAGCGAGGCGTAGTACTCGTGGCCGGACGCCTGGTTGACGCGCTTGCGGATGCCGGCGGTGTCGATGAAGCGCCAGGTGCGGTCACCGAGCTGGATCAGCTCGTCGACGGGGTCGACCGTGGTGCCGGCGGCGTTGTCGACGACGACGCGGTCCTCCTTGGCCAGCATGTTGAGCAGGGACGACTTGCCGACGTTGGGCTTGCCGACGATCGCGATACGGCGTGGGCCGCCGACCTCCTCGAAGGACTCATTCGGCGTCTCCGGGAGTGCCGCGAGGATCGCGTCGAGCATGTCGCCGGACCCGCGGCCGTGCAGCGCGGACACCGCGAACGGCTCGCCCAGGCCGAGGTTCCACAGGCCGTAGGCCTCGGCCTCGGTGCGCTGGTCGTCGACCTTGTTGGCGGCCAGGACGACGGGCTTGCCCGACTTGCGCAGGATGCGTACGACGGCCTCGTCGTGGTCGGTGATGCCCACGGTCGCGTCGACGACGAAGAGCACGGCGTCGGCCAGGGTGACGGCCACCTCGGCCTGGGCACGGATGCTCTCGGCCATGCCGCGGGCATCGGGGTCCCAGCCGCCGGTGTCGACCACGGTGAAGGCGCGGCCGCTCCAGTTGGCGTCGTAGGACACGCGGTCCCGGGTCACGCCCGGGCGGTCCTCGACGACGGCCTCGCGGCGCCCGATGATCCGGTTGACGAGGGTGGACTTGCCCACGTTGGGTCGCCCGACCACGGCCAGGACCGGGGTGGGCCCGGTCGGCTCGTCGGTGGACGCGGCGTCGACGCCGGCGTCGTACTCAGTCATGGGTGATCACAGCTCTCTGGATGGCTCGACGAGCCCGGTGTCGGGGTCGTCCTCGGATTGTCCCGCAGGAAGCGGCCCGGGCAAGGATCGGCGCGTGTCGGCGAGCGCGGTGGCCAGCTCGGACAGCAGGTGCCCTCGGAGCAACACCGACGTGGCCGCCACCTGTTCCCGGGTGCGGGGCCAGGGTTGCTGTGTCGTCCGCCACGGCCGCCCGAACACCAGGTCGACGGTGTCACCGCGTGCCGGGAGGGCGTTTGCCCCACCGCCGGGCGGGCGGGTGCCGAGCATCGTGACCGGCACGACCGGGGCGCCGGTGACGAGGGCGAGGTAGGCGCCACCGTGGTGGAAGCGGTGCAGCTCGCCGTCGCCGCGGGTGCCCTCGGGGAAGATGCCCGCGACTCCCCCGTCGCGGACCACGCGCAGGCACGAGCGGATCGCACCCGGGTCGGCGTGGAAGCGGTCGAGCGGGATCTGGCCGGAGGCCCGCAGGAAACGTCCGAGTCGTCCCTCGAACATCTCCTGCTTGGTCAGCGCGTGGACGGGGCGGGGCGAGAAGACCGCGAGGAGCGGCCCGTCGATGATCCCGATGTGGTTGCTCGCCAGGATCACGCCGCCCGCCTCCGGCACGCGGTCGGCGTGGTGCACGACCACCGGCCACCGCGAGCGGACCAGCCGCGCGGCCGGAGGACGCACCAGGCGCAGCAGTCGGGTGGCGGGGTGCTCGTCGGCGCTGGCCGGCAGGTCCGCCCGGGTCACGCTCGCCGTGCCTCCGCCAGCGCGACGATCCGGTCGATGACCTCGGCGAGCGTCAGGTGCGTGCTGTCGACGTGGACCGCACCCTCGGCCATGGTCAACGGCGCGGTGGTCCGCCCGGAGTCGATGCGGTCGCGCTCGAGGAGGGACTGCTGGGTGCTGGCGACGTCCGTGCCGCCCTGCTCGGCCGTACGACGCTGCGCGCGGGCGTCGGGGTCGGCGCTGAGGTAGACCTTCACCCCGGCCTGCGGCCACACGACGGACCCGATGTCGCGGCCCTCGACGACGATGCCGCCACCACCGATGGCCTCGCGCTGGAGCTCGAGCAGGCGGGCGCGGACCTCCGGCACGGCACTGACGGGGCTGACGGCGGCGTTGACCTCGTCGGAGCGGATCTCGACCGACACGTCGGTGCCGTCGACGGTGATGGTCGGGGCCAGCGGGTCGGTGCCGGACTCGATCGTGGGACGTCCCGCGGCGGCCGCGACCGCCGCCGTGTCGCGTACGTCGACGCCCTCACGCAGCAGCCACCACGTCATGGCCCGGAACATCGCGCCGGTGTCGAGGTAGCGCAGGCCCAGCCGGTCGGCCACCCCGCGTGAGGTGCTCGACTTCCCCGAGCCGGACGTGCCGTCGACGGCGATGACGAGGGACCCGGTCTGCGCGGTGCTGTCGACGGTGCTCACGGGCGAGAAGGTTACCGGTGGGTCGTCCACCCGCGGGATTCGAGAGCGGCCAGCAGCTGCTCCGCGCTGCCGCGCTCGACGACGAGCTCGGTGAGGCCGACGGGGCGTGCCGGGTCGTGGTCGATGTGGACGTCCTCGATGTTGATGCCGATCTCGCCGGCGTCGCCGAAGAGGCGGGCGAGCTCGCCCGGGTGGTCGGGCACCGCGACAAAGACCGAGCGCGTCGGTCGCGCCGGGCCGCCGTGCTTGCCGGGGATGGCCGCCGTCCCCGCGTTGCCACGGGTGAGGATCTCGACGAGGTCCGGGGCCGTGTCCGAGGCCACCGCCGCCATGAGTGCGTCGAGGTCCGCGCGGACCTCGGCGAGGAGGTCGAGAACCGCCTCGGAGTTGGCCTCCAGGATCTGCTGCCACAGCGCCGGGTCGCTCGCCGCGACGCGCGTGACGTCACGGACGCCCTGCCCGGAGAGGGCGAGGTGCTCGGCCGGGGCCGCCGCCAGCCGTCCGGCGACGAGCACGGCGGCGAGGTGGGGCAGGTGCGAGATGCGGGCGACCGCGCGGTCGTGCTCGCCAGGCTCCATGACCAGCGGAGCGGCCCCGCACTCCAGCACCAGTGACTCGACGAGGCGTACGGCGTCGGGGCGTGCGTACGGATGCGGGGTGACCGCCCAGGGGCGTCCGTCGAAGAGGGCAGCGCTGGCGGCGAGGGGTCCGGAGCGCTCGCTGCCGGCCATCGGGTGCGAGCCGACGTAGCGTCCGAGGTCGTCCGGTCCGACCCGGCCGGCCACCTCCTCGAAGGGGGCGGCCTTGACGCTGCCGACATCGGTGACGACGGCACCGGTGCGGCTCAGGGCGTCCACGATGGCGTCACCCACCGAGGCGGGCGGCACGGCCACCACGACCAGCTGCGGTCGGTCGTCCGGCCTGGCCGCGCGCCCCGCCCCGAGGCCGTGCGCGGTGCGGAGGTTCTCCTCGGAGGTGTCGCGGAGCACGACCTCGATGCCGAGCCGGCTGCACACCAGGGCGATCGACGTGCCGATCAGGCCGGCCCCGACGACCTCCACCGGCCCGGTCAGGGCCGGCAGGTCGTCGTCAGTCATGGCTGGTGGTCCGGGCGAGGTCGCGTCGCAGGTTGGCCGCGCCGTGGAGGTAGGCGTGGGTGATCTCCGAGCGCGCCAGGTCGGTCTCGACGTGCGCCATCAACCGGACCACCCGCGGCATCGAGCCGTCGATCTCCAGCTCGCGGGCGCAGACCAGGGGGACGTCGGAGAAGCCGAGCTGCCGCGCGGCATAGGCCGGGAACTCGCTGGTCAGGTCGCTGGTCGCGGTGAAGATGATCGAGATGAAGTCGTCGACCGCGAGGTGGTTGGCCTCCATCACGTCGGTCACCAGCTCGGCGACCCGGTCCAGCATGTGCTCGCGGGTGTCCTCCTCGAGCTGGGTCGCCCCACGCACTGCTCTCACTGCCACGCGCCGAGCCTAGCCGCGTCCGGACTCAGAGCTGCGCGCTGTCCATCAGCTCGCCCAGCTCGGCCACGGACAGCTCCCGCATCTCCCCCGACCGCAGCCGGGCGAGGGTGACCGGTCCGATCTGGGTGCGGGTGAGCCGGCGCACCGGGTGGCCGACGTGCGCGAGCAGGCGCCGCACGATGCGGTTGCGCCCCTCGTGGATGGTGAGCTCGACGATCGAGCGGTTGCTGCCCTCACGTCGTGGGTCGCCGCCGACCACCCGGGCCTGCGTGACCGTGACCGGACCGTCCTCCAGCGTCACGCCGGCGAGCAGCTCGCGGATCGTCCGGACGTGAACCTCGCCGTCGACCTCGGCGACGTAGGTCTTGTCGACCTCGTGCGACGGGTGGGCGAGGTGCTGCGCGAAGTCGCCGTCGTTGGTGAGGATGATCAGGCCCTCGGTGTCGGTGTCGAGCCGGCCGACGTGGAAGAGCCGCTCGGGCCGCTCCGCGACCAGGTCGCCCAGGGTGCGCCGGCCCTCGGGGTCCGACATCGTCGAGACGACGCCGCGGGGCTTGTTGAGCACGAGGTAGACCTTGTCGCTGATCGGCGGCAGGCGCTTGCCGTCGACCCGGATCACGGCGGTGCGCGGGTCGACCTTGGTGCCGAGCCGGGTGACGACCTCGCCGTCGACCTCGACGAGGCCGTCGAGCATGAGCTCCTCGCACTTGCGGCGGCTAGCGACGCCGGACTGCGCGAGCAGCTTCTGCAGCCGGATCAGGCCGTCCTCGTCGGTGTCGGGGCGCTGCGAGGCGGGCTGGTCGTTGTCGGGTGCGTCGTGGGGCTTCATGCGATCTCGGTCCCGCCGTCGGGCTCGGTGCCGTCGCCGGAGTGCGGCGAGGCGTGGCGCGGAGCCTGCTGCGGCTGCTCGGGAGCGGGCGGTACGTCGACGGGAGCGGGCTCGCCGGCCGGCTCCGGCGCGGGCTCGGCCGGGGCGTCGAGCCCGGCGACGCTGGCCAGCTCGTCCTCGAGGTCGTCCATGTCGGGCAGGTAGGGCGCGAGCTCGGGCAGCTCGTCGAGCGAGGTGACGCCGATGCGCTCGAGGAAGTAGGACGTGGTCCGGTAGAGGTTGGCGCCGCTCAGCTCGTCCTGGCCGGCCTCCTCCACGAGTCCCCGGGTGAGGAGCGTGCGCATGACGCCGTCGACATTGACGCCGCGGATCGCCGACACCCGCGCGCGCGACACCGGCTGCTTGTAGGCGACCACCGACAGCGTCTCGAGCGCCGCCCGGGTGAGCCGCGCCTGCTGTCCCTCGAGCACGAACGACTCGACGACCCCGGCGAACTCCGGGCGGGAGTAGAACCGCCACCCGCCCGCCACCGAGCGTAGGTCGAAGCCGCGCCCCTGCTCGGCGTACTCGCCCGCCAGGGCCTCGAGGGCGGCCTCGACGTCCTCGACCGGGTGTCCGACCACCGAGGCCAGCCGCACCGTGCTGAGGGGCTCGTCGGAGACCATCAGGATCGCCTCGAGGGCCGGGCGCAGCTCGGCGCCCGCCACGTCCAGCATGTCGACCCCGGTGTCGGTCCCGGTGTCGCTCCCGGTGTCGGCGTCCTCGACGGGACCCGGGTCCGGCTGGGTGCTGTCGGACTGCTCGCTCACTGGTCCTCCTCGGGCTCGTCGGCGGCTGCCGACGGCATGGGTGCATCATCGTCGCCCGGCGGGGCGCCGTCGAACTCGTCGTGGATGTCGACCTCGCCGTCCTCGGCGCCGGTCCAGCGCACGGTGAGCTCGCCCAGCGGGGTCACCTGGTCGAAGGACACCGCCCCCTCGCGGAACAGCTCGAGCAGCGAGAGGAAGCGGGCCACGGTGGTGAGCCGGTCCGGGGAGTCACCGCACAGCGCCCGGAAGGTCATCGTGCCGCTGCGGCGCAGCCGGTCGACGACGAGCTGGCCCTGCTCGCGGACGCTCACCTTGGCGGCGTGGATGTGCTGCAGGGACACCTCGAGCACCGGCTTGGGCTCCATCGCCCTCGCCGCCAGCCGGGCGAACTCCTCGAGCCCGATGCCGATCAGCACCTCGGGCAGCAGCGTCGCGAACTGCTCCTCGAGCCCCACTGCGCGCGGGTGCCGGCGCGACTCCGAGGACAGTCGCTCCTCGAGGACCGAGGCCACCTGCTTGAAGGCGCGGTACTGCATGAGACGGGCGAAGAGCAGGTCGCGCGCCTCGAGCAGCGCGAGGTCCTCCTCGTCCTCCACGTCGCCCTGCGGCAGCAGGCGGGCCGCCTTGAGGTCGAGCAGGGTCGCCGCCACCACCAGGAAGGACGTGGTCTGCTCGAGGTCCCAGGCGCCGCCGAGGTTCTTCACGTGGGCGATGAACTCGTCGGTGACCTGGGAGAGCGCGACCTCCGTGATGTCGAGCTTGTGCTTGGCGATCAGGCCGAGCAGCAGGTCGAAGGGACCCTCGAAGTTGTCCAGGCGTACGGCGAACGCCGGGGCCTCGCTGCCCGGCTCGAGCGTGCCATCGGGCGAGAGGTCCGGAGCAGCGGGGCGGGCGGTGCTCACTCGTCGAGCAGCCGCTGCACCAGCGGGCTGTCGGCGCCCTGGGCCTCGAGGTCGGCGAGCACGATCGCCAGCGCCTCGCGGACCAGGCGGCCGCGGTCGACGGCGAGGCCGTGCTCGCGGCGCAGCGTCAGGCGGGCGTGCTCGATGTCGAGGAGCTCGTCGGAGGTGACGTAGACCGTCATCTTCTCGTCGTGCCGCACGCGGCCGCTGGGCCTGCGCTGGCCGGCGGGCTCGGCGTCGTCGGCCACGGCCCGGACCCGGCGCTGCCGCTGCTCGGGAGCAGGGTCCGCGGTCTCGGAGGTCGGCCGGAACAGGTCGTCCGCGGCCGGCATGCTCACTCGGCGGGCCACCGGGTCACCACCTCCTTCGCCAGCTGGCGGTAGGCGTCGGCGCCCGTCGAGGACGACGCGTAGGCCGTGATCGGCTCGCCGGCGACGGTCGCGTCGGAGAACTTCACGGTCCGGCGGATGACGGTGTGGAAGACCTTGTCACCCCACGCCGACACCAGACGCTCCATGACCTCGCGGCTGTGGAGCGTGCGCCCGTCGAACATCGTGCCGAGGACGCCCTCGATCTCGAGCTTGGGGTTGAGCCGCTCGCGCACCTTGTCGATGGTCGTCTTCAGCAGGGCCACGCCGCGCAGCGCGAAGTACTCGCACTCCAAGGGCACGATGACCCCGTCCGAGGCGGTCAGCGCGTTGACGGTCAGCAGGCCGAGCGAGGGCTGGCAGTCGATCAGGATGACGTCGTAGTGCTCGAGGGCCGGGGCGAGCACCCGCTGCAGCGTCTGCTCGCGCGCCACCTCGTGGACCAGCTGCACCTCGGCGGCCGACAGGTCGATGTTGGAGGGCAGCAGGTCCATGCCCTCGATGCCGGACGGGACCACGACCTCGTCGAGCACGGTCTCGCGGTCCATCAGCAGGTTGTAGATGGTCAGGTCCATCTCGTGCGGGTTGAGGCCGAGCCCCACCGACAGCGAGCCCTGGGGGTCGAAGTCGACGAGCAGCACCTTGCGCCCGAGCTCGGCGAGCGACGCGCCCAGGTTGATCGTGGTCGTGGTCTTGCCGACCCCGCCCTTCTGGTTGCACATCGAGATCACGCGGGCGCCACCGTGCTCGGTCAGCGGCCGCGGCTCGGGGAACACCGGCATGGGACGCCCGGTCGGACCGAGGGGCGTCTCCGCCTCGAGCGTCGTCGTGGCGCGTGTCTCGAGCGGGCGCTCGAAGGGGATCGGCTGGGTCACTGTCTGCTCGTCTCGCGGGGTCGGGCCGGGCTGGGGGGTCTGGTGCGGGTGCGGTGGTCGCACGAGGGGCGGCATCTGCGGGGCACTACTGCCCGTGTCGTGACCGGGGAATCCCGCACCGCTCATGTCTGCTCCTCGTCGCACCTGTCGTGCACCCGTCGTGCATCGGCCTGGACCTCGATTGGACCACGCCGGAAGCCTCGGACTTTGTCGACACGTCGACAGTTCCTGCACCAGTTGCGAGCAGGACGAGAGGTCGCGGACCGGTTCCCGCCCCTGCACCGCGCGGGACTCTACGCGCAGCGTGGCACCCGCCCCGCAACCGGCCTCACGGCCGACGTCCCGACCGACTTCACAACCGCCGCATCGCCACGGTCGCCAGCACCAGCTCACCGGCGCTGTCGGTGGCGTCGCAGTCCACCACCGCCTCGATGACCCAGTCGTGGTGGTCCTCGGGGTCGTGGATCGTCTGGCGTACGTCGCGCAGCCGGGCCGTGGTGCCCTCCTCGGCGCCGACGGGCTCGCCGGTCCGCTCCTCCCCCACCGCCAGCAGGTCCGGCCCGCGGGCGTCGGCGTCGGTCAGGACGCGGTCGTGCTCGGCGTAGTAGCCCTCCAGCGCCGCGTCCCACACCGAGCGTCCGACGACCACCTGTCGCGGCGGGTCCGTGCGGTCGGCGGCGGCCCGCTCGAGGCGGACCAGGGTGTCGAGGTCGTCCCTCGAGACGGCGTCCACGCGCGCCCACATCGCGTTGCGCACCATCACCCGGAAGGGGCGCTCCTGCTTGGAGAGCGGACGCGGCGGGGGCGGCGGCTCGTGGTGCGCGACGGCGGAGGACGCGTGGTCGGGGTCCGACAGCGCCTCCCACTCGTCGAGCAGCGAGGAGTCGGTCTGGCGGACGGTCTCGCCCAGCCACTCGATGACGTCCTCCACCTCGGGGGCGCGGTGCGACTCGGGGACGGTCTGCCGCAGGGTGCGGTAGGCGTCGGTGAGGTAGCGCAGCACCAGGCCCTCGGAGCGCGCCAGCTGGTAGCGACCGACGAAGTCGGTGAACCCCATCCCCTGCTCCCACATCTCGCGCACCACCGACTTCGGTCCGAGCGCGTCGTCGGGGAGCCACGGGTGGGTCTGCCGGTAGGTCTCGTAGAGCGCCTCGAGGAGCTCGCGCAGCGGCTGCGGCCAGGTGATCTCCTCCAGCAGCGCCATCCGCTCGTCGTACTCGATGCCGTCGGCCTTCATCTCGCCGATCGCGACGCCGCGGGCGGCGTGCTGCTGCGCCATCAGGATCTGCCGCGGCGCCTCGAGGACGGCCTCGACGATCGACACCACGTCGAGGCCGTAGGTCTCCGACTCGGGGTCGAGCACGTCGAAGGCGGCGAGCGCGAAGTGCGCGAGCGGCTGGTTGATCGCGAAGTCCTCGGGCAGGTCGACCGCCAGTACGTAGCGGCGTCCGAAGCGGTCCACCTCCGGCAACCTGGTCACGATGCCGGTGCGGACCAAGGAGCGGCTCAGGCGCAGCGCCCGACGGGCCAGCCGCAGCTGACCGCGCCGGTCCTCGTGGTTGTCGGTGACCAGGCGTTGCATCACGGCGAAGGCGTCCTCCTCGCGGGAGATGACGTTGACGAGCATCGCGTTGTCGACCTTCATCCGGCTCGTCAGCCGCTCCGGGACCCCTGCGACCAGCTTGTCGAAGGTCTGCTCGGTCCACACCACGGTGCCCTCGGGCGGCTTCCTGAGCTGCACCTTGGACTTCTTCTTCCCCGCGGCCTGCCGGGCGGCGATCTTCGCCTTGGCCAGCTCGTTCTCGATGACGTGCTCCGGAGCCTGGACGACGACGTAGCCGGCCGTGTCGTAGCCCGCGCGCCCGGCCCGGCCGGCGATCTGCAGGAACTCCCGCGTCCGGAGCACCCGCTGCTTGGTGCCGTCGAACTTGGCGAGCCCGGTGAAGAGCACGGTGCGGATCGGCACGTTGATGCCGACCCCGAGGGTGTCGGTGCCGCAGATGACGCGCAGGAGCCCGGCCTGGGCCAGCGTCTCCACCAGCCGGCGGTACTTGGGCAGCATGCCGGCGTGGTGCACCCCGATGCCGTTGCGGACCAGGCGGGACAGCGTCTTGCCGAAGCCGGCGCCGAACCGGAACGCTCCGATCCGCGCGGCGATCGCCTCCTTGTCGACCTTGAGGCCGCCGCTCGCCGAGACGAGCCGCGACTTCAGCAGGTTGCTCGCGTGCTCGACGGCCGCTGCCTGCGTGAAGTGCACGACGTAGACGGGGTCCTGCCCGGTGGTCACCAGCTCCTCGAGCGTGTCGTCCAAGGGCTCGACCGACCACCGGAAGCTCAACGGCACCGGGCGCTCCGCGTCGTCGACGACGGCGGTGTCGCGGCCGGTGCGCCTCTTCAGGTCCTCGACGAAGAAGGACACGTCGCCGAGGGTGGCCGACATCAGCAGGAACTGGGCGTCGACGAGCTCCAGCAGCGGCACCTGCCAGGCCCAGCCGCGGTCGTGCTCGGAGTAGAAGTGGAACTCGTCCATCACCACGAGACCGACGTCGGTGGAGCGACCCTCGCGCAGCGCGATGTTGGCCAGCACCTCGGCGGTGCAGCAGATGATCGGCGCGTCCGGGTTCACCGCGGCGTCGCCGGTGAGCATCCCGACGTTGTCGGCGCCGAAGACCTCGATGAGCGCGAAGAACTTCTCGCTCACCAGCGCCTTGATCGGGGCGGTGTAGAAGCTCACCTGGTCCCGGGCGAGCGCCGCGACGTGGGCCCCGATCGCGACCATCGACTTCCCCGAGCCGGTCGGCGTCGCGAGGACGACGTGGTTGCCGCCGAGCAGCTCGATGACGGCCTCGTCCTGGTGCGGGTAGAGGTCGAGCCCCTGGTCGGCCACCCAACCGGTGAAGGCGTCGTAGACCGCGTCCGGGTCGGCCCCCGTCGGGACCCGCGTGTCGAGGCGCACTGGATCCGGCATGCGTCGATCCAACCACCCACCGGTTTCAACGCCGCAGGCGGAGTGGAACCGCGGTGAAACCGCGGACGCGGACAGTTCCTCCCATGACCACACATCCAGGACTCGCAGTCCGGGCCTCCGGCCTCGTCAAGACGTACGGCGACCAGCGCGCCGTCGACGGGATCGACCTCGAGGTCCACCAGGGCGAGGTGTTCGGCGTCCTCGGCCCCAACGGCGCGGGCAAGACGACGATGCTCAGCATGCTCGCCACCCTGATCCGCATCGACGAGGGGCGGGCCGAGATCTTCGGCCACGACGTGCACGCCGAACCCCACGCCGTACGACGGCTGCTGGGCGTCACCGGGCAGTTCGCCTCGGTCGACGAGAACCTCACCGCCACCGAGAACCTCTGGCTCTTCGCGCGGCTCCAGGGCCTCGGGCGCACCGAGGCCCGCACCCGCGGCGCCGAGCTGCTCGAGCAGTTCGACCTCTCCGAGGCGGCGAAGAAGCCCATCTCCGCCTTCTCCGGCGGCATGCGCCGACGCCTCGACCTCGCCGCCAGCCTGCTCACCCGGCCGCCGCTGATCTTCCTCGACGAGCCCACCACGGGCCTCGACCCCCGCACCCGTGGCCAGATGTGGGACACGATCCGTGACCTCGTCCGCACCGGGTGCACGGTCCTGCTCACCACGCAGTACCTCGACGAGGCCGACCAGCTCGCCGACCGGATCGCCGTCATCGACCGCGGTCGCAAGGTGGCCGAGGGCACCGCCGACGAGCTCAAGTCGTCCGTCGGCCAGTCCGCCCTGCAGCTCCAGCTGGCGGACCCCGCCGACCTGCCGGTCGTGGCGGACGAGGCCCGGCGGCTGGTGGGCGAGGAGGCGGTCCTCACGCCCGAGGCACGACGAGCCAACGTGCCGCTGACCCGCACCGACCAGGCCGTCGACGTCCTCCTCGCGCTCCGCGACCGCGGGATCGCTATCGAGTCGGTGACCGTCCAGAAGCCGTCGCTCGACGAGGTCTTCCTCGCGCTGACCGGCCACGACACCCACGACGGCACGCCCGCCGACGTCGTCGACGACCACGACCTGCAGATGGAGGACGCCCGATGAGCGCCACGACCGCCACCGGCCCCGCCGCCGCCCACCCCGCCGACATCGGCACCGACCGCGTCGGGCTGGCCGACACCGTCAGCCAGACGATGACCCTGGCCTGGCGGGCGACGATGAAGATGCGCCGCAGCATGGAGGTGATGTTCGACGTCACCATCCAGCCGCTGATCTTCACCGGCATGTTCGCCTACATCTTCGGCGGCGCGATCTCGGGCGACGTCCAGAGCTACCTGCCGCTCATCATCCCCGGCCTCATCGGCCAGACCGTGCTGACGGCATGCGTCGCCACCGGCGTCCAGCTCCGCACCGACATGGACACCGGCGTCTTCGACCGGTTCAAGGTGCTGCCCATCTCACGCATCGCGCCGCTCGCCGGACCGATGGTGGCCGACCTGCTGCGCTACTTCATCGCGTCGGTCCTCACCTTCGCCGTCGGCATCGCGATCGGCTACCGCCCGGGCGGTGGCGTCCCCGGTGTCGCCGGTGCCGTGTTCCTGGCCATGCTGGCGGGCTGGTCCCTGGCCTGGATCTTCACGCTGTTCGGGATCCTGGGCCGCAACGCGCAGGGCGTGCAGGCCATCTCCCTGCTCGTGATGTTCCCGCTGACGTTCCTGTCCAACGCGTTCGTCCCGACCGACACCATGCCCGAGCCGCTCCAGACGTTCGCCGAGATCAACCCGGTCTCGTTGGTGATCACCGCACTGCGCGACCTCGCCAACGACGGTGACGTCACCGCGGGCGTCGGCTGGGCGCTGCTCGGCTGCGCCGTGGTCATCGCGGTCTTCGCCCCGCTGTCGGTCCGGGCGTTCAACCGGCGGATGTGACCTGCCAGGCGCGCTGCAGACGGTCCAGCGTCGCGGCCGCGCCGGGCACCAGGTCAGGGCCCGGACGGTCGGCCAGCTCCTCGACGAGCGGGCCGAGCCGTCCGGGCTGGGCCGCGTCCGCGAGCGCCACCATCGGCTCCCACGCCATCACCGGGACGCTGCGGTTGTAGGCCCAGCGGTGCGCCACCGCGAGCAGGTCCACGGCGTCCGCGTGCTGCTCGGCCGGACCGAACCTCAGGACCCACGCGGCCAGCGCCACCAGCAGCATGCCGTTGAGCGGGAGGTCGGTGAACCACAGCGTGCCCTCGGGCGAGCGGCCCGGCGGACCGGCGACGAGGTCGCGCAGCTCGTCGGCGCGGGCGTCGGGCGAGCTCGTGCCGTAGCGGACCCGGCTGACGAGGGCAGCTGACGCCGCCAGGGCCACCCACGGCGAGGCGGCCGGTCCCCCACCCGGGACGTCGCCGTCGGTCACCAGCTCGACGACGGCGTCGTAGCGGCGGACCGCCTCCGCGTGGTGGCCGCGCGCCAGCGCGAGCTCGGCCTGGGCGGTCTGCCACGTCAGGCGGGCGCCGACCTGGGCGGTCTCGCCGTCCGGCGGGCCGAACCGCTCGAGCAGGGCCGCCGCCTCGTCGACGTCGCCGTCCAGCAGCGGCGCGATGGCGGTCGCCACCTGGAGGCTGTAGGCGTCGGTCAGCGAGTGGATGCGCTCCAGCAGCGGCCACGCCACCTCCGCGTGGCTCGCCGCCCGGTGGTGGTCGCCGACGGCCATCGCGAGCTGGCCCAGCTCGGCGTGGAGCGAGGCGCGGAGGTAGGGCGGCAACGGCCCGTCCAGGGCCGCCTCGGCGTACGTCCGCGCGGCGTCCACGTCACCGTCGTTCTCGGAGACGATCGCCGCCCACAGCAGCAGCGCGCCAGCCATCGCAGGTCTCGACTGGTGCGCGGCCACCTCGGCGAGGCGGACGGGCGCCGGTCCGTCGGCGACATGGACCGTGTGGCCGATCAGCCCCCACACGCCGACGGGCCGGTCCCCCTGCAGGAGGAGGTCGCGCAAGCCGCCGAGGTCGGCCCCCGGCATCCAGCTGAGGTGGAGCATCAGGACGCCGGCAGCCTCCTGGGTGGGCCGCAACAGGTCCGGCGGCACGTCCCAGCCGGAGAGCAGCTCGGTCGCGGCGTCGCAGACGGCGAAGATCCTCGGCTGGTCGCCGGTGACGGTCCACAGGCTGCCGAGCAGGGCCACGAGTCGCGCGACCGTCTCGCGGTCGCCGGTCCCGAGGGCGTGCCGGAGCACGTCGGTGAGGTTGTTCTGGTCACGCACGAGCAGGTCGACCAGCGCGACCTGGTCGTCGGTGACGACGAGGTCCTGGGAGCGCTCGGCCAGGTCGCGCGCCCACCTTCGCAGCGCCTCGCCGGCGGCCTCCTCCTCGCCGCTGAGCGCCAGGCGGGCGGCGGCGTACTCGCGGATCGTCTCCAGCGCCCGGAAGCGCGCGGTGCCGCCGTCCTCGGTGACCACCAGCAGGGACTGCTCGACGAGCGCGTCGACCAGGTCGGAGCCGTCGGCGCCCAGCATCGACACGGCCGTCGCCCGGTCGAACCCGTCCTGGAAGACCGAGAGCCACGCCAGCGCCCGCTGCTCGTCGGCGCTCAGCAGGTCCCAGGACCAGGCAATGACCGCCTCCAGCGTGCGGTGCCGGTCCGGGGTGGTGCGGTCGCGGCTGCGCAACGCGGCGAACCGGTCGTCGAGCGCAGCGGCCACCTCCGTGACCGTCATCGTCCGGACGCGCGCGGCAGCCAGCTCGACGGCGAGGGGCAGCCCGTCGAGCCGGTCGACGACGTCGCGCACCGCGCTGGGCTCGAGCACGGCGTCAGGTCGCGTCGCCGCGGCGCGCTGCGCGAACAGCAGCCCGGCGTCGACCTCGGTGAGCTGGCTCAGGGGAACTGCGCGCTCGGCGGCCAGCCGCAGCGGCGCCCTGCTGGTGGTCAGCACCTGGAGGTCCCGGGTCGTCGCGAGGAGGAAGGCCACCAGCGCGGCCACCGGCTCCAGGACGTGCTCGCAGTTGTCGAGGACCAGCAGGGTCGGTCCCGCGTCGAGCTCCTGCGCCAGCCGGCTGCGTACGTCGGCCTGCTGGGTCGCCGTGAGCGCGAGCCGGGTCGTCACCGAGCCCCGGACGCCGAGGGCCGCGCCGACCGCGACCACGACGTCGTCGCCCGCGCCGACGCCGACGAGCTCGACCACGTGGACGCGGGGCAGCATCGACTCGCGCGCCAGCACCTGGGCGATGCTCGTCTTGCCGATCCCGCCCGGACCGAGCACCGTGACCAGCCGGGACGCGGAGAGGGCCGAGCGCAGCCGGTCGAGGTCCTGCTCGCGGCCCAGCAACCCGGTCGCGTCGTACCTCACCCCGGTGCGCACCGGGTCGTCGGCGGCCAGGAGCTCGGCGTGCAGCCGCTGCAGGGCGGCCTCCGGGTCGATGCCGAGCCGTTCGGCCAGGTCGGCCCGGTAGGTCTCGTAGCGCGCCAGCGCCGCGGCCGGGCCGGCGGTGGCGGCCTCGGCGCGCAGCAGCGCGAGGAGGACCTCCCCGTCGTCGGGGCGACGCTGGTGCGCGGCCGCCAGGTCGTCGATCGCCTCGGCGTGCCTGCCCAACCGGGCGGCGGCCAGTGCCGCGACCTCCCGCGCGGTCGTCCGTCGCTGCTCCGCGGCGTGCCGCAGGTCGCCGAGCGGTCCGACCCCGGGCACGCCGACCGCCATCACCGCCGCCGAGGAGGCGAGGCGGAAGGCCTCCGTGGCGTCGCCGGACGCCAGCGACGCACGCGCTGCGGTGAGGCGGGCTGCCTGGACGCGGGCGTCGACGTCCTCCTCGGTCAGGCCGAGCCGGTAGCCGCCCTCGACCCGCTGGACGGCGCCCGCTGAGGTGGACGCGCGGGTGCGGGAGACCAGCACCTGCAGGGCCTTGGCCGGGTGCACGGGCTCGGCGTCGGGCCAGATCTCCCGCACGAGCCGACCGTCGCTGACCCCCGCCGGCTCGGCGACCAGCACGGCGAGCAGCGCGCCCACCCGCTCGCCGGGCAGCGGCACGCCGTCCCACGAGACCCCGTCGAGCAGCCGCAGCACGACTACTCCCGGGCCCGCGGGTGGGCGGTGGCGAAGACCTCGCGCAGGTTGTCGACCGTGACGAGGGTGTAGACCTGCGTGGTGGTGACGGACGCGTGCCCGAGGAGCTCCTGGACGACGCGCACGTCGGCGCCCCCGTCGAGCAGGTGGGTGGCGAACGAGTGCCGCAACGTGTGCGGCGAGACCGACGCGGTCACCCCGGCCCGCTCGGCGGCCTTGACCAGCACCGCCCACGCGCTCTGCCGCGACAACCGGCCTCCGCGGGAGTTGAGGAACATCGCCGGGCCGCCCTTGCCGGCGCCGACCAGCTCGGGCCGTGCGCGGGTGAGGTAGGCGGCCACGGCGTCGCGGGCGTAGCCGCCGACCGGCACCAGCCGCTCCTTGCCGCCCTTGCCGCGCAGCAGCACCGTGCCGTCGACCTGGTCGAGGTCGTCGACGTCCAGCCCGACCGCCTCGGAGATGCGCGCCCCGGTGCCGTAGAGCAGCTCGAGCAGGGCCCGGTCCCGCAGGGCGAGGACCGTGTCGGGAGCTCCCGCGGCCTCGAGGATCGCTTCCACGTCGGACAGCGGCAGCGCCTTGGGGAGCCGCTTCGCGGGCGTGGGCGGCTTGACCGCGGCGGCCGGATCGGCCGTCGCCAGGCCGTCGGAGACGGCGAACTTGTGGAAGCCGCGCACGGCCACGACCGTCCGCGCCGCCGACGTCGCGCTCAGCGGCGGATGGGCATCGCTCCCCTCGCGCAGGCTGACCAGGAACGCGGCCACCGTCGCCTCGGTGACCGCGTCCAGGTCGTCGATGCCCTCGCCGCTGAGGAACTCGTCGTAGCGGGCCAGGTCACGGCGGTAGGAGCTCAGCGTGTTGACCGCCAGCCCTCGCTCGACCGCCAGGTGGTCGAGGTACGTGCGGACCGCCCGGTCCAGGGTCGCCCCAGAGCTCACCCGAGGACGGTATCGAGTTCCACCGACTCGATGCCCACGGCTTCCCCGACCGGACCGTTGGTGAGCTCGCCGGCGTGGGTGTTGAGGCCGAGGGCCAGGCTCCTGTCCTCGCGCAGCGCCTGCTGCCACCCCTTGTCGGCGAGCGCCACCGCGTACGGCAGCGTCGCGTTGGTGAGGGCGTACGTCGAGGTGTTGGGCACCGCGCCGGGCATGTTGGCCACGCAGTAGAACACCGAGTCGTGCACCTCGTAGGTCGGGTCGTCGTGCGTCGTGGCGTGGGAGTCCTCGAAGCAGCCGCCCTGGTCGATGGCGATGTCGACCAGGACCGAGCCCGGCTTCATCCGCGAGACCAGCTCGTTGCTCACCAGCTTGGGCGCCGCCGCGCCCGGGATCAGGACGGCACCGATCACCATGTCCGCCTCCATCACCTGCTGCTCGATGGCCAGCTTGGACGACGCGAGGCCGTGCACCCGGTTGTTGTAGCGCCAGAACGACATCCGCAGCTTGTCCAGGTCGGTGTCGAGGAGCGTCACGTCGGCGCCCATGCCGAGCGCGATGTTGGCGGCGTTCTGGCCCGAGACACCGGCGCCGATGATGACGACCTTGGCGTTGGCCACGCCGCCGACGCCACCCATGAGGACGCCACGGCCGCCGTTGGCCTTGAGCAGCGAGTGGGCGCCGACCTGCGGTGCGAGGCAGCCCGCCACCTCCGACATCGGGTAGAGCAGCGGCAGCCCGCCGGACGGCAGCTGCACCGTCTCGTAGGCGATGGCGGTGACCTTGCGCTGCATGAGCTGCTCGGTCAGCGGCTTGTCGGCGGCGAGGTGGAGGTAGGTGAAGAGGGTCTGGCCCTCCCGCATCCGCTCGTACTCCTCGGCGATGGGCTCCTTGACCTTGAGGATCATGTCGGCGGTGCCCCACACGTCGTCGGCCGTGTCGAGCAGCGTGGCTCCCGCGGCGGCGTACTCCTCGTCGGGGATCTGCGAGCCCTCGCCGGCGGTCTTCTGCACCACGACCTCGTGGCCGTGCTGGACGAGCTCGTGCACGCCGATCGGGGTCAGGGCCACGCGGTACTCGCGGTTCTTGACTTCCTTGGGTACGCCGACCTTCATGCCTTGCTCCTCAAGTGTTCCCGGGGGCCACCACGGTGTGGCCCGCCTCACAGCGAGGGCGAGACTACTCCCGGGAGGTCCTACCGGTCGTCAAGGGCCCCGCGGCGCTTGAGCACGTCGTACGCCAGCACCGCCTGCGCGAGCGGTCCCTGTCGCACCCGTCCCTCGAGGACGGCCTCGAGCAGCTCGGCCATGGGCACCCAGAAGTGCTCCATCTCGGCCTCCTCGTGCTCCATCTCGAAGTCTCCCCGCGCTGCGTGGGTCAGCCCGCGGGCCAGGAAGATCTCGTGGACCTCGTCGGTGATCCCCGCGCTGGGGAAGGTGCTCAGGAGCAGCCGCCAGTCCGTGGCGTCGAGCTCGACCTCCTCGCGCAGCTCACGCTTCGCCGTCTCGACGGCCGGCTCGTCGCCCGCGTCCCGCAGGCCGGCGGGGAGCTCGACGAACTCGTGCCCGCTGGTGTGGCGGTACTGCCGCAGGCACATCACCCGTTCGTCGTCGTCGACCGCAAGCACCACCACGGCGCCGGGGTGCTCCAAGCTGAGCCGGCTGAACTCCCCGGGGTGGCCCGGACGGGTGATCCGGTCCTCCCGCAGCGCGACCACCCAGTCGTCGCGGTGCAGGTCCTGGCTCGACACCACGGGCCACGCCATCGGCCTGTCGGCGAGCTCGTCCTGACGCTCGTGCGGTCGGTCGTCCGTTCGGTCGTGGGTGCTCGCGTCGGTCATGCCCCGACGCTAGCCGAGAGGCACCTGCCGATGGACGGGGTGAGTTAGGTTCGGCCCCATGACGTTGTCGACCCTCACCAAGCACGAAGCGAAGACCCGGTCCGACCTCCTCGAGGTCGAGCGCTACGACATCGACGTGGACATGACCGGCCTCCTCGAGGGGGAGGTGTGGCGCTCCACCAGCACCATCGCCTTCACGTGCTCCGAGCCCGGCGCGACCACCTTCGTCGACGTCGCGATGGACGTCGTGCGCGCGACCCTCAACGGCGCGGACGTCGACGTCTCCGCCGCGGCCGACGGTCGCCTGCCGCTTCCCGCGCTCGCGGCCGACAACGTCCTGGTCGTCGAGGCGAGCACCACCAACACCGCCACGGGCGAGGGCATCCTGCGCACGGTCGACCCCACCGACAAGCTCGTCTACGTCTGGACCAGCCTCGAGCCCGATGAGGCCCGCCGCGTGTGGGCCTGCTTCGACCAGCCGGACCTGAAGGCACCCCACCGCTTCGTCGTGACCGCGCCGTCGTCGTGGCGGGTCACCTCCAACGGCGCGCCCGAGTCGGTCGAGGACGCGGCGACCGACGACGTCCGGGTGTGGACCTTCCCCGACACGCCCCGCCTCTCGACGTACGTCGTCGTGGTCAACGCGGGCCCGTTCCACGAGGTGCGGCAGCAGCACGACGGCCACGACCTGGGCTTCTACTGCCGCCAGTCGCTCGTGCCGATCCTCGAGCGCGACCTCGACGAGCTGGTCACCCTCACCCGGCAGGGCCTCGCGTTCTTCGGCGAGCGCTTCGGCTACCCGTTCCCGCAGGAGCGCTACGACCAGGTCTTCGTGCCCAACCTCGGGGGCGCGATGGAGAACTGGGGCTGCGTCACCTACGGCGACGGCCAGCTCTTCCGCACTCCCCCGACCCACGCGCAGCGCGCCGTCCGGGCGGAGTTCATCTTCCACGAGATGGCGCACATGTGGTTCGGCGACCTCGTCACGATGCAGTGGTGGGACGACCTCTGGCTCAACGAGGCCTTCGCCTCCTGGGCGGCCAACTGGGGCATGGCGGGGGCGAGCGCGTTCACCGAGCAGTGGGCCACCTTCCTCGCCGCCTTCAAGCGCACCGCCTACGAGATGGACATGAGCCCGGCTCGCCACCCGATCCGCAGCGACGTGCCCGACGTGTCGTCGGCGATGTCCAACTTCGACGCGATCACCTACGTCAAGGGCCAGAGCGTGCTGCACCAGCTCGTCGCCTACATCGGCGAGGACGCGTTCGTCGAGGGCCTGCGCGACTACTTCAGCCGCTACGCCTTCTCCAACACCCGTCTCGACGACCTGATGGACTGCTACGCGCGGGCCTCGGGTCGTGACCTCTCGGCCTGGACGAAGTCGTGGCTCGACGAGGCCGGCACCGACGTGATCTCGCTGGTCGACGGCGAGCTCGTCGTCGAGACGACCGACGACCAGGCCCCCCGTCCCCACTGCCTCGACGTGGCCGTCTTCGACGCCTCGGGCGACTCCCTCGTCCCGGTTGGCCGCTCCTCGCACGAGGTGGCCGGTCCGCGTACCCCGGTCGACCTCCCCGAGGGCGACCTCCGCCTGGTCAACGCGGGCGACTTCACGTTCGCCGCGGTCAAGCCCGACCCGACCTCGTTGCGGCTGATGCTCGAGCGCGTCCAGCAGCTCGACGACCCGCTCGACCGGGCCCTCGTGGCCGCCACCGCCGGCCAGCTCTTGCTGCTCGGTGACGTCGCCCCCCGCGACGTGTCGAGCGCGCTCGCCCGCGCCCTGTCGACGGAGACCAGCGCGGCGCTCGTCGAACCCTTCCTGAGCCAGGCGCTCGTGGTCGCCGACCGGTGGGCGCCGGCCGACGAGTCCCCCGGCCTGCTGGCCGCGCTGGCCGACGCCGTGGTCGGGCTCGTCGACGTGCCCGACGCCCGGCAGGCGGCGCTGCGAACGCTCGCGGCGTCCGCCTCCACCGACGAGCACTGGTCGGTCCTGCAGGCGGCCGCCGACCAGGCGACCGACCTCGACCTGGCCTGGCGGATGGCCGTGCGCCGCGCGGAGCTCGGCGACTACGACGAGGACGTCGTACGCCGTCTGCTCGAGTCCGACCCCGACCCGGACGCCGGCATGCGTCGCCTCGGGGTGCTCGCCGCCCGTCCGGACGTCGAGGCCAAGGAGGAGGTGTGGCGGGCGTTCTTCGTCGACTACGCCGTGCCGGCCAGCCGGGAGACCCTCGTGCTGGGCTCGACGTTCTGGCGCCCCGGCCAGGCCGAGCTCCTCGCGCCGTTCGCTCACCGCTACCTCGACGAGCTGCACTCGCTCAAGGGCGGGCTCCTGAACCAGGGGCTCACCATCCGCGCGATGTACCCCCTCGGTGCGGGCGACGAGTCCTTCCTCGCCGCTGCCGAGGCGGCGGCTGACGACACCACCCTGATGGCCTACGCCCGCAACCAGCTCCGCTCGAACTCGTTCGTGCTCGGCCGGATCCTGCAGGCCCGCCGCCTCTGACCTCCGTCGGGCTCGGCTCCAGCGGGGTCAGTCCTCGGCGCCCTCGTCCTTGCGACGCAGGCCGGACTCGTCGAGCGGGAAGCGCTCGGAGCGCTGCCGCTCGATGGCCGCGCCGACGAGGCCGGCGAACAGCGGGTGCGGCCGGGTGGGCCGTGAGCGCAGCTCGGGGTGGGCCTGGGTGGCGACGTAGTAGGGGTGCACGTCCGCCGGCAGCTCGACGAACTCCACCAGCCCGAGCTCGGGGTTCACGCCCGAGAACACCAGGCCAGCCTGTGCGAGGGGCTCGCGGTAGGCGTCGTTGAACTCGTAGCGGTGGCGGTGGCGCTCCTCGACGGTGCCCGAGCCGTACGCCGCGCGCACCATGCTGCCCTCGGCGAGGTCGGCCTTCTGGAGACCGAGGCGCATGGTGCCGCCGAGGTCGCCGGCGCCCTCGACGTACTTCTTCTGCTCCTCGATGGTGGAGATCACCGGCTCGACGGTGTCGGGGTCGAACTCCGTCGACCCCGCCTTGGTCAGGCCCGCGACGTTGCGGGCGTACTCGATCACCATGCACTGCAGTCCCAGGCACAGCCCGAGCGTCGGGATGCCGTGGGTGCGGGTGTAGTGCAGCGCACCGAGCTTGCCCTCGATGCCGCGCACGCCGAAGCCGCCGGGCACCAGCACCGCGTCGACGTCGGCGAGGTGCTTGGCCGCGCCGGCCTCGGTCTGGCACTCGTCGGAGGCGACCCACCGGATGTGGACCTTGGCGTCGTGGGCGAAGCCGCCGGCACGCAGCGCCTCGCTGACGGAGAGGTAGGCGTCGGGCAGGTCGATGTACTTGCCGACGAGCGCGACGGTGACGTCCTCGGAGGGGTGGTGCACCCGGCGCAGCAGGTCGTCCCAGTCGGTCCAGTTGACGTCGCGAAACGGCAGGTCGAGGCGGCGTACGACGTAGGCGTCGAGGCCCTCACGGTGCAGCACCTTGGGGATGTCGTAGATCGAGGGAGCGTCCGCGCAGGTCACGACGGCCTCGTCGTCCACGTCGCACATGAGGGCGATCTTGCGCTTGATGCCCTCGGGCAGGTCGCGGTCGGAGCGGCACACGATGGCGTCGGGCTGGATGCCGATGGAGCGCAGGGCGGCGACCGAGTGCTGGGTCGGCTTGGTCTTCAGCTCGCCGGACGGACCGATGTAGGGAACGAGGGACACGTGGATGAAGAAGCAGTTGTCGCGACCGATCTCGTGCCGGGTCTGGCGGGCGGCCTCGAGGAAGGGCAGCGACTCGATGTCACCGACGGTGCCGCCGACCTCGGTGATCACGACGTCGATGTCCGGGCCGCCCATCGCGAGGACGCGGTCCTTGATCTCGTTGGTGATGTGCGGGATGACCTGCACGGTGTCGCCGAGGTAGTCGCCGCGGCGCTCCTTGGCGATGACGGTCGAGTACACCTGACCGGTCGTGACGTTGGCGATCTGGTTGAGGTCGGTGTCGAGGAACCGCTCGTAGTGACCGATGTCGAGGTCGGTCTCGGCGCCGTCGTTGGTCACGAAGACCTCGCCGTGCTGGAACGGGTTCATCGTGCCGGGATCCACGTTGAGGTAGGGATCCAGCTTCTGCATCGTGACGCGCAGTCCGCGCGCCTTCAGCAGGTTGCCCAGGCTCGAGGCGGTGAGCCCCTTGCCGAGGGAGGAGGCGACGCCTCCAGTGACGAATACGTGCTTGGTCGGCGTCCGGCTCTTCACGGGCTTTTATCCTACCCGAGGGGGACGGGTCCGTCCGCACCCGACGCACCGAACGCCCCGCCCGGAGTCGTCAGCGCGCGCTGCAGGGTGAGGACCGTCGCGACCCGGCCGGCGGCGGTGTCCACGCCGTCGAGGGTCGCCACGGCGGCGGAGGCCGGGTCGGCACGGAGCCGGCCGAGCTGGCCCTCCCCGCCGTCGGAGGTGACGCCTGCGACGACCACCCCGGCCGCCTGGACGGCAAGCCCCTGGGCGAGCCCGGCGAGGATCGCGTCGGAGCCCTCGTCCCCGGCGTCCGTGCCCAGCACGACCAGCACGAGCGGCGACCGCTGCGCGACCTCGCCCGGCTCGGCCATCAGGCCGGCGCCGGTGACGGCGTCGACGACGGCGCGGGCCTTGCCGTTCACGTCCTGGCCACCGGCTTCCTTCGTCGCGATCGCGAGGCCGAGCAGCTGCCCGATCCGGTCGTACGTCGACGCCTCGGCGGCGACGTCGCCCTCGGCCTGCTGGGTCAGCAGCTGGCTGCCGAGCGTGTCGACCAGCGACTTCTGGCCGGGGTCGACGATGTCCTCGGAGAGGTCGTAGCGGGCGCTGACCGTGCCGCCGGCGGCGGTCACCTGCTCGGTGAGCGCGGTGACCACCTGCTCGTCGGCCCCGGGGACGGTCACCACCGCGACCGATCGTTCAGCGAGGCGCCCGCCGACCGTGGCGGGCCCCAGCGCGGACACGACGCTCTCGGTGTAGTCGGTCTGTGCCCGGTCCGCGGCAGGGGCGGCCTCCGTCTCCCCGGACGAGGTCGCCGCGGTGGGTCCGACGTCGGAGAGCGGGCCGCCGCCGAGGACGATCCCGGCCGCCAGGGCGAGGAAGACGGCGACGATGGTGAGCAGGTGGTGGCGCAGGGTGATCACGGAAGGATTCCTCGGACGTTGTCGATCAGGTCTGACGTGGTGCTGGTGACGGACGGCGACAGCTCGTCGACCCACTGCTGGCCGACCGGTGTGACGCTCACGGCGGCGGCGAGGGCGAGCACGCCGGCGACCAGGGCGCCGACGAGGTGGCGTGGTCGGACGGCACCGTCGTAGAGCCGCGGCAGGGCCGCCGCGTCCACCAGGTCGGGGCCGAGCTTGAGGCGGGTCAGGAAGGTGCTGGCCAGGCCGCTGCGACGCCGGTCCAGGAACTCGGCGAGCGTGGCGTGCATGCCCACCCCGACGATCAGCGAGGCCTCGTGCGCCGAGGCGAGCAGCAGGGCGGCGTCCTCGGTCGTGGCGGACGTCTCGAAGCGCAGCGGTCGGATGCCGAGCCGCTCGAAGGGCTCGGTCACGGTGCGCGCAGCGCCACGCTCGACGAGGACGACCACGTCGCGGGCGCGACGCAGGACGGCGGCCGCGGGAAGGTCGTCGGAGCCGCCGGTCACCACGACCACGTCGGGGCGGTGGCCGGCGCTGGCCAGGGCGTCCGCGCCGCGGTCGACACCGATGAGGACCGGCCGCTGCTCACGCACGAAGGGCTTGAGGCCGCGCAGCTCCTGCTCCCACCCGTGGGAGCGCACGGCCACCACGACGGGCCGACCGGCCATCTCGGTGGCGGTGCGCGGCACGCCGTGGCCGTGGAGCAGGAGGTCCTGCTCGCGGCGGAGGAACTCGGTGCTGTTGTGGGTGAAGCTCTCGAGCTGCGCGGAGAGCCCGGAGCGGGCACGGTCCATCTCCGAGGCGACGAGGTCGACGGTCAGCTCCCGGCCGTCGGCGACCTGGGTGCCGCCGGCGTGCACCGCGCCCCCGTCGACCCGGAGGACGGCTCCGTCGCGGACCCGGTCGAAGATCTCCGGACCGACGCTGTCGACGACCGTGAGCCCGGCCTCGACGAGCAGCTGCGGGCCCAGGTTGGGAAAGCGGCCCGAGATCATCGGGCTGGCGTTGACCACGGCCACGACGCCGGCGTCGACGAGCGCCTGGGCGCTGGCGCGGTCCATGTCGAGGTGGTCGAGGACGGCGACGTCCCCTGGGTGCAGGCGGCCGAGGACGCTGGCCGTACGGCGGTGGACCCGGGCGGGGCCGTGCACGCCGGGGAGGGCGGGGGCTTGGCGGGAGCGGACTGCGAACTTCATGACCGCGCCATGGTGTCAGCCGCGGGCAGGCCTCTCGGGGAGGCACGCCCGCTCGGGCGCGGCGGCCTCGAGCAGCTCCCGGGCGTGGGCCCGCGCACTGTCGGAGTCCTCCACGCCGGCGAGCATGCGCGACAGCTCGCGCTCGCGGTCGTCGTCGGTCAGCGAGACGAGACCCGAGGTCGTGACGGTGCCGTCGCTGGACTTGTGGACCACTACGTGGCGGTCGGCGTAGGCCGCGACCTGCGGCAGGTGCGTCACGACCAGCACCTGCGATGTGCGCGCCAGGGCGGCGAGGCGGCGCCCGACCTCGATGGCCGCCTTGCCGCCGACGCCGGCGTCGACCTCGTCGAAGACGAACGTCGGGACAGACCCGGTCTCGGCCAGGGAGACCTCGAGCGCGAGCATCACGCGGGAGAGCTCACCGCCGGACGCACCCTTGTGCAGGGGGCGGGCGTCGGCGCCCGTGTTGGCAGCGAGGAGGAACTCCACGTCGTCCACGCCGTGCACACCAGCACGCACCCAGCGGCCGTCGACCAGCAGCTGTGGTCCGGCCGGGGTCTCCGGCGCCGGTGTGTCCTGCTGGGTGATCGCGATGGTCACCGTCGCGTGCGGCATGGCCAGCGAGGTGAGCTCGTCGCTCACCGCCCGGCCGAGCCGTCGCGCGGCGTCGTGACGCTGGGCGCTGAGGGTGCCGGCGAGGACCCCGAGCTCGCTGCGGATGCGGTCGCGGCGCGACTCCAGCTCGGCGATCTGCCCGTCGGTGTCCTCGAGGTCGAGCAGCCGCTTGGCGCCGTCCTCGGCCCACGCGAGCACCTCGTCGATCGTCTCGCCGTACTTGCGGGTGAGCGCCGTCAGCGCCGCCCGTCGCTCCGACACGGCGGCGAGCCGGGCGGGGTCGGTCTCGAGCGAGGCGGCGTAGGACGCGACGTCGCCGGCGAGGTCGACGAGCAGGTGGCTCAGCTCGGCGAGCCGGTCGGCGAGCTCCCCCGCCGCCGGGTCGTGGTCGCGGACGCCGTCGAGCGCCCGCCGCGCGGCGCTGGTCGTGGCCAGGGCATCGGGTGCGCCCTCCTCGCTGGAGAGCGCCTCACGGGCCGTCTCGGCAGCCGTGCGGAGCGTGTCGGCGAAACCGAGGCGCGTCTCCTCGGCGGCGAGCTCGGCGTCCTCCCCGGAGCGCGGGTCGACCGCCTCGACCTCACCGAGGCCGAACCGCAGCTGGTCGGCCTCCCGCGCGCGCTCCCGGGCCGAGCCGACCACCTCGGCGAGGGTCCGCTCGGTGTGGACCAGCTCGGCCCAGAGCGCGGCGTACGACGACGAGGTGGCGGCCAGGGCCTCGCCGCCGAACCGGTCGAGGGAGACTCGCTGGGCACCGGACCGGAGCAGGCGGTGCTGGTCGGACTGACCGTGCACGGCCACGAGGGGCTCGGCGACCTCGGCCAGCGTCGTCACCGGCACCGACGCGCCGCCGACCCAGGCGCGAGAGCGGCCCTGCGCGGCGACGTTGCGGGCGAGGACGACCTGGTCCTCCTCCACCTGACCGCCGGCGTCCTCCACCGCCGTGCGGAAGCCGTCGAGGTCGCTGGCGGCGACGACTCCCTCGACGCGGGCCTGCTTGGCGCCCGAGCGCACGGCGCCCGAGTCGGCCCGGCCGCCGAGCAGCAGCCCGAGGGCGGTCACGACCATCGTCTTGCCCGCGCCCGTCTCGCCCGTGATGACGGTCAGGCCGGGGCCGAGCTCGAGCGTCGAGGACTCGATGACACCCAGCTGGCTGATCCGGAGCTCCTCAAGCATCGGCGTCTCCGTTCTCGCGGCGTCGACGCTCGGCGGCCCCGCGCCAGCCCTCGACGGGCAGGCCGAACTTGGCCACCAGCCGGTCGGTGAACGGTGCGTGCTGGAGCCGGACGAGACGGACCGGACGGGCACCGCGGCGCACCTCGATGCGGGCGCCCGGGGGCAGGTCGACCGTGCGGCGGCCGTCGCACCACAGGACGCCGGAGCCTTCGGTGTTGGACAGCACCTCGACGGCGAGCACCGACGTGGGCGCCACCACCATCGGTCGCGCGAACAGTGCGTGCGCGCTCAGCGGGACCATCAGCAGGGCCTCGACCTCGGGCCAGACGACCGGGCCGCCTGCGCTGAAGTTGTAGGCGGTCGATCCCGTCGGGGTGGCGCACACGACACCGTCGCAGCCCCACCGGGACAGCGGGCGCCCGTCGACCTCGACGACGACCTCGAGCATGCGCTCGCGTGCGGCCTTCTCCACGCTCGCCTCGTTGAGGGCGAAGGTGGAGAACCGCACCTCCTTGCCCACCAGCACGCAGACGTCCAGCGTGAGCCGGTCCTCCGCGGTGTAGTCACGGGCCACGATCGCGGCGATGGTGGACTCGACGTCCTCCTGCTCGGCCTCGGCGAGGAACCCCACGTGCCCGAGGTTGACCCCGAGCAGGGGTGTGCTCGTCGCGTGGGTCAGCTCGGCGGCGCGGAGGATCGACCCGTCGCCGCCGATGACCAGCACCAGCTCGCACCCCTCACCGGGCACGTCGTCGGGTCTCGTGGTCTCCACGAGCCCGTCGGCGTCGGCCAGCCCCAGGTCGGCTGCCTCGTCGGCGAGTAGTCGTACGGCGATGCCGTGGGCGGTCAGGCTCTGGACGCAGGCCCGAGCGACCTCCCGCGCCTCGGCCCGACCGGTGTGGGCGAGCACCATGACGCGGCGCCGGGCGGTGGGGGTGGTCACGGGTCCACCCTCTCACCCGCCACCCCCATCGACCCGGCGCGCTCGACCTCGGCGCGGATCGCGTCCGCCCCGATCGACGCCGGACCCCGACGCAGCAGGAGGAAGAACTCGACGTTGCCGGAGGGTCCGGGCAGCGGGCTCACCGTGACGGCCACCGCGCCCCAGCCGCGCTCGCCGGCGAGGTCGGCGATCGTGGTGACCGCCTCCGCCCGCAGCGCGAGGTCACGGACCACGCCGCCCTTGCCGACGCGCTCCTTGCCGACCTCGAACTGCGGCTTGACCATCAGCGCCAGCTCGCCGTCGTCGCGGGTCACGGACAGCAGCGGGTCGAGCACCAGGGCGAGGGAGATGAAGGAGAGGTCGCCCACGACGAGGTCGACCGGGTCGCCGATGACGTCGAGGGTGAGCTCGCGGATATTGGTGCGGTCGTGCACCTGGACCCGCTCGTCGCTCTGCAACGACCAGGCCAGCTGTCCGTAGCCGACGTCCACCGCCACGACCTCGCGGGCCCCCGCCCGCAGGAGCACGTCGGTGAAGCCGCCGGTGGACGCACCGGCGTCCAGGCAGCGCTTGCCGCTGACGGTGAGGCCGTGATCGGCGAACGCCTGCAGCGCCCCGGCGAGCTTGTGCCCGCCGCGGGAGACGTAGTCGACCGACGTGGGATCGTCCTTGACCACGATCGCGACGTCGGTCGTCACGCCGGTCGCCGGCTTCGTCGCTCGCGCCCCCGAGACCGTCACCCGACCGGCGGCGACCAGCTCGCTGGCGTGCTCGCGCGAACGGGCCAGGCCGCGCCGCACGAGCTCCTGGTCCAGCCGTAGACGTCTGGGCGGCACGGTCGTTCAGGCGCCCCGCTGGTCGCCGGACGCGTCGGGTCGGGCGTCGAGGGCGCGACGCAGCTGCTCGTGGGCACGCTCGAAAACCGCGACGTGCTCGGCCACCGGCGCGTCGGCCAGGGCCGCCACCTCCGCCAGCACGCGGTCGACCGACGCGACGCCGGTCGGCTCGTGGTCGGGCAGCTCGCTCATGGCCGCGAGCCTACTCGGCGCCGAGCTGTCGGACCGGTCCGGGAGGCGTCGTGTCGGAGACGTCGGCCACGCTGCCCGCCTCATCGAGGTGGCGCCAGCACGCGGTCGCCACGACGCGCCACCAGTCGGCGTCGCCGCCCTCGCCCTCGACCGTCAACCGGCCGCCCACGACGCTCGCGGTCCAGCCGCCGAGCTCGACGCTCGCGTCGGCGACCGACGGCACCGGGTGCGTCTCGAACAGGCCCGCCAGCGTCGGGGAGATGTACGTCGGCCGCAACCGGGGCGGCGCTGCGGCGAGCTCCTCGAGCCAGGTCACGCCGGTGAGCACCAGCAGCGAGGGAGCGTCGATCGCATGAGCACCCTCGATGTCGGTGTCGAGCCGGTCGCCGACCATGAGCGGCCGGTCACCACCCACCCGCAGGACGGTCTCCTCCATCAGCGGCCTCTCGGGCTTGCCGGCCACGATCGCGTCGACGCCGGCGAAGCCGGTGATGGTCCGCACGAGGACGCCGTGGCCGGGCGCGAGCCCGTAGGGCGTCGGGATCGTCAGGTCAGCGTTGCTCGCGACGTAGGGCAGGCCGTCCCGCACGAGGGTCGAGGCGCGCATGATGTCGCGCCAGCGGACGTCGGGGCCGTAGCCGCTCGCCACCGCCACCGCACCCTCGGGGTCGTCCACCGGCTCGAGGCCGGCCTCGACCAGCGCGACCCGCAGGCCCTCGCCTCCGAGCATCAGCACCCGCGCACCCGCGCCGTGCTCCTCGGCGAGCAGCCGTGCCGAGGCCTGGGCAGAGGTGACCACGTCGTGTGCCTCGGCCGACACGCCGACCTTGGTCAGCTTCGCCGCCACCTGGTCGGGCGTGCGCGAGGCGTTGTTGGTCACGAACGCCACGTGGCGGCCGGACTCGCGCACCCGGTCGATCACCGCCGCGACACCGTCGATGGCCACTCCCCCGACGTAGACCACGCCGTCCAGGTCGAACATGACCAGGTCGTGGGCCTCGACGAGGGCAGCTGCAGACTCCTCGAGCATGGTCCACCCCTTTCCGGATCGTGACGAGCGTCCCCCTACGATGCTCCGATGGACCTCGCCACCGTCGTGCCTCCGTACGTGGCGAAGCCCCTCGAGCTGCTCCCGTTCCGGGCGGTGATGCTGTCCCCGACCCGTGTGGGCGACCCCGCCTCCGCGCGAGCACTGGCGCGACCCTACCGCGACGTCGCCGAGCGCCTCACCCAGTGGATCGACCGCGGCGACGCGCGTGCTGACCGCGCACCCGCCCTCTACCTCCACGAGTACACCGCCGGCGGCCTCACCGTCCGGGGACTCGTCGGTGCCCTGCGCATGTCCGAGCGCGCCGACACGCTGGCCGAGCGCGCGGTCTGGCCGCACGAGGCGATCCATCCTGAGCAGGCCGGCGAGCTGGCCGAGCGGATGCTGCAGATGGACCTCAACCCGGCACCCATCCTCCTGGTGCACCACGGCAGCCAGGAGCTCCGGGACCTCGTCGACGAGGTCGCGAGCGCCGAGCCGGACTGGCGCTACCTCGACCGGACGGGACAGCGACAGCGGCTCTGGGCCGTGCGGGACGAGAAGGACATCACCCGCATCGGGCAGCTCATCTCCGGCAGCCAGTGCCTCCTCGCCGACGGCCACCACCGGTACGCCGCCTACCTGCGCCTCCAAGAGGAACACCCGGGAACGCCGTGGGACGCTGGGCTGGCGATGCTGGTCGACCAGGCCGACACTCCCCTGTTCCTCGGCGCCATCCACCGGACGCTGCCGACCGTGCGTCTCGACGTGCTCGTCGAGGCGACGCGTGCGGCGGGCGCCGAGGTGACCCAGCGTTCACGGACGCAGGCGCTCGGCGCCCTCGACAGCACGCACCTGGTGCTGACGGACGGGGAGACGTGGTACGCCGTCGCGCCTCACGGCCTCGACCGCGAGGCTGCCGTGTCGTGGCTGCACGACCACGTGCTTCCCCGGCTGCCAGAGCCGCCGCCCCGCCTCGAGCACCACCACACGGTGAAGGACGCACTGAGTGCCACCTCGTCCGCAGCACCCGCGGTGCTCCTCCCGAGCCCGGACTTTGCGCAGGTCAAGGCCCTCGTCGAGTCCGGGGGGCTCCTGCCCGAGAAGGCCACCTCGTTCCAGCCGAAGCCGAGCCTCGGCGTCATCATGCGGCCGGTGAACGACGGATGATCCGCGCGGACGACGCCACCACCTCGACGCGCGACCGTGTCGCTCCCCCTGCCTGGTAGAACCGGCAGCACACAGCGCCGGTGACCTCGACCGTGTCGCCGGGCCTCCAGGCGGCGATCCGCCGGCGCAGTGCGGCACTCCAGGCGGAGCACGGGATCGAGTCGACGCGCTGGCTCGTCGTCGTCACCGTCCTCGCCGCGCCGGGACTGCGCGGCACGGAGATCCGGAAGCTCACGAGGGCGTCTCCGCTCGGCAGGTCGACGACGATCGGGACGCTCGTGACCCGACCCACGAGCCGCACCTCGTTGGCACCCTCGTCGCCCTCGTCGGCAGGCGGTCCGGCGCGACGCTCGCGGGTCGAGTCGTCGCGCGACCGCCGGTTGCGCGCCGTCGCCGGGCGCTTGTTCGTGTCAGTCGTCGTGTCCGTTGTGGTCACAGTGCACCTCCTGGACACGACTGTCCCGGCTCGGTGCGACAGCTCGCCGCCCAGCCGGTCCCGGCCTGTGGAAAGCCCCGGACAGGCGCGCCCTGTGGACGATGAGCGGCCAGATTGCGACCCCGGCCCACGGGCTTGGCTCGAGCATGAAGACGTCCGGAAATGCAGAAGTGGGGCCACCCGAAGGTGACCCCACTTCCACAATGTTTGTCCGGCGGCGTCCTACTCTCCCACAACCTCTCGGTTGCAGTACCATCGGCGCTGAAAGGCTTAACTTCCGGGTTCGGTATGGGACCGGGTGTTTCCCGTTTCGCTATGGCCGCCGTAACTCTTTCAACCTGTTCAAACCCCCACCACTGGTGTGGGTTGGGTTTGTTGGTTGGGAACTGCTTAGTGGACGCGAACAGTGTGTGTGTTCGTTGGTTGCGCGGGTGTACGTACGTGGCACGTGTGTTGTCACGTGTGTGGTTTTGTACGTGGTTGGGACAAGCCCTCGGCCTATTAGTACC
>NZ_JBHTFL010000006.1:0-367992 GCF_042666175.1 Nocardioides sp. GCM10028917
CTGCCTCGCGGGTGAGTGCCGGGGCCGAGTGGATGGTGACCTCCGCGACCGCGCGGGCCCGCCAGGCCGGCACCCGCCCGCACTGGACCTGCGCCCACAGGCGCGCGAGGCGGTGCCGCAGCTCGAGGGCATGGCCGACGAGCTTCTTCGCCGCCGTCGTCGAGATCCCGAGGACGGTGCCGAGCTCGGCCAGGCAGAACTCCGCCACCAGCGGCGCCCCCTCACCCGCGATGGGCGCCTCGTGCTCACAACCCGGCACCGCGAACGCAGCCGCGTCGTGGATCGACTCCGGCGGGTGCAGGTCGGCCCACCGGGCTGCGACGACGAGCAGCTCTGCGGCAGCGCGGTCCTCGGCTGCCTTCCGGTCGCGCGCCAGTGCGAGCAGGTCAGAGGCGGTGAGGTCGTCGACCCCACCCATCTCTACCTTCGCCACAGCCTCGATCATGTGTTCGATTCTACCGGCGGCCACCGACAGCGGCCATGGCTGTGGACGGTTCCTGGCCACCCTTTCTCAGAGTGGTTTCGTGACGGGACTTCGTCCCTCCTCAACCACCGGCCGCAGGGCGCTGACTTCCACTTTGCTCGTACCTGGCGCCAGTGAACTTCGACCTACGAAGCTGGCCGTTCCTCTCGATCGGCGGTCCAGCCGGAACCCGGCGCGCAGGACGAGGCGGAGGGCTACCTCCAGGCCTTGGCGAGCCGCTCGACGATCTGGGTGAGCCGGTCCGGGGAGGTGGCGATGTTGAGCCGCACGTGGCCGGTGGTGCCGGGTGCGTAGGACTCCCCCGGGCTGACCTGCACGCGACCGCGCTCGAGCGCGACGGCCGCGGCGTCGTCGTGGCCGTAGGCGGAGGCGTCGAGCCAGGCCAGGTAGGTCGCCTCGAGCGGACGCATCCGCGCCTCGGCGAGGTGGGCGGCGAGGAGCTCGCCGAGCAGCGCGCGCTGCTGGTCGAGCCGCTCGACGAGGGACGCGAGCCACGGGTCGCCGAGGTCGTACGCCGCCCGCGCGGCGACGGCGCCGAGCGGGGACCACGAGTCGTTGCGCGACATCGGCTCCGCGTCCAGGCGGGCGCGGGCCGCGGGATCGGGCACCACGAGCTGGGCGCAGCGGAGGCCGGCGGTGTTGAACGCCTTGGACGCGGCCACGACCGCGACCGCGTGGTCGTGCGTGCCGTCGATGGAGAGGTAGGAGACGTGCTCGGCGCCCGGCAGCACGAGCGGCGCGTGGATCTCGTCGCTCACGACACGAGCGCCGTGCCTCACCACCACGTCGCGGATCCCCTCCAGCTCCGCGCGGGTGAACACCCTGCCCCACGGGTTGTGCGGCTGGGTCAGGATCAGCGTCTGTGCCCCGTCGGCGAAGAGGCGGTCGAGCCGGTCGAGGTCCACCTCGGCCCGGTCGGCCGAGGCGGCCACGTCGAGACGGACCTCCTCGCGACCGGTGACGGTGGCGAGGCCGAACTGCGCGTTGTAGCCCGGCGTCGGGAACACCACGCCGCCCGGCCCGCTGAGGACGTCGATCGCCAGCCGGACGCCGGCCGTCACGTCGACCACGGGGCGCACGGCCTCGGGCTCGGGTGCCCAGCCGAAGTGCCGCGCGGACCAGCCGGCGTACGCCTCGGCGAGGCCGGGGTCCCGCTCCTGCGGGTAGCCGGTGACTCCGTCGGCCAGCGCCTGCTGGACCGCCTCCATCACGACCGGGTCGACGGCGTAGTCCATCTCGGCCACCCAGGCGGGCAGGACGTCGCCCGGCACACCCCACTTGAGCGGCAGGGCCCGCCGCGCCTGCTCGTCGGTGAGGTCGACGATCGGGCGGCGGGCGTCGGTGGTCGTCACCCCGACGTCAGACCTGCTCGCGCGAGGCGACCGCGGCGGCCACCCGCTCGATGGCCTCGGCCAGCGGCACCCCGTTGTCCTGGCGGCCGTCGCGGTAGCGGAACGACACAGCGCCCGCCTCCACGTCGGCGTCGCCGGCGATCATCATGAAGGGCACCTTGGCGAGCTGCGCGTTGCGGATCTTCTTCTGCATCCGGTCGTCGGACTCGTCGACCTCGACCCGCAGGCCCTGCGCCTTCATCTGCTTCGCGATGTCGAACAGGTAGTCGTTGTGGCGCTCGGCGATCGGGATGCCCTGGACCTGGACGGGCGCCAGCCAGGGCGGGAACGCGCCGGCGTAGTGCTCCACGAGCACGCCGATGAACCGCTCGATCGAGCCGAACTTGGCGGAGTGGATCATCACCGGCTGCTGGCGGGTGCCGTCGGCGGCGACGTACTCCAGGTTGAACCGGTCGACCGCCGGCTGGTTGAAGTCGTACTGGATCGTCGACATCTGCCAGGTGCGACCGATCGCGTCCTTGGCCTGCACCGAGATCTTCGGGCCGTAGAACGCCGCGCCACCGGGGTCCGGCACGAGGTCGACGCCGAACTTGCGGGCCGCGGTCTCGAGCACGGAGGTCGCGGTCTTCCACTGGTCGTCGGAGCCGATGAACTTGTCGGGCTTGGAGTCGTCACGGGTCGACAGCTCGAAGTAGTAGTCGTCGAGGCCGAAGTCGCGCAGCAGCCCGGTGACGAAGGTCAGGAGGTGCTCGACCTCGGCCGGCGCCTGCTCCGGGGTGACGTAGGAGTGCGAGTCGTCCTGGGTCATCGCGCGCACGCGGGTCAGGCCGTGCACGACGCCGGACTTCTCGTAGCGGTAGACCGACCCGAACTCGAAGAACCGCAGCGGCAGCTCGCGGTAGGAGCGCTGCCGCGAGCGGTAGATGAGGTTGTGCATCGGGCAGTTCATCGCCTTGAGGCGGTACTCGGCGTGCTCCATCTCCATCGGCGGGAACATGGTGTCCGCGTAGTAGGGCAGGTGCCCGGAGGTGTGGAACAGCCCGTCCTTGCTGATGTGGGGGGTGCCGACGTAGTCGAAGCCCTCCTCGAGGTGCCGGCGTCGGACGTAGTCCTCCATCTCCCGCTTGATCACGCCACCCTTGGGGTGGAAGACCGCCATGCCCGACCCGATCTCGTCGGGGAACGAGTAGAGGTCGAGCTCCCGACCGAGCTTGCGGTGGTCGCGCCGCTCGGCCTCCTCGATGCGGTGGAGGTGCTCCTCGAGCGCCTCCTTGGTCTCCCAGGCGGTGCCGTAGATGCGCTGGAGCTGCTTGTTCTTCTCGTCACCGCGCCAGTACGCCGCCGCGCTCCGCATCAGCTTGAAGGCGGGGATCCGCTTGGTGGTCGGCAGGTGCGGGCCGCGGCACAGGTCGGACCACTTGGCCTCGCCATTGCGACCGATGTTGTCGTAGATGGTCAGCTCGCCGGCCCCCACCTCGACGGAGGCGCCCTCCCCGATCGAGTCCGGGTCGGAGGCACCGGCGCCGCCCTTGAGGCCGATCAGCTCGATCTTGTAGGGCTCGTCCTGGAGCTCGGTCAGCGCGTCGGCGTCGGTGGTGACCCGACGCTCGAAGCGCTGGTTCTCCTTGATGATCTTGCGCATCGCGGACTCGATCTTGACCAGGTCCTCGGGGACGAACGGGGTCTCGACGTCGAAGTCGTAGTAGAAGCCGTTCTCCACCGGCGGGCCGATGCCGAGCCTGGCCTCCGGCCAGATCTGCTGGACCGCCTGCGCCATCACGTGCGCGGTGGAGTGGCGCAGGATGTCGCGGCCGTCGGGGCTGTCGATGGCCACGCCCTCGACCTCGTCGCCGTCGGCGAGCTCGTACGCGAGGTCCTTGAGCTGGCCGGCCACGCGGGCGGCGACGACGTCGGCGTCGTCGCGGAACAGCTCCCAGGCCTTGGTGCCCGTCGTGACCGTGGTCTCCGCACGCTGATCGGCGTGGATGCGGACGACCTGGATGTCGGACACGAGGGCTCCTTCAGGGAGGTGTGAGGGGTGGGACGGATGTCCCCGGCGATGCTATCGGCCGGGCACCCAGTGCCTCACCCCGGTTTGTCCGCCCGGCCCCGGCGGTCAACCGCCCTGCACGCGTCGGCGGGCGAGCTCGACGACGTTGGCGCCGATGGCGAGCAGGGCGTTGCCGTGCCCACCCCGCAGGCCGTTGAGCTCCTCGCGCGACTGCAGCACGTTGCCCGGGCTCGGGCTCACCTCCACCGTCTGGTCCTGGGCCGCGAGGGAGAACAGCGGACCGACGAGTCGGTCGTAGGCCCACGGCAGGGCGGTGAAGCCGAACCGGATCACCTCGTTGGCGAGCCCGACCTGCCCACCGCTGCGCCGCCCGTCGGCCACCGCGAGGGCACGGTCGGCGATCCGCTCGGGACTGGTGACGGGGAACGGTGGACGCCCGGCCGCGTCGCCGTACGTCGCTGCCTGCCGGTAGATGGGCGTGTCGACGCCGCCGGGAGCGACGTACTCGATCCGGATGCCGGGGCAGTCGCGGTTGTCGACCTGCAGCTGCCGCACCAGCGCGCGGACACCCCACTTGCTGATGACGTACGCCGCCATGTCGGGGACGGCGACGTGACCGATCACCGAGCCGACCACCACGAGTTTGCCGGCCCCCTGCGTGCGCAGGACCGGCAGCACGTGGCGTGCGAGGTTGACCGACCCGAGAAGGTTCGTGGCCACCACCTGGTCGAACACCTCGGCCGGCACGTCCTCCACCCGGCCATAGGCGACCACTCCCGCGGAGCCGATGACGGTGTCGATCCAGCCGTGACGTTCCATGACGGTGGCGACGGCGGCTCCGACCTCGTCGTCGGCGCTGATGTCGGCCGTCACGACCGTGGTCGAGGCGGCACCCAGCCCGTCGCAGTCACCGGCCACCCGCTCGAGGGCGTCGCGGCCGCGGGCGAGGAGGACGACATGGTCACCGCGGCTCGCGACGCGGCGGGCAGCAGCCTCGCCGATGCCGCTCGAGGCACCGGTGACGAGGACGACGCGTGGCGGTCGATCGTGGGTCGGCATACCCGCCGGTACCCCGAGCGGCCCGGGTCAGACGCCCGCGGCCCCCTGCGGTGGAGAACGGCGTGCCAGCCGAGGGCTTGCGCGGCGGCGACGTTGGCCACCCAAGGGACGCTCGGGATCCCCCGGTCGCCTCACCCGGCGACGGAGTCCTGCTCCTGTGCCTGGCCCGTCTGGACACGCCAGAGGGCTGCGTAGGACCCGCCCCGCTCGATCAGCTCGTCGTGCGTCCCGGACTCGACGACCCGGCCCGCGTCGAGGACCCAGATGCGGTGGGCGTGCCGCACGGTCGAGAGGCGGTGGGCCACGACGATTGCCGTGCGCTGGGCGGTGGCCCGGCGCAGCGAGCGCTGGATCGCGGCCTCGGTCTCGTTGTCGACGGCGCTGGTCGCCTCGTCGAGCACCAGCACCGCGGGGTCGCGCAGGAGTGCGCGGGCCAGGGCGAGCCGCTGCCGCTGGCCACCGGACAGGGTCACCCCCCGCTCGCCCACCCAGGTGTCCAGGCCGTCGGGCATCGCCTCGATGAAGTCGAGCGCCGCGGCAGCCTCGGCGGCGTCCCGCACCTGCTCGCGCGTGGCGTCGGGTCGGCCGTAGGCGATGTTGTCGGCCACGGAGCCGGCGAACATGAAGACGTCCTGGGCGACGTAGCCGAGCGAGCCGCGCAGCGAGTCCCAGTCGAGGCCTCGCACGTCCTGCCCGTCGAAGAGCACCGATCCCTCCCGGGGATCGTCGAAGCGCAGCACCAGACGCAGCAGCGACGACTTCCCCGAGCCGGTGGAGCCGACGATCGCGTGAGTCTCGCCCGCCGGCACGAGGAGGTCGATACCGTGCAGGACGTCGGGCCCGTCGGCGTACCCGGCGCGCACGCCGCGCAGCTCGACGCGGCCGGCGACCGGGCGCTCGAGCGCCGTGACGCCGGCCGGGACGGTCACCGGCACCTGGAGCAGGCCCAGGATGCGGGCGGCCGACGCGCGACCGCGCTGGTACAGGTCGAGGACCTCGGCGACCTCGGTCAACGGCCAGAGCAGGCGCTGCGTCATGAAGACGAGGACGGAGTAGAGGCCGACCTCGAGGTCGCCGCGCAGCGTCGCCCAGCCGCCGAGCAGCAGCGTGCAGGTGAAGCCGGCCAGGATCGCCATCCTCACCAGCGGCACGAACGCGGCCGAGGAGCGGATCGCGTCGGTGTTGGCCCGCCGGTAGGCCAGGGAGACGGCCGCCACGCGGTCGCGCTCCCGATCCTCGGCGGTGAACGCCTTGATGGTCGCGATGCCGGAGATGTTGGAGGAGAGCGTGCTGGAGAGGTCGGCGACGGCGGCCCGGACCCGGTCGTAGAGCGGCTCGAGGCGACGCTGGAAGACGAGCGACCCGATGACGATCAGTGGGATCGGCAGGAAGGCGAAGACCAGCAGCTGGCCCGACGCGGCCGCGAAGACGGCCCCCACGAGCAGCACGTTGAGCGCCGTCTGCAGGATCGCCGGCGCGCCGACGTCGAGGAAGCGCTCGAGCTGGTTCACGTCGTCGTTCAGGGTGGCGAGCGTCGAGCCCGCCGGACGGCTTTCGTGCCAGTCGAGGTCGAGGTGCTGGACGTGGTCGTACGCCTCCACGCGCAGGTCGTGCTCGACCCCCTGGGCGAGGCCGCGCCACAGGACGCTGGCGACGTACTCGCTCACCGACTCCACGAGCCACACCACGGCGTTGATGACGGCCAGCCAGCCGAGCTGCGCGAAGCGCGACTCGACGCCCAGCACCTCCCCGACGAATGACGCGTCGCCGCGCACCACGACGTCGACGGCCGCACCGATGAGGAGCTCGGGCACGACGTCAGCCACCTTGTTGACCGTCGAGGCAGCGACGGCGCCGACGAACCGCGCCCGGTAGGCCCCGTAGCGCCGCCAGAGGGCTCTCAGCGGCTGGACGGCGTCGGGGCTGGAGGGCTCGGGCACGCGCACAGGTTAGGTGCGCCTAACTGCTGAACCCTCATCGGGCGGCGTCGATGTAGGCGACCATCCGGTCGAAGAGCAGCGTGGCCCGGTAGAGGTCCTCGGAGGCCCCGGGCGGGTCCGGTTGGGCCGGGACGTCGGCGAGACGCCAGTCCGGCCGCAGCTCGTCGGTCAGCGCGCCGGCGATCGTGCTGGCGTCACGGACCACCTGGGGGTCGACCGACCAGACGGCCTCGAACGTGCGCTCGCGCCCACCGTCGGCGCCCGGGCCGGGGCGCTCGACCGCCACCAGGCAGGCCGGCAGGTCCGCTGCGTCGCACACGACCAGCCACTCGCGGTTGAGCGGCGACTCGGGCGGGACGGCGACCTCCACCGGGACCCCGCGCGTCGGCGGGGCGGGGTCGGCCCCGAGGGGGAAGTCCGCGAGCACGACTGCGGACCGCGCCGTGCGGGCGAGCTCGCGCCAGCGGTCGTAGGACGCGCGGAGGAACCGCTCGCGCTGGAACCCCCCGAAGAGGACCGGGTCGGCGGCGCGCGCCGCGCACTCGTCCTCGATCGCGTGGCTCATCGACACCAGCGTGCCTCGGGACAGCACCTGCGGTCGGAGCAAGGGGTACATCCGGCGAAGGTCTGCGAAGACGGAGCCCGACCGGACCTGCGGGACGTCGGCGCGGTGGACGGAGGCGGCCAGCGAGAGGCCCCCGCGGCGGCGCGCCAGCACGTCCAGGACGGCCTCGACGTCGGCCTCGCTGTAGCGGCGGTGACCCCCGGGCTGCCGACGCGGCACCGGAAACCCGTAGCGCCTCTCCCAGCTGCGCAGCGTCGAAATGGGTACTCCGGTCCTGTGCGCCAGATCACCGATCGTCAGAGATGCGCGATCATGGGTGTCCAATCCTTGTCCACTCCTTCGCACTGTGCCTAGATTTAGTTGGAAGTGTTGCATAGGTTTGGCAACCAAGGAACGGTCGAGCTGCGGGAGGCACCAGATGATCGGCACCGCTACGGATGCGGCACTGGCACGGGTCATGGACGGCGGTCGACGGCGCGCGGCCGCGATCGACGCCCACCACGCACTCCTGTGGGAGGCGCTCTGCGCCGCCACCGAGGGCGGGAAGCGGTTCCGGCCGGCGCTGGTGGTCGCCACCCACGACGCGCTGGGTGGTGGCGCGTCCGACGCAGCGGCCGAGGTGGGTGCGGCGGTCGAGCTGCTCCACACCGCGTTCGTCATCCACGACGACGTCATCGACGACGACCACGTGCGTCGCGGACGGCCCAACGTCAGCGGCACGTTCCGTGCCCTCGCCGGGATCGACGGGGCCGACCCCGAGGTCGCGGCGGGCTACGGGCTCACCGCCGCGATCCTGGCCGGCGACCTCGCCCTCGCTGCCGCGGTCCGCACCGTCGCGCTGAGCGGCGCTCCCGCGCCGGTCGTCGAGCGGCTGCTCGACCTCTTCGACACCGCGCTGCACCGCACGTCCTCCGGCGAGCTCGCCGACGTCCGCCACTCCCTCGACCTCGCCCCCGCCACCCTCGCGCAGAGCCTGGAGATGGAGGCGCAGAAGACCAGCGCCTACTCCTTCGCCCTGCCGTTGCAGGCGGGTGCGGTGCTGGCCGGCGCCGACGCCGGGACGACCAGCCGGCTCGGTGACGTGGGCCGCGCGATGGGGATCGCGTTCCAGCTCGCCGACGACCTCATCGGCGTCTTCGGCGACCCGGCCCGTTCGGGCAAGAGCGCCACCTGCGACCTGCGCACCCGCAAGCAGACGCCGCTCCTCGTCCACGCCCGTACGACGTCGGCGTGGCCGCAGATCAGCGGCTACGTCGGCCGCGAGCTCAGCGACGCCGAGCTCGACGAGGCCCGCTCGCTCCTCGTGGCCTCCGGCTCGCGCCGCTTCGTGGAGGACCTCGCCCAGCAGCACCTCGCCCAGGCGCGCACCGTGCTCGACGGACTCGGCGTCCCGGTCGACCTGATCGACGGCGTGGCCCGCCCAGCCGTGCTGGCCGACGGCAGCGAGGTCGCGGCATGACGCTCTTCGTGGGCCGCAGCGCCCCCCGCAGCCTCTACGACTCCGTGTCCGAGGCGAGCTCGGCCGTGGTGATCCGCGAGTACTCCAGCTCGTTCGGCCTGGCCTCGCGCCTGCTGGGCGGGCCGGTGCGCACCCAGGTCCGCAACATCTACGCGCTCGTGCGGGTCGCCGACGAGATCGTCGACAACCCCGACCCGACCCTCGACCGGTCCGCGCGCGCCACCATGCTCGACTGGCTCGAGGGCGACGTCGCCCACGCGATGCGCACCGGCTACAGCGGCAATCTGGTGGTGCACGCCTTCGCGCGCACGGCCATCGCCGTCGGGATCGAGCCGGAGATCGTCTCGCCGTTCTTCACCTCGATGCGCACCGACCTCGACACCCGTTCCCACACCCCGGAGAGCTTCGAGCGCTACGTCTACGGCTCGGCCGAGGTCGTCGGGCTGATGTGCCTGCGCGCCTTCCTGGCCGCGCCCGACGGGCCGCCCGACCAGGAGGCGCAGTACGAGCGGCTCGCGCCGGGCGCACGGAGCCTGGGGGCGGCCTTCCAGAAGCTCAACTTCGTGCGCGACCTGTCCGACGACCACGACCTGCTGCGCCGTGACTACTTCCCCGGACTGGACGTCGAGCAGTTCTGCGAGGCCGACCGCGACCGCATCCTCGACGACGTCGACGAGGACCTGCGGGCGGCTGCGGCAGTCGTGCCCGACCTGCCCCCGAGCAGCCGCCGCGCGGTCCGCGCGGCCCACGCGACCTTCGCCGAGCTGGCCCAGCGGCTGCGCGCCGCCTCGCCCGACGAGATCCGGCACACCCGCGTCCGGGTCCCCACCCCGGTCAAGCTGCGCCTCGCCGCGAGCTCGCTGCGCGGAGGACGCTCGTGACGCTGCGCCTGCCCGAACGCCTCAGCCGGATCACCGCGACGCCCCGCCGCGCCGGTGACGGTTCGCCGCGGCGCGTCGTCGTCGTCGGTGGCGGCATCGCGGGCCTGGCCACCGCAGCGCTCCTCGCCTCCCGCGGCCACTCGGTCGACCTCCTCGAGAAGAACGACGACCTCGGCGGCCGAGTCGGCAGCGTCGAGCGCGACGGCTTCCGGTTCGACACGGGCGCCTCGTGGTACCTCATGCCCGAGGTCTTCGAGCACTTCTTCTCCCTCCTCGGCACCAGCGCCGAGGCCGAGCTCGACCTGACCGTGCTCGACCCGAGCTACCGCGTCTTCTTCGAGGGCCACTCCGAGCCGGTGGACCTGCGACCCGACCGGGCCCACAACCGGGCCCTGTTCGAGCGGCTCGAGCCGGGGGCGGGTGACCGCTTCGACGCCTACCTCCGCTCCGCGGAGGACACCTACGACATGGCTCTGCGCCGCTTCCTCTACACGAGCTTCGACTCACCGACGGCCTTCGTGCACCCCGACGTCGTACGCCGGACGCCTGCGCTCGGCCGGCTGCTGACGCGGTCGCTGGAGAGCCACGTCGCCGGCTCGTTCACCGACAACAGGCTGCGCCAGGTGCTCGGCTACCCCGCCGTCTTCCTGGGCTCCTCCCCCAGCCGCACGCCGAGCCTGTACCACCTGATGAGCCGGCTCGACCTCGGCGACCGGGTGCTCTACCCCCAGGGCGGCTTCAGCCAGCTGATCCGGGTCATCGCCGACCTCGCGGAGAAGCACGGCGCGCGGCTGCACACCGGTGCGGCCGTCACCCGGATCCTCACCTCCGACACGGCCGGCGGACGACCTGTTGTCACCGGTGTCGAGCACGAGACACCGGACGGCCCCCGCGCCCTCGACGCCGACGTCGTCGTCGGGGCCGCCGACCTGCACCACCTCGAGACGGCGCTGCTGCCCACCGGGCTGCAGACGCACCCCGAGGCGGCATGGCGCGACCGCTCCCCCGGCCCCGGTGCCGTGCTCGCGATGCTGGGCGTCGAGGGGCGGCTGCCGGAGCTGCCGCACCACTCGCTGTTCTTCACCCGCGACTGGGGGCAGAACTTCGGTGACATCTTCGGCAAGGATGCACGGGTGCCCGACCCCGCCTCGATCTACGTCTGCAAGCCCTCCGAGACCGACCCCACCGTCGCCCCCGAGGGGTGCGAGAACCTGTTCGTGCTCGTCCCCGTGCCGGCCGACACGACCATCGGCAGCGGCGGCGACGACGGAGGCGGGTCCGAGACTGTCGAGCGCACGGCCGACGCGGCCGTCGACCAGATCGCGTCGTGGGCCGGCGTCCCCGACCTGCGCAAGCGGATCCGGGTGCGGCACACGGTCGGCCCGGAGGACTTCGCCACCCGCTACCACGCGTGGCGGGGTGGCGCCCTCGGACTGGAGCACACCCTGCGCCAGAGCGCCTTCATGCGCCCGGGCAACGTGTCCGCCAAGGTGGACGGCCTGCTCTACGCCGGGGCGAGCACCGTCCCCGGCGTCGGCCTGCCGATGTGCCTGATCAGCGCCGAGCTCGTGCTGAAGCGCCTCAGCGGCGACCGCTCCAGCCTGCCGGTGCAGGCATGAGCGCCCCATGAGCCTTCCCCACTGGGCGTACGTCGCCATGCTGGCGTTCTGCGTCGCCGGGACGCTGCCCCTGGTGCCCGCCTTCCGGCTGCAGGTGCTCAAGCAGCCCGGACGCCTGCTCCTCACCATCGTCGCCGCCGGGACGCCGTTCCTGCTGTGGGACCTCTGGGCCACGCACGTCGGGCACTGGTGGTTCGACGAGGACCAGACGCTGCCGTGGCGCGTCGCGGGCCTGCCGCTCGAGGAGATCGGCTTCTTCGTGGTCATCCCGCTCGTGTCGGTGCTGACGCTCGAGGGCGTGCGCGCGGCCCGGCGCGGCGTACGACCCGGGGCGCCGCGGTCCCGCGAGGAAGCGAGGTGAGCGCCCCGTGACCTACACCGCCATCGCCCTCCTCTGCGTGCCGCTGGCCGTCGTGCTGGACCGCTGGGTCGTCCGCACGCGGCTGACCTCGACCCGCGACTGGTGGGCCGCCTACGCGATCATCGTGTTCTTCCAGCTCCTCACCAACGGCTGGCTGACCGGCCGCGGCATCGTGCGCTACTCCGGTGACGCGATCATCGGCAGCGGGCGGATCACGGTCCTCGGCGACGGCCGCCTGTTCTACGCACCGATCGAGGACCTGATGTTCGGCTTCGGGCTGGTGCTGTGGAGCTGCACCGCCTGGACGTGGCTGGGTCGCCGACGCGACCGGGCCGTCGACGAGGCGCTCCGATGAGCGTCGCGACACGCCTGCAGGCGATGCAGCCGACCGACGTCGGGGTGCCGGGACCGACGTCGTGGGACATGGCCCGCGCCTTCCGGTCGATCCGCGCCGACCCGCTCTCGTTCCTCGTCGAGGTGTCCCAGCACCACGGCGACACCGTCTCCTTCCCGGTGCCCGGCGCTCCGGCGCTGCTGCTCAACGACCCGGCCGACGTTAGGCACGTGCTCCAGACCTCGGCGCGCAGCTGGGGCAAGGACACCGTCCAGTACGCCGCCCTGGCGCGCGTCACCGGTCCCGGCCTGCTCGCCTCGGCCGAGCCGAGCTGGATCGACCACCGGCGGCTCGCCGCACCAGCCTTCCACCACCAGCGGCTGGAGGCGGTGGGTGACGAGGTGCGCGCCGCCGCCCGCACCGCCATCGCAGCACGCCTGGGCGGACCGCACGCCGCCGCGGTCGCGGACGGAGCCGTCGTCGACGTCGCCGCACTCACCCACACCATCGGCCTCGACGCGGTCGGCCGCGCGCTCTTCAGCACCGACCTCTCCGACCAGGCCCACGACCTGCTGGCGGCCACGAGCGAGGCCGCCGACCTCGTGGTGCGGCTCGGCCGCTCGATCCTCCCCCGCGCCGAGTGGACCCCCACCCGCACGAACCTCCGGCTGCGCTCCGCCCGCCGCCGTCTCGACGCCGGCGCCGCCGCGATCATCGCCGAGCGGCGGGCCCGCAACGCGCGCGCCGATGGCACGCCGCACCACGGCGACGACCTCCTCGGGCTGCTGCTCGACAGCGGCATGGGCGACATCGAGGTCCGCGACGAGCTCGTCACCATGGTGATCGCCGGCCACGAGACCGTGGCGGCCGCGCTCGCCTGGACCCTCATGCTGCTGGCGGAGCACCCGGAGGCGCAGGAGCGCGTGCGCTCCGAGCTCGACGCCCATCCCGGGCCGGTCCCGCTCGTGGGGCACCGCGACCGCCTGCCGTGGACCCGCGCGGTCGTCGACGAGGCACTGCGCCTCTACCCACCGGCCTGGGCCATCTCCCGCCGCTCGCACCGCGACGACGAGGTCGGCGGGCGCCAGGTCCCGGCCGGCACGCTCGCCATCATCAGCCCCTGGCTGGTCCACCGGCGTCCCGACCTCTGGCCCGAGCCCGAGGCCTTCCGTCCCGAGCGCTTCCTCGACGGCACCGCCCGCACGGGCTACCTCCCGTTCGGGCAGGGACCGCGGCTGTGCATCGGGCGGGAGTTCGCGCTCGGCGAGATGGTCGTCGTCCTCGCCGAGCTCCTGCGCGAGCACCGCATCGACGTGCCGGGCGGCTGGACCCGGCCGGTGGCGGAGGCCAAGGTCGCGGTCCACCCCCGCGGCGGCATGCCGCTCGTCGTACGACGGACGGGCACGCCGTGACGACCGCCCTCCTCGTCGACGTCGCGCTCGCGGTGCTGCTCCTCGGAGCGGCGGTGTGGGCGCAGCGGCTGGTGGCCGACCTCCGCACCTTGCCGCGAGCCGACGCCGCGACGGGTGCGACGACGGTCCCGGTGTCGGTGGTGGTCCCGGCACGAGACGAGGAGCAGACGCTGCCCGCGCTGCTGCGGTCGGTGGCCGAGCAGCTGCCGGAGGTCCGCGAGGTGGTCGTGGTGGACGACGCGTCGCGCGACGGGACCGCCGCCGTGGCACGCGCGGCCCGCGCCCGTGTCCTGCCGGCCGGCACGCCGCCGCCCGGGTGGACCGGCAAGGCGTGGGCCTGCCACACCGGCGCCGCGGCGACGACGGGCGACCTCGTGCTCTTCCTCGACGCCGACACCGTCCTCCGACCGGGCGCCCTGGCCCGCCTGCTCGCCGCCCACGCCCGGCACGGCGGGCTCGTGTCCGTGCAGCCGCACCACGACGTCGTACGCCCCTACGAGCAGCTGTCGGCCTATTTCAACGTGGTCGCGCTGATGGCCAGCGCAGCCTTCACCCGGCGCGATCGGGACGCCGCGAGCCCGGCGCCGATGGCGTTCGGGCCGTGCCTGCTGACCTCCCGCGAGGACTACGTGCACGCGGGCGGGCACGAGGCGGTCCGCGCCGACATCCTCGACGACGCCGCGCTCGCCGCGGCCTACCACCGGGCAGGGCTGCCCGTCTGGTGCGCGGTCGGGGGTGACGCGGTGCGGATGCGCAGCTATCCCGGCGGCCTGGGCCAGCTCGTGGCCGGGTGGACCAAGAACATCGCCTCCGGGGCAGCGGACGCGGCGCCGTCGGCGACCGCCGCCACTGTCGCGTGGATCAGCGCCCACCACGCCGTCGCCGTCGGCGCCGTCCTGTCCCTCCTCGTCGCGCTCACCGGACGGGGCGGGGCGCTGGTCGCCGGCAGCCCCCTGCTCTGGGCGGTGGCGTACGTCGCCGCGGCGCTGCAGCTGCGCTGGGTGCTGCACCGCGCCGGCTCGTTCAGGTGGTGGGCGTGGGCGTTGTTCCCCGTGCCCCTGCTGGCCTTCGACCTCGTCTTCGCGCGCTCGCTGGCCCTCACCGCCGTCCGCCGCTCGGTGTCGTGGCGCGGCCGCGACGTCTCCCTCGCCGACAACCGGTCCGGGGAGGAGGTGGCCTGATGCTCCGACTCGTCATGCCGCAGACCGTCACGATCGTGGTCGACGTCGTCGCGTGGGGCGTCTTCCACGCCGCCACGGGCTACGCCGCCCACCGGCTGGGCGACGAGCGGTTGTCGCGCGACGGCTGGGGGCTGCGGGAGCGGCCCTTCGAGGACCGCGGCCGCTGGTACCGCCGACGGCTGCGCATCCACCGCTGGAAGGACCGGTTGCCCGAGGCGGGCGCCCTGTTCGAGGGCGGCGTCAGCAAGCGCGAGCTGCCCGCGCTCGATGCCGAGGGCCTCGAGCTCTTCGTGCGCGAGACCCGCCGTGCCGAGCTGGGGCACTGGTGGGCGCTGTGGTGCAGCCCGCTCTTCGTCCTCTGGAACCCACCCCTGGCCGCCTTCCTGCTCGGAGCCTACGGCGTGCTGGTGAACCTGCCGTTCATCGCGATCCAGCGCTACAACCGCTTCCGGACCGAGGCCCTGCTCGAGCGCGTCTCACGCCGGCGGAGAACGACATGACCAGCTCCGCGACCGCACGGTCCCGATCCGGCGCCGCCACGGCGACGCCGGAGGGCGAGGTCGCGGCCGCCGCGGACACCCGCCACGGCCCGATCGCCCAGCTGCTGATCGCGTGGTCGCCGCTCAGCGCGATCCTGGTGGCCTACTGGCTGGCGCAGTGGATCACCGCCCCGCTCGGGGTGGGCGACGCCGCCGACACCAACCGCCTCGGCGCGAGCCTGCACGTGCTGGGACCGGCGCGCGCCGACGAGGCGCTGGTGGGGACGGTGCCCAGCGTCTGGCTGCAGGCCCGCCTCGTCGACGGCTCCCCACACTGGTACGACGTCGTGGCCGCGCTCGTCTACGTCACCCACTTCGTCACCATCCCGCTCATCACCGCGGTCGTGTGGTTCCGCCTGCGCCCCCGGTTCGGGCAGTGGCTCACCGCGGTGCTCGCGATGTCGCTGGTCGGCATCGCCGGCTACCTCGCCTACCCGGCGGCGCCACCCTGGCTGGCCGCCCAGCGCGGCGACATCGGCGCGCTCGACCGCATCTCCCACCTCGGCTGGGAGGTCCTCGGGCTCGACGCGGTCGGCCGGCTCGTGCAGCTCGGCCAGTCGGGCAGCAACCCCGTGGCCGCAATGCCGTCGCTCCACGCCGGTGCCGCGCTGCTGACGGCGCTGTTCCTGTGGCCGTCGGTGTCGCTGGTCGGGCGCGTGCTGCTCGCGGCGTACGCCCTGGCGATGGCGCTGACCCTCGTCTACACCGGCGAGCACTACGTCGTCGACGTGCTCGCCGGCTGGCTCGTCGCGGCCGTCGGCATCGGCATCTCGCTCCTGGTGGGGCGACTCGCCCGGGCTCCGGAGCCGGCGGGAGGACCGACATGAGCACCCGGCCCGTGACCGGCGGCGTCTCCGCCGGGAGCTCGCCGGGCCCGTCGCGCGCGCGGGTGCTCGTCGGCGCCGCGCACGCCGGGCCCGCCCTGGCGGTCACCGTCCTGGCCGGGCTGCTGTCCGTCGCGCAGGGGCTGGACCCGACCACGACCGCCGTGCTGGTCGCGGCCGTCCTCGCCGGCCAGCTGTCGATCGGATGGAGCAACGACCTCGTCGACCGCTCCCGCGACCGGGCGGCGGGGCGACGGGACAAGCCGCTCGCCAGCGGCAACGGCTCGGTCGCCCTCGTCCGGGGGGCGTGCGGAGTCGCCGTCGTCGCGTGCCTCGTCCTCTCGTTCGCCCTCGGACCGGCCGCCGGGCTCGTGCACGTGGTGTGTGTCGCCTCCGCGTGGGCCTACAACCTCGGGCTCAAGGCCACGGTGTGGTCGTGGGCGCCCTACGCCGTGTCGTTCGGTGGGCTCACCGCGGTGGTCACCCTCGCCGACGGTGAGGCACCGCCCTGGTGGTGGCCGGTCGGTGCCGCTCTCCTCGGCGTGGGCGCCCACCTCCTCAACGTGCTGCCGGACCTGGCGGACGACGCCGCCACGGGCGTGCGCGGGCTCCCCCACCGCCTCGGCCCGCGGCGCATCGCTCCTGTCGCCGCCGTCGTCCTCGTCGCGGCGTCCGCCGTGGTCCTCGTCGGCGCCGCCCCGCCGCTGGCCGCGACCGTCGCGGTCGCAGTCCTCGTGCTGGCACTGGCCGTCGTGGTCGTCGCGGGCACCGGACGGCTGCCCTTCGTCGCAGCGGTCGGCATCGCCCTGGTCGACGCCCTGCTCCTGGTGGTGGCGCGATGAGCCCCGGCACCGCCACCGAGCACTGGGACCTCGTCGTCGTCGGCGCCGGTCCTGCCGGCTCCGCCACCGCGCTGGGCGCGCTGGCCGAGGACCCCAGCCTCCGCGTCCTGCTCCTCGACCGCAGCGAGTTCCCGCGGGACAAGTCCTGCGGCGACGGCATCGCCCCCCACGTGCTCGACGCCCTCGCGCCGGTCGGTGCGGCCGACGTGGTCGACGGCTGGGCGCCGCTGCGCGACCTCGAGCTGGCCCACGGCGGTGTGTCCGTCGCGGGCCCGATGCGTCGCGAGGTGCACGTGGTGCCGCGCCGCGTGCTCGACGCCCGGCTGGTCGAGCGGGCGGTGGCCGCCGGGGCGGTGCTGCGCACGCACCGCGCCACCTCGCTGACGCGCACCGGCACGCCCCTGGAGTCGGGGGTGGTGCTGGGAGTCGGGTCGGGCGAGGTGTCCGCCGACGTCGTGGTGGGCGCCGACGGAGCGCACTCGTTCGTCCGGACGGCACTGCTGGGCAAGCGCCGCGAGCCGCGAGCCATCGCGATCCGCGGCTACGCGCCGACGACGCCCGAGATGGCCGGGCGGCAGGTCATCCGCTACGGCGACCGCCGCCAGCCGTCCTACGCGTGGGCCTTCGACCGTGGCGACGGGCTGGCCAACGTCGGCTACGGCGAGCTGCTGCCGGGTGAGCGTCACGGCGGTGCGCCGAGCCGCCGGCTGCTCCTCGACCAGCTCGAGCTGCTCGTGCCGGGAGCCGCCAGCACCGGCGACGACTGGCGCGGCCACCACCTCCCGCTGAGCAGCTGGCGGTGGGACCAGCCCGACGGCCCGGTCCTGCTGGTCGGCGACGCCGCCGGACTGGTCAACCCGATGACCGGTGAGGGGATCTACTACGCCGTCGCCACCGGCATCGCCGCGGGCCGCACCGCGGCGCGGGCGGTGCGTGCCGGTCGGCCCGCGGGGGCCGGCGCCGAGCACCGACGCGTCGTACGCACCCTGCTGGGCTCCCACCTGCGGCACACCTGGACGGCCTCGCGGCTGGCGCAGTCGCCCCGCATCGTCGACGCCGGGATCCGCGCTGCCGCCCGCGACCGCCACGCCTTCGACGCGCTCGTCGAGCTCGGCCTCGGCGACGGCCGCATCGACGCCCGACTCGCCGGCGGGCTGCTGCGCAGCCTCGCCCGTCCTACCCGACCCGCCCCCGACCCCCCAACGACCCCCACACCCCGAGGTGGCTGACATGAGGATCCTCTCCGTACGAGGCGCACTGCCGCCCCACTCGCACCCGCAGGCCGAGATCACCGAGGCCTTCGGGGAGTTCATCTCCGAGCGCAGCCTCGACCGGTCGCTGCTGCGCCGCTTCCACGCCAACGCGGGGGTCGAGCGACGCCACACGGTCCTCCCGCTCGACCAGTACGCCGGGCTCGGCGACTTCGGGCACGCCAACGACCTCTTCATCGAGCACGCCGTCGAGCTGGGCTCCCGCGCGCTCGTCGACGCGCTCAAGGCCGCCGACCTGACGCCGTCCGACGTCGACCTCGTGGTGACCGCGACGGTGACGGGCCTCGCCGTGCCGTCCCTCGACGCGCGCATCGCGGCCCAGGTCGGCCTGCGGGAGGACGTGCGCCGGATGCCGCTCGTCGGACTGGGGTGCGTGGCCGGAGCCGCCGGCATCGCCCGCGTCCACGACTACCTCCTCGGCCATCCCGACCACACCGCGGTGCTGATCGCCGTGGAGCTGTGCTCGCTGACCGTGCAGCGCGACGACGCCTCGGTGCCCAACCTCGTGGCGAGCGGGCTCTTCGGTGACGGGGCGGCGGCCGTCGTCGCGGTCGGGCCGTCCGCCCGGACCGGTCGACCGGGCCCGGTCGAGGTCCTCGACTCGCGAAGCCGGCTCTACCCCGACAGCGAGCGCACCATGGGCTTCGACGTCACCGGCAACGGCCTGCGCATCGTGCTAGACGCGGAGGTGCCCGCCCTCGTCGGCCGCTTCGTGCGCGGCGACGTCGACGCGTTCCTCGCCGACCACGGGCTCACCCGCGCCGACATCGGGTGGTGGGTCTGCCACCCCGGCGGACCCAAGGTGATCGAGGCCCTCGAGGAGGCCCTGGAGGTGCCCCGTGACGCCGTCCGGCTGACCTGGGAGTCGCTGGCCCGGGTGGGCAACCTCTCCTCGGTGTCGGTGCTCCACGTCCTGGAGGACACGCTGCGCGACCGTCCACCCGCCCCCGGCAGCCACGGCGTCCTGATGGCGATGGGACCCGGCTTCTGCTCCGAGCTCGTGCTGCTGAGGGCCACGTCGTGACCGGGCTCGTCGCGTTCACCGTCCTGGTGGCGCTCGTCGGCCTCGAGCGGGTCGCCGAGCTCGTCGTCTCGACCCGCAACGCCCGCTGGAGCCGCGAGCGCGGCGGCGTCGAGTACGGTCTCGGCCACTTCCCGTTCATGGTCGTCCTGCACATCGCGCTGCTGGTCGGCGCGCTGGCGGAGGCGTGGATCCGGCAGCCGCAGGTGCCGTCCCTGCTCGCGTGGTCGATGCTCGCGCTCGTCGTCGCGTCCCAGGCCCTGCGCTGGTGGTGCATCGTCACCCTCGGCCGGCGCTGGAACACGCGCGTGATCATCGTGCCGGGGATGGCGCCGGTGACGTCGGGGCCCTACCGGTTCCTCCGCCACCCCAACTACGTCGCCGTCGTGGTCGAGGGGATCGCCCTGCCGCTGGTGCACGCCGCCTGGATCACCGCCCTGGTCTTCACCGTCCTCAACGCCGCGCTGCTCGTCGTACGCATCCGCGTGGAGGACGCGGCCCTCGCCACCCTGCCGCGCGCCGACGCGACCACCGAGCCGCGGACGGAGGCCGCCGGTGCATGACCTCGTGGTGGCCGGCGGCGGTCCGGTGGGCCTCGCCGCGGCGCTGCACGCCCACCGCGCCGGGCTCTCCGTCGTCGTGCGCGAGCCCCGCACCGGGCCGATAGACAAGGCGTGCGGCGAGGGGCTGATGCCCGGCGCCGTCGCCGAGCTGGCCGCCCTCGACGTCCACCCGCACGGCCGCGAGCTGACCGGGATCCGCTACCTCGACGGCAGCGCCGACGGTCCCGCGGCGACGGCGAGGTTCACCCGCGGACCCGGACGGGGCGTGCGCCGCACCGTGCTCCACGACGCGCTGGCCGAGCGGGTCTCCGCCGCCGGCATCGCCGTCGACCCCCGCCCCGTGGCCCGCGTCGACGACGCCGGCGACCACCTGCTCGTCGACGGCGAGCCGGCCCGGCACCTCGTCGCCGCCGACGGCCTGCACTCCCCCGTGCGCCGCCTCGTCGGGCTCGACGTGCCCGTCACCGGTCGGCGCCGCTTCGGGCTGCGCTGCCACGTGCAGCAGGCACCGTGGTCGTCGTACGTCGAGGTGCACTGGTCGCCGCGCGCCGAGGCCTACGTGACACCGGTCGACGACGACCTCGTCGGCGTGGCCGTCCTCGGTGCGGCCGGGTCGCGCTTCGAGGAGCTCATCGACGACTTCCCGCTGCTCCAGCAGCGGCTCACCGGTCCGCGCACGCGGGTGATGGGCGCGGGACCGTTGCGCCAGCGCGCCCGCTCGCGCTCGGCGGGACGGGTCCTCCTCGTCGGCGACGCCGGGGGGTACGTCGACGCCCTGACCGGCGAGGGCCTCGCCCTCGGCCTGGCCCAGGCGCGCGTCGCCGTCGCGTGCATCGCCGACGGTCGCACCGACCGCTACGACCGGCTGGCCGGTCGGCTGGGGCTGCGCCACGAGCTCCTGACGCACGCCCTGCTGCGGGCCACCGCCCACGCCGCCGTCCGCCGGCGTCTCGTCCCGGCAGCGTCCCGGCTGCCGTGGCTCTTCGACACCGCCGTCAACCAGCTAGCCCGACCCGTGGGGAGGCCCGCATGACCACGACCGACACCAGCACCACGACCGACACCGCCACGCCCGAGCTGGTGGTGCTGCTCGACGAGGACGGACAGGCCGTCGGCACGGCCGACAAGGCCGGCGTCCACGACGCCGACACCCCGCTGCACCTCGCCTTCTCGTGCTACCTCTTCGACGACGCGGGCAACGTGCTGGTGACCCAGCGGGCGCTGCACAAGCGCACGTTCCCCGGCGTGTGGACCAACAGCTGCTGCGGCCACCCCGCGCCCGGCGAGCGGCTCGAGGACGCCGTGCGCCGCCGCGTCGAGCAGGAGCTCGGCACCACCGTGACCGACCTGCGGCTCGTGCTGCCCCGCTTCCGCTACCGCGCCGAGCAGGACGGCGTCGTGGAGAACGAGATGTGCCCGGTCTTCGTCGGCTCCACCTCCGGGACGGTCTCCGCCGACCCCGACGAGGTCGGCGACGCCCGGTGGGAGGCGTGGCTGCCGTTCCGCGCCGCCGTGCTCGACGGCAGCCGCGCGGTGTCCGCGTGGTGCCGCGAGCAGGTCGCCCAGCTGCCGGCCGACCCGCTGTCAGCGGCGGCTGCGGACGTCCTGGACCTCCCGCCCGCTGCGCAGGTCGTCCACCGAACGCCCTGAGGTTGCGCCGTTCGGCGGCGCCGCACCCGCGCGTGTGACACCCTGAGCCTGTGCCTCGAGGACCGTGGGCCACCGACCTCGCACGAGCCGGCTCGGGCTGGCATGAGAAGGACCTGTGACCGACGACGACGCCCCGCCGCCGACCTCGCGGTCCGTCCTCGACGCGGAGAGCGACCGCCTCGCCTGGCGCCTCGCGGTCGACGCAGCCGGCGTCGGTGCCTTCGTCTGGGACCTGGTGACCGGCGACCTCCGGTGGGACGAGCGGCTCCACGAGCTGTTCGGCCTCGACGAGGAGAGCTTCGGCGGGACGATCGAGGCCTTCAACCGCTGCGTGCACCCCGACGACGTGGGCCGCGTCTCGGACGCCCTCCAGCGTGCCATCGCCACGTGCGGTGACTACGAGTCGGAGTACCGGGTGGTCCTGCCCGACGGGACCCTGCGGTGGATCGAGGCTCGCGGCCACGCCTTCGCCGACCACCCCGACGGCCCGCCCGTCCGCCTGGTCGGGGCGGCGTACAACACCACCGAGGTGCGCGAGGGCGAGGCCCGTGTCGGCCGCGTCCTCGAGTCGATGTCGTCGGCGTTCTTCCAGCTCGATCGCAGCTGGCGCTTCGCCTACGTCAACTCCGAGGCCGAGCGGCTGCTGGGCGCGACGCGCGTCCACCTGATCGGCGCCAGCATCTGGGAGTCCTTCCCCTCGGCCGTGGGCAGCTCCTTCGAGGAGCACTACCGGGCCGCCGTGGAGTCGGGCGAGCCGGTGACCTTCGAGGCCTGGTACCCGCCACCGCTGGACGCCTGGTACGAGGTGCGCGCCTGGCCCTCCCCCGAGGGCCTGGCTGTCTACTTCGTCGACATCACCGCCCGCCGCGACGCGCAGGAGGCGCTGGACCGCTCCGCACACCGCCTCGCGCTGCTGGCGTCGGTGTCGGAGGCCCTCACCGCGACCCTCGACCCCACCGAGGGCGTCAGCCGGCTGGCCACCCGCCTGGTGCCCGAGCTCGCCGACTGGTGCCTGGTGACCCTCGTCGACGACCCCCACGCCGCCGACTGGCGGCGCGGGCTGCGCGACGTCGGCTGGTCGCACCGCGACCCCGCCATGGAGGAGGTCCTGCGCGACTACGCCGCCCGACGGCTGCGCGCGATGACCGACCGCTCCTACCTCGCCCAGGCGATCCGCGAGATGACGCCGGTGCTGATGGAGTCCTCCGCGTCGGAGGCAGTGGCGGCGGTGCTCGAGCCCGGCGCGGCGCGCGACCTGCTGCGCCGTCTGGCGCCCTTCTCGGCCGCGGTCGTCCCGCTGAGGGCCCGCGGCCGGACGGTCGGCGTCGTCAGCGTCTTCCGCGACATCCACCGCACCCCGTTCACCACCGACGACGTGTCCCTCCTCGAGGACATCGGCGCCCGCGCTGCCCTTGCGCTCGACAACGCCCGCCTCTACGAGTCGCAGCGCGACGTCTCCGAGGCCCTGCAGCGCAGCATGCTCACCGCACCGCCGCAGCGCCGCGGACTCCAGGTCGCGACCCGCTACACCCCCGCCGGCGAGGCGGCACGCATCGGCGGGGACTGGTACGACGCCTTCCTGCAGGGCGACGCCACAGCCCCGACCCCCGACATCGTGGTCGTCGTCGGCGACGTCGTCGGCCACGACGTGGAGGCGGCCGCCGCGATGGGGCAGGTGCGGGGCCTGCTGCGCGGTATCGCCGTGCACAGCGGTGACGCGCCCGCCGCGATCCTGTCCGGCCTCGACACGGTCATGCAGTCGCTGCAGCTCGAGACCACCGCCACCGCGGTCGTGGCCCGCTTCGAGCAGGTCACCCCAGCCGGCAACGGCGCCGCCCAGGTCCTGCTGCGCTGGTCCCACGCGGGGCACCCACCCGCGCTGCTCGTCGACCACCACGGGATCGTGACCCGGCTCGCCGACGCCGACGCCAACGACCTGCTGCTCGGCTTCGACCCCGCAGCCGCCCGCCACGAAGGCGTGGTGGCGCTGCAGGCCGGCGCGACCCTCGTGCTCTACACCGACGGGCTCGTCGAGCGCCGTGACCGCGACATCGAGGACGGCATCGAGGCGCTGGAGCGGCTCCTCGCCGAGGTGGCTCCCGGGACGACCGACCTCGACCATCTCTGCGACCGGCTGCTGGGTGCCATGGCGAGCGAGGAGCAGGAGGACGACGTCGCCCTGCTCGTCGTCCGGTGGGCTCCCGACACCGCCTGACCCGCGCCCGTACCCGGCTGCAGGATCAGGTGTTGTAGCGCAGCAGGCTGATCACGACGAAGATCGCCGCGATCAGCAGCAGCAGGCCGATCACGGCCAGGACGGGCGTGACCTTGGGGCGCGGTCCGGGCGCGTTCAGGGGCTGGTTGGTGGTCGGGCGGTCGCGATCGTCCATGCCCCGCCGTACCCCGCGGGCGGACGGCCCATGCCGCTCGCTCCGCCGCTCATCACCCGCGTCGGGGGAGGCGGGCCCGGGGAGGGATGCCGGAAGGTGCGCAGCATGAGCCAGCCCTGGGTCGCGGCTCCCCGACGCGAGGTCTGGGCGCACGGACTCTTCGTGGTGGCCAGGGTCGTGCTGACCGTGTCGCTGCTCTGCGCGACGTACTTCCTGATCCCGACGAGGCGCCCGGGGAGCGGCTTCGGGGTGTGGTGGCTGGTCCTGCAGCTCTGCGTCTTCGTCGCCATCGTCGGCGCCCAGGTGCCGGCCATCATCCGGTCGAGGTACCCCGTCCTGCGGGCGATCGAGGCCCTCGCCGTGCTGGTCACCGTGTACCTGCTGATCTTCGCCCGGATCTACGTGGCGAACTCGCAGAACGACCCCGCCGGCTTCTCCAGCCCCCTCGACCACGTCACGGCTCTGTACTTCACCGTCACCGTCTTCGCCACGGTCGGGTTCGGGGACGTGGTCGCGCTGACCGACAGCATGAAGCTGCTGGTGACCGGGCAGATGCTGCTCAACCTGATGGTGCTCGGGCTGGGGATCAGGCTGCTCACCTCGGCGGCGCGGCGCGGCATCGCCCGTCGCGGGGGCGAGACCGACGTCGGGCAACCGGACCGACTCTGAGACGCACGTCCGGGCGGTGTGACGTCGCTGTCTGCTCCGGGTGATCAGTGCAGGAACACCTTGCCCAGCACCGCGAGGATGCCCAGCGAGGCTGCCCCCGCCGACTCGAGCAGGAGCCACCAGCCCCGGATCTCGGCCCGGTGGGCGCCGAGGTAGCCGATCAGGGCGAGGAACGCCACCGAGAACCACAGCGCCCAGTAGGCCGCACCGCTCGCGGACATCCCCAGCAGGTCGAGCAGGAGGTAGACGACGACGGCGGGCACGGCACCGACGAGGATGAAGACCTCCTTGGCCGCCGCGTGGGGGGTGCGGCGGTAGAGCGGCCGGCGGTCACCGTGGAAGAGCATCTCCTGGGTCTCGGTGTACACATGGGCCAGCCAGTAGACAGCGACGACGGCACCGACGCTCAGCGCGACCCGCTGGACGTGCGAGATGTTCGCACTCACCGCGGCCAGCGATGCGGCCGTGACCACGGCCCCGTACACGATGGCGCCGGGATCGCGGCGTGCCAGCGTGTCCGCGGCCCTGCGGCGGTGACTCTCACTCACGCGTCGATCCTCCCGTCGGGTCGCGGCCAGGGCCGGGCCCGGGTCGACACGCACCATCGTCCGGCCAGACGCTACGGCCCCGCCCCCGGCTCGGACCTCACCTTGCGCGGGTGAGCCGCCGAGCCCCTCCCGCGCGTGGAATGGACCGGCCGACCCGTGAACGAAAGGAAGTCGCCATGTGTCGATGGCTCGCCTACTCGGGTTCGCCGGTGCTCCTCCAGGACCTGCTCTTCGCCCCGGAGAACTCGCTCGTGGTGCAGAGCCTGCACTCGCGGCTCGGTGTCGAGGCCGTCAACGGCGACGGCTTCGGAGTGGGCTGGTACGGCGCCGGGGAGGAGCCCGGGATCTACCACAGTACCGAGCCCGCCTGGAGCGACCGCAACCTGCGCGAGATCTCGGGCCACGCGTCCGCGGGTCGGGTGTTCGCGCACATCCGGGCCACCACCGGCACGCCCGTGCAGCAGACCAACTGCCACCCCTTCCGGCACGGGCGCTGGCTCTGGATGCACAACGGCGCGATCGCGGACTTCGCCTCGGTCAAGCGCGACCTGACGCTGGAGGTGGAGCCCGCGCTGTTCCCCCACATCGAGGGATCGACGGACTCGGAGCTCTTCTTCTTCCTCGCCCTCACCTACGGGCTGGCGCAGGACCCGCCCGGCGCGGTGGCCCGGGCGGTCGGCTGCATCGAGGAGACGGGACGACGGCACGGCGTCGAGCACCCGATCCAGATGACGGTCGGCACCACCGACGGCGAGACCACGTGGGCGTTCCGCTACTCCAGCGAGGGCACGTCCCGGTCGCTGTTCCACAACACCGACGTCAGCGCCCTCCGGCTCCAGCATCCCGACAACCCCACCCTCCAGCACCTGTCCGACGACGCACGCCTCGTCGTGTCCGAGCCCCTGGGCAGCCTGAAGGGCGCCTGGCGGGAGGTGCCGGAGTCGACCTGCCTCGTCATGCAGGGTGGACGGGAGCAGCTGCACCCCTTCTCGCCGTCCCCCGCCGCGTCGTCGGCGGGCTCCGCTGCCGCGGCCCGGTGAGGCGAGCGCGATGACAGCTCTCACGGTCTGGCGCTACGACACCCCCTTCGGGGCCGAGGCCGCGGCGGTGCGTCTGAAGCGCCTCGAGGAGCGCAAGGTCCTCACCGTCCACGACGCCATCACGATCGCGTGGATGCCGCAGGCACGGGAGCCGGTGATCGGGCACCTGAAGCACCCGACGGCCGCGAGCGCCGGCAAGGCGTCGGTGCTGGGCGGTCTGGTGGGCATGCTCGTCCTGGCGCCGGTGGCGGGCGCAGCGCTCGGCGCCGGGGTCGCGTCCGTCTCGGCACGACTGCGCAGGTCCGGAATCGACGAGGAGTTCGTCAAGGAGCTGGGCGCCCAGCTCACCCCGGGCTCGTCCGCCCTCCTCGTGCTGTCGAGCGACGGGGACCTCGACGAGGTACGGCCCGCGATGGAGCGCGAGCTCGAGCGAGGGGATGTCGTGCTGCTGCACGCCGAGCTCTCGGCGGACGCGCCGGCGGCCATCGTCGAGGCGATGGACGAGCTCCAGCGCGACGGCGGCGCGTCGGGGGCCTGACCCGGCGCGTGAGCGTCACCCGTGCCGGGTGAGTCCCCCGCGCCGATGTGGTGCGAGCCTGCTGCCGACAGCGTTGGGACGAGGAGGAGCACCATGACCAGTGACGCCACCCGGTCGCACCGCCTGGAGACGGACGATGCACCGGCCTCTCCCCTGTGGACCGGCATGCTGGGCTTCGCGTCCATCATGCTGTTGCTGCTGGGCGGCTTCCACGTCCTGGGCGGGTTCATCGCCCTCCTGGAGAACCGGGTGTACGACGTCGACGCCTCGGAGCTGCTCCTGTTCAGGAGCTACGCCGGGTGGGGCATCGCCCACATGGCGCTCGGCACCGCCGCGTTCCTCACCGGGATCGCCTTGTTCTACCGCAGGCCCTGGAGCCGGATCGCGACCATCGTGATCGCGTCCCTCAGCGCCGTGACGAACCTGGGGTTCCTCTCGGCCGCCCCCGTCTGGTACGGGGTGCTCATCCTCCTCGACGTCCTCGTCATCTACGCGGTCACCGTCCACTTCGACGACGAGCGCGACTAGCGCTCCGACACGGCGACTTCTCGTCCGAGCCGGCTGGCCGGGGCCCGTCAGCGGGGGTCGAGGTTGCTGAAGTAGTGGTCGTGCACGGCGCGTACGGAGTCGTCCACGGAGTCCTCCTCGTAGGCCGGGGCGGCCGCGAGCTGGCGTCGGGTGAGGACGATCCTGACCGTGCGGCCGTCGTGGTCCATCGACGCGACGGCGCCGGCAGGCACGAGACGCAGCCCCGTGGACACGGGAACGGCGTCGACGACCAGGTAGGCCGCGGCGGACGAGCTGGAGGCACGGACGACGACCCCGAGGCGGCCGTCGGGAGCCTCGACGTCGTAGCCGACCAGGTCGCGGTCCAGTGTCCACGTGGACTCGCGGTAGTCCCAGACGGAGTCCCTGTAGTCCCACAACCCGCTGCTCATCGTGCCACCTCGCTCAGGAGCCGCGGGCCAGTCCCGCGTGCACCTCCAACGTGTGGAGGCCCACGCCGTTACGCCGCGCGCTGAGGTCCGGTACCCACCGGTCGGGAACTTCACGCGGCGGACGGCGACGTGCCGATGACCCGCCTCGACGGGCGTGGCGGCCCGCGTCGGCGGGCGCGGTGTCAGCCGGCGAGAATGCGCGCCTTCTGCTGCTCGAACTCCAGCTCGTTCAGCACGCCGGCCGTCTTCAGCTCACCGAGCTCCTTCAGCTGCGCCAGCTTGTCGTCCATGCCGGCCTGGGCAGGAGGCGGCGGCGCGGCGTACTGCTGTTGCGGCGGCGGCTCCTGGGCGTACTGCTGCTGCTCCTGGGAGGCCCACCTGCCCGCCTGTCGGCGCGAGACCCGGTTGGACACGGCCGTGGCGGTGCCGGCGATGGCGGCGGTGCGTGCGACACCGCGGATGAGACCTGGCATGACGTGTTCCTGTTCTCTCGTGGATCAGACGGAGGCGGCAGCGGCGTCGGCCGCATCGACGGCGGCCAGCATGGCCTGGACGGGGATGCGGCCGCTGGCGACCAGCTGGCCACCCCCCTGACGCACCGCCCGGGCGAAGGGCGCCGCCCAGACGTTCTCGTAGACGAGGATGCCCGCGGAGCTGCCCGCTTCGAGCGCGGTGCCAGCCTCGTCAAGGTCCTCCTCGTCGAGCAGTCCGGACGAGGCGCCCTCGAAGACCGTCAGGTCCAGCTCCCCGTCGCCGTCGACGTCGCTGATGTCGATCGCGTGGATGGTCCCGTCCGGGTCCTTGGTGACGAAGGCGAGGTCGAGGATGCGGATGAGCCCGCGCTCGACGAGGTCGAGCAGGATCGGGAAGCCCTCCCCCGTCATCCTGCTCCCCGGGAACTCGACCACGATGTAGTCGATCGGACCCATGAGATCGAGGTCGTCGCCGGTCTGCTGGTCGAGGTCGTTGGACATGCTTTCCTCCTGCGGCTCGTTGGGACGCGACCCGGTGTGGTCACCCGGCCAGTCGTCCTCTCGGAGCCTAGGGAGCGCGCGCAGGACGCCGCTTCACCCGCAACGGATGAGCCCCGGGGCCGGTGCCGTCAGGGCAGGGTGGCCGACGATCCGATGTCCAGCACGAGCGGCCGGCAGGACGGCGCCTCGTGGGCCAGCGCCTCCACGAACCGCGGCCCGGCGAGATCCATCCAGCCGCGCGGGAACCGTCCGGCGACCGGCACGTGCAGGGTCTGCCAGTGCACCGGCACCGCGGAGCGGGCGCCCACGAGCCGGCAGGCCGTCGCCGCCTGCTTCGGTCCCATGTGCCCCGGGGAGAGCCGCGGCCCCCATCCACCGATCGGGACGACGGCCACGTCCACCGGGGAGCCGGCCAGCTCCGGGTGGTTCTCCATCTCCGGGTAGAGGTCGGTGTCGCCCGCGAGCCAGACGACTCCTGAGGGCCCCCGGACGAGGTGACCGTTCGCCGCGTTGGGTCGGTGCGGCATCGGTCGCGAGTGGTGCACCGCGGGGACCAGCCGCACCGCCACGTCACCGGCGTCGTCGACGGTCACCCACTCCCCCTCGCCGAGCCCGCGCCCGGCCAGACCCTTCTTCACCACCCAGACGGCGTTCTCCGGTGCCGTGAGCACCGGCACCCCGTCGAACATCCTCAAGGACGCGACCTCTGCGTGGTCGTGGTGGAGGTGGGAGAGCAGGACCGCGTCCGCGCCCGACCAGGCCTCGCCCCTCGGAGTGGCGCCACGGCGCCGCAGGATGCCGTTGTGCCGCTGCAGCAGGGGGTCGGACACGATCCGGACGCCGTCCATGTCGACCACGACGGTGGCGTGCCCCAACCAGGTGAGAGTGATGGTCACGCCTGCCCCGAGGGACGAGCGACGTCGGTCACGGCAGGACCACAGGACGCGAGGTCACCACGGCGTCTCCCCCATGCGCTTGCGTGCCGCGCGTGCCAGGACGAGGGACAGACGCATCGCCGTCCGCGCGTCCCGCATCCCCCGACGTACGGAGGGGGACGTGATCGTCAGCCCGAGCACGACGAGCAGCCCGACGGGGGCCGAGACTGCGACCAGGCCCGCCGCGCCGACGGTCGCGAGGGCCGACAGCGCGGCCACGTCCACCACGAGCCGCACCCGCGCGAGGTCGACCTTGCCCAGGCATGCGACGAAGAGCAGCACGGAGATCGCCACGCCGGCGAGCACGATCGCGCTCGGGACGACCCATCCCCACTGCACGACCGCCAGCAGCAGGCCGACGGCGCTGCACCAGTGCAGGCACCGCCACCACGCCCTGTCCCTGCCCCGGTCGATCACCCCTTGCCGGTCCTCCAGCCACAGCTCGTGCGTCGTTCGCGCCATCGGTCTCTCCTCTCACTGCAGCGCGGCGGTGAGCCGCATCGTGTTGTCGAGGTACCGCTGCCAGAACGAGCGCTGCCCCCACTCCTCGAGGGTCAGCTCGCGCGACAGCGCGCGGTAGTCGTCCTCGACCTTGCGGAACCGCGCGACGATGTCCGCGCCGGTGAGCATCATCGACACCTCGTGGTTGAGCGCGAAGGACCGCAGGTCCATATTGCTCGAGCCGATGACGGCGACGTCGTCGTCGATGGAGAAGTGCTTGGAGTGGAGCACGGCCGGGGCGGGGTAGAGATGGATGCGCACGCCTGCCTCGAGCAGCGCCTGGTAGTAGGAGCACTGAGCGTGGTAGACCATGAACTGGTCGCCCTCCTCGCTCACGAAGAGCTCCACCTCCACGCCTCGCCGAGCCGCCGTCGTCACGGCGTACAGCAGCGGCTCGTCCGGGACGAAGTACGGACTGGTCAACGAGACGCGGGACTGCGCCGAGTAGATCAGGGCGGTGAAGAGCCGCAGGTTGTTCTCCGTGACGTAGCCCGGACCGCTGGGCAGCACCTGCGCCGTCACCCCTCCCGCGTGGCTCTGAGGCTTCGTGGCGGAGACCTGCTCGGCCAGGCGCTCGTGGGTCTCGGTGAACCAGTCCTTCGCGAACACGGCGCGCAGGGCACTGACCGTCGGCCCGTCGACGCGCGCGACGAGCTCGACCCACTCGCGTCCCGCGGCATGGTTCTTCGGCTTGTTGTAGCCCGGCTCGATGAGGTTCTGCGAGCCCATGAAGGCCACCGTGCCGTCGACCACCAGGATCTTGCGGTGGTTGCGCAGGTCGGGGCGCTGGAAGTCGCCCTTGAGCGGGCGCACCGGGAGCATCGGCCGCCACTCGATGTCCGAGGCGTCCAGGCGCTTCACGAAGTCGTCCCAGCCCGGAATGCCCCTGGACCCCAGGTGGTCGACGAGCAGGCGCACCTGGACGCCGCGGGCGGTGGCCTCGACCAGCGCCTCGAAGAAGGGGCCGGTCACCTCGTCCCAGGCCGTGATGTAGAACTCGACCTCGACCGTCGACCGGGACGCGGCGACCTCGGCAGTCATCGCCGCGATGGAGTCGTGGTACCCGGTGATCAGGTCGATGCGGTTGCCCCCTTGGAGGGGAAGCGCACCGAGGTTGTAGTTGAGAATGGCCATCGACGGGAGGTACGCCGGCTCGGAGACCGTCGTCGAGGGCAGGATCTCCGTGGCGGCACGGATGGCCGCGTCGGCCTCGCGCTGCCGCGCCAGCCGGCCCCTTCCCAGGCTGGTACGACCCAGGACGAGGAAGATGAGGAAGCCGGCCAGCGGAACGATCAGGATCAGGATCAGCCACGCCATGGCCGACGAGGGCTTCTTGTTGCTCGGCAGCACCCCGAGGGCCAGGAACTTGATCACGTAGTCGAGGAGCACGAGGCCGGCCCCCAGGACCACCATGACGTCGCCCGTCACCGCGCTCGCCCTCGCCGGTGGTCTCGGATCATCTGCATCCACCTCGCCATCAAGCCCGTCGGGGTGACCGACGCACGGAGTGGCACACCGTCCGCACGGCCTCCGGTCGAGTCTCGGGCTCGACGGGCGCCGGCGTATCACCCACCACGTGTGAGCCGCGCAGCCCCTTCGCCTCACCCTCGCCGGATGACGACAGCGGCATCGACGCGACCGAGCATGGCGTGGTCAGGACCCGTGCGGACGCGGGTCGAGGAGGCGACGAGGGCGGGCAGGTGATCGCTCGTGCCGGCACGGACGGTCGCTGCCCGCCAGGGGTGAGCTGATGCGCCTGCTCCCGGAGGAGCGCACGGACGAGGTCAGCGCCCTGTCGCGCCGGGTCGCCGCCTCGTTCCTCGGCCAGTCCGTGCGGCGCTTCGCCCTCGTGGAGGGTTTCGACCGCTGCATCGTGCTGTCGTCCCAGGCCCTGACCGCGCTGATCCCGCTCTTCATCGTCGTGGCCAGTGCCGCTCCGGCCGGGCAGGAGGACGTGATCAGTCGGTCCATCATCCGGAGGTTCAACCTGACCGGTGCCTCGGCCGACGCCGTGGAGCACCTGTTCCTCACCCCCGCCGGGGCGTCCAGCAGCGTGTCGGTGTTCAGCGCACTGCTGCTGATCTACTCCGCGATGGCGTTCAGTCGCCGGCTCCAGTCGATGTACCGCGCCGCGTGGGGACGGACCAAGGCGGGCCTGCGCAGCACGATGTACGCCGGGCTCGGGCTGGTCGCCTTCACCGTGATGATCGGCCTGTCGTACCTGGTCCGTGAGCTGGCCAGTCGGTTCCCGCTCGAGTGGCTCTGGACGATCCCGCTCCAGGCCGGCATCGGTCTGGTGCTGTGGACGTGCATCCCCTACCTCCTGCTCGAGCGGCAGGTGCACTGGCGTCGCCTGCTCGCCACGGGGGGCGCCTCCGCGGTCTGCATGACGATCCTCGCCATCGGCACGCCCATCTACATGCCGGGGATGATGGAACGGGCCACCGCCGACTTCGGCCTGTTCGGGGTCACGATCACGCTGCTCGGGTGGCTGCTGGCGTCAGCCGGCATCATCGTCGGCTGCGCCGTCATGGGAGCCCAGTTCGACTCCTCGGACGCGCGATGGCTCGTCCAGCTGAGGAACCAGTTCGGGCTCACCGACCCGGCGGCCGGGGAGTCCGTGCAGGCGGAGCAGCAAGCTGACAGGGTCGTCGACGGCGGCCTCACCAGCGGCGACCTGCTGACCATCGTCCACGTGCTCGTGAACTGGTCGATCATGGCCGCGGCGGTGTGGGTCGCGACGGCACTCGTCCCGGGCATCGCGGTCAACGGCGGGCTGGGCACCTATCTCGCCGTGTCCGTGCTCTTCGGACTGGTCAACGCGATGGTCGGACCGGTGCTGCAGTGGCTCGCCGGCTCCCAGTCGTGGCTCCGGATGGGCGCCTCCGCGCTCCTCGTCAACGGGGCCCTCTTCGCCGTCACTGCGGGCCTGAGCCCGAACCTGGACATCGCGGGCGCGGGCAGCGCCCTGCTGGGTGCCGTGGTGGTCGCCGTGACGGGGACCCTGCTGGAGCTGGTGATCAGGCCCTCCGCGCCCAGCAGCAGCCCCTGATCGAGGGCTCACACCTGCCAGCCGGGGCACCCTTCGACCCACACCGCGGCGGGCGTCACCCGCGAGGGGTGACGCGTAGCCCACCCAGGTAGCGCAAGGTGGGCGCGTCAAGCATCCAGCGACGAATCGAGGGCCCCATGTCGAGATCGGTCTTCGAGATCCGCGCCGTCGGAGAAGTGCCACGCGACCTGCTGGACGACTTCGAGGGCGCGACCGTCTCCCGCGAACCCGGCGGAAGCACCATCCACGTGGTGCTGGGCGACGACGCCGAGCTCCATGGGCTGCTGGCCGCGCTCAGCCGCGAGGGCTTCGCGCTCGTGGACGTTCGCCGTGAGCCGGACGTCGAGCCCGGCGACGACTAGGAGAGCCAGGTCCCGAGAAAATTGTCCCGGGACCGTCCCAAGACCGTCCCGGGTGCAGACGCCGCCCCACCGCAGGCCGTATGGTCGACAGCAGGTCAGGAGCAGCTCGGGGGACTCGGGCCGGCGGGACGGGAGGCTGACCGATGAGCGCGTACGGGTCGGAGCCGTCGATTCCTCGCGCCGCCCTGCTGCCGATGGACCACCTGTCGGACGTGAAGCTCCACCCGCCGTCGCGGCGCGCGAGCTGGGTCGACCGACCGCGCCTGATGGAGGCCATGGCCCACGCGGTCCGCCGTCCGGTCACCCTCGTGGCTGCTCCGGCCGGATACGGCAAGACCACCGTGGTCGCACAGGCCCTGCAGAGCGAGAAGTGTCCCGACTCCGCCTGGGTGTCCCTCGACGCTGGAGACAACGACCCCGTGCGGCTGTGGAGCCACGTGGCCGCAGCCCTCGAACGGGCGGGGTGCGCCCTGCCCCTCGTCGAGCCCTCGCGGGTGTTCGGCAGACCCGTGCAGGCGCCGCCGACGTTGCTGATGACGATCATGGCAGCGCTGGCGGCCATGCCGGACGACTTGGTGCTCGTCCTCGACGACTTCCACTTCGTGCAGTCGGCCGCACGCCACGAGGAGGTCGAGCTCCTCGTGCAGAGCCTCCCGGTCAAGGCTCACCTGGTGATCATCACCCGGTCCGACCCGGGCCTCCGGCTGGGCCGGTTGCGGGTGTCCCACGACCTGGCCGAGCTCCGGGCCGAGGACCTGGCCTTCACGCCGGAGGAAGCCCACGAGATGGTCGGTCGCACGGGCGTCACCCTGTCGGACGACACCCTCGCCGAGCTGGTCGAGCGCACCGAGGGCTGGCCCGCGGCCCTCTACCTCGCCGCGCTCTCCCTCGCCGACCGACCGGATCCCGACGACTTCGTGCACCGCTTCAGCGGGAGCAACCGGTTCATCGGCGACTACCTCACCGAGGAGGTCCTCAGCCGGCATCCCCAGAGGCTGCGGGACTTCATCCTCGACGTCTCGGTGCTGGACCGGTTCTCAGCTCCGCTGTGCGACCACCTGCTGGGACGCACTGACAGTGCGACCATCCTCAACGCCCTCGAGCGCGCCAACCTCTTCCTCGTGCCGCTCGACGGGGATCGCACCTGGTTCCGTTTCCACCAGCTCTTCGCCGCCGTCGCCCGCAGCGAGCTCGAGCTGTCGCGCCCGCAGCGCATCGAGGAGCTCCACGGACGGGCCGCCGAGTGGTTCTCCGTCCACGGCCTCGTCCCGGAGGCGATCACGCACTGGCTCGCAGCCGGAAGGGCCCCGGACGCAGCCGAGCTCGTCCAGGCCAACTGGTTGCGGTTCGTGGACGCCGGTCGGGCCGCCACCGTCCAGGGATGGCTCGACGTCCTGGGTCCCGGCGACGGCGCTCCACCGGCTCACGTCACCGCGGCCTGGATGGCGGGCCTGGCCGGTGACGAGCAGGGCATGTCGCGCCACCTCCGCGCCCTCGACGGCCTCGACGACTACGGTCCGCTGCCGGACGGCTCCCGGTCGGTCGAGTCCGCCACGGCCCAGATGCGCGCCATCCTCGGCTTCGGCGGCCCCGTCGACATGATGGTCGCGGCACGACGCGCCGCCCAGCTGGAGACCGACGGCCGGTCGGCCCAGTTCGGCATCGCCCAGGCGGGGCTCGGTCATGCCCTCTACCTGCAGGACGAGCTCGACCAGGCCGTCCCTCACCTGCGTGCGGCCAGCCGGACCGACGGCGCGCCCGGGATGATCCGCATCCTGGCCCTGTCCCTCGAGTGCTTCGTCGAGAGCGAGCGGGGCAACGCCCCGCAGGCACGCGAGTGCGCCGAGCTGGCCATGGACGTGCTCGACGGCCGCGGTCTGGGAGCGACTCCTCAGGCTTCATGGGCCTACGTCGCCCTGGCCCAGGCGCAGGCCGACGCGGGCAAGTCCGACGACGCCATGCGCACCCTGGAGCTCGGTCTCGCGACACGCCGGCTCGACAACGCACAGGCGGCGTGGGGGCCCATCCACCACCTCATGCTGAGCGCGCGCATCGCAGCCCGCCTGGGACACGCCCCGCTCGCCCGCGACCTCTTGGCGGACCTCACCCAGCGCATGAACCGCTTCACCGACGGGATGACGGCGATGCGCGCGCGGGCGGACGCGGTCAGGAAGCTCGTCAACGACCTCGACGCCCGGGAGGTGCTCGGCGAGCCCCTCACCGAGCGCGAGCTCGACATCGTCCGCATGATGCAGGGCCCGCTGAGCCTGCACGAGATCTCGGTGGAGCTCTACCTGTCCGCCAACACCGTCAAGTCGCATGCCCGGGCGGCCTATCGCAAGCTCGGGGCGCACTCGAGGGCCGATGCGGTGCGGCTCGCGCGGCGACAGTCCCTCATCTAGTCCACTCAGCCTCACCCGGGTGAGATCACGCTCCGGGTGTTCCCGGCTCACCCCGATAGGTGGGTAGGTGACGGTGCCCGCTCGTCGCCGAACTGGGAGCCCCTCCATGTCACTGCACCCCCCTGCCCGGCAGACCCCGTCACGACAGACGCACCCTCCCGCATGCGTTGCCGACCCGACCGTGCCACGACCCCGCGCGACCGGCCGCGAGCAGGGCTCGCCCACGTGGGGCTGGGCACTGGTGGAGATCAGGGCCGACGGCACCTGGGGCGAACCCCGGGTGATCCCGGCGCCCGGGGCCGTCGAGCCTCCGCTCGCGGACGTCCGACCGACCGCTCCCTCGAGCATCACCGAGCTCAGCGAGCTGCTCAAGACCCACCTCTCGGCCGCACGGGTCGAGGACGCAGGTCGCGGCGAGGTCGCCGCGGTGCTCTCCCGGGGAGCGGAGGCCGCGACCCCCGAGACGCGCAGCCGGTTCCTGGGCCCACTGGCCCACGTGGAGGCGCTGCAGGGCGACCTGCGGCGGGCCGAGCGCCATGTCGAGCAGGCGCAGTCCGGCCCCGTTGACCCTCACGGCGACTCGGGCCGTGCTCACGCCGTCCTCGCCCAGGCCTGGGTCGCCCTCGAGCGCGCGGACTTCCACGGTGCCCGGCGCCACCTCGACACGCTGGACGGCGTCGCGCGCGGGCACGACGCCTGGCTGGCGACGAGCCACGTCCTGCTCGACGCGAAGCTGTCGATCTCGGTGGGCGCACCCGAGACCGCGACGCGGCTCCTCGCGGCTTGGGAGGATGCGGCCCCGGCCGTCGGATCGGACTGGCTCTCCGAGCTGGTGACGGTCGCGCGGGCCGAGGCGCTGATCGCGTCGGGCGAGCCCCACCGCGCCATGGCGTTGCTCACCCCCGTGCCCCGGCACGCCGTGGTCGAGGCGATGGTCACGGCTGCGCTCGCCCGGCGGATGATCGGAGACGTACGCGGCGCGCTGGCCGTCCTCAGCCGTGCAGTCACGGACCTCGACCACGCTCCGCTGGCCCTGCAGATCGAGGCGTGGCTGCTCGAGGCGCGGATGGCCGCGGACCAGCGGCGACCCGACCGAGCGCGACTGCTGACCGACCGCGCCCTCCGCTCGGCCACGAGCGAGGGGATGCGCCGCGCGGTGATGCGGGACGGCGCCTGGTTGCGCAGGACCGTGGAGCGTGACCCCGTCCTGCTGCGAAAGCACCGGGAGTTCCTCGCGACCTGCCCGGGGGACGACCACGCGACCGCGCGCCCGGCGCCAGTCGGACCGATCCTCGGCGCGGACGCCGACCGGCTCCGCCCCTCGCTCCTCACCGAGCGCGAGAGCCAGGTCCTCGAGCTGCTGGCGCAGATGAACTCGACGGAGGAGATCGCCGAGGCCCTCTTCGTGTCCACGAACACCGTCAAGACCCACCTCAAGGGGATCTTCGGCAAGCTCGGGGTCAACCGCCGGGTGGACGCCGTGCGCCACGGCCGGACCCTGGGCCTCTGCTAGCCGGAGCCCACCAGGTCGGGAATGCCGACGCGGTGCACCCGTGCCAGTCCTGCCCCGCAGTCCGTGCACGCCTGCAGGAACCGGTGGAGCTCTCCCGCGGCCAGCGTCAGCCGCACGAGCGTCTGCTTCTGCACGGGGTAGTGCGTGCACTTCAGGTAGCGCAGGGAGCTCCCGCCCAGCTCGCCGACGACCCGCACCTCGTAGAGCGCCGCACCTTCGACGTTCGTCACCCGGTGCACGTCCGTCAGCCTCAGACCCAGGGAGCCGATCTCGACCAGCAGGGCACTCAGCTCCTCGGGTCCGTCGACCCGCCGACGGAGGGCGGTCTGGGCCTCGGTGCTCCGCACCGTCATGCCGGGGTAGAGGGCACGGAGCGTGTCGTCCGGACGGCGGGTCAGCTGGACGTCGTACTCGAACTCTTGCTCCTCGTCGACCATCACGCCACGGTGCTCCGTCGGCGCGGTCCACGCGTCACCCTCGGTGGGTGAGGCCCTCCCACTGCGGTGTCTTCATGCTGGAGGAACGAGCACGACGAGAGGGAGGCAGGCTGATGGCGACACCGACCCCGGTGGCATCGCAGGACCGCCACGAGAACCGTTCGACGGGTGCATGGTCGGGCTGGATCGCGTTCGCGAGCACCATGATGTTCATCCTCGGGTGCTTCCACGCGATCGCCGGCCTCGTCGGCATCTTCGACGAGGACTACTACCAGGTCGGCGAGAGCGGCCTGGTCGTGAGCGTCGACTACACGACGTGGGGGTGGACCCACCTGATCCTGGGCATCCTCGTGGCCTGCGCGGGCGGGGCACTGCTCCGGGGTGCGATGTGGGCCCGGATCGTGGCCATCGTGCTCGCGGTAGCGAGCTCGATCGCCAACCTCGTCTTCATGCCGGCCTATCCCCTGTGGTCGCTCATCATGATCACCGTCAACGTCCTGGTGATCTATGCCGTCACGGCCCACGGTGACCGTCGGTCCCTCGAGGGCTACTGAAAGGCGGCGTCCCTGTGACTCGGCGTCCGTCCCGTCCCCCAGCGTAGGAGTAGGTAGACATGTCAGATGACTTCGGTTTTTGGGACGTGATGGTCTCGATCTTCTGGTTCACGATCCTGCTGGCCTGGATCTCGCTCCTCGTCCACATCCTGGCCGACATCTTCCGCGACGACAGCCTGAGCGGTGGCAAGAAGGCCCTCTGGACGATCTTCATCGTCCTCATCCCCTGGCTGGGAGCCCTCGTCTACATCATCTCGAGGGGCGACTCCATGAACCAGCGCAACCGTGATGCGGCGATGGCGCGCATGGCGATCTACGACTCGCAGCGGTCGCCCTCGACCCAGGTGTCGGAAGAGCTGCGAGGCCTCGCCGAGCTGCGCGACAGCGGCGTCCTGTCCCCCGCCGAGTACGACCAGGCCAAGGCCAAGGTGCTGTCCTGAGCGCGGGGCGCCCCGGCACGGGATGCCCCAGCGGCCCGACAGCAGGGAGGAACGATGGGACTCCGTGACCGGGGCCTCGACGGCCCCACGTTCCGCATGCGCGAGAAGCTGGTCGCGATCGGGGACGACTTCTGGATCGAGGACGACAGCGGCCACCGGCTCTTCAAGGTCAACGGCAAGGCCGCCCGCTTCCGCGACACCTTCCTGCTCGAGGACGCGGGCGGCAACGAGCTGTGCAAGATCCAGGAGAAGAAGCTCTCCGTGCGCGACAAGATGACCATCGAGCACGGCTCGATGACCGCGACCGTGCACAAGCGGCTCCTCGGTATCCGCGACCACTACATCATCGAGGTGGACGACGGCGAGGACCTCAAGGCCCACGGCAACATCGTCGACCACGAGTACGAGATCGAACGAGACGGTGACACCGTCGCAAAGGTCTCCAAGAAGTGGTTCCGGGTCCGCGACACGTACGGCGTCCAGCTGGCCGAGGGCCAGGACATCCCCCTGATCCTCGCCATCACCGTGTGCGTCGATGCGATGGCTCGAGGCTGACGGAGACGTGGTTGCGCGCGCCGGCCGGGCTACGTGGCCGCAACCACCCGCACGCCGTGCGGGAGGAGCGAGCCGTCACCGACCTCGTCGTCGAGCCACAACCCGACCACGCCTGCGAGCTCCGCAGGGTGACTGAAGTTCACCGCGTGTGCCGCTCCGTCGACGAGGGCGACCGTCAGGTGCTCAGGAGCGAGCCGGGCCACGTCGCGGATGCGGTCGGGTGGCGGCAGGAGGGGATCGCGGGTCCCGAGGACGGCGAGGGTCGGGACGGGCGTGTCAAGGAGTCGCTCGAGCGACGGGAAGCGGGTCAGCTCGCGGAAGAGGCGCAGTCCGTTCAGCGGCCCGAACCTCACGTAGTCGGGCAGCGCAACGGGAAACATCCTCGTGCTCTCACGGAGGACGTCCTTCGCCAGCTGCCCGATCGCACGACCCATGGGTTGGTTGTGGACGCCTCCGGCGGGCGACACCAGGACGAGCCGGTGCACCCGCTCGGGCGCTGCGTGCGCGACCTCCAGGCTGATGGCGCAGCCCATCGAGTTCCCGACCAGGACGGCCTTGTCGATGCCGAGACCGTCGAGGATCGCGATCGTGCTCTCGGCCAGGCTCGGGATGTCGAGGACGTGGTCGCGGCGCTCACTGCGCCCGTAGCCGGGGAGGTCCGGGACCACGTTGACCCCACGAGCGGCCAGGGCTCGGGCGGTCGGCATCAGGTAGGCGCCGGAGATCGCGAAGCCGTGCAGGTGGACGAGCGGGATGCCGTCCTCGGTGGTGCTGCGCCGGCAGTAGACCGACGTCCCTCCCACCTGGAGGTGCTCGTCGACCCACCCGTCCCCTGGTCCGCGGTGGGCCTTCATGCGCCGAGGCTAGTGGTCCTGGCCTGCGGACGTCGCGCGGACGACGAGGATGGTCACGCATGGCGATAGATCCCGCCGACGACTGGCGCCGCGGTGATCGGGTGGACACACCGCCTCCGGCATCGCCTCCCACGTTCGAGCTGGCGCCGGACGACGTCTCGGGCACCCCGCTCTGGCCGGTCCAGCAGATCGTCGACGGTGCCTTCTTCGTGATCGGGACGGTGCTCGTCATGTGGTTGGGGTGGATCGTGGTCACCGCCGGCCTCAACGACGGTTGGTACGTCATCGGCTCGGTGTTCCTGTTCTGGGTGCTGCTGGCCTACGTGGGGCTCCCTCGCCTCCAGGAGGTGCTGTCCAAGATCTACGTGCCCGACTACTTCATCGGGCGCTCCCTCACCGACATCGGTGTGCTCGGTGACCCGATCAACCTGGCCGTCGACGGCAACGAGGCAGACATCCACGCTGCCATGGTCCGAGCCGGCTGGACCCGTGCCGATGAGCTCACGATCCGCTCCTCGTGGCGGATCGTGGTCTCGTCGGTGCTGCGCCGCCCCTACCCGGAAGCGCCCGTCTCGTCGCTCTTCCTCTTCGGGCAGCGGCAGGCCTTCGCCTACCAGCAGGAGGTCGACGGCAACCCGGCGCAACGCCACCACGTGCGCTTCTGGCCGGTCCCCGACGGCTGGAAGCTGCCCGGTGGGTTCGAGGTGGAGTGGCTCGCCGCAGCGACGTACGACAGGGCAGTCGGGATCTCCCTGTTCACCCTCCAGGTGACGCACCGTGTGGACGCCGACATCGACATCGAGCGCGACTACGTCATCGACACGGTCCGGTACGCGGTTCCGGACGCCTCGCTGCGCATCATCACGGACTACTCCAGCGCCTTCACCACCCGCAACGGTGGAGGCGACGTCGTACGGACCGACGGCAGCCTGCCGATCCTGGACCTGACCAGCCTCCGCGCACCGGAGCCGGACCAGGGGCAGCCGGAGAGCGATGCGTTGTCCCGCGCGGTGTCCCACCGCGTACCGCCGCCGGCCCTCCTGGCAGCGGCCGTGATGAGCATGGGCAAGGCGGCCGTCACCCTGACGACCGTGTTCGCCGCCGTCGTCCAGGGCGCCAGCGTCCCCGCCACCGCTTCGACCTTCGAGATCGCCGTGATGGGAATCAGCGCCCTGTGCCTCGTCGGCCTGTGGGCCTTCATGCTCGCCCACCACGCGTGGGCCCGGTTCGCCCTCATGGTCGTGTGCACCGTCGAGGCCGTCACGCAGCTGGTCGACCTCGGCGCCGCTGCCGAGGTCCACTTCTCCGTCCTGACGAGCACCGCGATCACCGTCCTCATCCTCATCGCAGTGAGCTCGGACGAGGCCCGCCGCTGGGTGGGGCTCGACCGCCGGCGTGATGCCAGACTTCGGGCGTGACCGCATCCCGTCGCATCGTGATCAAGCCGTACAGCGCGAGGTGGCCGGCCGACTTCGCGCAGGTGGAGGCAACCTTGCACGGGGCGCTGGGCGACATCGCGCAGCGGATCGACCACATCGGCTCCACCTCCGTTCCAGGGCTGGCAGCCAAGGACATCATCGACGTGCAGATCACCGTCTCGGACCTGACGGACCCCGCTGTGACGCGTGCGTTCGAGAGCCTCGGTGCCACGACGACAGACATCACCAGCGACCACGTTCCACCTGGCGATCAGCACGATCCCTCAGCGTGGGAGAAGCGATACTTCCGAGCACCAGCCTCGTGGCGGCCGACCCACCTGCACGTGCGTGAGACGGGCCGCGCCAACACCCGGTACGCCCTCCTGTTCCGGGACTACCTTCGCCACTCGCCTGCTGCCGCGGCTGCCTACGCACAGGTGAAGGTGGCACTTGCGAGGCTGCATCCCGACGTGGACGCGTACTACGCCGTCAAGGATCCGGTATGTGACCTCGTCATGGAGGCGGCCGAGCAGTGGGCTAGAGGCTCGGCGTGGTCGCCCTGATCCCGGGTGGTGCGACCGGTTCGGTCGTGGTGCGTCACCTCGGTGATGCTCTGTCGTTGTACCGACCATGAGTCGTCCGTTGGTGGATCCCGCCGCTGGTGCTGCGGCTGATCTTGGTGGGCGATGCTGGGTTCGAACCAGTGACCTCTTCGGTGCGAACAACAGAGCCGCGCTACGTGGTAGCGCGGCTCTCGGTGATCTTGGTGGGCGATACTGGGTTCGAACCAGTGACCTCTTCGGTGTGAACGAAGCGCGCTACCACTGCGCCAATCGCCCAAGCTCGGCAGAACCGTATCCCATCGAGCGGCCCGGGTCGGAATCCGGGTCAGGTATCGGCCCCGACGGGCCGGTCCTCGGTCTTGCGGCCGCGGGCCTTGATGTCGCTGCGCAGCTCGTCGGCCTTCTCGGGGTGGCCGTGGAAGCGCCGGTAGCTGTAGATGATCAGGCCGACCGCGATGACGGCGGACGCCACCTGGGTGACGCCGGTCCAGATCCCACCGGGCAGCCACCACGTGTCGGCCACCGGCCACCAGTCCGGGGCCGGCGGCTTGATGATCCAGAGCACGCCGCACGCCGCGAGGACGATCGCACCGAGGCAGGAGGCGACGATGCGGGGCCAGGTCTCGACGCTCTCCGCGGCGCCGAGCATCGCCCGCAGCCGGACCGGCTCGACCCGCCTCTCCGCCCAGTCGTACTGCTGGGACAGGAGCGCGAGGCCGGCGAAGATGCCGAGCAGCCCCGGGCCCGGCAGGAAGATCGCCGCCACGCCGAGCACCAGCAGGGTCCACCCCAGGACCTCGAGTCCGATCCGCTTCGCTGCCCCCGTCATGAGAAGAACCTACCCGGGAGGACCAGGAGTTTCGCAGCAGCGGAAAGGTCGGGTTACCGTCAAGTTCGCCCCGAGCCAGCATCAAGTTCCGGTCTGGACCAGCCCGGGTCATCTTTTGCCGTTTTGCATCACGAGCATCCCGGCATGCCGTCTCATGAGCACGCAACCTCGGAGAATCCCTCACTCCGGGCGATCACAAGGAGCCCTCGATGAACCTGTCCGGTAGCGGGCACACCCTGTCCGACGTCGCGTTGGACATCACCGTCGAGTGCATGGACGACCGCGGCATCCGCCACGAGATCGACACCGTGCTGAGCTATGCCGCCTCCGACCCGTTCGCGGTCGCGATGACGTTCGTCACCTCTGACGGCAACCTCGTGTGGACCTTCGGTCGCGACCTGCTGATCCGTGGTATCGAGGCCCCCTCCGGCGAGGGCGACGTCCACGTCTCCCCCGCGATCGGCCTGAGCGGTCGCGCGATGGTCTCCATCGAGCTCAGCTCCCCCGACGGCCACCTCGTGCTGCTGGCCCGTGCCGCGGACGTCGTCGACTTCATCGCGCGCACCGTCGCGGTGGTCTCCCCGGGCACCGAGTCCGACGTCTTCGACGCCGACATGCTCATCAGCCAGCTGCTCGCTTCCTGAGGTCCGCCTCGGCGTCGCGGTGCTACACCCGCGAGTGCTGCGCGACCCAGCTCGCGTGGAGGCCGGCGTAGACGCTGCCGGCCTGGGTGACGAGCTCGCGGTGCGGTCCCCGCTGCACCACCCGTCCCTTGTCGACCACGATCACCTCGTCGGCGCTCTCGGCCGTCGACAGCCGGTGCGCGATGGTGACCGACGTCCGCGACTGCATCAGCCGCTCGAGGGCGCGGCCGATCTGCATCTCCAGCGCCGGGTCGACGGCGCTGGTGGCCTCGTCGAGGACCAAGAGGTCGGGGTCGGCGAGGTGCGCGCGCAACAGCGCGACGAGCTGCCGCTCGCCGGCAGACAACGACTCGCCGCGCTGGCCCACCTGGGTGTGGAGCCCGCGCGGGAGACCGCGCAGCCAGTCGTCGATGCCGAGCTCGACCGCCGAGGCGCGGATCTCGTCCTCCGTGGCGTCGAGCTTGCCGTAGCGCACGTTGGCCGTGATCGAGTCGTCGAAGAGGAAGCCCTCCTGCGGCACCAGCACGACGCTGCGCCGCAGGGACCGCGCCTCGATGCGTCGTACGTCGACGCCGTCGAGCAGCACGGCGCCGTCGGTCGGGTCCATCAGGCGGGTGAGCAGCTTGGCGAAGGTGGACTTGCCCGAGCCGGTCTCCCCCACGATCGCCACCCGGGTGCCCGCGCCGATGGCCAGGTCGACCTCGCGGAGCACCGGCGGCCCGTCGGGGTAGGCGAAGCTGACGTCGGCGAAGCGGACGTCGATCGGGCCACGCGGGAGCTCCGCGCCGTCGGCCCCCGGGTCGACGAGGTCGGCAGGCGTCTCGAGGATGCCGAGGACGCGGCGCCAGCTGGCGATGGCGTTCTGCGCGTCGGTGAGGATCTGGGTGCCCATCTGCACCGGCCCGACGAAGAGGGTGACCAGGAACGCGAAGGCGAGGACCCGGCCGGGAGTCATGTCGCCGGTGAAGCCGAGGAGCACGCCGATCACGATCACGCCGGCGTTGGCCAGGCCGGCCGAGAGGCCGCCGAGCGAGAACGACGTGACGGTGTAGGTCTGCGCGTGGGTGTAGGCGTCCTGCCAGTCCTGGATGGCGGTGTCGATGCGCGCCTGGGTGCGGTCCTCGACGCCGTAGGAGCGGACGACGGCGGCGCCGACGACCGGCTCGGAGATGGCGCCGAGCAGCACGCCCACCTGGTGGCGTACGACGGTGTAGGCGGCCGACAGCTTCTTCTGGAACCAGCGGATCGAGAGGAACAGCGGGGCGAACGACAGCCAGACCACCAGCGCGAGCTGCCAGCTGTAGACCACCATCAGCACCGTCGCGACCAGCATCTGTCCGATGCTGACGACGAAGATGAGGCCACCGAAGACGAGGAACTGGCTCACCTGGTCGACGTCGCTGGTCACCCGGGAGACCAGCGCGCCGCGGCGCTCGGTGTTCTGGGTGAGCAGCGGGAGGTCGTGCACGTGGCGGAACGCCTTGGTGCGCAGCGTCGCGAGCCCGCGCTCGGAGGTGGTGAACAGCCGGCTGGTCATCATGTAGGACGCCCAGCTCGTCACGGCGATCGCGAAGGCGGCGAGCACCCCCATCCAGGCGACGTAGTCGAGGCGGGGACCGCCGGGACCGTTGAGCCCACGGTCGAGGGTCTGCTGGACCGCGATCGGCACGACGATCTGGCCGCACGAGGCGATCACGGCGTAGAACAGCGTGAGCCCGAGGCCCTCGCGCAGCTCGGGTGAGTACTTCATGCCGAGGCGGAGGGTCGCCATGGCGCCGATGTCCTCCCCGGTGTCCATCCGGGTCCCGGAGGTGGGTGCGACAGTGCTCATTCCGGGGCCTCTGTCTCGTAGGCGTTGACCAGCTGGGCGTAGGCCGGGCTGGTGGCGAGCAGCTCGGCGTGGGTGCCCCGTCCGACGATGCGCCCGTCCTCGAGGTGCACGACCTCGTCGGCCAGCGAGATGGTCGCCTTGCGGTAGGCCACCACGACGAGCGAGGCGGCCGAGCCGTCGTCGTCGCCGTCCCCGTGACCGTCGCGGGAGTCGCGCAGAGAGGCCAGGATGCGCGCCTCGACCTCCGGGTCGACCGCGGACGTGGCGTCGTCGAGGATCAGCAGCCGCGGACGGCGTACGAGGGCACGGGCGAGCGAGAGCCGCTGGCGCTGGCCACCGGAGAGCGAGGTGCCGCGCTCCCCCAGCTTGGTGTCGATGCCGTCGGGCAGGGCGGCGACGAAGCCGTCGGCCTGGGCGGTGCGCAGCGCGGCCCACACGTCGGCGTCGGAGACGTCGGCGCCGAGCGTGACGTTGCCCCGGACGGTGTCGTCGAACATGAACGCCGTCTGGGGCACGAGCGCCACGTCGCGGGGCAACGCGCCCTTGCGGAGGCCCTTGACGTCGTGCCCGTCGATGCGGATCCGGCCCGCGTCGGGGTCGACCAGTCGGGTCATCAGGCTGGTGAGCGTGCTCTTGCCGGAGGCCGTCGCGCCGACCAGCGCGACGGTGCGCCCCGGACGTACGTCGAAGTCGACGCCACGCAGCAGCGGCGCCTCGGCGTCGTAGGAGTAGTGGAGGTCCTGGACCTCGAGCAGGGCGCCCGTCGTGAGCACGGGCAGCTCGTCAGTGCCGTAGGCCATGTTGCCGGTCGCGTCGAGCACCGCCTTGGCGCGGCGGTAGCCCACGACCGAGCGCGGGAACTCGCCGAGCAGCCACCCGATCGCCCGGATCGGGAAGGACACGATGGTCAGGAGGTAGGCGACCGTCACCACGTCCCCGGCGTCGGTCGCCCCGCTGGAGACGCGGGCGACACCGACCGCCAGGACGACGAGCACACCGAGGCTGGGCAGGCTGGCCAGGGTCGGGTCGAACACCGCGCGGATCCGGCCGGCGCGCACGTTGACGTCGCGCAGCTCGTGGGCCTTGGCACGGAAGCGGTCGGTCTCCTCGACCTCGCGCCCCAACGTCTTGACGACCATCGCGCCGTCGAAGGACTCGTGGGCGATCTCGCTCACCTCGGCGCGGAGCCCCTGGGCGCGGGTCATCAGCGGGGAGGAGAAGTGCTGGTAGAGCAGGTTGGCCGCGACGACGGCGGGGAAGACGAGCAGGCCCACCACGGCCATCACGACGTCGGCGATGAACATCTGCACCACCGCGATGACCATCATCACGACGGTGCCGAGCGCCATCGGCAGGGGCATGATCGGTGCCCACGCCGCCTCGACGTCGGAGTAGGCGTTGGAGAGCAGCTGGCCGGTCGGGTGGCGCTGGTGCCACTCCATCGGCAGGGAGAGGTACTGCCGGGTCACGCCGCGGCGCGTGTGGGACTGCATCCGGTAGTACATGATGCCGCCGCCGAGGCGACGGGCGACGATGCCGACCGCCCGCAGGATCGCCACGCCCATGAAGAGGGCGACCACCATGACAAGCATGTCGGTGCCGATCTCGCCGGTGTCGAACGCGGGGATCAGGACGTGCTGGGTGGCCCAGCCGAGCACCCACGCGTCAGCCACGGTGAGCACCCCGAAGAGCACGGCTCCCAGCGTCGCGACCGTGAAGACGATGGGCTCGCGCTTGATGCCGACCCACAGGACCCGGAAGCCGTCGAGAGTGGTGGTGCTCCGCAGCTCCGCGTCGTCGCCCACAGGTGTCGCCCGCCTCCTCGTCGTCCGATGTCTCCGCTGGTCGGTTGCCGAGCGCAACCAACCAACCGGGCAAGGCTATTCCTCGGCACCGACACTCCGCGAATCGAAAAGCGTCTCGATGAGGGCTGGATCCGGGCTGGATCAGCGGTCGATCGGCGCTCGATCAGGACGCGCGGATCCGCGAGAGGAAGGAGCGCGTGCGCTCCTGCTGGGGGTCGCCGAGCACCTGCTCGGGCCGTCCCCGCTCGTGGATGCGCCCGTCGTGCAGGAAGCAGACCTCGTCGGCCACGTCGCGGGCGAAGCCCATCTCGTGGGTGTTGAGCAACATGGTCACGCCCTCGGCCTTCAGCTCGGTCAGCAGGTCGAGCACCTCACCGACGAGCTCCGGGTCGAGCGCGCTCGTGACCTCGTCGAGCAGCATCAGCCGCGGGTTGGCCACGAGCGCCCGCGCGATCGCCACCCGCTGCTGCTGCCCGCCGGACAGGTCGTCGGGGCGCGCCTCCGCCTTGGCGGCGAGGCCCACCCGCTCCAGCATCGCCATGCCACGGGACCGCGCCTCCTCGGCGCCCACCCCGTGCACCAGGCGCAGCGCCAGGGTGACGTTGCCCATCACGTCGAGGTGCGGGAACAGGTTGTAGGCCTGGAAGACCAGGCCCATGCGCGAGCGCACCTCGTCGCCGTCGACGCGCGGATCGGTGATGTCGCGGCCCTCGAAGGAGATCACGCCGTCGTCGACGACCTCGAGGAGGTTGACGCACCGCAGCAGCGTCGACTTGCCGGATCCCGACGCACCGATCAGCACGACGCACTCGCCGGGCTCGATGGTCAGGTCGACCTCGCGGAGCACGACGTGGTCGCCGAAGGACTTGCGGACGCCGTCGAGGCGCAGCAGCTCGGACCGGTGCTCGCTGTTCACGGGTGTCGTCACAAGTGCCCTCCTGCCCCGTGGTAGCCCTTCTTGCGGGCGTAGCGGTCGGTGAGCCTGGCCATCGGGATGGTCAGGCAGCAGAACAGCACGCCGGCGACGACGTACGGCGTGTAGTTGAAGTCGATGGCCGTCTCGATCTGGGCCGCGCGGATCGCGTCCACGACGCCGAGCACGGCGATCAGGCCGGAGTCCTTCTGGAGCGAGACCAGGTCGTTCATCAGCGGCGGGATGACCCGGCGCCAGGCCTGGGGCAGCACGACGTGGCGCAGCGTCTGCCCGTAGGTCAGGCCGAGCGACCGCCCGGCCAGGCGCTGGCTCGGGTGGACCGACTCGATGCCGGCCCGGAACACCTCGGCGACGTAGGCCGAGTAGGACAGCACCAGGGCCGCACATCCCCAGAAGAGGGCCGAGGTGGGCAGCCCGGACAGGCTGAGCGCGGGCCCGCCGAAGCCGAGCAGGAAGATCACCAGCAGCAGCGGCAGTCCGCGGAAGACGTCGACGTACGCCGTCCCGACCAGGCGCAGCGGGAAGGCGACGGGACCGCGGATGGTGCGCATCACCGCGATCGTCAGGCTCAACGCGACGATGAGGACCGCGCACAGCGCCATCACGCGGATGTTGAGCCAGAGGCCCTCGAGCACCGCCGGGAACGACGAGACGGCCTTGTCCCAGTCGAAGTACGTCTCCTGGACGCGCTCCCAGCCCGGCGAGCTAACCACCAGGCCGCCGACGACCACGAGCAGCAGCACCGTGCTGCCCGAGGCGATGGCCGCGCTGCGGATCGTGCGCCGGCGCCGCCACTCGTCGCGCTCGCGCTGGACCTCGGAGGGCTCCCAGGCGGTGTCCACCTGGTCGGGCATCAGGACAGCTCGGGAGCGCCCTGCTGGGCCAGCCACTCCTGGCCGATCTGGTCGAGGACGCCGTCCTCGCGCAGCGTGTCGACGGCCGAGGTGACGCAGTCGGTCAGCGGGCTGTCCTTGGCGAGGACCGCGCCGAACTGCTCGGGCTCACCGTCGGGGAGCGGGAGCTGGCCGACGATGACGCCGTCGTCGAGCTGCACGGCGGTCATGAAGTAGGCGGTGGGGAGGTCGACGACGATGCCGTCGATCTGGCCGTTCTTGAGCGCCTGGACCGCCTGATCGTTGGTGTCGAACACGGCCGGGTCCTGCGAGGGCTGGATCTGGTCGGTGATCGCGGTGTAGCTGGTCGTGCCGACCTGGGCGCCGAGCTTGGCGTCGGCGAGGTCGGCGAGGCTGGTGGTGCCGTCGATCGCGCTGCCCTTGTTGGTGATGACGGTCTGCACCACGTCGTAGTAGCCGGAGGAGAAGTCGACGGCCTTGCGGCGGGCCTCGGTGATGGACACCTGGTTGACGTCGAAGTCGAAGTCCTTGGGTCCGGGCTGGACCACCTTGTTGAACGGGACCTTCACCCAGGCGACCTGGTCCTGGGTGTAGCCGAGCTGCTCGGCGATGGCGTACGCCACCGCGGACTCGTAGCCCTCACCGTTGGTCGGGTCGTTGTCGACGAACCACGGCTCGTAGGCGGGGTCGTCGGTCGCGATCGTCAGGGTGCCGTCGGCGACGGTCTCCATCGCGTCGGGCGTGCACTCGTCGGCGGCGGGCGCCTCGGACTCCGAGCTCTCCGAGGTCTCGGAGCCGGAGTCGCTGCCGCTGTCGGCCTCGTCCGTCGGGGCGCACGCGGACAGCGCGATCGCAGCGGACGCGAGGGTGACGACGGCGAGGTGGCGCCTGGCCGCGCGCCGGGAGGTCTTCAGCATGGCCGAATCCTACGACTGCGCCCGCCGTCAGCGGACCGCATGGCCGGCCGTGGACAGACCGGTCTTGACCTCTCCGATGGTCAGCGTCCCGAAGTGGAAGACCGTGGCTGCGAGCACCGCGTCGGCGCCGGCCGCGACGGCGGGCGGGAAGTGCTCGACCGCGCCCGCTCCCCCGCTGGCGATGACCGGGATGCCCACCTCGCGGCGTACGGCGCGGATGAGCTCGAGGTCGAAGCCGTCGGTCGTGCCGTCGGCGTCCATCGCGTTGAGCAGGATCTCGCCCGCCCCGAGCTCGGCGGCGCGCACGGCCCACTCGATCGCGTCGAGCCCGGCGCTCTTGCGTCCGCCGTGCGTGGTGACCTCGAAGCCGCTCTGCGTGCCGGCCGTGCGTCGGGCGTCCACGCTCAGCACGAGCACCTGGTTGCCGAAGCGGTCGGCGATCTCCGCGACCAGCTCGGGCCGGTGGATCGCGGCGGTGTTGACCGCCACCTTGTCGGCACCCGCGCGCAGGAGCCGGTCGACGTCCTGGACGCTGCCGACGCCGCCGCCGACGGTGAGGGGGATGAAGACCTCCTCGGCGCAGCGGCTGACCACCTCCATCGTGGTGGCGCGGCCCTGGTGGGAGGCGGAGATGTCGAGGAAGGTCAGCTCGTCGGCGCCCTCGGCGTCGTACAACCTGGCGAGCTCGACGGGGTCACCGGCGTCACGCAGCTCGGTGAAGTTGACGCCCTTCACCACCCGCCCGCCGTCGACGTCGAGGCACGGGATGACGCGGATCGCGAGGCTCATGGCCGCTGCTGGCGTGCGCGGGCGGACAGGGCGACGTCGACGATGCCGACGCGGGACTGGGCGTCGAGCTCGCCGAGCGGCACCCAGGCCGCGTGGTCGGTCGACCCGTCGACCTCGGTCGTGCCCAGCTCGCCGCCGGTGATCGTCGCCTCGAAGACGAAGCGCTGGGAGCGGAACAGACCGTCGAAGGTCCGCCCCTGACCGGTGAAGAAGTCCTCGGCGAGGAGCGCACCTGGCTCGACGTGGTAGCCGGTCTCCTCGAAGACCTCGCGCACCAGCCCGTCTCGGATCGACTCCTCGAAGTCGATCCCACCGCCGGGCAGGGACCAGGCCGGGTCGCTGTGCCCCTCGCCGTTCCACCACGCGAGCAGCACGCACTCCCGCCCGTCGACCTCGTCGACGAGCAGGACGTAGGCGGCCAGCCGCGTGTGGTAGTCAGTGAACTCCATGCTCACGGCACCGGCTTCGTCAGCGCCAGGGCGTCCTCGAGGGTGAAGCGACCCTCGTAGAGCGCCGTGCCGGCGATGGCGCCCTCCACGCCCTCGTCGACGAGGGTCATGAGCGCGCGGATGTCGTCGAGCGTGGTGACGCCGCCGCTGGCCACGACCGGCTTGTCGGTCGCGGCGCAGACGTCGCGGAGCAGCTGGAGGTTGGGACCCTGCAGCATGCCGTCCTTGTTGACGTCGGTGACGACGTAGCGGGCGCACCCCTCGGAGTCGAGGCGGGCGAGCGTCTCGTAGAGGTCGCCGCCGTCTCGGGTCCAGCCCCGCGCGGCCAGCGTCGTACCGCGCACGTCGAGACCCACCGCGACCCGGTCGCCGTACGTCGCGATGGCGCGGGCGCACCACTCGGGCTGCTCGAGCGCCGCGGTGCCGATGTTGACCCGCCGGCACCCGGCCGCCATCGCGGCCTCGAGCGACTCGTCGTCGCGGATGCCGCCGCTCATCTCGACCTGGATGTCGAGGGTGCCGACGATCCGGGCCTGGAGCTCCCGGTTGTGCCCGTGGCCGAAGGCGGCGTCGAGGTCGACGAGGTGGATCCACTCCGCCCCGGCCTCCTGCCACCGCAGCGCCGCCTCGACGGGGTCACCGAACCGCTTCTCGGACCCGTCCACTCCCTGGACCAGCTGGACGGCCTGGCCGCCCTTGATGTCCACGGCGGGAAGGAGCTCGAGGTACGGCTGCTCGGGGGTGCTGGGCATGGGTCGATCCTAGGAGCGACCGCTCTTCGCCCCCACCGGGTGGTGGCCCGGCGAGACGTGCCGGCTGGTCGCGGCCGGACGTCGTCGCGGCCCTCGTCGCCACGTTCTCGGAGAACTGCGGCCGGGCGACGGGCCAGGCCGGCCCCGGATGTCGGGAGGCCGCAGTTCTCAACGTCAGCTCCGGGGCGCGAACGCTGACAGGCAGGGGGCCGGCAGTGGGGTGCCGGGAGTGGGGAGGATCGAGCGTCCCCCGCGGACGAGACCACCGCTAGCGTGGCGGCGTGATCGGCGACCGGTGGGGTGTCACTGACGCTGAGGTGCGCCGTCCCTACGGGTGCGACGCCTTCGTCACCGCGCCGACGCTGCAGGCGTGGCGCGGCGTCACGGTCCGCGCGGAGCCCACGACGGTGTGGGCCCGCGTCCGGCAGGTGCGCCTGGCGCCCTACTCGTACGACGTCGTCGACAACCTCGGCCGGCGGTCACCGCGCGACCTGCGCGACGTTCCGGAGCCGCGCGTCGGCGACCCGTTCACCCGCGCCCTCGGCCGCGACCACGGGCGGGTGGTGGCGGTCGAACCCGGCCGCGAGCTGACGGCGACGATCATGGGCGCCCACCTGTCGTACGCCGTCCTGCCGCGGGAGGGCGACGTACGACTCGTGCTCAAGGTGGTGGCTCGCACCAGCAGGTTGCTGGCGCCGGTTCTCTCCGTCGGCGACCTGGTGATGGCGCGCAAGCAGCTGCTCACCCTGAAGGCGCTGGCCGAGGGCGACCAACGCGACCGCTAGGGTCGGCCGCGCTTGAGGGTCGGCAGCTCGTAGGCGATCCCGTCCATCGGGTGGGTCGCCCCGATGCCCATGGCCCGCAGGATCGTCGGCATGATGTCGACCGACCTCACCTCCGCGCGCAGGTCCTGGTGCGACGTGTTGGCGCCGGCAAAGACGATAGGGACCTGCTGCGACGAACGCTGGATGCCGCCGTGGTCGCCGAGGACCGAGTACGTCGTGTCGTCAGGCAGCGTCGCGATCAGGTCGGGACCGTGGTCGGCGGCCTGCGTGTCGACGAGCTCCTGCGCCTTGGTGGCGAACCACCGCTTATCGGCGCCGTGCATCCGGTCCCAGCGCACCGGCGTCACGCGGTCGTAGTGGTCGCCGTTGCGCTGCCACACCGCGGTGACGTCGGCCAGGTCCTCCATGACGGCCGCCGCCTCGGCGACCGCCTCGGGCGACTGGTCCTTCAGCCACACGTTCAGCGAGGAGTCGCTGTACGAGAGGCCGACATTGGTCTCCCCCGTCCCGTCGTCGGTGCCGTCGATGAGCGGGAGCAGTGCTTCCTGCGGGCGGAGGTACGGCACGTCGTTGGCCGGCGAGCCGTAGTACCAGTTGAAGTAGCCGTAGTCGTTCACCGGCTCGAAGTCGCCGTGGAAGTGATCCTCGTCAGCCGCGACGGAGCCGTGGTCGGCGGTGAGCACGACGAGCGTGTCGTCGAGCTGGCCGCTGTCCTCGAGCGACTGCATGATCCGGCCGACCTGGGCGTCCGCGGTCTCGGTGGCGTACTCCATGTGCGTCATCGGGTCGTAGCCGGGGGTCGCCCCCTCCGGGTCGTTGACCCCTCCCCACATGTGCGCGGCCTTGTCGACGCCGGGCAGGCTGACGAAGATGCCGCTCCAGCCGTCGCCCTCCTGCCCCATGATCTCGAGGACGGCGTCGGTCGCCCAGATGTCCCCGCCCTGGTGCGCCGGGTCGTTGCCGACCACGTAGCGGTTGTCGGTGGCGGGGTAGAGCTGCGCCGGGTACTGGAGGGTGTCGTACGCCGTGTCGCGGGCCACCACCCAGCGCGAGCCGCAGTCCGCCGAGATGTAGGACGGCACGTTCCAGCCCGTGGGCGCGCGGTGGCGCGTGGTCGCCGGAGGGTTGCTCCCCGGGACAGGGCACGTCTTGCTGCCGAAGGTGATGGTCGAGGTGTTCGCCGAGCCGGGACCGCTCAGGCCCCACGCGGCGTACCCCTTGGGGCTGACCGTGAACACCTTGCCGGTGTCGTCGAGGTAGTCGGACAGGTGCGGGTAGCCGGCCGCCGCCTGCAGCGGCGCCATCTGGTCGCGGCCGAAGTTGCTGGTGATGTAGAGGCCGCCGGGGGCGCCGAGCAGGCCGTCGACGTCGCGGTAGCCCTCGTTGGTCCAGCCCATGTGCTTGGGCGACGCACCCGTCGTGACCACGTTGTGCGTGACGACCGTGACCGACCCGGTGTGGCCGAGGTAGCCCTTGGGCGTGTCGACGCCGTCCTTCATGAGCGCCTGCACGTTGCGCATGCCGTACGTGTCGACGATCTCCTTGCTGAGCGCGTCGACGAGGATGACCACGACCTTCGTGGGCCGGTCGGGCGGATTCGGCCCGTGCCCGCCGCGACCCCCGGCCTGGGCACCCGACTGGGTCCCGACGACGGTGAGCGCGACGGCCGAGGCAGCGACGACGGCGAGCAGGCGGGCACGGTGCTGAGCCATGACGACTCCCTCCCGGCGCGGCAACGCCGCCGCGGTCCGTGAGCCGAACGTAGACCCGGCCCGGATCCCCGGCAATCCCCCGGGATGGGTAGGTCCGCGCCTCCGCCGAGGGCCGGGGATCAGCGCCAGACGGGCGCGACCTCGCGACGGTAGCGGCGCGCGACGAGCAGGGTGAGGATCGTGATGACGGGCCCCGGGATGTTCGCGCGCAGCGCCGACCGCTCCCGCTCTCCCGCGCCGTCCTGCATCCAGGCCAGGGAGTTGGCCGCGTCGACGGGGCTCGCCGGGCGGAGCTTCTTCGTCAGTGCCTTGAACTCCTCGTCGTCGTGCAACGCGCCCATCGGGCCCTCGACGTCACGCTCCTCGTGGTCGAGGTGGCCGTTGATCACCTCGCGGGCTCGCGCGACCTCGTCGGCCGCGGCCGAGGCGTTGGTGGTGGACGGTGCGGCGACGACGGCGTCGAGGCTGGTCGACACCGACGACAGCGCCTGCTTCATCGCCACGTGCTCGGACTCCATCTGCTCGAGGAGCGTGAGGTCGACGCCCCGCGACTGGAGGAACGGCCACACGTGCTCGTCCTCGGCCTCGTGGTGGTGGGTGAGCTCACGGACCAGGTTGCGCCAGGCCGTCCGGATCTCGCGGGCGCGCGCCGTGTCGCCGTCCGGCAGCGAGCGCAGTGCCTGCTCGGTGCGGCTCACGTCGCGGCGCACCGCCGCGTGGATGATCTGGTTCATGCTGAGCTGCTCGGTCATGTCGGGACGCTAGCGAGCGGAGGCCGGAGCCGGCGACCCGATTTCGGGGTAATTCAGGGCTGGACCGACTCCTGGAGCGACGCCACCCAGTTGGCGAGCAGCGCGGCGCCGGCGTCCCCGGACTTCTCCGGGTGGAACTGGGTCGCGGACAGCGGACCGTTCTCGACGGCGGCCACGAACCGGTCTCCCCCGTGCTCGGCCCACGTGACCAGCGGGGCCACCGTGCGGTCGTTGGTGACGAGGTCCCAGGAACGTACGCCGTAGGAGTGCACGAAGTAGAACCGCTCGTCCTCGATGCCGGCGAAGAGGCGCGAGCCCGACGGCGCCTCGACGGTGTTCCAGCCCATGTGCGGCACCACGTCGGCCTGCAGCCGGTCGACCGTGCCGGGCCACTCGTCGCACCCCGCGGTCTCGATCCCGTGCTCCACGCCCCGCGCGAACAGGATCTGCATCCCGACGCAGATCCCGAGCACCGGGCGACCGCCCGCCAGCCGCCGGCCGATGATCCGGTCGCCCTTGATCGCGCGCAGGCCATCCATGCAGGCGGCGTACGCGCCGACGCCGGGCACGACGAGGCCGTCGGCCGCCAGCGCGGTGTCGAAGTCGCTGGTCAGGGTGACCGTGGCCCCGGCGCGCTCGACGGCGCGCACGACCGAGCGGAGGTTGCCCGAGCCGTAGTCGAGGACCACGACGCCAAGAGCAGTCACAGGCTGCCCTTCGTGGACGGTACACCGGTCTCGCGCGGGTCGATCGCCACGGCGTCGCGGAACGCGCGCGCGAAGGCCTTGAACTGCGCCTCGACCACGTGGTGCGGGTCGCGGCCGCCGAGCACCCGCACGTGCAGCGCGAGGTGGGCGTGGAAGGAGATCGTCTCGAAGACGTGACGGGTCAGGGAGCCCATGTAGGTGGCGCCGGTGCCGCCGATGGCGACGTACTCCTGGCCCTCCGGCTCGCCGGTGTGCACGCAGTAGGGACGGCCCGAGACGTCGACGACGGCCTGGACGAGCGCCTCGTCGAGCGGCACGGTGGCGTCGCCGAAGCGTCGGATGCCGGCCTTGTCGCCGAGGGCCTCTCGCAGCGCCTGGCCGAGCACGATCGCGGTGTCCTCGACCGAGTGGTGGGCGTCGACGTGGGTGTCGCCGCTGGTCTGGACGACGAGATCGACCAGGGCGTGCCGGGCGAAGGCGTCGAGCATGTGGTCGTAGAACCCCACGCCGGTCGAGACGTCGGAGCGGCCCGTGCCGTCGAGGTCGACCTCGACGAGGACGCCGGACTCCTTGGTGGTGCGCTCGATCTTCGCGGTGCGGCTCATGTGGGATCCTTCGTCGTCTCGATTGTGTCCAGCAGGGCCTTCTTGAAGGCCGCCATCTCCTCGGCCGTCCCGATCGACACGCGCAGCCACCCGTCCGGGCCGGTCTCCCGGATCAGCACGCCCCGGTCGACCAGACCCTGCCAGACGACGTGCCGGTCGGCGAACCGACCGAACAGCGCGAAGTTGGCGTCGGAGTCGGCGACCTCGAGTCCCTGGTCGCGCAGCCAGGCCACGGTCGCGTCACGCTCGGCACGGAGGTCGTCGACCTTGCCGAGCAGCTCGGGAGCGTGGCGCAGCGCCGCCAGCGCGGTCGCCTGGGTCACGGCCGAGAGGTGGTAGGGCAGCCGGACGACCCGGATCGCGTCGCAGATCGAGGGATCTGCGGCGAGGTAGCCCAGCCGGGCCCCGGCCAGGGCGAACGCCTTGCTCATGGTGCGCGTCACGACGAGGTTGCGGTGCCGCGGCAGCAGCTCGAGCGCGCTCGGGGTACCGGCGCGGCGGAACTCGCCGTAGGCCTCGTCGACCACCACGATGCCGCCGGACTCGTAGGACGCGGCCGCCTCGCACAGCATCGTCACCGCCTCGGGCGGCAGCGCCGTCCCGGTCGGGTTGTTGGGGCTGGGCAGGAGCACGACCGACGGACGACGCTCCTCCACCAGCCGACGCGCGGCGTCGAGGTCGAGCGAGAAGTCCTCGGCGCGGTGGCCGGCCACCCACTCGGTCATCGTGTCGCGGGCGTACTCGGGATACATGGAGTACGTCGGCGCGAACGACAGCGCCACGCGCCCGGGTCCGCCGAATGCCTGCAGCAGCTGGAGCATGACCTCGTTGGACCCGTTGGCCGCCCACACCATGTCAGGGGTGATGCCCGAGCCGCCGGAGGTGTCGAGGTACGCCGCCAGGGCGGTCCGCAGCTCGACGAACTCGCGGTCGGGGTAGCGGTTGAGCGACACCGCGGCCGCACCGACGGCGCGGGCGATGTCGGCCGCCGCCTCCGGCGAGGGACCGTAGGGGTTCTCGTTGACGTTGAGCTGCACGGGCGCCTGCTCGAGCGAGAGCTGGGGCGCACCGTAGGGCTCGATCCCCCGCAGCTCCTCGCGCAGCGGTGGGAACAGCCCGCTCACCTCTGTGACCGGTCGCTGTCGAACCGGACGCTGACCGCCTGGCCGTGGCCAGGGAGGTCCTCCGCCCCGGCCAGCGTCACGACGTGGTCGGCGACCTCGGCGAGCGCGTCGCGCGAGTAGTCGATGACGTGCACCGACTTCGTGAAGGCCCGCACGGAGAGACCGCTGGAGTGGCAGGCGCAGCCGGCTGTCGGCAGCACGTGGTTGGAGCCCGCGCAGTAGTCGCCCAGGGACACCGGCGACCACGGACCGACGAAGATCGCGCCGGCGTTGCGCACGCGTGCGGCGTGGGCAGCGGCGTCGCGGGTGACGATCTCGAGGTGCTCGGCGGCGTAGGCGTCGACGACGTCGACGCCCTGCTCCATGTCGTCGACCAGCACGATGCCGGACTGCCGCCCGCCCAGCGCGGTGCGGATGCGCTCGGTGTGACGGGTGGCGAAGACCTGCTTGTCGAGCTCGGCCTCGACCGCGTCGGCCAGCTCGAGCGAGTCGGTCACCAGCACGGACGCCGCCATCGGGTCGTGCTCGGCCTGGCTGACCATGTCGGCCGCGACGAACGCGGCGTCCGCGGTGTCGTCGGCCAGGATCGCGATCTCGGTGGGACCGGCCTCGGAGTCGATGCCGACGACCCCGCGCAACAGCCGCTTGGCGGCCGCGACGTAGATGTTGCCCGGACCGGTGACGAGGTCGACGCGCTCGCAGGGGCCGGCGCCGTAGGCGAACATGGCGATCGCCTGCGCGCCACCGACCGCGTACACCTCGTCGACGCCGAGCAGCTCGCAGGCCGCAAGGATCGTGGGCTCCGGCAGCCCGTCGCGGTTCTTCTGCGGCGGGCTCGCCAACGCGATCGAGCGCACCCCGGCGACCTGCGCGGGCACGACGTTCATCACGACGCTGCTCACCAGCGGGGCGAGCCCGCCGGGGACGTAGAGGCCGACGCGGTCGATCGGCACCTTGCGGTGCGTGACGGTGGCCCCGGGCGCGACCTCACTCGTGACGTCGCGCTCGAGCTCGGCCTCGCAGGTGGCGCGGAGGCGGCGGATCGACTCCTCGAGACCGGCCCGCACGGCCGGGTCCAGCCCCTCGAGCGCGGTCGTGAGGGCCTCGCGCGGCACCGCGATGTCGTCGCCCTCCACGCCGTCGAAGCGGGCGGAGAACTCGGTGATCGCCTCCACCCCGCGCGCCCGGACCGCGTCCAGGATCGGCTGCACCTGATGCGTGGCGGCCTCGACGTCGAACTCGGCGCGAGGCACGCTCGCGCGGTAGTCGACGGACGCCGCGTCGGCGCCCCTCAGGTCGATGCGACGGATCAGGGACATGCCCTGATTCTAGGTTCCCCCGCGGGTCGGGCCGAAGTCGCGGGCGTCGGGTGGACACCGGCCACTAGTGTCGTGGGTGTGAGCGACCCACTGCCGATGTTCCCGCTGAGCACCGTGGTGTTCCCGGGCATGAGCGTGCCGCTCCACGTCTTCGAGGACCGCTACCGGATGCTGGTGCGCCACCTCCTGGAGGAGGACGACCCGGCGCAACGGGTCTTCGGCACGGTCGCGATCCGCGAGGGCTACGAGGTCGGCGACCACGGCGCCCAGTCGGTCTACCGCGTCGGCTGCGTCCTGCAGCTGACCGAGTTCGACCGGCGCGACGACGGGACCTTCGACATCGTCGCCGTCGCCCGCGAGCGCCTGCTCCTCGAGGAGATGCAGCGGGGCAGCGACTACCCGCAGGGCCTCGCCGCCGTCCTCCCCGAGCCGGAGGTGCACGTGCCGTCCGAGGTGCTCGAACGGGCCCGCGCCACCTTCACCGCGTTCCGCGTGGCGATGACCGAGCTGCAGGGCGACCCCTACAGCGGCACGCTCCCCCGCGACCCCGACTACCTCGCGTGGACGCTGTCCGCCCTCGCACCGCTGCCCATGGCGGAGCGGCAGTCGCTGCTGGAGGCGGAGGACGCCACCGAGCGGCTCACGCTGGTGACCCGGATGCTGACCGAGGAGCTCCGGGCGATCAACGTCATCCCGTCGTTGCCGGCCACCCAGGTGGCCCGCACCGCCTGGTCCCCCAACTGACCCGCGGGCCTCGCTGATGGCGAAGAAGGCGCGCGGCGCCGGAGGTACGCCGGCCACGGTAGCGCTGTCCGCCGCGGGCATCGCCTTCGAGGTCCGCGCCTATGAGCACGACTCGCTGGTGACCGATCGGTCCCTGAGGAGGGCGTCCAACGCCCGTCACGAAGGGTACGGGCTCGAGGCGGCCGAGGCGCTCGACGTCGACCCCGCCCGGGTCTTCAAGACGCTGCTGGCGTCACTGGACGGCTCGCTCGTCGTCGGGATCGTCCCCGTCACGGGCCAGCTCGACCTCAAGGCGCTGGCGCGCGCCCTCGGCGGGAGCAAGGCGGTGATGGCGGAGGTGGCCGCCGCCGAGCGCGCCACCGGCTACGTCGCAGGCGGCATCTCGCCGGTCGGGCAGAAGCGGGCCCACCGCACGGTGCTCGACACGACTGCCCTCGACCACGACACCATCCTGGTCTCGGGCGGGCGGCGCGGCTTCGACATCGAGCTCGCGCCAGTGGACCTGGTGGCGATCACCGGAGCGGTGACCGCCACCATCGGTCGCTGACGACCGGCTCGACCCGGTCCCGCGAGGGGCGCGGACCGGTCAGTCGGTGGTAACCTTCACCAGTCCGTGGACGACCTCGTCGTCGACCCACCCACTGACGCCGAACGCCGACAGCGGCTCGAGGTTCTTGCTGACCTCCGGCGAGTCGCCGGTCAGGCGGACCAACCAGTCGTCGTCGGTGTCGAAGTTGACGAACATGACCGACTGGGCCTCGTCGGCCACGACCTCGGAGTAGGCAGCGCTGTCGCCCAGGCCGCCCCCACCCTCGAGGTCACCGCGGTAGCCCTCCTGCAGCGCCAGCACGGCGTAGCCGTCGCCCTCGGTGACCTGCATGAGCTCCGCCATCTCAGGGCCCGCCTGTGCGGCGATCTTGTCGAGGACGGCCTGGATCTCGTCGGCGTCACCGTCGATGCGGATGCCGAGCGGGACCTCACCCGGGCCGCCGTTGGCGACGGCGTCGGGGTCGAGGCCGCTGCCCATCGACACGGTCAGGCCCTTGCCGAGAAGCGTCTCGATGTCCTCGGGGAAGGCCAGGCCGGTCTCGGACTCGAGCTGCGCGAGCTGCTCGTCGATCGTCGCGCTCTCGTCGGGCAGGTTGCGCTTGACGTAGTCGAGCATCGCGCCGGCCCAGCCCTCCTCGAGGGACATGCCGAAGGCCGCGACGGTGTCGTCCGGCAGGCTGGCGACCATGTCGGCGCCGTTCTGGCTGTCGAGGAACTTCGTCATGTCCGGCTGGTAGTTCGACATGGCGTACTCGACCTCGACCGCGCCGTCGTCGAAGCGGACGGTCGCCGCCATGCCGTCGAAGTCGTCGATCATCCGCTGGAGCTCCTCGGGGACCTCCTCGGAGGGTGGCTCCTCGGCCATCCAGTTCTCGTCCTCCATCGCCGCGCCGGGCATGCCCATCATCCCCATGCCGCCCATGCCACCGAGCTCGTCGAGGTACTTGGTGACCCCCTTGCCGACGTACATCGACATGAAGCCGTCGTCGCCCGCCTCGCCGGTCCACTCCTCGAAGGAGGAGTTGGTCGCGAGCGTCGAGCCGTCGGCCGCGTCGACGACCTTCTGGGCGATCTCCGGGGTCTCTGCCACGACGATCCAGTCGCCGTCGACCACCCAGCCGCCGACGTCGCCCTCGGCGCCCTCGCCGGCCCCGCACGCGTCGACCAGCGCCGACAGACCGTCCTCGGCCTTGCCGGAGTCGGTGGTCTGCACGACCCCGACCGGGGTCGGCTCGTCCTCACCGAGGTCGACCACAGCCATCGCCGCGCGCGAGCCCAGCCACGGCTTGACGTCGGCGTCGTAGTCGAGGCCCTCGCACTCGCCCGAGGAGGTGAGCTCCTCGAAGAAGCGCTCGCGCAGGTCGTCGTCGGTCTGCAGGTCGACCTTGTCGGTGAACCCGGGGAACTTGCGCAACGTCTTGATGGCCTCGATCTTCTGGCCGCCGCTCGGGTCGAGGTCGACGCTGAAGTAGGCGACCGTCGAGGCGGGCAGCGCCTCAGCCGGCTGCGCGCCCGTGGAGAAGAAGCTGGTGGCCGCCCAGGCGCCACCCGCGACGACCGCACCGCCGGCGACGATCGCGCCCACCGCGATCAGTCGCTTCTTGTTGTCGTTGTCGGGCGCCGTCCGAGCCGGCCCCGATCCGTCGAGGTACTCAGGCCCGTCGGCCGGACCGCCCGGTGTCATGCTCATGTCGCTCTGCTCCCCCGTTGCACGGGTCCCGGCGTTGCCGGGACTGCCCACTTGCGGGCGGCGCAAGCCTACCCACGCGAACGCCGCGCGGACCCTCTGTTCCCCAAGAGATAGGTACCGAGCAGACCGGCCATCGCGCCGGCGGGCAGGACGACGAGTGCGGTGGAGTGCCACCGCACCCGCCCGTCGTCGGGGGCGGTCAGGCCGAGGTCGCCGGGCAGCGGGGTGTAGTCGGGCCGGCCGGCGGCCAACGCCTGCGGGTCCGGCGGTCCGAGCGCGGTGCCGACGGCGTACATCACGGCCGCGGCGATGACCGCCGAGACGAGCACCGCGACCACCGTGACGGTCTCGTGGCCGCGCCACAGCCCGACCAGCACGGCCAGCGCGAGGCCGAGCGGGAACGCGATGAGCACGTAGAGGGCGATGCCCTCGAAGGAGAAGTCGGGCCCGGCGGGCTCGAGGTACCAGCGGCCCTGGTAGGCCAGCCCCGTCGGGGCGTCCCACAGCCGCTCCCAGAGCACCCCACCGGCCGCGCCGCCGACGACGAAGAGCGCGAGCACCCACAGCACGCGACGCAGGATCCCCGAGACCTCGCCCGTCGAGCTGGTCGAGCCGTCGGGGCCGGCGGGCGCTGTCACGTCGCTCATCCCGTCAGGCAGCCTGGCCCCAGCAGCTGCTTGAGGTCGGCGAACAGGGCGGGGCTCGGGCTGACGCGCAGGTTGTCGTCGAGGCGAAGCACCTTGGTCGAGCTCCGGGTCAGCAGTCGCAGCTGCACCTCGGTCATGCCCGGGTGGGTGCCGAGGACGTCGCGCAGCTGGGCGACGACCGGCGGGGTGCACCGGGTCGACGGCAGGCTGATCACGACCGGTCCGGCCGGCCCCTGAGTGAGGTCGGGTGCCGTGACCTCCTGGGCGCGGAGCTCGGGCTGGTCCTTGTCACGTGAGAGCTGGCCCTTGATCCGGACGATGTTGTCCTCGACGAGCAGCGTCGAGGCCAGGGTGTAGGAGCTCGGGAAGAGGAGGACGTCGATCGCGCCGTCGAGGTCCTCGAGCGTGATCGTGGCCCACGGGTCGCCCCGCTTGGTGATCTTGCGCTGGACGGAGGTGATGAGGCCGCTGACGGTGAGCGTGGAGTTGTGGGCGCGCTCCTCGTCGAGCATCAGCTGGCCGATCGTGCAGTCGGTGCCCTGCGAGAGGACGTGCTCGAGGCCGAGCAGCGGGTGGTCGGAGACGTAGAGCCCGAGCATCTCCCGCTCGTGGCCGAGCAGGGTCATCTTGTCCCAGTCCTCGACGTCCGGGATCACGACGGTCGCACCAGCAGCTCCGACGTCGTCCGGCATCAGCATGTCGATGAGCGAGTCCTGCCCGCTCTCGTCGTCCTTCTTCGCCTGGACGTACTTCTCGACGGCGTCCTCGTGGATGATCGAGAGCGCCCGACGCCGGTGCTTCATGTCGTCGTAGGCGCCGGCCTTGATCAGCGAGTCCACGACCCGCTTGTTGCAGACCAACGCCGGGACCTTGTCCATGAAGTCGTTGAAGTCGGTGTAGCGGCCCTTCTCCTCGCGGGCGCTGACGATCCGGTCGACGACGTTGCTGCCGACGTTGCGCACCGCGGTGAGGCCGAACCGGATGTCGTTGCCCACCGGGGTGAAGTTGGCGTGCGACTCGTTGACGTCGGGCGGCAGGACCTGGATCTTCATGCGCCGACACTCGTTGAGGTAGATCGCCATCTTGTCCTTGTCGTCCTTGACGGACGTGAGGAGCGCGGCCATGTACTCGGCCGGGTAGTTGGCCTTGAGGTAGGCCGTCCAGTAGGTGATGACGCCGTAGGCGGCGGAGTGCGACTTGTTGAAGGCGTAGTCGGAGAACGGGAGCAGGATCTCCCACAGCTTGTCGATCGCGACCTGGGGGAAGTTGCGCTCGAGCATGCCGGCCTGGAAGCCGGCGTACTGCTTGTCGAGCTCCTCCTTCTTCTTCTTGCCCATCGCGCGGCGGAGGTTGTCGGCGGCGCCCAGGGTGAAGCCGGCGAGCACCTGGGCGATCGCCATCACCTGCTCCTGGTAGACGATCAGGCCGTAGGTCTCCCCCAGGACGGGCTCGAGTGCCTCGGCGAGCGCGGGGTGGATCGGCTCGATCGCCTCGCGGCCGTTCTTCCGGCGGGCGTACTTGTTGTGGGAGTCGGCACCCATCGGACCGGGGCGGTAGAGCGCGCTGACGGCGGTGATGTCGGCGAAGGCGTCGGGCTGCAGGGAGCGCAGCAGCGCGCGCATGCCCGAGCCGTCGAGCTGGAACACGCCGAGCGTGTCGCCGCGGCCCATCAGCTCGTAGGTCGCCCGGTCGTCGAAGGGCAGCTCCTCCAGCACGACCGTCTCGTCGCGGTTGACCTGGATGTTGGACAGCGCGTCCTCGAGGATCCGGAGGTTGGACAGGCCGAGGAAGTCCATCTTGACGAGCCCCAGCGACTCGCACATCGGGTAGTCGAACTGGGTGATGATGGCGCCGTCCTGCGGTCGGGCCATGATCGGGACGACGTCGATGATGGGCTCGCTCGACATGATCACGCCGGCGGCGTGCACGCCCCAGTTGCGGATCTGGCCCTCGAGGCCGAGCGCCGTGTGGAAGATCGTGCGCACGTCGGGGTCGGAGTCGTGCAGGGCGCGGAACTCGCCACCCTCGTTGTAGCGCTTGTGCTGCGGGTCGAAGATGTCCTTGAGCGCGACGCCCTTGCCCATCACGTCGGCGGGCAGCGCCTTGGTGATGCGGTCGGAGATCGCGAAGCCGTGGTCGAGGACGCGCGCCGCGTCCTTGATGGCGGCCTTGGCCTTGAGCCGGCCGAAGGTCGCGATCTGGGCGACCCGCTCGGTCCCGTACTTCTCGGTGACGTACTTGATGACCTCGCCGCGACGGGCGTCGTCGAAGTCGATGTCGAAGTCGGGCATCGAGGGGCGCTCGGGGTTGAGGAACCGCTCGAAGAACAGGCCGTGCTCGAGCGGGCACAGGTCGGTGATGCTCAAGGCGTAGGCGGCGATCGACCCCGCTCCGGAGCCACGACCCGGGCCGACGCGGATGCCGTTGGCCTTGGACCACTGGATGAAGTCGGCGACCACGAGGTAGTAGCCGCAGTAGCCCTTCTGCGAGATGACGCCGAGCTCCATCTCGACCCGGTCCTTGACCTCCTGGGTCAGTCGGTCGCCGGGGTAGCGAGCCTCGATGCCCCGCCACACCTCCTTGCGGAACCAGCTCTCCTCGGTCTCGCTCTCGGGGACGTCGGCGCGGGCCATGTAGCCACCGGTGGACTCGACGAACTCCACGTTGCACCGCTCGGCGATCTCGAGGGTGTTGTCGCAGCCGTCGGGGACCTCGGCCCACAGCTCACGCATCTCGGCCGCGGACTTGATGTAGTAGCCGCCGCCGTCGAACTTGAGCCGGTTGGTGTCGGCCAGCCGCTTGCCGGAGGCGACGCAGATGAGGGCGTCCTGGCCGTCGGCGTCCTCGGGGTTGGTGTAGTGGGTGTCGTTGGTGACGATGGTCGGCAGGCCGAGCGTCGCGGCGATCTTGCGCAGGTCCTCGCGGGTGGCCCGCTCGGCGGCGATGCCGTGGTCCATCAGCTCGAGGTAGAAGTTGTCCTTGCCGAAGATGTCCTGGAACTCCCCGGCAGCGCGGAGCGCCTCGTCGTACTGCCCGAGCGTCAGCCGGGTCTGGATCTCACCGGACAGGCACCCGGTGCTGGCGATGATGCCCTTGGAGAAGCGCTGGAGCAGCTCGCGGTCCATCCGGGGCTTGTAGTAGTAGCCCTCGAGGCTGGCGAGGCTCGCGAGCCGGAAGAGGTTGTGCATGCCCTCCGTGGTCTCCGCCCACATCGTCATGTGGGTGTAGGCGCCACCGCCGGCGACGTCCTTGCCGCCCTCCTCGGCGAGGTCGCCCTGGCCCCAGCGGACCCGGCGGCGCTCGCCGCGCATGGTGCCGGGGGTGAGGTAGGCCTCGATGCCGATGATCGGCTTGACGCCGTGCTGCTTGGCCCGCCGGTAGAAGTCGTAGGCGCCGTGGAGGTTGCCGTGGTCGGTCATCGCGATCGCCGGCATGCCGAGCTCGCTGGTCCGGGCGAACAGGCCGTCGAGCAACGACGCCCCGTCGAGCATCGAGTACTCGGTGTGCACGTGCAGGTGCACGAAGTTGCCCGCGGAGCTGGAGGAGGAGCCGGACGACATGGAGGAGACTTCCGCGCCTTTCAGGGGTCGCTGACGGTGTCACAGGTGGGGCAGGTGCTGGCTGCGCAGCGGGCATCCAGAAGGAGGGGGAAGAGCAGTCAGCCTACGTCAGTGTGCCCGGCCCCACCGACAGGACACTCGACCCGATCCGCGCCGCGGCGGGTGCCACGCTCAGAGCCAGTCGATGGCGTGCCCGTGCCCGTGGCTGTACGCCACCGCGGTGCCGTCGAGCGCGGTCACGAACCGCCCGGAGGGCACCTCCAGCCCGCCGGTGACGCGGGGCAGGACCCGCCTCCCCTCGTTGCTGATCCACCGACAGCGGCCCTCGGCCACGAGCCTTGCCATGAGGTCGTGGAACCGCTCGCGGTCCGGCTCCTCGAGGTAGGCGATCACCGCCGAGTGCAGGACGACCGGCGTGCCGTGGGGCGCCGCCTCGTCGACGAGGTCGGCGACGTGGTCGAGCAGGTCGCCCTGCCGGATTGCCGGTGGCTCCCGGCGAGCGACGTCGACGGCGGCGCGCAACCGCTCCCGGCGCTCGTCCTGCTCCGGCCAGACCAGGTTCTCCAGCCACGCCATCGCGTCGGGGTCCGCGACGTCGAGCGGGTTGAGGTCGACACCGCCGCGCCAGACGACGTGCGGGTGGGTGCCGGGGACGGGAAGGTCGCCGGACGCCCGAGCGCTCAGCAGCGGACCGCCGCTCCCCCGCAGTCCGCCCAGGGGCCGCCACTCGTAGTCGTAGCGGTCGGGGAAGAGGCAGAGACCGGCGCTGGCCCCGACCTCGATCAGGGACAGCGGTCCCTCGACGAGCCCGAGGACCGGGACGAGGACCGCGAGACGGCCGACCTCGTTGGTCTGGGTCGCCCGCTCCATGACGGTGGTGCGGACGGCCGGCTCCTGCTCGAGCAGCACGGCACGCAGGGCGTCGTACGACGCCGGGGCCGGGGCACCGTGCCACCGGGCGGCGGCGAAGACCAGGTTGGGCTGGCGCTTGAGGGTCGGCAGCGTGCCCAGCCAGGCCAGCACCTCCTCGTCGTCGGCGACGCCGAGAGCCCACTCCTGGAAGCACGGCGAGTCACCCGCCGCGTAGGTCGCGAAGTCGCGGTACTCGGCCACCACGTCGTCGTAGAGCAGCACCCCGCCATCATGCTCGGCCCGCCCGGTCCGCGTCCCTCGGTCCGGACGAGGGCGTTGACCTCAGTGACGTGGGTCACATACCGTTCAGCTCGTCCATTTGTTTGGCTTCCAAACAAACAAACTCCCCCCATCATGCGAAGGACGACCCATGAGGAAACCGCTCAGCCTGCTCACCACCGGCCTCGCGGCCGGCGCCCTGCTCCTGACCGGAGCCAGCTACGCCTCCGCCGGAGCCGAGGCCGATCCAGCCACCAGCGCCGCCGCGACTGCGGAGCCCTACAAGGTGCTGGTCGTCGGCAAGACGCTCGGCTTCCGCCACTCCCACATCGACGACACCACCAACGCCGTCATCAAGCTCGGCCAGGAGCACGGCTTCACCGTCGACGTCTGGGACCCGGTGCAGACCACGCTCACGCTGCCCTCGACGCCGTTCACCACGGCCGAGAGCCTCGGTCAGTACGCCACCATCCTGTTCGCATCGCCGGTCGACGCCACGAACAACCTCGACCCGGCGCGCCCGCGCCTGCTCAACGACACCGAGCTCGCGGCGTTCCAGGGCTACATCCGCGCGGGCGGCGGCTACGTCGGCCTGCACGCGGCGACCGACTCGATGCACACCGTGCCGTGGTACAGCGAGCTGACCGGTGGCGGCGCCCGCTTCCGCAACCACCCGGCCCAGCAGACCGCGACCATGCGCGTGGAGAGCCCGACGCACCCGTCGACGGAGATGTTGCCGAAGGAGTGGATCCGCTTCGACGAGTGGTACAACTTCACCGCCAACCCGCGCGAGGACGTGCACGTCCTGCTCACCCTGGACGAGTCGACCTACAACCCGGGCAGCGGCGCGATGGGTGCCGACCACCCGATCGCCTGGTGCCACAACTTCGAGGGCGGCCGCTCCTGGTACGAGGGCGCCGGTCACGTGGACGCGGCCTACACCGACCCGCTGTTCCTCGACCACCTGCTCGGCGGCATCGAGTGGACCGCGGGCGTCGTGGAGGGTGGCGGCAACTGCGTGACCTTCCCGGAGGTCGAGGAGATCACCGCCGACCTGAGCGACGGGGGCAACCGCAACGCCAAGCTCAGCGCCGAGGTGGCAGACGCCCTGGCCGCGGCGGAGGCTGCTGCTGACGAGGGTGACCACGCCGCTGCCGCGCACATCCTCAAGAAGGCCAAGGGCAAGGCGCACGGGCTGCAGGACGAGACCCTCGTCGACAAGCTCGCCGACCTCGTCGACTGGCAGGGAGGCCTCGTCGGCTGGTGACCACCGCCCGGCTGCACCAACTGACACACCAGTGACCGACGACCGGCCACGCCCCACCCCCGGGCGTGGCCGGTCGTCGTGGGTGTTGAGCGGGTGATCAGCGCGTGGTCAGCGCGACGCGTCGAGCGACACGGTGATGATGACGTCGACGATGCGGGCCACCCGCTCCGCCCCCAGCTCGGGCACCACCTGAGCCACCCGTTCGGCGATCTCCGCCTCGCGCACGGGATCACGCTCGGCCGACGGCTTCACCGCCTGCACTGCCCGGGTCAGCGCCGTACGACGCGCGAGCACGTCGCCGAGCACCAGGTCGGTCTCGTCGATCAGGCCGCGCAGGAAGGCCAGCGGGTCGGCGCCGGGCCACGCCACCCGGATGTCCGGCGCGCCCTCCTCGTTGGCCGAGCCGTCGGTGCGCTCGAGCTCGAGGCAGCCGTGCCGGCCGTAGAACGCGCGCGCCGGCACGTTGGACTCGAAGACCCACAAGCAGAAGCCCGCCGGGCGCGTCGACGCGACGAGCTCGAACAGCGCGGTGCCGACACCCTGGCCCTGGTGGTCGGGGTGGACGTAGAGGTCGTCGAGCCAGGTCGACGTCCAGCGGGCGTAGCCGACGGGCTCGCCGCCGCGCTCGGCCACCCAGACGTCGTACGCCGACAGGTCCCAGCCGGCGACCCACGCCCGCGCCTCGTGGTCGGGGTGCACGGGCGGCGGGAAGGAGTCACCGGCCTGGCGCCGAGCGGCGAGATGGAGCTCGGCGACGGCCGGGAGGTCGTCGGTCGTGACGGGACGGAGCGTCAGCTCAGTCTTCATCGCGGATGACGTCGAGCGCGTGCGCGAGGTCGTCGGGGTGCGTGGACTCGTAGGTGACGTAGTCACCGGTCTCGGGGTGCTCGAAGCCGAGGCGCATGGCGTGCAGCCACTGCCGCTCGAGACCGAGCCGCTTGGCCAGGGTGGGGTCGGCCCCGTAGGTCAGGTCGCCCACGCAGGGGTGCTTCAGCGCGCTCATGTGCACGCGGATCTGGTGGGTGCGCCCGGTCTCCAGGTGGACCTCCAGCAGGCTGGCGAACCGGTGCGCCTCGAGCGTCTCGTAGTGGGTGACGCTGTGCCGGCCGTCCGCCATCACGGCGAACTTGTAGTCGTGGTGCGGGTGACGGCCGATGGGCGCGTCGACGGTGCCGGCGAGCGGGTCGGGGTGGCCCTGGACGAGCGCGTGGTAGGTCTTGTCGACCGTGCGGTGGCGGAAGGCGTTCTTCAGCACCGAGTAGGCGTGCTCGGACTTGCAGATGACCATCACGCCGCTGGTGCCGACGTCGAGGCGCTGCACGATCCCCTGCCGCTCGCTCGCCCCGCTGGTGGAGATGCGGAAGCCCGCGCCGGCGAGGTGACCGACCACGGTGGGACCGGTCCAGCCCGGCGAGGGGTGCACGGCTACGCCGACCGGCTTGTCGATCACCACGATGGCGTCGTCGTCGTGGATGATCCGGATGCCCTCCACGATCTCGGGCTTCACCTCGAGCGGGTCGCGCTCGGCCGGGATCGTCACGTCGAGCATCGCACCGGCGTCGACCCGGTCGCTCTTGCCGACGGCCGAGCCGTCGACGTGCACCAGGCCCTGGGCGATCAGGTCGGCGGCCTTGGTGCGGGACAGGCCGAACATCCGTGCCATCGCGGCGTCGACGCGCTCCCCGGCCAGGCCGTCGGGGACGAGGACCGTGCGCTGCTCGGCGTGGGTGGTCACGCCGCCTCGCGCCCGGATCCGCGCTCGGAGTCACGGGTGCCGTCGAGGGCGATCCCGCGGAACGTCTGCAGGATGATCACTCCGGCGGCGATGTTGATGCAGACGTCGGCGATGTTGAAGACCGGCCAGTTGGGCAGCATCAGGAAGTCGACGACGTGGCCGTGGAACGCCTCCGGCTCGCGCACGATGCGGTCGGTGAGATTTCCGGCAACGCCACCCAGCAGCAGGCCGAGGGCCAGCGCCCAGCCGGTGCTGCGGATCCGGCGGCTCAACCACAGCACGACCACGACCGCCACCATTGCCAGGCAGGTGAAGACGATGGTGAAGTCGGTGCCCGTGCTGAACGCCGCCCCCGGGTTGAACGTCAGGTGGAAGGTCAGCCAGTCACCGAGCACGGGGATGTCGCCGTCGGCCAGCTCGGACAGCGCCCACTGCTTGCTGGCGAGGTCGAGCCCGTAGGCAACGAGGGCGACGGCCGCGAACACCAGCCGCGCATCCACGCGGGGTCGGGCCGGGACGTGATCGACCTGGTCGCTGTGGTTCAGCGACGCTCCTCGCGCTGCTTGCATGACATGCACAGTGTGGCATGCGGCACCGCCATCAACCGATTCTTGCCCACGGGGTTGCCGCAGGAGTCGCAGACGCCGTAGGAGCCGTCGTCGATGTGGGCCAGGGCCCGCTCGATCTGCGCCAGCGTCTCCCGCTCGCGGGCCAGGACGGTCAGCTCGTGGTCGCGCTCGAAGCTGGTCGCCCCGACGTCGGCCTGGTCGTGACCGGCCCCGTCGCCGGCGTCGCGCATCAGGCCCGCCAGCTCCTGCTCGGACTCACCCACGATGGCGGTGAGGCGGTCGCGGTGCTCCTTGAGCTCCTTCACGACCTCGTTGAGCTCGCCGCGGGTCCACGGGTCCTCGCCATCGAGCACCACGAGGGTGGAGGGGGTGGCCTTGCGTACCTTCTTCGCCGGCGCAGCCTTCTTGGCAGGCGTCGGAGCAGCCTTCGTCACGGGCGCAGCCTTCTTCGTCGGAGGGGAGGTGGTCGATGCAGTCTTCGTGGGCGCGGTCTTCTTCGCGGCGGCCTTGGCGGCCGGGGCCTTCGTCGCCTGGGTCGCCGCAGGAGTCGCCTTCTTGGCGGGGGCCTTCTTGGTCGCGAGAGCCTTCTTGGCGGGAGCCTTCTTTGCTGCAGCCTTGGTGGCCGGCGCCTTCTTGGTGGCGGGTGCCTTCGTGGCAGGAGCCTTGGTGGCGGGCGCCTTCTTCGCGGGAGCGGCCTTCTTGGCTGGCGCCGCCTTGGCCGGGGCCTTCTTGGCGGGCGTGGCCGCCGCCGTCTTCTTCGTCGCGGCCTTCTTGGCGGTGCTCTTCGTCGCCGGAGCCTTCGTGGCCGTGGGCCCGTCCGCGGCACGCCCGCGACCGATCACCCGCTTCGCAGCGGCGGCCGCGGTGCCGGCCAGGGACTTGCGCGTGGTGCCAGCCATCTCCGAGGGCCTCCAGCATCCGTCAGGTGTGTGGCGGGAACCACACGGTGCAGGGAGGCTAGCCGGTGCACCCTGACGAACCAACCTCGGCTCGCCGAAATGCGAGAACGACCACCCCGAGGGGCGGCCGTTCTCGTCACGCGTGGAGCCAGGTGGTCAGTTCTCGTCGTCACCCAGCACGGAGCGCAGGCGCTTCGGCGCGTTGCCGCTGTCGACGGGAGCCTGCGTCTCGCCGCCGCTGGCAAGTGCCTCCAGCTGCTGCGTGAAGTAGGTCTTCAGGCGGGAGCGGTACTCGCGCTCGAACTGGCGGAGGGTCTCGACGTCGCTGTTGAGCTTGTCGCGCTCCTTCTCCAGGTCGCCGAACATCTGCTGGCGGCGCTCGGCGGTCTCCGAGTCGAGCATCTGCGAACGCTGGCGGGCGTCGGCCTCCATGCGGTCGGCCTTGGTCTTGGACTCGGCCTCGACGCGCTCGGCCTTGGTGCGTGCGGCACCGACGATGCGGTCGGCCTCGTTCTTGGCGTCCTCGACGAGCTCGTCGGCGTTGCGCGTCGCGATCTCGAGGAGGCGGGCGGCGGCGTTGGACGCCTCCGGCACGGTCGACACGCGCAGCGTCTGCATCGGCGCGGCGGCGACGGGTGCCGGCGCAGCCCGCTCCGGCTCCGGCTCGGGCTCGGGCTCGGGCTCCGGCTCAGGAGCGGCGGGAGCGAACGACGCAGGCGCGGGGGCCGACGTCGACGCATCACCGGACTGTGCGGCGGACAGCTTGGCCCGCAGGTCTTCGTTCTCCTTGGTGAGCCGGGCGAGTTCGGCCTCGACCTCGTCGAGGAACTGGTCCACCTCGCCCATGTCGTAGCCCTCACGGAGGCGGACAGGCGTAAAGCGCTTGTTGCTCACGTCCTCAGGCGTCAGCGGCATGACCTCACCCAAACTTTCACGATCGAATATCACGGTGGCTCTGCTGTCAGGAGACAATAGCGCCCGGGAGGCCACCGGGCACAGTGACCCGTGTGACGGATGGTTCTAGAGGCCGAAGATGGTGGCGACCACGTTGAGCAGCAGCCATGCTCCCACCATCACCAGCAGGAAGCTCAGGTCGAGCGCGACCTGGCCGATCCGCAGCGGTGGCACCACGCGACGCAGCGCCACGATCGGCGGGTCGGTGGCGGAGTAGACGCCCTCTAGGGCGACGAGCAGCGGACCCCTGGGCTCCCAGCGGCGGGCGAACACCTGGACCCAGTCGACGACGAATCGCACCCACAGCAGCGCTATGAAGAGCAGCAGGATGACGTAGAGGACCTGACCGAAGGCTTGCACGAGACGAGTATGGGTCAGCTCTGGTTGAAGAAGCCGTCCTCGGCCATCCGCTCCTTGTCCTCGGCCGAGATCGCCACGTTGGGCGGCGAGAGCAGGAAGACCTTGTTGGTGACGCGCTCGATGGAGCCGCGGGTGGCGAAGATCAGGCCGGCGGCGAAGTCGACCAGACGCTTGGCGTCGTTGTCGTCCATCTCGCTGAGGTTCATGATCACGGGCGTGCCGTCGCGGTAGTTCTCGCCGACGAGTCGCGCCTCGTTGTAGTTGCGGGGGTGCAGGGTGGTGATGCGGCTCAACTCGGCCACGACTCCTGTCTGGACCGGGGCCGGACGACGGCGCTCGGCGAGGTCGGACACGGGGGCAGGGCGACGCTCGCGCTGGACCGGACGCTGGTCGACAGCCTCCTGGGTCGAGGTCTCGGCGTCGCCTTCGTAGTCGTCGTAGTGGCCGGTGTCCTCGAGCAGGCCGAGGTACTCGCCGATCTTGCGCATCGCGCCGCTCATGAGACTGTTCCTCCGCTAGACCCGGCACCCGGGACCGGGTGCCTGTTGACTGTTCTGGACATTACTGGACCGTGGGCCTCTCACCGAGGACCGCGGAGCCGACACGCACGTGTGTCGCACCGTGCCGGACGGCCGCCTCGAGGTCGCCGCTCATCCCTGCGGACAGCGTGGTGGCCTCCGGGTGGTCGCGGACGAACGACTCGCGGACGTCCGCGAGCCGGGCGAAGGCGACGTCGGGCTCCTCCCCGAGCGGCGCGACGGCCATCAGGCCGCGCAGTCGGAGCATGCCCGCCTCCTCGACGCGCCGTGCCAGGTCGTCGAGGTCGTCGGGGTCCGCCCCCGACCGGTGGTCGGCGCCCGGTGGGTCGAGGCTGACCTGGAGCAGCACGTCGACCCCCTCCGACCCAGGGTGGCCGCGGGAGTGGGCGCCCCGCGCCAGCGGGGCGACCAGCTTGGCGCGGTCGACCGACTCGACGACGTCGGCGTAGGCCGCGACGGCCGCCGCCTTGTTGGACTGGAGCCCCCCGATGAAGTGCCACCGCAGGCCGAGGTCTGCGCACTCGGCGGCCTTCTCCTCGGCTTCCTGGTGGCGGTTCTCCCCGACGTCCGTGACGCCGAGGTCGGCGAGCAGGCGGACGTCGGAGGCGGGGAAGAACTTGGTGACGACGACGAGGGACACGTCGTCCTCGGGCCGCCCCGCCTCGGCGCACGCCGCGGCGATGCGCCGGCGTACGACGTCGAGGTTGGCGGCGAGCACGTCCGCGCGCGCGGTCATCGGTGGCTCCAGATGACGCCGGCGAACCGGGTCGCCGCACCACCGTCGCGACGGTAGGACGGCCAGGAGGCGTCCTCGCGCGTGCAGGCGTCGATGGTGCGTACGTCGACGATGCCCGCGGCGGTGAGCTGGGCGCGGACTCCCGCGCCCAGGTCGAGCCCCGGCGTTCCCCACGAGGTGGTGGAGCGCGCCGCGGGGACCGCGTCGGCGACCTGCTCCTGCAGGTCGGCGGGCACCTCGTAGCAGGCGCCGCAGACGTGGGGTCCGATCCAGGCGACCGTCGGGTCGCCGCCCCGCTCGCGGACGGCGGCGACGGCTGCCGGGACCACTCCCCCGGCGAGTCCCGGCCTGCCGCTGTGCACGGCCGCGATCCACCCGGTGGCGGGGTCGGCCAGCAGGACCGGGACGCAGTCGGCGGCCCTGGCCAGGAGGGCGACGCCGGGCCGTGAGGCGACGAGGGCGTCGCACGACCGCGCGCGCCCCGCATCCTCGACGGACTCGACGGACGCGACGTCGGCGCCGTGCACCTGGTGCATCAGCACCGGTGCCGCCCCGGTCTCCCGCGCCACCTGCGCCAGCGCGTCGGCGCGCACCGCATCGTCCGCGGCGTCGCCGAGGCTCAGGGAGACGTCGGTGAAGGCGACCTCGATCACGAGGTCGCCTTCGATCCGATCACGGTGGTGCAGCAGCGGCACGATCCTGCGTCAGCTCACTTCAGGAAGTCGGGCACGTCGAGGTCGTCGTCCTCGAACTGCACCTGACGAGCCGGCCGCGAGGGGGCAGGCTGCTGGGTGGACTGCTGGGCCTGCTGCGCCGGCGCCTGGGTGGACTGCTGCGGCTGTGACGGCGCGAACGTCGTGGTGGCCGGACGGTCGGACGTCGACTCGCTGCGCGGCTGCACGGGGGCCCTGGTCGCGATCTGCTGGGCCGCGGCGCGGGTCTCGTCCTGGCTCTGGGCCGGCTGGCCCTGGCGCAGCACGTTGCCGTCGGAGCGACGCTTGGGCATGCCGCCGTCGAAGCCGGCGGCGATCACCGTCACCCGCACCTCGTCGCCCAGGGCGTCGTCGATGGTCGCGCCGAAGATGATGTTGGCCTCGGCGTGGGCGGCCTGGGAGACGAGCGCGGCGGCCTCGTTGATCTCGAAGAGACCGAGGTCGGAGCCACCGGCGATGGAGAGCAGCACGCCGTGCGCGCCCTCGATGCTGGCCTCGAGCAGCGGGCTCGAGACCGCCATCTCCGCGGCGGCGACCGCACGGTCCTCGCCGCGGGCCGAGCCGATGCCCATGAGGGCCGAGCCGGCGTTGGCCATGACCGACTTCACGTCGGCGAAGTCGAGGTTGATCAGGCCGGGGGTCGTGATCAGGTCGGTGATTCCCGAGACACCCTGGAGCAGCACCTGGTCGGCCTGCTTGAAGGCGTCGAGGATCGACACGCTGCGGTCGGTGATCGAGAGCAGCCGGTCGTTGGGGATCACGATGAGGGTGTCGACCTCCTCGCGGAGCTGGCTGATGCCCTCCTCGGCGGAGTTGGCGCGTCGTCGGCCCTCGAAGGCGAACGGTCGCGTCACGACGCCGATGGTCAGCGCGCCCAGCGAGCGGGCGATGCGGGCCACGACGGGCGCGCCGCCGGTGCCGGTGCCGCCTCCCTCGCCGGCGGTCACGAAGACCATGTCGGCGCCCTTGATGACCTCCTCGATCTCGTCCGCGTGGTCCTCGGCGGCCTTCGCCCCGACATCGGGGTTGGCGCCGGCACCGAGGCCGCGGGTGAGCTCGCGGCCGATGTCGAGCTTGACGTCGGCGTCGCTCATGAGGAGTGCCTGGGCGTCGGTGTTGATCGCGATGAACTCGACGCCCTTGAGGCCGACCTCGATCATCCGGTTGACGGCGTTGACGCCGCCACCACCGATGCCCACGACCTTGATGATCGCCAGGTAGTTCTGCGCTGCTGCCACGGCTCCGGGGCCTTCCTTGTGTGGGTCTGTGAAGTCTGGGGATGGACGGTGGTCGACACCCTCGGTGGCCCGCCGGAACCCTAACCGTGAGCCTGAGGGTTATAGTTATGTCAACCCCGCCTTTCGCCAGACACTAGGCACCGATGGACGTGAATCCCCGGCGGACACGCCCACGCGTCGCGTGTCGGCAAAGAATTTCTGGCGGTGCGTCGCCGGACGTCCCGTGGGCGCCTCAGGGCGTGGCGCGGTAGGTCGGGTTCCCCGGGACGCTCACGTCGTAGTACGGCGCCTGCTGGGCGGCCAGCAGCTTGTCGACCACCTGCGCCTTCAGCTCCGACTCCTCCGCACTCCCCCACAGCACCTCGCGCTGGTCACGCATGACGAGGGTGATCTGGTCCACGGTGGCGACCTCGACGTGGTCCACGCGGGTGACCAGGTCGTCGGGCAGCGCCGACACGACGGTGGCGGCCTCGCGCAGCGCGTCGGTCCCGGCGTTCGCACCCGGGCGGATGAGCGGCATCGCCTTGGGGACGGCCTTGTAGTCGCGGAACACCACGCCGTCGGCGTCGAGGCCGCGCAGCCTGCCGGCCAGCTCGACCGCGGCCACGGCGGTGCGCTCGACGACCGCGATGCGTACGACGTCGGGCCAGGTGCGGGTGACGTCGACGGACTCCACCTCGGCGAGCGACCCCACGCGGGCGTCCGCGCGACCGAGGTCGACGAGGGCGAGCTGGTCGCCGACCGGCACGTCGGCCACCTCACGGAGGCGGGCGTCGCTCAGCAGGCTGTTGCCGACCACCTCGACGCGCTTGACCTGCAGGGTCGTCGAGAAGAACACCAGGTAGATCGACGTGCCGAGCAGCGCGAGGACCAGCAGGAGGCCCAGGACGTAGCGCAGCGACAGCCAGCGGCGGGCCCACTGCCGGCGGGCGAAACGACGACGGGTCCGGCGCGTCGCCGCAGCCACCTTGCCCGTGTCGTCCGCGCCAGACGTGCCCTGCCCGCCGTCGCGGCCGATGCTCGTGACGCCGGTCGCCACGCGGTCGCCCTGCTCCGGTGCCTCGGGATCCACTCAGTCACCCCCGAGCAGGTCGAGCACCCGCGGCCCGACGCCGGTGATGTCGCCCGCCCCCAGCGTGATGACGAGGTCGCCCGGGCGCGCGCGCTCGGCCAGCGCCTGGGCGGCGGCGCCCAGCCCGTCGACGTACGTCACGTGCTGGACCGGGAGGGGGACGGCGTCGGCGACGAGCAGGCCCGTCACCTCGGGGTCGGGGTCCTCGCGGGCGACGTAGACGTCGAGCACGACGACCTCGTCGGCCGCGCCGAGCTCGCGGCCCATCGCCTCGCCGAAGATGCGGGTGCGCGAGACGAGGTGCGGCTGGAAGGCGGCGACGACGCGACCGTCGCCGGCGAGCGCGCGGGCCGCCTCGAGGTCGCCCCGGATCTCGACGGGGTGGTGGGCGTAGGAGTCGTAGACGCGCACGCCGTCGACCTCGCCCTTGAGCTCCATCCGGCGTCCGGTGCCGGTGAAGCCGCCGAGGCCCTCGGCGAGGGCGTCGTAGGGCAGGCCGAGACGCAGCCCCATCGCGAGGGCGGCGACGGCGTCGAGGACGTAGTGGCGACCGGGGATGCGCAGCAGCAGCTCCCCGAGGTCGTCGGCGCCGCGGCTGACCCGGCACGTCGAGGTGGAGCCGTCGAGCGTGAGGTCGTGGATGCGCAGGTCGGCGGCCGCCGACTCGCCCACCGTCACCACGTCGAGGCCCCGCTCGCGCGCCAGCGCTGCGAGTTGTGCGGCACCGGGGTCGTCGACGACGCAGACGAGGAAGCCGTGGCGGTCGATCGTGTCGGCGAAGTCCTCGAAGGCCTGGTGGTAGGCCTCCTCCGTGCCCCAGTTGTCGAGGTGGTCGGCCTCGACGTTGGTGACGATCGCCGCGTGGGGGCGGTAGTGCAGGAAGGCGCCGTCGCTCTCGTCGGCCTCGGCGACGAACAGGTCGTCGGCACCGGCGTCGGCATTGCGCCCGGTGGCGCTCAGCACGCCCCCGACGGCGTACGACGGATCGACGCCCGCCGCGAGCAGCGCCGAGGTGAGCAGACCCGTGGTCGTCGTCTTGCCGTGGGTGCCGGCAACGGCGAGGACGCGGGAGCCGGTCATGACCGCCGCGAGCCCGGCGGAGCGGGGCAGGATCCGCAGGCCGCGTCGCCGCGCCTCGAGGACCTCGGGGTTGTCCTCACGGGCGGCGGTCGTCACGACGAGGGTGTCGGCGTCACCGAGGTGGGCGGCGTCGTAGCCGAGGTGGCAGGTCACCCCCAGCTCGCGCAGAGCGGGCAGGAAGGGGGTGTCGTGGTCGTCGCTGCCGCTGACCACGAGGCCGCGCCGGGCCATGATCCGGGCGATCGCGGAGATGCCTGCGCCGCCGATGCCGACGCAGTGGACGCGCCCGAGCTCGGCGGCGGGCAGCACCTCGTCGGGGACCGGGATCCTCATGCTGGCGAGGCCCCTGCGTCGAGGACCATCCGGGCCAGCTTCTCGTCGGCGTCGAGCGGGATCACGCCGGTCGCCGCGGCCCCCATGGTCGCGAGCCGTGCGCTGTCGTTGAGCAGGCCCGGGACGCTGGCCGCCACCCACTCCGGGGTCAGCGCCGCGTCGGCGACCAGCAGCCCGCCGCCGGCGTCGACGACGGGGCGCGCGTTGAGCGCCTGCTCGCCGTTGCCGATGGGCAGCGGGACGTAGATCGCCGGGAGGCCGACGCCGGAGACCTCGGTGACGGTGTTGCTGCCCGAGCGGCAGAGCACCGCGTCGGCGGCGGCGTAGGCGAGGTCCATCCGGTCGACGTAGTTGAGCACGACGTAGGGCACCTCACCCGACGCGATAGTGAGCTCGTGCTTGGGTCCGACGACGTGGAGCACCTGCACGCCCGCCGCGGCCAGGGCAGGCGCTGCCCCGGAGACGGCTGCGTTGATGCGGGCGGCTCCCTGCGAGCCGCCGGTGACCAGGAGCGTCGGCAGGTCCTCGCGCAGGCCGAACGTGGCCAGGGCCTCGGGCCGCAGCGCGTCGCGGTCCATCGTCGAGATGAGCCGGCGGATCGGCAGGCCCGTGCACACCGCGCGCGGCAGGTCGGTGGCGGGGAAGCTCGTGGCGACCCGGGTCGTCATGCGGGCGCCCAGCTTGTTGGCGATGCCGGGGATCGCGTTGCCCTCGTGGACCACGATCGGCACGCCGCGCTTGCGGGCGGCGAGGTAGGCGGGGACGGAGACGTAGCCGCCGAACCCGACGACGACGTCGGGACGCACCCGGTCCACCACCTCGAGCGCGGCCGCGCGCGCGGCGCGCAACCGGGTCGGCGTACGCAGCAGGTCGGGGCCGGGACGACGCGGGAGCGGGACGCGCGGCACGATCTCGAGCGGCAGGCCGGCCTCGGGGACGAGGCGGGCCTCGAGCCCCTCGCGGGTGCCGAGGCAGACGACCTCGGTCGCCGGGTCGAGCCGGCGCAGGGCGTCGGCGGTGGCGAGCAGGGGCGAGGTGTGGCCGGCGGAGCCGCCGCCGGCGAGAAGTACGCGCATCGGGGGCAAATCTAGCGAGCGGGACCCGCGGAGAGTCCGGCGGAGCGGTTGCGACGGCGTGCCGCGAGGGCGGCTGCAGCCTCCGGCTCACGGCGCGCGAAGCCGATCACCAGCCCGAGGCCCACGAGCGAGGGCAGCAGGGCCGACCCGCCGTAGGACACGATCGGGAGCGGGATGCCGATGACCGGCAGGACGGCGAGCACCATGCCGACGTTGATCATCATCTGGCCGAGCAGCCAGACCACGATGCCGAAGGTCGCGTAGCGGACGAAGGGGTCCTCGGTGCTGAGGGCGACGCGGACCGCGGCGTAGGCGATGGTGAAGAACAGCCCGACGACCAGCAGCGTCCCGACGAGACCGAGCTCCTCGCCGAGGACGGCGAAGATGAAGTCGGTGTGGGCCTCGGGCAGGTCACCCCACTTCTGCGTGGACGCGCCGATGCCCTGACCGAACCAGCCGCCGCTGGACAGGGCGTAGAGCCCGTGGGCCGGCTGCCAGCCCGCGTCGGTGTAGTCCTTGAAGGGGTCGGTGAAGTGGGTGATGCGCTCGAGCCGCTCGGGGTCGGTGGCGGCCAGCGCGACCGCGGCGACGCCGAGCACCGAGAGGCTGAGCCCGAAGAGCCGTAGCGGCGCCCCGACGACCCACAGCATCCCGAGCAGGATGGCCGCCAGGACCATCGCGGTGCCGAGGTCGCGGCCGACCAGCACGAGGGCGATGACGGCGAACAACCCGGGCACCACCGGCACGAGCAGGTGGTGCAGCTCGCGCAGGCGCCGCTCCTTGTGGGCGTAGATGTTGGCGGCCCAGAGCACGATGGCGAGCTTGGCGATCTCGGCGGGCTGGATGTTGACCGGACCGAGCGCGAGCCAGTTCTTGTTGCCGTTGATCAGCACGCCGAAGCGGGCGACGAGGCCGAGCAGCACGAGGGCCACCAGGAACCCCGGGTAGGCGAGCCGGCGGACGTGGCGCACGGGGATCCGGGACGCGACCCACGCCGCGGGCACACCCAGCACGACCCACATCAGCTGGCGCTTCACCACGGCGTAGGAGTCGTCGTAGGTGAGGTAGGAGCGCACGCTCGACGCGCTCAGCACCATGATCACGCCGATGGTGAGGAGCAGGGCCGACGACCCGAGCAACAGGTAGTAGGACGCCAGCGGCTTGTCGAGAGCCTCGCGGACCGAGCGCCAGCCGGCGGCGAGACCCGATCCCAGCGGCGCACGCCCGACCTGCGCCGCCGTGCCGCGCGCGTCAGCCTGCGTCTCCGGCGCCGGCCCCGTGCCGACCTCCAGCCCCACTCCTCCGGGGTTCGCGGTGGTCATCCGTCGCGGCTCCCCTCAGGTCGGTGGCTGCTCTAGTCGGTGTCGGGCTGGTCGGGCTGGTCCCGCTGGGTGGTGCGGGCGATGTGGGCGTGCACGGCGGCCGCGAACGCGTCGCCGCGGGCGCCGTAGTTGGCGAACATGTCCATGGAGGCGCACCCCGGCGCGAGCAACACCGTGTCACCGGACCTGGCGAGCCCGGCAGCCGCGTCGACCACGCGCTCCATCGGATCCCCAGTCTCGTCGGCGCCCACATCGATGACCGGCACATCGGGCGCGTGTCGCGAAAGTGCGTCGGCCACGACCTGGCGGTCGCGGCCGAGCAGGACGACGCCCCGCAGCCGGCCGCCCACCGCGCCCACCAGGTCGTCGAACCGCGCGCCCTTGGCCAGGCCGCCCGCGATCCACACGACGTCCTCGTAGGCGGCGAGGGACGACTGGGCGGCGTGCGGGTTGGTGGCCTTGGAGTCGTCGATCCAGGTCACGCCGTCGGCCTCCGCGACGTGGGCGATCCGGTGGCCGTCGGGACGGAACGCCCGCAGCCCGTCGCGCACGGCCTGCTGGCTGACGCCGTGGGCGCGCGCGAGCGCGGCCGCGGCCAGGGCGTTGGCGACGAAGTGCGGGGCGGCCGAGGCGAGGTCGCCCAGCGTGCAGAGCTCGGCCGCGCTGGTCGTGCGTTCCTCGATGAACGCCCGGTCGACGAGGAGGTCCTCGACGACACCGAGGTTGCCCGCGGCCGGCATGCCGAGGGTGAAGCCCACGGCGCGCGCGCCCTCTCCGACGTCGGCCTCGCGGACCATGTCCTCGGTGGCGGGGTCGGCGAGGTTGTAGACGCACGCCCGCTGCACGCCGGCGTAGACGCGGGCCTTGTCGGCGGCGTAGACCTCCATGCCCGTCCGGGCGCCGGGGTCGGTGCCCGCGCCCGGCTCGTCGTCGTACCAGTCGAGGTGGTCCTCGGCGATGTTGAGCACGACGGCCGACTCCGCGGCCATCGAGCGCGTGTAGTGGAGCTGGAAGCTGGAGAGCTCGACCGCGAGGACGTCGTAGGGCTCGGGGTCCATCACGGCCTCGACGATCGGCAGGCCGACGTTGCCGACCGCGACGGCACGGAGCCCGGCGGCGGTGAGGATGGACTGCAGCATCTGCACGGTCGTGGTCTTGCCGTTGGTGCCGGTGACGGCCAGCCACGGGGCCGCGGCGTCGGGGTCGCGCAGGCGCCACGCCAGCTCGACCTCGCCCCACACGGGGATCCCGCGCCCGGCGGCCTGCGCGAGCAGCGGCGCGGTCGGCTTCCACCCCGGTGACGTGACCACCAGGTCGACGTCGTCGGGCAGCACGTCGGTCGCACCCGGCTCCAGCCGCACGGTCCCGCCGAGCGTCTCCAGCAGCTGGGCCTTCTCCGCCTTCTCGTCGCTGGTGGACTCGTCGAGCGCCGTCACCTGTGCGCCGAGGAAGAGGAGGTTGTCGGCGGCGGCGAACCCGGAGACGCCGAAGCCGGCGACCACGACGCGTACGCCGGACCAGTCACTGGTGCGGCCGAGGCCGTCGACGTCCACCCCGCCGGGAGCGTGCTCACCCAACGCCGGCGACCCACTCGGCGTAGAAGAGGCCGAGGCCGGTGGCCACGGCGAGCCCGGTGACGATCCAGAAGCGGATGACGATGGTCACCTGCTCCCAGCCGAGCATCTCGAAGTGGTGGTGCAGGGGCGTCATCCGGAAGACCCGGTAGCCGGGCTGGACCTTGAAGATGCTCCGGAACAGCCCGCTCGCCCGGCTGACCTTGAAGACCGACACCTGGATCATCACCGACAGCGTGATGACGACGAACAGCCCGCCGATGACCAGCAGCAGCAGCTCGGTGCGGGTCATGATGGCGAAGCCGGCCATCGCGCCGCCCAGTGCGAGCGAGCCCGTGTCGCCCATCATGATCTGCGCCGGCGAGGCGTTCCACCAGAGGAAGCCGAAGCACGCCCCGGTGAGCGCCGCTGCCACGACCGCCAGGTCGAGCGGGTCGCGGACCTCGTAGCACTTGGGGCCGGCCTCGAGGGCGCACGACTGGCTGTTCTGCCAGATGTTGACGAGCGTGTAGGCGGCGAAGACCAGGATGCTCGCTCCGGTCGCGAGGCCGTCGAGCCCGTCGGTCAGGTTCACCGCGTTGCTGGCGCCGGTGACGATGACCCAGATCAGCAGGATCGCCACGATCGTCGGCAGGGTGAACCGCTCGTAGTCACGGATGAAGGAGAGATGGTGGGAGGCCGGGGTCCAGCCGCGCTCGTCCTCCAGGGCGGGCGACAGCGCGAGGAAGCCGAAGACCACCGCGACGACGGTCTGGCCGATCATCTTCGCGCGGCTGCGCAGGCCGAGGTTGTGCTGGCGGCTGACCTTGAGGAAGTCGTCGAGGAACCCGACGCCGCCCAGCCCGACGAGCAGGAACAGCAGGAGCATCGCGGACGCGGTCGGGGCCTGGCCGGTGATCAGCTTGGCGGCGAGGTAGCCGATGACGGTGGCCAGCACGATCACGGCACCGCCCATGGTCGGCGTACCGCGCTTGACGTGGTGGGTGGTGGGGCCGTCGTCGCGGATCGGCTGCCCGAATCCCTGGCGCGTGAAGAACCGGATCGCGTAGCGCGTGCCGAGCAGGGAGATCAGCAGGGAGAGGCCTCCTCCGAACAGGATGGCTCTCATGTGGTGGTTCCTTCCTTGCCGATCCCGGTCAGGAGGTCGTCGGCGATCAGTTCGAGCGCCGCCCCCCGCGATGCCTTCACCAGGACGACATCAGCAGCCGAGACATTGTGCCGCAGCCAGGCGACCGCTTCGTCACGCCCCGCCGTGGTGATGCTCACTCCCCCGCCTCCGACAGCGTCGAAACCGCGCGAGATCCCCGCCGCGTCGTCGCCGACGGCGAGCAGGACGTCGACCCCGGCGCGGGCGGCGTAGTCGCCCACCTCCCGGTGAGCTGCTGCGGCGCCCTCACCGAGCTCGAGCATCTGGCCCAGCACGGCGACCGTACGCCGACCGGTGCGGTCGCCGATGCCGGCGAGCGTCTCGAGGGCTGCCCGCATCGACTCGGGGTTGGCGTTGTAGGCGTCGTTGACCACGACGAGCCCGTCGGGGCGCTCGGTCAGCTCCATCCGCCAACGGCTGGCCGGGACGGCGTCGGCGAGGGAGTCGGCGACCGTGTCCAGGTCGAGGCCGGCAGCGAGCGCCATCGCGGCGGCCGCGGCGGCGTTGCGCCACTGGTAGGCGCCGACCTGGGCGAGGTGCACGGTGGCGCCGGAGCCGCGGTGGACCAGCTCGAACGACTGACGCCCCAGCTCGTCGGTGGTCACGTCGCTGACGGCGACGTCGGGGGCCGGGCCGCCCGTCGGGCCGCCGAAGGTGACGACCTGGGCCGTGGTGCGCCCGGCCATCGCGGCCACGAGGTCGTCGTCGGCGTTGAGCACGGCGGTGCCGTCCGCGGGCAGTGCCTCGACGATCTCGCCCTTGGCCTGCGCGATCGCCTCCCGGCTGCCGAACTCCCCGATGTGGGCGGTGCCGACGTTGAGCACCGCGGCCACCGTGGGTGGCGCGATGGCGCACAGCTCGGCGACGTGCCCGACGCCGCGGGCGCCCATCTCGACGACGAGGTAGCGGGTCTCGGGCGTCGCCCGGAGCACGGTCAGCGGCACGCCCAGCTCGTTGTTGAAGTTGCCGCGCGTCGCGACCGTGGGACCCGCCTCAGACAGCAGGTGGGCGAGGTAGTCCTTGGTGCCGGTCTTGCCCTGGGAGCCGGTCATCGCGAGGACGACGACCTCGGGCAGGCGGTCCACGACGTGGCGCGCGAGGAGCCCCAGCGCCGCTGTCACGTCGTCCACGACGACGGTCGGCAGCTCGGTGGGCCGGCTGCCGAGCACCGCCGCGGCACCGGCGGCGCCGGCGGCCGCGGCCAGGTCGTGGCCGTCGACCCGCTCGCCGGCCACGGCCACGAAGAGGCCGCCGTCCTCCGGGGTGCGGGTGTCGACGAACGCGCCGCCGACGACGACCGCCTCGCCGTGGGCGGTGCCGCCGACGACGTCGGCGATCTGGTCCAGGGACATCTCGATCATGCGTCGCTCCCGGGCTGGTCGGAGCCGTCACGGTCGGCCGCGAGCGCGCCGACCTCCTCGGCGGCGACCACGCGGTCGTCGAACGGGTGCACCACGTCGCCGACCTCCTGGCCGGTCTCGTGACCCTTGCCGGCGATCAGCACCACGTCGCCGGGACGCGCACGGCGTACGGCCTCACGGATCGCGAGCCGGCGGTCGCCCACCTCGACCACCTCGGCGGGGCCGCGGGCGCCGGCCAGGACGGCGGCGCGGATCGACGCGGGGTCCTCCGTGCGGGGGTTGTCGTCGGTGACCACGACGACGTCGGCGAGCCGCGCGGCGATCTCCCCCATCACCGGACGCTTCACCGTGTCGCGGTCGCCACCGGCGCCCACCACCACGACGACCTGGCCGTCGGTCAGCGGTCGCAGGGTGGCGAGCACCGCCTCGAGGGCATCGGGCTTGTGCGCGTAGTCGACGACCACGGTGAAGTCCTGACCGGCGGAGACCTGCTCGAGCCGACCCGGCACCCCGCCGACGCGGGCGATGCCGTCGGCCACCTGTCGCGCGTCGAGCCCGGCGAGCGCCGCCGAGGCGATGGCGGCCAGTGCGTTGGAGACGTTGAACTCGCCCGGCACGTGGATCTGCGTGCGCAGCTCGACGTCGGGGCCGAGGACCGTGAAGCTCGCGCCCCCGGCCGTCAGGTCGACGTCGACGGCCCGCCAGTCGGCGTCGGCACCACGGGAGGAGTAGGTCGACATCGGGATGCCGGCGACGTCGAGGAGGCGACGGCCGAACTCGTCGTCGATGTTGGTCAGCCCGACACGCGCGCGCTCCGGGGTGAAGAGACCGGCCTTGGCGGCGAAGTAGTCATCGAGGTCGGCGTGGAAGTCGAGGTGGTCGCGCCCGAGGTTGAGGAAGGTCGCGACGTCGAAGACGACGCCGTCGACCCGGCCGAGGACGAGCGCGTGGCTGGAGACCTCCATGGCGCACGTGTCCACGCCGCGCTCGCGCATCACCGCGAACAGGCCGTGCAGGTCCGGCGCCTCGGGCGTCGTGAGCTGGGTCCTGACGTCCTCCCCCGCGATCCGGGTGCCGACGGTGCCGATGACCGCCGAGGTGACGCCGGCCTCGGTGAGCCCCTGCTCGAGCACCCGGGTGGTGGTGGTCTTGCCCTGGGTGCCGGTGACGCCGATGACGCGCAGGCCGGAGGCCGGGTCGCCGTAGATCCGCGCGGCGAGACGTCCGAGCACGCGGCGCGGCTCCGCCACCACGAGCGCGGGCGTGCCCGGCGCGAGCCGGTCCAGTCCGGCGCGGTCGGTCAGCACCACGACCGCGCCGGCCGCGACGGCCTGCGCGGCGAAGTCCGCACCGTGGGCCCGCGCGCCCGGGAGCGCGGCGTACAGGTCACCGGGCCGCACGCGTGCCGTGCTCAGCGAGATGCCGGAGACGGCGACGGGCAGGTCACCGTGCACGTCCACCTCCGTCGTGGCTGCGAGCCAGTCGGCGAGCTCGGTCGCAGGGGTCGACGGGGACCGCTGCGGCCGCGTCGCACTCTCAGGGTCGTGCACCGGCCGAGGGTACCGAGTCACCACTCGACGGGCAGGCGTGACGGCGTGCCGTTGGTCGGCTCGACGCCGTAGCGGCCCAGGACGTAGCCCATGATCCGGGAGAACACCGGCCCGGCGATCGAGCCGCCACCCCCGTCGACCTTGGGTGCGTGGACCACGACGTAGACCGTGAAGCGGGCGCCGTCCGCCGGCGCGAAGCCGCCGAAGGACACCGAGGTGCTGCCGTCGTAGCCCGAGCCGTCGCTGGCGACCCGCTGGGCGGTGCCGGTCTTGCCGGCCACGAGGTAGCCGGGCACCTGCGCGGCGGGCGCGACACCGTCCTCGGGGTCGACGACCTTCTCCATCATGCGGGCGGTCGCGCGTGCGGCCTGCTTGCTGACGACCCGGGTGCGCGTCGCGACGTCGGTGCCCACGGTGACCCCGTCGTCGGTGACCGCGGAGCCGGCGATCAGGCTCGGCGAGACCCGCACTCCGCCGTTGGCGACCGTGTTGACGGCCGCAGCCATCTGGGCGACGTTGACAGAGAGGGACTGGCCGAAGGCGACGCGGTCCTTGGTCTGCGAGGTCATCGCCTCACCCGGCGTGAGGATGCCGGGGGTCTCGCCGCGCACGCCGACGTCGGTCCGCTGGCCGAGGCCGAACTTCTGCAGGTAGGCGACGAGCTCGACCGGCGAGAACGCGTCGGCGGCGAGCACGGTGCCGATGTTGGAGGACTTGGCGATGATGCCCGCCAGCGTGAGCCGGATGTTGCCGTGGTCGAACCAGTCGCCGATCACCCGGTCCTGCCGGGCGAGGCTGGGCGGCACCTTGAAGCGCTGGCGCGGGAACGCCTTGCCGGCGTCGATGAGCGATGCGGCGGTGAGCACCTTCTCCACCGAGCCCGGCTCGTAGGTGTCGCTCATGGCGCGGGAGCCGAGGTCGTCCTCGTCGGCCTCGGTCGGCGCGTTGGCGTCGAAGGTCGGGACGTCGGCGAGCGCGAGGATCTCGCCGGTGCGGGTGTCCATGACGACCGCGGCACCGCTCTCGGCGCGGTACTGGCGCACCGACTGCGCGAGCACCTTCTGGGTGAACCACTGGAGGTCGCGGTCGATGGTGGTGCGCAGCGGCGCACCGTTCTGCGCGGCCTTGAGCGTGCTCTCGCGCAGCGGGATCCGCACGCCCTTGCCGGAGTTCGACTGCCACGTCGCCTCGCCGTCGACACCGGCCAGCTGCTTGTCGAAGGTGCGCTCGAAGCCGCCGAGCGGCTCGTCGGTGCCCATGTAGCCGAGCAGGTTGGCGGCCACGTCGCCAGAGGGGTAGGAGCGGATCGGGTCGTCCTGGAGGCTGATGCCGGTGTACCCGGCGTCCTCGAGCTCGGCGAGCGTGTCGCCGGCGAGGGTGCTCGGCACCCGGCGGGCGACGTACTCGTAGCGGCTGCCCTCCTTGCGACCGCGGAGCGCCGTGAGGGTCCTGAAGTAGTCGACGGAGAGCCGGTCCGAGAGCAGGCGCGCGAGCTCGGGCGCGCGGTCGGCGGTCAGGTCGGGGTCGGCGATGACCATCTTGCCCTTGACCGAGTCGGCGAGGGGTACGCCGTTGCGGTCGAGGATGTCGCCCCGCTCCGCCACCAGGGGCAGCCGCACCGCGCCCTCGGCGGCCGCACGGACGGCGTACGAGCGCGGGTCGACGCCCTGGAGCTGCACGAGCCTGGCACCGAAGAAGGAGAGGACGATCGCGATGAGGACGAACCCGATGCGCAGTCGCAGCATCGGCGCGCCGCGCGAGGCGCCGCGCCTGGTGCGGGTGCTCGGCACTGGTCTCCCTCGTTTCCCGGTCGGCTCCCGGCTGGATCCGACCTGCTTCGACAATCTAGGTGTGCGGTGCCGTCGAACGGCGTGACCGCGCCGTCAGCGGTTGCGGTTCTTGCGGGGCCTGGCGTTCGCCACCCCGGGGTCCGTCGCCGCCTGCTCCTCGACGGTGGGAGCGGCGGGCACCTCGACGTACGTCGGCTCGGGCGCGAGGACCGCCGGCTTGATCGGGGCCGGCGGCTGCAGCTGGAGGGCGTTCTCCCGGGTGGCCGGCGTCCGCACGCCGGTGGTCTTCCCGGTCTCGAGGTCGAGGAACACCGGGGCCGCCGGGATCACCATGCCCATCGTCTGCGCCTCGGCCGCCACGCGCTGAGGGTTGCGGAGCTCGTCGAGCTCCATCCGTAGCGTCTGCTCGCGCGCGGCGAGGGTGTCGGCCTCGGCCTCGAGGGCGGACGCGGTGAAGGACGCCTGCTGCATGGAGGTGTTGAAGAGGAGCAGTCCCACGATGCCGCCGACCAGGACGAGGCTCACCAGCGTCATGAACGGCACCCGCGGCGCGCGGGACCGCACGCGCGGCACCACGGTGAGGCGGGCCTTGTCGACCGCCTCCTGGGCGATCCGCGTGACGCGGGTCCTGGGCTGGAGGGCGGGACTGCTCATCGGGCGGCTCCTGGGGAAGAGGGAGAGGACGAGGACGGGAGGACGCGCTCGACGGCGCGCAGACGGACGGACGCTGCTCGGGGGTTCTCGGCGATCTCGTGCTCGTCGGCCTGCTCGGCGCCGCGGGTGACCAGCCGCAGGGCCGGCTCGGCGCCCTCGGGCACGAACGGCAGGTCCGGCGGCACGTCGAGCCGGGTGGCGTCGGCGAAGGCTCGCTTGACCAGGCGGTCCTCGAGCGAGTGGTACGCCTCCACGACCACGCGACCGCCGACGCCGATCACCTCGATGGAGGCGGGGATGGCCCGGCGCAGGACCGCGAGCTCGTCGTTGACCGCCATCCGCAGCGCCTGGAAGGTGCGCTTGGCGGGGTGTCCACCCGTACGCCGCGCCGGTGCGGGGATCGATGCGTAGAGCAGCTCGACGAGGTCGGCGCTGGTGGTGAACGGCGTCGTCTCGCGCCGGCGGACCACCTCGCGGGCGATCCTGCTGGCGAACTTCTCCTCGCCGTACTCCCGCAGGATGCGCGTGAGCTCCTGGGCCGTGGCGGTGTTGAGCAGCTCGGCCGCGGTCCGGCCGGTCGTCGGGTCCATCCGCATGTCGAGCGGTGCGTCCTCGGCGTAGGCGAAGCCGCGTTCGCGGACGTCGAGCTGCATCGAGGAGACCCCGAGGTCGAAGAAGACGGCGTCGACGTGGTCGAGGCCGAGCGAGCCGACCACCTCGGGCAGCTCGTCGTAGACCGCGTGCACGGCCGTGAAGCGGTCGCCGTGCGCCGCGAGCCGCTCGCTCGACATCTGCAGGGCGGTCGGGTCGCGGTCGATGCCGATGACCCGGGCGTTCGGGAGCCGCTCGAGGACCGCCTCGCTGTGGCCGCCGAGGCCGAGGGTGCAGTCGACGTAGACCGATCCGGGGGCCTCGAGCGCAGGCGCCAGCAGGGCGACGACCCGGTCGAGGAGCACCGGGGCGTGGCGGGGAGTCGTCATCTGCTCAGCCCTGGGAGCCCAGGTGGGTCAGCAGGAGCAGGGCCAGCGCCAGGCCGCAGGCCGTGGCGGCCGAGAACGCGATGAGGGCGGCTGCCTCGCGCGCCTGCTCGCGCACCCGCAGCGGCGGTGCCGCTGCCGTGCGTCCCACGGGCTGGGTGGTGCTCATGGTCTCGACCCCACTTGTTGCTGCGGACTTGTTGCTGCGGATGTGCGTGCTGGTGCTGCTGGTTGGCGGTGCGGCTGACACTCCCCGTCGTGTGGCACGGGGCGAGCCGCCGCACCAGGTCCCTGCCCGCTCCTCTGCCCCCGTCGGGGGTAGGTGCCCTCTGGTGCCGGGGAAGTGCCCCAGATGGCCACGCGAGGAGCGGGCTCGAGACCTGGTGATACGGGTCGCGATGTCAGCTGTGGAGTTGTCGGGTGGTGCTGGCTCAGATGCCGGGGAAGACCTCGTCGCTGAGCTCGGAGAACTTCTGCTCCTGCTCCTCGGAGTAGGTCGCCCAGGCGGTCGGGTCCCAGATCTCGATCCGGTTCATCGACCCGATGACGACGCACTCCTTGCGGAGCGAGGCGTACTCCCGCAGCGGTGCCGGGATGTTGATGCGTCCCTGCTTGTCCGGCACCTCCTGGCTGGCGGCGGCGAACAGCATGCGGACGTAGTCACGGGTGTTCTTCTGCGTGACCGGCGCCTCGCGGAGCCGGTCGGTGAGCTTCTCGAAGTCGGCCATGGACCAGACGGTGAGGCAGCGCTCCTGACCCCTGGTCACCACGAGTCCCTCCGTCAGCTCGTCCCTGAACTTCGCCGGGAGGAAGAGCCGGCCCTTCTCGTCGAGCTTGGGCGTGTACGTGCCGAAGAACATCCGGCACCTCCCCTGCTCGGCGGGCAGATCGACCCTGTCCCCCACTTCGCACCACAGTACTCCACTTCGCTCCACCGTCAACCAGATCCCGCGTGTCTCACGCACGAATTTCGGGCTGCCGGAGCCCCGCCGGCGGCTCCGCCAGCCGCTGGTCCGGCGCTCGACCAGGCGCACAGGAGCGCCGATCCACGCTCAGCACGGGCCGCGCGCGGGCCAGGTGGAGCGCCGGTGGGGAGATCCGGCCACCGGTGGTGGAGCGAAGTGGGGGAAGCGGGGTGCCCCGGGTGGGTGACGCCCGCAGAGACGGGCCGCGCGGGCCGGTTCGGGCGGGTATGTTGCGCGCACCACATACCGTGGTGGCGAGCACGTACGAAGGGGACGGACAACGTGACGACTGGGTTTTCCGAGCAGGCGCCCGACCTGGACACCGTTCGGCGGGTCACCGGCGCCGTGCGCCAGAACATCGAGCGCGTCATCGCGGGGAAGCCCGACGTCGTCACCGCCGCCCTGGTCGTCCTCCTCGCCGAGGGTCATCTCCTCATCGAGGACGTGCCCGGCGTCGGCAAGACCCAGCTCAGCAAGGCGCTGGCCCGCAGCATCGACTGCTCGGTGGCGCGCATCCAGTTCACCCCGGACCTGCTGCCCTCCGACGTCACCGGCGTCTCGATCTTCAACCAGGACACCCGCGAGTTCGAGTTCCGGCCCGGCGGCGTCTTCGCCAACATCGTCGTCGGCGACGAGATCAACCGGGCCTCGCCCAAGACGCAGTCAGCCCTCCTCGAGGCCATGGAGGAGCGCCAGGTCACCGTCGACAACGCGACCTACATGCTCGAGAAGCCGTTCATGGTCATCGCGACCCAGAACCCCATCGAGATGGAGGGCACGTACGCCCTCCCGGAGGCGCAGCGCGACCGCTTCATGGCACGCGTCTCGGTCGGCTACCCCGTGGAGTCCGCGGAGATCGCGATGCTCGAGGGCCACACCGCCCACAACCCGCTCGACGACCTCGAGCCGGTCACCGACGCCGGGGAGATCCGCAAGGTGATCGAGATCGTCGGCCGGGTGCACGTGTCCACCGCCGTCCAGCGCTACGCCGTGGCCCTGACCACCGCGACCCGTGCCAGCAACGACCTCCACCTCGGGGCGTCACCGCGGGCGACGCTCCACCTCGTGCGGGCGGCCAAGGCGGTCGCCGCCACGCAGGGACGCGACTACGTCCTGCCCGACGACATCCACGGCATCACCTCCCCCGTCCTCGCCCACCGGCTGCTCCCCAACGTCGAGGCGACGATGAGCGGACGGACGACCGCCGCGATCCTGTCCGGGATCGTGGAGTCGGTGCCCGTCCCCACGGCGTCCGGCTCCACGTCGATCCCACGCGGCAGCCGTGCGTGAGGCACTCGCTGCTCTGACCGTCCGCGGACGGGCGTTCCTGGCGGCCGGGATCACCACCGTGGTGGCCGCGATCGTCGTCGGTCACTCCTCGGTGGTGCGCATCGGCGTGCTGGTCGCGGTGCTGCCGCTGCTCACCGCCTGGTGGGTCGGCCGCTCCCGCTACCGCCTCTCGCTCGTCCGCACGGTCACGCCCCAGCTCGTCGTCGCGGGGCAGCCCGCGACCGTCGAGCTCATTGTCTCCAACGAGTCGCGCACGCCCACGGGCGTGCTGCTGCTGGAGGAGCGACTCCCGTACGTCCTCGGCACCCGCCCGCGCTTCGTGCTGGAGGGCCTCGGGCACGGATGGCGCCGGCACGCGACGTACCAGGTGCGCTCGGAGCTGCGCGGACAGTTCGAGATCGGCCCGATGTCGGTGCGGGTGACCGACCCGTTCGGCTTCGTCGAGCTCGGCCGCACGTTCCACGCCATGACGCGACTGACCGTCACACCGCGCACCACCCCCCTGCCGAGCATCCCGCTCGGTGGGGCCTGGACCGGGTCCGGCGACAACCGTCCCCGGGCCTTCGCCACCGGCAGCGCGGAGGACGTCACGGTCCGGGAGTACCGGCGCGGCGACGACCTCCGGCGCGTCCACTGGCGCAGCTCGGCTCGCGTCGGCGAGCTGATGGTGCGCCGCGAGGAGCAGCCGTGGCAGTCGCGCGCCACCGTGTTCCTCGACAACCGCGGCACCGCCCACCGCGGCCAGGGAGCGGCCAGCTCGCTCGAGGGCGCCGTGTCCGCGGCCGCGTCGATCGCCATCCACCTCGCCCACCACGGCTACACCGTCCGCCTGGTCACTGCGTCCGGCGACACCCGCGAGACCGAGTGGCACTCCCACAGCGCCGAGGCCACCACCATCCCTCTCCTCGAGGCGCTCGCCGTCGTGCAGCTCGACCACTCCCCTGCTCCCGACACGCAGTGGCTGGCCGAGCCCGGCCACGGCGGTCTCACGATCGGGATCTTCGGAGGACTGGGCGAGCCCGACCTGCCGTTCCTCCGCCGCCTGCAGCACCACGCCTCGTCGAGCCTGGCGATCGCGCTCGACGTGGACGCCTGGGCCCCCCACCTGCCGGTCCAGCCCGGCATCGGCGCGTCCGCCCACCTCACCTCGACCGGGTGGCGCTCGATCACCCTCGGCCCGCGCGACCGCCTCGACACCGCCTGGCAGGAGCTCGGGCTGATGCAGAGCCGGGCCACCGTGTCATCAGCCGGAGCCGCGCGATGAGAGCCTCGTGGAGCACGCTCCCGCACCAGCTGCGCATCGCCGGCATCGCGCTCCTCGCGGCCTGGACGACCGTGCTCTCCTGGCGCGTCCTGACAGAGGACTTCGGCCAGGTCGCGATCCCGCTCCTCCTCATCGGGGTGGTCCTGGGCGGGGCCGGCGCCCTGGCGCGCTGGAGCAGGCTCCCGGCGCTCGCGATCGTCGCCGGTCAGCTGGTGCTCGGCGGACTGCTCGTGCTCGGCACCACGACCGGATCGTCGATCCCGACCCCGGGCAACGTCGACACCTTCATGACCGCGCTGTCCGACGCGCTCGAGACGTCGCGCAGCTACGCCGCCCCCGTGCCGTCCGGCGTCCCGCCGGTGCACCCGTTGCTCCTCATCGGCGGCACGCTCGTCGTGCTGCTGGTCGACCTGATCGCCTGCACCATGCGCCGGGCCCCGGTGGCCGGCCTCGTGCTGCTCGCCGCCTACACCCTGCCGGTCGCCGTCACCGGGGACGCGGTGTCGTGGTGGCTCTTCGCCGTCATCGCCGGCCTGTTCCTCACCCTGGTGTTCATCCAGCACAGCGACCACGTCGCCAACTGGGGCCGCGCACCGGAGGGCGAGAAGGGCTCCTTCTCGGTCCGCACCGGCGCGATCGGCAACACGGCGCTGGCGCTCGGGGCGACCGCCATCGCGCTCGCGGTCGTCGTACCGGTCGCCGTGCCCACGATGAGCATGAGCGTCTTCGAGGGCAACGGACCCGGCACCCGCGAGGTCGAGGTCCAGGACCCGATGGTCGACCTGCGCCGCGACCTGCGCCGCGGCGAGGACATCCCGCTCCTGTGGGTCACCACGGTCGGGCCGAAGCCCACCTACCTCCGCTACACGGTCCTCTCCCGGTTCAGCGGGTCGCAGTGGACGCCCGGGGACCGCGAGATCCCGGAGTCGCAGGCCGCGACGGGCGCGCTGCCCCCGCTCGACGGCGTGGGCGTCGACGTGCCCCGTCGCGAGTTCAGGTACGACGTGCGGGTCGGCCCCGAGTTCGCCTCGTCGTGGCTGCCCACCGCGGCGCAGACGACGCGGATCGCGGCCGGCAACGACTGGCGATACGACCTCAACACCCGCGACGTCATCGCCGCCCGCGAGGACATCACGACGGCCGACAGCACCTACGACTACACCGGTGTCCAGCTCACCTACGACGCCGAGCGGATGAACTCTGCGGTGTCCGGTGCCGGCTCGGTGCCCGGGATCTTCACCGAGGTTCCGAGCACGCTCAACAACGAGATCCGCCGGATCGCGGCGAGCATCACCGCGGACGCACCCACGCGCTTCCAGAAGGCGCAGGTGCTGCAGCAGTGGTTCCGCGAGGACGGCGGCTTCCGCTACGACCTCAGCGAGGTGCCGTCCGCCGGCGACGGCAGCGCCGACCTCCTCGCGTTCCTCAACGACCGGGTCGGCTACTGCGAGCAGTTCGCGGCCTCGATGGCGATCATGGCGCGCATCATCGGCATCCCGAGCCGGGTGGCGGTCGGCTTCCTCGAGCCCGAGCGCGCCACCAACGGCTCGTGGGAGTTCTCCTCACACGACGCGCACGCCTGGCCCGAGCTCTACTTCCCGGGATCGGGCTGGGTGCGCTTCGAGCCCACCCCACAGTCCCGCGCCAGCCAGCCCCCGGACTACACCGAGGCACAGTTCGCCGCGGTCCCCGAGACACCCACGCCCAGCGCCGCCCGCCCCAGGGAGGACCTGCCCGAGCGCGGCGCGGAGGCCGGCGCCGACGCGACCACCGACGACGCCAGCGCCTCGTCGATCCCCTGGGTGCCGGTCGTCGCCGGCGTGCTGGGCCTGGCGCTCGTAGGGCTCCTGCTGATGACGCCACGGCTGGTCCGCACGGCGCGGCGCCGGCGCCGTCTCGACGGGGACGTCGAGGACCTCTGGGTCGAGCTGCGCGACGTCGCCGTCGACCTGGGCCATGCCTGGCCGGTGGGCAGGTCGCCCCGGCGCGCCGGCGACTGGCTCGGCCACCTGCTGGCGACGCCCGTCCACGACGGCTCGCGACCCGACCGCCCGCGACGCGGTCGCGACCAGGCACCCGAGGCGGCTCAGGCACTCGACCGGCTGGTCTCGGCCCTCGAGCGCAGCCGCTACGCCCGCGACCCCGAAGCCTTCACCGCCGACCACCTGGCCGACGACCTCGGCCTGGTCGAGGAGTCGCTCGCGGCTGGGGTGACGTCACGGGAGGCGCGTCGCGCCGAGTGGTGGCCCACGTCCGTCGTGGGTCGGCGCAGGTCGTGGCGCCCACGCGCCCGCGCTGGTCGGGCCACGACCACCACCCCGGACCACGAGTCCGCCCGGACGGTCGACGAGCTCGTCGGCTGAGCCCACCGGCCGCCGGCCGCTGGGTCGTCGTACCGGCCCGCGCCGAGGTGGTACGCCTGCGCGTCCCCGCTGTGGACGCACGAACGCCCGGTCCGAGGACCGGGCGAGGGGGTGCGATCAGGTGGTGGGATCGGCGGCGATCAGAGACCCCGCTCGCGGCGACGGCGCCACCGCTCCTCCATGCGCTCCATGAAGGGACTCCCGGAGCGCTGGCGGCTGGGGCGGTGCGGGCGGCCGCCGTCGACGACCCCGAACCCGGTGCGGCCGGAGGCGCGGACCTTGGGCGTCGCGCGACCGGGGCTGCGCGCGGAGGTCAGGGCCAGGATCGCACCGGCGAGCATCACCACGAAGCCGAGGACACCGGTGATCGTCTGGAGGACGGCGGTCAGGTCGAGCAGCACCGCGACGATGAGGAGGCCGATGCCGACGAGGAGGATCGCCCCGCCGAGGATCATCCGACGACGTGCGGCCCGTTGGAACGACGTGCCGCGCAAGGTCGAGGCGAGCTTGGGGTCCTCTTCGACGAGGGCGCGCTCCATCTGCTCGAGCATTCGCAGTTCTTCTTCGGAGAGCTCCACGTTTCCTCCTCACCTCTGGGGCAAGTCTAGGCACCCACTACCGCCTACGGTAGGCGTCCCCGGAAAATTCCACCCCGGGGCAGGAGCCTGACGTCAGACCAGGCTCGCTGGACGGACCGCCGCGGCCCCGAAACGCCGTGTCGCGCGGTCGACCGCGCGGTCGGCCTCGGCCCACCCGTGCTCCGGCTCGCCGAGGACGAGCTGCCGGTGCACAGCGGCCCGCGGCACGAGTCCCTCCACCCGTACGCCGACCAGTCGCAGGCGCGCGCGCTGGAGCCCGAGCGCGTCGTAGAGACGGGTCACCGCGCGGTGGACCTCGACGGTGACGTCGGTCGCCTCCGGCATCGTGCGGGAGCGGGTGATGGTGGTGAAGTCGGCGAAGCGCACCTTGAGGGTCGTGGTGCGGCCGGCCACCCCGGCCGCGCGCATGCGTCCGGCCACGCGGGCCGAGAGGCGCAGCAGCTCGCGGACGATCACGTCGCGGTCGTCGGTGTCGCGCGCGAAGGTCTCGTCGGCGCCCATGGACCGCTCGGGCTCGTGCGGGCCTGCCGTCGGGGTGAGGTCGCTGCGGTCGGTGCCCCAGGCCAGGTGGTGGAGCTGGCGACCGAGGTGGTCGCCGACCGCGCGCTGGAGGGTCTCGAGCGGCGTGTGGGCGACGTCGCCGACCGTGAGCAGGCCGAAGCGGTGCAGGAGTGCCTGCGTCTTCTCCCCCACGCCGTAGAGCTCGCCGACGTCCAGGGGGTGCAGGAACGACGTGACCTCCCCCGGAGGGACCACCACCACACCGTCGGGCTTGGCGCGCCGGCTCGCGACCTTGGCCACCGACACCGACGCCGCCACCCCGACGGAGCAGGTGATGCCCTGCTCGTCGTGGATCGTCGCCCGGAGGTGCTCGGCGATCTCGGCGGGAGTGCCGAGGCGTCGGGTCGCGCCCCTGACGTCGAGGAACGCCTCGTCGAGCGACATCGCCTCCACCACCGGGGTGACGTCGCGAAACGTCTCCATCACCGACGCGGAGACGCTGGTGAAGGTGGAGTAGTCGGGCGGGAGGACCACGACGTGGGGGCAGAGGCGGCGGGCCCGGGTCATCGGCAGCGCCGACCGGATGCCGTAGCGGCGCGCGACGTAGTTGGCGGCCAGCACGACACCTCGGCCGCTGCCGCCCACCACCACCGGCTGGTCGACCAGGTCGGGGCGCTCACGGAGCGCGACGGAGGCGTAGAACGCGTCCATGTCGACGTGGAGCAGCGGGGTCTCGGTCATCGCCGGCCCCCGTCGGGGTGGTGGTCAGCGGCGCGCGACGACGTGGAGCTGGGCAGCGAGCGGGAGGTACTCGGGGCGGGTGGCCACGGCCCTCTCGAGCTCGACCAACGCCGCCGTCGCCCCGGGCTCGAGGTCGAGGAGGCTGCCCGGCACCAGGTCGGCGAAGACGCGGACGGCGTGGATCCACTCGGGGTGCAGTCCGGCGCCGGCCAGGAGGTCGACGACCTCGTCGTGGGTGAAGCGGCGCCCGCCTCGCCCCACCGGGCCGCCCGAGGCGTGACCCGGACCGGCCGAGCCGTCGGGCGCGTCGTCGAGGAGCTCGCGGGCCGCCTGGAAGTGGCCGGCCATGGCGCGTGCCACCACGGCGGCGTGCCGTTGGGCGACGAGCAGGCTGAGGTGGCCGCCGGGGCGCAGCACGTCGGCGATGGAGGCGAGGGAGGCCGCGGGGTCGTCCACCATCTCGAGGACGCCGTGGCAGAGGACCAGGTCTGCCTCCTCGGCGAGGTCGGACAGGTCGGACAGGTCGCCCTGCTGGCCCGTGACCCGGTCGGCGACGCCGGCCTCGCGGGCGCGCCGGTCGAGGGAGGCGAGGGCGTCGGGGCTGGGGTCGATGACCTGGACGGTGTGGCCCAGCTCGGCGAGCGGGACGGCGAACCCGCCGGTGCCGCCCCCGACGTCGACGATGCGGGCCTGCCGTCCGTCGGTCGCGTCGCCGGCCTCGAGGAGGCGGCGTACGCCCTCCCAGGCCACGCCGGTGCGGACGGACTGGCGGCGCTCGCTGGCAGAGGAGCTCGCGGTCGGCTGGGCCATGGGCGCAACCCTAGTGGCTCGCCGTGCGGGGTCCCCTCGCGGCCGGACGGGCCGCACGCGCAGCACGTGGGAGCGGTGACGTCGGTCATCCGGGGCTCCCGGGACTGCGGTGCCACAGGGTCCGGGACGGAGGTCGGTCGCCGACCCGGGCATCGTCGCCGGCGGCCGCACCGACCTTGCGCCCGACGTCGCGGGCGGGGTCACCGGCCGGCGCGACGTCGGCGTAGGGCGAGAGCCGGAAGCCGCTGGAGTGGACGAGGGCCCGCCTCACGGTCGGCTCACCCGCGCCCTCCGCCAGTGGCTCGGGCCGTCGGGCCAGCTCGGCGCGCACCTGCTCGAGCGCCTCGTCGGTGGTGCGGGCGCGTTGCCACAGCGCGTCCAGCGCGGGCAGGTCCCACGCGCCGGTCGCTCGCAGCGACACGCCTCGGCGGCCGGTGCGCCGCAGCTCGCCGCGCACGAGCAGCAACCAGGACGAGAACACGGTCGCGGCGTAGGGCCCCTGGGCGTCCTCGAAGAAGGTCGCGTCGACCGGTCCGGTCCCGTCGTCGAGGGTCAGGAACACCACCCGCCGCCCCGACCTGATCGGCGGCGTCTGGGTCGCGACCTTGACCCCGGCCACCACCAGCTCGGACCTGCTGCGCCGGCGCAGCAGGTCGCGGCTGCGCGTCACCCCGAGCGCATCGAGGAGCGAGGCGTAGGGCGTGACCGCGTGCTGGCTGACGTCGAGGCCCAGGATCTCCAGCTCGGCGCGCATCCGCTCGAGCGTCGTCATCTCCGGCAACCCGGTCGCCCGCTCCCCCGGCCGGCCCGGCTCGTCACCCAGCTCCAGCGTGAGCTGGACCGACTCGGCCCGGACCACCGGCCGCGGCGCCTGCGACTGCGCGGAGGCGCGTGCCCAGACGCCCGCCTCGGCCAGCGCGTGCCGCTCGGTCGACCGCGAACCGTCCCGCACCGTGGGGTCGGTGCTGTTGCGGGCAGCGGCGTCGGTCGCGGCAGCGGTCGCCGTCGACGGCACGCTCCGCCTGGTCAGGCCGCGACCCCGCGCTCGCGAGGCCCGGTCGACCAGACGCGCGTGGAGGTCGAGCTCGGCGACCTGCAGCAGCAGGTCGCGCCGCGTGGTCCGACCACGCCGGCCGAGGGCCTGCTCGCCCGTCGCGATGCCGTAGACACCGTCGAACCCGCCGGCCAGCACCAGGCGCTCGAGGGTCGGCCGGGAGACCCGGGCCCGGTGGAAGAAGTCGGACAGCGACGCGTAGCGGCCGCCCCCGCGTGCCTCGACGATGCGGGCCACCTCGGCTGCGCTGATGCCCTTGACGTCGGCGAGCGAGAGCCGGATCGCGTGGCTCCGCGGCCCGTCCCCGGTGTCGGCCCGCTCCACGACGTACGTCGATGCGCTGGCGTTGACGTCGAGCCCCCGCACGCCGACCCCGACCTGGCGGGCGTCGTCGAGGATCAGCCGCTTGGGGTACATGCCCGGGTCGTGGGTCAGCACCCCGGCGAGGAAGTGGGCCGGCCAGTGGGCCTTCAGCCACGCCGACTGGTAGGTCGGCAGGGCGAACGCGGCGGCGTGGGCCTTGCAGAAGCCGAACGACGCGAACGCCTCGAGGACCGTCCAGATGCGCTCGACCAGCGCCAGGTCGTAGCCCTGTCCCAGCGCCCGCGGGAGGAACCACGTCCTCGTCGCGGCCATCCCGTCGGTGGTCCCGAGCGCTCGGCGCTTCTCGTCGGCCTCGGCGTAGGAGACACCGCCGAACGTCGCGATGATCTCGATCACCTGCTCGTGGAAGACCACCACGCCGCGGGTGCCCTCGAGGATCGGGCGCAGGTCGTCGTGGAGGTAGTGGACGTCTCGCCACCCGTGCTTCGCCTCGAGGTAGGGCGTGATCATGTCGCTCTTGACCGGGCCGGGGCGGAAGAGCGAGATGTCGGTGATGATGTCGTCGAAGGTCTCGATGCCGGACTTCCCGACGAGCTCACGCTGTCCCGGTGACTCGATCTGGAACACGCCGAGCGTCTTCGCGCTGCTGATGAGGTCGTAGGTCGTGGCGTCGTCGAACGGCACCTGAGCCTCGTCGTCGAGGTCGACGTGAACCCCGTCGACACGGCGCACCTCGGCGACCGCGTGCGCCATCGCCGACTGCATCCGGATGCCGAGCACGTCGAGCTTGAGCAGGCCGAGCTCCTCGACATCGTCCTTGTCGAACTGGCTCATCGGGAAGCCGGCGTGGGACGCCTCGACGGGTGTGCGGTCGAGCAACGTCACGTCGGAGAGCAGCACCCCGCAGGGATGCATCGCGATGTGGCGCGGCAGCCCGTCGAGCCGCTCGACCAGGCCGAAGAAGCGGTCCAGCGCGCCGTCGCCGAGCCCGCTGGCCCTCAGCTCGGGCAGGTCGCGGAGCGCCGAGCGGGCGTCGCGGGCCCGGACGTGGGGGAACGCCTTCGCGATCGCGTCCACCTCTCCCGGAGGCATGCCGAGGGCGGCGCCGACGTCGCGGACGGCGTGGCGGACCCGGTAGGTGTCCATCATCGAGACGGTGACGCACCGCTCGCCGCCGAAGCGGTCGAGGATGGCGCGGTAGACCTCCTCGCGCCGCGCGGACTCCACGTCGACGTCGATGTCGGGCAGCGAGGCACGCAGGGGCGAGAGGAACCGCTCCATCAGCAGGCCGTGGCGGATCGGGTCGACCCCGGAGATGCCGAGCAGGTAGTTGACCAGGCTGCCGGCGCCCGACCCGCGCGCGGCACGACGTACGCCCATCTCGCCGATCAGGTCGGTGACGTCGGCGACGGTCAGGAAGTAGGACGCGTAGCCCAGGGACCGGATGGTCTCGAGCTCGTCGTCGAGCCGCTTCCAGACGCGCATCCTCGGGCCGGTGCCGTAGCGCCAGCCGATCGCCGCCTCGCAGCGGGCGCGCAGCAGGGCGTCGGCCGTGCGGTGCGGACCCGCCTCGGGGAGCTCGAGCTCCGGGAAGTGCACCTCGCCGATGCCGAGGTCGGTGCGCGGGTCGAGCGCGCACCGGTCCGCGGCCGCGCGCGTACGGGCGAGCAACCGCCTCGCCTCCCGCGCGCTGTCGCCCAGCCCGGCGAGGCGGCAGATCTCGTCGGCCACCTCCTGCATCTGCTTCCCGGTCTTGAGGAATCCCTCGGCGTTGCCGCGCGTGCCGTCGGGACCGACGTCACGCAGCCCGGCCGAGCCCAGCGGCACCAGCCGCCGGGCCGCGTCGAGCACGTCGACCGTCGGCGCGTCGAGCCGGTCGGCGTAGCGCACCGCGTTGGTCAGCACCGTCGTGAGGCCGGCGCGGCGGGCGAGGCCGGCCATCCGCGCGGCGTGGGCAGACGTACCCGGCCCCCAGGCACCCGCGCGGCCGCCGAGCCGGTGGGACACCAGTCCGACGACGAGATTGGCACGCGGCACCACCTCCAGCCATGGCGCGAGCACCGCCGGGCCGAGGTCGTCGCGGCGCCGGGTGGCGACCGCGCCCACCTCCGAGGACGGCCCGAGCAGCACGAGCACGTCACCGCCGGCAAGGTGGGGGGCCAGCAGGTCGAGCGTCGCGACGGGTCGCCCGCGCTCGCCGGACAGGTGCACCGAGGACACCATCCGGCACAGCGCCGCCCAGCCAGCCCTTCCCATGGCCAGGAACGTGACGCGGGCGCTGCCCCCCGGCAGCTGGGACGGATCACGGGACACGCCACCGCGCGCCGGTGCCGGACGTCGGGGCGGGCGCCCACCGCCGCCCCTGACCGCCGCCCCTCCGGTCGCCGCGTCGGTGGTCGGCGCGACCGCGAGGTCGACCCCGAGCACCGGCCGGATGCCGGCCCGGCGGGCGGCGCCGACGAACTTGACGGCGCCGTAGGTCCCGTCACGATCGGTGAGCGCAAGGGTGTCCATCCCGTGCTCGGCAGCCCGCTGGACGAGCACGTGGGGGTGGGACGCGCCGTATCGCAGGGAGAACCCGGAGGCGACGTGGAGGTGGACGAACGGGTCTGACGACACCTCGCCCCGCCCTCAGGCGACGCTGGCGTGCGGGACCAGGCCGAGCGCCTGCTCGACCACGGCGAGGAACCGGTCGGCGTCGCGCACCAGGTCGTCGGCCTCCCGCTCGGTCACGGCCCGGGTCGACCCGGCCTCGGCGGCCGCCCGCTTGCCGGCACCGGCGGCGAAGAAGCTCGCCCACTCCGTCAGCTCGGGCGCCACCTCGGCGAGCAGGACCCACGCGTTCTTCTGTCGGCGGCCCCGGGGAGCCGGGCGGGCCCGGGCCGCGAGCAGGGCTGCCGCGGCACAGAGCGCCGCGACGTGGGCGCAGGCGTACCGAGTCGGCACGTCGCGCGCCGTGATGGAGTCGCGGAGCGACGTCGCGGAACGCTCGAGGTAGGAGTGCGCGGTGGCCGGGAGCAGGTGCGGTCCGGCGGAGGGACCGGGGCTGGTCGTGGAGGTCATGGCGCCGGCCCTCAGTCCAGGCACCCGACGAGCTGCCAGCGCCCGTCGGACCAGTCGAAGGAGAGGTCGAAGACACCGTAGGACTGCTGGTCGCCGGCCTGCTGCCGTCCGCCCTGGATCCCGCGGCCGGCCTCCACCCGCCACAGCTCTCGCTCGGCGACGAGATCGGTCGGGGTCCTCGACTGCTCGCCGTCGGTCGCCCCCTGCCACCAGGGACCGGTCTCCACCCAGTGCGCGACGACCGCGCGCACCTTCCACAACCTGCCTCGCCACAGGAACTGGTCGGGGTCCTCAGCCTCGCCTCGTCGCACCTCGACGGGGTCGTCGTACTGCCTCATCGCGCCTCCTCGCATCCGTCGACCCCGGGCCGACCCGGGGGGCGGTGGGGGTCGAGGTCACCGCCACCCGGGTCGCATCGAACACCTGTTCGAACAACCACAACGGTACTCCCCCCCACCGACAACCCGTCAAGGGCCGGCGCGACTTCTGGGGACGAAGTCCGGATACGAACGGAGGTGAGCGGCGGACGGGCGCGGAAGGTCGTCAGACCCGACGCAGGTACGCGGTCGTCTCGCGCTGCCAGAGGAAGAACGAGAGCACCAGGCCCTCGACGATCACCAGGGCCGACAGCACGACGAAGACGACGGGGAGGTTGCTGTCGAGGCAGACCACGCCGACCAGGACACCGACGCCCGCGGTGGCGGTGAGCACCGGACGGGTCCAGCCGTAGCCGCCCACGAAGAAGGAGCCGAGCACGAGCACCAGCGCAGCGAAGCCGACGAACGCGACGACCGAGAGCGCGACGAAGCCCGGCACGATGGGGCTCTCCCGCAACATCTCGATGCCACCCTGGGCGAGCAGCTCCTGCGCCGACGGGTTGCCCTTCGCCCAGCCGAGGATGACGTCGTCGCGCCTCAACCAGATCAGCAGCGTGATCACGCCGGACGTCGCCACGATCAGTCCGAGCACTCGCAAGCTGTTGACCACGGATCCCGGCAGGTCGCGCGCCATGGTGAAGTCCCCCTGAGGCTGGTCGTCGTTCGTCGCTAGGCTCGCATCATGTCGACCGAGCACGCATCGATCACCTCATTTCGAGGCGACCTCACCCGGCGCGGAGGCACCGGTGACGTGGTCATCCTGCCCGAGAGCGCCCACACTGCCGCACTCGCCGCGGCGGCGCTCGGCTGTGAGGTCGGCGCCATCGCCAACAGCCTGCTCTTCGACGGTGACGGCGAGCCCGTCCTGGTCCTCACCTCCGGTGCCCACCGCGTCGACACGGCGCTGGTCGCCGAACGCATCGGCGTGACCCGGCTCCGGCGTGCCGACCCCGACTTCGTGCGCCGGCACACCGGCCAGGTGATCGGGGGCGTCTCCCCCATCGACCACCCGGCGCCGATCCGCACCTGGATCGACCCGTGGCTGCGTCGGCACGACGTGGTGTGGGCGGCGGCCGGCCACCCGGCCGCGGTGTTCTCGACGTCGTACGACGAGCTGGTGGCGATGACCGGCGCGGTCGAGGTCGAGGTGGACTGATGGGGGCCCGCTGATGGACGCACTGGCCCTCACCTTCTCCAGCGGGTGGGCGAGCGGCATCAACGCCTACCTCGTCGTGCTGGTGCTGGGCATCGCCGACCGGGTCGGCTCCTACTCCGACATCCCCGACGTCCTGGGCCGGTGGGACGTGCTGGCCGCGGCCGGCTTCATGTTCGCGATGGAGTTCGTCGCCGACAAGATCCCCTACATCGACTCGACGTGGGACGCGATCTCCACCGCGATCCGGCCGACCGTCGGCGCGGTCATCGGCGTGCTGCTCGCCGGCGACGCCACGTCGCTGGACCAGGCCGTCCTCGGCGTGGTGGGCGGCGGCACCGCACTGCTGAGCCACCTGGCGAAGGCGGGCGGCCGGCTGGCCATCAACTCCTCCCCCGAGCCGGTGACCAACGTCGGTGCCAGCCTGACCGAGGACGCCACGGTGCTCGGCGTGGTGTGGTTCTCGCTCGAGCACCCGCAAGCGGCTGCCGCGATCGCCGGCGTCCTGCTCCTGGCCGGCCTGGGCCTGCTGCTGGTCCTCAGCCGGCTGGTGCGCCGCGGGTGGCGGCGCTGGAAGAACAAGGAGCCCGTCGACCGGACGACCTAGGGGACGCCTAGGGTTCCCTCGTGGCTCGTGTGGCGGTGGTGGGAGGCGGCTTCAGCGGCATGGCAGCCGCTGCCCGGCTGGCCAGGCTGGGCCACGAGGTCACCCTCCTCGAGCGCGCCGAGCACCTCGGCGGGGCACTGACCACGGTCGAGCACGACGACTTCGCCTGGGACGCCGGACCGACCACGACGCTCCTGCCAGCGGTCGTGCGCGACCTGTTCCGCAAGTCGGGCCGCCCGCTCGAGCGGGAGGTCGACCTCCAGCCGCTCGACCTGGTCCGCGAGCACCGCTTCGCCGACGGTTCGTCGGTGCGCCTGCCCGGCGGCTCGCGAGCCGCCCAGCACGCGGCCTTCGAGTCCCTCGGTGCGGGCCTGGGTCGGCAGTGGGTCGACCACGTGGCGTCGTACGGCGAGCCGTGGGAGCTGCTGCGCAAGGAGTGGTACGAGCGGCCCTTCGACCCCGACGTCGCGCCACGCGAGCTCGTGGCGCTGCTCGACCGGCGCGAGTCGCTGCACAAGCGGCTGCGTCGGTCGCTCGGCGACGAGCGGCTGCGCCTGGTCGCGGGGCACCGGCTCGTCATGGACGGTCACGACCTGCGGCGGGCGCCGGTGCTCGCCGGCGTCGACGTCTACCTCGAGCAGCGGTTCGGCTCGTGGACCGTCCCCGGCGGGCTCGCCGCCCTCGGCGTGGCGATGGCCGACCGCCTCGCGCTGCGCGGCGTCACCGTGCTGACCGGTACGCAGGCGATGGACCTCGTCGTGCGCGACGGTCGGGTCGCGGCGGTCCGCGCCGCGGGCAGCGAGGTCGACGCCGACCACGTGGTCGTCGCGATCGACCCGCGACGGCTGCCCGCTCTCGCGTCGTACGTCCGGCGCTCGATGCCCGCCTTCCCGCCGGTCGTGTGCCACGTGGGGCTCGAGGGCGAGCTGCCCGACCTGCCCCACGAGGTGGTGCTCCACGGCGACCCGCTTCTGGTGGTGCGCCCGGGTGGCCGGGCGCCGGACGGTGCTGCGGCGTGGACGGTGCTGGCACGAGGCCTCGTCGCCGAGGACGTCCTCACGGCGCTGGCGCGCCACGGCCTCGACGTCCGCCGACAGGTCGTCGCCCGCGTGGACCGCACCCCGCGCGACCTCGTCGAGGCATGGGGCGGCTCGCCCCACGGCGTCCAGTGGCAGGGTCCGCGCACAGCCCGCTCGCGTCTGGGCCCGCGGACGCCGATCGCGGGCGTGCTGGCCGTCGGGGCGCACGCCACCACCGGGTCCGGCCTGCCGTTCGCCGGCCTCAGCGCCGCACTGGTCGCCGAGATGGTCGGCCGGGCCCCACGTCAGTAGGCGAGCTCCCACACCACCGTGACGGTCGTGCTGACCGACGCCTCGCCCGGCTCGAGGCCGTCGGCTGACGCGCGGGCCAGCGCGATCTTCGGCATCGGCGAGGGGCCGCGGTGGGCATCGCCCTCGACGATCGTCTGCACGGCACCGAGTCCCGCACCGGCGAGCCGGGCCAGCTGGGCGGCGCGCTCGCGCGCGTCGTGGAAGGCGGCCTCGCGGGCCTTGTCACCGGCTCTGTGGTCCTCGGTGACCTCCAGCGCCACGCCGTCGATCGCGAGCGAGTCACCGACCTCACCCGCCAGGTCGGCCACGAGCGCACCGGCGGCCGCCAGGTTCGGGCAGGCGATGGCGTAGGAGTGGCGCGCCTCGTAACCGGCCTCGCGCCCCTCGTGGTCGCGGGCGGGCCACACGGAGATGCCGGACGAGGCGACCCGGGTCTCCTCGGTGTGGCGGTGCGCGACCTCGACGACGGTGGCGGCGGCGGCTGCCATCGCTGCATGGGCCTCCGCGACGCCGCTCCCCCGCGCCACGGCCGCGAGCCGCACCACGGCGCTGTCCGGCACGACGGTGACGACGCCGGTCCCGGTCACGGTGACGGTCTGCACGCGCGTCAGACGGTGATCTGCAGGTTGGCGAAGATCTCGCGCGTCGCCTTGGACCGGTTGAGCGTGTAGAAGTGGAGGCCCGGAGCTCCGGCGTCGAGCAGCGTCTCGCACAGCTCGGTCGCGATCGCGATGCCCTCGGCCCGGAGCCGGGCCGGGTCGTCGGCGTACGGCGTGAGGCGGGCGGTGATCTCCTCGGGCAGCTGTCGGCGCGAGAGCTCCACCATCCGCTCCATCGAGCGGAGGTTCAGGATCGGCATGATCCCCGGGATGATCGGCAGGTCGGCGCCGACGGCCCGCGCGCGCTCCACGAGCGCGACGTAGTCGCTGGCGCGCAGCACCATGTCGGTGACCGCGAACTCCGCACCGGCGTCGTGCTTGGCGCGAAGCACGCGCGCGTCCGCGTCGAGGTCCGCTGCCTCGACGTGGCCCTCGGGGAAGGCGGCGACGCCGATGCGCATGTCGGTCCGCTCGCGGATCAGCGCGACCAGCTCGTTGGCGTAGGTCAGCCCACCCTCCGTCGGCGTCCACGGCGTGCCCGGACCGCCCGGCGGGTCGCCCCGCAGCGCCATCACGTGCTCGACGCCCGCTCGGCCGAGGTCGTCGAGGATCGCGGCGATCTCGTCGGTCGTGTGCCCGACGCAGGTCAGGTGGGCGACCGGGAGCATGCTGGTCTCCCGGGCGATCCGCTCGGTGATCGCCACGGTGCGGTCGCGCGTCGTGCCGCCCGCGCCGTAGGTCACCGACACGAACGTCGGCCCGTAGGGCTCGAGGTCCGTGATCGCCTGCCACAGCTGCTGCTCGCCGGCCTCGTCCTTGGGCGGGAAGAACTCGAAGGAGAACGACCGGTCGCCGCGCGCGAGCAGCTCGCGCATGCTCTGTCCCCGTGCTTGCGTCATGCGCAACAGCGTACGGACGACCGCGCCGTCATCGGCGCGGTGTCCAATGTCTAGGCTGAACTGGTGACGACCTGGGACCCCGCCGACCTCCGCGACCGGGTCCAGCAGGTGCTGGATGCCTTCCTCGACGAGCGGGCGGCCGAGCTCGCCCCGCTCGGTCCCGACGCCGGTCGCCTGATCGCCGAGGCACGGACGGCCGTCAGCGGGGGCAAGCGGTTCCGCGCGGCCTTCTGCCACTGGGGCCACCGGGCCATCCGGCCGTCAGTGGACGACGACGCCGCGCTGGCCCGGGCGTGCGCCTCGCTGGAGGTGCTGCACGCCAGCGCGCTCGTCCACGACGACTTCATGGACGCCTCCGACACCCGGCGCGGCCGGCCGGCGACCCATCGCGCGTTCGAGGCCGAGCACCGTGCCGCGGGGTGGCGCGGCGACCCCGAGCAGTACGGTGCCGCCGCCGCGATCCTGCTCGGCGACCTCCTCCTCGGCTGGGCCGAGGACATGCTGCGCCGCAGCGGGTTCCCCGCCGACGAGGTCGCTCCCGGCCTGGCCATCTTCGAGCAGTGCCGCAACGAGGTCATCGCGGGCCAGTTCCTCGACGTCTCCGTGCAGGCGCGCGGCCGGGCGGACGTCGACACGGCGATGACGGTGCTGCGCTACAAGTCCGCCAAGTACTCCATCGAGCGCCCGATACACATCGGGGCCGCCCTCGCCGGGGCCACCCCCGGCCAGCTCGAGCAGCTCGGCCGCTTCGGCCTGCCCCTGGGCGAGGCCTTCCAGCTGCGCGACGACCTGCTCGGGGTGTTCGGCGACCCGGAGGAGACGGGCAAGCCGGCCGGCGACGACCTGGTGGAGGGCAAGCGCACGGTGCTCGTCGCCCTCGCCCTCGATGCCGCTCCCCGCGCCGCGGCCGAGCGCCTCGACGCCGCGCTGGGCACGCCGCTCACCGGCACCGACGTCGACGAGCTGCGCGGCATTATCGACGACTCCGGGGCGCGCGCGCAGGTCGAGGCCGTGATCGGGCAGCTGTCCGAGCACGCGGTCGAGGCGCTCCGGGCAGCCGACATCGACGCACACGCACGCGACGTGCTCGTCGAGCTGGCGGCAGCGGCGACCCAGCGAACGGTTTGATGGGCTCGGTCTAATGGGCTCGCTCCGCTCGCCGTGTCCGCGGCGCTCGTGACCCGCTCGTTCGTCGTCGCGCCCGCGGCCTCCCCCGCTCCGCTCCTCCGGCCTTGGCGCTCCTCCTGCACTCGCGGGCGCGCGCGGACCCCTCGGGCACGGGCGTCCCGGTCAGTCCGCTCAGTCCAGGCTGGTGACCCCGGGCACGACGGGGCCGTCGCCCCGCAGCAGCACGGTGAACGGCACGCCTCGCTCGTCGTTGACCCGGGAGCCCAGCACGCTGAGCGCGATGCTGAAGGCCTTCTCGTCCGCCCGGGCGAGCGTCGACCAGCCGTCCCACAGCAGGACGACTCCGTCGCGACCGCTCCCGATGTCGTGGAGGCAGTCGGCGAGGGCGTCGAAGTTCTGCCCGTAGTGGTCCGGGAAGTCCAGCGCCTCGCCGACCGCCGCGAGGAAGGCCGGCTTCGTGTCCGCGCCGGTCCAGCCGTCCACCCAGCCGAAGCCCCAACCGGCGTGCTCGACGGCGTGGCGGACGTCGGCGACGTCGAACGCCCCGTGCCACCGATGGATCCCCGGGGGTTCGTGCCCTGCCAGGACCGCTGCGAGTCCGCTCACGTCCCTACCTCCTGATGAGTGAGAACGAGCTGTAGTGGTCGTCGGTCCAGTAGAGCTCCTCGCCGTCGCCCGCCACGATGCGGCGCGCACCGCGGTGGTCGACGCCGGGGGTGGGGACCGTGTACTCCCGGTAGTAGCCCATCGGCCGGTCGGGCAGCAGCTCCTCGCGGTTGCCGAAGGTGCCGCCGTCGTGGTCGGGCTCGGGGAACGGGCCGCCGGCGTCGATGAGCTCGACCGTCCGTCCCGCCTCGGGCGGGAGAGCAGCCAGGCGTACGACGGGCAGGCCGCTCGCCGCGTCGGTCGCGGTCGCGTCGTCCCGGGACGGGGCGGTGGTCGGGGACGGGGACGAGGAGGTCGACCGGGAGTCGCCCTCCGGGTCCTCGTCGCCCTGACCGCCGCCGGCGACCAGCCAGGCGACGAGCATCGTCGCCGCCGCGAGGAGCAGCAGCCAGCGGTAGCGCTGCCTGCCCGTCGACGCGGCCTCGGCCATCAGTACTCCAGCACCTGGGCGCGGCGCTTGACCTCGCTGCCGCGGTTCTCGCGGAGGGCGTCGATCGGACGCCCCGGGAGGTCGTCGTCGGTGAAGAGCCAGGCGATGCACTCGCGGTCGTCGAAGCGGTGGTCGTGCAGGAGAACCAGCAGGCCGGACAGCCCCTTGACCACCAGGCCGTCCTGGATGAAGTCGGCCGGCACCTTGGGGCCGGCACCCGGAACGGGCACCGCGGCGGCGAGCTCGTGCTCGCGGATCATCGTGCGCACCTTGCCCGGCGTCACGCCGAGCAGCTCGGCGACCTGGTTCCAGTCGAGCCACTCGGGGACGAGGGCAGCCAGGTCACGATCGGCGAGGGGAACGCCACTCATGCGCGTACTCGCTTCGCTCCGTGCGCGCACGAGGCACATGTCAGGCTGTGTTCGACTATTCCTTCGCTGCGCTCAGTCATGCCCGCAGCCTATGAGAGCGCCGCTGCGGCAGCGAAGTCCTGCGAGGCCGCCGAAGTTGTCACCCCGGCGGGTGGTCCGTACCGTGCCGTGGATGCACCCCCTCCGATCCGCTCTCGCTGCAGCCCTCGTGGGCCTGCTGGCGCTCACGCTCTCCCCGGTCGTGGGCCCCGCCTCGGCCGACCACTACGACGGCGCGCCCGGCCCGGTCCACGCCGGCAACACGTTCGGCTGGTACCAGCACGGCGTGTTCCGCCAGGAGTTCATCGGCCCCAAGCCGGGCTTCTGGAAGAAGCAGGGCCGCGGCGTGGTCCGCACCCAGAACGGCATGCTCACCCTGATGAGCACCAAGCGGGGCAGCGTGTCGGCCACCCTCGACCTCAAGGGCCACACCTACGGTCGCTGGGAGGTCCGGATGCGCGCCCGCACCATGGCGAAGGTCAAGGGCGGCAAGCCGTTCAAGGTCGTCACCGAGCTGGTTCCCGGCGGCACCCGCGCGCAGCACTGCGGCGGCCGTGACATCGGCATCGAGAACTTCACGCTCGGCACCAACACGGTGAAGTCGTACGTCCACACGCTCCCCAACAGCTCCTACCGCGGCTTCCTCGGCCGCCACCTGCGCAACGACCGCTGGCACACGTACGCCGTCGAGGTCGCCAAGGACCACGTCTCCTGGTTCGTCGACGCCCACGTCATCCACACCGAGCGCCGCACCGAGGCGCTCGACCCCGTGCCGCGGCAGCTGAAGTTCGAGCTGCGCGCGAAGAAGGGCACGACGATGGACCCGGCCCGGATGCAGATGGACTGGATGCGCTACTGGTCGATGCGCGCCCCCAACGAGAAGTCCATCAAGGCTCCCCAGCTCGAGCTCAGCACGTTCAACGGCGCCTGCTGACCGGCCCCACCCGGAGCAACCACACGAGGCAACCCACGCGCGGCGGCCGTGGCCGGGGCGACACGCCCGGCCCGGGCGCCGTTCGTCTCCCGAGGCCCACAGTGGCTAGCGTCGACTGCTCGTTCGCGCGCTTCCCTCCCGCGGGCCTCGAACCCTCGGGCGCAGCGGACGTGACGAGGAGCGACCCCGTGCCCCCACACCCCCGACCAGCCGAACCGTTCCGCCGGCTCGCGCGGTGCGCCGCGGGCCTCGTGCTCGCCGCGACCACGCTGACGAGCCTGGCCACCCCCGCCCACGCCGACCACGAGCGGCTCCCGTCCGGCCGCACGCTGGTGTCGTACGTCGTCGAGCCGGGAGACACCGTCTCGGGTCTCGCGGTGGAGCTCCACGCGTGGACGGCCGAGATCGTCTCGCACAACCATCTCGGCAGGAACGGCGCGCTGCAGGTCGGCCAGCGGATCGAGATCCCGGTCGTCGGCAAGGTCGGCGGCAGCACGCAGACGGCCATGTGGCAGCACCCGGACGGGGACCGCGAGAAGGTCCGCCGCGTGGTCGCCGGCGCTGCGCGCAACCACGGCGTCGACCCGCAGCTCGCGCTCGCCGTGTCGTGGCAGGAGTCCGGGTGGCAGATGGGCCTCGTCTCGCACGCCGACGCCGTCGGTGCCATGCAGGTGCTGCCCTCGACGGGACGCTGGATGGAGCACTACGCAGGGCGTCCGCTCGAGCTGGAGAAGCTCGGCGACAACGCCACGGCCGGCGTGCTGCTGCTCAAGGTGCTCTCGCGCCACACCCACCGTCGTACGCACAAGATCGGCGCGTACTACCAGGGCCTCGGCGCGGTGCGGCGGCACGGCTTGTACGACGAGACCCGGACGTACGTCGCCAACGTCGAGGCGATCAAGCGCCGGCTCGAGGCCGGTCGGCCACCGTCCTGAGGCCTGCATGCCGCTCTCGGTCCCGGCCGCGCCCGCGTCGGGCGCCACGCCGGAGCCGCGCCTGAGCGTGGGCGCAGGCGCTGCTTCCGTACGATGGGCGGGCCGGATCCTTCCCCGTCACGCCTCCGGTCCGGCATGGAGGTCGATCAGTGGAGCCACTCGAGCACGCCCGCGCAACCGCGCCCGGCGCCGCTGGCGACCCCCTGGTCGGACGGCTGCTGGACGGCCGCTACCGCATCCTCGCCCGGGTGGCTCGCGGTGGCATGGCCAGTGTCTACGAAGCCACCGACACCCGGCTCGACCGCACCGTTGCGGTCAAGGTGATGCACCCCGGCCTCGGCGACGACCAGGAGTTCGCCCAGCGCTTCGTGCGTGAGGCGCGCGCCGCCGCCCGCCTCAACCACCCTCACGTCGTGGGGGTCTACGACCAGGGCGACGACACCTCCGACGGCACCGACACGATCTTCCTGGTGATGGAGTACGTCCCGGGCCACACCCTCCGCGACGTCCTGCGCAAGGAGGCGCCGATGCCGCCCGCGCGGGCGCTGGCCCTGCTCGAGCCGGTCGTCTCCGCGCTCGCCGCCGCGCACCGGGCCGGGCTCGTCCACCGCGACGTGAAGCCGGAGAACGTCCTCATCGCCGACGAGGCGCACGGTGGCACCGTCAAGGTCGCCGACTTCGGCCTCGCGAAGGCGGTCAGCGCCGACACCCAGCACACCGCGACCGGGGGCGTGCTCATCGGCACCGTCTCCTACCTCGCACCGGAGCTGGTCATCGACGGCCGCTCCGACGCCCGGGCCGACGTCTACGCGGTGGGCGTGGTGCTCTACGAGCTGCTGACCGGCAGGAAGCCCCACGAGGGCGAGTCGCCGATCCAGGTGGCCTACCGCCACGTCCACCACGACGTGCCGATGCCGTCGCTGGTCGAGCCCGGCATCCCCGACTACGTCGACGCCTTGGTGGCGCGCGCGACCTCCCGCGACCGCGACCAGCGCCCGGCCGACGCCACCGTGCTGCTGCACCACCTCCACCGGGTCGAGCAGGCGCTGCGGGAGGGCCTGCACTCCGACCCGGAGCTGGCCACCGACCTGCTCCCCCGGCGCGCGGTCGAGGCGGTCGACGGGTCACCCTCCGCCGACGACACCACCCCCGAGCCCTTCGACGCCGGCGCGCTCGCGCTGCTGACCGCGGTCGACCCGCGCGACTCGGGCCTCGTGGACGACGGCACCCCCGACCGCACGACGGCCCTCGAGCGGCACCCCGCTCCTCCGGTCGGACCGGCCGGGACCGACGAGCCGGCCGGTGGCCCTGTCACCGAGCCGATGCGCACCGCGACCCCTCCCACGGGAGCCGCGACCACCACCCTCCCGGCCGCGCGGACCACCGCGCGACCGGCCCCCGGTCGTGCCCCGACCCGGGTCGCACCGGTCGAGACGACCGCGCGCCGCAGGTCGAGGAAGGGCCCGCTGCTCCTCCTGCTGTCGCTGCTGCTGGTCGGTGGCGTCGCTGCCGGTGCGTGGTGGTTCGGCTGGGAGCGGTACACCACCACCCCCGGCGTGCTGGGCCTCGACGAGGCCGCCGCCACCGTCGAGCTGGAGGACGCCGGCCTCCGGGCCGAGGCGGGCGAGCCGGCGTACAGCGAGAACGTCACCGCCGGGCTGGTCATCGCCACCGACCCGGGACCGGGCGGCAAGGCGCTGGACGGTGGCACCGTGACCCTGACCCTGTCGCTGGGCCCGGAGCGCTACGACGTGCCCGACCTCGCCGGGCAGACCGAGGACCAGGCCCAGGACGCGCTCGCCGCGACCAACCTCTCCTTCGGCGCGAGCAAGGGGCGCTGGAGCGAGACGGTGCCCGAGGGACAGGTCATCCGGACGTCACCGAAGGCCGGCACCACCCTCAAGCCCGGCGCCGACGTGGACCTCGTGCTCAGCCGCGGCCGCAAGCCGATCGAGGTGAAGGACTGGACGGGCAGGTCGTTCGACGACGCCTCGGCCGCCCTCGAGAAGCGCGGGCTGCAGGTCAGCGTCGCCGGCGAGGAGTACAGCGACACCGTCGCGGAGGGCGACGTCATCTCGCAGGACCCGCCTACTGCCAGCCTCTACCGCGGCGACACGGTGTCGTTCGTGGTCTCCCTCGGCCCCGAGCTGGTCGAGGTGCCGCGGGTGCAGGCCATGGGCGTCGAGGCCGCGACCGAGCTGCTCGAGGGCCTCGGCTTCGAGGTCGAGACCAAGGAGTCGGACACCTACCTCGGGCTCGGCTTCGTCGCCAGCTCCGACCCCGGGTCCGGCGAGGAGGTCCCGAAGGGCTCCACGATCACGCTGTTCCTCGTCTGACCACCTAGATTTCGTCCGTGCACGCCGAGCAGACCCGTCGTACGTCCCTGCTCGCGGCGGCCGCCCTGCTCGCCCTGGCCGCGTGCTGGGGCTCGACGTTCTTCCTGATCAAGGACCTCCTCGTCCGGGTCCCGACGCTCGACTTCCTGGCGCTGCGGTTCGCGATCGCCTCGCTCGCCCTGCTGGTGGTCGCGCCGAAGGCGCTCAGCCGGCTCTCCCCCGTCGTCCGCCGCCACGCGGCGGTCCTCGGCCTGCTCTACGGCGTCGCCCAGATCCTCCAGACCGCCGGCCTGGCGCACACCCCCGCGAGCATCAGCGGGTTCGTCACGGGCCTGTACGTCGTGTGCACCCCGCTGCTGGCCGCCGCGATCCTCGGCACCCGGATCCCGCCGATCACCTGGGCGGCCGTCGTGCTCGCGACCGTCGGGCTCGGTGTGCTCGCGCTCAACGGGCTCAGCATCGGCTACGGCGAGCTGATCACCCTGGCGTCGGCGGTGCTCTACGCGCTGCACATCGTCGGGCTCGGCGCGTGGTCGACCGCCCAGGACGCCGTCGGCATGACGATCCTCCAGGTCATGGTGATCGCGGTGGTCTGCACGGCCGCGACGGCCCACGACGGGATCGTGCTGCCCGACCGGGCCGCCGACTGGTGGTCGGTGCTCTACATGGCGGTGGTGGTCGGCGCGCTCGGCCTGCTTGGCCAGACGTGGGCGCAGGCACACCTCCCGCCGACGCGCAGCGCCATCATCATGAGCATGGAGCCGGTGTTCGCCGCGTTCTTCGCGGTCTGGCTCGGCGGCGAGGACCTCACGACCCGGCTGCTGCTGGGCGGGTCGATGGTCCTGCTCGCGATGCTGACCGTCGAGCTCGCCCCGCGCCGGGTGGTGGAGGGCGAGGTCCCGCACATCGCCGTGTAGGACCCCGTCCCACGGGTGGGACCCCGCATGGGTCCGTCCCCCTATCGTGGGGCCCGTGGACACGTGCGTGGCGTGCGGCGCCGAGCTGGGGGTGGGGCGGTTCTGCCTCAACTGTGGGCACCGCATCGGTGCGCCCGCTCCGGTCCGCCTCGACCCGGCACCGGCCGCGTCGCCGACGGTGACCGCGACTGCTCCTGCTCCTGCTCCTGCTCGCGAGCGTCCGGCTCCGGCCGACGAGGTGCCGCCGGCGTCATCCGGCTCCACCGCCGCACCCGCTGACGACTCCCCTGGCTACTCCCCTGGCTACTCCACTGACGACTCCGCCGACTCGACCGTCGACGACGGCCCCGGGCCGTGCACGGACAGCCCCCCGGCCGCCGTCGTCCCGCCCGTCCAGGCGGCCGACCCCACGCCGGTCCCACCGACCAGCCCGCCCGGCGTCGTACCTGACGAGGCGGATCCGCCCTCACTGCGTCCGACGTGGGACCCTCACGAGGACCTGCTGCCCTACGAGGAGGTCGACGACGTCGAGGGCGACCTCCCGGTGCACGGCCTGGCGTGGCTCGGGTGGGTCCTGGGCGCCGCGCTGCTGGTGGGGCTGGCCTTCCTGCTCCTGCAGGTCTTCGACACGGACGGCGACGAGGTCGCCACCGATCCCGCCGACGGCGCGACGGGCACCTCGCAGGCGCCGGACCCCGACGCCGGGCAGGGCGACGGCAGCACGGAGCCGACGGACGACGGCGAGGCACCGGCCGGTGTCGGGAAGGCGCTCGACCTGGCCCGCGGCGCGACGTTCGAGGTGCCCGCCACGGCGCCGCCGACCACCGACTTCGACGGCAACCTGGTGGCCTACGAGGCGAGCCAGATGGGGGACGGCAACCCGGCCACGGCGTGGCGCACGGCCGGCGACGCGACCGGCGAGACCATCACGGTCACGCTGACCGAGCCCGGCGTCGTCACCCGGGTCGGACTGATCAACGGCTATGCCAAGCAGGTCGCCGGCGTCGACTGGTACCCCAACAACCGGCGCATCGTCGCCGTCACCTGGGGCTTCGACGACGGCTCGTCGATCGAGCAGACCTTCGCCGAGCAACCGGCCGTGCAGCGCCTCAAGGTCCCGCCGGTGGAGACCGCGACGGTCACCATCACGATCACCGGCGTGACGCCGCCCGGCGCCGGCAGCCTCGGTCGCGACTACACCGCGATCAGCGAGGTGAGCGTCACCGGGCGGCGAGCCGGCTGAGCACCACGGCCGCACGCTCGGCGTCCGGGCGAGAGACGTCGAGGTGGGTCACCAGGCGTACGGTGCGAGGTCCCACGGCGGCGATGCGCACGCCCTCGGCCGCAGCACGCTCGACGAACGACGCGGCGTCCTGGCGCTCGACGACGACGATGTTGGTGTCGATGCCCTCCGGGTCGAGCCCCAGCGCCTCGCCGAGCAGCCGGGCGTTGGCGTGGTCGTCGGCCAGCCGCTCGACGTGGTGGTCGAGGGCGTACGCACCAGCCGCCGCGAGCACGCCGACCTGACGCATCCCGCCGCCCATCCGCTTGCGCCGCACCCGGGCCTCGGCGATCGCGTCCGCCGAGCCGACCATCAGCGACCCGATCGGCGCGCCGAGGCCCTTGGACAGGCACACCGCGAGCACGTCGGTGACGCGGCCGTAGTCCGCCAGCGGCGTCCCGGTGGCGACGTGCGCGTTCCACAGCCGCGCGCCGTCGAGGTGGACCTTGGTCTGCTGGGACTCGGCCCACGCCCGCAGCGCCCGCAGGTCCTCGATCGGCAGCACCGCCCCGCCCGCGAAGTTGTGGGTGTTCTCCACCGACACCGCGGCCGTGCGCACGAAGAACGGACCCATGTCAGGGGCGTGCATCGCCTCGATCGCCGGCAGGTCCACCTGGCCGCGCGCCTTCGTCCAGGTGCGCATCGTGAGACCGGTGATGGCACCGTGGGCGCCGAGCTCGGCGCGGGCGATGTGGGCCGACGACTCGCACAGCACCTCCTCGCCGGGCGCCACCACGCTCGCCACCGCGAGCACGTTGGCCATCGAGCCGGTCGGGGTGAACAGCGCGGACTCGTGACCGAACATCCCCGCGACCCGCTCCTCCAACGCCGCGACCGTGGGGTCCTCGCCGTAGACGTCGTCGCCCACCTCCGCGCGGGCCATCGCCTCGCGCATCGCGTCGGTCGGGCGGGTCAGGGTGTCGGAGCGCAGGTCGATCACGGCGCCATCCCATCACGGCCGTCCGCGCGCTCCGTCCAGCGGTGCGTGAGACACGTTCTGACGCCGCAGAACCTGCGTCACGCACCGCTCGTACGCCGACAGCCCGGCCGCCGGTGCGTGAGACACGTTCTGCGGGCGCAAGACCTGCGTCACGCACCGCCCGTACGACGCGGGCGAGAGGCGAAGAGGGCGCTCAGGCCTTGCGCAGCATCTCCGCCACGAGGAAGGAGAGCTCGAGGGACTGGACCCGGTTGAGGCGGGGGTCGCAGACCGACTCGTAGCGGTGGGCCAGGCCCACCTCGTCGATCTCCTCGCCGCCGCCGACGCACTCGGTGACGTCGTCGCCGGTGAGCTCGACGTGGACGCCACCGGGCCAGGTGCCGAGGCTGCGGTGCACGTCGAAGAAGCCCTGCACCTCGTCGATGACGTCGTCGAACCGGCGGGTCTTGTAGCCCGAGGACGCCTCGAAGGTGTTGCCGTGCATCGGGTCGCAGACCCACGCGACGTTGAGGCCCTCGGCGGTGACCTTCTCCACGAGGGCGGGCAGCCCGTCACGGATCTTGCCGGCGCCGAAGCGGGTGATGAAGGTGAGCCGGCCCGGCGTGTTGTCGGGGTTGAGGCGCGCGGCGTAGGCGAGCGCGTCGTCCGGCGTCGTGGTGGGGCCGAGCTTGATGCCGATCGGGTTCTTGATCTTCGACAGCAGCTCGATGTGGGGGCCGTCGAGCTGGCGCGTGCGCTCACCGATCCACACGAAGTGCGCGGACACGTTGTAGGGCTGGTCGGTGCGCGAGTCGATGCGGGTCAGCGCCTGCTCGTACTCCAGCAGCAGCGCCTCGTGGCTGGAGTGGAAGTCGACGCGGTGGAACTCGTCCGGGTCGGCGCCGATCGCCTTCATGAAGGTGAGCGCGCGCTCGATCTCGTCGGCCACCGCCTCGTAGCGCTGCCCGAACGGCGACGTCTGCACGAAGTCGGTGTTCCAGGTGTGGACCTGGCGGAGGTCGGCGTAGCCACCGGTGACGAACGCGCGGACCAGGTTGAGCGTGGCGGCCGAGGAGTTGTAGACGTCCACGAGCCGCTGCGGGTCCGGGATGCGCGCCTCGGGCGTGAAGTCGTAGCCGTTGACCGCGTCGCCGCGGTAGGCCGGGAGAGTCACGCCATCGCGGGTCTCGAGATCACTGCTGCGCGGCTTGGCGTACTGGCCGGCGAGGCGGCCCAGCTTCACGACGGGGACCGAGGCGGCGTACGTCAGGACGACCGCCATCTGCAGCAGCACGCGCAGCTTGTTGCGGACGTTGTCGGCGGTGACGCCGGCGAAGGTCTCGGCGCAGTCGCCGCCTTGGAGCAGGAAGGCCTCGCCGCGCGTCACCGCGGCGATCTTGGCGGTCAGGTCGTCGCACTCACCCGCGAAGACGAGCGGCGGCACGGTCCGCAGTCGGGCCACGGCAGCGTCGACGGCCCCGGGGTCGGGATAGGTCGGCTGCTGCTTCGGCCCGAGGGCGTGGAGCTGCTCGAGGGTGGGGATCGCGGTCACTCGACAAGGGTACGGCGCGCGCGCCGCCTCGCCCGAACCGTGACCGACCCCTGAACGCGTGACGCCGCGCACGCCGGGCGGGGGTCCTCAGCCGCGCGGTGCGAGCACGCCCGCGGCGTCGTCGACGCGCATTCCTCCCGAACGGGTGCGGCTGGCGACGAGGGTGCCGGTGACGACGGACGCGTCGGGGTAGCTGATGTGACCGGGCGCGCCCTGGCGCGACGTGGTCCACAGCCGGTCGCCGAACCCGATCTCCCCGCGGAACTGGTGGTTCTCCAGCACCAACCTGTCCGCGGTCGCCTGACCCACGACGTACGACGCCTCGCCGCGGTAGAACAGCGACCCGTGCGACACCTCGAGGATGCCGTCGCGCGTGCGGACGGTCTGGTCGTGGACCTCACCGCTGAGGTACACGTCGACACCGCCGTCGACCATCGTGCGCCAGAGCTCGGACGCACGGCCCTTCTCGTAGACCAGGTGGGTCGAGTTGCGGACCCGCACCGCGCCCGGCATCGGGGTGTGGCCCTGGACCATCACCCACGGCACGTCGTCCTTGCGGGCGCTGCGCAGCACGCCGCGCAGCCAGCGCAGCTGCGCCTCGTCGACGGAGATGTGGACGTTGCCCCCACGGCGCTCGAAGACGTCGAGCGTCACGAGGAGGACGTCGGGATCGAGCCGCACCGCGTAGGCCGTGCGCCTCGCCGGCCCCCGCTGCGGGCGGTCGGCGAACCGAGGTCGGCCGTCGCTGCCGGACAGCGCGTGGTCGGCGAAGATGCGCTTGAACTGGGGGATGTGACGTCGCTTGAAGTCGACCCACGCGTCGCGTCGCCCGACCCGCCACGGGTCGTCGCCCATCTCGTGGTCCCCGACGGCCGGGTACGTCGTCAGGTCGCGGTCGGCGAACCTCTCGAGCCAGGCCGGGTAGTAGACGTCGGCGGCTCGGCGCCAGGCCCGCAGGCGCTGGGCCTGCGTCCGCACGGGACCGAACACACCCGTCCTCGAGTCGTCGCGGCCCCAGCGGCCCTCGACGAGGTCGCCGGGGACGAGCACGTCACGCGTGTCGTGGGAGGCCATCTCGTCGATCACCCGGTCGAGAGCGGACTCGTAGGACGCGTTCGTCGAGTTGGCGATCTCTCCCGTGGCCTTGACGACGTGGGTGCGACGGCCGTCGGCCGTGAGGTCTGCGACGTCCTGGTTGAGGAAGTCAGGGGCCGAGACGAACCGGTAGGCCCCGGCGAGCTGGGGCGCGGGCGGCACCGAAGGCCGCTCGCGCGGGCCGCGCGCGGTAGCCGGCGCGAGCAGGTCGCCGGTCGGCTCGAACGGCGACACGACGCTCGTGGGCGCGGGATCGTCCACGGCCGGCGCCGCGCTCGCGGGAGGCGCGGGCGGCGTGCCCGTCGAGCACCCGAGCGCACCTGCCACCAGCACGGCCAGCACCGGGGCCACACGTCGTCGAGTCACTCGGCCAACCGTAGACGGCGGGCCCGTCGGTGACACGCAGCACCCGCTGGTCAGCGTGCGTCGTCCTCCATGTGCTCGATGTCGCGGAAGCCGGTCTTCTTGGCACGCACGCCCCGGTTGGTCAGCCACGTCAGCACCCAGAGCACCAGGCCGACGGCCATCATCAGGCCGGCGATCCGGTACTGCTCGTTGTCCGCGCGCGCCCACGGACCCGCCAGGAAGGCGCAGGTCAGCGCGCCGATCACCGGGAGGATCGTCGGCGCCCGGAAGTGGTCGTGCTCGACGGGCTGCTTGCGCAGCACGAGGAGCGCGATGTTGACGACGGTGAACACGCACAGGAGGAGGAGCGCGGTGGTGCCGCCGAGCAGGGTGATCTGGGCGAGCCCGTCCTCCGACGCGCTGGCCCGGACGACGTAGATGATCAGGCCGAAGGACAGCAACGTCGTGAAGATGATCGCCACCCACGGCGTACGCCGGGTGGCGTGCACCTTTCCGAGCGAGCGGGGCAGCACGTCCTGGTTGGCCATCCCGTAGAGCAGGCGGCTGGCCATCAGCATGTTGATGAGCGCCGAGTTGGCGACTGCGAACATGCCGATGAAGGGGAAGATCTTGTCGAAGGGCAGGTCGGGTGCGCCGGCGGCCACGACCTGGTTGAGAGCCGGCCCGAGGTCGGCGTTGGTGAGGTCACCGACCGGGACGAGCGCCACCGCCGTGATGGAGACCAGCAGGTAGATCACCCCGGTGATGCCGAGGCCGGTCAGCATCATCTTCGGGAAGTCGCGGATCGGGTCCTGACACTCCTCGGCCATGTTGACCGAGTCCTCGAAGCCGACCATCGCGAAGAACGCCAGTGACGTCGCGGCCGTGATGGCAAGGAACGTGCTCTTGTCGCTGGGGCTCTCGAAGACCATGACCCGCGAGAAGTCGGCGTTGCCCTGGGTGACTGCGTACATGCCGATGAAGATGATGAGCAGGAGACCGGACAGCTCGACGAGGGTGAGCACGACGTTGGCCTTGACGCTCTCCCCGACACCGCGGAAGTTGACCGCTGCCACGAGGGCCATGAATCCCAGGGCGAGCAGCATGATGCCGATGCCCCCGGCCGGGAGGTCGAGCGAGAACCCGGCGTTGACGAAGCCGGCGAAGGCGTTGGAGGCGGTCGAGGCCGAGGTGATGCCGGAGCTCATGACGGCGAAGGCGACCAGGAACGTGACGAAGTGGATGCCGAACGCCTTGTGGGTGTAGAGCGCGGCCCCGGCGGCCTGGGGGTACTTGGTGACCAGCTCGAGGTAGGAGAACGCCGTGATGGTCGCGACGGCGAACGCCGCCAGGAACGGTGCCCATGCTGCGCCCCCGACCTCGCCGGCGACGCTGCCGGTCAGGGCGTACACACCCGTGCCCAGGATGTCGCCCACGATGAACAGCAGCAGGAGCCTGGGGCCGATGACCCGCTTCAGCTCGGTGTGCTGCGGACCGTTGACGTCGTGCTGCCTGGCTTCCGTCGCGCTCATGGTGACTCCCCTCATCGGCCCGTGCAGCGCACGGCGTCCTCTCAACAATGGACTCGGCGCCGGGGCGTGGCAACCACCACCGCACCCTGACGACGCGTGTCGTGCGGGGTCACCGGTCGGCCCGTCGGGCACTCCGGGGGCCGGAGGGACGCCCTTCCGGCCTTAGAACGTTCCAACTACCCTGCTCCCCATGCCGAAGCGTGTTGCGATCCTGACAGCGGGCGGATACGCCCCGTGCCTCTCGTCCGCGGTGGGCGCCCTCATCGAGACGTACGACGCCATCGACCCCGACATCGAGCTGATCGCCTACCGGCACGGCTACCACGGTCTGCTGACCGGCAACAGCATCACCATCGGGCCCGAGGAGCGTGCCGGCGCCGCGTTGCTCCACCGCTACGGCGGCAGCCCGATCGGCAACAGCCGGGTCAAGCTGACCAACGACGACGACTGCCGCCGTCGAGGCCTGATCGGCCGGGGTGACACCGCGCTCGAGGTCGCCGCGGCGGGTCTGCAGGCCGACCGGGTGGACATCCTGCACACCATCGGTGGCGACGACACCAACACGGCGGCGGCCGACCTGGCGGCCTACCTCGCGACCCAGGGCTCCCAGCTCACGGTCGTCGGGCTCCCCAAGACCATCGACAACGACATCGTGCCGATCCGGCAGAGCCTCGGCGCGCTGACCGCGGCCGAGCAGGCCTCCCGGTTCGCCCGGAACGTGCTCGCCGAGCACGGCTCCAACCCTCGGATGCTCATCGTCCACGAGGTGATGGGGCGGGCCAGCGGCTGGCTGACCGCCGCGGCCGCGCGCGACTACATGGTGTGGCACGCCGAGCAGGAGTGGCTTCCCGGCATCGGCCTCGACGGGCGGAGGTGGGCGATCCACGCGGTGTACGTGCCCGAGCTGGCGATCGACCTCGCCGCGGAGGCGGACCGCCTGCGCGAGGTCATGGACGAGATCGGCTGCGTCAACATCTTCCTGGCCGAGGGGGCCGGCGTCGACGACATCGTGTCCCACCTCGAGGCGTTGGGCGAGACCGTGCAACGCGACCCGTTCGGGCACGTCCAGATCGACACCATCAACCCCGGCCGCTACTTCGCCGACCGGTTCTCCGAGGCGATCGGCGCCGAGAAGAAGATGGTGCAGAAGTCCGGCTACTTCTCGCGGTCGGCGCCTGCCAACGCCACCGACCTCGCCCTCATCCGCGAGATGGCCGAGCTCGCCGTCGCGTGCGCCCTCGACGGCACACCGGGCGTGATCGGCCACGACGAGGACCGCGACGGCGAGCTGCGCGCGATCGAGTTCGAGCGGATCGCCGGGCACAAGCCGTTCGACGCCCAGCAGGCGTGGTTCACCGACCTGCTCGCCGACATCGGTCAGGCCTGACCCGGCCGCTGCCACCGGTGGCGGCACATCGCAGTCCCCAGCTCTTCGCACTGCAACCTGCCGCCACTCTCAGGCGGGATCGGCCGCCGCCTCCTCCTGGGCGCGGTTGGTCACGCGCCGGCCCGCCGCCGGCAGGACCTGCGGCAGCCGCTGGAGGTACGCCGCGCTGGCGAGCGCGACCAACGCCAGGACCCACCACAGCGTGGTCTGGCCGTGGGCAAGCAGCCAGGTGAACGCCACCGGCGTCACCGCTCCCCCAAGACCCCAGCTGAGCTGGAAGAGGCCGAGGTAGCGGCCCCGGAGGTGGTCGGGCGCGGCCTCGGCCGCGGTCGCGCTGAAGACCGGGCCGCCCGTGAGCTCGCCGCCGGTGTAGATCGCCGCTCCGACCAGCATCACCACGATCGCCAGCCAGACCGGGAGCCAGCCGGCGACGACGAACAGGGCGTAGGCGGCGACGAAGGTCAGCTGCGCCAGGCCCATCATGCGTGCGCGCACGCGCCCGGTCATGCGGCGGACGACGAGGCCCTGGCCGAGACCCACCAGCGCCGTGTTGAGCGTGAAGATCGCCCCCACCACCCACCCCGGCAGGTCGATCGTCTCGGCGACGTAGACCGGCAGAGCGAAGTTGAGCACCATCATCCCGGCCACGAAGCCGAGCTGCCCGAGCACGAGCCGCAGGTAGGCGGTGTCGCGCAGCACCACTCCCCAACCCTCGGCGGGGGCGTCCGCGGGATGCACCACGCGGTGGTCGGGCACGTCGAGCAGCAGCACGAAGGCGATCACGAAGGTGACCGCGTTGACCACCACCACCGACTGGTAGGCGACGTCGGTGCCCACCTGCAGCGCGAGGCCGGCGAGCACCCCACCGATCGAGTAGCCGAGGTTGCGCACGGCCTGGAGGAAGCCGAACCACATCTCCCGCTCCCCCGGGGCCGAGATCGCGGTGACGACGTTGCCGAAGGAGCCCCAGAAGGCCTGGCGGCCGAGGTTGAGCAGCGCCGTCCACAGCGCGACGGCGAGCAGCGAGTCGGCCCACAGGTAGGCCACCATGCCGGCCGCCTGGACGAGGTTGCCGATCAGCATCATCTTCCTCGGCCCGAACCGGTCGACGAGGCTGCCGATGACGAACGCACCGGGCATCGTCAGCACGGCGGACAGCGACAGCGCGGACCCGACCTGCACCAGGGACAGGTCGGTCATCGCGAGGAAGTAGAGCAGCGTGATCGGCATGAACAGCCCGCTGCCGACGGTGTCGGCGACGATCGCCGCGACGAAGCGGCGGTGCTCCCCCACGCGGGGGAATCCGAGACGGCTCAGCACGGGCTCACCCTAGATCGGAGGTCCGACGCCTCGCCCCGCGACCTGCCTCCTCCACAGCGGCAGCTCGTACCTCACTGCCACTATGTTCGGCACATGACCTTCTCGATCGTGGCCCGGTCCGACGACGGTGAGTCGTGGGGCGTCGCCGTGGCCTCCAAGTTCCTGGCCGTCGGGTCCGCCGTGCCGGCCGCGGCGGCCGGGGTCGGCGCCATCGCCACGCAGGCCGACGCCAACCTCGCGTTCAAGTACCTCGGGCTGGCGCACCTCGACGACGGCGCGACCGCGCAGGTCGCCCTCGACCGGCTGGTCGAGGACGACGAGGGACGCGAGCACCGGCAGGTGGGCGTCGTCGACTCCGACGGCAACGCCGCGACGTGGACCGGCTCGGAGTGCTTCGCCTGGGCCGGCGGCACAACCGGGCGCAGCGGCGAGCGCGGCGGGTACGCGATCCAGGGCAACATCCTCACCGGTCCCGAGGTGGTGGAGGCGATGGAGCGGGCCTGGATCGCGGCCGAGGCGCAGCCCGTCGAGCGACGCCTGCTCGCGGCGTTGGCCGCCGGCGACGACGCGGGAGGCGACAGCCGCGGCCGCCAGTCGGCGGCACTGCTCGTCGTGCGCGACGGGGCCGGCTACGGCGGGCACGACGACGTCGCCGTCGACCTGCGCGTCGACGACCACGCCGACCCGGTCACCGAGCTCGCCCGGCTCGTCGACCTCAACGAGCTCTACCTGACGGCGTCGACCCCCGACGAGCAGGTGCCGGTCGACGACGCGCTGATGATCGAGCTCGAGTCGCTGGCCAAGGCCGAGGGCAAGGACAGCTTCCACATGTGGGTCGGCTCGGAGAACTACGAGATGCGCGTCGACTCCGGCGCGCGGCCGGCGTGGATCGACCGGCGCATCCTCGAGATCATCCGCGGCTCCGGTGGCGGCTCGCGGTGAGCATCCTCGCGATCGACGCCGGCACCACCGGCGTGACGGCCGTCGTCGTCACCCCCGACGGCCGCATCCAGGCCAAGGGCTACCAGGAGTTCCCTCAGCACTTCCCGCAGCCCGGGTGGGTCGAGCACTCCGCCGAGGAGATCTGGCAGGCCACCCTGGAGGCGACGCGCGAGGTCCTGACCAAGGTCGACCAGTCCGCGCTGACGGCGGTCGGAATCACCAACCAGCGCGAGACCGTCGTGCTGTGGGACCGCGAGACGCTCGGCTCGCCCCGCCGCGCCATCGTGTGGCAGGACCGTCGTACGGCCGACATCTGCGACCGGATGCGCGCCGACGGCGACGAGGACCGCGTCGCCGAGCTCACCGGGCTGCGCCTCGACCCCTACTTCTCGGGCACCAAGCTGACGTGGCTGGCCGAGAACGAGCCGCACACGTGGGCGCTGGTGGAGTCGGGGCGGTACGCCGTCGGCACGGTGGACTCGTACCTCATCGCCCGGATGACGCGCGGCACCTGGCACGTCACCGACGTCTCCAACGCCTGCCGCACCCTGCTGCTCGACCTCGAGTCGGGCGAGTGGTCCGACGAGCTGTGCGAGCTCTTCGGCGTGCCCCGCGACGCCCTCCCCGACCTGGTCCCCAACTGGGGTGAGATCGCGCCGACCGACCCGACGGTCTTCCTCGGGCTCTCCCTGCCGATCGCGGGCGTCGCGGGCGACCAGCAGTCCGCGCTCTTCGGGCAGACGTGCTTCGAGGAGGGCGAGTCCAAGTGCACCTACGGCACGGGCTCGTTCATCCTCACCAACACGGGCAGCCGGGTGGTGCGCAGCGACGCCGGCCTGTTGTCGACGGCCGCGTGGCGCTCCCCCGACGGCCAGCTCACGTACGCCCTCGAGGGCGCCATCTTCGTGACCGGAGCGGCGGTGCAGTGGCTGCGCGACGGGCTGCAGATCGTCGGGAACGCCGCGGAGACGGCGGCGATCGCCGCGACCGTCGACGACACCGACGGCGTGGTCTTCGTCCCCGCGCTGACGGGGCTCGGCGCGCCCCACTGGGACCCCCACGCCCGCGGCACCATCCTCGGCATCACCCGCGGCACCACCCGCGCCCACCTCGTGCGCGCCACGCTCGAGGGGATCGCCTTCGAGGTCCGCGACGTGCTCGAGACGCTGCCGGAGCTCACCACGCTCCGCGTCGACGGCGGGGCGGCGGAGAACGACTTCCTCTGCCAGCTCCAGGCCGACCAGGTCGGTCGCGCGGTGGAGCGCCCGGAGATCGTCGAGACGACGGCGCTCGGCGCCGCGTTCCTCGCCGGGCTGGGCACGGGCGTGTGGGGGTCGACGGACGACCTGCGGGACACCTGGGCGCTCGACCGGCGCTTCGAGCCCGGTGGCGACCGCGCGGCGCTCGACGCGTCGTACGCCCGCTGGACCGACGCGGTGGAGCGGTCGAAGGGCTGGGCGGGCTGATCGCCGCTGGTCGAAGAGGGCGCCCCGGCGCCTGTCACGAGACCGACCGCTACAGCCTGTCGCGCGCCTCGCGTGCCGCGTCGACCTCCGACTGAGCCTCGTCGACGGCCTCCTCGGCCTCGGCCTGGGCGGCCTCGGCCTCGGCGAGCTCATCATCGACCTCCTCGAGCGTGTCCTCGAGGGCCGCGATCCGGCTGCGGAGCTCGTCGATCTCGGACTGGACCTGCAGGGTCCGCGCCTGCAGCTTCTCCACCGCCCGGCGCGCGGCCCGGTGCTCCTTCTCGTGGTCCTTGAGTGCGGCACGGGCGTCAGCGAGGCGCTCGTCGGCGGCCGCCCGGGCCTTCACGTCGGCGTCGGGATCGGGTACGACGTGGAGCTGGGGCCGCTGGGTCGGGTCGGGCCCCGGGGCAGGCCGGGCCTTCGCGCTGAACCCGAGCGCCTCGGGCACCGCCACGGCGCCGCTGAGGTCGAGGTCGCCGAGCCCCGTCGCGGACAACGACGTCACCAGCAACCCACTGCGCACGGCACGCGCGGCGTCCGGCTCCAGCATGGCCGCGGTGAGGGTCGCCTCCACCTGCTCGGCGACGGACTCGGTCGTCCGGACCCCCTCCTCGCGCGCCATCCGCCGCGCGGCAGTGGTCACCGTCGCGGTCAGCTGGCGGCGCTGCTTGGTGAACTCCCGCAGCTGGGTGGCATCGAGGTTCTCCTGCGCCTCCCGCAGGGCCTCACCCACGGCCAGCACCTGATCCACCTGGTCGGGGTCGCGTCGCACCAGCAGGTTGACCACCCACGCAGCGGCGGAGGCCTTGCGCAGCCCCTTGATCGAGGCGGCGAGGGCCTTGTCTGCCTTGTGCTCCTTGACCAGCGCGTCGCGGGCAGGCGTGAAGTCCGCGAGGGGCAGGGCGTAGAGGTCGTCGGCGATCTCCAGCAGCGGGTCGGCGTCCGGCATGCCCCGATCCTAGGGAGCGGTGTACTCGACCTCCGTCGGGTGCGGCGTCCAGGGGCACTCCTGGGTGTCACCGCTCGGGGTCCAGCCCATCGCCTCGTAGAGCCGGCGCGCCCGCTCGTTGGCCTCCAGCACCCACAGCCGTCGCGCTCCCGCCGCCTCGGCCCGGAGGAACGCCTCGCGCCCCAGGCCGGCGCTCCAGTGGTCGGGGCGGACGGCCAGGTGGCGCAGCGTGGCGCCGTCGTGGGCGGCGAGGACCACCATCCCCTGATCGTCCTCGACGACCTCGACCGTCACGTCCGGGTCGTCGAGGAGCAGCGCCCACCGCGCCAGCACGTCGTCGTCGGGGTAGGGCAGCTCGCCGAACACGTGCGCGAGCCCGGTCTGGCTCGCGATGCGCTCCAGGTCGCGCAGCGCGACGGCGTCCTCCGCCGTCGCACGACGCCAGGTCCTCGTCCCTCGGTCGCTCATCGGCGGTCGGCCTCGACGGTCCTGTCCACGTCCACGTCCACACCGCCGCCGTCCGTCCTGCGCGTCACCCCGGTCTCCACGACCCAACCCTAGGCGTGTCGGTGCGGAGGGACGTACCCCATATCGGGGTTGAGCCGCCGGACCCCGGGGTGTTCAGGTGAGGGCCGGCGTTCCGTTCGGGACGACGTCGTTGTGGGGGCCATGGGGGTGTGGTCGGAATGCGTCGACTCTCAGCAGCACTGGCGGCCGCGTGCCTGCCACTCGTCGCCGGAGCACCGGCCGGGGCCGACGTCCCGGCGCCGCTGCCGGCCCGCGTCAACGTCGTGCAGGCCGTGCCCGGGGCGACCGTCGACGTGACCGTCGACGGTCGCCGGGTCGCCGGCGGCGCCGGCGTCGGGGAGGTGCTCGGGCCGTTCGAGCTCCGGCCCGGCAGCCACGTGATCGCGTTCCGCGGCAAGGGCGTCAAGGTGGAGTCGACCCTCGACGTCGGGGCCGGCGACACCAGCGACGTCGTGCTGCACCTGCCCGCGGACGTCGGGGGCGACCCGCTCGTCCACTCGTACGCCGCCCCCGCCGGACCGATCGGTCCCGGCAAGGCACGTGTCCTGCTCGCCCACACGGCGACCGTCGCTCCCGCCGACGTCGCGGTCGACGGCGAGACGGTGTTCACCAACATCGCCAACGGCGAGTTCGCCGACGCCGACGTGCCGGAGGGCTCGATCAGGGTGGCGCTGCTGCCGTCGGGCGCGGACGGCGCGGACCCGATCCTCGGCCCGCTCGACGTGGCCCTGGAGGCCCGCACCCTGTCGATGATCTACGCCTACGGCAACCCGCGCGACGGCTCGATGAACGTCATCGCCCACACCGTCGACCTGGCGGCCGACGGCAGCGTCCGACCCTCGCGCATCGAGACCGGGTCGGCGGGGCTGGTCGAGGGCCGGGTGACCACCTTCACCGGCACGACGGCTGCCGGGGACCGCGACCTCCTCCCGGCGGTCGGAGCCCTTGGTGCGGCGCTGCTCGTGGCGCTGGGCGCCTCCGGCGCGGGCCTGCGGTGGCGCCGCTCGCGCCCCGTACCGCCGCCGTCCGGATGAGCGTCCGCACCCGTACGCTCATGATCTTTGCCTGCCTCGTCGTCGCGACCGGCTGTGCCGGCAGCGCCGGCTCCACCCGTCCGGACACTCGGCCGCCGTCCTCGTCCTCCGGGTCCGCGCCGTCCCCCACGGCCTCCTCGTCCTCCGCCGAGCCGGTGGCCCCGGCCCAGCGCGCGGATTCGGTCATCGCGCCGGGGCGGCCGGTCCGGGCGACGCTGCCGAGCGGGCGCGTCGTACCCGTGTCGGGAGCCGGCACCACCGGCGACGGGGTGCTGGACGTGCCCGACGACGTGGACGTCGCGGGGTGGTGGCGCGGTGGCTCGCGCATCGGTGACCCGTTCGGGTCGATCCTCGTCGCCGCCCACGTCGACTCCGACTCCGAGGGCCTGGGACCGTTCGCCGAGCTGCTCACGGTCCGTGAGGGTGCGCGGATCGGCCTCGAGGCCCACGGCCTGCGTCAGGACTTCGAGGTGCGGTCACGCCGGCTGGTGCCGCAGGGCAGCCTCGTCGACGACGCCTGGATCTACGACGCCGCGGGCGACCTGCGGCTGACCCTGGTCACCTGCGCGCCGCCGTACGACGCCTCCCGCGGCGGCTACCAGAACCTGGCCGTGGTCACGGCCCTGCCCACTGGTCCCCCGGAGGAGACGTGAGCCCGAAGAAGCCGTACCAGAAGCGGCTCCCGAGCGTCCTCCCCCCGGCCCCACGCCGTGCTCCGGCGCAGGAGGCCGTCCGGCCCCGCCCCGCTCCCCCGCGCGCACGCCGTTCTACGCCCGCGGCTCCGCCGGTGACCCCGCCGGTGGCCCCGCCGCCCGTCCCCGCACCTGACGCGGCACCTGCCTCGACCACGACGACTCCGGCCGCGGGGCGATCCCCGGATATCCGGGGAACCTCCCGCTTGTCGGCCGAAGCTTCAGCCGACAAGCGGGAACTTCGGACGACAAGTCCCGCAGAGCAGGACGCGGTCGTCGCACCACCAGTCGCCGCACCAGTCGCACCACCAGTCGCCCCACCGGCCGCGCCGCCCGCCGAGCCGGCGGCGATGCCCGGCCCTCCGCCGACGGGTCCGGGCCGCGGCCCCCGGCAGTCCCGCAGGACGCTCGCGCTGGTGGCGGCCGCGCTGGTGGGGGTGCTCGCGGGCGGGGCCGTCGCGTGGCAGGTCGTCGGACCCGATGAGCCGTCAGGCTCTCCGGCCGCGTCGGTGCCGGTCGACGGCTGGCCGATCGCCGGGGAGTCGCGCGCGGTGACCGAGGTCCTGCCCGGCGGGAACCTGGAGGTGACGCACTGGATCCACGCGGAGGACCCGATCGACGAGCTGCGCCTGACCCTGCCGCAGCTCGACGGCGCGGAGGTCTCGGCGACGGACGTGGAGGTGACCGGTGACGGTCGCGCGGCGTCCGGCCCCGCGACGGTCGCGCGGAGCGGCGCGACGTACGCCTTCACGGACGCGACCCGGATCCAGGTGCGCTACCTGATGTCAGGTGCCGTGGAGCTCAGCTCGTCCGCCGACGGCCGCGGGCTGGCCACCACGACGTCGCTCGACGTCACCGCGACGCAGGCGCGCGACGTCCGGGTCGTGCGGTCGCAGGAGGTGCTGTCGCTCGCGTGCGCCGAGCCGGACGAGCAGCCCGTCCCGTGCGGCAAGTCGGAAGGGGACGACCAGTGGCGGGTGGAGCTCGCCGGCACCGGTGCCGGGAGCCGCGTGCTCGCCGTCGTGACCGTCCCGTCCTGACCGAGCCGCTCAGGCGTTGTCGTCGAGGCCTTGCTCGATGGCCCAGCGGGTCAGCTGCACGCGGTTGTTCATCTGCAGCTTGCGCAGGGTGTTCTGGACGTGGTTCTGCACGGTGCGGTGCGACAGGACCAGGCGCGCGGCGATCTGCTTGTAGCTCATGCCGGTCGCGACCATCTTCAGGATCTCGGTCTCGCGCTCGGTGAGCTGGTCGCGCGGGTCGTCGGCCGGGCCGTCCGCGATGCGCCGGAACTCCCCCAGCACGAGACCGGCGAGGCCGGGCGTGAAGACGGTGTCGCCGTCGGCGACCCGCGTCACGGCGTCGATGAGCTCGGCGCTCGAGGCCGACTTCACCAGGTAGCCCGTCGCGCCGGCCTTGATCGCCTCCAGCACGTCGTCCTGCTCGCCGCTGGCCGACAGGATCAGCACCCGGGCCGTCGGGTCGTGCTCCAGCATCATGCTGGTGACCTGCACCCCGGTGTGGTCGGGCAGCTGGAGGTCCAGCACGACTACCTGCGGCGCCGCCGCAGGGAACCGCGCCATCGCCTCACGCCCGTTGGCGGCCACCGCCACGACCTCGTGCCCGGCCGCCTGCAGGTCGCGCTCGACCGCGTCGCGCCACATCGGGTGGTCGTCGACCACCATCACCCTCACCATGCGTCCCCCTCCGGTTGGACCGCAGCGTAGACCGCTCACCCACCTGGTGCGACGTAACGACCCCGCCGGTGGACGAGTGGTTCGAGATCCTCGCCGACCACCACCTCGTCCAGCGTGCAGGTCACCAGCCGGGACCAGCCCACCTCGACCTCGGTCTCGACGCTCACCAGGGCCCAGGTGGCGGCAGTCGCGAGCAGCGGGCCGTGCGTGCTCTGGTTCCACGCGGTCATCCGCCACGGTCCGCCGGGCGCCGGGCTGATCCCCGCGAAGGCGTCCGCCAGGTCGCGGTCCGTCCACGACAGCAGCTGTACGACGCCCCTGCCGGTCCCGAGCAGAAGCTCGGTGAGGTCGGCGTCGGGGTCGAGCAGCGCGAGCACCCGTCCGGGCTCGCCGCCCGACACCAACCACGACGAGACCGTCAGGCCCGCCCGTTCCGCATCGTCCCCCGCCGTCCAGAGGGAGACCGTCCCACCGAGGCGCCCGCGCAGGCGTCGTACGGGGTCGTCGGGGGTCGGGAACGGGTGGCCGGCGTGGATGGTCACGCGGTCACGCTAGCGGGACCGTCAGCTCCCACTCGGTGCCCCACTCGCCGCTCTGGAGGGTGGCGGTGCCGCCGAGGCCCTCGATGCGGCCGCGGATCGAGGAGGCGACGCCGAGTCGCCCCTCGGCCGCTGCCTCGTCCACCCGGCCCGGCGCCATGCCGGGACCGTCGTCGCGGACGGAGACGGTGATCGCGCCTGGTGTGGCCTCGGCCAGGATCCACGCGACGGCGTCGGGCCCCACGTGGGCGAGCACGTTGTCGAGGCACGCCTTGACCGCGGCGACGGTCTCGCTGCCGACGTGCTCGTCGACGAGGACGGCGCCGCCCGGCGTCGCGACCTCGACCCGCACCGGGTGCGCGGTGGCCATCGCCTCGAGAGCGCCGGCGAGGTCGACGCGGCCGCCGGATTTGGCCGGCACGGTGTCCTGCTGTCGGATCAGGGAGCGCAGTCCGCGCTCCTGCTCGCCCGCCAGCCGGCCGAGCTCGGCCCACTGCCCGCCGGAAGCGGCGCCCTGGCGCTGCACCATCGTCAGCACCTGCAGCACGCCGTCGTGGACGGCGCGGGCGAGTCGGGTCCGTTCCTCCGCCGCCGCGGCCGCGTGCTCAGCGGCATCCCGCTCCCCCGCCATCCGCTGCAGCGACTCGCACATGTAGCCGACGATCGGTCCACCGATCAGCACCAGGAAGACGTTGCCGTAGTTGCCCTGGTCGACCACCTCACGGGGCAGGAGGTCGGCGAGCGACAGCGCGACCGCGGCGACGAGACCGCCCTTCCAGTGCCAGTGGATGGCCCACGCCAGCAGCGCGCCCATCACCCAGAAGCCGGGCAGCGTCGCGTTGAAGCTCTCCGACTTCAGCCAGGGGGTGACGCCGATCGCGGCCACGGCGATCAGCAGGTCGGCGACGAGGAGCGCAGGAGTACGGGTGGAGCGCCGGCCGTAGAGCCAGATGGCGACCGCGGTCCACACCACCAGGGCCAGCACCACCGCCAGCGCGAGGGTCGGGTTGGAGAAGCTGTCGCGCCGGTAGGCGTTGAGGGCGACCATGTTGATGGTGACGACGACCCGCACGAGCGCGAGCGCGGAGTAGAGCCGGTCCTCGACGGCGAGGGCGGAGTCAGCCCGCGGGTGCTCCTGCCGCGGGTACGGGTCGGCGTTCAGGACGCCTTCTGCTCAGGCCCGCCCTCGGCCTGCTCGCGCGCCGCCTTGTCCCGCTCGGCCTTCTCCCGCTCGGCCTTCTCGCGCTCGGCCTGCCTGGCCTTCTCCTTGTCGAGCTCCTTCGCCTTGCTGGCGTAGAGGTCGACGTACTCCTGCCCGGAGAGCCGCATGATCTCGTACATGATCTCGTCGGTGATCGAGCGCAGGATGTAGCGGTCGTTCTCCATGCCGGCGTAGCGGGAGAAGTCGAGGGGCTTGCCGAAGCGCACGACCGGGCGCGTCCACGTGCCGTAGACCTTGCCGGTCGGGGCCACGACGTCGGTGCCGACCACCGCGCACGGGATGACCGGGGCGCCGCTCTCGAGCGCGAGCCTGGCCACGCCGGTCTTGCCGCGGTAGAGCTTGCCGTCGTGGGACCGGGTGCCCTCAGGGTAGATCCCGAACAGGTCGCCCTCGGCGAGGATCTTCATCGCCGACTTCATGGCGCCCTCCGCGGCGTTCGCGCCCGACCGGTCGATCGGCACCTGCCCCGCGCCGGTGAAGAACTTCTTCTGGAACCAGCCCTTGATGCCCGGAGTGGTGAAGTACTCGGCCTTGGCGACGAAGGTGACCCGCCGGGTGAGCGTGAGCGGCATGAACAACCAGTCGGCGTAGGACAGGTGGTTGCTGGCGAGGATCGCCGGACCCTCCTCCGGCACGTGGTCGGTGCCGAAGGCCTTGGGCCGGAAGACGAGTCGCAGCACGGGCCCGAGGGCGATCCACTTCAGGAACCAATAGAGCACGGTCCGACACTATCCCTGCTGCTGGGCGGTGACCCGCTCGATGAACTCGGCGGACTCGGCGAAGATCCGCGGGGCGTCGTTGTCGAGGCACGCGACGTGGTAGCTGTCCTCCAGCACCCGCTCCTCGAAGTCCTTCGAGGACAGGCCGGCGTTGATCGCCTTGGAGGACGACAGGTCCGCGACGTGGTCCTCCTTGGAGCGGAAGTAGAGGACCGGGATCGTGATCCGCGGCAGGTCCCGCCGGAGCTCGACCCAGCCGGCCGACATCGAGTACGCCGCCTTGAGCGGGATGACGGGATAGGCGATCTCGTCCATCCCGGGCTTCTTGATGTCGTTCCTGATGCCGGGGAAGGCCGGCACGAAGCGCTTGAGCACAGGCAGCAGGACGGCGTCCTTGCGCATGGTGTCGAGCGCCACGTTGACGACCACCACGCCGGCCAGCTCCTCGCCGCGGTCGGCCGCGAGCCGCAGCGACAGGGCGCCGCCCATCGAGAGCCCGACCGCCACGACGGTGTCGTTCTCGGCGGCGAGCTTGTCGAAGGCGCCCTCGACCGTCGCCACCCAGTCCGACCAGGTGACCTTGTTCATGTGCTGCCAGCGCGTGCCGTGGCCCGGCAGCAACGGCATCTCGACGGCGTACCCGCGCGCTGCCAGGTCCTCGGCCCACGGCCGCATGGATGCGGGGCTACCGGTGAAGCCGTGCACGAGGAGCACGCCGACGCGCCGACCGTTGGTCAGCGCCGGCTTCGCGGGGGTGGACATCGGCGCGACCAGCGTGGGGTCGAGGGGTGCGGCCTGAGCGCCGCGGAAGGGGATCCTCACGGGCACAGTGTGCACCAGCCGGGCAGCCGCGAGGCCCTCGCGCGTCGTGTCGCCGGCTGGTCGAGGTACGAGCGCAGGGAGCGTGGAAACCACGCCCCCGCTACCGTAGATCTCGTGAGTCGCCCGGAGGACGAGAGCCGCACCGAGCTCGCGTGGCGCGAGATCGTCGAGAACTACGGCGAGCGCGCTGTCCTGGACGACCCGACGGCGCCCTCGGACGAGGCGACGGCCGCGCCCGAGGGACCATCCCCGGCTGCTCCCGCGAGCCCTGCGAGTCCCCCCGCCGCCGACCTGCCGGAGCACCTGCGCGACGACGACGAGGTGGAGCTGCGCGAGCAGGCCATCGCGAAGTCCGAGCGCTTCCGGCCACCGCCGGCGCCCCCGTTTCCCGTCCCGCGCACCTGGCAGCGCGGGCTGGCCTGGGCCGGCGTCTTCGTCGCTCCGCTGATCGCCCTCGTGATCGGTCTGCTGTCGATCTACGTCCACCCGCTGGTCGGCTGGGTGCTCGTCGGGTGGTTCGTCGGCGGGTTCGCCTACCTCGTCCTCGAGATGCCGAAGTCGCCCCGCGACCCCTGGGACGACGGCTCACGCATCTGAGCCGCGCGCCCGACCTCGCTCAGGCGTAGGGTCTGTCGGGTGGGGGCACGGGAGACGGTCGAGGTCACGGGGCACCTGATGGACAGCGGCATCCTGTCGCGCGTCCTCGACGACATCCGCGAGTACGGCGGCGACTTCGTCATCGAGGAGTTCGACGTCGGCCACGAGGCCCACGACCCGAGCAGCGCCCGGATCACCGTCGAGGCCCCGGACGACGAGTCGCTCCAGCGCCTGCTCATGCGCCTGCAGACGCGGGGGGTCAACCAGCTCTCCCACCCCGATGCCGCGGTCGCGACCTCTGACCAGGACGGCGTGCTGCCGGACGGCTTCTACGCCACCACCAACCTCGAGACGCGCGTGCGCCTCGGTGGTCGGTGGTACGACGTGCAGAACCCCGAGATGGACTGTGGACTGGTCGTCGAGGAGTCAACCGTCGATGACCGACACGTGCGGACGGTCCCGATGTCCGACGTCGCTCGAGGCATGCGGATCGTGGTGGGTGCAGCCGGTATCCAGGTGACCGTGCCCAGCGCCGACCCGGCCGAGGCGATCAGCACGTTCGGCACGGACCACGGACTGGAGCGCCCGCAGGCGGTGCTGGTGCGCCAGGTGGCCGACGGGATGCGGCAGGCGCGGGCCGACGGCAAGCGATTGCTGTGGGTGGCAGGACCCGGCGTCGTCCACGCGGGCGGCGTACCAGCCATGGTGGCCCTCGTGCGGGCCGGCTGGGTCGACGTCCTCTTCGCCGGCAACGCGGTGGCCGCCCTCGACATCGAGACCGCGCTCTACGGGCCCAGCCCCGACAGCAGCTCCCCGCCCGGACACGAGCACGGACACGAGCACCGGGTCCGGGCGGTCAACACCATCCGCAAGGCGGGCTCCATCGAACGCGCGGTGCGCAAGGGCGTGCTGGCGAGCGGCATGATGCACGCGCTCGTCACCGAGGGGAGACGCTTCGTCCTCGTCGGGTCCGTCCGCGACGACGGCCCGCTCCCCGAGGTCCACACCGACACCGTCGAGGGCCAGCGCGCCATGCGCGACGAGATCCGGGGCATCGGCTACTGCCTGATGATGGCGACCCAGCTCTACGCCGTCGCGACCGGCAGCCTCCTGCCGGCGTCGGTGCCGCTGGTGTGCGTCGACATCGACCCCGCCGTGGTCACCCGCCTCGCCGACCGCGGCACGGGTCAGGGGCGCGGCATCGTGACCGACGTGGGGCTCTTCCTGGAGCAGCTCGCGCTCGAGCTGGTGGCCGACTACCGCCGCGGCTGACGACACGACGCCGCCGTCCGGGGTCCCGTCACCCGACCAGCAGCGCGCCGCCGATCATGCCTGCCTGTGGGCCCAGCTCGGCCGCGAGCAGGTCCGGGACCCGACGATGTGCTGCGCCCACCAGCGTGCGACGCAACGCGTCCCGGGCCGGCTCGAGGAGTCGGTCCCCCGCGGCCGACACACCACCGCCGATGACCACCACCTCGGGGTCGAGGGCTGCGACGAGGTTCGCGACGCCGACGCCGAGCCAGTCGCCGACGGACGCGAAGGACCGGCGCGCGACGAGGTCTCCCTCTTCAGCGGCACTGGTGACCATGGGTCCGGTGACCCGGTCCGGGTTGCCGTCCGTCATGTCCGCGAGGACCGACGGCTGCTCGACCATCAGGGCGCGGGCATTGCGGACGAGCGCGTTGCCGGAGGAGTACTGCTCCCAGCAGCCCCGCCGGCCGCACTCGCAGGGCTGGCCGTCCGGCACGACCTGCATGTGCCCGAACTCCCCCGCCATCCCGTTGGCGCCGCGCACCACCCGTCCCTCGAGCAGCACCGAACCCCCGATGCCGGTGCCCATGGTGACCATCAGCGCCGAGGCAGCGCCCCTGGCCGCGCCGTAGCGGGCCTCTGCGCGCGCGGCGCAGTTGGCGTCGTTGTCGAGGCCGACCGGGCAGCCGAGCCGGTCCTCGAGCAGGTCCTTGAGCGGCTCGCCCTGCCAGGGCAGGTGGGGTGCGAACATGACGCGATCGCCCGCCGAGTCGACGAAGCCGGCCGCGGCGACCCCGACGCCCGCGAGGGGCGCACTGCCAGCAGCGTCGAGGACCGCCTCGACCAGCGCGTCCTCGACGCGGCTGGTCACGACCCGTCGTCCGGGCGTCGTACGACGTGCCGTCCGCACGACCCGCCCCGCGTCGTCGACCACTCCCGCCAGCACCTTGGTGCCGCCGATGTCGACCCCGACCACCACGCCCTCGTTCACGCGGGACATCTTGGCGCACCGCACGATGCATGGCCCGATCGGACAGGTGCCTTAGTCACTTCGAGCCATCTTGCGTCACGGACGGCCACGAGTGTCGTCAAACCAGCGACACCCGAGACCGACACCTCCTACGGTGACGGACGGACACCTCGGGGAAAGGGGATCTCATGCGCTGGCGCATCGACAAGAACACGCGTACCGACAGGGGTGCGTCGGCGGTCGAGTTCGCGCTCGTGGTGATCCCGCTCCTCATGATCATCGCGGGCATCGTGAACTTCGGCCTGGTCTTCTCCCAGCAGCTGGCGCTGGACAACTCAGTTCGAGCGGGAGCCCGCGCTGCTGTCGTGGACACCGGTAAGGACGCGGTCACGGTGACGACGGACCAGTGGAACTCAACAGTCATCGCCAAGTCCCAGACGTCGGGCTTCGCCGTGTCCTATCCCAGCGGAGCCGGTTCGACTTGCGATGGCAGCGACTTCGGAGAGAATCTGGTTGTCCGCGGCACGGTGAAGGCCTCCTTCCTGATCCCGTGGCCGCTGCCGGGGTCCCTGGTGCCGAAGTCAGTGGACCTCAAGAGTCAGGCGGAGTTCCAGTGCGAGTACCAGTGACCCCGGTGCGCGATGATGAGCGTGGCGCAATCGCAGTCCTCGTCGCACTCCTTGCGGTCTTCCTGATCGGCCTTTCGGCCTTCACCGTCGACCTCGGCGCGGCCTATGTGAGCGACCGGAACCTCCAGAAGGCCGCTGACGCCGGTGCGTTGGCCGGCGCCCAGACCCTGACGGAGTACAAGGGCACCTGCGACAACATCCGTTCCAACTCGGCTGCCGTGAACGCCGCGCACCTGGCTGCCATCGCGGTTGCCAAGAAGAACTACCCGGATGTCAGCTGGACCGAAGACACGACAGCGTGGAAGGTCTCGTGCGACCCCCAGCTCAAGGTCGTGAACGTCACGTTCGGCAACTCTGGTACGACTGACGCTCAGTTCACCGGCGTGTTCGGCGGCCAGGACAAGGTCACCACGAATCGACAGGCGCAGGCGACTGTCGATGTCGCGCCTACTGCAAAGGAGAACGTGCGGCCGCTAGCGTTGTGCTCAGCAGCGTTTGCCTCCGCTCCCACCAACGGCGACTTCGTGCAGATCTACTACCCCGGAGGCGGATTCAGCCCGCCGCCCCAGTGTCCGACGGCTGGCGCCGCTGGCAACTGGTGGACGCTCGACTGCCCGAACCAACCCACGGGATCGACGAAGGAGCTCGAGGACCAGATTCGGGACGGTTGTCGAGACGCGGTGACCGTGGTCCCGGGCCAGGGTGATGCGACCACGCCGGGTGAACTGACGATCACCCTCGAGGCAGCCTGTGACACTGGACCTTCCGGCGACGGGGCATGCATGGGCGGTGACCCCGGCGGCATCGACAGCGGCCAGATCGCCAGCGCATGGAAGGACCTGGTCATGACAGAGGCAGAAAGCCTGTTCCCCGTCTTCTGCGTGGAGCCCCAGTGCAGCGCTTCCACGGTGGAGGGGTCCGGAACCAACGCGACCTTCCCGGTCTACAAGATGGTCGCGGCAGTCATCTGTGGATATCGATTCAGCAAGAACGAGAAATACTTCTCCACGACAGGCGCGTGTGCGGGCAACACCTTTACTGGCGTCGGCGACCCTGACAACAACCAGACGAACTACATCGTCATCAAGTACATCAACTCGCGGACGTCCGGGTCCTACGGGGAGTCAGACTGCGCGCTCGGCGCCGAGTGCGACGGCGGCATGCGACGGACTCGACTCACTGGCTGACCTCATAGGTCACGGCGGTCGGGCCAGTCGTCGTCCAGGTCGATGTGTTCCACGCTGGTGCGATCCTCGTGCGCCGATCGGTGGCCGGGCATCGTCGTCATGAACGCAGCAGCAGCTTCCGCCAACGAGACCACGGCAGAACTCAGGTGCGCCGTCACCTCCGGGCTGGCCTGGCGCACGGCACTGATCGTGCGGCACAGGGGGCACACCGTGCACTCCGCGGCGCCGGTGGCGAGGTGGTCGTTGAGCTCGTGGGCGGAGGCAGCGGCCTGCGACGCGAGTCCGGACAGTCCGTCGCCGGCCTCGACCCCGTGCTCGCGCGCCCAGCCGGACAGCGCACCGAGGAGCTTGGCCGCCTCCTCGCCGAGTGAGCCGACCTCGTCACGCTCGGCGTCAGTCACGAGACCTCCTCGGGCAGCTCGGCGGCTGCAGTAAACCGGACCTGCAGCTGTCCGTCGCGCACGCGCGCACCGGCCACGCGGTGCCGCGCGAGACCTGTCGGCAGCGTCACGAGACGACGGTAGGACGCGACCGAGACGATCAGCTCGTCGCCCTTGCGCACGAGGCCGACGTCGTCCTGGGCCGCCAGGGGCAGGGGAAGGGACAGCACGAGCCCGGCCGACGTGGTGCTGACGGACATCGCGGGCACGGACGCGCCGGGCGCGATCGGGTCCACGTCGTCGTACACCGATGCCGCGAGGTCGAGCAGCTCGTCGCGCCCCACCGGCTCGACCGCCCGGTAGACCGACGTGTGGAGCTCGAGCCCGGCGAACGAGTCGGCGGCATCCTCGAGGTGACGCGCCTGCGCAGCGACCCAGCTGCGCCGCCATGCGTCGGCACCCCCTTCGGGGAAGACGCGGTTCACGATCGCCGTGTCGACGCGGTAGCCGAAGAGCGTCAGGAACGTGTAGGCCCGCCTCGCCTCGGCCAGCACCACTGACTCGGGGGTCAGCACCAGACGGACCGACGTCTCCGGTCCGGCCAGCACGGCGCGGACGTCGTCGAGGTCGGCGTGGAGCCGCTCGATGGCGTCGAACACCGAGTCCTCAGGCATCGGCACGCCCGCCGCCCGGGTCAGGACGGGCTTGAGCGCCTTGACGACGCGTCGCTCGACCGGGAGGACCCGGGTCATGTACCACCCGAGCGCCTCGGGCAGCGCAAGGAGGCGCAGGGTCTCGGCGGTCGGCGCGCAGTCGACGACCAGCACGTCCCACTCCCCCGACCGCGCCTGGGCGCGCACCTCGAGAAGGGCGAGCACCTCCTCCGCGCCGGGGATGACCGTCAGCTCCTCGGCGGCGACGGGGTCGACCCCGGCCACGTCGAGCACGCTCAGGAGGTAGCCCTGGATGTCCGCCCACGACCGCTCGAACCGTTGCTGCGCGTCGACGTGCTGCACCCACAGGTTCGTGGCGGCCTCGGACGGCTCCGACGTGGCAGGCACGTCCAGTGCGTCGGCCAGCGAATGGGCGGCGTCGGTCGAGAGCACGAGCGTCCTGTGGCCGGCTGCCGCGCTGGCGCACGCCGTGGCCGCGGCGAGGGTCGACTTGCCCACGCCGCCCTTGCCGGTGAACAGCAGGATCCGCATCGCCCGACCGCGGTCAGAGCGACTCGACGCGCTTCTTGAGGCCCTTCAGCGCGGCGTCGATGAGGATCTTCTCGCCCTTGCGCTTGAGCATCCCGATCAACGGGATGCTCACGTCGAGCGCGAGTCGGTAGGTGACCTCGGTGCTGCCGTCGCCCCGGTCGACCAGGGTGTAGGCACCGTCGAGGGCCCGGAGCATGTTGCCCTCGACGAGGGTCCACGTGACCTCGCGGTCGCCGTCCCAGTCGTAGGCGAGGGTGTACTCGTCCTTGATCGGCGAGACGTCGAGAGCGAAGTAGACCTGGTCGGCGCGGTCACCGGTCCCCGGCTCGACGACCTCCGCCTTCTGCACGCCCTTGGCCCACTCGGGATAGGACTCGAAGTCGGCGATGACGGCCATCACGTCGGCCGGAGGAGCGTCGACGACGATCGATGAAGAGGTCTGTTCGGCCATGGCCGGAGCCTAGTCCACGGGTGCGGCAGCCCCGGGCCGGTGGCACCGGGCGTTCTCGGGGCGGCTGCCCGGGCGATAGCCTGCGGACCGCAGTCCACCACGCTCCAGGAGGTTCCACCGTGCGGGAGTTCTCGACGCCGCTCGCCATCACCATCCCGTCGACCGGGAACCTCACCGACGACGTGGTCACCAACGGACGCGACTTCGCCGACACCGTGGTGTTCAGCCGGCGCACCGGCGACGAGTGGTCCGACGTCACCGCCGCCGAGTTCCTCGACGAGGTGCAGGCCGTCGCCAAGGGGCTGGTCGCCGCGGGCGTCGAGCTCGGTGACCGCGTCGCCATCCTCTCCAAGACCCGCTACGAGTGGACGCTGCTCGACTACGCCATCTGGTTCGCCGGCGCCGTCACCGTGCCGATCTACGAGACGTCCTCCGCCGAGCAGATCGGCTGGATCCTCCAGGACTCGGGTGCGCGCGCCATCGTGGCGGAGGGCCCCGACCACCTCGCCCGGGTCCGCGAGGCCCGGCGGTCCGGCGACCTCACCGAGCTGCAGCACGTGTGGTCGCTCCAGGACAACGCGGTCGACGTGCTCGGCCGCCTCGGGTCCGACATCTCCGACGACGTGCTCGAGCAGCGTCGTACGACGGCGACGCCTCAGGACGTCGCCACACTGATCTACACCAGCGGCACGACCGGCAAGCCCAAGGGCTGCATGCTCACGCACGGCAACTTCATGTTCGAGCTCGGGGTCGCGGTCGACGAGCTGGCCGACCTCTTCGACACCGAGGACGCCTCGACCCTCCTCTTCCTTCCGCTCGCTCACGTCTTCGCACGCATCATCCAGGTCGGTTGCGTCAAGAGCAGGGCCAAGATGGGCCACAGCGCAGACATCAAGAACCTGGTGACCGACCTCGGCGAGTTCAGGCCGACGTTCATCCTGGCCGTGCCGCGCGTGTTCGAGAAGGTCTTCAACAGCGCCTCCCAGCGGGCCACCGCCGACGGGCGCGGCCGGATCTTCGACCGCGCAGCAGACGTCGCGATCGCCTGGTCGCGGGCGTCGGACGGCAAGCGGGTGCCGGTGCGCCTCCGAGCGCAGCACGCGCTCTTCGACCGGCTGGTCTACGGCAAGCTGCGCCAGGGGCTCGGCGGGAGCTGCGCGTACGCCATCTCCGGCGGCGCGCCACTGGGCGACCGGCTCGGCCACTTCTACCGCGGCATCGGCCTCACCGTGCTCGAGGGCTACGGCCTGACCGAGACGACGGCCGCCCTGTCCGCCAACCTCCCCGACGCCACGAAGATCGGGACGGTCGGTCGTCCGCTGCCCGGCACGAGCGTGCGCGTTGCCGACGACGGGGAGCTGCTCTTCCGCGGCGGTCAGGTCTTCGCGGGCTACTGGCGCCGCGAGGACGCGACGTCCGAGGCGATCGACCGCGACGGCTGGTTCCACACCGGCGACGTCGGCGAGGTCGACGACGAGGGATTCGTCCGCATCACCGGCCGCAAGAAGGAGATCCTCGTGACGGCGGGCGGCAAGAACGTCGCGCCGGCCGTCCTGGAGGACCGGCTCCGGGCCCACGCCCTCGTCGACCAGTGCCTCGTCGTCGGCGACGGACAGCCGTTCATCGGCGCGCTCGTCACGATCGACCGGGAGACGTTCCCGGCCTGGGCCGACCAGCACGGCAAGTCGGCCGACGTCGACGCCCTCATCGACGACCCCGACCTGGTCGCCGCGGTCCAGGAGGCCGTCGACGACGCCAACAAGGCCGTGTCGAAGGCGGAGTCCATCCGCAAGTTCACGATCCTGCCGGGCGAGTGGACCGAGGAGGGCGGCCAGCTCACCCCGAGCCTGAAGCTGAAGCGGCGCGTCGTGATGCGCGAGTCGCGCGAGGAGATCGAGGCGCTCTACCTCGGCTGAATGACCTCGTCGGGTCGGCCCTCCTCCGCACCTCGGGCTAGACCTCGACTAGGCCGCGGTAGTCACAACGGACTACCTCGGTGCCATGTTCGGGTGGTTTGCTCGGTTTAGCCCACGGCCCTGCTGGGACGCCCCTAGATTCATCGCGCTGGGATGGCTCCGGGGCCGGTTCTGTGCGACACCCCCCGAGTCTCCTGCGCGCCCGGGACCCCGCCGTGGGGCTCCCACGACCTGCGAAGGACCGCACCATGGCTCGTCGATCCGTACTTCTTCTCGTTGCCGTTCTCATCGCGCTCGCCGGCACGGCCATGATCGTGCTCTACGTTCAGGGCATCGACGCGCGTGCCACCAAGGACCAGGAGCTCGTCGAGGTTCTGGTGGCCACCGAGACCATCGACTCGGGTGAGTCTGTGAGCGATGCCCAGGAGGCCGGCAAGATCGAGAAGACCGAGGTGCGACGCGCGGACCTGGTCGAGGGTGGGTTGTCATCCACCTCCTCGATCTCCGACCTCGTCGCCATCGGGACGATCTTCCCGGGCGAACAGCTGATCCCCAAGAAGTTCGGCAGCCTGGGCGACACCCAGGGCGGCCTGGTGATCCCGGACGACAAGATGGCAGTGTCGGTCGAGCTCACCGACTTCGAACGCGTCGCGGGTTTCGTCAACCCAGGGAACGAAGTGGCTGTGTTCGGCACCGCGCTCGATCCGGTCGCGCTGCTGCCGGACAACAAGGAGCAGAAGCTCGGCAGCATCACGCGCATCGTCCTCACCCGGGTCCCGGTCCTCGGCGTCGGGACGACGAGCGTCAGCTCTCGCACCACCGAGGGCGAGGACGGAGCCACCACCGAAGAGGTCGCGCGCACCATCCTCACCCTCGCGGTGACCCAGGACGAAGCGGAGAAGCTGTTCCAGGCCGACCGCACCTCGGAGCTCAACTTCGCGCTCCTGACCGAGGACACCAAGATCTCCGACCAGCCCGGTGCGCGGCTCGGCGACGTCTTCCCCGAGATCTTCCGGGGCCAGCCGTGACCGCCGTCCTCGAGCCCGACGGGGCACAACGATCCATCCTGCAGGCCATGCTGCACGGGTCCCAGGCGTTCGCGGACCTCGAGGGCCTCGAGCAGCACATCCGCACGGCGGAGGCCGAGTTCGCCGTCGTGATCGGACCCTCGGTTCCCGGCGAGTCCGCCGCCGAGATGGCGCAGTGGGCCCGGGTGCACCGACCGGACCTGGGCGTGATCCTCCTCCGTCACGAGGTCGACAGCAACACGCTCGCGCTCGCCCTCCGAAGCGGCATGCGGGAGGTGGTGGCCGCGCGCGACCTGGCTGGAATCACCACCGCCGTGCAGCGTGCGCGCAGCGTCGCCAACGCCATCGGCCAGACCATGCTCGACGAGGTCCAGGCCGCGGCACAGACGGCACGCGCCGAGGTGGCCGCGGAGGTGGCCAAGGCCGCGGCAGACGCCCAGGCCGAGGCAGATGCCCCTCGCGGCAAGATCGTGACCGTCTTCTCCACCAAGGGAGGCGTCGGTAAGAGCCTGGTCGCGACCAACCTCGGCGTCGCACTGGCGAGCAGCGGCCGCAGCACGTGCCTGGTGGACCTCGACATCAACAGCGGCGACGTGGCGATCATGCTGCAGCTGACTCCGCAGCGCACGATCAACGACCTCGTCGGCTTCAACGGCGTGATCGAGGCGGAAGGCATCGGGTCGATCCTGACGCACCACTCGGACAACCTGTCCGTCGTCGCCGCGCCGGTGCGGCTGGACTCCCCCGACCAGGCGTCCGTGGACGACATCGGCAAGCTCCTCGACGCGCTCCGGCGGATGGTGGACTTCGTCGTCGTCGACACGTCCGGCGTCTTCGACGACCACGCACTGTGTGCCCTGGACCGCTCGGACCTGATCGTGCTGGTGGGCACGCTCGACATTCCCTCGCTTAAGGCGCTCAAGCTCGCGACGAGCACGCTCGAGATGCTCAACTTCCCGAAGTCGACCTGGAAGTTCGTCCTCAACCGTGCCGACGGCAAGGTCGGCCTGACGACCGAGGAGTACGAGAAGACCCTCGACCTCGAGGCCGACTGCTCGCTCGTGTCGAGCCGCGAGGTCCTGGCCGCGGTCAACCGCGGCGAGGCGCTGGTCAGCGCCTACCCCGGACATCCCAACAGCAAGGCCCTCGTGTCGTTCTCGAAGAGCGTGGCGACCATCGCCGGCAAGTCCGCCGGAGTGGACGAGGGCAACCCGTCGAGCCGGAAGTCGAGCGGCTCCCGGCTCCGCCTGAGGAGGGGCTGACGTGAGCCTGACAGACCGACTGGCCGCTGCACGCGGTCGCACCACCGAGACCATCGAGGCACCGCTCCCCGGTGCCGCGGGCGGGTCGAGCAACGTCCCCGTGCCGTCCGTGAGCGCGCCGAAGCGCAAGAACGCCCCGTCGAAGACCGACCCCTTCCAGGACCTCAAGCGCGTCGTGCACCAGAGGCTCGTCGAGTCGCTCGGGCCCAAGCTCTACGACGCTCACATGACGCACTCGGAGCTCGAGCAGCAGGTGCGCCTCGCCCTGCAGACGGCCATCGCCGACGCCGACATCCCGATGTCGTCGGCCGACCGCACCCGGGTGTCACAGGAGATCGCGGACGACATCCTCGGCTACGGGCCGATCGAGCCGTTGCTCCGCGACCCGAGCCTGTCCGAGGTCATGGTGAACACCTACCAGGACATCTTCGTGGAGCGCAACGGCAAGCTGGTCAAGGTCGACACGGCGTTCACGGACGAGGCGCACCTGCGGCGCACCATCGACAAGATCGTGAGCAAGATCGGGCGCCGGGTCGACGAGACCAGCCCGATGTGTGACGCCCGCCTGCCCGACGGAAGCCGCGTCAACGCGATCATCCCTCCCCTCGCGCTGGACGGCTCGAAGCTCACGATCCGCAAGTTCTCCGAGGACCCGTACACGGTCGACGACCTGATCAACTTCGGCACCCTCACCCCCGCCTCGGCAGGTCTCCTCGAAGGGTGCGTCCGGGGGCGGCTCAACATCCTCGTGTCGGGGGGCACCGGCTCCGGCAAGACGACGACCCTCAACGTCCTCTCCGCCTTCATCCCCGAGGACGAGCGCATCGTCACCATCGAGGACGCCGCCGAGCTCCGGCTCGGCCAGGACCACGTGCTCAGGCTCGAGTCCCGCCCGGCGAACATCGAAGGCAAGGGAGCGGTCACCATCCGCGACCTCGTGAAGAACTCCCTGCGCATGCGGCCCGACCGCGTGGTCGTCGGTGAGATCCGTGACGCCGCGGCCCTCGACATGCTGCAGGCGATGAACACCGGCCACGACGGCTCCATCTCGACCTTGCACGCCAACACTCCGCGCGACGCGCTCGCCCGCCTGGAGACCATGGTGCTGATGGCGGGCATGGACCTGCCCGTCCGGGCCATCCGTGAGCAGGTCGCGAGTGCCGTGGACCTGATCATCCAGCAGACCCGTCTCAAGGACGGCACCCGCCGCATCACCGCAATCACGGAGATCGTGGGCATGGAGGGCGACATCATCACGACGCAGGACGTCTTCCTCTTCGACTACGCCGCCGGACTGGACGAGAACGGGAAGTTCAAGGGCGGTCTGAAGTCGATGGGGCTACGACCACGCTTCCTGGAGCGCCTCACCGACCACGGCGTGCACGTGGATCCCGCCATCTTCGCCACCGGGGGAACGCTGCGATGAGGCGGACGTACGCTGCCCGAGCGGCGGCGGCCCTGGGCGCCGCCGGGATCCTGACCCTCGCGGTCGCGCTTCCGGCCAACGCGGCCGACGAGATCAGCATCGACCACGTCGAGACGGTCGACGGCGAGGTGTCGCTGGTCCTCGCAGTCGACGGCGTCCCGGCTGGAGCCACCGCCGACCCAGCCTCGGTCGAGGTCGACGTCGATGGGCGCACCGTCGACTCCACGGCCAAGGTCATCTCCGCCGGCGACGTCGAACGCACCACCGTCCTGGTCCTCGACGCGAGCAACAGCATGCTCCAGGGCGACAAGTTCACCTCGGCGACCGCCGCCGTGGACGCCTTCCTGTCCTCGGCCCCCGCGGACGTGCGGATCGGGCTCGTGCCCTTCGCCGGAGACATCGGTGACGTCATCGAGCCCACGACGGACCACGACGCCGTACGCGCCGCCCTGGCCGACATCACCCTGCGCAAGGGCACCGCCGTCTACGACGCGATGGCCGAAGGGCTGGAGCAGGTTGGAACCGAAGGGTCACGGTCACTTCTCGTCCTGTCGGACGGCGGCGACACGAGCAGCTCGACCACCCTGGACGTCGTGGCGAAGGACGCCACCGACGACGGCGTCGTCGTCGACGTGGTCTCCCTGGCCAACCCCGGGAACGCCGAGACGATGTCGGCCCTCGCCGAGGGCACCGGCGGGCAGGTGATCCCCGCCGAGCAGAGCGCACTCCAGGACGTCTTCTCGGCCCAGGCCGACGCGCTGGCCCAGCAGCTGGTCGTGACCTTCGAGCGGCCGCAGGACGCCGCCGAGGAGGTCAACCTCACTGTGAGCGTCAACGCGGGCGGAACCACGTACTCGGACGCGGCCTTCATCCCCATCGGAACGGTCGCAGCCGGCCCCGACATCGTCACCTCGGGCAAGTCCCTCGTGGGCACGCCGGGCATGCTGCTCGGAGCCGTCGCCCTGGCCCTCGGCTTTGCGGGGGTCCTGGCCACGGCCCTGTCGGGGCCCAACAAGTCGTCGGCGCAACGGCGCCTCGACGCCTACCTCGGTGAGGGCAAGCCCGGCAAGCGGAAGTCGGACACCACTGCCGACCTCAAAGGATCCGCCGTGGCCTTGGCCGACAAGGTCGTCACCGCCGACCTCGAGACGCGAGTCTCACAGCGTCTGGCAGGTGCCGGCTCGGCCCTGACCGCCTCCGAGTGGCTGCTGCTCCATGCAGGGATGGCCGTCGGCTCGGCTCTCGTCTGCTTCGTCCTCGGCGGCGCTGGGCTTGCTGTCCTGGGCTTCGTCCTCGGCGTCGTCGTACCGTGGATCTACCTCAAGTTCCGTCACTCACGACGTCTGAGCCGGTTCAACGGTCAGTTGGCTGAGACGCTCGGCCTGATGGCGGGCGGCCTCCAAGCGGGACTCTCCCTCCCGCAGGCCGTCGACAGTGTGGTCCGCGAGGGCATCGAGCCGATGGCAAGCGAGCTCAGGCGAGCCCTCATCGAGCAGCGCCTCGGTGTCGACATCACCGACGCGCTCGAGGGCGTTGGCCAGCGGATGGACAGCGAGGACTTCGACTGGATCGTCATGGCCATCCGTATTCAGCGCGAGGTGGGCGGCAACTTGGCGGAGATCCTCCACACTGTTGCTGACACCTTGCGTGAGCGCGAGTACCTCAGGCGACAAGTCAAAGCCTTGTCGGCAGAGGGCCGACTCTCGGGCTACATCTTGACCGGACTACCCCCACTGATCGGCTTGTACATGCTGTACGCCAACCCCGAGTACATCAGCGTCCTCTACACAACTTTGCCGGGCTTCGTCCTGCTCGGAATGGCCGCATTCATGCTGGCACTCGGCGCCTTTGCTATGGCAAAGCTGTCGAAGGTGGAGGTGTGACGTGAGCGAACCGATCCTTCTGGCTGGTGCCGTTTTAGTCGGCCTGTCCATGCTCCTGGCTCTCAGCGTCATCGGCGTGATCACGAGCGAGCGGCGCGGCGTGGCACGGTCGGTCGCCGCAATCCAAGCCCTCGATTCAGCCCCGAGCGTGCTCAAGGAGGAGATTGAGAGGCCCTTCGCTGAGCGCGTCATCGCCCCGCTCGGGGGACGCATGGTCGGCCTTGGTCGACGCCTGGTCCGGGCAGACACGGCCCGCAAGATTCAGTACCGGCTCAACATCGCCGGCAATCCGCCGGCATGGGACGTCAATCGGATCCTCGGCCTTAAGGTGCTGGGCGCCGGAGTGTTCACGGCCCTGGGTTTCGTCTACCTTGTCGGTCGCGGTTGGCCCCTCTACAAGTTGTTCCTCGTCACTGTGCTGGTGGGGCTCTTCGGCTACGTGCTTCCCAACATCCTGCTCTACAACGCCGGTCAGAAGCGCGAGAAGCTGATGCGCAACGCACTACCTGACGCGATGGACCTTCTCACCATCTCCGTCGAGGCCGGCTTGGGCTTCGACGCCGCCGTCAGCCGTGTCGCGAAGAACGGCGAGGGCCCGCTCAACCAAGAATTCGCTCGCCTGCTTCAGGAGATGCAGCTCGGGGTGGGCCGCGTGCAAGCGATGAGGGCAATGGCCGAACGTACGTCAATGTCCGAGCTGAGGTCGTTCTGCGGCGCCATGGTCCAGGCTGACAGCCTAGGCATCCCCATCGCGCGAGTGCTGCGCATCCAGAGCTCGGAGATGCGCACCAAGCGCAGGCAGCGGGCCGAGGAGAAGGCGCAACAAGTCCCGGTGCGCATCATGATCCCGCTCGTGCTGTTCATCCTGCCCTGCCTCTTCATCATCATCTTGGGTCCCGCGGGAATCCAGATCGCCGCGACCTTCGGCAGTTCCTGACAACGCGATGACCTCGACCGCTGCTCACGACGCAGGCGGGGTGCGGCCGGCTCTTCAGTCGTGGCGCACCACGACCGCCGTCCGAGTGTTCGCGCTCGCTCTGGCGACGGGGACCGTGCTCGGACAGAGCGTCTTCGTCGCGTCGGCTCCCATGCTGGTGGTGCTCGGCCTCGTCGCGGCCGTGAGCTCCCTCCTGGAGTGGGTCACCCGCGACCATCCCACCCACTGGCTCGCCGTGGGTGAGGCCGTGGCCGTGACAATGCTGCTCGTCTCGACCCAGACGACCGCTGAGCTCGGCGCCTACCTGACTGTGGCTCCCATTGCTGCGGGTGTGCGACACGGACTGGTCACCACGCTCAACGTCACCCTCGTGTCCGGCCTGGCAGCCGCGGCGTCGGTCGCTGCCAGTCCGCAGGGTGACATGCTCGCGCGACTGGGCGGAACGCTTCCTTGGCTCGTGATCGGCCTCGGGGTCGGGTCGCTGGCAAGCTGGCAGTCCCGCTCGACGCGGCATCAGGCGGCACGAGAGGCGCCGTACGCCGCGGCCCACCACCTGATGGCACGCATTCATCAGCTGGCGAGCTCGGGCAGCGTCGGTCTCGACAGCGCCTCGCTCGTGATCGAGCTCGACACCGCAATGCGCGAAGCAACCGGTGGAGCGAGGTCGACGGTCTTCATTGCTGAGCCTGACGACACCCTGCGCCCGCTCAATGGCGGGGACGACGTCGAGCGGCTGGCTCAGGAGATCAAGACCCCGGATGCCGAAAGGACGCCGGGAGCAGCCGTGGTGCCGCTCCGCGGGGCCCAACAGGTGCTCGGCTATTGCGTGATCGTCGGTGTACCTCGGTGGACGCCTGAGCTCGACGAGCGTGCCCGCGAGGTGGCAGACGAGTTCGCCGTGCGCTTGGATACGGCGGTGCTGTTCGACGAGGTCCGCACACTGGCGACGTCGGAGGAACGCAACCGCATCGCACGCGAGATGCACGACGGTGTGGCGCAGGAGATCGTCGGCCTGGGCTACATCGTGGACGAGATCGAGTCGATCAGCGATCACGGGCAGACCCGGGAGCTCGCCTCGGCGCTGCGAGCCGAGATCACCCGGCTCGTCTCGGAGATCCGGTTCTCCATCTTCGACCTACGCCACGAGGTTTCGGACGGTCGCCTCTCCAGCTCGCTGGCTGACTACGCGCGCGAGGTGGGGCACGCCACCGGCCTGCGGGTGCACCTCTCCCTAGCCGAGTCGGGTCCACCGCTTCCCGCGCGCACCGCCACCGAGGTGTTGCGTGTCGCGCAGGAGGCCATCGGCAACGTACGCAAGCACGCGCGGGCCGACAACCTCTGGGTGGTGCTCGACTCCGACGGGACCCGCCTCAAGCTTGAGGTCCGCGACGACGGCGTGGGCCAGGCCGAGCCACGTGAGAACCACTGGGGCCTCCAGACCATGCGCGAGCGCGCCACGACAGTCGGCGCCCACCTAGACATCACCACCCCACCTGACGGCGGAACCGTCGTCAGCCTGCGGTCACCGACGACCGCTCCCCGCGAAGGAGATCCTGCCCATGGGCACCACCGTGCTACTGGTTGACGACCACGAGCTCATCAGGCAAGGTCTGGCGCGCGCGTTCGAGCGTGACGAGGACATGACCGTGGTGGGACAGGCCGGCAGTCTGCAGGAGGGTGTCTCGGCCTGGGCGAGCCTCCAGCCCGACGTCGTGGTCACCGACCTGCAGTTCCCCGACGGACATGGGCTCGACGTCGTGCGCACGATCCGTGCGAGCAACGACACCACCGGCGTGGTGGTGCTGACCATGCACGCCGGCGACGACCACATCTTCGCCGCAATGGAGGCGGGGGCCTCCGCATTCGTCGGCAAGGACACCCGAGCTGCCGAGGTCGTCAGCGCGGCGAAGCACGCGGCCGTTGCGCCACGCACCTTCCTGTGCGCCGGTCTGAGCCAGGCCGTGATGCGCCGAGCCACGTCCCCCGCACCACCCAAGCTGTCAGGCCGCGAGGCTGAGGTTCTCGCCCTGCTCGCAGACGGCCTTGGCACTGGGGAGATCGCTTTATCCCTCTACATGAGCGAGTCGACGGCGAAGACCCACATCACGCACATCTACCAGAAGCTCGGTGCGGCCAACCGTGCGCAGGCACTCGTGACGGCCATGCGCATGGGCCTGCTCGACCACGCCGCGCCGCAGCGGTTTTGACGCATCGTCCGGCGCGGCCACGGTAAGCGACCGGCCTGTGCCTATTCATGCTCCATGTGAGTGGCTGCAGACGCGTTCGGGTGTTCGGCGAATAGTCACAAGGGACTACGGATCCGGGGCCGATCACCCGATTCGAAGGGCTCGGGATCTTGGCAGAGTTTTCCTCGACGGGTCCTGGTGGGCTCGGAATCCAGACTCATCACACTGATCTCAAAGGGGAAATACCATGCTCGAGAAGCTTCAGTTCGTAACGATCATGCTCGTCAACGACCTCAAGGCCAAGCGCGACGAGATCAACGAGCGCGGTGCAACCGCCGTCGAGTACGGCCTGATGGTCGCCCTCATCGCCGTCGTGATCATCGGGGCCGTCACCGCCCTCGGGACGGGCCTCAACGCCAAGTTCAACACTGTCAAGGACTCGGTCACCGGCGCCAACTGACGCTTGACGAAGCACGGGCCGGCGTCATCCTCTCGGATGACGCCGGCCCAGTCCCTATTTTGGAGGCAAGCGTCTGTGGACGCAGCAGGAGATCTGGTTGATGGTACGGCCGCCGCTCGGGAGAATGCTCCGGCTGATCGCTGGATCACTTCTCAAGCCGCCCGGGACCACGCCGGTGACGCTCCTGGCCCGAAGTCCCACGTGCTGCCGGAGCGAACGCGACGGTTACCATCCACCGTCGCCACTACAAGGGAGCCCTGGCAGCGACGAACTCACTGCGCATCGAGAGCGCAAGCGCGATCTGCACCTAGTCACAAGGAACTACGGATGCGAGCCGATCGCCCGATTCAAGAAGCCGCGGCATCTCGGCAGAGTAGTCCGCGACGGGTCCTCGTGGGCTCGGAAACCGAGACTCATCAGACACATGCCATAAGGGGAAACCAATGCTCGAGAAGCTCCAGTTCATGACCATCATGCTCGTCAACGACCTCAAGGCCAAGCGCGACGAGATCAACGAGCGCGGTGCAACCGCCGTCGAGTACGGCCTGATGGTCGCCCTCATCGCCGTCGTCATCATCGGGGCCGTCACCGCCCTCGGCACGGGCCTCAAGGGCAAGTTCGAAGAGATCACCACGGGCCTCAACTGAGTCAATGCCGAGACACGGGCCGGCGTCATCATCCTCGATGACGCCGGCCCGTGTCCTATTTACGGTGACGAGGGCATGCATGACCTGAGCTACGCTTATCTGGTTCACCGTCGATGATCGGCGCCAGTGCCGCGAAGAGCCCGCTCAAGGCGACCTGTGACCGGTCGGGGTGCAGTGCTTCGGGCCACGCCTCAGCGTGTCAGTTGATCCATGTGTGCCCGCCAGAGCGGGGTCAGTTCGCGTAACGACAGCCCAGCCCGGACCATAGCCTCCGCGACCGGTGCGCCGGAGCGAATCGCGTCGTGCACCGACACCAACCCTCGCTCCCCCAGTTGCTCTGCGATGAGCCTGCAGGCGAGCCAAGCAAGCTCGTAACTTGCTTGAAGGTCTCTGGCGCGGGTGCCGAAGTCGGCCGCACCTGGCAGCGTGTCCGGTATCCCTTCGCGCCGCACCAGCTCGATCGCGCGCCCGAGCGTCGTACTGTCCGGCAGATTCGTGTCTCGGAGGGCGACGTAGTCCGCGAAGCCCTCCAGGAGCCACGGCTCCACCGGCGTCCGTGTTGCCTCGGTCGCAATATGCACCAGCTCGTGGCTCATCACAACCTGGGCTCCGGCACGTGAGAGGCCAGTCGTGAGCTCCGGGTTCACAAAGACATGGACGGGTGCATCGTCGGAAGTTGAGGTCCCGGCAAACGCCGTCACTGCTGCAATGCCGGCGTACGTCCCGGGCTCAGCGCCCAGCGTCTCGTCGAGATCAGCCGCGTTCGCCGGCACCTCCACCACGACCGAGGAGATCCGGTCCGGCAGCACGCGTTCGACAACACCTATCCCCCGGACTACTCGTCGCCTCACTGCGTCGGCGTCCGCTTGTGGCCCGTCGACAAGGACTAGGACCCTCTTCGCCCGAGCGATGGCCAGCTCGCCGCGGAGCCACAGCGGCGCTCGTGCCCGAGCGGTGGCGCTGAACCCCACGATGCCGAGCGCATCGCCTGCCGGTGCGAAAGACACGGCGACATCGGCCTCTGATGGGCCCGGGTCGAGACTCCCGAGCTGCCAGGTGAGTTCCACGATCCCCGTCCAGGATCCGTCGGCCTCAACCATCCCCGCCTGGTCAACGAACCGAGCACTAAGACCCCGCAGGTCGAGCGCGTCAGCGTTGTGACCGATCCCCTCCATGAGATCGCGTGCAACGGGACTTTGAGGAGGTGCTAGCCCGGCCAGCACCGCGGCGTCACGTGAGCGGACACCGTCCACAAAGGACGCCAAGGCGGCGGCCGCCGCGGCCGGACTCGCTCGTGGGGCCTCGATCGTCTGCGGGTCGACATCGTGACGACCATCGCGCAGTAGGAAGACGAGCAGCGCCAGGACCACGAACAGCGAAAGGCCGACCGCCCACCGAAGTGGACGGCCGGCCTTCGTCTGCTGGTCAGCCAGGACGGACCGCGCCGACGAACGGCATGGAGTAGAGGCCGGAGACGGCGACCCCGGTGCCGGGGTTGGCGGCGTGGACGATCATGCCGTTGCCGATGTACATGCCGACGTGGCTGATCGGGCTGTAGTAGAAGACCAGGTCACCGGGCTGCAGGTCGCTGGCGGCGATGCGCGGGCCAGAGCTGAACTGGGCGCTGGACGAGTGCGGGAGCGACACGCCGGCCTGGGCCCAGGCGCGCATCGTCAGGCCGCTGCAGTCGAAGGCGTTCTCGCCCATCGCGCCGTAGACGTAGGCGTCGCCCACCTGCGCCATCGCGTACTGCACAGCCGCCGCTGCGCGGCCGGACGCGGGGACGGAGACAGTGCTGGGCGCGCGGGTCGTGGTGCCGCGCGAGGCGAGCACCCGCTCGCGCTCCTCGGCCTCGAGGTCGGCGAGCAGGTCCTTGGCCTCGGCGAGCTTGTCGTCGACCGTGTCCTTCTCGGCGCTCAGCTGCTCGGTGATCTCAGCGATCTCCTTGGTGCGGGACGCGGTGGCCTCGCGACGGATCTCGAGGGCCTCGAGCTCGGTGTCGTAGTCGGACAGCAGCGACGCCTGGAGGTCGTTGAACGACGACATCGTCGAGAGCGAGTCGAGGAACGCGCCGGGGTCGTCGGAGACGACGATCTGACCGACGGTCGAGATGCCCTCTCCCTCGAGCTGGCGCACGACAGCGTCGGAGACCTGGTCGCGGACGGCGTAGAGACGCTCGTCCTGGCGATCCTGGTCGGCCTTCAGCCCGTCGAGGTCGCTTCGCAGGTCGGCGAGGTCCAGCTTGGCGTCGTGGAGGCGCTCCTGCGCCGCCTCGGCCTCGTGGTAGAGGCGGTCGACGCGGACCTTGACGTCCTTGATGTCGGGGTCGGCCTGCGCGGGGGTAGCAGGCACAAAAGCGATGGCAGCGATCGCGGAGAGACCAAGAACGGTCGCGCCAACTCGCTTGCGGGTGTGAGCCACGAGCGGGGGAACTCCTCGGGGTGTCGTACGCCTACCAGGTGAGCTGACGGGTTCGGCACGACTGGCCTACTCCTGCTCCTCGTGCCGCTCGCGCAGCACGCCTCACAGGCGATTCACCCCAGGGGGAAGTGTGGTTCCCCGGCTCATGGACCACGGGTGGTGCGGGGGTGTGGTCCATGACTCGGCGCGACGTCCGCGCGGGCCTGGTGACCCACTGCCACGGACGTCAGCCCACACCCTAAACCGGTCGTGGGGTCCTCGCCAATCTTCGCCACGATCCGTCGGCGCTGATTTCCACCGCGCTCCATGATTGGGCGATCGCCTGCGTCGGATCCCGTCAGTCGGTACGTTTCCTGCACCCTTCAGACTCGCGGACCAGGACCTGTGAACCCATGAACCCCCAACGCCTGCTCGCCCCGGAGAGAACCGACCGGATGGTCGCTCCCCTTCGTTGGTTCGCCCGGACCTACGCGCTGGCAGTCGTTGCGCACCTTGTCGGAAACCCGGTGGGATGGCGCAGCGATGTCTACGGCGGGTCTCCAGCGCTGACCCTTGTCGGGGCGGCGCTGGGGGTGTCGGCTCTGATTCTCCTCGTCCGGCCGGACGCGAGGGTCCTGGGTGCAGCAGCTGCTCTGACACTCGTGTCACTGGGACTTGAGATGCCCGTGACGGGCAATCACTGGCTGCTCATGGGCTTTGTTGCGTTGGCGACGCTGGTGTCGCTGACACGCACCGATCCGTGGTCGTACCTCTCGGTCACCGGTCGCTGGATCCTGCTGGCCTTCTATTCGTTCGCCGCCTTCGCCAAGCTCAACAGTGGGTTCCTCGACCCCGATGTGTCCTGCGGCGTGTTCTACGCCAACCAGTCCTTGGACTCGTTCGGGCTGCCGACCTTCGACGGCGGACCACTTTCCGTGCTGGCCATCGCCGGCCCTGTGCTGACCGAGCTCTCGGTCCCCGTCCTGCTCGCGTTCAGCCGCACCCGCCGCGCGGGTGTGCTCCTGGCGCTGACGTTCCACTCCATCATCTCGCTGGACCTTGACCAGCACTTCTACGACTTCACGGCGACGCTCGTCGTGCTCTTGTGCCTCTTCCTGCCGGAGGACACGACCTCGGATCTCGAGGCGCGGGCGGTTCGACCGTCCCGAATCCGTGACGTGGTGCTCGCCCTCACTCCCTTCCTGATCCTGGCCTCCGTGCTCCCACCGATGGTCGCAACCGCGGTCATTCTCAAGCTTGTCTCGTTCATCGTGTGGGTGCCCGTCGCCACGTGGCTGGTCGTGCGCATCGCTCAGCACGGGCTCGGCCCGGCCCCGCTGTCGATGCGCCTGCCGGGCGTCGCCCCCGCTGTCATCGTGGCCCTTGTCGTCGCCAACGCGCTGTCGCCCTACCTCGAGGTGAAGAGCTCAACCGGCTTCAACATGTACGCCAACCTCGTCACAGTCAGCGGTGAGACCAACCACTTAGTCGTGCCGGGGACACTGCATCTGAGCCACGTCCAGGACGACATGCTCGAGGTCGTGAGCTCCGAGGTAGAGGCGCTCGACGTCTACGCGTCCGAGAATTACCTGGTCCCGGAAAGAAACCTTCTCGACTACCTCGCACGACACCCCGACGCCTCGGTGGTCGTGCGGGATGCCACGGGCGAGCGAACGCTCGATGGCAGCGACGGCGTACGCATGTCGCTCGTGTCAAGAAAGTTGCTTCCTTTCCGCGCCGTCGACGCACAGGACCCGCCGCGGTGCCAGTCGCAGTGGTTCCCCGCGCTCTGACTGGCCCCTCAGGCCGACTCGATCACCGGGCCGGAAACGGGCTCCACGAGCCGCAGCGGGGGGACCAGCCCTCCTGAGGCCAGCACATCGAGCGCAGCCATCTCGTCGTCGTCGATGGTCAGCTCGGGCGGTGGGCCGAGGAGCACCGTCACCACGCAGTCGTGGCAGTGCAGGCCGCGCACCACGCAGGTGTCGCAGTCGATCCGTGTCGTCATGTCCCGAACGGTGACAGGGCCCACCGACAACGCCTCCGCGGCCTGTCGCAACCCGCGTGTCGGACAAGTCGGCCACCCGCATTCGCCTCCAGCAACCGGGTGACCACCTCGGAGCCAGCGAAGTTGCGATGACGGGACAACTGGGCCTCGATCTCGGCGACGGCAGCGACCGATTCGCCCCAGCGCCATGATCGGGCTCGGGCAGTCACCAGACAACCCGCGATCTGCAACGAGGATGTCGCATCACTGTCGGGCGCGCCGCCGATCTACACGACGTGGTGGCGAGAGGTTGACGAGCAACTCACAGGTCGCCTTCGGTCATCACCATCGATCCGAAGTCTTGGCGAGCCTGTGCCAAGGTTTCCGGGTCTACTCGGGTCCCCCGTTCGCCAGGAGACGCAGGAAGGAACCATCGGGACGGCTGCGGATGAGCGACAAGGAAACGTCCGACTGCCACCTCCTCGACGCGCCAGCCACCGAGGTTGTTGGCAGCGTCGAGGTGGGCCTGCGTCAGAACCTGCTCCGCGCAGGCGTCGGGGACGCGCTGGTCGTCCAGCCGACGGCGGTGAGGGTAATAGGACTTCGGCAGCTTGACGTTTCTCCGCGCCAGCTCGAGAAACCATGACGGATGCGCGGGTCCGACGTCACCGGTGGTCGCACTGCGGTCCACTTGCGGCGCCCAGCCCGCCCAGGCCGAGCGGAGGCTGGCAAGGCGCTGCTCAAGCGGGGCGGAGGAGCGCTCCTCGAGCGTCAGGTGTCCGTAGGAGGAGAAGCGTGCCCTTCGCTCGGCAGCCGTTCCTTGACGGTGCACAGTGCAGAATCCCCTGCCGTCGCGTTCGCTGAGTCGAGCCAGGAGGGCTTCTGCCACTTGCGGTTCTTCGCCTCGCACCGGGACGAGGCGAGTGATCCACAACTCGCCGTCGACCCCGCGAGTCCACTCAAAGACCAGGTCCACGAGCTGCGGAACGATGTTCGGACGGGCATGCCAAATCGGGACAACCACCTGGTGCGCGTCGTGATTCCAACCGGCCAGGGCCAAGGTGACGGCGATCCAAGGTTCGGCGTGTGGGCGTTCATCGGGGCGGTCCGCCCACTTCTGGGGGAGGAGCACCCCCGACCACCCGTCCTTGGTGAGGGTGGCGGCCAGTATGACGAACCATCGGGCGATTGCATCGTGATTGATCAGGAGGCTTCCCTGCAGGCTGGACGCAGGGCCGCTAGGGCTGACGTGTGGATGCTCTGCGCCTACATCGAGTCCCGGGCTTTGCGCGGTCACGATCGCGTTGGTCAGCAGGATAGCTCGGCCCAATGCAGCAAGTGCGTCCGATTCGACTGGGTGCGTCGCTTGGCTAAGCACGAAGGGGCAAGTGTCCGCGTTAGCGGCGTTTGCCACCAGTTCCAAGACATCCACGTTTGTGGCCATCGCTCGACCCTTTCGAGAACTGATCTATACCGGGGGTGAACTCAGGAATCCGCACGCCCGAGCGTGCTTCGCTCACTATGCTTCAGCCATGGCTGGGGGGCGACGCTCCCGTCGGCATTGCATTCTCGGGGGAAGGCAACTGTCCGCGCAGGTGAATTTCCTGTGCTGCTAGGAACCGATGACGCTGAGCAGCGCCGGAACGGGAACGGCTCTCGCACCGTCCCGCGCCACGTCGCGTGCCACGGCCTGGTCGCCGGTCACCACGACGACCACCCGGCCGCGGGGCTCGGCCGCGACGAGCTGGCGGATCACGTCGTCCGCGATGACGCCCTCCGGGCTGAACACCACGCGGACTCCGCGCGGCGCCGGCATCGCCGTACGCACCGTGGACTCCGCTGCGTCGAACACCACGGTGGTCTCGGCGCCGGTCCGGGCCACGAGCGGTCCGAGCGCGGCGACCAGCCGGCTGCGCTGTGCCTCGAGGCTGGCGTTGGGCCAACGTTGCTTGGTGACGTTGTAGCCGTCGATCACGAGTCGGGCCCGGGGCAGCGCGAGCGTCTGCTCGAGCAGCGCTGGTGTGGCCGGTGCGCTGGAGGAGGGTGCCGCGTCGACGCCGGCCAGGGCGGCCTCGACGGCGTCCCCCGGGGCGCCGCTGACAGCGGGCAGCGCGAGCTCGCGACGCAGTCCCGTCGCGGCGTCCACGACCGCGTCGAGCAGGAGCCGCGCCCGGATGCTCGCGGCGTCCCGGTCGGACCGGGTCTCGCGCCGGCCGGCGGCGAGGGTTGCCTCAGCCTCGTCCAGCTGGGCGCGCAGCCGTCGCACGTCTGCCTCCGCGGTGCGGGTCGCTGCCTCAGCCGCGGTCACCGCCTCGTCCCGGGCGGCGTACGCCGCATCCCTCGCCTGCTCAGCGGCACGCAGCACACCGCGTGCCTCGCCCAGGCGCTGGCGCAGCACCTTGTGATCGGCCTTCGCCCGCTCGAGCTCCTCGCGGTGCTCGGCGCGCACGGCGCTGAGCTCGGCCTGCAGCGCCGCCACCTGCGCCGCCAGCCGGGCGTGCTCGGCGTGGGACTGCTCGTCGCGCTCCTCGTGCTCGCCGAGGGATCCGGCGACCTCGGCGACGACGGACTCCCAGCCCTCGTCCCGGGCCAGCCAGGCGCGCGCGGCGGTGTCGACCGGGTCGTCGGCGGAGGGCGGCACGACCGCGACCTGGACTGCCGCGTGCTCGCGGAACGAAGCATCCTCGAGCGCGGCCCAGATCGCACTCCCGCCGAGCCGGGCGCGGCGTGCCGGCGCGAAGCCGGCGACCTTGCGGAGGGACGGCGGCACCGGGGTGATCGACGGCAGGACTGCCGACACCAGTGCGACCACCCGCAGGCGCAGCCGCTCCGGGAGGGCCGCTGGGTCGGTCACATGCGTCCCGTCATCCGGCGGCCGGGTCGGCGGACGTGTCGGCAGAGGCGCGGTCCACGACCTCGATGGCGTCGTTGCGTCCGCACCAGCGGCAGGAGACCGACTCGACCGCCTCGGAGCGCACCGTCTCCTCCTCGACCTGGTGCTCCCCCGCGAGGTCGAAGTGCCAGTACTCCGTCGTACGACGGGTGCGGGTGACGTCGAAGCGTGTGAGGTTGCCGCAGCCGGCACAACGCCAACGCTCGCCGTTGCCGGGGACGTAGAGGGTGCTGGTCTGCTCGGGCACGGATGTCTCCTCGGGTCGTCGCCTCGCCCCCGGTGGGCAGGCGCGGTCAGCGTAGTCCGCGCGCCGCGGCGCCGATGTCGGATCCCACGTCTAGCGTCGTCGGACATGAGCACCACCGCCCACGGTCCGACGCGGGAGACGTCCCGCTGGGAGGCGCAGCGCAGCTTCGACGAGCTGGGGCGGCCGCTGCGAGGCCTGACCTTCTGCGTGGTCGACCTCGAGACCACGGGTGGTTCTGCTGCTGCCGGGTCGATGATCACGGAGATCGGCGCGGTGAAGGTCAGGGGCGGCGAGGTCCTGGGCGAGTTCCAGACGCTGGTCAACCCGCACACGGAGATCCCGGCGTTCATCGCGGTGCTCACCGGCATCAGCAACTCCATGGTCCACGACGCTCCACCGATCGAGGCGGCGTTGCCCGCGTTCCTGGACTTCGCGGCCGGGTGCGTCCTCGTCGCGCACAACGCACCGTTCGACGTCGGCTTCCTCCAGCACTTCGCGCGTCAGCAGGGACGCCCGTGGCCGAAGCTCGAGGTGCTCGACACGGCCAAGCTCGCCAGGCGCGTGATCACCCGCGACGACGCCCCCAACTGCAAGCTGTCGTCACTGGCCAAGGTGTTCAACTCGACCACGACGCCCAACCACCGCGCGCTCGCGGACGCCCGAGCCACGGTGGACGTCCTGCACGGTTTGATGGAGCGTCTCGGCGGTCTCGGCGTCCACACCCTCGAGGAGCTCCAGACGTTCTCGGCCCGGGTCAGCACCGCCCAGCGTCGCAAACGCCACCTCGCCGAGGGGCTGCCGCACTCCCCCGGCGTCTACCTCTTCCGCGACAACCGGGCGCGCGTCCTCTACGTCGGGACCTCCAAGGACCTCCGCACCCGCGTCCGCACCTACTTCACCTCCTCGGAGACCCGGACGCGAATCGGCGAGATGGTCGGGCTCGCCGAGTCCGTGACGGGCATCGAGTGCGCGACGCCGCTCGAGGCCGAGGTGCGAGAGCTGCGGTTGATTGCCGAGCACAAGCCGAAGTACAACCGCCGTTCCCGCTTTCCCGAGAAGGTCCACTTCCTCAAGCTCACCCGTGAGGCCTGGCCGCGCCTGTCCCTCGTGCGCAAGGTGCTCGACGACGACGCCGACTACCTCGGTCCGTTCTCCTCGAGGAAGACGGCCGAGAAGTGCCTGGCCGCCCTTCACGAGACCTTCCCCGTGCGGCAGTGCAGCGGACGGCTTCCTCTGACTCCGTCCCGGTCCGCCTGCGTCCTCGCCGAGATGGGACGGTGCCTCTCCCCGTGCGACGGCTCCACCGACGCCTCTGCCTACGCAGCCGTCGTCCGGCAGCTGCGAGACACGCTGCTGCGCAGCCCGCACGAGGTCGTCGAGGCGATCAACCAGCGCATGACCGCGCTGGCTGACCGGGAGCGCTTCGAGGAGGCCGGCATCCACCGCGACCGGCTGGCCACCTTCGTCCGTGCCGCCGCCCGCACCCAGCGGCTCACGGCTCTGACCCGCTGCCCGGAGATCGTCGCCGCCCGACGCGAGGACAGCGGTCGCTGGTCGGTGCACGTCGTGCGCCACGGACGCCTCGCCGCGGCCGGCGTGATCCCGCCCGGCGCCGACGCCCACCAGTACGTCCGCGAGCTCACCGCGAGCGCGGAGACCGTCAGCGGGGCGCCCGGTCCGGTGCCTGCCGCGACCGCCGAGGAGTCGGAGAAGATCCTGCGATGGCTGGAGTCACCCGGCGTGCGCCTCGTCGACGTCGACGGCGAGTGGGTCTGTCCGCTCGACGGCGCAGCACGACACCTCGCCATCTACGACGCGGCCAACCAGTCCCGACTCTCGCTGGTGCCGTTCGACGAGCAGCGGCTGCCGTCGCCGGTGCACCGGCCAGTCAGGTGACGGCTCAGTCGAGCCCGATGCTGAAGGCCGACTCGAGGTCGTGCCTGGAGTAGGTGCGGAAGGCGATGTGCGTCTCGGTCTCGGTGACGCCCTCGACCTTGTTGAGCCGGTCGGCGACGACCGAGGCGACGTCCTCGTGCTCGCGGACCCGCACCAGGGCGATGAGGTCGATCGTGCCCGTCACCGAGTAGACCTCGCTCACCCCGTCGAGGGAGGCAATCGCCTCGGCGACCTCGGGGATGCGCGCGACGTCGGCCTTCACGAAGACGATGGCGGTGATCATGGCCCCACCGTAGCGCTGGTGGGTCGGTCCGTGGCCCGCGACCGATCGGTCGGACTGGATAGTCATTTGTGACTACCCCAATGCTATTCGGTCCCGCGGCCGGCACAGGGCGACCTAGCGTGATGGGGTCTGAGCCATACACGAGGGGGACCTTCCGAGATGTCACACATCGCGCGCACGAGCGTCACGATTGCGCTCACCGCCCTGATTGGCGCCACGTTGGCTGCCACTCCCCCGGCAGGCGCCGCTCCCCCAAGCACCCCGACCGCGCCGAAGGTGGTGCAGCCGGACGTCACGACGGCGCAGTTGAGCTGGCAAGGAACCGACGACTCGACGCGGTTCGAGGTCATGGTGGACGACTCTGCGGACTTCGCCTCACCGGTCGCCCGCCAGACCACGACCAACACCACCTACGTACCTTCGGTCCAGCTCCCGGCAGGAACCCTGTACTGGCGTGTCCGCGCCTTCAACACGGCGAGCGAAAGCTCCGACTGGCTGTTCTCCGAGTTCAACCAAGGCCGTGTGGGGAAGCCGCAGCTCGAGGCGCCGGCCGATCAAGCTCAATTGGCGGCAAGGGAGACTCCCGTGCTCCGTTGGGCCGGCTCCCCTGGGGCGACTGACTACTCGGTCGAGGTTTCGAGGGAGAGCTCGTTCACTCCCTCGAACACGAAGATCTATACGACTCAGTCCATGTCAGTGGTCCCAGCGACCCGCCTCGAGCGGGGTGTCTGGTACTGGCGGGTGACGGCGTCACGAGCCAATGGATTGACGTCTGACCCTTCCGCAGCGCGCAGCTTTGAAGTGCTTGCCTGGGCCGGGCCGACGCTGGAGACGCCTTCGAACTCCACGGCCGTGCCTGTCGAAGACGTCGTCTTGACATGGAAGCCCGCCGATGGAGCCAAGAGCTACGAGATCGACATCTCGCGAGACAGGGACTTCCCAAGCGCCGGCCCTGGCATCAAGAACGGTCCGGACTGGGTCACCATGCCCAGGGACAAGACCGTCGCAACTTCCTACTCGCCGACGGTCACGCTCGACAATGCTGTCACTTGGTACTGGCGCGTCCGTTCCATCGACCGAGACGGCAACACCAGCGACTGGCAGGTCAACCCGTTCGTCTTCCGGCGCGCCTGGGGAGATGTCACGGACGCCGTTGACGCGCCGAAGGATCTTGCGGACATCCCGACCTTGGTCGAACCGGCCGCAGCGGGCGCCGAGGTGTTGACGAGTCCCTTCTCCTTCAGCTGGACCGCGGCGCAGCACGCAACTGACTACGAGATCAACGTCGGCACAGACTCCGCCTGGTCCCCCGGCTCGTTCAACCGGTGCCGGGTGCACGGCACGACCTATACGCCGTACCAGTTCCGGCTGGACGTGATCTTGGCAACAACGAGCCGGCTGACGGACGACAGGTGCGTGCCGTCGCCCGGCACTGTGAACTACTGGCGGGTGCGAGCCCTGGACCGTCCCTTCACTAAGACCGGCGTCCTTCCAGGCGTGCAGGGCGAGTTCTCGGCGACTCAGGCCTTCACGTGGCGACCCACGGCGATGACCAGCTTCACGCCGGTCGGCGGAGCCACTGTCCCCACCCCGACGGTGTCGTGGGAGGCGGTAACGGGTGCAGAGACCTACGAAGTGACGATCACGGGCTCGGGAAGCACGACCACGGCCACTACGTACTCCACCTCCTACACCCTGACGTCGCGCCCCGGCACCGTGACGAGCCCCTACACGTGGTCGGTTCGTGCGGTCGATGCCGCTGGCCAGCCGGTGTCCATGGTGCACACGGGCATGACGTTCAACCTCTCCGAGGCGGCCGGGCAATCAGGGTGGGAGAACCTCACCGCTGCCGCCCCCACCCTGCGAGCGCCCGATCTTCGCTGGGCGCCTATCGCCGGAGCGCACCACTACCGCGTCCAGGTCCGTCGGCCCGGAGAAGGCTGGATGCCTACCACCTCGAGCAGCCTGATCGGCAAGGACGTGGCCTTCCCGGCAATGACGGACACGTCCGACCGACTGTTCGCCGGCGGCACCTACCTCTGGCAGGTCGAGGCGTACGACAAGGACAACAAGTGGCTGGGCACCAGCCCCGAGTGGAGCTTCGCCATCGACGACCTGACCGAGGTGGTCGGACAGAAGGTCGCCCTCACGGCCGCATCCCTCAGCACAGTCAACATGTGCAGCCTCAAGCTGGACAGCAACGGTCAGACGGGGCCGCGGTGCAACCCGATGCCCGCCACGCCGACGCTGAGCTGGGACAGAGTCCCGGGCGCGTCGCTCTATCAGGTGTGGGTCAACACTGACGCCAGCTTCACGACGCTTATGGAGCCCGAGGCGTCGTTCCCGGCAACGTCCAACACGACGTACGTGCCGAACTTGAGCAGCCAGGTCTCCGCTTTCCCGGACAACGACGCGCAGTCGAACTCGGCGTACTACTGGGCCATCGTCCCGTGCAAGAGCGTGCGCTCGTGTGCCAGCAGCATCCGGGGCGAGCTCGGACACGCGACCAATGCCTTCGTCAAGAAGTCTCCCGCAGTCGCCCTACGATCACCCGCGGACCAAGCCACTGCAGTAACGAGTGACCTGACCTTTGCTTGGGACGACTACCTTGCGACCAACCGCGCCAGCGAGGCAATCTCAGGCGAGAAGTCCCACCAGGCCGCCATGCTCTATCGCATCCAGGTGTCGACAGACCAGGACTTCAACTCGATCTTGGAGAGCGTGGTGGTCGACCAGCCGACCTATACCTCCGCGGACTCGTTGTACCCCGATGGCCCGCTCTACTGGCGGGTGCGCGCCATCGACGGCGACAACAACGAGCTGACCTGGTCACCGACGTGGAAGGTCACCAAGAAGAACCCGCTTCCACCTCTCAGCCAGCCCGCACCCGGTGCAGTGGTCGGGCCGACCACCTCATTCTCCTGGTCCGACATGAGCGCGCTGTCGGGATTTGAGATTGAGGTCTACAAGAACGGCCAGGTGTCACCCACCAATCTCGTGTGCTCGGCGACGACGTACAACGCCGCGCGCTACCCCGGTTTGGCCTGCCCCAAGCCGTTGGCACCCACGACGAGTGCATCCGGAGACGAGTACCTCTGGCGCGTGCGTCGCGTCGACTCCGTCGGCTTGGCCAACCCTTGGACCACTACGAGCTCGTTCGACGTGTCGCCCAGCTCACTCACCATCACGGCACCCGGTGCCGGCCAGATGCAGGCCCCCAACCGGGCGGTCCTCTCGTGGTTGCAGGTTGCCGGCGCCAAGCAGTACCAGGTCGAGATGCGCAACGACACCGCTGGCCAGAATCTCACTCCGGTCACCACCATCGGCACCTCCTTCGCACCCTTCGGCGACCTCACGTCTGGGACCTACACCTGGAAGGTGACAGCCTTCGACGCCGTCGGTGGCGTCATCGCCACCAAGGCGAGCAGCTTCACTGTTGATGCAGCGCTGACCGCGACCACCTCCACTGCTATTGCCGCACCCGAGGGGAGCGCCGTCGGCCAGGTGCTGGTCGGCACCCCTCCCACGTGGAACCAGACAGGGGTGGAGAACACCTATCAGTGGCTCCGCAGCGGATCCCCCATCTACGGGGCCACGTCTTCGACGTACACGTTGACCGTCGCCGACTACACCAAGGCGATCTCGCTTCGCGTGACGGGCAAGAAGCCCGGCTACACCGATGGCGTGTCGATCAGCAACGAGATCGGCGCAACGGCGGGAGGAGCACTTCAGAACACGAGCCAGCCGGCGATCTCAGGGACCGCGTCACCCGGAAGCAGCCTCACGGTCTCCAACGGCACCTGGTCTCCCTCGGCGAGCAAGTACCGGTACCAGTGGTTGAGGACCGGCACGCCGATCCCGGGCGCGACCTCGATGAGCTATCTGCTCACTCCACAGGATGCCGGTAAGGACGTCTCGGTGACAGTATTCGCCGGTGTGACAGGTTTCGATGAGGGCGCCGCATCGGCACCTGCGGTCGCGGTCGCCAGACTGGCCTCGACAACTACCTCGACGCTGTCGGCCACCCGCATCAAGCGCGGCAAGACGGTCAAGGTTGGGGTCACGGTGAGCATCCCAGGCGTCCCCGCACCGTCCGGCACCCTCAAGATCCAGGACGGCGTCAAGACGCTCAAGACGTTCACCATGGACCCGTTTCGCAAGGGCGTGATGACGACCAAGCTCTCGACGAAGAAGCTCAAGGTCGGACGTCACAAGATCAAGGTCGTCTTCGTGGGCAACGCCTCGACGAACATGTCGAAGTCGAAGGTCATCAGACTCGTTGTCACGCGATGAGTCCCGGGTCACGGCGGGAGATAGTCTCCCGCCGTGACCTGGCTCACCGACCACTGGCTCGACGTCCTCGGGTGGGGCGGAAGTACCCTGCTCGTCTACTCTCTGTTGCAGGCGAGCGTCCTCCGCCTGCGGATTCTCAACGCGGTCGCGTGCGTGATCCTCATCGTCTTCAACGCCGCGCTGGAGGTCTGGCCGATGGTCGGCATGAACACCGTGCTGGTCGCGATCAACGCGTACTTCATCGTCAAGCTGCTGCGTGACCGTCACGACGAGAACGCCTTCAAGGTGCTCGAGGTCGGTCCCGCTGACGAGTACCTGCGCCACACCCTCCGCGTGCACGGGGCGGACATTTTGAAGTTCAATCCGACGTTCGTCCACGACCCCTCTGACGACCAGGACGCGTTCCTCGTGCAGAAGGGCGACGAGACCGTCGGCGTGGTGCTGCTTTGTCGGCAGGACGGGACGGCAGACGTGCTCCTCGACTACGTCACCCCCCGCTACCGCGACTTCTCCCCCGGCGAGTTCGTGTGGCGCCGGAGCAGCCTGCTCAGCGACCGAGGGATCCGGCGGGTCGTCACCCCACCCGGCATGGTGGGCGCCTACTACGACCGCCTCGGTTTCCGGCGCGAGGGCGACACCTGGGTGCTGCACCTCTAGGTTTCGCATTCTGCCCCCATGCTCGGCGCGGGGCTGGTCGAATATGAGACCACACACCACGGGGGTCCCATGAACGCCGTTTCACTCCGGCGCGCCGCAGCAGTCGGCGCCTCGCTCCTCGCCCTCACCGCATGCAGCGTGCTGTCGCCCGGAAGCGAGTTCCTCGACCAGGGCCCGCGAGGCATGGCAGAGGCCGCCTTCTCTGACATGCGCGAGGTGACGTCGATGCGGGTGCTGGGGAGCCAGGAGGGGGACGTGGGCTTCACCCGGGTGGACCTCAAGGTCGACAAGTCGAGCTGCGTCGGGAGCCTCGATGCCGACGGCGGCGGCATCCAGATCATCAAGAACGCCGACGGGGCCTGGTTCAAGGGGAACGCGAATTTCTGGCTGGCCCGGGGCGCGCCACCGCAGCGGGCGGACCAGCTGTCCGGTGGGTGGCTCGTCATCGAGGGAAAGGACAAGCTCCTCGAGCTGTGTGACCTGGAGGCACTGCTCGAGTCCTTCGAGCTCCACGAGGACGACACGGACGAGACCATCGAGGTCGGTGAGGTTGAGGAGATCGGTGACGCCGATGCCGTGGCGCTGACGGGTCAGGACGGGAAGGAGAGGGTCACCGCCTGGGTCGCTGTGACGACTCCTCACCGAGTGCTCAAGATGGCTCCCGCGGACGACGGCGGAAGGCCGGACGAGCTCTACTTCGAGGAGTTCGGCGTCGACGTGGTGGCTGAGAGCCCGGCCAAGAGGGACATCGTCACCCTTCCTGAAAACTAGTTCCGACCGCGTACGTCTCTGCCAGAATCAACGCCATGGCGTACGGACAACCCAGCTCTACCTTGTCCGTGGTGGCGTTCGTGTGCGCAGCTGCGGCGGTCTTCGGGTACGGCCCCACGCTCGCCATCGTCGGCATGCTGTGCGCAGCGCTGGCCATGGGCCGCGGCGAGGGCCTCGCCGGAGCTGCGGCGATGGTGGCCCTGATGGTTTTAGTGCTGACGTTCGTCCTGCCCACGGGTGCTGTGCTCGGCCACCTCTGACCCGGGACGCAGCTCAAGCCGAGGTCGCCGCCACCCACCGTTCGAGCGCGGCCTTTGCCGCGCCGGAGTCGATCGCCTCCGCGGCCCTCGTTACCCCGGCGGCGAGCGCGGAGTCGACGTCGGAGTCCGGTGAGTCGTAGACAGCCAGCGCGGCGCCCGCGTTGAGCAGCACCGCGTCCCGGACCGGGCCCTGCTCGCCGGCCAGGAGACGTCGTACGACGTCGGCGTTGTGCGCGGCGTCGCCGCCGCGGAGGTCCTCGGTAGTCGCCCGCGCGATGCCGAGGGACGCCGGGTCGACCGACGACTCGATGACCTCGCCCTCGTGGACGCGCCACAGGGTCGAGGTGGTCGTGGTGGTCAGCTCGTCGAGGCCGTCGTCGCCGCGGAAGACCCACGCGTCGACACCCCGGCCGGCCAGGACGCCGGCCATGACCGGCGCCATCCGGGCGTCGGCGCACCCGATGGCCTGCGCCTGCGGCCGCGCGGGGTTCGTCAACGGCCCGAGGATGTTGAACGTCGTGGCGATGCCGAGCTCACGCCGCGGCACGGCCGCGTGGCGCATCGCGGGGTGGAAGGCCGCGGAGAAGCAGAAGGTGATGCCGGCCTCGTCGGCGACCTCCGCGACGCGTGCCGGCGACAGGTCCAGACGGATGCCGAGCGCCTCGAGCACGTCCGCGGACCCGGACTTCGACGAGGCCGAGCGGTTGCCGTGCTTGACCACGCGCGCGCCGGCGCCGGCGGCGACGATCGCGGACATCGTGGAGATGTTGACCGACATGGACCGGTCGCCGCCCGTGCCGACGACGTCGAGCAGGCGGCCGGGCACGGAGATCGGGTTGGCCGCGGCGAGCATCGCGTCGGCGATGCCGGTGACCTCGTCCACGGTCTCCCCCTTGGCGCGAAGTGCCACGACGAGGCCGGTCAGCTGGACGGGCGTCGCCGCGCCGGCGAAGACCTCGTCCATGGCCCATCGCGCCTGCTCGGTCGTCAGGTCGTCACCGGCGACCAGCGTGGAGAGGACGTCGGGCCAGGTGTGGGACATGGACCGAGTGTTTCAGACCCCCGGACCAGTCCGACTCGCGCGTGGCTGGGTTTCGAGACGGTCGCTGCGCGACGTCCTCAACCAGCGGTGAACGGTCAGGAGGTGGCGGGGACCGACGGCCGCAGCAGGGCGATGACGGCCTCGGCGAGCTGGATCGGGTCGATCGGGTGCGGGACGGCCGCCTCGGCGCGCGACCAGGTCGCGAGCCACGCGTCCTGCGGGCGGCCGGTGAGCACCACCACGGGCGGGCACTGGTAGATCTCGTCCTTGAGCTGCTTGGCGATGCCCATGCCACCGGCGGGGACGGCCTCGCCGTCGAGGATCGCGAGCGAGATGTCGCCGCGGTCCATGTTCTGCAGGACGACCGGCTCGGTGGCGACCTCGACGTACTCAAGCTCGGGGAGGTCGGGGTGCGGACGGCGGCCCAGCGCGAGGATGACCTGCTGGCGGGTGTTCACGTCGTCGCTGTAGACGAGGACCTTCAGGGCGCGGTCTGCGGCGGCATCAGTCACGAGACGCATCGTAACCGTCGTCACGGGCCCCGCGTGCCGAGGCATGCGTCACAGCGTCGGCCGGACGCGTACGCCGCTCCGCGAGGTCGAGCCGCCGGTCCTCGCGGGTCGCTTCCTTCATCGACGAGCGCACCCACTGGGTGAAGAGGACGCCGAAGAACACCACGCCGATGAGGTCGCCGGTGGCCCACAGGATCCCGCCGGCCAGGTGCTGGTCCTCGAGCATCGGCGGCAGCCAGGCGCCCATCGGTCCCTCGCGCAGCGCGAGGTAGTGCTCCTCGCCGATGAGCGTCGTCTGGCCCATGATCGTGACGCCCAGGAACGCGTGGAACGGCAGGGTCATGAGCACGAGGAGGACGCGGAACGGGTAGCTGACCCGGCCGGGCACCGGGTCGATGCCCATGAGCGGCCAGAAGAACAGCGTCCCGACCAGCACGAGGTGGATGTGCATCATCTGGTGCACGAACGACGAGCTGAGGCTGGCGTCGTACCACGGGCTGAAGTAGAGCGCCCACGGCGACGACACGTAGAGCACGAACGCCAGCGGCGGGAAGGCCAGCACCTTGGCCACGCGGGAGTGGAGCACCACCAGCAGCCACCGCCGCGGCGTCGCCGGCAGCGTCCGCAGGGCGAGGGTGACCGGTGCGCCGAGCGCCAGGGCGAGCGGCACGACCATCGACAGCACCATGTGCTGCACCATGTGGACGCTCAGCAGCGTGGTGTCGTAGATGCCCAGCCCTGACATGGTGGCGAAGGCGAACGAGCCCATCCCGACGACCACGAAGGCCAGCGTCCGACCGATGGGCCAGCGGTCTCCTCGGCGGTGCAGGACGGCGACACCGAGGCTGTACAGCCCGACCGCCCAGACGGTCACCACGAAGGGGATCGGGTCGATCCCCCAGTCCGTGAGCACGCGTCCGAGCGTGAATCTCGGGAGGACCTCGGCGGCGTCCGCGGAGAGGGTGAGGAGGGCGTTGTGCACGCTGTGAACTTTATGACGGGACAACACAGGGGGTCGGGGTGCCCCTTGTCCCCACCAACGGCCATAATGACTCCGTGGCGACAGCAACTGCGACGATCCCGGCCTCCCGTCTGCACGGGCACGACGACCGACCGAGCATGGTCAGCGTGGGCACCATCATCTGGCTCTCGAGCGAGCTGATGTTCTTCGCGGCGCTCTTCGCGTCCTACTTCACCATCCGCGCGGTCAGCCCCGAGCTGTGGGCGCAGGAGACGTCCAAGCTCAACGTGCCGTTCTCCACCGCCAACACCGCGATCCTGGTGGCGTCGTCCTTCGCCTGCCAGTGGGGCGTGTTCGCGGCTGAGCGCGGCCAGGTCGGACGCACCGGGGGCCTGCTCAACGTCGCCAAGTGGGGCCTGCGCGAGTGGTTCATCCTCACCTACGTCATGGGCGCCGTCTTCATCGGCGGCCAGGCCCTGGAGTACGCCGAGCTGGTCGAGCACGGCGTCACGATCCCGAGCTCCGCCTACGGCTCGATGTTCTACCTGACCACCGGCTTCCACGGCATCCACGTGGCCGGCGGACTGATCGCCTTCCTGTTCGTCCTGGGCCGCACCTACCTGGCCCGACGCTTCACCCACGAGCAAGCCGTCACAGCGATCGTCGTGTCCTACTACTGGCACTTCGTCGACGTGGTCTGGATCGGTCTGTTCTTCACGATCTACGTCATCCAGTAAGCACCGAACCGCAACCGGCAAGGACTCATCTCGTGCGTTTGCTCAACCGAACCGCTGGACGCCTCTCCCGGCATCGTCGGGGACCGCTTGCGGGCCTCGCCGTGCTGCTGCTGGGACTGCTCATCAGTGGCTCCCTCTACACGGTCCTCTCCCCCGCGCAGGCCGACTCGCAGGCGAGCGGGACCGAGCAGGTCGCGAAGGGCAAGGAGCTCTTCCTCGCCAGCTGCGCGTTCTGCCACGGCAAGAACGGCGAGGGCGTGCCCACGGTGCGCGACGGCTACCAGCTCGGCCCCTCGCTCGTCGGCGTCGGCGCTGCGGCCGTGGACTTCCAGGTCGGCACCGGCCGCATGCCGCTCGCCCAGCAGGGCCAGCAGGCGGAGCGCAAGCCCCCCGTGTTCAACGACGAGGAGGTCGCGGCGCTCGCGGCCTACGTCGCCTCGCTCGGCCCCGGCCCGGCCATCCCCGACGAGTCCGACTACTCGATCGAGGGCCTGTCGGAGGAGGAGCGCCAGGAGGCCATCTCCCGCGGCGGCCAGATCTTCCTGACCAACTGCACCGCGTGCCACAACTTCAACGGCGCCGGCGGCGCGATGCCGCGCGGTGGCTACGCTCCCTCGCTGCACGGCGTGGAGCCGAAGTACATCTACGAGGCGATGCTCACCGGACCTCAGCAGATGCCCAACTTCAGCAACGGCAACCTCTCCCCCGACGAGAAGCGGGACGTCATTGCCTACCTGGGTAGCCTCGAGGAGACCCCCGAGTACGCCGGATTCACCCTTGGCGGACTGGGCCCGGTTTCCGAGGGCCTCTTCGCCTGGGTGGTCGGCATCGGCGGACTGGTGGGCGCAGCAGTCTGGATCGCCTCGCACACGACCCGCAGCAAGAAGAGCAAGGTGAACGCGTGAGCAACGACAACCCCTCGACGCCGGCGCACCCCGTCAACGCGCCCGACGGCACGCCGCTGCCGTACGACTCCCACGTGCCCACCCACCGCGAGGGCGAGCCGATCGCCGACCCGGGGCTGCCGGCCCACACGTGGCGCCCCACCGACGTCGACCCCAAGGCCGAGAAGCGCGCCGAGCGCCAGATCGCGGCCATGTTCATCGCCGCGATGATCAGTGCCGTCCTGTTCGTGGTCGCCTACTTCGCCTTCGAGATCGGCGACAACTGGGACACCTTCGCCGGCCTCGGCGCGTCGACGGTCGCCCTCGGTCTGACCCTCGGTGTGAGCCTGCTGCTGATCGGCACCGGCATCATCCACCTGGCCCGCAAGCTGATGGCCGACCACGAGATCATCGAGATGCGCCACCCGGCCGCCTCCCCCCAGGAGGACCGCGACGCGACCGTGCAGGCGCTCAACGACGGGCTCGCCGAGGCCGGCATCGGCCGCCGCCCCCTCGTGCGCAACACCATGCTGGGCGCCGTCGGCGTGCTCGGCCTGCCCGCGGTCGTGCTGCTGCGTGACCTGGCTCCCGGCGACGCCCTCGACACGAGCAAGCTCGCGCACACGATCTGGGAGCCGGGCATGCGCCTGGTGCGCGACGTCGTCGGCACGCCCATCCTCGCGAGCGAGGTCGAGGTCGGCGACCTCATCAACGGCGCCCCGGAGGCGTTGTTCCCGACCGAGGAGAACGGCTACCCCGAGCTCCACGGCGCCGAGGAGCAGGCCGAGAAGGCCAAGGGCGCGATCATCATCGTCAGGATGGACCCCGCCGACATCACCCCGCTCAGGGGCCGCGAGAAGTGGACCGTCGACGGCATCATCTCGTACTCCAAGATCTGCACCCACGTGGGCTGCCCGATCTCCCTCTACGAGCGCACCACCCACCACGTGCTGTGCCCGTGCCACCAGTCGACCTTCGACCTCGCCGACCACGCGAAGGTCGTCTTCGGTCCGGCTGCCCGCCCCCTCCCCCAGCTGCCCATCGCGGTGGATGACGAGGGGTACCTGGTCGCCCAGAGCGACTTCGAAGAGCCCATCGGGGCAAGCTACTGGGAGCGTGAGAAGCAAAAGTGAGCACGGACTCCAGGATCGACACCAGCAAGGTCGCGACGACCAACGGCACCGACGCCGCGACTGGTTCCAAGCCCGGCGCTGCCGGTTCCCTGGCCTCGTGGGCCGACGACCGCCTCGGCCTGGCCACGGCGATGAAGAAGAACCTGCGCAAGGTCTTCCCCGACCACTGGTCGTTCATGCTGGGCGAGATCGCCCTGTGGAGCTTCGTGGTCCTGCTCCTCACGGGCGTCTTCCTGACCCTGTGGTTCAACCCCTCGATGGGTCACGTCACCTACGAGGGCTCCTACGACCAGCTCCGCGGCGTCGGGATGTCGGAGTCGATGGCCTCGACCCTCCACATCTCCTTCGACGTGCGCGGCGGCCTGCTGATGCGCCAGATGCACCACTGGGCCGCGGCGGTATTCATCGCCTCCATGATGGTGCACCTGCTCCGCGTCGCCTTCACCGGCGCCTACCGCAAGCCGCGCGAGCTCAACTGGGTCATCGGCTGCCTCCTGCTGCTGCTCGGCACCCTCGAGGGCTTCACCGGCTACTCCCTGCCCGACGACCTGCTCTCGGGCACCGGCGTCCGGGCCGCTGACGGGTTCCTCAAGGCGACCCCGGTCGTCGGCAGCTACATGTCGTTCCTGCTCTTCGGCGGCGAGTTCCCCGGCGAGGCGATCATCCCGCGCCTCTACATCATCCACGTGCTGCTGATCCCGGGCATCCTGCTCGCGCTGATCGCCGCCCACATGCTGCTGCTCGTCTACCACAAGCACACGCAGTGGCCCGGCCCCGGCCGCACCGAGCAGAACGTCGTGGGCTTCCCGATGCTCCCGGTGTACGCCGCCAAGGCCGGTGGCTTCTTCTTCATGGTCTTCGGCGTCATCGCGATCATGGGCGGCCTGCTGTCGATCAACCCGGTGTGGAAGTTCGGCCCCTACGACCCGACCAAGGTGACGGCCGGCTCGCAGCCCGACTGGTACATGGGCTGGCCCGACGGTCTGCTGCGCATCATCCCGACCGGCTGGGAGTCGGTGATCTTCGGCTACACGATCTCGTGGAACGTGATGCTGCCGATCCTCATCGTGCCCCCGTTGATGCTGGTCGTCCTGATGCTCCTGCCGTTCATCGAGGGTTGGATCACCGGTGACAAGCGCGACCACCACCTGCTCCAGCGCCCCCGCAACGCGCCGACGCGCACGGCCGTCATGGTGGCCCTGATGACCTTCTACGGCCTCGCCTGGGCCGCGGGCGGCAACGACATCATCGCCATCAAGATGGACCTCAGCATCAACCAGATCACCTACTTCATGCGGGTCGCGATCTTCCTCGGGCCGCTCCTGGCGTTCTGGATCACCCGTCGCTGGTGCATCTCGCTGCAGCGTCACGACAACGAGAAGCTGCTGCACGGCTACGAGACGGGCATCATCACCCGCTCCCCGGAGGGGCAGTACGCCGAGCGGCACCTGCCGATCAACGAGACGTCCGCCTACACCCTCACCGCGCGCGACCGGGACGAGATCCACACGGTCGGGAGCGACACCGACGCCTCCGGCGTGGCCGCACCCAACTCGCGCTCGGAGAAGCTGCGGGCCAGGCTCTCGTCGTGGATGTACAGCCACAACGTGCAGAAGCCCACGCGGGCCGAGCTCGAGGAGGCGCACCACCACGCCGAGCACGCGGCCGAGCTGCAGGCGGGCCTCGACCACCCGGTCGACGGTCACCAGTTCGACGACCACCGCCTGCGCGACACCGACGACGTGCCGCTGCGCGACCACTGATCGTCGTACGACACGCACGAGGGCCCGCCGGGATGACTCCCGGCGGGCCCTCTGCTCGTCCGGGGTGGCCGAGCCGGTGGCTCAGTCGCCCTTGACGTTGACCAGCTGCCGCAGCACGTGGCGCACGTCCACGAGGTCGGCCGCGTCGGCCATCACCCGGTCGATGTCCTTGTACGCCGCCGGGATCTCGTCGATGAACGCGTCGGTGTCGCGGTACTCGATCCCCGCCATCGCCGCCCGCAGGTCCTCGGCGGTGAACGTCTTCCGTGCCCGGGTCCGGGAGTACTCCCGACCGGCGCCGTGGGGTGCGGAGTTGAGCGACACGGGGTCGCCCTTCCCGACGACGACGTACGACGCCGTGCCCATCGATCCCGGGATCAGGCCCGGCCGACCCGCCTCGGCATTGATCGCGCCCTTCCGGGACAGCCACACGTCGCGGCCGTAGTGGTGCTCGGGCTCGGTGTAGTTGTGGTGGCAGTTGATCTCCTCCACCCGCTCCACGTCACCGTCGACCCACTCGGCGAGCTGGCGCACGACGCGGTCCATCATCTCCTCGCGGTTGAGCAGCGCGTAGGTCTGCGCCCACCGCATCTCGCGGATGTAGGCGTCGAACTCCTCTGTGCCCTCGGTGAGGTAGGCCAGGTCGCGGTCCGGCAGGTCCTCGCCCGCGCACAGCCCGCGGGCGACCGCGATGTGCTTCTGCGCGATCCGGTTGCCGACCCCTCGCGAGCCCGAGTGGAGGAACAGCCACACTCCCCCGGCCTCGTCGGCCGTGACCTCGATGAAGTGGTTGCCCGACCCGAGGGTGCCCAGCTGCAGGTCCCACCGCGTGGCGTACGACGCCGGGTCGAACCCGGCCTCGGACGCCAGCGCCCGCAGCTGCTCGAGCCGCTGCTCGGTGTGCTCGCGGCTGACCGTGCGGTTCGCGGCGCCGGCGTTGAGCGGGACGGCCCGCTCGATCGCCTGGCGCAGCGGCTTGCGGTCGCTGGGCAGGTCGTCCGTGGCGTACTGGGTGCGCACGGCGATCATGCCGCAGCCGATGTCCACGCCCACGGCGGCCGGGATGATCGCACCGAGGGTCGGGATGACCGACCCGACGGTGGCACCCAGGCCGAGGTGCGCGTCGGGCATCAGCGCGACGTGCGGGTGGATGAACGGCATCGTGGCCGCCTGCTCCGCCTGCGCGCGCGTGTTGTCCTCGAGGATCGACGCCCAGCTGACGAGCGTCGGGGTCAGGTTCTCCATCGTCCTTCCTTCTCTGGGAGGGTCCCGCGCTGGTGCGGGCCGACCCAGGACCCTACGTACCCGGAAACGGCTTGCGCCGCCCATTTCCGGTGCCGTAGGAGCGACGGCGGAGAGGCGCGCGTCAGCTGAGGGCGGAGCCCTGCTTCCAGGCGGCAGGGGCGAGGTTCCAGTCGCCGTAGCCGTTCTCGAGGGTCATCGGACGGTCGGTGCCGGTGTACTCCACGACGTCGCCACGCCGGGTCATGGCGTAGAGCCAGCCGGCGTCGGCGGTCGAAAGGCCGGTGCAGCCGTGGGACACGTTGGCGTAGCCCTGCGAGCCCTCCGACCACGGTGCGGCGTGGATGAACTCGCCCGAGTACGTGACCCGCATCGCCCAGCGCACGTCGTCGATGTCGTACGCCTCGGGGCTGTTGCGGTTGATGCCGACCGTCTCGGAGTTCATCCGGCGGGTCTCGAACTTCTCCATGATCACCTTCACCCCGGAGCGGGTGGTGAAGCCCGGCTTGCCGGTGGTGATCGGGAGCGTGCGGAGCAGCTCGCCGTTGCTGAAGACCTGCATCCGGTGCGTCTGGGCGTTGACCTTGTAGACGTGGGCATCGCCGACGTGGAAGGACAGCTGACGGTCCTCCTGGCCGTAGATGCCGTTGCCGGCGGGGAGGCTGTTGAGGTCGAGGTCGACCGAGACGTCGGTGCCCGCCTTCCAGTAACGGACCGGGCGGAAGTGCGCCTCGTTGTCGCTCAGCCAGTACCACGAGCCCTTCTGGGCAGGGGTGCTGATGACGTTCATGTGCTTCTCGAACAGCGCCCGGTCGGTGACCGGGACGTCGAAGGTGACGACGACCGGCATGCCGACACCGACGGTCTCGCCGTCCAGCGGGGCGATCGAGGGGTAGGTCTGCTGGTCGAGCGTCAGGTCGACGGTGTGGAAGGCCCGGGTGCGCTCGACCGCCTCGCCGTCGGAGCGGGTCGCCGACGCGGAGATCCGGTAGTCGGTGCCGGGCTCGAGCAGCGACGTGGAGGTCCACGTGCCGCCCTCGACCCGGCCCTCGACCGGCCCGGCCGCGGACGTGATGCGGACGTCGGACAGGTCACCGCCCTCGGTCGACACGGTCACCGGCGCGTCGATCGGCACCGACCTGGCGTCGGTGAAGCTGGTTTTCAACCGCACGGGCTCGACCTGGACGGCCTGCGACGCACCCGGGGCGTCGCCGGGACCGTCCGGGGAGGCGTCGTCGTCGGGCGTGGAGGTGCTGCTGCACGCGGCCAGGCCGGCGGAGAGCATCAGCAGCGCCGCCGCGGCCGCCGTACGACGATGCGCGGGACGCGTGGACCTGAGCGCGCGAGTGCGCATGCGACGTGACCCCCATGGAGAGCCGCCCGAACGGGCGGTGGAACAGAAGAACCCGTCCAGCGTACGTCGCGGACGGGTTCTTCTGGAATTCCACACCACGGGCGTGGCACGGGCCTCGCTCAGTGGGCGTGCTCGCCCCGGTAGTACTCGAAGACGAAGCCGCAGGTGACGACGGCACCGGCGGTGAAGCCGATGATGACCAGCCACCAGGCCGACATCGCGGTGCCGTAGACGATCAGGCCGAGGGCGAGGGCGCACCAGAGCGGCCACCAGGAGTATGGCGGGAAGAAGCCCAGCTCACCGGCCCCCTCGGCGATCTCGCCCTCCTTGCGGTCCTCCGGCCGCGGGTCCATGCGCGAGGCGTGGAACCCGAGGTAGAGGGTGATCATCGCGGTGAGCAGGGCGGTCATCACCAGGGCGGAGGTGCCGGTCCAGTCCTCGGAGAGGAACCAGTAGCCCGGAGCGACCACCGCCACGAACACGGTGGTGATCCCGAAGATCCATGCCTCGGCCTTCATCGGTCCCTCTCCTCGTCGGTGCTGTCGGCGGGCAGGCCCGCGCGGTCGCGCAGCATCTCCTCGCGGCCGGCCACCTCGGGCGCGTCGGCCACCTCACCGTCGCGCTCGGCGTCGTTGTCGGCCAGCTCGAGCAGCGCCACCTCCGGGTGGTGCAGGTCGAAGGCGGGCGACTCCGAACGGATGCGCGGCAGCGTGTGGAAGTTGTGGCGCGGCGGCGGGCAGCTGGTCGCCCACTCGAGCGAGCGGCCCCAGCCCCACGGGTCGTCCACGGCCACCTTCGGCGCCCTGGCCGAGAGGTATACGTTGAGCAGGAAGGGCAGCGTCGACGCGGCCAGCAGGAACGAGCCCACCGTGGAGACCTGGTTGAGCGTGGTGAAGCCGTCCTCTGGGAGGTAGTCGGCGTAGCGACGCGGCATGCCCTCGACACCCAGCCAGTGCTGGACGAGGAAGGTGGTGTGGAAGCCGACGAACAGGACCCAGAAGTGCAGCTTGCCGAGGCGCTCGTCGAGCATCCGGCCGGTCATCTTGGGCCACCAGAAGTAGAACCCGGCGAACATCGCGAACACCACGGTGCCGAAGACGACGTAGTGGAAGTGCGCCACCACGAAGTAGGAGTCCGACACGTGGAAGTCCAGGGGCGGGCTGGCCAGGATGACACCGGTGAGGCCACCGAAGAGGAAGGTCACCAGGAAGCCGATCGACCACAGCATCGGGGTGTCGAACGACAGGGACCCGCCCCACATCGTGCCGATCCAGTTGAAGAACTTCACGCCCGTCGGGACGGCGATGAGGAAGGTCATGCCGGAGAAGAACGGCAGGTCGACCGCGCCGGTGACGAACATGTGGTGCGCCCACACGGCCACCGACAGCATCGCGATGCCGAGGGTCGCCGCGACCAGGCCGACGTAGCCGAAGATCGGCTTGCGGCTGAACACCGGCAGGATCTCGGACACGATGCCGAAGAACGGCAACGCGATGATGTAGACCTCCGGGTGGCCGAAGAACCAGAACAGGTGCTGCCACAGGATCGGGCCGCCGTGCGACGGGTCGAACACGTGGGCGCCGAGGATCCGGTCGGCCTCCAGCGAGAGCAGCGCCCCCGCGAGGATCGGGAACACCATGATCACGAGCATGCTGGTGATCAGCGTGTTCCACACGAAGATCGGCATCCGGAACATCGTCATGCCGGGCGCGCGCATGCAGATGATGGTCGTGATGAAGTTGACGCCACCGAGGATCGAGCCGAGACCGGCCATCCAGAGGCCCATGATCCAGAGGTCGCCACCCACACCCGGACTGCGTACGGCGTCGGAGAGCGGCGTGTAGGCGAACCAGCCGAAGTCGGCGGCTCCCGACGGGGTCAGGAAGCCGGACCCGGCGATGAGGCCGCCGAAGAGGAACAGCCAGTAGCTGAACATGTTGAGGCGGGGGAACGCGACGTCGGGCGCACCGATCTGCAGCGGCATGATCACGTTGGCGAAGCCGAAGAACAGCGGCGTCGCGAACAGCAGCAGCATGATCGTGCCGTGCATCGTGAACAGCTGGTTGTAGAGCTGCTCGTTGACGACCTGCTGGCCGGGGTAGGCCAGCTCGGCCCGGATCAGCATCGCCATCAGGCCGGCAGCCAGGAACCAGGCGAACGAGGTGGCGAGGTACATCTTGCCGATCAGCTTGTGATCGGTGGTGGTCAGCATGCGGACGACCTGCTGGCCCAGCGGCTTGCGCTCGGGCGGCGGTGTCGCGGCCTGGGGAGCGGCAGAGGTTGCGGCGGTCACTCCTGGCTTCCTTCCTGGGACTGGCTCTCACCGAGTCCGGTCTGCGTGGTGGCGTCGGAGCCGCCCAGGAGCGGCTCGGCGGCGGTCTGACCGGCGGCCTCGAGCTCCTCGAGGTAGGCCTGGTAGTCCTCCTGGCTCACCACCTCGACGTTGAAGAGCATCCGCGAGTGGTAGACGCCGCAGAGCTCGTAGCACTTGCCGGCGTACGTGCCCTCGACGGTCGGCGTGACCTGGAGCTTGTTGACACGACCCGGGATGACGTCCATGCGGGTCAGGAACGACGGCACGCCGAAGTTGTGGATCACGTCGGGCGAGTGCAGGTTGAACTGGATCCGCTGGTCGACCGGAAGCACCAGCGTCGGGATCTCGTTGCCGTCGCCGACGGTGTAGACGTAGTCCTCGTAGGCGAAGTCGGGCTCACCGTCCACGAAGTCACCGACGGCGTCCGGGTTCTGCTCACCGACGCCGTAGTTGAAGGTCCAGGTCCACTGCTGGCCCATGACCTCCACGGTCACGTCGGGCTCGGTGCCGATCTCGGTCACCACGTCCTGCACGCGCACGGTGTGGAAGAAGAACACGACGCACATCAGGACCGGGGCGATCGTGTAGAAGACCTCGAGCGGCAGGTTGTAGCGCGTCTGCCGCGGCACCTCGTCGTCGCTGCGGCGGCGGAACTTCACCACGGCGTAGAAAATGAGGCCCCAGACGATGACGCCGGTCACCATGGCGGCGACCCACGCCCACTTCCAGAGCTCGTAGGTGTAGGGACCCTGCTCACTGGCCCGGTCGGGCATCGCGAGGTTGCGGATCTGGTGCGTGTCGGCCTCGGAACATCCGGCCAGCACCAGCATCGTCACGCCCAGCAGCGCGACCCTCAGGGTGCGCCGCAGGGACGCACCTGAAAGGTTGGGGACTTGCAGACCCACTGACGAGCCTCTCTCTCGGTCCTTCTCGACACAGAGAGGGTATCCCCATCTGGCAGCGTCGTGCGGGGCAGGGTCGGGTGTCGGCGGATCTGCAGGGGTCGTGGTCCGTCCGCCCGCACGCAGGCGCCTGCGGGTGGCATAAGTTGCCCCTGTGACTGCCACTCCGGCCCGGTCCGCCGACCTCGACAGCGCGTCATCGGCGCCCCTGCACCCGGCGGCGCGCGAGGTCCTCCTGGCGGCTCTCGACCGGGGCTACGCCGACCCGCGCCGGCTGCACGGCTCCGGCCGCGACGCACGGCTGCTGCTCGACAACGCGCGGGAGGCCACCGCCGACGCGCTGGGCGTGCGGCCCGACGAGGTCACCTTCACCCCCAGCGGCACGCACGCCGTCCACCTGGGGCTGCTCGGACTGCTGCGGGGCTCACGACGCGGGAGCGCGGTCGTGCACTCCGCCGTCGAGCACTCGGCCGTGCGCCACGCGGTGGCGTGGGGCGCGCGGCCGGTCGAGGTCGGCGTCATGGGCGACGGCCGGGTCCACGACGGCGACCTCGTCGAGGGCGCCATCGCACCGGAGGTCGGGGTGGTGGCGCTGCAGACGGCCAACCACGAGGTCGGCACCGTCCAGGACGTCGGCGAGCTCGAGCTGCCGAACGACGTCCCGCTGTTCACCGACGCGTGCGCCTCGATGGGCCGGCTGCCCCTTCCCGAGGGCTGGGCGGCGGCCGCGGGCTCGGCCCACAAGTGGGGTGGCCCCGCGGGCGTCGGCGTGCTGCTCGTCCGCAAGCGAGCGAGGTGGCGCAACCCGTTCCCCGGCGACGACCGCGTCGACGAGCGCGCGACCGGCTTCGAGAACGTCCCCGCGGTCCTTGCCGCGGCGGCCGCGCTGCAGGCGGTGGTGGCCGAGCGCGACGAGGTCAACGCCCGCCAGCACGAGCTCGTGGATGTCGTACGCCGACGGGTGGCTGCTGAGGTGCCCGACGTGGAGGTCGTCGGCGACCCCGACCGCCGTCTCCCCCACCTGGTGACGTTCTCCTGCCTGTACGTCGACGGCGAGGCCCTGGTGACCGAGCTCGACAGGCGTGGCTTCGGCATCGCGAGCGGCTCGGCCTGCACCGCCTCGACCCTGACCCCGAGCCACGTGCTGGAGGCGATGGGCGTGCTGACGCACGGCAACGTCCGGCTCTCGCTGCAGCGCGACACCACGCGCGCCGACGTCGACGCCTTCTGCGACGCGCTGCCCGGGCTCGTCGCCGAGATCCGGTCGCGGGTGGGCCTGTGACGGCGTCCGGGTCCGGCTGGCAGGTGGCCCTCGAGCTCGACTGCCGCGACATGCCGTGCCCGATGCCGGTCATCGAGCTCGCGCGCCACCTCGGCGACGTCCAGGTCGGCGACCTGCTGGCGGTGGTTGCCCGGGACCCGGCCGCGGCGGTCGACGTACCGGCCTGGTGCCGGATGAAGGCTCAGGACTACGTCGGGGCCGACACCGCCGACGACGGCGCCCAGCGCTACGTCGTACGACGCCTCAGCTGAGCCGCGTCACGGCCGGATGGTCTGCAGGTGCGGCTGGAAGTCGGCGACGGCCTCGTCGCCGTAGGTCGCCGCACACCGGGCGAGGAAGTCGGCGCGGGAGATCTCGTACTCCTGGGTGCCGACCTGCTCGACGACGTACACGGCGAGCAGGCAGCCGAGCTGGGCGGCGCGCTCGTGGCCGAGGCCCCAGCTGAGGGCGGCGAGGAAGCCGGCGCGGAACGCGTCCCCGACGCCGGTCGGCTCGACCTTCTCGATCTCCGGCACCGCCGCGACGACGACCGACTCCTCGCCCTCGCGGTCGATGCGCACACCGGCGGGACCGAGGGTGACCACCCAGGTGCCGACCCGAGAGAGGACCTCCTCGCGGCTCCAGCCGGTCTTCTGTGTGATCAGGCTGGCTTCGTACTCGTTGGAGAACAGGATCTCGGCCCCGTCGATGAGCGGACGGATCAGGTCGCCGTCACCGAACGCGAGCTGCTGGGAGGGGTCGGCGAGGAACGGGTAGCCGCGCGTGCGGCACTCCTCGGTGTGACGGAGCATGCCCTGCGGGTCGTCGGGGCCGATGATGACGTAGTCCGGGGGGCCGACACGGTCCACGATCGGCTTGAGCTCCATCTCGCGCGACTCGCTCATCGCGCCGGCGTAGAAGCTGGCGATCTGGGCGTGCGCGCTGTCGTTGGTGCACACGAAGCGGGCGGTGTGGCGGGTCTCCGAGACGTGGACGGAGTCGCAGTCGACGTTGTGGCGCTCCAGCCACGCGCGATAGTCGGCGAAGTCCTCGCCGACCGCCCCGACCAGCACCGGGCGCAGGCCCAGGTTGCCGAGTCCGAAGCAGATGTTGGCGGCGCAACCGCCCCGTCGTACCTCGAGGTCCTCGACGAGGAAGGACACCGAGAGCTTGTCGAGCTGGTCGACCACCAGGCTGTCGGCGAACTTGCCCGGGAAGGACATCAGGTGGTCGGTCGCGATCGATCCGGCTACGAGGAGGGACACGCCGCGAGACACTACCCCGCGGTACGGCTCGGGATACGCATCAGTAGCCAATAGCGTCGACCCCATGACGACGTCCCGACGCCCCGCACCCCTCTTCAGCGACGAGCTGGGCACCCCCGCCGAGATGGCCGCCGACGGCCGGGAGACCAGCCGCAACCTCGGTCTGCAGAGCCGCCTCGAGCGCGCCGCCCGGGCCGCCGTCGCCCCCGCCCCCAGCCTGTACTTCGACGACTACCCGGCCGAGGTCGGCAAGCGCGAGATCCGGGTCTCCGACGCGGCGGCCCGCATCGCCAACGCGCTCCACCTGCACCTGGACTAGCAGCCCGCGTACGACGAAGGGCCCCAGCCAAGTCGGCTGAGGCCCTTCGTCATGTCTCGGGTTTCGACGCGGCCGTCGCGACCTCGTTCCTCGGTCGTGGGCCTTGCTCAACCTGGCCGCTCTTCGGGACTTCGCAAGCTCAGCCCCGAGCGTCACATCAGTGGAACGAGTCGCCGCAGGCGCACGAGCCGGTGGCGTTGGGGTTGTCGATCGTGAAGCCCTGCTTCTCGATGGTGTCGACGAAGTCGATCTCGGCACCGTTGAGGTAGGGGACACTCATCCGGTCCACGACCACGGTCACGCCGTCGAAGTCGGTCGTCACGTCGCCGTCGAGGGTGCGCTCGTCGAAGAAGAGCTGGTAGCGGAGGCCCGAGCAGCCACCAGGCTGCACGGAGATCCGAAGGGCCAGGTCGTCACGACCCTCCTGCTCGAGGAGGCTGTTGATCTTGCTGGCGGCGACTGCAGAAAGGTTGATCTGGTCGGTGCGGCGCTCAGTGGTCTCGACCTGCTCGGTCATCTCATCACTCCAGAAGTCTCGGGTACTGCTTGCCTCAATGGTCGCACATCGAGGGTTATTCCCCGAGGTCGCGGGAGCTGCGCGGGACCGCGTCAGCGCGACCAGGTGCGCGCGACGCGGGCGGCGAGGTCGGCGAGGGCGTCGGCGGGGGCGCTGAAGGCGCGCTCCTCCCCCACGAGGTCCACGAGGGAGTACGCCGACTCGATGCCGAGGGCGCGCATCTCGCGCGAGCCGACGAGCACCTGGCCGGCGAGGGCGATGCAGGGACGCAGGGCCTCCGAGGCAACGGCGGCCACGCCGTAGGGCACCTTGCCGGCCCGGCTCGAGAAGTCGAAGGAGCCCTCGCCGGTCACGACCAGGTCGGACGCGCGGGCCCGGTCGGCCAGCGACACCGCGGACGCGACCAGCTCGATGCCCGGCTCCCGGGAGGCGCCGAGGACGAGGAGGGCGTAGCCGATGCCGCCTGCGGCGCCGGCGCCCTTCTCCAGCGACGTACGCCGGTCGGTGGCAGCGGCGAAGGCCTCGAGCCACCCGTCCACCTCGGCGATCCGGTCCTCGGCGACGCCCTTCTGCGGGCCGAAGGTCTTCGTGGCGCCGAAGAGCCCGGTCAGCGGGTTGTCCACGTCACTGGCCGCCACGAGCGTGACTCCGTCCAACCGCGAGCGTGCCGCGGACAGGTCCACCGTCGTCACGGCTCCCAGCGGAGCGGCCCCGCCATCGAGCACGCCGTCGGCCTGCGCCCCGAGGGCGGCCAGCACCCCCGCGCCGCCGTCGTTGGTGCCGGTCCCGCCCAGGCCGACCACGACGGTCGTGGCCCCACCGGCGACCGCGGCCAGCACCAGCTCGCCCACCCCCGCGCTCGAGGCGGTCGCGACAGGACCGGAGACCAGGTGCAGGCCGGCCGCCTGCGCGCTCTCGACGTACGCCGTCGTGCCGACGCGCAGCACCACCGCCGGCACCGGGTCGCCGTGCGGCCCGGCGACCGTCACGGCGTCGAGCGACCCGCCGAGGGCGGCGTGCAGGACGTCGACGAAACCGGGGCCGCCGTCGGCCATCGGAGCGAGGTCGAGCTCGTCGTCCGGGGCGTGCCGGCGCCAGCCGGTGGCGACCGCCTCCGCGGCCTGCACCGCGGTGAGGGTGCCGGCGAACTTGTCGGGGGCGATCAGCACGCGCATGGCTGCATCCTTGCAGCGGTCGCGTCGGGCATGCTTGCCGCATGAGTGTCGAACCCATCACCGCCGAGGTCATGGTCCCGGTGACCCCCACCGAGGCGTTCGTCGGCTTCACCGCCCAGATGGGCGAGTGGTGGGACCCCATGCTCAGCCCCGACCCGCCGACCTTCAACGGCATCGCCATCGATCCCAACGGCCCCGTCGCGTCCGTGCACGGCGACGAGCAGTACGTCTGGGGGCGGGTGCTCGAGTGGGACCCGATCGGTCGCTACACCCAGGAGTTCTGGCTCGGCCACGCCGAGGAGCAGCCGACCAGGCTCGACGTGAGCTTCACCGACGCGGATGGCGGCACCCTGGTGCACCTCGAGCACGGCGGCTGGGTCGACGGCAGCGAGGACGTCCGCGCGACGTACACCCACTGGGACGACCTGCTCCAGCGCTACGCCGCGCACGTGTCGTGACCTCTTCGGTCGTCCGCCCGATGCGCGTGGAGGACCTGGAGGCCTTCGCCGAGATCACCGCGACCTCCTACCACGAGGTCGACACCCGCACCCACCAGCGCGCCTGGCCCGACCCCGTACGCCGTCCCGCCGCCCGCAACGGCCACTGGATCAGACGGACCGGGCAGGCGCTGATCACCGACCCAGGTGGCTGCTGGGTCGCCGAGGTCGACGGCGAGGTGGTCGGCGGCGCGGTGTCGCGGGTCCGCGAGCTGATGTGGATCCTCGCGTCGTTCGCCGTCCGGCCCGAGCACCAGGGGCGCGGCATCGGCACCGAGCTGATGGCGGCGGCCCTGCACCACGGCCGGGGGTGCCTGCGCGGCATGTTCGCCGCCAGCGCGGACCCGGCCGCCGTACGCCGCTACCGGCTCGCCGGCTTCGACCTGCACCCGCAGATGATGCTGACCGGGGTGGTCGACCGGAGCGCGATCCCGGTGGTGGACCGGGTCCGCGAGGGCACGGCCGGCGACGTGGACCTGATGGACTCCGTCGACCGCCGCACGCGCGGCGCGGCCCACCTCGGCGACCACGAGCTGCTGCTCGCCCAGTTCAGGCTGCTCGTCACCGACCACTCGACCGGCTCGGGCTACGCCTACGTCGACGACGACGGCTCGCCGGTGCTGGTGGCGGCCACCAACCGGCGTACGGCGTCGGGGCTGGCGTGGGAGGCGCTGGCGTCCTCGTCGCCGGGCGCGCAGGTGTCGGTCCACCACATCACGGCGGCCAACGGCTGGGCGCTCGACGTGGGGCTGGCCGCACGGATGGCGATCTACACCAACGGCTACCTGTGCCTGCGGCGGATGAAGCCGCCGGCGCCCTACCTGCACCACGGCTCGCTGCTCTAGCCCGCGCCGTCCGGGTGGCGCGTCAGGTGGCCGAGCCCGGCTCCAGTCGCGCGCCTGCGGCCACGGTGCCCGAGACCCGTGAGTCGCGGCCCACGAGCACGAGGTCGTCGTCGTCGGCCACGCGTCGCGACGGCTTCCCGCCGACCCGCGACTTCGCGAGCACCTCGCAGCGCTCGTCGAGCACGGCGGTGCGCACCACCGCTCCCGCCCGGATCACGCAGTCCTGCATCACCACGCTGTCGTGGACCTCCGCGCCCCTCTCCACCACGACGCCGGGGCCCAGCACGCTGCCCGCGACGAGGCCGGCGACGTCCGCCCCCGGCGACAGCATCGAGTCCCGGCACTGCCCCGCCCCCCGGACGCGGGCGGCAGGACGGTCGGGCCAGTGGGAGATGACCGGACGGCCCGGGTGGTCGAAGACGTCGACCCGTCCGGCGAGCAGGTCGCGGTGGGACTGCAGGTAGAGGCTCGGCTGGCCGACGTCGCGCCAGTAGCCGGTGAGCGGGACCGCGACGGTCTTCCCGGTCTCCACCAGGCGCGGGAGGAGGTGCTCCCCGAAGTCACCGATGCCGCTGTCGTCGTCGTCGGTCTCCGCCGACAGCTCGCGACGGAGGTCGCGCAGCGTCGCCAGCAGGACCTCGGTGTCGTAGACGAAGATCTCGGTCGCGACCGTGCCCGCCGAGGGTCGCGACGGCTTGTGCTCCACGCCGGTGACGGTGCCGTCGGGGCCCGCGAGGACGACGACGTTGTCCGAGGCGTCCTTCTTGGTGACCTCGCTGGTCAGCACGGTGGCCACGCGGCCGGCGGCCACGTGCGCCTCGATCACGGGCGCGAGGTCCATGTTGAAGACGTGGTCGGCGCTGCACACCACGAGCGTGCGCGCTCCGAACGCCTCGATGTCGGCCGACATCCGCAGCAGCAGGTCGCCGTTGCCGTGGGCGAAGCCGCTCTCCGTCGCCGGGCCGGTGCCGGTCTGCGGGACGATGCGCCGGAAGCCGCCCCGGTTGCGGTCCAGGCTCCACGGACGCCCCCCGGACAGGTAGTCGTCGATCGAGGTGACCTGGTACTCCAGCGACACCCAGACGTCGGCCAGGTCGGCGTGCACCAGCCCCGACAGGGCGAAGTCGATCAGCCGGTGCACCCCGCCGTACGGCAGCGCGGGCTTGGCCCGCTCGCGCGTCAGCACGTCCATCCGGGACCCCTGGCCCCCGGCCTGCACCAGGGCAAGCACCTCACCGCGTCGTGGCATGGCCGAAGCATGGCACCCGCGGTCACCGTCCCGCGTCCCCTCCTAGGATGAGGTCATGACGTTCACCCCACGACGTTCTTCTCCCCCGCTGCGCTCCTCCCAAGAACGCCGCGGGGACCCCGAGTGAGCGTCGTCGACCTGCCGCTCCTCCCCCTCGGCAAGGGCCGCGACCTCGACGCCGAGCGCGGCGTGGAGTGTCCCGGCGACCTGCCGGCGGCGTCCGACCCCGACCTGGTCGCCAGGGCGCGCGCGGCCAAGGAGGCGCTGGGCGAGCGGGTCTTCGTCCTGGGACACCACTACCAGCGCGACGAGGTCATCCAGTTCGCCGACGTCACCGGCGACTCCTTCAAGCTGGCCCGCGACGCAGCGGCCCGCCCCGACGCGGAGTTCATCGTCTTCTGCGGCGTCCACTTCATGGCCGAGTCCGCCGACATCCTCACCTCGCCGAGCCAGCAGGTGGTCCTCCCCGACCTCGCCGCCGGCTGCTCGATGGCCGACATGGCCCGTCTGCGCCAGGTCGAGGACGCCTGGGACGCGATGGCCGACGCAGGCATCCAGGACTCCGTCGTCCCGGTGACCTACATGAACTCCAGCGCCGACATCAAGGCGTTCTGCGGTCGCAACGGCGGCGTCGTGTGCACCTCGTCCAACGCCGACGTCGCGCTGGACTGGGCATTCGCCCAGAAGGCCCACCTCGACGAGGGCGCCAAGGTGCTCTTCCTGCCCGACCAGCACCTGGGCCGCAACACCGCCGTGCTCCAGATGGGCATCGGCCTCGACGAGTGCGTCGTGTGGGACCCGCTGCAGCCCGGCGGCGGCCTGACCGCGGAGGAGCTCCAGAAGGCGCGGATGATCCTCTGGAAGGGCCACTGCTCGGTCCACGGCCGCTTCTCCGAGGACGTCGTCGACGAGCTGCGTGCCCAGCATCCCGGCATCAAGGTGCTGGTCCACCCCGAGTGCAAGCACGAGGTGGTGCTCAAGGCCGACCTCGTCGGCTCCACCGAGTTCATCATCAAGACCATCGAGGCTGCCGAGCCCGGCACGGTCTGGGCCATCGGCACCGAGCTCAACCTGGTCAAGCGCGTCGCCGACGCCCACCCCGACAAGACGATCGTCTTCCTCGACCGCAACGTCTGCTACTGCTCGACGATGAACCGCATCGACCTCCCGCACCTCGTCTGGGCCCTCGAGAGCCTGGTCGCGGGCACCGTGGTCAACCGGATCACCGTCGACCCCGACACCGAGGCCGATGCCCTCGTGGCGCTCCAGCGGATGCTCGACCTGCCCGGCAAGTCGCACCGCGACTGAGCGACCGGGGCGACGACGATGGCACGGCGACGGATCAGCGACTCCGAGCGCCGCAGCCGGATCGCCGTACGCCACGCGCTGGCGCCCGGGCACCGGCTGACCGACGTCGCCGCGGTGACCCGCTCGATGACGGTCCTGCACGCGACCGAGGCGGCCACCGTGCACCTCGCGGTCGCCGCGCGGGCCGAGGGGGTCAAGCCCGAGGACGTCGACGCGGAGCTGTACGACGCCCGGTCGGTGGTGAAGCAGCTCGCGATGCGGCGGACGCTGTTCGTCTTCCCACGTGAGCTGCTGCCCGCGGCGTGGGGCAGCGCCTCGGCACGGGTGGCGACCTCGGAGCGCAAGAGGATCGCCAAGGCCATCGCTGCCGGCGGCATCGCCCCCGACGGGGAGGCGTGGCTCGACGCCGCCCGCGAGGCGACCCTCGCCCGCCTGGCGGAGGGGCCGGCGACGACCGCCGAGCTGCGGGCCCAGGTCCCGGAGCTGGCCGGGATGGTCGGCGGCACGACGGACAAGGCCTACGACCGGCCGGTGCCGGTGGCCCCGTGGGTGCTCACGCACCTCGGCCTCGAGGGGAAGGTGCTCCGAGGGCGCAACGCCGGGCACTGGCGACTCAACAAGCCGACCTGGACGACCGCCGAGGACTGGCTGGGCGTCGTGGACGAGCCACTCGGCGAGGACGCCGGCTACGCCACGCTGGTGCACCAGTGGCTGACCACCTTCGGCCCGGGCACCGCGGCCGACATCCAGTGGTGGCTGGGCTCGACCAAGACGGCCGTCACCCGGGCCCTGGCAGACATCGGCGCCGTCGAGGTGGACCTCGACGACGGGACGACGGGCTGGGTCCACCCCTCCGACGAGGACGCCGGACCGGTCGAGCCGTGGGCGGCGCTGCTGCCGACGCTCGACCCCACGGTGATGGGCTGGAGGACGCGTGGCTTCTACCTCTCCCAGGAGCACGTGCCGTACCTCTTCGACACCAACGGCAACGCCGGCACCACGGCCTGGTGGGACGGTCGCATCGTGGGCTGCTGGGTCCAGGACCAGGAGGGCGTGGTGCGGCTGTCCCTGCTCGAGGACGTGGGGCCCGACGGGCTCGCCGCCCTCGAGCTCGAGGCGCAACGGCTCACCGCCTGGCTCGACGGCACCGTCATCGGCAACGTCTACGCCTCGCGGCAGATGAAGCAGGCGAGGCTGCCCTGACCCCGGCGCGTCGGCGCCCGACGGGGGTCAGGCGTCGGCGCGGGGCAGCTCGAACCAGAACACGGCCCCGCCACCCTCGCGGTCCTCGACGCCCATCCGGCCGCCGTGGGCCTCGACGATCCGCCGGCACGTCGCGAGCCCGATGCCCGAGCCCTCGACGGTCTTGTCGAGGCGCGCCAGCGGCGCGAAGACCCGCTCGCGCTTCTCCTCCGGGATCCCACGGCCACGGTCGCGCACCTCGACGCGGTGGTGCCCGTCGATCGGCACCGAGTCGACCTCGACGTCGGGCTCCTCGCCCGGGACGGTGAACTTGGCCGCGTTGTCGACGAGGTTCATCAGCACCGACCGCAGCTGCCCGGCGTCGCCGCGCACGAGCGGCAGCTCCCCCACGACCACCTGCTCGCGGGGGATCCGTCCGGTCAGGTCGTCGAGCGCCGACTGCATCTCCACGGCGAGGTCGACGACGTCGTCCCCCGGGGCCTGACCCTGCTGCGCGAACTCCAGCAGGTTGTTGATCAGGTCGGTCATCCGGTCCACGCCGCGGCGCGCCCGGGCCACGGTGTCGAGCTGATCGGGCTCGTCGACGTCGAGCTCGAGGGTCTCGAGCGACAGCGAGATGGACGTGAGCGGGTTCTTGAGGTCGTGGCTGACCTGGCCGGCGAACTGGGCGAGGCGCTCGTTGGAGGTGCTGAGCCGGGCGTTGACCTCGTTGAGGCGGCGCGAGGCGAGCTCGAGCTCGAGGACGTCCACCACGCGGTCGGCGAGCTGGGCCAGCCCCCGTGCCGCCTGGGGCGTCACCTCGTGCGACCGGTCGTCGAAGACGCACAGGGTGCCGATGGTGACGCCGGCGGGCGTCGTGAGCGGGTGGGAGCCGTAGTACTTCACGTCGGCGATCTCGCCCGTCGTCCACGGGTTGTGGGCGAAGCGCACGTCGTCACCGGCGTCCTCGAGCATGATGGGCTTGCCGCCCTCCACCACGAGCCGACACATCGAGTGGTCGATCGGCGAGTCGGCGCCGTCGAAGCCGGACGTCGCGACCTGGTGCTGTGAGTGCGAGCTCAGCAGGTTGACGGCGGCGAACGGCACACCAGCGACCTGGGCAGCGAGCTGCACGAGGGAGTCGAGCTCACGGCGCGGCGCACCGTCGAGGACGCCGTACGCCGCGATCGAGCGGTCGCGCGCCTCTCCGTCCGTCACAGCCCCGGAGCCTTCCAAACCGCCAGCCACCGCTGCAGGTCCGGCTCCATGGGCAGCTCCGCTCCCAGCAGGTCACGCACGGACAGCTCCAGCAGCGTGTCGCGGGTCTGCTCGCCCGAGGGCGCGAAGGGGTAGAACGTGCCCTGCTTGTAGAGGTAGGTGAGACCGAACCGCTGGCCCGACGCGTTGGCGAACGGGACCATCGAGCACAGCAGCCCGGACGCGAACCCGTTGAGCTCCAGCGTGGTGTTGACGGCGTGGAGGTCGGTGCACAGCCCGGGCACGTCCTCCTTGTCGCCGGCGACCACCAGCCAGGTGAAGCCGAAGTCGTCCTGGGTGACCTCGACGTCGGGCGCCTCGGCGTCGTCCCGGATCAGGGCCAGCACGTCGGCCTGGGTCTGGGCGAACGCCGCCCCGGCCGCCGAGCGGTAGCAGACCGACCCGGTGCCGGTGGGCTCGAACCCCAGTGCGGCCTGCAGCGTGATCGCCGCGCTCGGCACGTGGAACAGCGCGTCGAGGTTGTTGCGCTTGGGCTGCGTCCTCGCGCGCATCGCCTCCCAGAGTCCCATCGCCGTCCCCTCAGCCGTTGGGCCGGCTGAGCTCGGCCTGGATCCGGGCGAGCTGCTCGAGCCGCAGCTGGAGCGGCGGGTGGGTGGCCATCAGGCCGCTGATGCCGCCGGCGAACGCCGGGACGATGCACAGCGCGCTCGCCGAGTTGGCCGTGCGCAGGTCCTTCGTCGGGGTGGCGGCGGCCGAGTCGCCGCTGATCTTCTGCAGCGCCGAGGCGAGCGCGGCCGGCTTCATCGTCAGGTAGGCACCCGACCGGTCGGCGCAGAGCTCGCGGTAGCGCGAGAGCACACGCAGCATCACGAAGCTGACGGCGTACACGAGCAGGCTGACGAGCAGCACCACGAGGGCGACCGGCAGGGCGCCATTGTTGTTGCTGCGCGAGCGGCCCAACCCACCGAACTGCGTGAAGCGCATCAGCAGGCCCGCCGCGATGCCGGCCGACGAGGCGATCGTCATGACCAGCACGTCGCGGTGCGCGACGTGGCTCAGCTCGTGGGCCAGCACCGCCTCGAGCTCCTCGGCATCGAGCGTGTGGAGGATCCCGGTCGTCACGCAGACCACCGCACGGTCGGGCGAGCGACCGGTCGCGAACGCGTTGGCGACGGGCAGGTCGGAGACACCGACCCGTGGCTTGGGCATGTCGGCGAGGGCGCAGAGCCGGTCGATCATGCCGTGCAGCTCGGGCGCCTCCTCCGGGCTCACCTCGCGGGCGCGCATCGCACGCATCGCGACCTTGTCGGAGCTCCACCACTGCCAGAAGGCGATGCCGATCGCGATGGCAGCGACCGCGACGGCCCCGCCGGCACTGTTGACGTAGGAGATGACCAGCGCGACGAGGCCCACGAACAGCACCGCGAGCAGGAACATGGTGAGGGTCATCCGGGCGGTCAGCCCGGAGTCCTTGATGAAGCGGGACGTCGCCACGAGTCGGGCAGCTCAGCCAGGGATGAGGCCGTCGTCGCCCAAGAGCTCACGGACCTCGTCGATGGTCGCGTCCGGCGGCGGCAGGATCAGGTCGGACTCGTCGAGCGAGTCGAGCTGGTGGTGCGAGCCGCTCGCGCGGACGGCGGACAGCAGGCCGTGCAGGGCGGTGCGGAACATCGCCTCGTCGCCCGAGTCGATGGCCTGCTCGATCTGGTTGTCGAGACCGTTGAGGGCGTCGAGCGCGTGGTCGTCGAGGTCGTACTGACCCTCGCCGAGGATGCGGACGATCATGCCCGTCCGCCCTCGTTGCTCTCGCCCTCGGCGCGCACGGTCTCGGGCTCGTCGGCAAGGATGTCGCCGCCGGTCTCGGAGGACTCGATGGCCTGCGGGGAGCTCGCGGCCTTGAGCCGCGCCAGCTCGGCCTCCACGTCGGAGCCGGAGCTGAGCGCGTCGAGCTCACGGGAGATGTCGTCGCCGGCGTTGAGCTGGGAGGCGTCGTCGAGCGCGCCGGAGGCGATCAGCTCGTCGATGGCCTGGCCGCGTGCCTGCATCTGGGCGGTCTTGTCCTCGGCGCGCTGGATGGCGAGGCCGACGTCGCCCATCTCCTCGCCGATGCCCGACATCGCCTCGCCGATGCGCGTCTGGGCCTCGGCGGCGGTGTAGGTCGCCTTGATGGTCTCCTTGCGGGTGCGGAAGGCCTCGACCTTGGCCTGCAGCCGCTGCTGCGCGAGGACGAGCTTCTCCTCCTCGCCCTGGAGCGTCGCCTGCTGCTCCTTGAGGGCCGTGATCTGCGAGGCGAGCCCGGACTTGCGGGTCAGGGCCTCGCGGGCGAGGTCCTCACGACCGGCACCGATGGCCTTCTCCGCCTGCCCCTGCAGCTTGGCCGCCTGCTGCTCGAGCTGGTTGACCTGGAGCTCGACGCGCTTGCGGCTGGTGGCCACGTCGGCGACGCCGCGGCGGACCTTGGAGAGGAGCTCGAGCTGCCGCTGGTAGCTGTAGTCGAGGGTCTCGCGGGGGTCCTCCGCCTTGTCCAGGGCCTTGTTGGCCTTGGAGCGGAAGATCAGGCTGATGCGCTTCATGAGACTCATCGGGGTGGAGACCCTCTCTTGGTCATGCGGGGGTGGTGGCTGGGACGACCGGACTGTCGTTCTCACCCTAGAACCAAACCCAAGGCGGAGGTAGGGCATCCCGCGACGCCGCGCCCGGCGGGTCGCGGCGATAGGCTGGTGCGATCGTCCGATCCGTCCACCCATCCCTCTCGTAGCCATGTGAAGGCAGCACGCGTGTTCCGTCGTACCAACTCCGAGCCGGAGACCCCCACCACCGACGTCAAGGCGGGTGGCAAGGGTCGGCCCACGCCGACGCGCAAGGAGGCCGAGGCAGCCGCCCGGGCTCGCGCGAAGGTGCCCCGCACGCGCAAGGAGCAGGCCGCTGCCCAGCGCGCCTCGCGCGGCGACACGTCGCGGAAGATGCGCCAGGCGATGAAGACCGGCGACGAGAAGTACCTGCCGGCCCGCGACCGCGGTCCCGTGCGCCGCTTCATCCGCGACTTCGTCGACTCGCGCTTCTCGTTCATCGAGCTGATGGTCCCGCTGCTGATCGTGTCGATGGTGCTGGGCTACTCCGGCAGCCGGACGATGGTCCAGCTCGGCAACACGGTCCTGTTCACCACCCTGCTGGTCATCGTCTTCGACATCGTGATGCTCAGGATGCGGCTGCGCCGCGAGCTCGCCCGCCGCTTCCCCGACGAGCCGACCAAGGGCACCACGCTCTACGCCGCGATGCGCTCCCTGCAGATGAAGTTCCTCCGCCTGCCCAAGGCGCAGGTCAAGATCGGCGAGAAGCTCCCCGAGACCTACCGATGAGCCCGCGCTGATGTCGCACAGCCACTCCCCCGCCAGCGGGGGGCCGAGTGCCGACGTGTCCGTGCGGGTCGCCTGGGCCGACGACGCGGCGGCGATCGCCGCCGTGCAGGTCCGGGCGTGGCCGGAGCTCTACGCCGGCCTGCTGCCGGCCGAGGTGCTGCCGACCGACGTCGACGCCGTGGCCGACCAGTGGCGCCAGGCGCTCACACGTCCGGCTGACGCGCGCAACCGGGTGCTCGTCGCCCTCGAGCGCAACCGGGTGGTGGGCTTCGCCCTGACCTCGGCGGCCGCCGACCCCGACTGCGACCCGGTCGCCGACGGCGAGCTGGCCGAGGTCACCCTCGACCCCGCGGAGCGGGCGAAGGGCCACGGCTCGCGGCTGCTCCAGGCGGCCGTCGACACCCTTGCCGCCGACCGCTTCACCCGCGCCGTCACCTGGGTCAACGCCGGCGACGACGCCCTGCGGACCTTCCTCACCGACGCCGGCTGGGCACCCGACACGGCCCACCGCGAGCTCGACCTCGACGGGACGGGCGCGACCACCGTCAAGCAGGTGCGCCTCCACACCGCCATCGCCTGACCCCGCCACGTCGCATGACCCGATCGGGGTAATTCACCTGTGCGGTCCTTGCTTTTCGGGTGGGGCACGTCACCATGGAGTGACCGGCCACCTCGCCGGTCCACCCCGGGGGTCCAGATGCTAGGTCCGCTTCCCGCTCTTCACAGGTACCTGCTCGTCGTCGCCGCGCTCGTCGTCTGCGTCGGCATCGGCCTCTGGTTCGGCGCCGTGCCGGAGCTCCCGCTCAACCTGCGGGTGGGGCTCGTCGCCGGCGCCGCAGCGGGTGCCGCCGCGGCGTTCGTGCTCGTCCACGACTTCCACCAGCAGCAGGGCCGCGCCGCCCGCGCACGCCGTCGCCACTGAGCGGCGGGCCCCGGACGGGCTCCGAGCCCGTCCGGCAGATGACCTAGCCTCGGGGCGTGTCCGACGCTGCCCTCAGTCCCGCTGAGCGCTCGGCGATCGTCCGCGACAGCCTGGCGGTCGGCCTGGCCACCGGGGCGTACGGCTTCGGCTTCGGCGCCGTGTCCGTCGCCTCCGGCCTGAGCATCGCCCAGACGTGCGTGCTGTCGCTGCTGATGTTCACCGGCGCCAGCCAGTTCGCCCTCGTCGGTGTCGTGGCCGCCGGCGGCGCCCCGCTGTCGGGTGCGGCGACCGCGCTGCTGCTCGGCACCCGCAACACCCTCTACGGCCTGCGGATGGCGCCGCTGCTGCGCTGGGGCGGGTGGCGACGCGTGGCCGCCGCCCACGTGCTGATCGACGAGTCGACGGCGATGGGGGTCACGCGCGACACCACCGAGGGCACCCGCCTGGGCTTCCTGACCACCGGGGTCTCGGTCTTCGTCCTGTGGAACCTCGCGACCGCCGTCGGGGCAGTCGCGGGCGAGGCCGTCGGCGATCCGCGGACGTTCGGGCTCGACGCCGCCGTGGGCGCCGCTTTCCTCGCCCTGCTGTGGCCGCGGCTCCGTGACCGGCGCAACGTCCTCGTCGGGGTACTCGCCGCGGCCGTCGCGCTCGCTGCCGTGCCGGTGGCCCCCGCGGGCGTACCGGTCCTGGCGGCAGGCGGAGTGGCCGTGCTCGTCGGGGTGCTCGGCAAGCGGCAGGACCCCACCGAGATCCCGGGAGTCGACGACGTGGCAGGGAGGCACCACTGATGTGGACGGCCGTGCTGCTGGCCGGCGTCGGCTGCTACCTGCTCAAGCTGGCGGGGCTGTCACTGCCGGAGCGGGTGCTCGCGCACCCGACGGTCGAGCGCGTCGCCGACCTGATCCCCGTCGCGCTGCTGTCGGCACTGGTCGCGGTGCAGGTCTTCTCGACCGGTCCTGAGCTGGTGCTCGACGCACGTGCGCTCGGCCTCGCCTTCGCCGTGGTGGCCCTGCTGCTCCGCATGCCGTTCCTCGTCGTGGTCGTGGGGGCGGCGGTCGTGGCGGCCGTGGCTCGCCTCGTCTGACGCTCGGTCTCCGCGGGAGTGGCGCGCCGTACGAGGTGGCGGCACATCACACCCCAGCCACCTCCCGACCTGCTGTCTGCCGCCACCCCCGGCACAGCGCCGTACGGACGAGCCGGCGAGGCGCTCAGCCGATGTCGAGGAAGGCGTCGAGCCCGACGGTGAGGCCCGGGTGGTCGCCGATCGCGCGGATGCCGGTGAGCACGCCGGGCGTGAACGAGACCCGGTCGAGGGAGTCGTGGCGGATCGTCAGGGTCTCCCCCGCCGTGCCGAGGAGGACCTCCTGGTGCGCCACGAGGCCGCGGACGCGCAGGCCGTGCACGCGGACGCCGTCGACGTCGGCGCCACGCGCCCCCTCGAGACCGGTGGTGGTCGCGTCGGGCATCGGTGCGCTGCCGGCCTCGCGGCGGGCCGCGGCGATCAGCTCTGCGGTGCGCCGCGCGGTGCCGGACGGGGCGTCGGCCTTGTCGGGGTGGTGCAGCTCGACCACCTCGACCGACTCGAAGAACGGGGCGGCCTGCGCGGCGAAGCGCATCATCAGGATCGCGCCGATGGAGAAGTTGGGGGCGATCAGCACGCCGACACCCGGCGCGTCGGCGAGCCAGGCCTCGAGCTGGTCGAGCCGGGGCTGGTCGAAACCGGTCGTGCCGACGACGGCGTGGATCCCGTGCTCGATGCAGAAGCGCAGGTTGTCCATGACCACGTCGGGGTGGGTGAAGTCCACGACCACCTCGGCGCCCGCCCGGGCGAGCTCCTCGACGTCGTCACCGGCGTCGACCGAGGCCACCAGCTCGGTGTCGGGGGCCGCCTCGACCGCACGACAGACCTCCGAGCCGACCTTGCCGCGGGCTCCCAGCACGCCTACCCGGACCTGTGCCCGGACCTGTGCCTCGTCTCCTGTGCTCACGCGGTCAACCGTATCGGCCCATGGGTCCAGGTGTGTGGCGGTGGCTGACTCGTGAACGGCCGTCTGGCAGGCTGTGGGCCATGCCTGCTTCGACCATCCCGCCGCGCATCAAGTGGGCCGTCGACCTCATGGACGTCCAACCGGCCGACCAGGTCCTCGAGATCGGCTGCGGACCCGGCGCCGGCGCCGAGGCGATCTGCGCCAAGCTGGAGACCGGCAAGCTGTTCGCGATCGACCGATCCGAGTCGGGCGTGGACCGCACCAAGCGCCGCAACCAGAAGTACGTCGACGCCGGCCGGCTCGTCGTACGCCAGATCGACCTCGCCACGCTCCGCGTCCCGGTCAAGCGCCTCAACAAGGTCTTCGCGTTCAACGTCAACCTGTTCTGGGTGCGCCCCTGCGACGACGAGGTCGCCCTCCTCCACGAGCGCGTCGTCCCCGGGGGCGCTGTCTACCTCTTCTACGAGGCCGCCCGCCCCGAGCTGGTGCCCAACATCGTGAAGAAGGCCTCCGAGAACCTCCTGCGCGGCGGCTTCCGGGTCAGCGTCGTGGAGCAGAAGGCTCCCCCGGTCATCGGGATCATCGCGCGCAGGTGACCGTCGTCGGCCGAGCCTGCGAGGCGGCTCGACGGTCGCCAAGCATGGTGGTCGAGTAGCGCGCACGCCTGAGGGACGAAGGCGTGACCGCGCGTATCGAGACCCGGTCAGCCGAGAAGCAGCCCGAACCGGATCGAGGTGGGTCTCGATACGCCTCGCTCGTTCCTCGCTCGCCTACTCGACCGACGAAGAGCTGGGCCCCACGACCGCGAGCAGCTCTGGCTGGGTGAAGAGCTCCCGGGCGAGCGCGGCGACGTCCTCGGTGGTGACGGTCTCGATGCGGTCGACCACCTCGTCGATCGTGAGCAGCTCGTCGTGGACGAGCTCGGCCTTGCCGATGCGCGACATCCGCGAGCCGGAGTCCTCCAGCCCGAGCACGAGGCCGCCCTTGAGCTGGCCCTTGCCGCGCTCGACCTCCTCGTCGGTCAGGCCCTCGGCCGCGACCTTGGCGAGCTCGTTGCGCACGGTCTCGAGCACGGCGGCGTACTTGCCCGGCAGGCAGCCCACCGACACGCCCACGACACCCGCGTCGGCGTGGTGGCTGGCGAAGGAGTAGACGGAGTAGGCCAGGCCGCGCAGCTCGCGCACCTCCTGGAACATCCGTGACGAGGTGCCGCCACCCAGGGCCGTGTTGAGCACGCCGAGGGTGTAGCGGCGGGGGTCGGTGCGGGTCAGCCCCTTGACCCCGAGGACGAGGTTGACCTGCTCCTGCGGGCGGATGGTGCGCGCCTCGCCGGGGTTCACCTTGCGGGCGCGCTCGGACTGCGTCCAGGGGGTCGGGTCGGCGGCGCCGTCGAGGAAGCCGCCGCGGCCGAACGCCTGCCGCACCTGGCGTACGACGGTGGCGTGGTCGATGTTGCCGGCGACGGACACGACCATGTTGTCGGGGCGGTAGTGGCGCCGGTAGAAGCGGTGGATCTGGGCGCGGGTCATCGCGGTGATCGAGGCGTCGGTGCCGGCGATCGGGCGACCGAGCGGGGTGTCGCCCCACGCCTGGTGGGCGAAGAGGTTGTGCACCACGTCGTCGGGGTCGTCGTCGTGCATGGCGATCTCGTCGAGGATGACGTCGCGCTCGGCCTCGACGTCGGCCGCGGTGATCGTCGAGGCGGTGACCATGTCACCGAGCACGTCGACCGCGGTGCCGAGGTCCTGGTCGAGGACCCGCGCGTGGAAGACCGTGTACTCCTTGGTCGTGAAGGCGTTGAACTCGCCGCCGACCGCGTCGAGTGCCACGGAGATGTCCATCGCGGAGCGCTCGGGGGTGCCCTTGAAGAGCAGGTGCTCGAGGAAGTGCGAGCAGCCGTGCAGCGCGGGTGTCTCGTCGCGCGATCCGACCGCGACCCACACGCCGATGCTCGCCGAGCGGGTGCCGGCCATCTGCTCGGTGACGACGCGCAGGCCGCTGGGCAGGACCGTACGTCGCACGCGCGAGGTGACCGCGCCGTCGGCGTCCTTCACGGTGTGGAGGGTGCGGGTGGTGCCGTTCTTCTGCACGGGGGTCCTTCCGGGGCGGAGCATCGTCGAGCGGGGGCGAAGCGCCACGACCGGCCGGCCAGACGGCCGACCGGTCGTGGGTGGAGCAGGAGCGTCAGGTCACTCGGCGACGATGGCCTCGGGGGCGTCGGTCGACTCCTCGGAGTCGCCCTCGGCCTCGTCGACGACGGGGACCAGCGAGAGCTTGCCGCGGTCGTCGATCTCGGCGATCGACACCTGGACCTTCTGGCCCACCGACAGCACGTCCTCGACGGCCTCCACGCGCTTGCCACCGGCCAGGGCACGGAGCTTGCTGATGTGGAGCAGGCCGTCCTTGCCGGGCATCAGTGAGACGAAGGCACCGAAGTTGGTCGTCTTGACCACGGTGCCGAGGTAGCGCTCGCCCACCTCGGGCATCGTCGGGTTGGCGATCGCGTTGACCGCGGCCTTCGCGGCCTCGGCGGCCTCGCCGTTGGTCGCCCCGATGTAGACCGTGCCGTCGTCCTCGATGGACAGCGTCGCGCCCGTGTCGTCCTGGATCTGGTTGATGACCTTGCCCTTGGGACCGATCACCTCGCCGATCTTGTCGACGGGCACCCGGACGGTGATGATGCGCGGCGCGTGCACCGACATCTCCTCCGGGGCGTCGATGGCCTCGGCCATCACGTCGAGGATCGCCAGGCGTGCGTCGCGTGCCTGGTTGAGGGCGGAGGCCAGCACCTCGGCGGGGATGCCGTCGAGCTTGGTGTCGAGTTGGAGGGCCGTGACGAACTCGCGGGTGCCGGCGACCTTGAAGTCCATGTCACCGAACGCGTCCTCGGCCCCGAGGATGTCGGTCAGCGCGACGTACTGGGTCTCACCGTCGACCTCGTCGGAGATGAGGCCCATCGCGATGCCGGCGACAGAGGCCTTCAGCGGCACACCGGCCTGCAGCAGCGACAGGGTCGAGGCGCAGACCGAGCCCATCGAGGTGGAGCCGTTGGAGCCCATGGCCTCGGAGAGCTGGCGGATGGCGTAGGGGAACTCCTCGCGCGAGGGCAGCACGGGCAGGATCGCGCGGCGCGCCAGGGCGCCGTGGCCGACCTCGCGGCGCTTGGGCGAGCCCACGCGACCGGTCTCACCGGTGGAGAACGGCGGGAAGACGTACTTGTGCATGTAGCGGCGGTGCTTCTCCGGCGACAGCGTGTCGAGCTGCTGCTCGAGCTTGAGCATGTTGAGGGTGGTGACGCCCAGGATCTGGGTCTCGCCACGCTCGAACAGCGCCGAGCCGTGGACGCGCGGGATCACGTTGACCTCGGAGTGCAGCGGCCGGATGTCGGCCAGGCCGCGGCCGTCGATGCGGATCTTGTCGCGCAGCACGCGCTGGCGGACCAGCGCCTTGTTGAGCGAGCGGAACGCCGCGCCGATCTCCTTCTCGCGACCCTCGAACTGACCGGAGAGCTTCTCGATCAGCGACGCCTTGATCTCGTCGACCCGGAGCTCGCGCTCCTGCTTGTCGGCGATGGTCATCGCGGCGGCGGTGTCGTCCTTCGCAGCGGCCTCGACGGCGGCGTACACGTCGTCCTCGTAGTCGAGGAAGACGGGGAAGTCCTGGACCGGCTTGGCGGCCTCGGCGGCCAGCTGGGCCTGCGCCTCGACGAGCTGCTTGATGAAGGGCTTGGCGGCGTCGAGGCCACCGGCCACGACCTCCTCGGTCGGCGCCTGGGCGCCGCCCTGCACGAGGGCGATGGTGTCCTCGGGCGCCTCGGCCTCGACCATCATGATGGCGACGTCACCGGACTCGGTGACACGACCGGCGACGACCATGTCGAAGACGGCCGACTCGAGCTGCGAGTGGCTGGGGAACGCGACCCACTGGCCGTCGATCAGGGCCACGCGGACGCCACCGACGGGGCCGGAGAACGGCAGGCCGGAGAGCTGCGTCGACAGCGACGCGGCGTTGATGGCCAGCACGTCGTAGGGCATGTCGGGGTCGAGCGCCATGACGGTGATGACGACCTGGACCTCGTTGCGCAGGCCCTTCTTGAAGGTCGGGCGCAGCGGGCGGTCGATCAGGCGGCAGGTGAGGATCGCGTCCTCGCCCGGGCGCCCCTCGGAGCGGAAGAAGGAGCCGGGGATCTGGCCCACGGCGTACATCCGCTCCTCGACGTCGATCGTGAGCGGGAAGAAGTCGAAGTGGTCCTTGGGCGTCTTGCCCGCGGTGGTCGCCGAGAGCAGCATGGTCTCGTCGTCGAGGTAGGCCGTGACGGAGCCGGCGGCCTGACGGGCGAGCAGACCGGTCTCGAACTTGACCGTGCGCTTGCCGAACTTGCCGTTGTCGAGGACGGTCTCGACAGCGGAGATGATGGGTTCACTCATGGAAGCAGGATCCTGCTTTCTCTTCGCGGAGCGATCCGCGGCGTCCACCCCTCATGTGGTGGACCATCGAAGGTCCCGCGGGGCCGGTCTTCGATCGAGGCCCGCAGATCGACGCGCCCGAGGGCGGGGATCTGAAGGCCACTACCGAGGACCGGGCGACGAGGCGGGTCGCTCCTGTTGGGTGTTGTTTCAGTTGTGCCGGGTCGACCCTAGCGCGGCGCGGCCCGGATGTGAGAGGAGCGGCTCCCCGTGGCGGGGAGCCGCTCCAACACGTCAGCGGCGGAGGCCGAGGCGCTCCACGATGGAGCGGTAGCGCTCGATCTCCGTCTTCTGCAGGTAGTTGAGCAGGCGGCGGCGCTGGCCGACCAGGAGCAGCAGGCCACGACGGCTGTGGTGGTCGTGCTTGTGGGTCTTGAGGTGCTCGGTGAGGTGGGAGATGCGGTGGCTGAGCAGCGCGATCTGGACCTCGGGGGAACCGGTGTCGCCCTCGGTCAGGGCGTACTCGGCGATGATCTTCTTCTTGGTCTCCGCGTCGGTACCAATCGACATGGGGGCTCCTTCGGTTCTCGTTGCGCGGCGCGCCCGGGCCTGTTCACCGGGGCACTCTGGTTCCGCGGCCGTCGTGACGGCGTGTCGCCCTCCCGGGCAACCGGTCGAGCGTACCAACGAGCGGCTCGGCTCCCCCAATCCACGCCCCGACGACGCAGGAGCCCCCGCCGTGTCCCGGCGGGGGCTCCTGCTCGCGTGGACCGCGAGCGGCTCAGTCGGCTCAGACGGCCGGCGGGGGCGGCGGGTCGGACTCGGTGGTCCGCTGCGTCGACGCCTGACGGCCCTGCGCATCGGTGGTGGTGGCGGTCGTGGTGTGCTGCCGCTTGGTGTTCTGCTGGATCAGCGTGAGCACCAGCCACAGCGCCCCGGCGAGGACCAGGATCCATCCCAGGGTGGTGACCTCGAGGGGACCCACCTGCTGCTGGTTGAACGCCAGCGCGAGGATCAGTCCCACGACGATCAGGCCGATCGGCCCTCCGAAACCCATGACGTGCTCCGTTCTGTTGGTGGATGCTGCCCGGCGACCGTGTGGCCCGGCCCGGGCTCGGGAGAGTCTGGCGCGCGACCGGTCCGCTGTCATCCCCCTGTGGGAGGTGCGGCGTGCGACGATCCACACATGGGCGAGCGCAGCGAGCTCATCATCAGACACAGCGCGACATGTGCCTCATGCGCGCACCGAGCGAAGCGAGTACGTGCATGAGCGAGCGCAGGATCGGTGTCTGCAACCTCTGCGAGGCGATCTGCGGCCTCGAGCTGACGATCGAGGGTCGCGACGTCCTCGGCGTGCGCGGCAACCCGGCCGATCCCCTGTCCCGAGGGCACGTCTGCCCGAAGGGGGTGGCGATCGCCGACGTGTACGCCGATCCCGACCGGTTGCGGCGCCCGGTCCGTCGCGTCGGCGAGGGCACCGACGCCCGGTGGCAGGAGATCGGCTGGGACGAGGCGTTCGACCTGGTCGCCGACAACCTCGCGCGGGTGATCAACGAGCACGGCGACGACGCGCTCGGCGTCTACCTGGGCAACCCCAACGCCCACAGCCTGGGGTCGATGACGCACGGCACCGCGATGTTCAAGTCGTTCCGGACGAGGAACCGCTACTCCGCCACCTCGGTCGACCAGCTCCCCCACCAGCTCGTGGCGCACCTCGTCTTCGGCCACCAGCTCTTCCTGCCGATCCCCGACATCGACCGCACGTCGTGGTTCCTGGTGGTCGGCGGCAACCCGATGGCCTCCAACGGCTCGCTGATGACGGTGCCCGACTTCCCGCAGCGGCTCCGCGACCTCCGGGCGCGCGGCGGCAGGATGATCGTCCTCGACCCGCGCCGCACCGAGACCGCCAAGGTGGCCGACGAGCACCACTTCGTCCGACCCGGCACCGATGCGTGGGTGCTGCTCGCGATGCTGCACGTCCTCACCGCCGAGGTCGCACCCGACGACCTGCCCACCGTGGCGTCGTACGTCGACGGGCTCGACACGGTGATCGAGCTCGTCGCCGGGTTCACCCCCGAGCGCGCCGAGGCGGTCAGCGGGTTGCCGGCCGACGAGGTCCGCCGCCTCGCCCGCGAGCTCGCGGCGGCGGACTCCGGTGTCGTCTACAGCCGGATCGGTGTGTCCGCCGGCCCGTGGGGCACCGTGTGCCAGTGGGCGGTCACCTGCCTCAACGTGCTGACCGGGAACCTCGACCGCCCCGGCGGCGCGATGTTCACGACGCCGGCGATCGACGCGGTGGGCACCGGGCTGATCGGCCGCGGGCACCACGACGCCTGGCGCTCGCGGGTCCGCGGGCTGCCGGAGACCGCCGGCGAGCTGCCCGTGGCGGCGCTGCGCGAGGAGATCGAGACGCCCGGCGAGGGGCAGGTGCGGGCCCTGCTCACCGTCGCGGGCAACCCGGTGCTGTCGACGCCCGACGGCGCCCGGCTCGACCGCGCGCTGCGCGGGCTCGACTTCATGGTCGCGGTGGACATCTACGTCAACGAGACCACCCGGCACGCCGACGTGATCCTGCCGCCCACCACGGCTCTCGAGCGCGACCACTACGACCTGGTCTTCCACCTGCTGGCCGTGCGCAACACGGCCCGCTTCACACCGGCGGTGTTCGAGAAGGAGCCTGACCAGCGCCACGACTGGCAGGTCTTCCGCGAGATCACCCTGCGCACGGCCGCGCGCCTGGACCGCAAGGCCCCGCTCAAGAAGCGACTCGTGCAACGGGCTCGGCTGACCGCGACCCCCACCTTCCTCGTCGGGCAGCTGCTCCGCCGCGGGTCGAGCGGCGTCACCCTGACCAAGCTCCGCCGGCGACCGGCCGGCGTCGACCTCGGTCCGCTCCGCGGCGGCCAGCTCCCCGACCGGTTGCCGGCTCGCAGCAAGCGGGTCGACCTCGCGCCCGCCCTCGTGGTGCAGGACGTGGCCCGGCTCGCGAGCGTCCCGGCCCCCGCACGCGACGAGCTGGTCCTCATCGGTCGCCGCCACCAGCGCGACTGCAACTCCTGGATGCACAACTCCGAGCGGCTCACGCGCGGCCGGCCGCGCCACCAGCTGCTGATGAACCCCGGCGACCTGGCGCAGCGCGCCATCGAGGACGGCTCGCGCGTGCGCGTCACCTCGCGGGTCGGGTCGGTGGAGGTCGAGGTGGCCGCGTCGGACGACCTGATGCCGGGTGTGGTGTCGCTGCCCCACGGCTACGGGCACGCGGGCGACGGCGTCCTGATGTCACGCAGCCGCGAGGTGCCGGGCGTCTCCGTCAACGACCTGACCGACCCCGACCTGCTCGACGTGTCGGGCAACGCCGCGCTCAACGGCGTACCCGTCGCCGTCACCGCGGTCTGACCGCGGCCCCGCCGGGTCGCTCGACGACTCAGGCGCTGACGTCGCCCAGGACGGCGAGGACGTCGTCGGGGGTCTGCGCCGCGTCGAGGGCGGCGATGCTGGCGTCGTCGGTGAACGCGCCGGCGAGGGCCTGCAGCACGGTCAGGTGGTCGTCGCCGGCACCCGCGATGCCGACCACGTAGCGGGCCGGGCTGCCCTTCCAGTCGATCGGCTGGTCGTAGCGGACGAACGAGATCGCGGTGTGGCGGATCAGCGCCTTCGCCTCGTTGGTGCCGTGCGGGATGGCGAGCCCGTTGCCCATGAACGTGGAGACCGAGGTCTCGCGCTCGTGCATGGCGTCGACGTACGCCTCGTCGACCGCGCCGCTCGCGACCAGCAGCCGGCCGGCCTCGGTGATCGCTGCGTCCCTGTCCGTGGCCTGGCCGCCGAGCACGATGGCCTCCCTGCTCAGTACGTCGCTCATGTGGCGTCTCTCTTCCTCGCAGTGTCGGGTTTGCTGGAGATCAAGGCTGAAGATCATGGGTGGAAATCATCAGACCACACGCTCGCGGCGGAGGGTGGTCGCCGACGGTCGAGCCAGGCCCCACGGGAGGGCCGGGCTCGACCGGGCGGGGGTCACGTTCGGTTGTTGTCGCGGATCATCTCCACGATCTCGTCGTAGCGTGGACTGGCCATGAAGTTGTCGACCGAGATGTGCTCGGCGGACGGTGTCCTCTGGCGTGCCCGCTCGGTGAGGTCCTGGTGGCTGACCACGAGGTCGTAGCTGTCCTCGAGGCTGGAGATCGCCTTGTTGACGACCGTCACCTCGGGGTGTCCGGCGTTCTGGATCTTCTTGCGGAGCACCGAGGCACCCATGGCCGAGGACCCCATCCCCGCGTCGCACGCGAAGACGATGTTGCGGATCTCGCGGGTGGCGGTGGCGGTGGCCGTGGCCACACCACCCGTCAGGGCACCGGCCACCGACGACTTCTTGCCCTTGTTGGCCTCCATCTGGGCGGTCGCGGCGGTCAGGTCGCCCTCGTCGTCGGACTTGTCCATCTTCAGCAGCAGCGACGCCACGACGAGCGTGACGGCTGCGGCGCCGAAGACGCCTAGGGTGACGCCGAAGTAGTCACCCCTGGCCGTCTGTGCGTACACGGCGAAGATCGAGCCGGGGGCCGCGGGCGCCCGGAGGCCCACGTCGAACGCCACGTTGATCGCGACACCGGTCATGCCGCCGGCGATCATGGCGAGGATCAGTCGCGGCTTCATCAGCACGTAGGGGAAGTAGATCTCGTGGATGCCGCCGAAGAACTGGATGATCGCCGCCCCGGGGGCGGTCGCCTTCGGCACACCGCGGCCGAAGAACGAGTAGGCGAGCAGGAGGCCGAGGCCCGGCCCGGGGTTCGCCTCGAGCAGGAACAGCACCGACTTGCCGGTGTCCGCGGCCTCGGTGAGACCCAGCGGGGTCAGGACGCCGTGGTTGATGGCGTTGTTGAGGAAGAAGACCTTCGCGGGCTCGATGACGATCGAGGTCAGCGGCAGCAGGCTGTTGTCCACCAGCCACTCGACCGCGTTGCCCAGGACCTCCATGACCTCGTTGACCACGGGAGCGACGACCCAGAACCCGACGATCGCCATCACGAACGCCAGGATGCCGGCCGAGAACATGTTGACGAGCATCTCGAAGCCGGCCTTGACCTTGCCGTCCCAGAGGGCGTCGAGCCGCTTCATGATGTAGGCGGTGAGGGGGCCGAGGATCATCGCGCCGATGAACATGTGCACCTGGCCGAGCGGAGCGTCGCCCGCGGGCAGGTCGGCGTTGAAGTTCGCCACGAGCAGGTCGGAGCCGGCGATCGCGCCCATCACCGCGAAGCCACCGACCACGGCACCGCGGTCACCGTGGACCATGCGGCCGCCCGTCGCGGCGATGAGGATCGGCAGGGCGTAGTGGATGATCGGGCCGACCATCGTGGCGAGGTCGGCGTTCGGCAGCCAGCCGACGTCGATGACCAGGGCGGTGAGCAGTCCCCACGCGATCAGTGCCGGGATGTTGGGCATGATCATGTTGGAGAGGAAGGTGCCGAACTTCTGCACGCGCACCCGGGCACCGGAGCCGGTGGGGGCCGTGAATGTTGTGGCCATGCTGATGTCCTCCAGTCGAACGCGGGGGTGACCCCCATCACATGATGCTGCGATTAAACCTCACGTTCGGGCACGTTGCCAAGCATTCGGGCACGATTTGTGCCCGACCGTGTGGCTTTACTGCGTCAACTGCTCAGCTGACTGTCGAAGAGCGCCTTCTCCGCCTCGCCGTTCCACGTGTCGCCGGGTCCCAGCTTCGCGGCGACGTCCGGCAGCCTCTCCTTCAGCTCGTCGAGCCCCAGGAGGGGGAGGTCGTGGATCTGGGGAAAGATCAGCACCTTCCCTGAGTACCGTCCGTCGACCAGTGCCTGGAGACCGTCCTTGGCAGCCCGCATGCCGCCGACGGCGCCCACGATGGATCCCGGGGAGAGCTCACCCTTGTCGGCCAGGTCCACCACCTGCTGCTGGTCGTGGATGGTCAGCCCCGACGTCCCGGTGTACTGGGCGTTGTCCAGGTACACCGCGCTCAGGTTCAGCGGCGCGAGCGTCCCGTTGGGAACACCGGCGAAGAAGACCAGCATGCCGTCGGAGTTCATGAGGGTGTCGGCCTCGGCCATCACGGCGGAGATGGGGACACTGACCACGACGTCGTCGGCCCCCTGGTTGTCGGTGATGCCCATGACGAAGTCGTGGAGGGACTGGTCCGCAGTCTGGGAGTTGAAGGTGAGCAGCTCGCAGTCGTTGCTCTCCGCGAGGTGGCCCAGACGGTCCTCGAGGCTCTTCAGGCGTTCGTCGCTCACCTCGGTGGCGACGATCGTGCGGGGGCCGTCGGGCTGCTGGATGGCCCGCTGCACGTGCATCAGCCCCATGGGGCCGCCGGCACCGACGAAGACCGTCGTGCCCTGCGGACGCAGGTCGCAGCGGTTGCGCGCCTCCCCGTAGGAGGCGGCGATGTCCGGTCCGCGGCCGCCGAGGTAGGCGGTGTAGTCGTAGTGCAGGCGACCCACGTCGGTGTCCACCAGGCCGTCCAGGGCGGTCTCGCCCACCATGTTGAGGGTGCCCCGCCGGGCGATGTGCCGTGCCACGGCACCCACCGTCGAGGCGGAACGAGGATCGAGCATGACGATGTCGTCGAAGCCGGCGCCGTCGGTCAGCTCGTCCACCAGCGCCTGGTAGTCATCGGTGGTGATGCCGTTGCGCACGACGGTGTCGGCCGAGGTGCGCTCCACGAGCTCCGCCACCGAGGCCGGCACGTCGGTCAGCACGATGGTGGCCGGAGCGTCCAGTCCTGAGGAGAAGAGGTAGTCCCGCTCGTCCCCGGGCCGGCCGACGATCCACATGGTGCCGCCGGTCCTGGGCTCCAGCCGGCGACGCTGGGTGTAGGCGGCCATCACGCAACCCCAGGGCTCCAGCGTGGAGGCCTCGGCGTACCCCATCGTGTCGGGGAGCGGCAGCAGGCAGGCACCGTCGTCGGTGTCGAGCATCTCCGAACCCATCAGGTGGTACTGGATCAGTCCGCCGGGGATGGTGTAGCCGTAGGCCGTGCTCTTGCCGTCCTGGTAGATGTCGGGCTGCACGGCCAGCCTCTGGCCGGCGTGATAGCGGTCTGCGAGGTTGTCCCCGACCTCGATGACGGTGAGGCTCACCTCGTGCCCCAGGCGGGTGGGCTCCTTGGACAGGTCCCGGTTGTACAGCTTCGGGTGGCTGCCGCCGGCGCGGAGGATCTTCACGTCGGAGAAGCAGAGTCCCACGCTGTCGATGCGGACCAGCATGTGGTCGGCATCGGGCTCGGGGACGGGAAGCAGCTCGGGCTGGTCGTCCTTGCCCATGTTCTCCTGGCCCGCGCCGTACACGTTCCAGGCCCAGGCGCCTTCCGGCAGGTCGAGATCGGCCGCGCGGTAACGGTCGTACGCTGACGTCATGCTTCCTCCGTTGTGAGCTGGATGGGCTTTCAGTGGCCGAGGAGCTCGCGCACCGCGGCGCGCCCGGCCATCGGGTCGGGTGCGCCGAGGGCGGCCTCGGCCGCGGCCTCGCACGTCTCGAAGGAGACGCGGGAGAGCTGGGCACCGACGGGGCGGACGGCCCGGGCGGCCATCGACAGGGACGTGATGCCCATCCCGATCAGCGCCGTGGCGAGCAGCGGGTCGGCCGCGGCCTCGCCGCAGACGCCGACGGGCTTGCCCGCCTCGGTGCCGGCATGGGCCGTGATCGCGATCAGCTGGAGCACGGCCGGCTGCCAGGGGTCGGTGAGGTGCGCGAGGTCGGTGGCCATCCGGTCGGCGGCCATGGCGTACTGGGTGAGGTCGTTGGTGCCGATCGAGAGGAAGTCGACGACCTCGAGCATCCGGTGCGCGAGCAGCGCAGCGCTGGGGATCTCGACCATCACGCCGGCCTTGAGCCCGCGGGCGCGGACCTTGGCGGCGAAGTCGGCCGCCTCGGCGACCGTGGCGACCATGGGCGCCATCACCCAGGTCTCGGTGCCGGTCTTCTCGGCCGCAGCGGCGATGCCGTCGAGCTGGCGGTCCATCAGGCCGGGGTTGCCGAAGCTGAGCCGCAGACCGCGGACACCGAGGGCGGGGTTCTCCTCACCCTCGTGGGTCGCGAACGCGATCGGCTTGTCGGAGCCGGCGTCGAGGGTGCGTACGACGACGTAGCGGCCGTCGGCGTAGGGCGCGAGGACCGCGCTGTAGATCTCCGCCTGCTCCTCGACGCTCGGCTCCTCCTTCTGGTCGAGGAAGCACAGCTCGGTGCGGAACAGCCCCACTCCTCCGACGGGCTCGGCTCCCGCGGACTCCGCGGAGGCACCGTCGGCGACGTTGGCGAGCAGCTTCACCGGCATCCCGTCGGACGTCGAGGCCGGGCCGCTCCAGCTGGCGAGCTCCTCGCGGAGGCGACGGCTCTCCTCGACCCGCACGCGGGCCTCCGCGGGATCCGCGCCCTGCTCGATGGTGCCGGTCTCGCCGTCGACGACGAGGAAGGCGCCGGCCGGGACATCCATGATGCCGGCCGCGCCGACCACGCACGGGATGCCGAGCTGGCGGGCGATGATCGCCGTGTGGCTGGTGGCACCCCCGCGCTCGGTCACCAGGGCCGTGACCAGCTGGGGGTCGAGGCCGGACGTGTCGCTCGGGGCCAGGTCCTCGGCCACCAGGATCGACGGCTCGCTCGGGGTCGGCACGCCGGGGGCGGGCTCACCCACGAGGTGGGCGACCACGCGCCGCTCGATGTCGCGCAGGTCGGTGACCCGCTCAGCCATCAGGCCGCCCATGGTGGTGAAGATCGTGACGAACTGCTCGACCGCGCCCTGAACCGCGGCGACGGGCCCCTGCCCGGCCTGCAGGTTCTTGGCGACACCCGAGCGCAGGCCCTTGTCGCGGGCCAGTCCGGCGCTGGCGGTGAGCACCTCGGCCGCCGCACCCTGGGCGGAGGCCGCCTTGGTGGTGAAGGTCTCGGCGACCGCGGCCACCGCGTCGTCGTACGCCACCAGGGCGGCGTCGGCATCGGGGAAGTCACCGTCGCCGTAGCGGGCGATGGCGTCGGGCGACACCTCCCCTCGCACGTGGAGGGCGGGTCCGGCGGCGACTCCCGGGACGACCGGGGTCCCGCTGAGCGTGGTCGCGGCTGAGTCGGCGGATGTGGTCATGGACACACCGTAGAACACGGCGTTGTTGACAAGCAACACATTCGGGACTAAAACAACACATACACAGATTGTGGGACGATGCACGTGGAGGTGGACCGGATGTACGCGGAGGAGCGCCAGCAGGCGATGGCCCACCTGATCAGTCGGCGCGGCCGACTCTCGGTCGTCCAGCTGGCCGACCAGTTCGAGGTCACCACCGAGACCGTGCGCCGCGACCTGTCGACGCTCGACCGGATGGGACTGGTCCGACGTGTCCACGGTGGCGCCGTCCCGGCCGGCTCGCTCACCGTCATCGAGTCAGGCATCGGTGAGCGCGACCAGTCCAACACGCAGGCCAAGGAGGCCATCGCCAATGCCGCCGTCTCGCTGCTGCCGCCCCCGGACTCGGTCGTCGTGATCGACGCGGGCAGCACCACCGCACGCTTCGCCGCCGCCCTCCCCCGCGACCACCGGCTCATCGTCATCACCCACGCCGTGCCGGTGGCCACCCGCCTCGCCGGACTCCCCCAGATCGAGCTCCACCTGCTGCCGGGCAAGGTGCGGCCCACGACCCACGCCGCGGTCGGCGCCGAGACCGTGGCGGCCCTGGCAGACCTCCGCGCCGACGTGGCCTTCATCGCCACCAACGGCCTCACCGTCGGACACGGCCTCACCACCCCCGACAGCGACGAGGCGGCGAGCAAGCGGGCGATGATCGCCTGCGCGCGCAAGACCGTCGTGCTGGCCGACTCCACCAAGCTCGGCGTCGAGACGGCTGTGCGGTTCGCTACCCTCGACAGCCTCGACGTGCTCGTCACCGACAGCGACGTGGAGCCCGCAGACCGACGGGCGCTCGAGAGCGCCGGGATCGAGGTGGTGGTCGCATGATCCTCACCCTCACCCCCAACCCCAGCATCGACCGCACGGTGGCGCTCGACGGCGAGCTGTCCCGCGGGCAGGTGCACCGCGTGGCGTCGGTGACCTCGCAGGCGGGGGGCAAGGGCGTCAACATCTCCCGCGCCGCCGTCACCGCCGACATCCCCAGCATCGCCGTCGTGCCCGCCGCCAAGGACGACGCCTTCGTCCTCGAGCTGCTCGGCGCCGGCATCGACTGCCGGCCGGTGCGACCAGCCGGCGACGTACGCGTCAACCTCACCATCACCGAGCCCGACGGCACCACCACCAAGCTCAACTCCCCCGGCGCCGCGGTGCTCCCCCTCCACCTCGAGCTGATGGCGCAGGCCGTGCTCGTCCGCGCCTCGAGCGCCGACTGGACGGTGCTCGCCGGGTCGTTGCCCGCCGGCGCCCCGCCCGAGTTCTACGCGGAGCTCGTACGACGACTGCGCGAGGTGGGCGGCCGCGTGGCCGTCGACACCAGCGACGCCCCGCTGCGGGCCCTGGTCGACGCGCTGCCGGCCTCCGCGCCTGACCTGATGAAGCCCAACGGTGAGGAGCTCGCCTCCTTCACCGGCGGCGACGCCGACGAGCTGGAGTCCGACCCGCACGCCACCGCGGCGGCGGCCCGCCAGCTCATCGAGTGTGGCGTCGGAGCCGTGCTGGCGACCCTCGGCGGCAACGGCGCCGTGCTGGTGACGCCCGACGGTGCCTGGCACGCCACTCCGCCCCCCACCACAGTCGTCAGCACCGTCGGTGCCGGCGACTCCAGCCTCTTCGGCTACCTGCTCGGCGACATCCGGGGGCTGCCCGCCCCCGAGCGCCTGGCACTGGCCGTCGCCTACGGCAGCGCCGCCGCAGGGCTCCCCGGCACGACCATCCCCCGACCGTCGCAGCTCCGCACGGAGCTGGTCGGTGTCACCGCCCTCACCCCCTCAACGGGAGGCACAGCATGACCTCACTGATCACCACCGACCTCGTCCGGCTCGGCGCCGACTGGGGCTCGGACAAGCACGACGTCATCCGCGCCCTCGCCGGCGTGGTCGACGACGCCGGCCGAGCCACCAGCAAGGACCAGCTCATCGAGGACGCGTTCGCGCGCGAGTCCACCTCGGCGACCGGCCTGCCCGGCGGCATCGCGATCCCGCACTGCCGCACGGCCGGCGTCGAGGTGCCGACGCTCGCCTTCGCGCGGCTCGATCCGCCCGTCGACTTCGGCGCCAAGGACGGCCCGGCCGACCTGGCGTTCCTCATCGCCGCGCCGGCCGGCGGCGACGCCGACCACCTCACCATCCTCACCAAGCTGGCCCGCGCCCTGGTCAAGCCGGCCTTCACCGACGCCCTGCGATCGGCGGAGTCGGTCGAGGAGGTCGTGGAGGTCGTCACCCACGAGCTCGGCGAACCGGCGCCGGCGGCCGCCGCCGCTCCTGCCTCCGGGGCGCCGTCGGGAGCAGCCACGCCGGGAGGAGGCGAGACCACGACCCCGACGCAGGCGCCGGGCACCGGTGCCCCGGCCGCGGCGACAGCAGGCGTCGCGACGGCGTCGCCGACCGACACCAGCACCAAGCCGTCGCTGGTCGCGGTCACCGCCTGCCCGACCGGCATCGCCCACACCTACATGGCCGCCGAGGCGCTCGAGGCTGCCGCCGAGCGCGCCGGCGTCGACCTCGCGGTCGAGACGCAGGGCTCGGTGGGCGCCACGCCGCTGCCGCACGACACGATCTCCCGCGCCGGTGCGGTGATCTTCGCCGTCGACGTCGGCGTGCGTGACCGCGGCCGGTTCGCCGGGAAGCCGATGGTGAGCTCGAGCGTGAAGCGCCCGATCGACGATGCCGACGCGATGATCGCGGAAGCACTGCGCTACGCCGCCGATCCTGCGGGATCACCCCGCGTGGAGGGCGAGGCCTCGAGCGGTAGCGAGGCCGGCGGCGACGAGTCGTGGGGCGGCCGGATCCGGCGGGTCCTGATGACCGGCGTCTCCTACATGATCCCGTTCGTGGCCGCGGGCGGTCTGCTGATCGCGCTGAGCTTCCTGCTCGGCGGCTACGAGATCGTCGGCCCCTACGGCGACATCGCGGTGAACTACGGGATCTTCAACCTCCCCGACCCCGCTGCGCTGGGCCTCGACCACGCCCTGTTCGACTCCGGGCTGATGGCCTACCTGGGGGCGCTCTTCTTCATCATCGGCAAGACCGCGTTCGCGCTGTTCCTGCCGGCACTGGGCGGCTACATCGCGTACGCGATCGCCGACCGCCCTGGCATCGCGCCGGGCTTCGTCCTCGGTGGCCTCTCGGCCAACCTGTTCAACGTGCAGTCGTCCGACGGCGTCGCCTACCCGGCCACCGGGTTCATCGGCGCGATGATCGGCGGCGCCCTGGCCGGCATCGCGGCCCACTGGATCGCGAGCTGGAAGGTGCCCACCTGGGCCCGCGGCCTGATGCCGGTCCTGGTCATCCCGCTGTTCGCCTCGGTGCTCGCCGGTCTGGCGATGCTGATCGTGCTCGGCAGGCCGATCTCCTGGCTCATGGACCAGCTGACCGAAGGGCTCAACTCGATGTCGGGAGGCAGCGCGATCCTCCTCGGCGTGATCCTCGGCCTGATGATGGCGTTCGACATGGGCGGCCCGCTCAACAAGGTCGCCTACACCTTCGCCGCCGTCGGTGTCGGCGGCGCGTCGCTGGCCAGCGACGCGCCCGAGCTGCAGATCATGGCCGCGGTCATGCTGGCCGGCATGGTCCCGCCGATCGCCCTGGCGCTGGCCACCGTCCTGCGGCCCGGGCTGTTCAACGTCCCCGAGCGCGAGAACGGGAAGGCCGGCTGGCTGCTGGGACTCTCGTTCATCACCGAGGGTGCCATCCCCTTCGCGGCGGCCGACCCGTTGCGCGTCATCCCGGGCATCATGGCCGGCAGCGCCGTCACGGGCGGGCTGTCGATGGCGATGGAGGTCGGTGTGCGCGCACCGCACGGAGGGATCTTCGTGCTGTTCGCCGTGGAGAACGTCCTCGGCTACCTCATCGCCCTCGCCGCCGGCGTGGTCGTCGGAGCCGTCGCCGTCATCGCCCTCAAGTCGATGGGGTCCCGCGACCCCGATGTCGCGACCGTCTGAGCACTCCACCGTCTGTAGCAACCGACCATCAACCCAAGGAGCACCATGCCCAGCAAGTCCGTCGTCGTCGGCTCCGCCGTCGGCCTCCACGCCCGTCCCGCCGCGATCATCGCCGAGAAGGCCGCCGAGCTCGGCTCGGACGTGACCATCAACGGGGTCGACGCGAGCTCCTCGCTGATGATCATGACCCTGGGTGCCGGCAACGGCGACACGGTCGAGGTCGCCGGTGACGACCAGGCCGCGGTCGACGCGATCGCCGCGCTGGTCGAGCAGGACCTCGACGCCTGAGCGACTCCCCGTCCCGATGGGCGGTGCGTGAGCCACATCCCGGTCGACGGGTTCGTCGCTCACGCACCGCCCATCGGCGGGTGGCGGACGCTCAGGCTGCCGCCCGTCGCAGGGAGCGATAGACGGCTCGGACGCTCACGGCTCGCTCGAGCTCGTGGATGATCGAGGTGAAGAACTGTTTGCGGTAGACCTCGTCAGTGACGGCGTAGACCGTGAAGTAGAGGCCGCTGAAGGCCGCGAGGAACGTCGACACCTGGAGCAGCTGCCAGTTGGCCCGCTCCAGGAACGGGATCCCCTCCGGGCTCTCGCCAGTCCACCCCTCGACGATCGACGGCTCCATCACGAGCAGGCCGAAGACCACGAAGAACACGAAGATCGACGCGCTCAGCAGCAGGACCTGCACGAGCTGGGTGATGAGCAGCATCAGCAGCAGGTTGGCCTTCTGCAGCCCCTCGATCGCGACGTCCTGGGTCAGGTCCTCGTCCTCCGCAAGCCGTACGCCCGCCAGTGGTGTCCCGTCGAGGTGTCGGGCGACCTCGTCAGGCTCGATGTGCTCGTCGAAGCCGGCCAGCTCCTCGGGCAGCCGCACCAGCAGGAAGCCGACGGTGATGACGAGGAAGAGCGCGACGGTCAACCACATCACACCACCGTCGAGTCGCGAGGACACCTCCCACACCTCTGCGTTGATGAAGAGGAACGTGACGAAGAGGAGCAGCAGCGGGAGGGCCCGGGTGACCAGCGGGAACAGCAGGCTGAGGCTCGAGAACGTGCGGTGCCCGGCCCACTTCGCGATGACCCAGGCTCGCAGCGTGAACAGCCCGTAGAGCACGACGCTGAGCAGGCCGACGTTGATGCCCAGCACGAGGCCGTCGTCCCACCGCAGGTCGGGAGCGAGGGCGAATCCGACGGCGACGGCGGCAGCGAGCAGCACCGCGACAAGGGCCACCCGCGCGAGGCGCCCACGGGCCAGGCCGCGGTGCACCTCGGCCCGGATGTCGTCGACGAAGTAGGGCAGGCCGTGGGCGACGAACCACTCCTCCGTCGCAGCCAGGTCGGCGACGGGGCGGCCCGCGGGCTCAACCACCCAGCACCTCGCGCGCGCGACGTACGTCGTCGTGCATGGTCTCGATGAGGGCCTCCATGCCCTCGAACTTGACCATCCCGCGCAGCCGGTCGACGAAGGCGACCTCCACCTCGACGCCGTACAGCTCGAGGTCGTCGCGGTCCAGGACGTAGGACTCCACACGACGGTCCCGCTCGCCGTCGAAGGTCGGGTTGGTGCCCACCGAGATCGCGGCGGGGTAGGTCTCCCCCGTGTCGAGCCGGGTCAGCCTGCCGGCGTACACGCCGTCGGCGGGGGCCGCGTCGACGGGCGGGATCGGCACGTTGGCCGTCGGGTAGCCCATCTCGCGACCACGCTTGTCACCCTCGACGACGGTGCCACGCACGGTGAACGGGCGTCCGAGCGCCTCGGCCGCTCCGGCGACGTCACCGGTGGCCAGGCACTGGCGGACGTAGGTCGAGCTCCACACCTGCGGTCCGCCGTCGAGCGGCACACCGACCGTCTCGAAGTCGCGGGACGCCCCGGCCTCGACCAGCGTCGCCACCTCGCCGGCGGCCTTGGCGCCGAAGCGGAAGTTGGAGCCGACGACGACCGCGCCGGCGTGCAGCGTGTCGACGAGGATCCGGTCGATGAACTCCAGCGGCGACCAGGACGCGATCTCGCGGTCGAAGCCGATGACCAGCATCGCGTCGACGCCGGCGTCCTCGAGCAGGCGGGCGCGCGTGTGGATCGAGGTCAGGGTGGGCGGGGCGTGCTCGGGCCGCAGGACCGCCATCGGGTGCGGGTCGAACGTCACCGCCACGACCGTGTCGATGCCCAAGCGCGCGGCGCTGCTCCGCGCCTCGCGGAGCACGTGGGCGTGCCCGAGGTGGACGCCGTCGAAGTTGCCGATGCTCACCACGGTGCGGCCGAGGTCGGCCGGCACGTCGTCGACGTCTCGCCAGATCTGCACGGGCCGAGCCTACTGGCGGGTCACGCTGAGCCGACGTGCCCACCCTCGTTGCTAGACGAAGACCGCGACCGGCCGGGCCTGCTGCCCGCGCCGCTCGTAGAGCGCGAGGAACTGCCCGTCGGGCGCGAACACGGCGTGCGGGCCGTCGCCTGGCAGCGCCAGGTCGAGGGCGCGACCGAAGCGGACGTGCGCCGCCTGCTCCTCGTCCAGCTCGACGACCGGGAAGGAGGCTCGCGCGGCCTCGGCGATCGGCACGACCGCGAAGTCGTCGGCCAGGTGCTCGAGGGTGCGGGCGACGGAGAGGTCGAAGGACCCGACGGCCGTACGCCGCAGCGCGGTCAGGTGGCCGCCCACGCCGAGCGCCGCCCCGACGTCGCGGGCGATGGCGCGGATGTACGTGCCGGACGAGCACCGCACCGAGATGTCGACGTCGAGCCAGTCACCGGCGACGCGCTGGTCGTGGACCACGAGCGAGTGGATCGTGACCGGGCGGGGCTTCAGCTCGACCTGCTCGCCGTCGCGGACGCGCTGGTAGGCCCGCTTGCCGTCGACCTTGATCGCGGAGACGGCGGTCGGGACCTGGAGGATGTCGCCCACCTGCTCCAGGAACTCGGCCTCGACCAGGCCCGGCTGGTGGAACGAGGCGGGCGTCGTGGCCACCACCTCGCCCTCAGCGTCGTCGGTGGTCGTCGACACCCCGAGCCGGACCGTGGCGTCGTACGCCTTCTCGGTGAGCATGAGGTGGCCGAGCAGCCGCGTGGCCCGCTCGACTCCGAGCACGAGCACGCCCGTGGCCATCGGGTCGAGCGTGCCGGCGTGGCCGACCTTGCGGGTGCCGGCGAGCCGGCGGACCCGAGCCACCACGTCGTGCGAGGTCATGCCCGGGGCCTTGTCGACGACCACCAGACCGGGGTCGACCATCAGGCGCGGTCGTCCCCGCCGTCGAGGTCGTCGAGGTCGTCGTCCTCGTCGTCGAGCTCGTCCTCGGCCACCCGCGGCTTCTTGTACGGGTCGGGCTCGCCGGCGTACGCCTCGACGCGGCGGGCGGCGACCTCCTCGTCCTGCTGCTTCGCGCGCGCCAGCACCTCGTCGAGGGCGCGGGCGTTCTCCGGCAGGGCGTCGGGGATGAACGTCAGCGACGGCACGATGCGCATCCCGAGCTGCTTGGCGACCTCGGAGCGGATCACGCCCTTGGCCGACTCGAGGGCGGCGGCGGTGCTGGCCAGCTCGTCCTCGGCGCCGAGCACCGTGTAGAAGACCGAGGCCTGCTGGGAGTCACCCGTCACGCGGACGTCGGTGATGGTGACGAAGCCGAGGCGGGGGTCCTTGATCCGACGCTCGAGCATCTCGGCGACGATCACCTGGATGCGGTCGGCGATCTTGCGGACGCGGGGATTGGTCATGGCTCCAGTCTCTCCTACTCGTGACCGGGCACTTCCGGCCCGTCACAGACGGTGACCGGGCGCTTCGTTCCCGTGAGTGGGAACGAAGCGCCCGGTCGGTGACGCGGACGGGCACGAAGTGCCCGCTCGGTGATCAGCTGCGCGGGATCTCGCGCATCTCGAACGCCTCGACGATGTCGCCGATCTTGATGTCCTGGAAGTTCCGGAGCACCAGACCGCACTCGAAGCCCTCGCGGACCTCGGACGCGTCGTCCTTCTCGCGGCGCAGCGAGGACAGGTCGAGGTTGTCGGCCACCACCGCTCCGTCGCGCAGGATCCGCACCTTGGCGTTGCGGCGGATGACACCCGAGGTGACCATGCAGCCCGCGATGTTGCCGGCCTTGGACGAGCGGAAGATCTCGCGGATCTCCGCCTGGCCGAGGGTCGACTCCTCGTAGACGGGCTTGAGCATGCCCTTGAGCGCCGCCTCGATCTCCTCGATCGCCTGGTAGATGACCGAGTAGTAGCGGATCTCGACACCTTCCTTGTCGGCCATCTGGCTCGCCTTGCCCTGCGGGCGGACGTTGAAGCCGATGATGATGGCGTCGGAGGCGGCGGCGAGGTCGACGTTGGTCTCGGTGATCGCACCGACACCGCGGTCGATCACGCGGAGGGAGACCTCGTCGCCCACGTCGATCTGCGACAGCGCGTCCTCGAGCGCCTCGACCGAACCGGACACGTCGCCCTTGAGGATGAGGTTGAGCTCCTGGCTCTCGCCCTTCTCCATGGAGGCCATGAAGTCCTCGAGGCTGCGGCGCACGCGACGCTTGGCCTGCATGGCCGCCCGTTCGCGCGCCTCGCGCTTCTCGGCGATCTGACGGGCCATGCGGTCGTCCTCGACCACGATGAAGTTCTGGCCCGCACCCGGCACCGCCGAGAGTCCCAGCACCATCGCCGGACGCGACGGGTCGGCCTCGGTGATCTCCTGGCCGTGCTCGTCGAGCATGGCGCGCACACGACCGTGAGCCGGGCCGGCCACGATCGAGTCGCCCACGCGGAGCGTGCCGCGCTGGACGAGCACCGTGGCGACCGGACCGCGACCGCGGTCGAGGTGTGCCTCGACCACGAGGCCCTGGGCGTCCTGGTCCGGGTTGGCGCGCAGGTCGAGCGACGCGTCAGCGGTGAGCACGACGGCCTCGAGCAGCTTGTCGAGGTTGAGCCCGGCCTTGGCCGAGACGTCGACGAACATGGCGTCGCCGCCGTACTCCTCGGGGATCAGGCCGTACTCGGTGAGCTGGCCACGGACCTTGGTGGAGTCGGCCTCCGGCTTGTCGATCTTGTTGACCGCCACGACGATCGGCACGTTGGCCGCCTTGGCGTGGTTGAGCGCCTCGACCGTCTGCGGCATGACGCCGTCGTCGGCCGCGACGACCAGGATCGCGATGTCGGTGGCCTGGGCACCACGGGCACGCATGGCGGTGAACGCCTCGTGGCCCGGGGTGTCGATGAGGGTGATGCGACGGTCGTCGCCGTCGACCTCGGTGTGGACCTGGTAGGCACCGATGTGCTGGGTGATGCCACCGGCCTCCTTGTCGACCACGTTGGCGTCACGCAGCGCGTCGAGGAGCTTGGTCTTTCCGTGGTCGACGTGACCCATGACGGTCACGACCGGCGGACGGATGACCAGGTCGGACTCGTCGCCCTCGTCGGCACCGAACTCGAGGTCGAACGTCTCGAGCAGCTCGCGGTCCTCGTCCTCGGGCGAGACGATCTGGACGACGTAGTTGAGCTCCTCGGCGAGCAGCTCGAACGTCTCGTCACCCACCGACTGGGTCGAGGTGACCATCTCGCCGAGCGAGAACAGCATCTGCACGAGGGCAGCGGCGTCCACGTTGATGCGCTCGGCGAAGTCGGTCAGCGAGGCGCCACGCGGGAGACGCACGGTCTCCCCGTTGCCCTTGCGGACCCGAACGCCGCCCAGGGTGGGGGCGTCCATGGCCTCGAACTCCTGGCGACGGGCGCGCTTCGACTTGCGACCACGACGCGAGGGGCCACCGGGGCGACCGAAGGCACCCTGGGTCTGGCCGCGCTGGCCGGGACGACCGCCACCGGGGCGACCGCCACCGGACGGGCCGAAGCCACCGGGACGACCGGGAGCACCGCCGGGGGCGCCGGCGCCGGGACGACCCGGAGCACCGCCGCGGCTGGGGGCACCCGGACGGCCGGGGCCGCCACCGGGGCCGCCACCGGGACCGCCACGAGCCGGACGACCGCCCGGACCGTTGCCGAAGGCCGCCGGGGACTTCGGCATCATCGCCGGGTTGGGGCGCGGCATGCCGGGACGGCCCTCGCCGCCGGCCGGCGGACGGGGCGGACGGCTGTCGTCGCCACCGGTGCGCGGGGCGGGGCGCTGGCCCATGCCCTGGCTCGGGGCGAACGGGTTGTTGCCCGGGCGGGGGGCGCCGGGACGACCGACCGGGCGAGGTGCGGGGCTCGGGGCCTTCGCAGCCGGGGCCGCGGGTGCCTCGGGCTCGGCCGGCGTGGCCTTGGGCTCGGCGGCCGGTGCCTTCGGGCCGGGCTTCGGACCGGGCCGAGCAGCGGGCGCTGCCGGCTCGGCGGCCGGGGCCGCGGTCTCGACGGGCGCCTCGGCCGGGGCCTCGGGAGCCGCGGGGGCCTCAGCGACCTCGACGACCTCGGGGGCCTCGGTGACGGCAGGGGCCGGCGCGGGCTTGGGGCCGGGCTTGGGCGCGGCCTTCTTGGCGGCGGGCTTGTCGGCCGCCGCAGTCTCGGCGGGGGCTGAGGCCGCTGCGGCCTTCAGCTCGTCGCCGTACTGCTTCTTGAAGCGCATCTCGACGGGCGGCTCGACAGTCGACGATGCCGACTTGACGAACTCCCCCATCTCCTTGAGCTTCTCGAGAACGAACTTGCTCTCGACTCCGAACTCCTTGGCGAGTTCGTGGACTCGGGTCTTTGCCACGGTTGTTTCTGCTCCTTCTGGTCCGTGACCCCAGAAGGAGAGGGGAAACGGAACAGCTAGTGGGTGTGCACACTCATTACGAGTTACTCATCGAGTGCTCATGAGCTGCGTGCTCCAGTTTCTGGTCGGTGCTGCGGTGAATCGGACTGGTGGATCTGGGCGAGGTGGTCGGCCACCGGCGCGGTGCTGAGCCCCTCGCCCGAGCGGAGGGCCCGGGGAAACGCTCGGCGTCGCACCGCGAGCTCCCAACACTCGGGCGTGGGGTGGACGTGCGCCCCGCGGCCGGGTGCCCGGCGGTCCGGATCGGGCACCAGGGCGGGTCTGCCCTCGGCGTCCGAGCCTGCGACCACCCGCAGCAGCTCGCTCGCAGTGGCTTTCGCCCGACAACCCACACAGGTCCGGACGGGTCCGGGCGCAGGGGTGTCAGACGTGGTGGCCACTGACCTCCACTCTAGCCGGTGTGGCCAGTGGTTCACCAACTGGGCGGCCGCGGTGCCGGGCTACTCCGGCGCGGGAGCCTCGTCCGAGCGGATGTCGATGCGCCAACCGGTGAGCCGGGCGGCGAGGCGGGCGTTCTGGCCCTCCTTGCCGATGGCCAGGGAGAGCTGGAAGTCGGGTACGACCACCCGGCACGAGCGTGCAGCCAGGTCGACGATCTCCACCGAGGTCACCCGGGCCGGCGAGAGGGCGTGCCCGACGAGCTCGGCGGGGTCCTCGGCCCAGTCGACGATGTCGATCTTCTCGCCGTGCAGCTCGCTCATCACGTTGCGCACGCGCTGGCCCATCGGACCGATGCAGGCGCCCTTGGCGTTGACCCCGGGAACGGTCGAGTGCACCGCGATCTTGGTGCGGTGACCGGCCTCGCGGGCGATGGCAGCGACCTCGACGGTGCCGTCGGCGATCTCGGGGACCTCGAGCGCGAAGAGCTTCTTGACCAGGGTGGGGTGGGACCGGGAGAGCGTGATCTGGGGTCCCCGCATGCCCTTGCGGACCGACGTGACCAGGCACTTGATGCGCTCGCCGTGGACGTACTTCTCCCCCGGCACGCGCTCGCTGACCGGCAGGATGGCCTCGATCTTGCCGAGGTCGACCATCACGTCGTCGGGGTTGCGACCCTGCTGGATGATCCCCGAGATGATGTCGCCCTCCTTGCCGGCGAACTCTCCGAACTTGATCTCGTCCTCGGCGTCGCGCAGCCGCTGGAGCATGACCTGCTTCGCGGTCGTCGCGGCGATCCGGCCGAACCCCTGGGGCGTGTCGTCGTACTCCGGACCGGCCGTGCCGTCCTCGCCGATCTCGCGCGCCCAGACGGTGACGTGACCGGTCTTGCGATCGAGCTCGACGCGCGCGGGGTGCGAGGACTCGGTGGCGCGCTGGTAGGCGGTGAGCAGGGCCTGCTCGATGGCCTCGGCCAGCACCTCGAAGGAGATCTCCTTCTCCCGCTCCAGCATGCGCAGGATGCTCAGGTCGATGTCCATCAGTCGTCCTTCTCCTCGGGCTTCTCGGTCTTGCGGTTGAACTCGATCTGCACGAGCGCCTTGGCCACGTCGGCGTAGGCGACCTCGTGCTGCTCCCCGGACACGTCGAGGGTCGCCGAGTCCTCCGACGACGTCAGGATGCGTCCGGTCAAGGTCGACCCGTCGGTGAGGACGGCCTTGACGAGGCGGTCCTCGTTGCGGCGCCAGTGGCGCGGCAGCGTCAGGGGACGGTCGACGCCTCGGGAGGTGACCTCCAGCGTGTAGGGCATCTCACCCATCACGTCGGACTCGTCGAGCACCCGCGACACCTCACGTGTCGCGTCGGCGACGTCGTCGAGGGTGACCCCGCCGTCCTTGTCGACGGCGACGCGGAGGACGCGGCGCTTCCCCGCGGGGGTGACCTCGACGGCCTCGACGTCGAGGCCCATCGCTTGCAAGGGGTCGACCAGCTCCGCCTCGATGCGGTCCCGGGTGGCGTCCTGGTGTGGGGTGCTCATCGGGTTGCGACCTCCTTGTGTAGTTGTCCGTGGACACGATAGCCGTCCCGACCCGGGCCGCGACACACAGCCGTGGCCGGTCCGGACCGGTCCGGGCCTCTCCACGGGGCGGCTAGGGTTCGGGGGTGCCCGGACGCTCGCTGACCCGTCGTACGACGGTGGGCGCGGCACTCGTCGCTCCGCTGCTGGTGGCCGCCTGCGACATCGATCCGCCGTCGCGCGACAACGGGTCCGCCGATGCGGCGCCGCCCCCGCCCGAGGACTCCGAGCTCGTCACCGCGGTCGTCGCGGCACTGGTCCGCGCCCGGTCGGTGGTGGAGGCCGCGACGCTCTCGGTCCCCGACCTGACGCCCCTCCTGGAGCCGGTCGCGACCGCGCACGCCGCCCACCTCGAGGTGCTCGAGGGAGCGGTCGCCGACGCGGACGTCCCGACCCCGCCGCCGCCCCGCATCCCTGCCGATCGTGCCGGGGCCCTCACAGCGGTGCGTCGCTCGGAGCAGCGGCTGCTGCGCGAGGTGCGCCGCGGCTGTGTCGCCGCGGCGAGCGGCGACCTCGCGCGCGTGCTGGCGAGCATGGCGGCGTCCACCGCCCAGCACGGAGCAGCGCTCGGCGACCTCCCGGCCGGGCGGGAGGGGTCATGACCGTCCTCGACGCCCTGCAGGCGAGCCTCGCCGACGAGCACGCCGCGCTCTACACCTACGGCGTGCTCGGCGCGCGTACGTCGCAGGCCACGTCGCCGGCGCTCTTCGAGACGCTGACGTCCGGCTACCGCCGCCACCGCGCACGTCGCGACCAGCTGCTGCTCATGGTGCGCGACGCCGGCGGCGAGCCCGTCGCCGCCGAGGTGGCCTACGACCTCGACGGGTCGCTCCTCCGTCCGCCGCAGCTCGAACGTGCCGCGGCGGACCTCGAGGCGGCGAGCGTCGAGGGGCTGCTCGCGCTCGTCGCGCAGTCGACAGGATCCGTGCGCGAGTGGGCGCTCACCGAGGCGACCTGGTCGGCGGTCTGGCGTCTGCAGCTCGGCGAGACCGCCGAGACGTGGCCGGGAGCCCCCGAGCTCGATCGGGCCTGACCCGCCCCGGCGCCGGACGCACCGTGCCCTGACACAGGGAGAGCGGCCCGCGGCCTCAGCCTTTGGGAAAGTCCCGAGATCTCTCCCAAAAGCCGAGGACGCGGACCGCTCCGTGGGGTTGGTCAGCATCACCCTGTGTCGCCCAACCTGTGGGGGTGGCGGAGCGACATGCACAATCATGCATTCGATCTGCCCGATGGGAAAGCCGGATGCGCTTGCATGTTCCTGCAACGCACGAAGTTGCAGAAGTGCCACGCTCAGGAGGCATCGAGCCGGCGCACGACGGCCGGTACCTCGGCCAGGGACGTGATCGTGGCGTCCGGCTCGCCCTCGGTGTGGCCGACCTGGTTCGCAGGGATCGACGACAGAGGGACGTGGATCGCCCGCATGCCTGCGTTGTGGGCGCCCCACACGTCGTCGAAGAGCCGGTCCCCCACGTACACGCAGGCAGCCGGGTCGCTCACGCCCACGGCGTCCATCGCCGCACCGAAGGCGAGCGGCGAGGGCTTCGTCCACGGGACCTCGCTGGTGTAGACGTCGCCGTCCACGAGGTCGTACACCCCGTCGCGCTCGAAGAACCCGACGTGCCACTCCCGCGGCCAGATGGTGTTGGACAGCACGCCCACCCGCACCCCCGCCGCGCGCAGCTCCTGCCACATCGGCCGGACCTCGGGGTCGGTGAGCGTGTGTGGCTCCCAGAACTCGTAGTAGGCGGCCAGCAGGTCCGGGTCGTGGTCGAGGCCGGCCTCGGTGAAGAGGTCGGCGATGGTGGCGCTCTGCTGGTGGTCGCGGCTGCGTCCCCAGATGACGTCGCCGGCGCGGTGCAGGCGCTCTGCGTGGGCGTGGTGGTCGTCGTCCGGCGAGGGCGTACGACGTACGGCCTGGGCCAGCGCCACCGACTCGGCGTGGAAGTCCACGTCGTGCCAGCGGGTCAGGGTGCCGCCCCAGTCGAAGATGACCGCCTCGATCCGCGCGTGTGCCATGCGGTCAGCTGCGGACGATCTCGGTGATGCGAGCGACCGCCGAGCCGACCGGGACGTCCTCACGCTCGCCGGTGCGGCGGTCGCGGACCTCGACGTTGCCGTCGGCCAGGCCACGGCCCACGGTGACGATCGTGGGCACACCGATGAGCTCAGCGTCCTTGAACTTCACTCCGGGGCTGACCTTGCCGGCGCGGTCGTCGAGGAGCACCTCGACGCCGGCGCCCTTCAGGCCCTGGGCGAGCACCTCGGCGGCGGAGAAGACCGCCTCGTCCTTGCCGGCGGCGACCACGTGGACGTCGGCGGGGGCGACGTTGCGGGGCCAGCACAGGCCCAGGTCGTCGAGCGTGCCCTCGGCGATCGCGGCGACGGCCCGCGACGGACCGATGCCGTAGGAGCCCATGGTGACGGTGACGAGCTTGCCGTTCTCGTCGAGCACCTTGAGCCCGAGCGCCTCGGCGTACTTGCGGCCCAGCTGGAAGATGTGTCCCATCTCGACGCCGCGGGCGGACTCGAGCACGCCCTCGTGGCAGTTGGGGCAGGGATCGCCGTCGCGCACGTCGGCGGCCTCGATCGTGCCGTCGGGGGCGAAGTCACGGCCGACGACGAGGTCGAGCACGTGGGAGCCCGGCACGTTGGCACCGGTGACCCAGCGGGTGCCCTCCACGACGCGGGGGTCGACGAGGTAGCGGATCCCCGACGTCGACTCCTCCCCCAGTGCCTCGGGGCCGATGTAGCCCTTGACCAGGGAGGGGTGCTTGGCCATCTCGGCCTCGTCCATCGCCTCGACCTCGATCGGCTCGAGCTGGCCCTCGAGACGCTTCTGGTCGACGTCGCGGTCGCCGGGCACGCCGATCGCGAGCGGCTCGCGGGTGCCGTCGGGGTGCTTGAGGACGACCAGGACGTTCTTGAGCGTGTCACCGGCGGCCCAGGGACGGTCGTCGCGCGGGTGGGCCTGGTTGAGGTGGGCGACGAGGGTGTCGATGGTCGGGGTGTCGGGGGTGTCCTCGGCGTGCGCGGCGGGAGCGTCGTCGTACGACACCGCGGGCGGGGCGGGGACGGTGACGGCCTCCACGTTGGCGGCGTAGTCGCAGTGCGTGCATCGGACGTAGGTGTCCTCGCCCACGTCGGCCTTGGCGAGGAACTCCTCGCTCGCCGAGCCGCCCATGGCGCCCGACGTGGCCTTGACGATGACGTACTCGAAGCCGAGCCGGTCGAAGATCCGGATGTAGGCGTCGCGGTGCAGCTGGTAGGACCGCTCGAGGCCGGCGTCGTCGACGTCGAAGGAGTAGGAGTCCTTCATCACGAACTCGCGACCGCGCAGCAGTCCGGCGCGCGGCCGGGCTTCGTCGCGGTACTTGTTCTGGATCTGGTAGATCGAGAGCGGCAGGTCCTTGTAGGAGTTGTAGAGGTCCTTCACCACGAGGGTGAACATCTCCTCGTGCGTCGGCCCGAGCAGGTAGTCGCCGCCCTTGCGGTCCTGGAGGCGGAAGATGTTGGGGCCGTAGTCCTTCCACCGCCCCGTCGCCTCGTAGGGCTCCTTGGGCAGGAGCGCCGGGAACGACAGCTCCTGGGCGCCCATGTCGTCCATCTCCTCGCGGATGACGCTCTCGATCTTCCGCAGCACCCGCAGACCGAGCGGCAGCCAGGTGTAGATGCCCGGCGCCGCGCGGCGGATGTAGCCGGCTCGCACGAGAAGCCTGTGGCTCGGCACCTCGGCGTCGTTGGGGTCGTCGCGCAGGGTGCGCACGAACAGGGTCGACATGCGGAGGATGCGGCCAGTCATGCGCGCAACGATAGGGGTGCGCCCGTGGCCGCCGCGAACCAGTTCCGTCGGCGTCGGCGCCGCCCCGTCACAACCCCAGCACGGTGAAGGATGCGGCGGTCGCAGCCAGCACGGACTCACCCGCCGCAGCCTCACGGGCAGCGAGCATCGCGTCGCCGAGCCCGCCCCCTTGTCGGAGCCGGGCGTGGAGGGCGACCATCACCTCGACGGTCGCAGCGTCGTCGACCTCCGCGAGGCTCGAGACGACCCCGGCGGTGCCCATCGACAGGAGCGCCGCCGCCAGGCCGAGAAGCTCCTGGTCACCGACCGGCGCCATGACGCCGGACTCACAGGCCGACAGCACGACGCGGTGCGGTGGTCGGTCGAGGCCCTGGAGGTCGTGCACGAGCAGCGGGCCGTCGGCGAGCGTGAGGGACGAGAAGAGCGGGCTGTCCTCGCGGAAGCGGCCGTGCGCGGCGACGTGCGCCAGCGCCGCTCCGTCCAGCGCGGCCAGCGACGCCGAGACGGTCGCCGCGTCGCCGTCGAGCACCTGCGCACCGGGATCCTGCGCGACGACCGCGGGCACCTCGGCCCCGCCGCTGCCGAGCCCCGGCCCGACGAGCATCACGCGACGGTCCTCGTCCGCGGGCCGCGCCGATCTCGCCCGCAGCCACAGGCGGGCGGACGGCGTGCTGGTGACCGGCCGGCGGGCGAGCAAGGGCACCAGTCCCCACGGCACGCCCTGCAGTGCAGCGGTGCCGGACACGACGATGCGCGAGTCACCCACGCCGTTCAACGCGTCCCCGAGCAGCGCCCGCTCGAGCCGGGCGCCGGCCACGTCGAGCTGCGCCCGACGTCCACGCGCCGCTTGGCGCAGGGTGAACAACGAGAAGTCGACGGCAGCGGCAGCGGCCGTTGCCTCGCCGACCACCCGGTGGCGTACGCGCCCGCGACCCGCCACGAGCGCGTGCAGGACGCCGTCGAGCTCGGTCAGCTCCACGAGGACCGTGTCGTCCTCGGCGAGCGCCTCGAGGAGCGACCTGACGTCGAGGGCCGCGGCAGCCTCTCCGGATCCTCGCTCCTGCAACAGGCGACGGCGCACCTGCTGCTCGAGCCGGGTGGCACGCGCCTCGAGGGCGTCGGTGGGGGCGCCGTCCGCCAGGGCCTCCTCCAGGCGGCGACGCTGGGCCCGCAGCGCGACGAGGTCGGCCCGGGTCTGCGCGTCGTGACCTGCTGTCCGGGCCGGCGTGGCAAGGGCGGTGGCCCGCCACCGCTCCGACCACCGCAGCAGCTGCCGTGCGTCGCCGCGGGACATGGCGGTGCGAGTGCCGAGCTCGGCGAGGGCCGCACCGTGGCCGGCGGATCCGGCTCGCAGCTCCTGGCTGCCGAGAGTCGCCTGGTGCTCATCCAGCGCCCGGAGGCCGCGTTCGCACGCGCGGATGACCGCGCCCGCCTCGCCGGCGGCCTCACGGCGTCTGGCCAGCGCCAGCCAGCCGAGGGCCCGGGTGGTGCCGGTCGAGGCGTTCCTGCAAGCGGCGGCCTCGTCGAGCCAGTGGTCCACCAGCTGTGCCGCCCCTGGTCCGCGCACCCGGCTCGCGACCTGCGCGCCGAGGAGCAGCGCCTGTGGCAGCTCAGGAGCGGCGGACTCGCGGGCTGCCGTGACCAAGGTCTCCAGCCGAGGGAGCAGCCTGGCGGGCCTGCCGGTGACTTCGGCGCGCGACCAGATCGCGTACAGCTCCGCCCTGACCCAGTGCCGCTGGCGCGCCTGCCGTTGGTACAGGCGACATGCTGCGTCGGCGGCCGACCTGGCCCGAGCCCAGTCCCCGGCGGCAAACGCCGCCCCGGCGAGCGCCAGCAGCAAGTCGGCCCGCTCGGTCTCGATCACTGGGCGGGCCTCGAGGGCGCGCTCGACGACGTCCAGGGCGTCTGCCGGCATGCCTGCGACGAGGTAGGCGCTGCACCGGTCGTAGACCAGGTCCACGCTGGTGATGTCGAGGTCGTCGAACCGGTCGCTCGCGTCGGCGTAGCACTCGAGGGCTCGCGGCAGGTCTCCCTCGAGGAAGGCGAGCCACCCCCGTGTGTGGATCCCCGTCGCGACGTCCGACCGTAGGCCGAGGCCCGCGTGCACCTCCATGGCCTCCTCGAACGCGCGGCGTGCAGCGTCGAGGTCGCCGAGACCGGTTCGGGTGAGGCCTTGGAGGTGAAGGGCGCGGGCCCGCCAGATCTCGTCGTCGGACCGGTCGAGGATCGCGAGCGCGCGCACCAGGTCGCCGGCTCCCGCCTCGAAGTTCTCCTGGGTGAAGCTCATCACCCTCGCCCGGCGCACCAGCACCCGCGCGAGCGGTACGCCGTCGAGCGCGGCCGCCGCCTCGTCGAGGTGCCGCAACCCTTCGCGTGTGCGACCGGCGGCGCAGAGCGAGATGCCCAGGGTGGCCTTGGCGTCCGCCGCTCGGGCATGGTCGCCGGAGCGGCGGGCCAGTCGCAGCGCCGTCCGCATCTCGTGGAGCGCTGCCTCCATGTCGCCGAGGTCGCGGACGACGATTCCCACGATCTGGTGCCCGATGGAGGCGAGCGCCACGTCGGGGTCCGGGACGAGCACCTGCTCGGCACGCAGGCGCGCGGCCCCGGGGTCGGCGAAGAGGGTGCGGAGCAGCTCCTCCGCCTCGTCCCGATCCACGTGTCCCATTCTCGCGTATCCGTGCGGAAAACTCTCCGGAATCCCTCGGCCCGAGACCCCGACGACGCTAGCGTCGGACCATGTCAGACGACTGGAAGATCGGCGACGACCGACGGCGACGCACCACCGACCAGATCCGAGCCTTCCAGGAGGCCAACGAGGGCGGGGTCGCGTGGGACACGCTGGCACCCGCCGACTTCACGTACGTGTTCCACCCCGACCGGGTGCTCGTGGACGGCGACGACGTCCAGGCGTTCGAGGAGCTCGTCAGGCAGCTCGGCGACCGGGTCCTCACGGGCGAGCTGCGCCGCGACGACGTCGACCTGCTCGACGGCGAGGTCGTCCGCTACCTGCTGCCCGAGCGTCGTGATGGACAGTCGGTGCCGGAGGTGCTCGACCTCCTCGAGGACAATGGCCTGCGCCGCGGTGCCGCTTCACCCGACCACTGGGTCCACGTCTCCCCCGGCGGCGGAGGAGGCAGCATGTGCCCAGCGATCGAGGCCCAGGAGACCGGGCTCACCGAGCCGTGGCCACCGGTCGCGCCGTTGGAGAAGGCCCGCGAGGTGAGTGTCGTGGTGGTCGACACCGGCTGGCACCCGCCCGCCGCGACCGACCCCCGCACCCCGTGGCTCAAGGGCGTGGAGGGCGACGACGAGCTCAACGGCCCCGACCTGCGACCGTACGCCGGCCACGGCACGTTCATCGCCGGTGTCGTGCGGTGCGTCGCTACGGAGACGAAGGTCTACGTGGAGGGCTTCGCGATCGGCGGGGTCGGTGGCGGCGGGATCCTGGAGTCCGACCTCGTCGTGCAGCTCCAGGAGGCGCTGCGGCACGATCCTCAGGTCATCAACCTCTCGGCCGGCTGCCGCACCCGGCTCGACCTGCCGTCGATCCCGCTGAGGAAGTTCCACAACAAGCACCTGAAGGATCGCGACTGCGTCCTCGTGGCAGCCGCCGGCAACGACTCCTGGGCCGCCCCGTTCTGGCCGGCTGCCTTCGCCTGGTGCGTCGGGGTCGGCTCGCTCGACCGGGACGGACGCGTCTCCGACTTCTCCAACTTCGGGGTCTCGGCCGACGTCTACGCGCTGGGGCGCAACCTGGTCAACGCGTTCCCCGACGGCACCTTCGAATGCAACGAGACGCCGGACAAGGGTGACGTCCGGGTGTTCAGCACGGGCCTGGCGCGGTGGAGCGGCACGTCGTTCTCAGCCCCGGTCGTGGCCGGCCTCATCGCCCGCGAGATCAGCGAGACCGGTGCGTCGGCACGGGACGCCCGCGACGCCGTGCTCGCCCGGGCGACCACGGACTCGGACCCGACGATCGGACCTCACCGGGAGCTGCGCCAGCCCTACCCCGGCCCCTGATGGCGAGGGGCAGGGCCGGGCGGCTCAGAGCTCGATCCAGCGACTGGTCGCCGACCGGCCGCCGTCGCGCACCGTGAAGCGCACCGACCCCGTCGGCTCGGCGGCGAGGGCGAAGAACCCCACCTCGTCGAGCGCGGTGGTCCAGCTCTGGCCGTCGGTCGTCTCGACCACGACCTCGACGGCCCCCATGTCGCCGTCGAAGTCGAGCAGCTGGCCGCGGACCTGGCCGTCGTCGAGCTCGGCGTCGAGCGACCATCCCTCAGCGGCGGTGAAGTAGAGGATCCGCGACGTGGCGAGTCCCCTCACCTGGGCAGCGGGTTCGTCCCGCGAGTCGCGGACGAGGGTGAGCATCTCCCACTCCGCATCGAGGTCGGCGGCAGCGACGGCGGCGATCATCGTCGCGACGAGACCGGTTGGCGGAGGGTCGTAGGTCATCCACATGTCACGCAGTTCCTCAAGGAGAGCGGCGTCCCCAGCATTCATCGCTCGCCTCCTTTCATCAGGGCGGTCCGGACCTTCGCCAGGCACCGGGCCCGCGTGGGGCCGATGCTCCCGACCGGCATGTCGAGGTCTCGGCTGATCGACTGGTAGTCGGGGCGATCCATGAAGGCCACGACTCTCAGCAGCTTGCGGCAGCGCTCGTCGACGGTCGCCACGGCTCCCCACAGCCGTGACGCCTCGTCGTCGAGCATGGCGAGCGCCTCGGCCGACTCCGCGTCAGGGAGTGCGGCGTGCAGCGTCTCGTCCTGCACCGGGGTCGCGCGTCGCGCGGCCCTGGCATGGGCGGCTGCGCCGCGCCTGGCCGAGGTGATCAGCCAGGACGCGACCGCCTGCGGGTCCTCGATGGTCCGGTGGAGGCGTACGAAACCGAGCCAGGTCGCCTGGATCACGTCCTCGGCGGTCTGGCGGTCGTGCCCGTATGCCCGCACCACGTGCCACAGGATCGGCGTCATCGTGGCGACCAGCTCGTCCATCGCTGCGGCGTCCCCCGAACGCCAGGCGATGAACGCCCCACTCGCCATGTCCCACGGTGACTGGTCGGACTGCCCCTCAGTCCTACGGTCCTCTGACATGGTGACCATTGTCCCCATGTCAGCACAGGTGCGCGTACACCCCTGCGTGATACACCCGGGCAAGAATTCTTTTCCGGGCTCGGCCGGCCTAGAACATCAGCGTCGCGAAGGTCGCCGTCTGCTCGAAGCCGACCCGGGCGTAGGCCGCCCGCGCGGCGGTGTTCCACTCGTTGACGTAGAGCGAGACCACCGGTGCCACACCGGAGGAGATGACGTGGGAGACCACGGCCGCCATGCCGCTCGTCGAGAGCCCCTCGCCCCGGCGGTCGGGCCGGACCCACACGCCCTGCACCTGGGCGGCGTACGGCGTCACGCACGCGATCTCGGCCTTGAAGACCACGCCCTGGTCGTCGAAGCTCGCCAGCGACCAGCCGCGGCCGATCAGCTGCTGGACGCGCGCGCGGTAGAGGTCTCCCCCACCCGCGTCGTTCTCCGGCGAGACACCGACCTCCTCGGTGTACATCGCCACGCACGCGGGGTAGAGCCGGTCGAGGTCCCGCGGGGTGGTGACCCGCACGGCGGGGTCGGCGTCGATGGTCGGGACCCGACCCATCTCGAGGTGCGGCTGGTCGGGACGGATCTCCCGCGGTGTCGCCCAGCGCGGCTCGATCTGCTCCCAGAGCGCCGCCACGACGCCGGCGGGGCCGACGATGGTGCCGACGGTGTTGCGCCGGCGCAGCGCCACGTCGGCGAAGGCGCCCACGTCGTCGCGCGTGCACTGCACCGGGACGAGGTTGGCCCCCAGGTGGCAGCCCGCGACGAGCCGGTTCCCCTCGAAGCGTCCCCACACCTGTCCGCCGAGCCACCGTTCGTCGAGGTTGGTGAGCCGGGCGCGGTAGTCGGCGAATACGTTGACGACGGGGTCCTGCTCCGCGAGCGCGATGAAGGCGTCCCGGTCACCCGGGCCCAGCACGCGCACCTGCTCGCGGGTCCTCAGCACCCTCGGGAGCCTAGTAGGAGCGAGCGGCCTGCTGTCACGCCCGGGACGGTCAGCTGACGCTGACCACCGGCTCGCTGCCCTCGAGGGGCTCCATGCCCTCGGCGATGCGCATCGCCTCCTCGATGAGGGTCTCGACGATCTGCGACTCGGGGACGGTCTTGACGACCTCACCCTTGACGAAGATCTGGCCCTTGCCGTTGCCCGAGGCCACACCGAGGTCGGCCTCGCGCGCCTCGCCGGGACCGTTGACGACGCAGCCCATGACGGCGACGCGCAGCGGCACCTCCAGGCCGTCGAGCCCGGCGGTGACCTCCTCGGCGAGCTTGTAGACGTCGACCTGGGCGCGGCCGCAGGACGGGCAGGACACGATCTCGAGGCGACGCGGCTTGAGGTTCAGCGACTCCAGGATCTGGAGGCCGACCTTGACCTCCTCCACCGGCGGCGCGGACAGCGAGACGCGGATCGTGTCGCCGATCCCCTGGCCGAGCAGGTGACCGAAGGCGACCGAGGACTTGATCGTGCCCTGGAAGGCAGGGCCGGCCTCGGTGACACCGAGGTGCAGGGGCCAGTCGCCGGCCGCGGCGAGCAGCTCGTAGGCCCGGACCATCACGACCGGGTCGTTGTGCTTGACCGAGATCTTGAAGTCGTGGAAGTCGTGCTCCTCGAAGAGGCTGGCCTCCCACACCGCGGACTCGACGAGCGCCTCGGGGGTGGCCTTGCCGTACTTGTCGAGGATCCGCTTGTCGAGCGACCCGGCGTTGACGCCGATGCGGATCGAGGTGCCGCGGTCCTTGGCGGCCCGCGCGATCTCCTTGACCTGGTCGTCGAACTTGCGGATGTTGCCCGGGTTGACCCGCACTGCCGCGCAGCCGGCGTCGATGGCGGCGAAGACGTACTTGGGCTGGAAGTGGATGTCGGCGATGACCGGGATCTGCGAGTGCTGCGCGATCTGCGGCAGCGCATCGGCGTCGTCCTGGCTCGGGCACGCGACGCGCACGATGTCGCAGCCCGTGGCGGTGAGCTCGGCGATCTGCTGGAGCGTCGCATTGACGTCGGAGGTCAACGTCGTGGTCATCGACTGGACCGAGATCGGCGAGTCGCTGCCGACGCCCACCGAGCCCACCTTGATCTGGCGGGTCTTGCGGCGAGGGGCCAGGACGGGGGGCGGGAGCGCGGGCATGCCCAAGCCGACGGAAGTCATGGCCTCATCGTACGGGCCGGGCAGCACGACACCGCTGCTCGGGCACGCCTCCCGCGCACGCCCGGGCAACGGGGCCTCTCGCAGGATTCCACAGCGAATGCGACCGCTCAGCCGGTTGCGTGATCCTTTGCCTGCGTCCCACCCGCCCGGGTGCGGCCCGGGTCAGGTCAGCCGCAGCGGCACGACGATGTCGGCGACGATGAGGACCACGCCCATCACCAGCATCGCGAGCCCCACGACGTAGGCCACCGGGAGCAGCTTGGCGACGTCGACGTGCCCGGGGTCGGGACGGCCGAGGAGCCGGGCGATCCCGCGCTTGAGGCCCTCGTAGAGGGCACCCGCGATGTGGCCGCCGTCGAGCGGCAGCAGCGGGACGAAGTTGAACATGCCGATGAAGAAGTTGAAGCTGGCGACGAGGAACAGCAGCGTGACGATCTTCTCGGTGACGGGGAAGGCCTCGCTGGCCGCGGCCTCGCCCGCGAAGCGGCCGCCACCCACGATCGACACCGGGCTCTCGGGGTCGCGCTCCTGCAGGCCGACGATGGCGCGGCCGACCTCGTAGACCTTGACCGGCAGCTGGCCCAGGGCCTTGACCGTCTCGACGGCCATCGTCTCCATCTGCATCGCGGTGTAGACGAGTCCGCCGGTCTCGAGCCGGGTCTCCGGCTGCACGCCGAGGAATCCCACCTCGGTGAGGGTCTTGTCCTCCATCGACGTCTGGCGCAGCGTGACGGTGGTGTTGGTGGTCAGCGTCAGCTGCTCGTCGCCGCGTCGCACCTCGATGACGGCGTCGCCGTCGGCGTTGGCGCGGATCTGCGACTGGAGGCTGTCCCAGTCGCTGAAGGGCGTGCCGTTGAAGCTGAGGATCTCGTCGCCGGCCCGCAGCCCGGCTTCCTTCGCGGGGGTGGGCGGGTCGTCGGCGGCGCAGGCGCGGCCCTGCTCCTCGACGGGCACCACGCACGCGGGCACGGCGGCGACGACCGGCTCCACGACCTCGTCGCGCGGGTTGCCGTAGGTCGCGAAGAGCACGGCGAACAGGCCGAACGCGATGGCGATGTTGACCATCGGCCCGCCGGCCATGACGATCACCTTCTTCCACCACGGGAGGCGGTAGAAGAGCCGGTCGGTCTCGTGCTGCTTGACGTACTCCCACTCCGCGGCCCGCGCGTCGGAGATCAGCTGGGTGAAGAGGCCGGTGTTGGAGCGGCGGACCTTGTGGACCGCCTCGCCGTCCTCGTCGTACGTCGTCTCCTCGACGAGCTCCGCCGCGCCGGGGGGCAGCATCCCGACGATCTTGACGTAGCCGCCGAGCGGGATCGCCTTGACGCCGTACTCGGTGTCGCCGATCTGCTTGCTCCACACCGTCGGGCCGAAGCCGATGAACCACTGCGGCACCTTGCAGCCGAACTTCTTCGCCGGCACGAGGTGCCCGAACTCGTGGAGCCCGATCGAGACCAGGATCGCCAGGACGAAGGCGACGACACCCAGGGTGTAGAGCAGGGCGGACATGTGCGTGGGGGTCCTTCTCGGGGTGGGGACGTCGGGTGGGACGTCTGGGAGGCGTCAGATGAGCGCAGCGGCCTCGGCTCGCGCCCATGAGTCCGCGGCGAGGACGTCGTCGACGGTGAGGTGCTCCTTCGATGGTACGTCGTGACGGTCCAGGACGTGTGCCACTGTGGCGACGATGTCGGGGAAGCGCAGCCGACCGTCGTGGAAGGCGTCGACGGCCACCTCGTTGGCGGCGTTGTAGACGGCGGGCGCGGTGCCGCCGCGCTCCCCCGCCGTCCGGGCGAGGGTGACGGCGGGGAAGACCACGTCGTCGAGCGGCTCGAAGCGCCAGTCCGCCGCCCGGGTCCAGTCGATCGGCGTCTCGGCGTCGGGCACCCGGTCGGGCCAGCCCATCCCGAGGGAGATCGGGACCAGCATGGTCGGCAGGCCGAGCTGGGCCACCACCGCGCCGTCGACGAACTCGACCATCGAGTGGATGAGCTGCTGCGGGTGCACGACGACGTCGATGCGGTCGAAGGGGATGTCGAAGAGCAGGTGCGCCTCGATGACCTCGAGGCCCTTGTTGACCAGCGTCGCGGAGTTGGTGGTGATCACGCGCCCCATCGCGAAGTTGGGGTGCGCGAGCGCCTGCTGCGGGGTGACGTCGGCGAGCTCCTCGGCCGTACGACCGCGGAACGGGCCGCCGGACGCGGTGAGGACGAGGCGTCGTACCTCCTCGGCGGAGCCGGCGCGGAGGCTCTGGGCGATGGCGCTGTGCTCGGAGTCGACCGGCACGATCTGGCCCGGCCGGGCGCGCTCCTTCACCAGCGGTCCGCCGATGATGAGCGACTCCTTGTTGGCGAGGGCCAGCGTGGTGCCGGCGTCCAGGGCGGCGAGGGTGGGCCGGAGGCCGACGGCTCCGGTGATGCCGTTGAGCACGACGTCGCACGGTCGGCCGGCGGCCTCGGTGGACGCCTCCTCCCCCAGCCCGGAGAACCCCGGCGCGAACTCCGCGACCTGGGCCTCGAACAGCTCGGGGTTCGACCCGCCCGCGGTCAGCGCGACCACGCGGAACCGGTCCGGGTGGGCGCGGACGAGGCCGAGCGCCTGGGTGCCGATCGACCCGGTCGAGCCGAGGATCACGATGTCGCGGGCAGTCACCGCGCCAGTCTGTCAGGACGACGCGCGCTGACCGCGCCGGCGCCGGGGCTCAGCCCTGCGGCGCGTCGAACGACCAGAACCTCAGGCCGCCGACCTCGACGAGCGTGGCCCCGGCAGGCACCTGCAGGTTCTGGTCGTCCGACGCGCCGAGCGCGCCGAGGACCGTGAGCGTGTCGTCACCGTGCCGGGAGAGGACCGCGTCACCCGGTACGTCGGCGCACCCGGCCGGGTCGGTACGACCGGCGCGCATCGCGACGTCCCACGGGAGGTCCTCGCCCTCGACCGACAGCACGACGCCGTCGGTGGTGCCGCGGACCACGACCTTCCCGGTGGCGCCGGGCGAGTCGTCGTACTGCACGACGGCGCCCACCCGGGCGGCCGCGAGCACGGTCACGACACCGGTCCCGTGCGGCACGGCCCCGAACGCGACCTGGTCACCGACGTCGACGCCGAAGGCCCGCAGCACGCCGGCGCACGCGGCCACCTCGGTGAGCAGCCGCGCGAAGGTGTGCTGCGTGCCGTCGAGCTGCGCCGCGACGTCGTCGGCCCGGCCGCGGACGACGTGGATGTCGAGGGCGTTGTAGCAGGCGTTGAGGATGCCGGGGTCGTCGCCGGTCGGCGCCCGGAACCACGTCACCCCCGTGGTCTGGCCGGTCATCGTCAGCCGAGCCCGTTGGTGTCGGTGGCGGCCGGCTTCGCGAGCGTGCGGAGCCAGGTGTCGAAGAACGGGCCGAGGTCCTGCCCGCTGACCCGGGCGGCCACCTCCTCGAACTCCGCGGTGGAGCCGTTGCCCCCGCGTTGCTCGCGGATCCAGGTGCGCACGACCCGCCAGAAGGCCTCGTCCCCGACCCGGTTGCGCAGGGCCTGCAGCGCCATCGCGCCGCGACCGTAGACGGCGCCGTCGAACACCTTGGCAGCGCCCGGGTCGTCGACCGCGACCTTCCAGAAGTCGGAGGTCGCGTCGACGTTGGCGTAGTAGCTGCGGAACACGGCGTCGGCGGAGCGGCCACCGTGCGTCTCGGCCCAGCGCCACTCCATGAAGGTGGCGAAGCCCTCGTTGAGCCAGATGTCGGACCAGCGCTCGATCGCGATGTCGTCACCGAACCACTGGTGGGCCAGCTCGTGGACGACGAGGCTCGTGGCGCTGCCGCCGACCGCCGGGTAGGTGGGCCGGGTCTGGTTCTCGAGCGCGAAGCCCGGGCTGAGGCCGGTCGTGATGCCGCCGACGACCGAGAACGGGTAGTCGCCGAGGTCCTTCTCCAGGCCGGCGACGACCTTCGGGGTCTTCTTCATCAGCCGCATGCTCGCCGCCTGGTCGCGATCGGCCAGGTCCTCCGAGACCGCGACGAGCCACGGAAGGCCGCGGTGCTTGCCCTTCTCGATCGCGAAGTCGCCGGCGGCGAAGAACGCGAGGTAGGGCACCATCGGCTCGTCGGCCCTCCAGTGCCACTGCGTCGAGCTCGTGCCGACCTTGCGATCGAGCAGCCTGCCGTTCGAGACGACCTCGCGGCCGTGGGGGACCCGGACCTTCACGTCGACCACGGCCTTGTCCAGCGGGTGGTCGTTGGCGGGGAACCACCACGGCGCCATGTGCGGCTCGTTCATCGTGACGACCTCGTCCTTGCTGGCCAGCCAGTTGCGCTCCCCGGCGTAGGAGTGCCGCGCCGGGCGGTCGTCGTACGCCACCACGACGGTGTGCCTGCTGCCGGCGGCGAGCGGCCGCGGCGGGGTGATCCGCAGCTCGTGCCCGCCGTCGGTCTTGTCGAAGCGTGCCTTCTCGCCGTCGACGGTCACCTTCGAGACGTCGAGGAGGAAGTCGAGGGAGAAGCTGGCCAGGTCCTCGGTGGCGGTCAGCTCGAGCGTGGTGCGCCCGCTCAGCTGCTTGGTCGCCATCGCGTAGCGGTGCGAGATCTTGTAGGTCGCCACGTCGATGCCGCCGTTGCCGTCGAGCGGCCAGTAGGGGTCGCCGATGCCGGACGCGCCGTCGACGGGAGCTGCGGAGGCCCCTGCGGAGGTCTCGGCGGAGGTCCCTGTTGAAGTCTCTGCGGTCGCGGTGGCACCACCCGCCCCGACGGCCATCCCGGCGGTGAGCGCCGTCGCGAGGGCTGCGGACAGGACGGGGCGGCGGATCGGGCGCGTGGTCACCGTCCGAACCTAGCGCGCGTAATTGCGTTGCGCTGTCGAGCTGCGCCAGCGACGATGGGGGCGACGCGCCGCGAGTGGGCGCGTCCACCACGTGCCGATCGCACGCCCGGTGCCCGTGAGACGAGAGGAGCCGTGACATGTCCATCGCTGTCCTCGGCCTGCCCGCCGACCACCTCTCGCACCAACGGAGCACCTACCTTGACTCACCTCATCCCGGAGGACTTCCTCCGGCCTGACGACCGTTCGCCCCTCGAGGGCATCGACGAGTCGTTCGTCTTCACCTACGACACCTACGCCGACGAGCTCGGCGAGGGTCAACGCTGGTCCCGCTGGGAGGACCTTGAAGCCCTCATGAAGGGCCCCGAGCCGCGTCCCGACTGGGTCGTGACCTCCAGCGGCGCCATCGATACCGAGCTCGGCGTCCTCAAGACCGGGAAGGAAGCAGACGTCTTCCTGCTCGAGCGCGAGGACCCGCATCGTCCGGACGAGGCGGTCGTGATGGCCGCCAAGCGCTACCGCGACACCGACCACCGGACCTTCCACCGTGCCGCGTCCTACACCGAGGGCCGCTCGATGAAGCGGTCCCGCGACAACCGCGCCCTCAAGCGGAAGTCGACGTGGGGCAAGCAGGTGGCGGCCGGCGAGTGGGCGGTGTCGGAGTGGAACGCGCTCCGCCGCTGCTGGGAGCTCGGCCTCCCGGTCCCCTACCCGGTCCAGATCGACGAGACCGAGATCCTCATGGAGTGGATCACCGTGACCGTCGACGGCGAGACCGAGACCGCCCCGCGCGTCGCCCAGGTGCGGCCGGAGCGCTCGCTCGTCGAGGGCTACTACGACCAGCTGCGCGACGCCCTGATCACGCTCGTCCAGGCGGGGCTGGTCCACGGCGACCTGTCGCCGTACAACACCTTGGCGGCAGGCGACCGGCTCGTGATCATCGACCTCCCGCAGATGGTGGACCTCGTCGGCAACCCGCGCGGCATGGACTTCCTGATGCGGGACTGCGCCAACATGTGCGCCTGGTTCCGCTCGCGCGGGCTCGAGGTCGACGACCAGGAGCTGTTCGGCGAGCTCATGGCGCACGCCTTCTGAGCCGGGCAGCGGCTGATCCGGGCCACGCTCGCCCTTGAGTCTCCAGGAGACTCAAGGGCGAGCAGCCTAGGTTGGCCCCGTGAAGCACTCCCACGGACGTGTCATCGACGTCACGACCCTCCCCGACCTCGACCGCAGGCTCGCCGCCGGTGTCAGCTCGCTCGCCGGGTGGCGCATCGTCGGCCTGGACCTGACCGACCGCGGGCCCGCGCTGCTCGAGCGGTCGCTCGGCGGGGCGCTGTTCCTGGGCTGCGACTTCACCGACGGCGAGGACGACGTCGTACGCCGTGCCGGTGCGATCGTGCTGCCCGAGATCCCCGGCATCCCGGTGGACACCTACCGGTCCACGCTGTACTCCCCCGGCGACCTCTACGACGCACCGCGCTACCACGACACCCTCGACGCGCGGGCCTATGCCTGGTCGCGGCGCGGCACGAGTCGCGAGAACACCCTGGCGATGGCGCTGCACGACCACCACGTCGACACGGCCCTGGCCGCGTGGGTGGCCGGACGTGACCTGGTCGGCGTCATGGGCGGTCACGCGCTCGAGCGCGGCAGCCCGGCGTACGCCGCCGCGGCCCGACTCGGGCACGCGCTCGGCGGCCACCTGACCGTGGCCACGGGTGGCGGTCCGGGCGCCATGGAGGCCGCCAACCTCGGCGCGTTCCTGCCCGACGGCCTCGACGACGCACTGGGTCGGCTGGCGGCGGTGCCGTCGTTCCGGCCGGACGTGGGTGCGTGGGCGCGGGTGGCCCTCGACGTCGTGGGCGCGACGTCCGGCGGCCGGGAGACGCTCGGCATCCCGACGTGGCACTACGGCCACGAGCCGCCCAACGTCTTCGCCACCGCGATCGCGAAGTTCTTCGCGAACGCGCCGCGCGAGGCGCTGCTGCTCCAGGTGTGCACCGGCGGCATCGTCTTCCTGCCGGGCGCCGGGGGCACCGTCCAGGAGATCTTCCAGGACGCCTGCGAGAACTACTACGCGGGCCGGACCGCCGTCGCGCCGATGGTGCTGCTCGGCCGGCGCTACTGGACCGAGGAGCTGCCGGTGTGGCCGCTGCTCCAGGCGCTCGCCGCCGGGCGACCGATGGAGCCGCACGTGCACCTCGTCGACACCGTCGAGGAGGCCGTGCAGGTCGTGCGGGACACGCTCAGCCGGCGCGGCGACGGGTGACGGAGCTCCGGCCGACCTCGCGGTAGTGGTCCACCAGCAGCTCGTTGACCGCCTGCCACGTCCGGCCCTGCACGCTCTGGCGGGCGGCGAGCGCCATCCGGCGGCGGAGCACCGGATGCGCCACCAGGCGCTCGACGTGGGACACCAGCTCGTTCGCGTCACCGGGCTCGTAGAGGTGGCCGGCGACGCCGTCGGGGACCACGTCGATCGGCCCACCGGACCGCGGTGCGACCACGGGCACCCCACTGGCCAGCGCCTCCTGGGCCGACTGGCAGTAGGTCTCGTGGCGCCCGGTGTGGACGAAGACGTCAAGCGTGGCGTGGGCGCGCGCGAGCTCCTCGCCGTGGAGGACGCCGAGGAAGGCCGCGTCCGGAAGCAGCGCCCGGAGCCTGGCCTCCTCGGGCCCGCCGCCGACCAGCACGAGACGCACGCCCGGGATCCGGTCGACGTGGGCCAGCAGCTCGAGCTCCTTCTCCGCGGCCAGCCGGCCGACGTACCCGACCAGGAGCCGACCGTCGGGGGCCAGCTCGGCGTGGAGGGCCTCGTCGCGGCGCAGCGGTGCGAACAGCTCCTGGTCCACGCCGCGCGGCCAGCGGGCGACCGCGGGCACGCCGAGCCGGGCGAGCTGCGCGATGCTCGCCGTGGAGGGCGCCAGTGTGCGGTCGACCCCCAGGTGGATCCGGCGGGTCAGCGCCCCCATCGCCCGTGCGCCGCCGGGGACGCCGTACTGCTCCGCGAACCCGACCAGGTCGGTCTGGTAGATCGCGACCGTCGGGATGCCGAGCGACCGCGCGGCTCGTGCCGCCTGCAGGCCGAGCGCGGCCGGCGAGGCGATGTGGACGACGTCGGGGCGGAAGCGCTCCATGGTGGCGCGCAGCCGGCGCCGCGTCTCCAGCCCGATGCGAAAGTCGGCGTAGAACGGCAGGCTCGCGCCGCGCGCGAGGGTCACCGGGAACCCGGCATACGTCGCGGGGCCGGTCGGCGCGACCAGCTCGGCCTCGTGCCCCTCGGCGGCGAGGTGCTCCAGCACCCGGCGCACGGAGTTGGTGACCCCGTTGACCTGGGGCAGGAACGACTCGGTGACGACCAGCACGCGGAGCCGCCCGGCACGCCCGGGCGCGGGCCGGTCGGGCGCGAGGGGGACGACGGTGGCCGGGACGGTGCGGCTGCGACGCCGCCTCTCGAGCAGGTCCATGCCCCGGACGCTAGGAAGGCCGCCGCAACGCACGCCCCGCCGCGGACGGACGACACGTGAACGGACCGCGACGTCTCGGCTGCGGCCCTCGGGCTACTCCTTGGCGGCGAGCTGGCCGCAGGCACCGTCGATCTCACGCCCACGCGTGTCGCGGACGGTCGTCGGGATGCCCTTCGCCTCCAGCCGGCGGACGAACTCGCGCTCGTCGGCCGGGTCGGACGCCGTCCACTTCGAGCCCTCGATCGGGTTCAGCGGGATCAGGTTGACGTGCACCCAGCCCCAGTCGCCGTAGGAGTTGAGCACGTCGCCGAGCAGGTCGGCGCGGTGGGCCTGGTCGTTGATGCCGCGCATCATGGCGTACTCGATGGAGACCCGGCGCTTGGTCTTGGCGGCGTAGTTCCAGGCAGCCTCGACGGTCTCGGCGACCGAGAAGCGGGTGTTGATCGGCACCAGCTCGTTGCGCAGCTCGTCGTCGGGGGCGTGCAGGCTCAGCGCGAGCGTGACCGGGATGCCCTCGTCGGCCAGCTGGTTGATGCGCGGGACGAGGCCGACCGTCGACACGGTGACGCCGCGGGCGCTCATCCCGAGGCCGGCCGGCGACGGGTCGGTGAGGCGTCGGACGGCACCGACGACGGCCTTGTAGTTGGCGAGCGGCTCGCCCATGCCCATGAACACGACGTTGGACACGCGGCCCGGGCCGCCGGGCACCTCGCCGCGGGCCAGCGAGCGCGCGCCGGCGACGACCTGCTCGACGATCTCGGCGGTCGACATGTTGCGCTGCAGGCCGCCCATCCCGGTGGCGCAGAACGGGCACGCCATGCCGCAGCCGGCCTGGCTGGAGACGCACATCGTGGCGCGGTCGGGGTAGCGCATGAGCACCGACTCGACCAGCGCACCGTCGAAGAGCTTCCAGAGCGTCTTGCGCGTGGTGCCGCGGTCGGCCTCCATGGTGCGGAGCGGCGTCATCAGGTCGGGCAGCAGCGCGGAGACGAGGTCGTCGCGCTGACCGGACGGCAGGTCCGTCATCTCCGCCGGGTCGTCGGCGAGGCGCGTGAAGTAGTGGTTGCTGAGCTGCTTGGCGCGGAACCCCGGCAGGCCCATCTCCTCCAGCAGCGCCTTGCGACCGGCCTCGTCGAGGTCGGCGAGGTGGCGCGGCGGCTTCTTGCGGCCCCGGGGCTCGTCCATGACGAGGGGCAGCGTCTTGATGGGCTCGTGCGTGGATTCGGACATCGCGCCGATTCTCCCACCCCGACGGTCGACGAGGCGATTCAGCGGGCCGGACGGGTCAGGCGTCGGCCATGAAGTAGAGCACCAGCGAGGCGACGCCGCCGACGACCAGGGCGGTGACGACCATGCCCACGAACATGAACTGGGCGAACCGTCGGGTCTTGCGCTTGACGAGCATCGCGATCGGCAGCGCCAGGGCGAGGACCACGAACGGGAACAGCTGCTCGGACGTCTCGTGGTCGAACAGCAGTCGGAGCACGCCCGCGAAAGCCCCCGGCAGGGCGGTCACGAAGAGCATCCCGGCGAAGAAGCCGGTGATGCCCGCGAACGTCGGGTGGCTGTGGTGCCACCACTCGAAGTGGCGGTCCTGCGCCGCCTCGTGCGCCTGCTGCTCTTGCGTCTCCACCCCACCAGCGTAGGCGCTCGGCCGCCACGCACCGCGCGGGGCGCGCGGTGGCAGGGAGGTCCGTCCGGGCGGCAGGTGCGGGCGTCCGCCGGTCCGGCCAGGGTCAGGCCAGGAACTCCCGGGCTCCCCGCAGCCGGGTCGACAGGAGCGTCGCCGCGCGCGAGGAGTCGAGGCGTACGTCGACGGGGCCCGGCACGGCCAGCTCCGCCCGGGTCGTGGCCCGCAGCACGTCGGGGTCGAGACCGTCGCGGCGCGCAATGAGCCGGCCGAGTTCGTACCGGCTCATGCCGCCGGCGCCGGCCACGTGCAGGACGCCCTGCACGTCGCCCTCGGCGAGCTCGACGAGAGCGCGGGCGAGGTCCTTCACGTGGACCGGGCAGCGGCGCTCGTCCTCGAAGAGGCCTCCCTCGGCGCCCGCTGCCAGCCGACGGACGAGCTCCTCGTGCTGCGACGCGCCGTCACCGAGGATGAGCGAGGTGCGCGCCACGACCGCGTCGGCACGGATGTCGAGGACCGCACGCTCGGCGGCCACCTTGGCCTCGCCGTAGGGCGAGACGGGGTCCGTCGGCGCTGCCTCGTCGTAGGGGCGGTCGGAGCCGCCGAAGACCACGTCGCTGGAGACCAGCACCATCCGGGCGCCGTGCCGGGCGGCCGCGCGCGCCACGTGGGCCGCGCCGTCGGCGGTGACCGCCCGGTCGGACTGGACGTACGCCGTGTGGATGACCGCGTCCGGACGGTGCCGCTCGACCAGCGAGTCCACCGCTTCGGCGTCGCGCACGTCGGCGTCCGCAGACCCCACGGCGACGACCTCGTGGCCCGCCGCAGCCGCTGCGGCGACGTGCCGCCCCAGGTAGCCGGTGCGGCCACCGGTGACGAGCAGGCGCATCAGACGTCCTGGCGACGGGCTCGTCAGAAGACGAGGTAGTAGAGGACCAGCCAGATCGGCGCGACGGTGGCCAGCAGCGAGTCGAGCCGGTCCATCAGGCCGCCGTGGCCGGGAATGACCTGGCTCATGTCCTTGATGCCGAGGTCGCGCTTCATGACCGACTCGCACAGGTCACCGAGCGTGGCCATCACCGCGGCGATCACCCCGAGGAGGACGCCGACCCACCAGTCGCCGCCGAGGAACGAGGTCACCAGCCAGACGCCGACCGCGATGGTGGCGACCATCGAGCCGGCGAAGCCCTCCCAGGACTTCTTGGGCGAGATCACGCGTGCCATCGGGTGCCGGCCGAAGAGGACGCCGGCGATGTAGCCGCCGGTGTCGGAGGCGACGGTGATGGCGATGAAGGTGATGACGCCGCGCACGCCCGGGTCGTCGACGTCGAGGCCGAACGCGGGGGCGGTGCCGCCCTCGCCGAGCAGCAGCGCCACGAAGGAGGCCAGGAACGGCACGTAGATGAGGGTGAAGACCGACGCGGTCGCGTTCATGACGTAGCCGTCGACCCCGCGCCGCAGCAGCCACAGCATGATGACGAGCGCGGTGACGGCAGTGGCGGTGACCAGCGCCGGTGCGCCCCAGACGTAGGCCACGACGACCATCACGACGCCGCCGAGCATCAGGGGCTGCTCGGGGATGTCGACGCCCTTGGCGGCCAAACCCTGGTGCAACTCCCAGACCGCGACGACGACGGCGACCGCCACGATGCCCATGAAGGCGGGCTTCCAGAACAGCAGCGACAGCAGGATCGCCGCGACGAGGACGACGGCCGAGACGACGGCAGCCCGCAGGTCGCGGCCGGCGCGACCGTGGTCCTTGGGTGAGTCGGGGTGGGGGGCGGGCGCCGCCGGAGGATCAGGAGTGGTCATCGGCAGGGTGGCTCAGACCTCGAGCAGCTCGGCTTCCTTGTGCTTGAGGAGCTCGTCGATCTTGTCGGTGTGGGTCTTGGTGAGCGCGTCGAGGCGCTTCTCCGCACCCGTGACGTCGTCCTTGCCGACCTCGCCGTCCTTCTCGAGCTTCTCGAGGCCCTGCTTGGCCGTGCGGCGCACGTTGCGCACCGAGACCCGGCCGTCCTCCGCCTTCGCCCTCGCGAGCTTGATGTACTCCTTGCGGCGCTCCTCGGTCAGCTCGGGGAAGACGCAGCGCAGGACCTTGCCGTCGTTGGCCGGGTTGACGCCGAGGTCGGAGTCGCGGATGGCCCGCTCGATGTTGCCCATCGCGCCGATGTCGAAGGGCTGGATGAGGATGGTGCGGGCGTCCTGCGAGGAGAAGCTGGCGAGCTGCTGCAGCGGGGTCTGGGTGCCGTAGTAGTCGGCCGTGATCTTGGCGAACATCGCCGGGTTGGCACGGCCGGCCCGGATGGCGGCGAACTCCTCGCGCGTCGCCTCGACGGACTTGCCCATCTTGGCGTCGGCGTCCTTCATGACGTCGTTGATCACGGTTGCTCTCTCTCCTCGTACGTCGTGGTGCTGGTGGCGCGGGTGGGTCGGGCCGGTCAGGCCAGGCTGCTCACCAGCGTGCCGATCTTCTCACCCCGCACCGCCCGCCCGATCGTGCCCGGGGTGGAGAGGTTGAAGAAGACCATGTCCATCCGGTTGTCGCGGGCCATGGCGATGCCGGTCGCGTCGGCGACCTTGAGGTCGCGCGCGAGGTACTCGTCGTAGCTCAGCTGGTCGAACTTCACCGCGTCGGGGTTGGTCTTGGGGTCGGAGTCGTAGACGCCGTCGACGCCCTGCTTGCCCATCAGGATCACCTCGCAGCGCGTCTCCAGCGCACGCTGGGCGGCCACGGTGTCGGTGGAGAAGAACGGCATGCCGGCGCCGGCGCCGAATATCACGACGCGACCCTTCTCCATGTGCCGGATCGCCCGGCGCGGGATGTAGGGCTCGGCGACCTGGCCCATCGTGATGGCCGTCTGCACGCGCGTCTCGACACCGTGCTTCTCGATGAAGTCCTGGAGTGCGAGGCAGTTCATGACCGTGCCGAGCATGCCCATGTAGTCGGCGCGGGCCCGCTCCATGCCGCGGTGCTGGAGCTCGGCGCCGCGGAAGAAGTTGCCACCGCCGACGACGATCGCGATCTGGACGCCCGACTTGGCGACCTCGGCCACCTCGCCGGCCGTGGCGTTGATGACGTCGAGGTCCAACCCCACCTCACCTCCGCCGAACACTTCACCGGAGAGCTTGAGCAGGACTCGCTTGTACGCCACGTGCATCCCTTCACAGCCAAACTGGGTGGGTCATCCGAAACCTACCGGAACGGACCGGGGCCGACGAACCCACCGCTCGTACGACGTTCGCACCGACGCGACGAGGGGCCGTACGCCGCGTGGCGTACGACCCCTCGTCGGTGATCGGGTGAGGCGTGGCTCAGGCGCCGACCTCGAAGCGGGCGAACCGCTTCACGGTGGTGCCGGCCTCGTCGAGGACGGCCTTGACCGACTTCTTCGACTCGGTGACCGACTCCTGCTCGAGCAGGACGATCTCCTTGAAGAACCCACCGAGGCGACCCTCGACGATCTTGGCGATCGCCTGCTCGGGCTTGCCCTCCTCGCGGGTCTTCTGCTCGGCGATCGAGCGCTCGGACTCGACGACGTCGGCCGGGACCTCGTCGCGGGTGAGGTACTGGGCCTTCATCGCAGCGATCTGCATCGCGGCGGCGCGGGCGGCAGCCTCGTCGCCCTCGAACTCCACCAGCACGCCGACGGCGGGCGGGAGGTCGGCGGCACGCTTGTGCATGTAGGTGACGGTGGTGCCGTCGAAGTAGGCGACCTCGCCCAGCTCGATCTTCTCGCCGATGGTGATGGCGAGGTCCTCGACGACCTCGCCGACGGTCTTGCCGTCGAGCTCGGCAGCCTTGAGGGCCGCGGTGTCGGTGGCCTTGACGGAGTCGGCGACATCGGCGATCTGCTGTGCCTTGGCGATGAAGTCCTCGTTCTTGGCGACGAAGTCGGTCTCGCTCTTGAGCTCGACCAGGGCGTTGCCGGAGGTGGCGACGAGGCCTGCAGCGGTCTCGCGCTCGGCGCCGCGGGCGGCGGCCTTGGCCGCACCCTTGACGCGGAGCAGCTCGACGGCCTTGTCGAAGTCGCCGTCCGCCTCGGTCAGCGCCTTCTTGCAGTCCATCATCCCGGCCTGGGTCAGCTCACGGAGCTTCTTGACGTCGGCGGCGGTGAAGTTGGCCATGGTCCTTCTTCCTTTGGTCCAGGGGGGTTCGCGGGCCGGCTCGAGGCGACCCTGCGGTGGGTGGGACGACGCGGGGCGCCGGCCGCGGACGTGAGCCCGGCGGCCGGCGTGACCTGCTCAGTCCTTCGTGTCGGCCTCGGCCTCGGCGGGCGCCTCGGCGGCGGCGGCCTCGGTCTCGGCCGGCGCCTCGACGGGGGCCTCGGTCACGGCCTCGGCGGGGGCCTCGGCCTCGGCGGGCGCCTCGGTCGCGGTCTCGGCGGGTGCGGTCTCGGCGGTGGCCTCGGTCGCGGTCTCGGCGGGCGCGGTCTCGGCGGTGGCCTCGGTCACGGCCTCGGCAGCGGCGTCGGCCTGCGGGGCCTCGGACGCGGCACCGGTGGCCTCGGCGGCCGGGGTCTCGGCAGCGGCGTCGCCGGTGGCGGCCGCGGCGGCCTTCTCGGCGTCGCCACCGAGGAGCTCGCGCTCCCACTCGGCGAGGGGCTCCTCGGCACCGACGGTCTCGTCGGCGTCACCGGCCTTGGCGCCGGAGCGGGCGATGAGGCCTTCGGCGACGGCGTCGGCGACCACGCGGGTCAGCAGGCCGACCGCGCGGATGGCGTCGTCGTTGCCCGGGATCGGGAAGTCGACGAGGTCGGGGTCGCAGTTGGAGTCGAGGATGCCGATGATCGGGATCCGGAGCTTGCGCGCCTCCTCGACGGCCAGGTGCTCCTTGTTGGTGTCGACGATCCACACCGCGGAGGGGACCTTCGTCATGTCGCGGATGCCGCCGAGCGTCTTGTCGAGCTTGGTGCGCTCGCGCCGCATCTGGAGCAGCTCCTTCTTCGTGCGGTTGGAGCCCGCGACGTCGTCGAAGTCGATCTCGTCGAGCTCCTTGAGGCGGTTGATCCGCTGGTGCACGGTCTGGAAGTTGGTGAGCATGCCGCCGAGCCAACGCTGGTTGACGTAGGGCATCCCGACGCGCGTCGCCTGCTCGGCGATGGCCTCCTGGGCCTGCTTCTTGGTGCCGACGAACATGATGACGCCGCCCTTGGCGACGGTCTCCTTGACGAAGGCGTAGGAGCGGTCGATGTAGGCGAGCGACTGCTGCAGGTCGATGATGTAGATGCCGTTGCGCTCGGTCATGATGAAGCGCTTCATCTTGGGGTTCCAACGACGGGTCTGGTGACCGAAGTGGACGCCGCTCTCGAGCAGCTGGCGCATGGTGACGACTGCCATGGGTTCTCCTGTTGTGGCGGAGACGCTCACCGACGTGCCCGACCTTCGGCAGGTCGGACCGGGAGCGGGCTCCTGTTGTTTACAGTTGATGCGCCCGGCGGGAGCCGGGAGCCCTGACGCTCACACGTCGGTCCGATCCGCACCGGTGGAGCTGGTGGGAACTGAGGACCGACGCCCGCGGGTGGTCCGGGATCGAGGAGCATCCCGGGCACGGTCGGCGAGCGCGCGAAGTCAGTCCGGGTGGACTGCTCCAGACATCGTAGGCCAGAGGCTCCCCACGAGGCCAATCACTGTCGCCCGCTCCCCCGAGCGTGGACCGAGCGTGGATCGGATGGCCACCAGGCGTCCACAACCCGGGGCGCCGAGAGCTCGTCCACAGGTGGCGTCGTCGCCGCTCGTCCGGCGCCCACGACCGGGTGAGGATCGCTCGATGCGAGCCGTTCTCGGAGCTGTCCTCCTCGTGCTGGTCCACCTGTTCCTCTCCAGCGGCGCCGGACCGGCGCACGCGCGTCCTGACGAGCCCGTCGGCGTGTGGCCCCTCGATCCCCGGCCCGACGTCGTCCGCCACTTCGAGCCCCCGCCCCACCCCTACGCCGCCGGGCACCGAGGCGTCGATCTCGCCGGAACGCCCGGCCAGGCGGTGCGCGCAGCGCTCGCCGGCACGGTCGGCTTCGCCGGCTCGATCGGCGGCAAGCCGGTCGTCACCGTGCTGCACGGCGGACGTCGTACGACGTACGAGCCGGTCGTCGCGTCCGTCGAGCGCGGCCAGGTGGTGGCGGCCGGAGGCGTGCTGGGACGCCTGGTGGTCACCGACAGCCACTGCTTCCCCGCCGCCTGCCTGCACTGGGGCCTGGTCGAGGGCGATGGCGACGCCCGGACGTACCTCGACCCGCTCTCGCTCGTCGGCGGCGGTCCGGTGCGCCTGCTGCCGCTGTGGCGCGACGACCCGGTCACGGTCCGTCTCCCGTGGAGCCCACCGCTCACGAGGTGGCGACGCGCGCTCGACTGGCTCGCCTGACCACTCGTACGTCACGGCCGCTCCGCTCCTCCGCTTCCCCCCGCTGCCAACCTCTGCGTCATACGGATCCGAACCGATACCTCCGCCTTGGGAAGACGCTCGCCGAGATGTGGGGGGCGCTCAGGCGCGGGGGTGGGCCTGCTGGTACGCCCGGCGGAGCCGATCGGTCGTGACGTGGGTGTAGAGCTGGGTGGTGGCGAGCGAGGCGTGACCGAGCAGCTCCTGGACCGAGCGGAGGTCGGCCCCGCCCTCGAGCAGGTGGGTGGCGGCGGTGTGGCGCAGGCCGTGCGGCCCGATGTCGAGCGCTCCGGGCACGTCCGCGATGCGTCGGTGGACGAGGTCGCGGACAGCCCGCTGGTCGATCCTCTTACCGCGCACGCCCAGGAACAGCGCGGGGCCGGACCCCTCCCCGCGCAGGTGGGGCCGGCCGGCGATCAGCCAGCGGTCGACGGCCCGGCCGGCCGGCGTGCCGTAGGGCACGGAGCGTTCCTTGCGGCCCTTGCCGAACACGCGTACGACCCGGCGCTCGTCGTCGACGTCGTCGATGTCGAGGCCGACGAGCTCGCCGACGCGGATCCCGGTCGCGTAGAGCAGCTCGAGCATCGCGACGTCACGCAGCCCGACGGGGCTGCCGTCGTCGGCGAGGTCGGCGGCCGTCCGGATGAGCGACTCGGCCTCGTCGGCGCGCAGGACCGGCGGGAGGGTCTTGTGCTTCTTGGGCGAGCCGAGCGCGGCTCCCGGGTCGCTCGGCAGCCGGCCGGTCCGGTGCAGCCAGGCCGTGAACACCCGCGCGGCCGTGGCGCGTCGCGCGATGGTCGTCCGGCTGCGGCCCGTGGTCTGGAGCCGCGCCAGCCAGCTGCGCAGCGCGCGGAGGTCGAGGTCGGTCACGTCGGTGAGCCCGAGGCGCTGGCAGTGGTCGAGCAGTCCGGCGATGTCGCCGAGGTAGGCGCGCACGGTGTGGGGGGCGAGGTCGCGCTCGGACACGAGGTGCCGCTCGTAGTCACCGAGGAGGCGCACCATGGCCTCGGGAAGGCCGGGCTCACCCTCGGACGTGTCCTCCCGAGGGCTCTCCGTGTCCGCCGCCTCGTCGCTCACGCCCGCAGCCTAGGCGTGCGGACGTCGCTCACACGTCAGGCGCGAGGCGCCACCCACCGTCCTCGAGCAACACGAACCGCTTGGCCCGCAGCCGCCGCAGCGCGCCGACGGTCTCCCGGACGTGGAGCGAGGAGTGGGTGGCGATCGAGTCGACCTCTGCCGGGGTGCTGACCGGCACCCACTCCAGCACCTGCTGCTCGACGCGGGTGAGCGCGTCCCGCGGGCGCTCCTCGCCACGCGGCTCCTCCACGAGGTGCTCCCCGGCCCGGCCGATGAGCTCGAGGATCTCGGAGCCGTGGGTGACCACTGTCCCCCTGCCCTGGCGGACCCAGTTGTTGACGCCCTGGGAGGTGTAGCTGGTCACCGGCCCCGGGACACACATCACCGGCCGGCTCAACAGCTCGGCCCACCCGGCGGTGTTGAGTGCCCCGCTGCGCAGGGCCGCCTCGACGATGACGGTGCCCGTGGTCAGCGCGGCGATCAGACGGTTGCGCGCCAGGAACCGGCGCCGGGTGGGAGCGGACCCCGGCGGTTGCTCGGACACCACGGCGAGCTCCGAGCCGAGGTGCTGCAGGAGTGGCCGATTCTGGGCGGGGTAGACCCGGTCCACGCCGCAGGCCAGCACCGCCACGGTGGCGCCGCCCGCCCGCAAGGCAGCGTCGTGGGCCACGAAGTCGATGCCCCGCGCACCACCGGACACCACGGCGGCGCCCGCGGTCGCGAGGTGGTCGCACAACATCCGGGTCATCTCCACCCCGTAGACGGACGCAGCGCGGGAGCCGACGACCGCGACGGCCGGGTCGAGTGCGGTGAGCGGCATCGGTCCCTTCACCCACAGGCCCGGCGGGGTTCCGCCGAACCCGTCGTCGCCCGCCGCGTCGTCGAGGTGGTCGAGCTCGGTCGGCCACTCCGGGTCCCCGGGGACGAGGAACCGGATCCCGCACCGATCGGCCTGCTCGAGCTGGCGTACCGGGTCGATGGAGGCGAGCCGCTCGGCGAGGAGGCTGTCGGGCTTGGGCACGAGCGAGCGCTCCAAGGCCCGGACGGCGCCGATCTGGCAGATGAGCGCGGAGGTCGTGCCGTCGCCGGGCTCGACTCCGCAGCTCAACGTCACACGGGCCAGCCGCTCGGCCTCGGATGTGGTCACGACGCCGCCACCGAGACCACCCTCGCCGGAAGGCTCCTCGCCGCGTCGTCGGAGCGGAGGGCGAGCGCGACGCCCGCCTCGCGCTCACCCGGCCGGGCCACGCCCGCGCAGTCGGCAACCGTCCACGCCAGCCGCTGCACACGCGTGAGCCCGCGGCGGGTCAGCCTGCCCTGGGCGAGCTCGGTGTCGATGAGCGCCTGCCCGTCGGGCTCGAGCGGCCACCGCTCGACGAGGACCGGACCGGGACAGGAGGCGTTGAGGAGCCACGAGCAGTCGCGGTAGCGGCGGGCCTGGCGCAGCCTGGCCTCCACCACCCGGGCTCGCACCTCGGCGGACGACTCCGGCTCCGGGGCGAAGGACACTCCCCGTCGGCGCCCCTGCGGCCGCACCTCCATCCAGATGTCGACCCGGTCGAGGATGGGCCCCGTGAGCTTGCGGCGGTAGTGGGAGCGCTGGACCTCGGTGCACTCGCAGCTGCCGCCCGAGAGGCCGTGGAAGTTGCCGCACGGGCACGGGTTGGCCGCCAGGACGACCAGCGAGCGGGCGGGGTAGGTGGCCGACTCCTCACCGCGGGCGATCGTCACCTCCCCCGACTCGAGCGGCTGGCGCATCGCCTCGACGACGTCGGCGCGGAAGTGCGGGAACTCGTCGAGGAACAGCACACCGTGGTGCGCGAGGCTGACCTGTCCCGGCCGCACCCGGCCAGTGCCGCCACCGAGCACGCTCGCCGCGGTCGCCGAGTGGTGCGGAGCGAACCACGGTGGACGGCGCACCAGCCCGCTGCCCTCCGGGAGGACGCCCGCGACGGAGTGCAGGGCCGTCACCTCGAGCGCCTGCTCGATCGTCAGGTCGGGCAGGATCGTCGGGATGCGCTCGGCGATCGACGTCTTGCCCGTCCCGCGGGGCCCGATCAGCATCATGGGATGGCCGCCCGCCGCGGCCACCTCGACGGCGTAGCGGACGTCCTCGAGCCCGTCGAGGTCGCGCAGGTCGACGTCGGCCAGCCGGTCCTCGCCGCGCCAGGTCGACAACGGGCTGGAGGAGGGGCCGACGACCGGGTCGGCCTCGGGCACCTCGGCACCCCGGAGCACGGCGGACACCTGGGCCAGCGAGCGGACACCGAAGACCGTCATCCCCGGCACGAGGCCGGCCTCGCCGGCCTGCGGCTCGGGCACGAAGACGCGCATGATGCCGTGGGCGGCAGCGGCGATGACCATGGGCAGCACCCCCGGCACCGGTCGCAGGGCCCCGGCCACGGACAGCTCCCCGATGAACGCCCATCCCTCGAGCAGGTCGGGCGTCAGCTCCTCGTGCTTCTTGTCGGCCGCCATGACGGCCATCGCGATCGCGAGGTCGTAGTGGGTGCCGCTCTTGGGGAGGTCGGCGGGCGCGAGCAGGATCGTCACCCGCTTGGTCGCCGGCCACCGTCCGCAGTCGTTGTTGATCGCCATTCGCACCCGGTCGCGCGCCTCGGACAGGCTCTTGTCCACCCGGCCGACGATCGTGGTGTTGACCAGGCCCGGGGAGACGTCGACCTGGACGTCGATCACGTGGCCGTCGGCACCCTTGAGCGCCAACGAGCGAGCGGTCGCGAAGGCCATCAGCCGACCCCCTCGACGTGCTCGACCTCGACCGGCCCCCCGTGGGGGGCCAGCACGCCCACCAGGTCGATGCGGACGTCGTCGGGATGGCAGTCGTGCACGAGCAGCCACCGCGCCCCGAGCCGTCTGAGGCGGTCTGCCTTGCGCCGGTCGACCGCCTCCAGCGGTGCACCGTAGTCGGTGGACGTGCGGGTCTTGACCTCGCAGATCACCAGGACGTTGCCGTCGCGCAGCACCAGGTCGATCTCGCCAGCGTCGCAGCGCCAGTTGCGGTCGAGCAGGACCAGCCCGAGCCGGCAGAGGTGTCGTGCCGCGATCGTCTCGCCGCGCTCCCCCAGCCGGCGGCGGTGCTCGGCGCCGGGGTCGAGGGCGAAGGGGGAAGCGGCAGCTCGTCGGGCCATCGTGGGTGCCTTCCGGTGGGCGGGTTCGGGGAGGAACCAGCACACCGCGCCCCACCCACGCCCCTCGACGGTCCGGGCGGCGGCCTGTGGAGACCGGGCGGAGGAGGTCGCCTGTGGACGATCCGTGGCCAGGTCTGGGTCGCGTCACCCGCGCGCGACGTCGTACGTCCGACTGCCCCAGGACGGACTGGGAGGCCTGTTCCGACACTTGGAGGCGGTTGCAACCGCCTCCAAGTGTCGGTTTCCCCGCTCGAGCGGGGAAACCGACGAGGGAGGGAGGGCGACAGCGACCCGAGCGCCCTCAGTCCTTGGGCGGGTCGATCTCCTGCGGCGCGAGCTCCTCGACGTTGACGTCCTTGAACGTCAGCACCTTCACGTTCTTGGCGAACCGCGCGGGGCGGTACATGTCCCAGACCCAGGCGTCGGTCATCGAGACCTCGAAGAACACGTCGCCGCTCTCGGAGCGGGCCTTCACGTCGACCTGGTTGCAGAGGTAGAAGCGGCGGTCGGTCTCCACGACGTACTTGAAGATGCCCACGACGTCGCGGTACTCGCGATAGAGGGTGAGCTCCATCTCGGTCTCGTACTTCTCGAGATCCTCGGCGCTCATCGGTCCTCCTCGGTGGTGCTGTCCGGCGTGGGGCCGAGACTAGCCACCTCGTCCCCGGGGACCGGCTCGAGACCCGCCGCACGCCGCACGTTGACGAACCGCATCCGGTGGAGCGGGCACGGACCGTGCTGCGTCAGCGCCGCCTCGTGGTCGGCGGTGATGTAGCCCTTGTGGGTGCGGAAGTCGTAGTCGGGCCACTCGTCGTGGAGCCCGACCATCAACCGGTCGCGGGTCACCTTCGCGATGACCGACGCGGCGGCGATGCACGCGGCGACCCGGTCGCCCTTCCAGACCGCGAGGCCGGGGACGCCGAGGCCGTCGACGGGGAACCCGTCGGTGAGGACGTACGACGGCCGCGTCCCGAGGCGGGCGACCGCGCGCCGGAGCGCCTCGAGGTTGGCGACGTGCATGCCGAGCCGGTCGCACTCCTCGTTGTCGATGACCACGACCGACCACGCCAGCGCCCGGCGCACGACCTGGGCGTAGACGCGCTCGCGCGCCGCCTCGGTGAGGAGCTTGCTGTCGGCCAGCCCCGGGACGATGCCCGCCTTGCCCGGCGGGAGGATCACCGCGCCCGCGACGAGCGGCCCGGCACAGGCCCCGCGTCCGGCCTCGTCGACGCCCGCGATCGGCTCCAACCCGGCCCGGCGCAGGGCGCGCTCGTAGCCGTAGATCCCGGCGTCGCGACGTACGGTCACGCCTCCGGGGAGGGGCTGGGGCGGGAGCTGGGCGGACACGGTCACGAGGACGGGGCCGGCACGTCCTCGAACGTGGCCGGACGGGTGTTCCAGCGGAAGCGGTCGGCGGGCCACAGCAGCACGAAGACCTTGCCGACCACCAGGTCGACCGGGACGAACTCGTCGCCGGGCACGCACTCGGTCTCGTCGGACTGGCACATCTTCTGGGAGCTGTCGGCCGAGCGGGAACGGTTGTCACCCATCACGAAGATGTGGCCGCCGGGGATGGGCCCCACGGACCACTTCTCGTCGCAGGCACCGTTGGTGGGCATCGGCCCGTTGCAGGTCGCGCCGCCGCGCTTGACGTAGTCGGACTCGTCGAGGGGATGCCCGTTGACGATGAGCCGGCCCTGCTCGTCGCAGCACTCGATGGTGTCGCCGGCGACGCCGATCACGCGCTTCACGAGGTGGCCGCCGGTCGGGTAGAGCCCGATCTTGGCCATCGCCTTGGCGACAGGGTTGGTGGGGCCAGCCGAGTCGATCGGCGGCAGCCAGCCGCCCGGGTCCTTGAAGACCACGACGTCTCCGCGCTCGGGCTCGCCGTCGCCCCAGTAGGAGACCTTCTGGATCAGGATCCGGTCGTTGAGGATCAGCCCCGGCTCCATGGACTCCGAGGGGATGTAGAAGGCCTGGACGAAGAACGTCTTGATGACGATCGCGAGCACCAGCGCGACGCCGAGCAGCAGGATCGTCTCCTGCCACAGCGGCAGCTGCTTGCGCTTGCTCCGGCCGGTCTTCTGCTCCGGCTCGTGCGTGGTGCGACCACTCATCGCGTCATCCTCCGACTGCTCACCCAGACGCGACGACCGCGGTTCCTCACCCGCTGAGAGGGACGAGGAACCGCGGCCGTCGGAAGTCACTCGCAGAGACTAGCCAGTCCCTGGTCGATCCCACGCCTCGCGGCGTGGTGCGACAGATCACGCCTCGCGGCGCTCCTTGATCTTGGCAGCCTTGCCGCGCAGGTTGCGCAGGTAGTAGAGCTTGGCGCGGCGCACGTCACCGCGGGTCACGATCTCGATCGACTCGAAGATCGGGGAGTTCACCGGGAAGGTGCGCTCCACGCCGACGCCGAAGGAGACCTTGCGGACGGTGAAGGTGCGGCCGATGCCCGAGCCGTGGACGCGGATCACGACGCCCTGGAAGACCTGGACACGCGAGCGGCTGCCCTCGATGACCTTGACGTGGACCTTGACGGTGTCGCCGGCGCGGAAGGCCGGGACGTCGTCACGCTTGAGGGCGGTGCCGAGGTCGGCGATGACGTTGGTCATGACGTTGCTCCTCGCGAGTGCCACAGGTCAGCCGCGGATTCTGGTGGTGATGGACTTGGCTGGTGCTCGGTGCGGCCGGCCGGCGCGCCCCCTGTGGCAGGTGCGGTGCGGCGGGACCCCGGCGCGGTGCATCGGTGATGCAGCCGGGCGACCCTGGCCTCGAGCGGACCAAGGGTGAAGTCTGCCAGAGCGGGCCGTCAGCGTGAAATCCGACGTCGGGCCTGCTTGGTCATCACGACGGCACCCGGCGGCGCCTTCCGGTCCGGCCGCAGCCGGAACCCGGCCTTCTTGTACATCCGCTGGTTGTCCACGGACCCGGCGCCGGTGAACAGGACGTACGTCGTGACGTCCGCGGGCGCGAGGTCCTCGACCAGCTCCAGGAGCGCCCGTCCCAGCCCACGCCCCTGCAGGTCGGGCGCCACCATGATCCGCCCGATGTCCCACTCGCCGTGCCGGTCGAGCCGCCCGCGGACGGCTCCCACGAGGCGGCCGGACGACGGCTCACGGGCGACCCTCACGGTCCACTCCCCCACCCCGCGGCGTACGTCGTCGAGCGACTCGCGCAGCGCCGGGATGTCCACCCCCGGGTTGGCCTCCATCTCCTGCAGCCAGCAGGCGCGCTGCAGCGTGTAGAGCTCGCCGGCGTCGGCGGGGACCGCGGGGCGTACGTCGAGGTCGGCGAGCGCCCCGACGAGTCCCGTCGCGGGCAGCAGGTCGGGCCGGCGGTCGGCCGTGCGCCGCTCTGCCTGCTCGCGACGCCAGGCGGCGATCCGCGCGTGGTCGCCCGACAGCAGTACCTCGGGGACGTCTCGCCCGTTCCACGAGGCAGGCTTGGTGTAGACCGGGTACTCCAGCAGCCCGTCGGCGTGCGACTCCTCCACCAGCGACTCGGCATTGCCCATGAACCCGGGAAGCAGGCGCACGACCGCCTCGGTGATGGCGAGCGCGGCCACCTCACCACCGTTGAGGACGTAGTCGCCGAGCGACACCTCGCGCACCGTGCCGAGGGTGGCGGCGTGCTCGATGACCCGCTGGTCGATGCCCTCGTAGCGCCCGCAGGCGAAGACGAGGTGCTCGTGCTCGCTCAGCTCGTGGGCGAGCGACTGCGTGAAGGGCTCCCCGCTGGGCGTGGTGAAGACGATGGTCGCTCCCGCAGCCACGGCGTCGAGCGCCTGGCCCCAGGGCTCGGGCTTCATCACCATGCCGGCGCCGCCGCCGTAGGGGGTGTCGTCGACGGTGCGGTGCCGGTCGCTCGTCCACCGGCGCAGGTCGTGCACCTCGATGTCGAGCAGCCCCTTGTCGCGGGCCTTGCCCGGGAGGCTCAGCTCCAGCGGCGCGAGGTAGTCGGGGAAGATCGTGACGACGTCGATCCTCACGACCGGGCCTCGCCTGCGCCCTCGGTCGCGTCGTCAGCCACGTCGTCGGGGAACGGCGACACCAGGCCGGGCCGGTCGGCGACCACGATGCGGCCGGCCGCGAGGTCCACCTCGGGCACGAGCGCGGACACGAACGGCACCAGCGCGTCCCGCCCGTCGGGCGTGCGGACGGCCAGCAGGTCCTGCGCAGAGCCGTGCACGAGGGCCGTGACGCTGCCGAGCGGCGAGCCGTCGACGTCGACCACGTCGAGGCCCACGAGCTGGTGGTCGTAGTACTCCTCGGGGTCCTCCGGCGTCTCGCCGAGGGCGATCGTGGCGTACAGGACGGTGCCGCGCGCCGCCTCCGCGGCGTTGCGGTCACCCAGCTCCTCGAAGGTGACGAGGAGGGTGGTCTGGTGCCAGCGGGCGCGGGCGACGGTCAGGCTGGAGGGACGCCGGTCGGCGCCGGCGGGTGCCTCCGCGCGCAGCGTCGTACCGGGGGCGAAGCGCCGCTCGGGCTCGTCGGTGCGTACGTCGAGGGTGACCTCGCCGCGGATGCCGTGGGGCTTGCCGATCCGGCCGATGACGACCTCGATGCCGGCCCGTTCCTGATCACTCACCCGCCGAGGCTATCGCCGCCCCATCGATCCCCGGACGACCGGGGGATCGCTCAAGCACCCCGGAAAATGCGCGACGGGCGCCACCCCGGTGGGGTGACGCCCGTCGACTGACGTGCTGGGCTCAGCGCCGGCGGTCGGTGTCGACGAAGTCGACCCGCGCACCACCCCGGCCCGCGAGGGCCGAGACGACGGTGCGGAAGGCGGTCGCGGTGCGGCCGTTGCGTCCGATCACCTTGCCGAGGTCGTCGGGGTGCACCCGGACCTCGAGGATCGATCCGCGACGCAGCTGCTTGTCGCGGACCACGACGTCGTCGGGGTGGTCGACGATGCCGCGCACCAGGTGCTCGAGTGCCTCGGCGAGCACGATCAGGCCTGCTTGTCCGCGTCGACGCCGGAGGTGTTCTTGCCCGCGTCCTCGGCCGTGACGTTCTCGAGGTCGGCGTTGGCGTCCGCGGCGCCCTCAGGCGTCTCGGAGGCCGGGACCTCGGCCGGAGCCTCGGCGGCCGGCGCGTCGGCCTTCTTCTCGGCCTTCTTCTTGGTGGTGGTCGCGGAGCCCTTCGACTCGGCGGACACCTCCTTGAGCGCCTCGTTGAAGATGTCGAGCTTGGAGCGCTTGGGCTCCTTGACCTTGAGGGTGCCCTCGGTGCCCGGCAGGCCCTTGAACGTCTGCCAGTCGCCGGTCACCTTGAGGATCGCCTCGACGGCCTCGGAGGGCTGCGCGCCCACGCCGAGCCAGTACTGGGCCCGGTCGGAGGTCACCTCGATGAGGGACGGCTCCTCCTTCGGGTGGTACTTGCCGATCTCCTCGAGCACCCGGCCGTCGCGCTTCTTGCGCGAGTCGACGACGACGATGCGGTACTGCGGCACCCGGATCTTGCCCAGGCGCTTCAAACGAATCTTGACGGCCACGTTTGTGGTGTCTCCTCAGGAATTGTCGTGGGTGAGGGACCGTTCCCAGGTGGGGTCACCGGTGCTGGTCCTTCGAAGGGCACTGCGTCGCTCGGATGAGAGGGTCCGGGCGCGCAGGACACGAGGGAAGATTCTGCCAGACGGTGGCCGCGCGCGACCAATCCGGCGCGGTCGGGGGGCGCGTCCGGGCTCAGACGGCGCCCAGCCCGATGAAGGAACGCACCGCCTCCGCCCCCGTGACGCGGATCGGCTCGGCGTCCCGGACGAACGTCTCGGGGGTCAGGACGAGTCCCTGGTTGAGCGCGAGCTCGCCCTCGCGGCGCTTGATCCGGCTCACCGCACTGGGTCGGTAGCCGACCTTGCGGGAGACGGCCAGCGACGCGGGGTTGTCGAGGAACGCCGCCGAGGTGATCTCCTCGAAGCCGAGGTGGTCGAAGAGCAGCTCGCACATCGCCCGTCGCATGACAGTGCCGAGTCCGCGGCCCTGGAACTCGCGGCCCAGCCACGAGCCGGTCTCCCCGGTCCGGGTCACGGGGAAGTGCTTCGCGGCCACCCCCTGGGCCCCGATCACGCGGCCGTCCAGGATGACGGCGAGGTCAAGGCAGAAGTCCTCGGGCGCGAAGGTGGACCGCTTGCCCCAGTGGTAGGCCGCGGTGTTGCGGGCGAGCTCGCCCGGCGCGGCGGCTGTCCACGGGAAGTAGAACGGCATCTCGGCCGGGTCGTGGATGCCCTTCTCGGCGAGGTCGCACAGCTCGAGGACGAGCTCGTCGGTCAGCCCGCGCAGCTCGAGCGGGCCGGCCTGGACGTGCAGTCCGAAGGGCGGGAAGAGGTCGACGAGGGTGCTCACGCACCCATCCCACCGCCTGCACCGCCACACGCTCAAATCGGTTTCGCGGCGCGAGCCCGGGAGCCGGGCCATGGCCCGAAGTGACCATGCGGGATGACCGATCCTCGAATTGTCTGGACCAGCGGTGTGCAGCAGAGTGGGCCGCCGTCAGTACTCCATCCCCCCATCAACAGGAGCACTCCCAGATGAACACCACCCGGCGCATCACCGCCACCGCCCTTGCCACCGCCGCGCTGGTCGCGCCGTCCGCACTGGCTGCCACCGCCGTGGCCGCACCGGACAAGCCGACCAAGCCGGCGAAGGCGGTCAAGGCGCAGACCAAGCAGCTGCTGAAGGACATCGCGGGCAAGGACAAGCGCCTCGAGCGGCTCTCGACCAGCACCGCCGTCGAGGCCCTGGCCGACGACACCGAGGCCGAGGTCGTGGCCAACGTGACCGACGCGCGGACCGCCCTCGCCGAGCTGAGGACCACCGTCGAGGCGGCCGACAGCACCGTCGACACCCGAGCGGCCCGCAAGGAGCTGCGCTCGTTCCGCGTGGAGAACTTCCGCATCGTCGTCAGCATCGTGAAGAAGGTCGAGGGCCTCGAGGAGGCCGCCGCCGCCGACCCGGAGGCCGTCACGCACCTCGCGGCCGCCGAGGCCGCCGCGCTCGAGATCACCGCCACCAGCACCAAGGCCGACCTCCGCGCGGCGCGCGAGCACGTCAAGGCCGCCCAGGCCGAGCTCGAGGGCGAGACCACGACCGCCTGATCGCAGTCACGTCCCCGAGGGGCGGTCACCCTGCGGGGTGGCCGCCCTTCGTCGTCCGTCGTGTCAGCCCACCACGGCACGACCGCGCAGCACGACGCGCGTCGGCGCGCGCAGCACGGACAGGTCGGCGCGCGGGTCACGGTCGTAGACGACGAAGTCCGCCGACGCGCCCTCGACCAGCCCGTCCACCCCGAGCCACTCCCGGGCCCGCCAGCTGGCGGCGCCGAGCGCGTCGTGGGCCGGCATCCCGATCCGCACGAGCGCCTCGATCTCGCCGGCGATGTTGCCGTGGCGGCTGATGCCCCCGCCGTCGGAGCCGGCGTAGATCGGCACCCCGGCGTCGTAGGCCGCCATGATCGTGGCGGGCATGCGCTCGTAGAGGTCGACCATCGTGTCGGCGTACGCGGGGAACCTCTCCTGCCCGGCTGCCGCGTGCTCGGGGAACTTGTCGAGCTGCATGACGGTGGGCACCAGCCGGGTGCCGCGCTGGACCATCGCGTCGATGAGGTCCTCGGTGAGCCCGGTGCCGTGCTCGATGCAGTCGATGCCCGCCTCGATCAATCCGGGCAGCACGCCGTGACCGAAGCAGTGCGCCGTCACCTTGGCGCCCTCGGCGTGCGCGGCCGCGATGGCGCCGGCGAACGCCTCCGCGGGGAACGACGGGGCGAGGTCGCCCTCGTCGCGCGAGATCCAGTCGCCGACCAGCTTGACCCAGCCGTCGCCGTTGCGGGCCTCCTGCGCGGCGTACGACGCCAGCTCGGCCGGCTCCACCTCGTGGGCGTAGCCGCGGATGTAGCGCTTCGTCGCGGCGATGTGCCGACCGCAGCGGATCAGCCGGGGCAGGTCGTCGCGGTCGTGGATCCAGCGCGTGTCGGCAGCCGAACCGGCGTCCCGGATGAGGAGCGCCCCGCCGTCACGGTCGGCGATCGCCTGCTGCTCGGTGGCCGCGTCGTCGGTGGCACCGAAGTCGTCGAGCCCGAGGTGGCAGTGCGCGTCGACCAGGCCGGGGACGATCCAGCCCTCCGCGACGGTGTCGGCTCCCGCCTGCGGCTCGTAGGTGATGCGGCCGTCGACGACGTAGAGGTCCCGCGCCTCGCCGTCGGGCAGGACCGGTCCACGGAAGCGCTGGGCTGGCTGGAGAGGCATGCCCGGACGTTATCGCCGCGCGGGCGCCTGGCGCTTCCCGATGCCCAGTTGTGGGCATGACGCCGGACGGGTCCCGAAACGACGATGGACAGCACGGTGTCCGCGCTGTCGTCACCCCGGGTGGCAGGTTCCGTGGGCCGGGGACGAGGGAGTGCCGTCATGTCCGTGCAGAGACGACTTGCCGCGCTGCTGACGCTGATGCTCGCCGCAGCCACTCTCGTGATCGTCACCGCGGTCACACCCGCGGTGGCCGCACCCTGTGACCCACCCGTCACCAACCCCGTGGCCTGCGAGAACAGCCTTCCCGGCAGCCCCGAGAGCGAGTGGGGCGTCTCCGGCGCCGGGTCCACGTCGATCCAGGGCTACGCGACGGACATGAGTGTGGACCAGGGCCAGTCGATCGGGTTCAAGGTAGACACCAGCGCCTCGTCGTACCGGCTCGACATCTACCGGATGGGCTACTACGGCGGGGACGGGGCACGGCAGGTCGCGACCGTCACCCCGACCGTGCTCAACAGCCAACCCAACTGCATCACCGCTGTGGCGACGGGCTTGGTCGACTGCGGCAACTGGACCCAGAACGCGTCATGGGCTGTGCCTGCCACTGCGGTGTCGGGGATCTACTTCGCGAAGCTGGTCCGCACCGACGGGACGACCGGCGCCAGCCACGTCTTCTTCGTGGTGCGCGACGACGACGGCGCGTCGGACATGCTCTTCCAGACCTCCGACACCACGTGGCAGGCGTACAACACCTACGGGGGCAACAGCCTCTACACCGGCGCACCAGCAGGACGTGCGTACAAGGTGAGCTACAACCGTCCGTTCACCACGCGCGGCAACGCGCCCGAGGACTGGGTGTTCAACTCCGAGTACCCGATGGTGCGCTTCCTCGAGTCCAACGGCTACGACGTCAGCTACAGCTCAGGTGTCGACACGGACCGCCGGGGTGCCGAGCTGCTCGAGCACGATGTCTTCCTGTCGGTGGGCCACGACGAGTACTGGTCGGGCACGCAACGCGCGAACGTCGAGGCGGCCCGCGACGCCGGCGTCCATCTGGCGTTCTTCTCCGGCAACGAGGTCTTCTGGAAGACGCGCTGGGAGAACAGCATCGACGGCTCCGGCACGCCGCACCGCACGCTCGTGTCGTACAAGGAGACCCACGCGAACGCCAAGATCGACCCGCTCAGCAACGTGTGGACCGGCACCTGGCGCGACCCGCGCTTCAGTCCCCCGGCCGATGGAGGGCGACCCGAGAACGGGCTGACCGGCACGATGTTCGCGATCAACTGCTGTGCGATCAACATGGTCGTCGGACAGGCCGATGGCCAGATGCGGTTCTGGCGAAACACCCGGGTGGCGAGCCTCGGCACCAACGCCACGACCACCATCGGGACCAACGTCATCGGCTACGAGTGGGACGAGGACCCCGACAACGGCTTCCGACCGCCTGGCACGTTCCGCGTGTCCTCGACGACGGGGACCGGTGACCGCCTGCAGGACTACGGCAACAGCTACGCGTCCGGCCAGGCCACCCATGCCATGACGACCTACCGCGCGCCGAGCGGGGCGCTGGTCTTCAGCGCCGGGACCATCCAGTGGGCGTGGGCCCTGGACGCCAGTCACGACCGCGGGTCCGCCGCTCCCGACACGGCGGCCCAGCAGGCGACGATCAACCTGTTCGCGGACATGGGGGTCCAGCCGGACACCCTGCGCACCGGCCTGACCGCCGCCACCGCCTCCACCGACACGACCGCTCCCACGACCGCGATCAGCTCGCCAGCCGCTGGCGCGACCCTCCCCGTCGGCAGCCCGGTCACGATCAGCGGGACGGCCACGGACACCGGCGGCCGGGTCGCCGGCGTGGAGGTGTCGACCGACAACGGCGCGACGTGGCGACGGGCCACCGGTCGCGGCTCGTGGAGCTACACCTACGCCCCCTCCGCCTCCGGCGCCGCCACCCTGAGGGCCCGCGCCGTGGACGACACGGCCAACATCGGCACCGCTGCGACCGTCAACATCACGGTCGGCAGCGCGCCGACCGCCTGCCCGTGCACGATCTGGCCCGGTACGGCCACCCCTGAGCGGACCGACCCCGACCGCGACCCCGTCGAGGTCGGCGTGAAGTTCCGGAGCAGCGCCGATGGGCTCATCACGGGCATCCGCTACTACAAGCCCACCGAGACGAGCGGCACGCACGTCGGGTCGCTGTGGACCAGCACCGGCACGCGGCTCGCCCAGGTCACCTTCACCAACGAGAGCGCCAGCGGCTGGCAGCAGGCCAGCTTCGCCACACCCGTCCCCGTCACGGCCGGGACGACCTACGTCGCGTCCTACTTCTCGCCCACGCGGTACGTCGTCAGCTCGCGCTACTTCCAGAGCACCGGCACGACGCGCGGACCGCTCACAGCGCTCCAGGACGGAGTGAGCGGAGGAAACGGCGTCTACCGCTACACGTCGACGCCGAGCACGTTCCCCAACCAGACGTGGCAGAGCGAGAACTACTGGGTCGACGTCGTCTTCACCGAGGCCAACGACACCACGAAGCCGACCGTGACCTCCCGGACACCGGCGCCCAACGCCACGGCCGTCGCGCTGGGCAGCGACGTCACGGCGACGTTCTCGGAGCCGGTGCAGCAACCGGGCATCGCCTTCGAGCTCCGAGCGCCCGGCGGCGGCGTCGTTCCAGCGACGATGAGCTACGACGCGTCGAGCCGCACCGCGACCCTGGACCCGGGCGCCGCGCTCGCCGCCACCACGACCTACACCGTCGCCCTCTCCGGTGCGCGGGACCCTGCAGGCAACCAGATGGATCCGGTGACCTGGTCCTTCACCACCGACACCCCTGACACCATCAAGCCAACGGTGACCGGTCGCACGCCGGCCAGTGCCGCGACAGGGGTCGCCCTCGGGGTGTCTCCGACGGCCACCTTCAGCGAGGGCGTCCAGCAGGCGACCATCACCATGGAGGTGCGAGGCCCCGGGAACACGCTGGTGCCCGCCATCACGACGTACGACGGCGCCAGCCGCACCGTCACGCTCGATCCCGGCGCCAACCTCGCCGCGAGCACGGCCTACACCGTCAACCTCAGCGGGGCCCGCGACGCCTCGGGCAACCAGATGGACCCGGTGTCCTGGACGTTCAACACGACCGCCGTGGTCTCGGACTGCCCCTGCACGATCTGGCCGTCGACGACCACCCCCGCCGGCACCGACCCCGACGCCAGCTCGGTCGAGCTCGGCGTGAAGTTCCGCGCCAGCACCGACGGCACCATCACCGGCATCCGCTACTGGAAACCCACGCAGACCTCGGGCACCCACGTCGGGTCGCTGTGGACCCGGACGGGCACCCGGCTCGCCCAGGTCACCTTCACCAACGAGTCGGCCAGCGGCTGGCAGCAGGCGACCTTCGCCACGCCGATCCCCGTCACGGCGGGAACGACGTACGTCGCGTCCTACTTCACCCCCAGCCGCTACGCGGTGAACTCGTCCTACTTCTCCACCGGCGCGACCACGCGGGGCCCGCTCACGGCGCTGCAGAACGGCACCGACGGCGGCAACGGCACCTACCGCTACACCACCACGCCGAGCACGTTCCCCGACCAGAGCTTCAACAGCGAGAACTACTGGGTCGACGTGGTCTTCGAGGACGGCCCGGACACCGCGAAGCCGACGGTGACAGCACGGACCCCCGCGTCGGGCGCCACCGGCGTGCTCGCGGGCAGCGACGTGACGGCGACGTTCAGCGAGCCGGTCCTGGCAGGATCGATCACCGTCGAGCTCCGCACCCCCGGCAGCACCCTCGTGCCCGGCTCCACGTCGTACGACGCGGCGACCCGGACGGTGACCCTGGACCCGACCAGCGCGCTGACCGGCAGCACGACCTACACAGCCACGCTCAGCGGCGCCGAGGACACCGCGGGCAACCGGATGGACCCGGTGTCGTCGTCCTTCACCACCGAGGCGCCCGACACCACCAGGCCGACCGTCACCGAACGCACCCCGGCCAGCGGCGCGACCAACGTCGCCACCACCGCGAACGTCACCGCGACCTTCAGCGAGGCCGTCACGTCGTCGAGCGTCGCGGTCGAGCTGCGCGGACCCAGCGGAAGCGTCGCGGGCGCACTGACCTACCACGCCGCCACTCGCACCGCGACGTTCGACCCGACCCTGGGCCTCGCCACGAGCACGACCTACACCGCGACCGTCAGCGGCGCCCGCGACGCCGCCGGCAACCAGATGGACCCGGTGTCGTGGTCCTTCACGACGGCGGCCACGACCTCGGGCTGCCCGTGCACGATCTGGGCGTCGACCGCGACACCCGCAGGCACCGACCCGGACACCAGCTCGGTCGAGCTGGGCGTGAAGTTCCGGGCCAGCACCGCGGGCTACGTCACCGGGATCCGCTACTGGAAGCCGACACAGACCAGCGGGACCCACGTCGGCTCGCTGTGGACCTCCTCCGGCACCCGGCTCGGACAGGTCACCTTCACGAACGAGTCGGCCAGCGGCTGGCAGCAGGCCACCTTCGCCTCTCCCATCCCGGTCAATGCCAACACCACCTACGTGGCGTCCTACTTCACGCCGACCCGCTACGCCGTCAACGGCGGCTACTTCTCCACCCCCACCACCCGCGGCCCGCTGACGGCGCTGCAGAACGGCACCGACGGCGGCAACGGCACCTACCGCTACACCTCGACGCCGAGCACGTTCCCCGACCAGAGCTTCAACAGCGAGAACTACTGGGTCGACGTCGTGTTCTCCGAGCAGGCCAACGACACCATCCCACCGGCCGTCGTCACCCGGGTGCCCGCGGCCGGCGCGACCGGTGTCACGGTGGGCGTGCGGCCGAGCGTGACGTTCAACGAGCTGGTCACCGGGTCCTCGGTCTCGATGGTCCTGAGGACGTCCGGCGGTCAGGTCGTGCCGGCCACGACGTCGTACGACGCGGGGTCGTCCACGGCGACGCTGACCCCCGCCATCGACCTCGCCTACACCTCGACCTATACCGTCGAGGTGAGCGGTGCGCGCGACTCCGCCGGCAACACGATGACACCGGTGTCGTGGTCGTTCCAGACGGCCGCCGAGCCACCGCCGGGCATCACCGACGGCCCGGGCGGACCGATCGCGGTGGTGACGAGCAGCGGCAACCCGTCCTCGTCCTACCTCACCGAGGTCATGCGCGCCGAGGGGCTCAACGAGTTCGCCAACCTCCGCGTCTCCGCGCTCGACGCCGCCCGCCTGACGTCGTACTCGGTGGTCGTCGTGGGTGACGTGACGCTGACGGACTCCCAGGTGGACGCCCTCACCGCATGGGTGGACGCCGGCGGCAACCTGGTGCTGATGCGGCCGGACGCGAGGCTCTACGGGATCGCGGGGATCGCCGCGCAGGCGGGCACCGTCAGCGACGGCTACTTCGCGGTCAACGCCGCCAGCGAGCCGGGTGCCGGCATCACGACCGACACCATGCAGTTCCACGGCATCGCGAACCGCTACTCCCTCAACGGCGCCACGAGCGTCGCCACGCTCTACTCCACCGCCACGTCCAGCACGGGTCTCCCGGCGGTCACGCTCCGCAGCGTGGGCACCAACGGCGGCCAGGTGGCCACCTTCGCGTTCGACGTCGCTCGTTCGGTCATCGCCACCCGGCAGGGCAACCTCGCCTGGGCCGGCCAGGACCGTGACGGCCTCACTCCCAACCGCTCCAACGACCTGTTCCTCGGCGGCACGTCGACCGACTGGGTCAACCTGTCGAAGGTCCAGATCCCGCAGGCCGACGAGCTGCAGCGGCTCCTCGCCAACGTCGTGACCGTCAGCGCGCGCGACCGCCTGCCGGTTCCCCGGTTCTGGTACTTCCCGGGGACGACCAGGGCCGTCGTGGTCGCCACCGGCGACGACCACGGCAACAACGGGACGCCGGGCCGCTTCAGCACTTACGCCGCGGCGAGCCCGTCGGGCTGCTCGGTGGCCCGGTGGGAGTGCCCGCGGTTCACGTCCTACATCTACCCCAGCACGGCGATTACCAACTCCCAGGCCGCCTCCTTCGACGGCCAGGGGTTCGAGGTCGGCATCCACGTGCAGAACAACTGCGCCAACTACGGGTCCTACCAGCAGCTGGCCGACACCTACACCAGCCAGCTGTCGACCTGGCGCACGAAGTACACCTCGCTCCCGGCGCCCACGACCAATCGCTACCACTGCATCGTCTGGAGCGACTGGGTGTCCCAGCCCAAGGCGGAGCTCGCCAGCGGCATGCGGCTGGACACCAACTACTACTACTACCCCGGATCCTGGGTCGCGGACCGCCCGGGCTTCATGACCGGGTCCGGCATGCCGATGAGGTTCGCCGACACCGACGGATCGATGATCGACGTCTACCAGTCCAACACCGTCATGACCGACGAATCGGGCCAGACCTATCCGTTCACGCCGAACACGCTGCTCGACCGTGCACTGGGCACGCTGGGCTACTACGGCGCCTTCACCGCCAACCTGCACACCGACGCCGCCTCGACCTTCGAGGACACCCAGGTGCTGGCCTCCGCCCAGGCGCGCAACGTCCCGGTCATCACGGCCCGCCAGCTCCTCACCTGGACCGACGGACGCAACGCGTCGTCCTTCGGCGGCCTCTCGTGGAGCGGCAGCACCCTCTCCTTCACCGTCGGGGTCGGAGCGGGCGCGACGGGGCTCACCGGCATGCTGCCGACCACCGGCCCCGGTGGCCGCGTGCTGGCCTCGATCAGCCGCGGAGGCACGGCCGTGCCGTTCACCCGGATGACCGTCAAGGGCCAGGAGTACGCCATGTTCAGCGCCGTCGGCGGCGCCCACCAGGCGACGTACGACGTCTCCGGCGGCGCAACGACGCTCACCCGCGTCGCAGCCGACACCTCCCCCGAGGACGGCGCATCGGTGTCCTGGATTTCCGACGAGCCCGCGACTAGCGTCGTGCGGTTCGGGACCTCGCCCACGCGTCTCTCGTCCCGGGTGGTCGTGGCGGGGCGCACCACCGACCACGTGGTCCGCCTGCCGCTCGCCGCCGCGGGCACCCGTTACTGGTACCGCGTCGCATCGCGCGGTGCCGACGGGTCCGTGTCGGTCTGGCCACGTCCCGGCCATGCGGCCGTCTCGCTCACCACGCCCGCCGGGGACCGATCGGCCCCACGCGTCGGCGGGGTGCGGGCCCTGGCGCTGCCTGACGGCTCCGTCCGGGTGACCTGGCGGACCGACGAGCCGGCCACATCGGTGCTGCACCTGGCCCGCACGGGCCAGCCGCTACGGCGCCGCGGCATCGACACCGAGCTGGTCCGGGACCACACCGTGGTCGTCACGGGGCTGGCACCACGCCGGTCCTACGCCTTCCGGGTCGTCTCGCGCGACGCCTCGGGCAATCTGGCCGCGGGACGCCCGCGACGGTTGCGGGCCGCGGCTGCGGGCATCGCGATGATGACGTCCGAGGACTTCCGCACCGGCGCGACCGGCGGCGACCTGCGCATCGCCGACGACGGTCTGGGAGCGCTCACGCTGGGCGCCCGCGGTTGGGGCCGGTACACCTCACGGGTCATCGACTCCGGGCGCAAGGCGCGCTGGCTCGGCCTCGTCCTCGACGCCACCACCCCCGCGGGCTCGCAGGTGGTCGTACGGGTGCGGGCCGGCGACCGCCCGACGCCCGACGCCACCTGGTCGGGCTGGCGGGTCGTGGCGCTGCGACCTGGGAGCCGCGCCGCCGTGACCGGCCGCTACGTGCAGTACGACGCGACCCTGAGCGCCGAGCGCGGTGGCCTGCCCGTCGTACGGGCCGTCGGTCTGACCCGCACCGGCGGGACCACCTACCGCGGCGAGCACTGAACCGGCCGCCGGGCGTTCAGACCTGGTCGAGCAGCCAGGACGGGCTGAGCACCTGGGCAGGCGCCACGTTCGCGGCGAGCGCGCGGTCGGCGGTCACCACGACGACGTGGCCGCCCGCCTCGCCCGCACGACGCGCCTGCTCGCGGATCTCGGCATCACCGTCGCGCGTCGCGTGCACCGTGCGGACGTGGGCGTCCCGTCCGGCTCGGACGCCGCCCTTGGCCTGACCCTCCAGCACCAGCACGATCTCGTCGTACGACGTGTCGGCGACGAGGAGCCGCTCGTGCAGGCGGCGCGCCGCCCCCGCGCGGTCCTTCCACCAGCCGTCGGGGACGGACCCGACGACGTTGGCGCCGTCGACGACCAGGGTTGTTCCCAATGTGCCCGACCTCCCTGGTTTCGACGCGCTCGCGCGACTTCGTTCCTCAGTCGCGTCGCTTGCTCAACCTGGCCGCCCCCACGCCGCCTGCTCGCTGCGCTCGCACACGGTTGGGCGTCTCACTTGAGGAACTGCGAGAAGTCCTTGGGCAGGTTGAGCTGCTCGGCAGCCTTCTCGTAGTCGACGTCGGTGCCGTCGGGGTTGCCGAAGGGGTTGGCGGCCTTCTCGTCCGAGGCGGTCTTCTGCGCGGCCTTCTGCTGGGCCGCCTTGGCCGGGTTGCCCGAGACGCGCTTCTTGCCCTTCTTGCCCTTGCCCTGCGGGGCCTGGCGGCCGCCGGCGCGCTTGCCGCCGCCGAGGCCGGGCACTCCGGGCATCCCGGGCATGCCGGGGACGCCACCGCCGCGCGCCATCTGCTCCATCATCTTGCGCGCCTCGAAGAACCGGTCCACGAGCTGGTTCACGTCGGACACCTGGCGCCCGGAGCCTGCGGCGATGCGGGCGCGGCGCGAGCCGTCGATGATCTTCGGGTTGTCGCGCTCCGCCGGCGTCATCGACTGGATGATCGCCTGGATGCGGTCGATCTCGCGCTCGTCGAAGTTCTCGAGCTGGTCGCGGAACTGACCCATCCCGGGGAGCATCCCCATGATCTTGGTCATCGAGCCGAGCTTGCGGATCTGCATCATCTGCTGGAGGAAGTCCTCCAGCGTGAAGCCGCCCTTGGTGGCGAGCTTCTCGGCCGCCTTCAGCGACTGCTCGGAGTCGAACGCCTTCTCCGCCTGCTCGATCAGGGTGAGCATGTCGCCCATGTCGAGGATGCGGGAGGCCATCCGGTCGGGGTGGAAGAGGTCGAAGTCGGTCATCTTCTCGCCGCTGGAGGCGAACATGACCGGCTTGCCGGTGATCGAGCGGATCGACAGCGCGGCACCGCCGCGGGCGTCGCCGTCGAGCTTGGTGAGCACCACGCCGTCGTAGCCGACACCGTCGAGGAAGGCCTGCGCGGTGGTGACCGCGTCCTGGCCGATCATCGCGTCGACGACGAAGAGCACCTCGTCGGGCTGCACCGCGTCGCGGATGTCTGCGGCCTGCTGCATCAGCGTCTGGTCGACGCCGAGGCGACCGGCGGTGTCGATGATGACGACGTCGTGGAGCTTGCGCTTCGCCTCCTCGATCGACCTGCGCGCGACGTCGACCGGGTCGCCACCGTGCTCGACTCCTTGGGCGTTGCCCGGCTCGGGGGCGAAGACGGGGACGCCGACGCGCTCACCGTTGACCTGCAGCTGCTGGACGGCGTTGGGACGCTGGAGGTCGGCCGCGACGAGCATCGGCGTCTTGTCCTGGTCCTTGAGCCACAGCGCGAGCTTGGCCGCGAGCGTCGTCTTGCCGGCGCCCTGGAGGCCGGCGAGCATGATGACCGTCGGCCCGCTCTTGGCGTAGCGCAGGCGGCGCGTCTCGCCACCGAGGATGGTGACGAGCTCCTCGTGGACGATCTTGATGATCTGCTGCGCCGGGTTGAGGGCGCCGCTGACCTCCTCGGAGCGGGCGCGCTCCTTCACCGCCCCGACGAACTCCTTCACCACGGGCAGCGCGACGTCGGCCTCGAGCAGCGCGATGCGGATCTCACGCGCGGTGGCGTCGATGTCGGCCTCGGAGAGCCGGCCCTTGCCCCGCAGGTTCTTGAAGGTGTCGGCAAGGCGGTCGGAGAGTGTGGCGAACACGGTGTGGGTCTGTCCCTCGCATCGGTGGTGGATCAGGGGTGGATCAGAGTCTGGTACGACGACCAAGACTAACGGCCGCACCCCGCCCGGGCTCAGCCGACGAGCTCATCCGACGTGCTCAGCCGCCGAGCGCCGTGCGTACGGCATGGGCGGCCGCCGCCGCCCGCTCCTCCGTCGGGCGCACGCCGCCGACCTCCTGGACGTAGAACACGTCGACCGCTTGGGGGCCGAGCGTGGAGACGTGCGCGGAGGCGACCGTGAGGCCGAGCCCGGCGAGGGTGGTGAGCACGCGGTGGACCACACCGGGCCGGTCCGAGGTGCGGATCTCCAGCACCAGCGAGGCGCGCGAGGCGTCCGGGCGGACCTCGACGATCGGTGGCAGCTCGCCGTCCGGGCGCGCGGGCAGGTCGGGGAGCCGCTGGGTGCCCTCGACGACGCGGCGGATCCGCTCGCGCACGACGCTGGCGTCGAGGTAGGCGTCGGGCACCTCCCACGCGCTGACGCCCCACTCGCCCTCCGCGTCGACCTGCGACCAGGCGCGAGCGGCGTGCACCGGCACCCGGAGCGCGGCGAGACCGCCGGCGACGTCGGCGAGGAGGCCGACGCGGTCGGCCGCGACCACGGTGACGGTTGCGCCGACCTCGTGCGGGACGATCTCGACCGACACGGCGGCCGGGTCACGCCGTACGACGTCGGGGACGGGCAGCGACCCGGCCGGGGCCACGTGGGTGATCTCGGCGCCGAGCGCCTGCCCGGCCCGCGAGACGAGGCGGTCGACCAGCGACGCCCGCCACGTCGTCCACGCCGCCGGCGAGGCTGCTCGGGCATCGGCCTCGGTGAGCGCACGCAGCAGCTCGAGGCTGGCCGCGTCGGGGACGTGGGTGAGCAGCTCGGCGGTGGTGGCCGGGTCGTCCGGGTCGCGGGTGGTCGCGAGGTCCGCGAGCAGGAGGTGCCAGCGCACGAGGGACGCGACCACCTCGGCGTCGAGATCGGTGAACCCCATCCGGGCCACGACCTTGCGGGCCAGGGGCTCGCCGGCCACGGAGTGGTCGTGCAGCGAGCCCTTGCCGATGTCGTGCAGCAGCGCGGCGACCAGCAGCAGGTCGGGCCTGCGGACGCTGCGGATCAGGGTGCCCGCCGCCGCGCAGGTCTCCACGACGTGCCGGTCGACGGTGAAGCGGTGGATGGCCGAGGCGTGGGGCAGGAGCCGGATCTGTTCCCACTCGGGCAGGAAGGTCCCGATGCCCTCGACCTCGTCGAGGGTCTCCCAGACAGGCAGCAGGGCGGGCCCGCTGGCGAGCAGGCGGACGAGCGCGTCGCGGGCGGGGACCGGCCACGGCACGGGGAGCTCTGCCCCCTCCCGCACCAGCCGGGCGGCGGTGGTGGGCGCGAGGACGGCGTCACGGCTCGCCGCCTCCGCCGCCCCGCGGAGCAGGAGGGTCGGGTCGTCGCCGGGCCGGGTGCCGGCGTCGAGGACGACCTCGCCGCGCGACAGCGCGATGCCGGGGGCGATCCTCTCCAACGCTGGCGTCCGCCGACCCCTCTCCCCCGTCGACCGGGCCATGACGGCGTCCGTGCGCCGCCACGCCAGCCGCGAGAGGTGGGCGATCCGGCGGCCGAGGGAACGGACGTGGCGCTGGGCGGCCGCGGCGTCGGCGAGCCCGAGGCGCTCAGCCAGCGGTCCCCACATCTCGGGGGCGATGCGGTCGGCCGGCCGGCCGGCGAGGTCCTGCACCTCGTCGCGGACGTCGAGGAGCATCAGTCGCGCCGCCTCGAGCGCGGGCGTGGAGGCGTCGACGAGCCAGCTGGCCTCGATCGCCTTGAGCACGCCGGCGTCGCGCAGCCCGCCCTCGGCCTCCTTCACGTCGGGCACCGAGACGTGCGCCAGCTCGCCGGTGACGTCGTGGCGCTTGAGCGTCATCGCCTTGAGCTCCGGCAACCGGGTCCGGGCCTGACGGCGCCAGTCGGCCAGCATCGTGGTGCGCAGCCGCAGGCTGAGCCCCGGGTCGCCGGCGAGGTGGCGGGCGTCGAGCAGGCCGAGCGCCACCCGGAGGTCCGCCGCCGCCTCGAGCACCTCGCTCATCGAGCGGACCGAGTGGTCGAGCCGCCGCCCCGAGTCCCACAGCGGGTACCAGAGCGTGGCACCGAGGTCGCCGAGGTCGAGGCCGTCCTCGTGGACCAGGACGACGTCGAGGTCGGAGTGCGGCGCGAGCTCGCCCCGGCCGTACCCGCCGACCGCGACCAGAGCCACCCCGGTGACGGGCCCGCCGGAGGCGGCGTACGCCTCCCGGCAGAGCTCGTCGGCCGAGGTGGCCCTGGTCTGTCGCAGTTCTGCGGTCACGCTGGGTCCCGAGACAACTCGACCATCAGAGTGCCGACGCGTCCTGCTCGCCGGTGCGGACACGGACGACGGTCTCGACGGGACTGACCCAGACCTTGCCGTCACCGATCCGACCCGTCTGCGCGGTCTTGACGACGATCCCGACGATGTCGTCGGCGTCGGCGTCGTCGACGACGATCTCGATGCGGATCTTCGGGACGAGGGCGATGTCGTACTCCGCCCCCCGGTAGACCTCGGTGTGGCCCTTCTGGCGGCCGTAGCCGCTGACCTCGGAGACCGTCATCCCGGCGACCCCGAAGGTCTCGAGCGCCTCGCGGACGTCCTCCCACTTGTGCGGCTTGATCACCGCGGTCACGAGCTTCATGCGCTGGCTCCTTCGGTCTTCGTGGTGGTGGCGACAGGGGCGGTGGAGGCTGCGAGGACGCTGCTGCTGCCGCCGCTGGTGCCGCTGTGCAGGTCGTACGCCGACTCGCCGTGGGCGACCAGGTCGATGCCGTTGACCTCGTCCTCCTCGTCGAGGCGCAGGCCCATCGTGTACTTGATCGCGAGGGCGATGACAGTGGTGAGGATGCCCGAGTAGAGGACGGCCACCAGGACACCCAGCGACTGGTCGGCCAGCGAGCCGAACCCGCCGCCGTACAGGAGCCCGTCGACGCCGCCCGCGCCCTCGGCCGTGGAGAAGACGCCGATCAGCACGGTGCCGACGACGCCGCCGACGAGGTGCACGCCGACCACGTCGAGCGAGTCGTCGTACCCGAGCTTGTACTTGAGGCCGACGGCCCAGGCACACAGCCCGCCGGCGATCAGGCCGATCGCCACCGCGCCGGAGAGGTTCACCGCACCGGCGGCCGGGGTGATCGCGACCAGGCCGGCGACGATGCCCGACGCGGCGCCGAGGGACGTGGCCTTCTTGTGGATCAGGCGCTCGACCAGCAGCCAGCCGAGGATGGCGGCGAAGGTCGCCAGCGTCGTGTTGGCGAAGGTCCGCCCGGTCTCGGCGAAGAACTGGTCGTCGTTGTAACCGTCAGCGAAGACGATCGAGCCCACGTTGAAGCCGTACCAGCCGAGCCACAGCATGCCGGCGCCCAGCATGGTCAGCGTCAGGTTGTGCGGACGCATCTGCTCCCGGGGCCAGCCGATCCGCTTGCCGAGCAGCAGCACGAGCACCAGGGCCGCGACGCCGGCGTTGATGTGGACAGCCGTCCCGCCCGCGTAGTCCTGCGCGCCGATGCGGCCGCAGATGAGCGAGTCGTCGGTGCAGCTGAACACCATGTGGGCCATCGGGAAGTAGACGATGACGGCCCACAGCGGGACGAAGACCAGCCAGGCGGAGAACTTGAGCCGATCGGCGACCGCGCCGCTGATCAGCGCTGCGGTGATGATCGCGAAGGTCATCTGGAACATGACGTAGATGTAGTTGTCGGTGCTGACGCCCTCGAGCCAGAACAGCTCGAACGGGTTGGCGAAGAAGGTGCCGTCGCCGCCGAAGCCCATCGACCAGCCGACGGCGACGTAGAGGATGCCGACGACGGGAGCCGCGATGAACGACATCATCATCATGTTGAGCACGGACTTCGACCGCGACATGCCGCCGTAGAACAGGGCCAGCGCGGGCACCGTCATCATCAGGACGAAGGCAGTCGCCACCAGCATGAAGGCGTAATAGCCGTCCACAGGACCTCCAGGATTTCGAGCACGAACAGATGGGGGTGGTCACCCGGGCCATGACGCCGCTGTCATGGCGGTGCCCACGTGATGACCCGCAGCCTGTGCGGGCGAGGTTTCGCCGGGCCGCGACGGATGTTGCGAGCAGGCAACGGAATGGGTCCTCGTGTTACGGGTGTGTGAACGGATCGGCCCCGGAGGCCGCCTTGTTAGGGTTCGGCCGTGTCCAGACTGGCCGTGATGGCGCACTACGACGTCGCCGGGGAGCTGCGGCCCCACGTGCGTGGTCAGGTGGAGGCGCTTGCCGCGTCGGTCGACACCCTGCTGGTCTGCACGACGGCCAGCCTGCAGGACTCGGCGCGCGCCTGGCTGACCGAGCGGGCGGTCCTCGTGGAGCGGGCCAACTACGGCTACGACTTCTTCAGCTACAAGGTCGGCCTCGACGCGGCGGGCGACCTGACGGCGTACGACGAGGTGGTGGTCTGCAACGACACCTACGTCTTCGCCCTCGACTCCTACGAGCCCGTCTTCGCCGAGATGGCCACGCGGCCGTGCGACTTCTGGGGCCTGACCGGCGCCGAGCGCGTGGCGCCGCACATCCAGTCCTTCTTCATCGCCTTCCGTCCGTGGGTCGTCGGGTCGCGGGCGTTCACGACGTTCTGGGAGGAGATGGAGCCGATCTCCAAGCGCCGCCAGGTCATCCGGCGCTACGAGGTCGGCATGTCGCGCCGGCTCTACGAGGCGGGCTTCCTCTCCGACACCTACTTCGTCGAGACCCCCGAGGACCGGCGCATCGCGCGCGAGCGGATGCGCTGGTGGGCCGCCCACCGCTCACACTTCCCGCGCACGCGCGCCGAGGTCCGCGAGTGGCGCGAGCGTGCCAACGAGCCGTGGAACCCCGCTCGGAGCCTCGCCGACCGGGTCCTCGACAACGCCCGGCTCCCCTACGTCAAGATCGACACCCTGCGCTACGACCCCTACAACCTCGACGCCAGACGGCTGCTCGAGCTGTGCGAGCGTCGCTTCCCGCAGCGCTTCGACGGGGTCCGCGAGTTCCTCGAGGAGACCGCGCAGTACTACCCCCTCCGCGACACCGAGCGGCTGCTGCCCACCCCGCTGGCCCTCGAGCCCCTCTTCCCGCGGGTGAGGTACTCCGATGCGCGGTGAGCGTCGCCGCCCGGGTCAGGTGAGGCTCGACGACGCCGCCGACGTCATGGTCGCCTCCGGCCTCGTCGACGCGGACTACGTCGCCGCCCAGCTCGGCACCACGTTCGGGTCGACCCTCGAGGCGGCCCGCGCGGTCGTCGACGCCGGCGACGTGTCCCCGCACCCGCTCTTCGAGGCCCAGTGGATCGGTCGGCGCCGGTCGTGGCAGCGGGCCGGTCAGCACCCCGTGCTCTGGTACGTCTCCGAGCGTCGGCGGCGCAACCGCATCGCGCCGCACCCGCTCGTCGACCCGCGGATCATCTTCGCGGCCTACCCCGAGGCCCGCCACCACCCCTACGGTGCGCTGTCCTACTGGCTCGGCGCCTCGGGGCCGGGCACCCCGCTGCCGACGCGGATCCTGCCTCGCAAGGTGTCCTGGTCGACCTACCGCGCCGCCGCCATCGCGGCCGCGACCGAGTGGCGCGAGGAGGTCGTTCGCGAGCGTCCACCGCTGGTCGGCCCCACCCCGCCGCTCCCCGCCTCGCTGGGCACCTCCCCCGCGGTGACCGTCGTGATGGCCGCGCAGGACGCCGGACCGCTCGTCCACCAGACGGTGGCGTCCCTGCAGGCCCAGTCCTTCACCGACTGGCACCTTGTCGCCGTCGACCGCGGGTCGGTCGACGACACCGCAGCCGTGCTGCAGGGCGTGGCTGCCTTCGACGACCGCGTCACCGTCGTGCGCGAGTCGCGGTGCGGGCTCGCCCGCGCCCTCAACGTGGCCCTCGAGCACGGCACCGGCGAGCACGTGGCGTTCCTGCCGCTCGGGCGCGAGTGGCTGCCCGAGATGCTGGGCGACCTGCTGGCGCACGCCCACCACAGCGGGGCTGCCGCGGTGGTGGCGGGCGCCGGGGCCGTCGGCCGATCCCGGCACGAGCTGCTCGGCGGGCGCCCCGTCGACCTCGCCACGGCGCTCCTGCGACGAGACTCCGTCAAGGACGTCGGGGGCTTCGACGAAGGCCTCGACGGGGCGGTGGAGCGTGACCTGCTGCTGCGGCTCACCCGCGACCACGAGCCGCTTGCCGTCGACGTACCCGTCCTGCGCCGGCCGGAGACCCCGCAGCCCGGCTTCGAGGACGACTGGGACTCCGTCGTCCTCGAGCGTCAGCTCGTCGACTGGGACGCGGCCGGGCGCCGGGAGACCGACGAGGCACTGGTCAGTCACGTCATGCCGCTGGGACCGGAGCCCCGACGCACGGTGGAATGGCTCGGCGCGGTGCCGCGCGAGGGCTCGGAGCTGGTGCTCGTCGGCGTCCGCATGCGCCGGGCGCACCACGTCCTGGCCGCCTCCATCGCGTCGGTGATCTCGGGCGCCCGCTTCATCTCGGTCCCTGCCCCGGTGTCCATGTCGGTCGCCACCAACGTCGGCGTCGTGGAGGCCGCGGGCAGCACCGTGGTGCTGGTCCGGCCCGAGGCCATGCCGCCACGCCAGCCCATCGCCGAGCAGCTCGCCGGGGTGCTGCGCGAGGCAGGGGCGGGGATCGCGCAGCCGCTGGTCGTCGATCTGGACGGCGTGGTCCTCAGCGCCGGTGCCCGCTTCACCACCGACAACCCGCACCCTGAGCTGTTCCTCGCCGGCCTGCCCACCAGCGACGCCGAACGGATCGGCCAGTGCGTGGTCGCCGCGCCCGCCTCACCCCTGGTGGCGCTGCGCACCGAGACCGCGGTCGCGCTGCGCGGCCTCGACCCGCGCTACCACTCAGTCCTCGCCGAGACCGACCTCGGGCTGAGGGCGCAGCGCGCGGGTCTCGGCGGATCGGTGCTCGTGCCCGAGGCGGTGATCACGTCCCGCACCGCCTACGCGGAGGCGGAGGCGCTGATCGGCGCGATGTCGTCGCTGCGCGCGACCGTGCTCGCCGGGCCCCGGCTGCCGGTCGACGACTCCCGCGCCCAGCTCGGCACCGCCGGGCTCGAGGTGACCGACGAGCGCAGCCGGATGGTGAGCGCCGACCCCGAGGACCGGAGCGCGCCGTCGGTCCTGGTGCCCGAGCTCGTCGTACGTGCCGTGGAGGGCATCCGCGAGTCGCCCCCGCGGCTGCGGTGGGCCGTCGACATCGCGGCGCCCGCCGCCCAGCGCGGCGACCGGTGGGGCGACACCTACTTCGCCCGGTCGCTGGCCGACGCCCTCGAACGACGCGGCCAGCACGTGGCCATCGACCGCCGCGACGCCCGGCACCGCGACTCGCGCGACCACGACGACGTGCTGCTGGTGCTCCGCGGCCTCGACCGCGTCACGCCTCGGCCCGGCCTGCTCAACGTCGAGTGGATCATCAGCCACCCCGACATGATCACGCCCGACGAGGTGGCCGGCTTCGACCTCGTCTACGCCGCCAGCACCAGCTGGTCGGAGCGGGTGAGCCGCGAGTGGGGCACCCCGGTCGCGCAGCTCCTGCAGTGCACCGACACGCGCTGGTTCCACCCCGACAGGGCCGAGCCCGACACCGGCCCCGCGCTGCTGTTCGTCGGCAACTCGCGTGGCATCTACCGCTACGCCGTCCGCAGCGCGCTCGCGATCGGCGCCGACCTCACCCTCCACGGCAACGACTGGACCGACTTCGTCGAGCGCGACCAGATCGCCTCCGGCGGTGTCGACAACCGCGAGGTCGGCGCGCTCTACGCCTCGGCGGGGATCGTGCTCAACGACCATCACCTCGACATGCGCCGCGACAGCTTCGCCTCCAACCGCCTCTTCGACGCCGCGGCCTGCGGAGCCCGCATCCTCAGCGACCGCATCGACGGCCTCGAGGAGATCTTCTCCGGCCTGGTGCTCCCCTTCGACAACGAGCACGAGCTGGCGCGCCTGGTGACGCCGCCGTACGACGCGTTCCCGGACGACGCGACCCGCCGTGAGATCGCGACCCGGATCATCGCCGAGCACAGCTTCGACAAGCGGGCCGAGACCCTCATCGACGACGCGGTGCGCGCGCTCCTCGCCCGCCGCTGACCGGCGACGCGCGCCGGGTCGTCAGCCGAGCAGGGCGTCCACGAAGGCGGCCGCGTCGAACGGCGCCATGTCGTCGGGACCCTCGCCGAGGCCGACGAGCTTCACCGGCACGCCGAGCTCGCGCTGCACCTGCACCACGATGCCGCCCTTGGCGGAGCCGTCGAGCTTGGTGAGCACGATGCCGGTGACGTCGACGATCTCGCTGAAGACGCGGGCCTGGATCAGACCGTTCTGGCCGGTGGTGGCGTCGAGGACGAGCAGCACCTCGGTGACGTCGGCCTGCTTCTCGATGACGCGCTTGATCTTGCCGAGCTCGTCCATCAGTCCGGCCTTGTTCTGCAGGCGGCCGGCCGTGTCGACGAGCACCGTGTCGACGCCGTTGTCCATGCCGTGCTTGACGGCCTCGAACGCGACGCTGGCCGGGTCGCCGCCCTCGGGACCACGCACCACCTCGACACCGACGCGCTCACCCCACGTGGCGAGCTGGTCGACGGCGGCGGCGCGGAACGTGTCGGCGGCACCGAGCGTGACCGAGAGATCCTCGGCGACGAGGATCCGGGCGATCTTGCCGACGGTGGTGGTCTTGCCGGCCCCGTTGACGCCGACCACGAGCACCACGCCGGGCTTGCCGCCGGTGCCGGTCACCTGCACGCGTCGGTCGAGGTCGGTGCCGACGAGCTCGATCAGCTCCTCGCGCAGCACCGCTCGTACGTCGGACGGCTGGCCACCCTCGACCCGCAGTCGGGTGCGCAGGCGCTCCACGAGCGCCTGGGTGGGCGCCACGCCGATGTCGGCGGTGAGGAGGGTGTCCTCGATCTCCTCCCACGTGTCCTCGTCGAGGCGTTCACGGCTGAGCAGGGCCAGCAGGCCCTTGCCGAGGCCGCCCTGGGAGAGGGAGAGCCGCTGGCGCAGGCGCACGAGGCGCGATGCCGTGCTCTCGGGCTTCTCGACGGTCGGGGCCTCGACGACGGGCTCGGCGGTGTCGACCGCCGGCTCCGGGGGCGCCCCGGTCGCGACCTCGCCCTCGGTCGGAGGCGGTGCGATGACGTCGGTGCGGCCGCTGGGCGGCGGCACCTCCTTCCGCCGTCGTCCGGAGGTCAGCAGCCCGGCGAGCGTGACGACGCCCACGACCGCGATGGCGATGATCAGATAGAGCCAGTCACCCATGGGGTCAATCCAATCAGAGGGGCACGGCGCGCCGAAGCCGGGTGAGCACACCGGCCGCGCGGCGGGCCTGCTCCTCGGCGAGACGGGCACGCAGGCCGTCGCGCTGGGCGACGAGTCGGGTGGCCCGCTCACGCTCGCGCGCCAGGCGGCCCTGCGCCTTCGCGAGGTCGGCGAGCACGGCGTCGAAGGCGGCGGTGAGGCCGGACCCGGCCCCATCTGCCAGCATCGGGGACGCACTCCCCCGGCCGGGGTGGGCGACCCACACCACCTCGTGGGGCATCAGCCGGAACCACCGCACCGCTGACTCCCCCACGAGCGCGGGCGGCGTGACCCGCACCGAGGCGAGGCCGGCGTCCGCGAGGCGGGTGTCGAAGTCGTCGCCGTACCAGCGCACGTGGTCGACCTGGCCGAAGCGGCGGATGCGCTCCTCCGGGGGCGCCGACGGGTCCTCCTCGGTCGCCACGCCCGTCTTGATCGGCACCTCGAGGAGCGCGATGCCGCGCGGGCTGAGCACCCGCGCGATCTCGCGCATCGCGGCACAGTCGTCCGGGACGTGCTCGAGCACGTGGTAGCAGACCAGGAGGTCGACCGAGTCGTCCCGCAGCGGGAGGTGGGTCAGGCTGGCCAACGCGTCGACGTCGCGGGCGTCGTAGCCGGCGTCCAGGCTGATCCGGCGCCGGGCCTCGAGCCGGTCGAGGAGCACCTTCGACTGGCGCGACGGCGCGATCTCGACCACCGTGTCGAGGTCGCGCAGCTCGGGCAGGAGGCTGCCGAGCAGCAGCGAGAGGAACCGGTGCCGCTCCAGGCTCCCGCACCTGGGGCAGGCCGCGTCGGGGCGACCGTCGGGTCCGGGCCGGAACTGGCGGGACACCGTCGCGCCGCAGGCCGCGCAGTAGCCCTTGGCGACGTCGTGGCGGGAGCCGGTCACCTCTCGCACGCTAGTCCGCGCGCGGGTCGGCGCGCGGCGCCACGCCGGAGTCACCCCCGGCTGGGGTCAGACGCGGGACTCCGAGTCCTCGAGGGTCGGCAGGGCGTCGACGCCCTTGCGCATGGCGTCGCCGAGCTGCGGCGCGACGGGCATCTCCTCGCCGCGGTGGGGGTAGGCGACGTAGACAGCCACGGCCGCGGCGACGAGCACGCCGAGGGACATCATCAGGATGATCGCGAGCACGGGTTTCCTCCGAGGTGGGCCGGTCGGGTCCCCTCCACGGTGGCACACGACGGCTGGCGCCCACGCATCCGCGGCCGCCACCGGCGGGTCGGGGTGAGGACGCTCACCCCTCCGGGCGGAGCAGGCGTAAGACGGCCGCGCGCACGACGTCGGGCATCGGGGTGACCGGCCGGGCGCCGGCGCCGTTCGAGTTGTCGACGTAGACGTGGACGAAGCGCCCCTCGGCTGCCGCCTCGTCCGAGGCACCCTGGAACAGGCCGATGCGGTAGACGATGGAGCTGGTTCCCACCTTGTCGACGACCAGACCCATCTCGATCGGCTCGGGAAAGCCGATCTCGCGGAAGTAGCGGCAGCCGGTCTCGGCGACGACGCCGATCTGCGGCAGGGCCCGGACATCGACGCCGGTCGCGTCGTAGAGGTAGGCGTTGACCGCCGTGTCGAACAGCTCGTAGTAGGTCGCGTTGTTGAGGTGGCCGTAGGCGTCGTCGTCGCGCCACCGGGTGGTCGCGGTGCGCCAGGCGACGTAGTCGGTCCGCGTGGGCCGCAGAGGACGCTCGCCCACGCCTAGGCCGACTCTGCGTCGCGGAGGCGCTGGCTGATGACGGCGGAGACGCCGTCGCCGCGCATCGTGACGCCGTAGAGGGCGTCGCCGACCTCCATGGTGCGCTTCTGGTGGGTGATCACGAGCAGCTGGGAGTTCTCGCGCAGCTCCTCGTAGATCTCCAGCAGCCGGCCGAGGTTGGTGTCGTCGAGCGCCGCCTCGACCTCGTCGAGGATGTAGAACGGCGAGGGCCGGGCCTTGAAGAGCGCGACGAGGAAGGCGACCGCGACGAGCGAACGCTCGCCGCCGGACAGCAGCGAGAGCCGCTTGACCTTCTTGCCGGGGGGCCGGGCCTCGACCTCGACGCCGGTGGTGAGCATGTCACCCGGGTTGGTGAGGACGAGTCGTCCCTCGCCACCGGGGAACAGCCGGGCGAAGGTCTGGTCGAAGGCCTTCTCCACGTCGGCGTAGGCCTCGGTGAAGACCTGCTCCACGCGGGTGTCGACCTCGCGGACGATGTCGAGGAGGTCCTTGCGGGTGCGCTTGAGGTCCTCGAGCTGCTCGGTGAGGAACTTGTGCCGCTCCTCCATCGCGGAGAACTCCTCCAGCGCGAGCGGGTTGACCCGGCCGAGCATCGACAGGGCGCGCTCGGCGGAGCGGAGCCGCTTGACCTGCTCCTCGCGCACGAAGGGCGTGGGGTCCGGCGGCTCCTCGCCCTCGGGCACCTCGCCGGTGAAGGGGATGGGCGTGCTGGGTCCGTAGTCGTCGACCAGGCCGGAGGGATCCAGGCCGAGCTCCTCGAGCGCCCGCTCCTCGAGCTGCTCGATGCGCATCCTCTGCTGGGCCCGGGCCATCTCGTCGCGGTGGACGGAGCTGACGAGCTCGTCGTGCTCGCGGCCGAGGTCGCGCAGGTGGGTGCGCACGGCCATGAGCTCCTGCTCGCTCCCTCGGCGGGACTCCTCCACCGCGGCGCGCTCGTCGGCGGCCAGCATGACCGAGCGCTCGAGCTGGTGGAGGACGACGCGGACGGCGGAGGACACCGCCGTCGCGGCGGCCCCCTCGCGGATCAGCCGCTCGCGGCGCTCGGCCGCGCGGGCGCGCGACTCGCGCTCGGCCTGCGCGGCGCGCAGGAGGGAGTCGGCGCGACCGTGCAGCGCCCGCGCCCGCTCCTCGGCGGTGCGCAGCGCGAGTCGCGCGTCCATCTCCGCCTGCCGTGCCTCTCGGGCGGCCTCGGCCAAGCGTTCTCGGTCGGCGGTGTCGGGCTCCTCGTCGGTGACGTCCTGGGCCGCGGCGAGGCGGGCCTGGAGGTCGACCAGCCCGGCGAGGTCGGCCTCCCGGGCCTCACGGGCGGTGGTGATGGCGCGCTCGAGCCGGTCGGCCTCGCCCTTGGCGGCGCGGGCCTGCGAGCCGTACTGCCCGAGCTCCTCGGCCACCGCGGCCAGCGTGGCGTCCGACTCGTGGAGCTTGGCGAGGGCGACGTCGACGCGCTGGAGGGCGTCGTGGCGGGCCGCCTCGAGGCGGGAGATCTCGAAGCCCAGCCGCTCCGCGGACGCGGTCGCCTCGGCGAGCTTGGCACCGGCCTCGTCGACGGCTGCCTGGATCTCGATCAGGCTCGGCTGGCTGGTGGATCCACCGGCCGCGAAGTGGGCACCGAGCAGGTCGCCCTCGCGGGTCACGGCGACGACTTCGGGACGATCGGCGACCAGCCGCCGGGCGGCAGGGAGGTCGTCGACGACGACGACCTGGTGGAGCAGGTGCGCCACCGCAGGGCGTACGTCGTCGGGCGCGGACACGACGTCGACGGCGTAGGCCGCTCCGTCGGGGAGCGGGGGCCGGTCGCGGTCGGCGGTCGGTGCGCCGCCCAGCAGCATCGCGGCGCGACCGAGGTCGTCGTGCTTGAGGTGGGCGATCGCCTCGACGGCCGAGGCGGCGTCGGAGACGACGACCGCGTCGGCCGCAGCGCCGAGCGCGGCGGCGACCGCGGTCTCGTAGCCGTGGTCGACGTCGAGGAGCGCGGCCACCGAGCCGAGCAGGCCGCCGACCTCGTCGGTCGCGGCGAGCAGCGCGCCGGCGCCGTCCTTGCGGTTGAGACCGATCTCGAGCGCGTCGCGGCGCGCGACGAGGCCGGCGCGCTCGCGCTCGGCCTGCTGGGCGTCCTCACGGGCCCGGGCGAGCTGCTCGTCGATCTCGTCCAGGGCGGACACGGCGCCCTCGTGCTCGGAGTCGAGGCCCTCCTCGCCGGCGTCGAGCCCGGCGACCCGGGTCTCGAGCGCGGTGAAGTCGCGCTGCGCCCGATCGGCACGGGCCACGGCTTCCTCACGCGCGTCGGTGAGCCGCTGGATCTCGGCGTCCGCCGCCTCCGCGCGGGACGTCAGAGCGTTGACCTGGCCGGTGAGGCGCGCGAGCCCCTCCCGCCGGTCGGCGGCCGCCCGCTGGAGACCCGCGATGCGCTTGTCCTCCTCGGCCGCGGCCTCCTCGGCCGCGCGCTTGGCGACCACGGCGGCGTCGAGGCCCGAGCGCTGCTGCTCGACCTGCTCGGCGATCTCGGCCTCCTGACGGCGCACCCGCTCGGCCTGGGCCTCGAGGTCGTCGGGGTCGCGGCCGGAGTCGACCGTGTCGCCCTCGGCCGCACCCGCCGCGTTGCGGATCCGCTCCTCGGCCAGCGACGCGGTGCCGCGCAGCCGCTCCTTGAGCCCGGACAGGGCGAACCACGTCTCCTGCGCCGCGGCGAGGCGGGGCAGGTCGTCGCGCAGCGTGGCCTCGAGCCGGGACTCCTTCTCGCGCCCGGCGGCGACCTGCGCCTCGACCTCCTGGCGCCGCTGCAGGAGCAGCGACTCGTCGGCCATCTCGGACTCGAGTGCGGTGCGGGCGGTGACGAGGTCGTCGGCGAGGAGACGCGCGCGGGCGTCGCGCACGTCGGCCTGGACCGTCTGCGCCTGCCGGGCGACCTCGGCCTGCCGGCCGAGCGGCTTGAGCTGGCGACGGATCTCCGAGAGCAGGTCGGCCAGACGGGTCAGGTTGCCGTCGGTGGCGTCGAGCTTGCGGAGCGCCTTCTCCTTGCGCTTGCGGTGCTTGAGGACGCCGGCGGCCTCCTCGATGAATCCGCGGCGGTCCTCGGGCGTGGCGTGCAGGATCGAGTCGAGCTGACCCTGGCCCACGATGACGTGCATCTCGCGACCGATGCCGGAGTCGCTGAGCAGCTCCTGCACGTCGAGCAGCCGGCACCCGGTGCCGTTGATGGCGTACTCCGAGCCGCCGTTGCGGAACATCGTGCGGCTGATCGTGACCTCGGCGTAGTCGATCGGCAGCGCGCCGTCGGAGTTGTCGATGGTCAGCTGCACCTCGGCGCGGCCCAGCGGGGGGCGGCCGGACGTGCCGGCGAAGATGACGTCCTCCATCTTGCCGCCGCGCAGGCTCTTGGCGCCCTGCTCGCCCATCACCCAGGCGAGCGCGTCGACGACGTTGGACTTGCCCGATCCGTTGGGACCGACGATGCAGGTGATGCCCGGCTCGAGCTGCATGGTCGTCGAGGACGCGAAGGACTTGAACCCCTTGAGGGTCAGGCTCTTCAGGTACAACGCGGGCTCCTCACCGGGTCGAGACGGCCACTGACAACTGGGGAAGCTCAGCGCGGCTCACCCTACGACACCCGCTGCCGCTGGCGGCCGTTGCACGCGGCGTGGCACCGGGCCATGCTGGGGCGATGCGGAGCCCGCTCGTCCCCCTCGCCGCGGCCCTGGCCGTCCTCGCCGCGCTGATCGCACCGTCGCCGGTGGTCGCCGCGCAGGCAACGCCCGAGCCGCTCACCCGGGAGCACCTCCTCACGCTCGAGGACCACGTCGTCGTCTACCCCGACATGCGTGATCCGCTGCGCACCGTGATGCGGTCCCCCGTCTTCGCGCCGCGGGGCTGCGAGGACCAGGGCATCGCGGTCCGCGGCAGCAGCGCGATCGAGGGCAGCGTCTCGCCCGACGGCCGACCGCGCTCCGTGGCGCTCGTCGACCAGAACCTCGTCCGGTTCGGCTCGGTGCGCAAGGCCCGCGCCCTCGTGCAGCGCTACCGCGACTTCAGCAAGCGCTGCGTCGGCGACGTCGACACCGACGACGGCGAGGGCGGCGACGTACATCTCAAGAACCGCGCGTGGTTGCCGCCGCTCGTGGGTGATGAGTCCGCCGGGATGCTGATCGGGTGGTTCCAGTCGGGCGTCGCCGACTGGCGCCGGGTGCTGGTGGTGCGGACGGGCCGCACGGTCTCGGTCCTCGACGTGAGCTTCACCGACGTGCGCCCGCCGATGCGGGGCGTCCTCGCGCTCGGTCGGCTGGCGGTCGAGCGGCTGGGCTGAGACTCCTGAGCCGTCAGAGGTCGCGCTTCATCTGCTGCGCCGTGACGACGTAGCCGAGGGAGTCGTAGAGCCGGATCGCCGCCGTGTTGTGGCCGAAGACGTTCAGCGCGATCGTCGTCGCCCCGAGGTCGCGTGCCGCGTCGTGCAGCGCCTCCATGAGCCGGCGACCCCACCCTTCCCCGCGGCGGCCGACGTCGACCTCTACGTCGTAGATCCACGCGGAGGTGCCGGACGCACGCCGGCGGAGCTCGATCCAACCCAGGCCGACCCGCTCACCCGCGCCGGTCTCCGCGATCCACAGGTGCATGCCGGGGCTGGCCGGCCCGTCGGGCAGCAGCTCGGCGAGCTCCCCCTCGGCGGTCGCGACGGCGTCCGCGGCGTCCAGGCCGCGCGCCTCGGCGATCTCGAGGGCGTACTCCTGCACGGACCGGGTGCGGTAGGAGTCGTGCTCCTGCTGCGTCATCGGACGCAGCACCAGGCCGTCAACCACGACCCAAGGCGTCCCGCAGCGCCGCGAGCACGAGCAGGACCGCGTCGGGTCGGGCGTTGCGGCCCATCAGGCCGATGCGCCACACGCTGGCGGCGTACGCCCCCGCACCGGCGCCGATCTCGATGCCGTGGCGCTCGAGCAGCTGCTTGCGGACGGCCGCGGAGTCGACGCCGTCGGGCACGTTGACCGTCGTGAGCTCGGGCAGGCGGCTGCCCTCGGCGGCGAACAGCTCGAGGCCCATCTCCTGGAGCCCCGCCTGCAGGGCGTCGCCGGCCTCCTGGTGGCGTGCCCACACGGCCTCGAGCCCCTCCTCGAGGATCCGGGTGAGGCCGCCGTGGAGGCTGGCGACCATCGCCGTGGGTGCGGTGTGGTGGTAGGTCCGTTGGCCGCCCTTGACGCCGGCCTCGCCGACGTAGCCGCCGAGCATGCCGAGGTCGAGGTACCACGAGCGGGGCGTCTCGACGCGGCGCTCGAAGGCACGGTCGTTGATGGTGAACGGCGCCAGGCCGGGGGCGACACCGAGGCACTTCTGCGTGCCGGCGTAGCCGATGTCGACGCCCCAGTCGTCGGCGCGCAGCTCGATGCCGCCGATCGAGGTCACGGCATCGGCGAGGAGCAGGGCGTCGCCCTTCCCGGCCCCCAGCGCGGCGATGTCCGATCGGACGCCCGTCGAGGTCTCGGCGTGGACCGCGGCGATGATCGCCGGGGACGGGTGCGCGGAAAGCACGCGGTCGACGTCGACCGGCTGCCCCCAGTCGTGCTCCACCGCCACGACCTCGGCGCCGCACCGGGCTGCGACGTCGGTCATGCGCTGCCCGAAGAGCCCGTTGACCGCGACCACGACGACGTCGCCGGGGTGCACGGTGTTGACGAACGCCGCCTCCATCCCGGCCGACCCGGTGGCGCTGAGCGGCAGCGTGCGGGCGTTGTCGGTGCCCCAGACGGTGCGGAGCATGTCGCAGGTCTCGTCCATGACCCGGAGGAACTCCGGGTCGAGGTGCCCGAGCAGCGGCTCGGCGAGCGCGCGCGTGGCCTCCGGGTAGGGGTTGGAGGGACCGGGACCGAAGAGGTGGCGCTCGCGGATCATGGCACCGACCGTAGACGACCACCCCACGACGTTCCTCTCCCCCGCTCCGCTCCCCCGAACAACGCCGCGGGGACCCCGGAAGGACGACCACCGGGCCTCAGAGCACCGCCCCCGGGTTGAGGATGCCGGCCGGGTCGAGGGCGTCCTTGATGCGCCGCGACAGCGCCATCACGTCCTCGCCGAGCTGGTCGGGCAGCGCCGCCTTCTTGGTGCGCCCCACGCCGTGCTCCCCGGTGATGGTCCCACCGAGGCGGATGGCCGCCTGGAGGATGTCGTCGAAGGCGGCGCGGGCCCGGCGCTCGGAGTCCGCGTCGGCAGCGTCGTACACGATGATCGGGTGGGTGTTGCCGTCGCCCGCGTGGGCGACGGTGGGGATCTCGACGTCGTGAAGCAAGGCGATCTCCGTCACTGCGGCGAGGAGGTCGGGCAGCAACGGCACCGCGGCGCCGACGTCCTCCAGCAGCAGGCTGCCGCGCGCCTCGACGGCCGGGAACGCCATCCGCCGGGCCTCGACGAACATCTCCCCCTCGGCCGGGTCGTCGGTGACCACGACCTCGGTCGCACCGGCGGCGACGCAGGCCGCCTCGACGGTGGCGATCTCCGCGACCCGGGCATCGCCCGGTGCGTCGGACTGGGCGACCAGCAGGGCGCCGGCGGTGCGGTCGAGGCCGCGGGGGCTGAAGTCCTCGACGGCGTTGATGGTGGCCCGGTCCATCAGCTCCATCATCGAGGGCCGCAGCGAGCGGCGTACGGCGACGACCGCCTCCGCCGCGGCCACCACCGACGGGAACGACGCCACCAGCGTCGCGGGCGGGAGCGGCAGCGGCACCAGCCGCAGGATCGCCCCGGTGACGATGCCGAGCGTGCCCTCGGACCCCACGAACAGCTTGAGCAGGGAGAGCCCGGCGACGTCCTTGATCCGCTTGCCGCCGAGGGTGATGAGGGTGCCGTCGGCGAGGACGACGTCGAGGCCCAGGACGTAGTCGGTGGTGACGCCGTACTTCACGCAGCACAGGCCGCCGGCGTTGGTGGCGACGTTGCCGCCGATCGAGCAGATCTCGTAGGACGACGGGTCGGGCGGGTACCAGAGGCCGTGCTCGCGGGAGGCGGCCTTCACCTCGGCGTTGAAGGCGCCGGGCTCGACGACGGCGACCTGGCAGCTGGTGTCGATCTCGATCGCCCGCATCCGCTCCAGGCTGAGGACGATGCCGCCGTCGACGGCGCTGGCGCCGCCCGAGAGACCGGACCCCGCCCCGCGCGGCACGACCGGTACGCCGTGGCGGGCCGCCCAGCGCACCGCGACCTGCACCTGCGCGGCGTCCTCGACCCGCACCACCGCCACCGGGGTGCCGGCGCCGACGTCGCGCGACCAGTCGTGGCGGTAGGTCTCGACGGTCGCGGGGTCCGTCGCGACGACACCGGCGGGCAGGGACTCCACGAGCTCCGCGAGGGCATCCACGCGCCCATCGTGGCACGGGCTGCGGAGCACCGGGGGGTGACGACCTAGGGTCGGCAGGCATGAGAGCCGCACGCCGTGCCCGGATCCTGGGGGACGCCGACCTCCGACAGGGGCGTTGCCTCGAGATCGGTCCCCTGGCCAACCCCGTCGTGGGCGCCGAGGCCGCCGACGTCCGCTACGTCGACGTCGTCGACCGGACCGGACTCGTCGCCCACTACGAGGGCGACCCGGCCGTCGACCCCGACGCGATCCCCGAGCAGCACTTCTGGCTCACCCGGCCCGACGGCACCGTGTCGACGCTCGCCGAGGCCGTCGCCGCCGACGCGCCCTACCAGCACGTCGTGGCCAGCCACGTCATCGAGCACGTGCCCGACATGGTCGGCTGGCTGCGCGACGTCGCGCAGGTGCTCACCTGGGACGGTGCCCTGCTGCTGGCCGTCCCGGACCGCCGCTTCTGCTTCGACGTGCACCGCACCCCGGCCACCGTGGGCCAGGTGGTCCAGGCCCACCTCGACGGCGACCGTACGCCGTCGGTGCGCGCGGTGCTCGACCACTTCATGCGAGCCGTCGACTACTCCGCCGAGCAGGCGTGGGCCGGGGAGCAGCCCCCGACGCAGGGGTCCCACCCGATCGATGCCGTTCGCGAGCAGGTCGCGCGGCAAACGGCCGGTGACTACGTCGACTGCCACGTCTGGCCCCTGACGCCGCAGGTCTTCGCCGGCCTGCTGGACGACCTGCTCGCCCTCGGGCAGGTCGACTTCGCCGTCGAGCGGATCACCGCGACGCGGGTGGGCGACCAGGAGTTCTACGCGACCCTGCGACGGCTCGACCGTCGGCGCGACCCGGCGCTGGCCGTCGACGAGGCGCGGGCGGCCCTCGGCCGGCTCCGGTCGGAGCTCCCGGACGAGGGGCCGCCGCGGTCCGGCGACGCGGACGTGGTGCCGGCCCACGTCGTCGCCGACCTCGAGCAACAGCTGGCGGAGACGCGGGAGCGTCTGGTCAAGGTGCGGTCGGCCCGCGACCGGGCGCGCCGGGAGCGCGACCGCGCGCGTGCCGAGGCGACGAGCTCCGCCCCCGCACGGGACGGCACCGGTCTCGTGGGTCGGCTCAGCCGCAGGCTGCGGCCCTGACGTCGGTCCGGAGCCGTCGTACGCCGGTCAGGCGTCCGCGGTCGCGGGCTCGTCGGCGTGCGCGATGCTCGACAACCGCGACCACACGAGCGCCAGGGTGAGACCGGAGCCGACGAACGCGAACCAGAACGGCGCCGCCAGGCCCCAGCGCTCGGCGATCACGCCGCCGATCCCCTGCCCGATCACCATGCCGCCGAAGACGAAGATCAGGTACACCGAGCCCACCCGGCCCTGGAACTCCATCGGCACGGACCGCTGGCGCACGACCTGCGAGACGTTGAGCCACACGAACGCGTAGGCGCCGAAGCCGAACATGATCAGCAGCGCGAGCCAGGGCACGGTGGTGAGAGCAAGCGCCAGGTGCATGAGGACCTCGAGGAGGAGGCAGGTCTTCATCAGCGTCGCGAGGTCGAAGCGCCGCTCGAGGCGACCGTAGAGGAACGTGCCGAGGATCCCGCCGAGTGCCGAGGCGGTGGTCAGCAGGCCGAAGCCCACCTCCCCCATGTGCACCCGGTCGAGCGACCAGAGCACGAGGATCGACCAGGCGGCGCCCCACGTGATGTTGAACGTCAGGATGACGATCGCGAGGGTGCGGATCGCCGCGTGCCCCCAGAGCCACCGGATGCCGTCCGCGATGTCCTGCCGCACATGGGTGTCCAGCGGGTCGCGCACCTGGTCGCGGGTCGAGCCGATGCGCGACACCAGCACCACGCCGAGCAGGACGCACACGAGCTGGCTCGCGAACGGCCACACCATCCCGGCCGCGAACAGGAACGCGCCCACCGGCGGGCCGACGAGCTGGTTGGCCGTGAGGAAGCCCGCCTGCATCCGCGAGTTGGCGATCCCGAGGTCGGGCTTGTCGACGAACATCGGGATGAGGGTGCTCGAGGTGGAGTCGGCGAACACCGCGGCCACGCCCAGCGCGAAGACCGACACGAGCACGACCGCGATGGACACGTGGCCGGTGGCGATCGAGGCGCAGAGGAGCGCCAGGACGACGGTGCGCACGAGGTCCGCGGTCACCACGACCGTACGCCGGTCGAGGCGGTCGGCCAGGGCGCCGGCGTGCAGCCCGATCAGCAGCCACGGCAGTCCACGCAGGAGCCCGGCCATCGCGACCAGGCGGGCGTCGTCGGTCTGCGACGCGACGAGCAGCGGCCCGGCCGCCATGGCGATCCCGTCGCCGATGTTGGTCGTCCACGACGAGGCGAGGAGCCACCGGAAGCGCCGGCCGAGACGCGCCGGCAGGACGGCCTCGACGAAGCGGCTCGTCCCGGGGAGGTCGCGCAGCGACCGTCTCGAAGGGCTCACAACGGCCAGACCCTACGCCGGGGGTCGGCGGGGTGCAGCGGGTGTGCGGCGACGCGACGGGGGTCGCGTCAGGCGGGCTGGAGGTCCTCGACCTTCAGCTCGTCGCGAGCAGCCGCGGCCAGGCGGTCGTTCTCGGCCTGGAGCCGGAGGACGAGTGACTCGAGGTCCCCGACCCGGCGGCGGAGCCGGCTGTTCTCGACTGCGAGGACCGAGGCGGTCCGGACGTCGTTGTTCAGATGACCCATCAGCGCCTTCGCCATGGGGTGCCTTTCCAGAAGGGGGTACTGGACCGCATAGCGGCCGTCTCCAAGCGTCCCACCGAGGTGGCGGCCGGTCAACGCCTACCGGCGCGCCGCGCACGCGGCGGTCGCTGGCAGGTCGGGCAGAAGAACGACGAGCGGTTCATGAAGGCCACGCGGCGGATGGGGGTGCCGCAGCGTCGGCACGGCTCCCCCTCCTGGCCGTAGGCGTCGAGGGAGCGGTCGAAGTAGCCGGACTCGCCGTTGACGTTGACGTAGAGGGCATCGAACGACGTGCCGCCCTGGGCGAGCGCTTGGCCCATCACGTCGCGGACGTGGCCGAGCAGCTCGCGCAGCACCGGGCCGGTGAGTCGGTCCCCCGCCCGCTCGCCGTGCAGCCGGGCACGCCAGAGCGCCTCGTCGGCATAGATGTTGCCCACGCCCGAGATGAGGCCCTGGTCGAGCAGCAGCCGCTTGACGGCGGACGTACGACGCCGCGCGCGACGCACGAACTCGTCGTCGTCGAACTCCGGGTCGATCGGGTCGCGGGCGATGTGCACGATCTCGGACGGCAGCTCCGCGCCGCCTGCCGAGACCACGAGGCCGCCGAACATGCGCTGGTCGACGAAGCGCATCTCGAGAGGTCGCACGACGGGTGCCGGGGCGCCCTCGACCTGCGGCGCGGGGGCGGCGAGCGTGAACCGGACCCGGAGGTGGCGCTCGTCGAGCGCACCCGGCTCGTGGAGGAGCATCTGCCCGCTCATGCCCAGGTGGCCCAGGAGGGCGTCACCGTTGGCGAGGGCGAGCCAGAAGTACTTGCCGCGACGGCGGACGGCCTCGATGCGCTGGCCCACCAGTGCGGCGGCGAATCCGGTCGGCCCGCGGTGGTCGCGGCGAACGGGCCGCGGGTGGAGCACCTCGACGGCGTCGATGGTCGCGCCGACGACGTGGCGCTCGAGGCCGGCGCGGACGACCTCGACCTCGGGGAGCTCGGGCACGTCTCAGGCGTCGGGGCCGGTGGCCGCGGCCGGTGCCACGACAGCCGCGGGAGCGGCCTCCGCCACGGGCTGGCCGTTGGCGTGGGCGGCCTTGATCTCGCGGTAGGCGGTCTCGGCGGCGCCCTGCTCGGCCTCCTTCTTGGAGCGGCCGGTGCCGTTGCCGAGGACCTGCTCGCCGACGCGCACGCGCGCGACGAACGTCTTCATGTGGTCGGGGCCGTCGTCCTCGATGAGGTACTCGGGGACGCCCAGACCGAGGTCGGCCGAGAGCTCCTGGAGGGAGGTCTTCCAGTCGAGGCCGGCGCCCATGGACGCCGCGGCCTCCATCACCGGGTCGAAGAGGAGGTGGACGACCTTGGCGGCCTCGTCGATGCCACCGCTGAGGTGGATCGCCCCGATGACCGCCTCGACGGTGTCGGACAGGATCGAGGCCTTGTCGCGACCCCCGGTGGTCTCCTCGCCGCGCCCGAGCTTGATGTGCTGGCCGAGCCCGATCTGCCGCGCGACGTCGGCGAGGGCGCGCGCGTTGACGACCGCGGCCCGCAGCTTGGCCAGCCGGCCCTCGCTGAAGTCCGGGTGGACGCGGTAGAGCGTCTCGGTGACCACGACCCCGAGCACGGAGTCCCCGAGGAACTCCAGGCGCTCGTTGGTCGGGAGCTGCCCGTTCTCGTAGGCGAACGAGCGGTGCGTCAGGGCACGCTGCAGCAGCTCGGGATCCAGGACCGGATCACCGAGCGCTGCGCGGAGCTCGTCGGTGGTCAGAGGACGATCAGAGAACTTGGCGACGGTCGGCCTTGGCGCCGTACTGGCCGCACTGGCCGCACGCGCGGTGCGGGAGGTGCTTGGCGCCGCAGGCGGGGTTGGCGCACGTCGCGAGGGTCGGCGCGACGGCCTTCCACTGCGAACGGCGGTGGCGCGTGTTGCTGCGCGACATCTTCCGCTTCGGAACAGCCATGGTTGTCTCCTGTTGCTTGTGTTGCTCGGCCGGGGATTCCCGGCGAGGTGGTCAGTCCTGGGGGTCCTGCTGTGTGTCCTGCGTGGTCTCTGCCTGGAGCTGTTGGAGCCCTGCCCAGCGCGGGTCGATCGGCGCGTCGTGCGCGTGGTCCGGGTCGTCCGCGAGTCGGGCACCGCACTCGATGCACAATCCGGGGCAATCGTCCATGCACAGCGGCTGGAACGGTAGTGCGAGCACCACCGCGTCCCGCAGCAGGGGCTCGAGGTCGAGCAGGTCGTCCTCGAGCAGGCTGGTCTCGTCGTCGAGGTCGCGGTCGGCGTGCTCCGCGGCCTTGTCGTGCTGGTCGGGGTAGACGTAGAGCTCCTGCAGCGTCACGTGGATCTCGTCCTCGATCTGCTGGAGGCAGCGTACGCACTCCCCCTCGAGCGCGGCCGTGGCCGTGCCCGTGAGCAGCACGCCCTCCATGACCGCCTCCAGCCGCAGGTCGAGCTCGACCGGCGATCCTTCGGGGACAGAGAGGACTTCGATGCCAAGTTCTGCTGGCGCCGGGACGGAGAGCTCGAGCTCACGCTGGGACCCCGGGCGGCGGCCGAGCTCGCGAGTATCGAGCACGAGCGGCGCCCTCGGGTCCAGGCTGTTCACGACGAGCTCCCACATCTGGACACCAACACAACCTCGGAATCGTATCCGCCGCCCCACCGGAGGGGCAAAACGAGTGACCGGTGGTGTCCGCCCGCGCCTCAGGCGCGGCGCTCGGCGAGCCGCGACACGAGCTGCTCGCGCACGGGCTCGGGGACCAGGCCGCGTACGTCGCCCCCGAGCGCCGCGACCTCCCTGATCAGGCTCGAGGACACGAACGCGTTGCCGACGGCACCGGGGAGGAAGACGGTCTCGACCGCGGTGAGGTGGGAGTTCATCTGCGCCATCGGCAGCTCGTACTCGTAGTCGCCGGCCCCGCGCAGGCCCTTCACGATCGCCACGGCCTCGATCTCGCGGCAGAAGTCGACGATGAGCCCGTCGAAGCCGGACACGCGCACGTTGGCGATGCCCGAGGTCGCCTCGCGCAGCATCGCGATGCGCTCGTCCGGGGTGAACAGCCGGTTCTTGCTCATGTTGACGCCGACGGCGACGACGACCTCATCGAAGAGCTTGGCGGCGCGACCGACGATGTCGAGGTGGCCGTTGGTCACCGGGTCGAACGACCCCGGGCAGACAGCGCGACGCACGGGCGTCCTTCCTTCAGGCTGGGACTGGGCGGGGGCTCTGGTCCCGTCTCGGGATCAGGAGGCCACGGTGGCGTGACCGTACCAAAGCGTGGTCTCGCCGTAGCGCCGCGTGCGGTCCTCCTCGATGCCCGGCGGCCAGGTGACGACCGTGCGCTTGGCCGCGCGTTCGACGACCACCAGGGCGCCCGGCACGAGCCAGCCGTGGTCCACCAGCGCGACCAGGTCGGCGTCGACGTCCAGGTCGGACATCGGGTAGGGCGGGTCGGCGAAGACCACGTCGTAGGGCGCGGCGGGCGGGGAGGCGAGGAACGACGCCACGGAGGTCGCGACCACGCGGGCGCGCGAGAAGCCGAGGGTGGCGGCGTTGCGGGCGATCAACGCTGCGGTGCGCCGGTCCTGCTCGACCATCGTCACGACGCCGGCGCCCCGCGACCACGCCTCGAGCCCCACGGCGCCGGAGCCGGCGTACAGGTCGAGGAAACGCAGCCCGTCGAGCGAGCCGGTGCGGGACTCGATCGCCGAGAACAACGCCTCGCGCACCCGGTCGCTCGTGGGTCGGGTCGTCTGGCCGCGCGGCGTCTCCAGCCGGCGGCCCCCCGCCGTGCCCCCGATGATGCGAGTCATGTGCCCGTGGTCAGCCCTTCTCCATGAACTCCGACGCCGCGGAGCGCTCCACCTCGGCGACGACGTCGGCCAGGGCGGGCGCGTGTGCGAGCGCCGGATCCTCGGAGAGTAGCGCCTCCGCTGCCTTTCGGGCACGGACGATCGTCTTCTCGTCGCGCAATACCCGAAGTGTGACGAGACCCGAGCGGAAGCCGGACTGGTTGGCGCCCAGCACGTCGCCCTCGCGGCGCTGCTCGAGGTCGACGCGGCTGAGCTCGAAGCCGTCGGTGGTCGCCGCCACGGCGTCGAGTCGCTCGCGCGCGGGAGTGCCGAGATCGGCGTGGGAGACCAGCAGGCAGAGCCCGGGGAGGCCACCACGGCCGACGCGACCGCGCAGCTGGTGCAGCTGCGAGACGCCGAACCGGTCGGCGTCGAGGAGCACCATCGTGGTGGCGTTGTGGACGTCGACCCCGACCTCGATGACCGTGGTCGACACGAGCACGTCGAGGTCGCCGGCGGCGAAGGCGCGCATCGTGCGGTCCTTGTCGTCGGGTGCCATGCGTCCGTGCAGGACGGCGGTGCGGAGCCCGGCGAGCGGCCCGGCCACCAGCTCGGCGTGGACGTCCTCCACCGCCGCGAGCGGACGCCGGGGGGTGATGTCGGCGCCGTCCTCGTCGAAGTCGAGCTGGTCGGTCTCACCCTCCTCCCCCGCGTCGCCCGAGATCCGTGGGCACACGACGTAGGCCTGGTGGCCCTGCTCGACCTCCTCGCGCACCCGCTGCCAGACCCGGTCGATCCACGACGGCTGGTCGGCCAGCGGGACGACGTTGGTCTGGATGGGCGCCCGCCCGGCCGGCAGCTCGGCGAGGACGGACGTCTCGAGGTCGCCGAAGACGGTCATCGCGACGGTGCGCGGGATCGGGGTGGCCGTCATGACGAGCACGTGGGGCGGCGTGCCGGCCTTGTCGGTCAGCGCGGCACGCTGCTCGACGCCGAAACGGTGCTGCTCGTCGACGACGACCAGGCCGAGGTCGGCGAACTCCACCTTGTCCTCGAGGAGGGCGTGGGTGCCGATGACGATGCCTGCCTCGCCCGTGACGATGCGCAGCATCGCCTCCTGACGGGCCGCCTTGCCCATCGACCCCGTCAGCAGCACGACCTGGGTGGCGTCGGCGTCGCCGCCGAGCATGCCGCCCTGGGCGAGGTCGCCGAGCATTGCGGAGATCGAGCGGTGGTGCTGCTGGGCGAGCACCTCGGTCGGGGCGAGCAGCGCGGCCTGTCCCCCGGCGTCGACCACCTGCAGCATCGCGCGGAGCGCGACGAGCGTCTTGCCCGAGCCCACCTCGCCCTGCAGGAGACGGTTCATCGGGTGGTCCCGGCCCAGCTCGTCGGCGACCAGGTCACCGATCTCGCGCTGACCACCGGTCAGCTCGAACGGCAACCGCGCGTCGAAGGCGGCCAGCAGGCCGTCGTCGCGGCGCGTGCGGGCACGGGCACCCTGGGCACGGTGCGCCGCCCGGCGCCGGGCGAGGACGAGCTGGAGCACCAGCGCCTCCTCGAAGCGGAAGCGCTTCTGGGCGGCGCCCACCTGCTTCCAGTCGTCGGGAGCGTGGATCCAGCGCAGCGCCCGCATCACGTCGAGCACCTCGAACCGCTCGCGCAGCTCGGGGGTGAGCACGTCGGGCACGCCGGTGACCAGGTCGAGGGCGGCGGCGACGACCTTCTGCAGGTCCCAGGAGTAGAGCTTGGCGGTGAGGGGGTAGATCGGGATGAGCTTGCTCATCGAGACCGCCTCGTCGCCGTCGAGGGCGAAGCCGTGGGGCTGCTCGAGCTGCCAGCTCCCCCGGTACTGCTTGACCTTGCCGGTGAAGATCGCCCGGCTGCCCGGCCGGAACTCGGCCTCGTGGCGTTCGGCCAGGCTGGCGTAGGGGCTGAACAGCGTGATGGAGAAGTCCGGCCCGTCGGTGCGGACCCGCACCGTCGTACGGAACTGGCGACGGTTGCCGCTGAAGAACGGGGCGCTCTCGCACGAGCGCACCTCGCCGACGATCGTCAGCTGTTCGCCGACGACGGGCGTGGCGACCTCGGTGAGCTCGGTGGCGGCGACGTAGCGGCGGGGGAAGTGGCGCAGGAGGTCGCCGACCGTCGTGAGTCCGAGGCCCTCCTCGGCGAGCTTGCGCTTCTTGTGGCTGTTGCCGAACACCGCGCCGATCGGGCTGTCCGGGGTGATCGCGACCATGAGGTGATCCTGCCGGTCACTCGACGCTGACGAGCAGCGGGTAGCGCGGCTGGCCACCGTCGTGGACGGCGACGTCGACGTGGGGGTGGCGTCGCTCGACGTGGGCGGCGACCCGCTGGGCGAGGTCCTCGCCGTCCTCGCCCGACACGATCGTCACCAGCTCGCCGCCACCGGCCAGGAGCCGCTCCAGGACGTCGGTGGCGACCTCCTCGAGGTCGGAGCCGACGACGGCGAAGTCGCCGGCGATCACGCCGAGCGCGTCACCGGGCTCGCACGCACCGGCCATCGTGATCGCGCGGCGGGCGGCGACGGTCACGGCGCCGTGACGGGCGTGGCGGGCGGTCGCGGTCATCTCCCGGACGTCGGCGTCGAAGGCGCGACCCGGCTCGTGCACGGAGACGGCGGCCAGGCCCTGCACCTGCGCGTGGGTCGGGATGACCTCGACGGAGACGTCGTGCTCGACCTCGGCCGTGCGGGCCGCGATCTCCGCGGCGCGCACGGTGTCGCCGTCGTTGGGGAGCACCACGACCTCGGCGGCACCGCAGCCGGTGATGGCCTCGAGGAGCTGGCCGGTGGAGGGACGCTGTCCCGGACCCCCGGTCACCACGACCGCGCCCGCCGACTCGAACAGCGCGGCCAGGCCCGGACCCGCGGCGACCGCGACGACCTTGCGGCCGGCGCGGGTCGAGACCCGCTGAGGGCCTGCTGCGTGCTGGTCGGCGAAGTGGGTGACCCGGATGCGGTGCGGGCGACCGGCGGTGATCCCGGCCTCGATGGCCGCGCCGACGTCGTCGACGTGCACGTGGACGTTCCACAGGCCGTCGCCGCCGACGACGACGAGGCTGTCGCCGAGCGTGGCGAGCGTCGCACGGAGGTCGGCGACGTGCTGGTCCTCCTCGTCCGGGCTGACGTCGAGGAGGTACATCACCTCGTAGCCCGGGCCGTCCTCGCTGAGGTCGTCGCCCGCCGGCGCTGCCGCGACCGGGATGAAGTGGGTGCCGATCGGCGCCGTCCACGGCGTCGGCCGGCGCCCGGTGGCCGTCGTCTCGACCGCGTCGAGCACGACGCACAGCCCCCGTCCGCCGGCGTCGACGACCCCGGCCAGGGCCAGCACCTCGAGCTGCTCCGGCGTACGGGCGAGGGCCGCGCGCGCCGCCGCGGCCGCCGCGGTGAACACGTCGCGGGTGCGCGCCCCACGGGCGGCCGTCTCCAGCGCCGCGTCGGAGGCGGCGCGTGACACGCTGAGGATCGTGCCCTCGACGGGCGAGCCGACGGCGGCGTAGCTGGCCTCCGTCGCCTCGGCCATGGCGGCGGCGATCGTCTCGGCCGGCTTGTCGGCGATCGCGGCGCCCGCGAGGTGATGCACGTAGGCGCGCAGCATCTGGCTGAGGATCACCCCGGAGTTGCCCCGCGCCCCCAGGAGCGCGGCACGGGCGAGCACCGCCATCCCGTCGCCCAGCGACAGCCCGGGGTCGTTCGCGAGGGCCTCCCGCAGCGCGTCGCGGGCCGCGGAGACGGTGAGGAACATGTTGGTGCCGGTGTCACCGTCGGGCACGGGGTAGACGTTGAGCGCGTCGATCTCCTCGCGAGCCGAGGACAGCGCGTCGGTCGCGATGTCGACGAACCGCGCGACGCCGTCCAGCGTGATGCCGTGGGTGACGTGCTCCATCGCGTCGGTCTGCTCCCGGGTGTCTGCTCAGTGCTGGCGGCCTGCTGTCCGCCTGCTGGATGTGGTGGTGCGGCTGCTTCGTCGTACGATGTGGTGCGCGCCACAGGGTAGTGCCCGGCACCCACGGCCCCTGCGATTTCATCTCGCCGCGGGTCCTCGGCTACTCTTGCGCGGTTGCCTGCTGCCGCCCCCTGGCGGGGTGCAGGCCTGATGAACATCTATCAATCTCGAACGGATCGGAGTGCACGGTGGCTGCCGTCTGCGACATCTGCGCCAAGAAGCCGGGCTTCGGAAACAACCGTCCCTGGTCGCGCAAGATCACCAAGCGTCGTTTCAACCCCAACATCCAGCGCGTCCGGGCGACCGTGAACGGCACGCCCAAGCGACTCAACGTCTGCACCGGTTGCCTCAAGGCCGGCAAGGTCTCGCGCTGACCTGACGTCTTCTTCGTCGAGCCCCCGTCGCCCTGCGGCGGGGGCTTCGTCGTTCCTGGCTCGGTCTGTGCGTCTGTCTGTCTCGACTGCCCGGTCGGAGTCCCCGCTCGAGCGGGGACTCTGTCACCTGGAGGCGGTTGCAACGGCCTCCAAGTGCGCGACTCGCCCTCCAAGTCGCCGTGAGTCTCCGGGAGACTCACGGCTGAACGGGTTCAGAAGTGGGTCCAGCCGGTGGGGCCGTCGTACGTCCCTCCGTCGACGGTGACGCCCTCGCCCTCGCTGACCTCGCCGATCACCTGCCACCCGGGCGGGACCGAGGCCTGGTCGGGGAAGGTCGCGAGCAGCGAGTGGTCGTCGCCGCCGCCGAGGATGAACTGCATCGGGTCGGCGCCCAGCGCGGCCCCGACGGCCTCGAGCGGCTGGGGGACCTCGAACGCCCCGGTGCGTACGTCGATGGCGACCCCGCTCGCGTCCGAGATGTGCCCGGCCTCGGCGAGAAGGCCGTCGGAGACGTCGATGAGGGCGGTCGCCCCGGCCTCGGCGGCCTCCTTGCCCGCGGCGTACGGCGGCTCCGGCCGGCGGTAGGCCTCGACGAGCACCCGCGGGGAGCGGAAGCCGCGCCCGAGGACCGCGAGGCCGCCGGCGGCCCACCCCTGGCGACCGGTGAGCGCGAGGACGTCGCCGGGCCGGGCGCCCGAGCGCAGGACGGGCGCCTGGGTGCACTGACCGAGGACCGTGACGGCGATCATCACCTGGTCGGCGCGCGTGACGTCGCCGCCCACGACGGTCGCCCCCACGCTCGCGCACTCCTCCGCGAAGCCGCGGGCGAAGTCCAGCGCCCACGCCACCGGAAGGTCCGCGGGAGCCGCGAGGCCGATGGTGAGGTGACGCGCGGTGCCCCCCATGGCGTTGATGTCGGAGAGGTTCTGGGCGGCGGCCCGGTGACCGACGTCGTCGGCGCCGGCCCAATCGCGCCGGAAGTGCCGCCCCTCGACCATCAGGTCGGTCGAGACGACGACATGGCCGTGCTTGACGCGCAGCACGGCGGCGTCGTCACCGGGTCCGACGAGCACGTTCTCGTCGCCCTCGAAGATCTCCACGAGCTGGGAGATCAGGCCGAACTCGCCCGCCTCGCCGAGGGTTGCGTCTGCTGCCGGTGCCATGCGCCCATCCCACCAGACCGGGGTGGTGACCACTGTCACCCATCCCCTGTCGGCGCCGCCGCGCGGCGCGGTAGGTTGTGCCGGTCACACCCGATGAACGAGACCGAGGAGTCCACGATGGTCGTCCAGGCCTACATCCTGATCCAGACCGACGTCGGCAAGGCCGCGGAGGTCGCCCGCGAGATCGCCCAGGTCAACGGCGTCACGCTCGCCGAGGACGTCACCGGTCCCTACGACGTGATCGTCCGAGCCGAGGCCAAGAACGTCGACGAGCTCGGCAAGCTCGTCGTCTCGAAGGTGCAGAACCTCGACGGCATCACCCGCACGCTCACCTGCCCGGTCGTCCACATCTGAGCCGCCCGGCCCACGTGCACCTGCGCCGACGCCTCGGTCCGTCCACGGGCCGGGGCGTCGTCGCGTCCGGGGCCGGTGCCGTCGTGCTCGCCCTCGCGGGCTGCAGCAGCACCCCGACGATCGACGACGTCGAGCTCTCCGCGGCCGACCGGGCCGCGTGCGAGTCGCTGGTCGCCGACCTCCCCGACACCCTCGCCGGTCTGGACCGGCGCGACGTCGAGCCGGACGACGCGCTGGGTGCGGCCTGGGGCGATCCGGCGTACGTCCTCACGTGCGGCGTGCCGGAGCCGGGCGACTACGAGGCGACCGCCGAGTGCAACGTCATCGCCGGCGTGGGCTGGTACGTCACCGACGACCAGCTCTCCGACCTGTCCGAGGACGCGACGCCGATCGCGCTCAGCCTGAAGCCCTATGTCGAGGTGTCGGTGCCGGCCGACTACCGCACCGAGGGCATCGACCGCGCGCTGGCCGACCTGGCGCCGGCGCTGAAGGAGCACCTCGGAGAAGGACTGTCCTGCCTGTAGCCGTGCCCGGCCTCAGCGGAGGCCGGTGTCGCGCCGCAGCGCGAGCTGGACGAGCCGGTCCACGAGGTCCGGGTACGACATGCCGGTCGCCGCCCACAGCTGCGGGTACATCGACGTCGGGGTGAAGCCCGGCATCGTGTTGAGCTCGTTGATGACCAGTGAGCCGTCGGGCATCACGAAGAAGTCCACGCGCGCGAGACCCTCGCACGACAGGGCCTCGAAGGCGCGCACGGCCATCGCGCGCAGCTCCTGCTCGATCGCCGCGGGCAGGTCGGCGGGGATGTCGATCTCGGTGTGCTGGTCGGCGAGGTACTTCGCCTCGAAGTCGTAGAACTCGTGGTCGCCGCCGGTGCGCACCTCGCCCGGCCGCGATGTCTCCGGCGGGCCCTCGATCGTGCCGAGCACACCGCACTCGACCTCGCGCGCTCCCTCCATCGACTGCTCGACGAGCACCTTGGGGTCGTGGCGGAACGCCTCCTCGAGCGCCGCGTCGACCTCCGAGGCGTCGTGCACCTTGCTGATCCCCATGCTCGAGCCGGCCCGGGCGGGCTTGGCGAACGACGGGAAGCCGAGCTCCTCGACCCGCGCACGGACGCCGATCGCGTCCTGCTCGAACGCGGTGCGGGTCACGACGATGCCCGGGGTGACGGGAAGGCCGGCGGCCTGCAGGACGACCTTCATGTAGGCCTTGTCCATGCCGATCGCGGACGCGAGCACCCCGGAGCCGACGTAGCGCACACCGGCCATCTCCAGCATCCCCTGCAGGGTGCCGTCCTCTCCCCACGGGCCGTGGAGGAGCGGGAAGACCACGTCGACCTCACCGATGACCGACGGGACGCTGGCCGGTTCGGCGACCACCAGGTGGGTGCCGGTGGCAGCACCCATCAGCGCCACCGGGGACCGACCCGCGTCGACCTGCGGCAGGTCGTTGCCGCGGATCGCGAGCCGGGTGGGCTCGTCGCTCTCCAGCACCCACCGGCCGTCCGGGGCGATCCCGACCGGCACGACGTCGTACGCCTCGCGGTCGATCGCGGCCAGCACGCTCCCGGCGGTCACGCACGAGATGCCGTGCTCGGAGGAGCGGCCACCGAAGACGACGGCGACGCGCGGCTTGCGGCTCGTGGCTGCTGAGGTCGGGTCCGAGACGGGGGCTGCGGTCTTGTCAGGGGAGGTGTCGTTCATCGCCTCGACCCTATCCACCTACGCTGGCGCGCATGGCTGCAGACTCACCGCTCAGGCCCGGCACGATCGCCGTCACGGCCGGCCGGCCGGACAAGGTCCCCGACGCCCCGCTCAACACGCCGATCACCATGGCGGCCACCTACGTGGCCGGCGGCGAGGTGGAGTACGGCCGCTACGGCAACCCCACCTGGACGGCGCTGGAGGACACGCTCGGTGCCCTCGAGGGAGGTCGGTGCCTGACGTTCGCGTCCGGGCTCGCCGCTGTCGCCACGGTGCTCGACCTGGTGGGCAAGGAGGGCAAGGTCCTGGTGCCGCAGCACGGCTACACCGGCACGATCATGCAGCTCGCCGACCTCGAGGCGCGCGGTCGGCTGACCGCCGAGATGGTCGACGTCACCGACACCGACGCGGTCGTCGCTGCCTGCGACGGCGCCGCGCTCGTGTGGCTGGAGTCGCCCACCAACCCCGCCCTCGAGGTCGCCGACATCGCGACGATCACGAAGGCCGCGCACGAGGCCGGCGCCTACGTCGTCGTCGACAACACCTTCGCCACTCCCCTGCTGCAACGCCCGCTCGAGGACGACGTCGACATCGTGGTGCACTCCGCGACGAAGTACCTCGCCGGCCACTCCGACGTGCAGATGGGCGCGATCATCACCCGCGACGACGAGCTGTACGCCGTGCTGAAGGGCCGTCGGGACCTCGTCGGCGCCATCCCCGGGCCGTTCGAGGCGTGGCTGACCCTGCGCGGGCTGCGCACGTTGCACCTGCGGGTCGAGCGCGCACAGTCCAACGCCCAGGAGCTCGTACGCCGCCTGGCCGAGCACCCCGCGCTGTCGGAGGTGCGCTACCCCGGGTTCGGCGCGATCGTCAGCATCGTCCTCGCCCAGGGTGAGATGGCCGCCGACCTGCTCAGCCGCAAGACGCGGCTCTGGATCCACGCCACCTCGCTCGGCGGCGTCGAGTCGAGCCTCGAGCGCCGCCGCCGCTGGAAGGCCGAGGCCGCCACCATCCCCGAGGGGCTCGTCCGGCTCTCCGTCGGCATCGAGGACGTCGAGGACCTCTGGGAGGACCTGCGCGCGGCGCTGGACGGCTGCGTCGGGTAGCCGCTCCGTTGGTCGAGGAGGTCGCGCAGCGACCGTCACGAGACCCGGAGCCGGACTGCACGCTGCTTGTCGGCTGACCGGATCTCGACGCGCTCGTGCGACTTCGTCGCCCGGTGCAGCAGGTCTCGGTACGGCTCCGTCGAGGCTTCGTTCCTCAGCCTCGGTCGCCACTCGACCACCGATGAGCTGCGCTGAGCTCCTTCGTCGCTCAGTGCAGCTCGGGCTTGGTGTCGCGGGCGATGAAGGAGTTCATCATGTCGAGGGCGGTCATCTTGCCGTCGACGACGGCGTCGACCGCCTCGGCGATGGGGGCGTCGACGCCGGTGCGGCGGGCGAGCTCCAGCAGGGACTTGCAGGACTTCGCGCCCTCGGCGACCTGCCGGGTGGAGGCATAGATCTCCTCGGTCGTCATGCCCTGGCCGAGGCGCTCGCCGAAGGTGCGGTTGCGCGAGAGCGGAGACGAGCACGTGGCGACGAGGTCGCCGAGCCCCGCGAGACCCATGAGGGTCAGCGGGTTGGCGCCCTGCGCCGTCGCCAGGCGCGCGGTCTCCGCGAGGCCTCGGGTGATGACCGAGGCGGTGGTGTTGTCGCCGAAGCCCAGACCGACCGCCATGCCGACGGCGAGGCCTACGACGTTCTTGTAGGCGCCGCCGATCTCGCAGCCCAGCACGTCCACCGAGGTGTAGGGGCGCCACGACGGCCCGTGCGTGAGGGCCTGGATGTGCTTGGCCCGGTCCTCGTCCAGGCAGGCGACGACGGACGCGGCCGGCTCGCGGCGGGCGATCTCGCGCGCGAGGTTGGGGCCGCTGACGACGGCGATGCGGTCGGCCGCGGCGTCGGTGACCTCCTGGATGACCTCGCTCATCCGCATGAGGGAGCCGAGCTCGACGCCCTTCATCAGCGAAACGAGCGTGGCCTTCTCGGGGAGGACCGGTGCCCACGCGGTGAGGTTCTCCCGGAGGGTCTGCGAGGGGACGGTGAGCACGACGACGTCCGCGCCGGCGGCGACCTCCTCCGGGTCCGTCGACGCCGAGATCGACGGCGGCAGCTCGATGCCCGGCAGGTAGTCGGTGTTCTCGCGCCGCTCGTTGACGGCCTCGACGACCTCCTCGCGCCGAGCCCACAGGGACACGTCGTTGCCGGCGTCGGCCAGCACGAGCGAGAAGGCGGTGCCCCACGACCCCGCACTGAACACTGCGATCTTCGTCATCGGGTGCGCTTCCTCTTCGTCCGGTGGGCCCCGTCGTGGGCGGTGTCCTGCGGGTTGCCGGTCTCGCGTACGCCGCTGCTGCGGGGGTCGTAGCGCTGCTCGGGAGCGGGCTCGTCACGGAGGTCGGCCACGAGCGCCGTGACCGCGGCCATGATGCGGTCGGTCGCGCGCGCCGTCGTCTCGGCCGACGCGGGGAGCCCGAGCAGGTCGTCGAGGTCCACCGGGTCGCCGGCCTTCATGACGATGTTCTTGCGCGGCACGAGGTGGAGCCGCTTCGTGTAGGGCGGGAGCACCTCCTGCGCACCCCACTGCCCCACCGGGATCACCGGGCAGCCGGTGGCCAGGGCGATGCGGGCCGCACCGGTCTTGCCCTTCATCGGCCAGAGGTCGGGGTCGCGCGTCAACGTGCCCTCCGGATAGATGATGATGCACTCGCCCTCGTTGATCGCCTTCACCGCGGCGTCGTACGCACCGATCGCGTTGCGGCTCAGCCGCTCGACGGGGATCTGGCCGGCGGAGGTGAGGAAACCCCCGAGGTACTTGTTGCTGAAGAGCCCGGACTTCGCCAGGTAGCGCGGGAGCCGGCCGTGGTCGTAGACGAAGTGCGCCGAGAGCAGCGGGTCGACGTGGGAGATGTGGTTGATGACCACGATGCATCCGCCAGAGGCCGGGATCTTCTCTCCGTCGATCCACGTGCGTGACGTCGCGCTGAGCAGCGTCGGCTTGAGGATCGACGCCGCCACGGTCATCGCCCAGCCGCGCTTCTGCTCGAGCCTCCTGACGCGCAACCGCCATCCCTCCCGATCGTGCTCTCCTCGCGGGCCGCGCCCGGACGCTGCCTGCGTCGCGAGCAGGCTACTCGGTCGACGGGGTGCAGGGACCCCACCGGCGCGCTGGTGGCGGATGGGAGGATCGGCGTGATGTCCGCCGATGCCCGACCCACGCGCTGCGTGGTCGTCGTACCCGTGAAGCCGCCCACCTACGGCAAGTCCCGACTGACCGGGATCGCCGACGAGCACCGCCGTGACCTGGCCGAGGCCTTCGCGCTCGACACCGTCCAGGCCGCCGCGGCGACACCCGGCGTGGACGCCGTCCTCGTCGTCACCGACGACCACCGCCTCGCTGCGTCCGTGCGCACCCTCGGGTGCGCGGTGATCCCCGACGGCGTCAGCGACGACCTCAACGCGACGCTCGTGCAGGCGATCGCGGAGGTCGCGCGACGCTGGCCGGGAGCAGTGCCCGTCGTGCTGTGCGCGGACCTGCCGGGGCTGCGGCCAGTCGAGCTGGCCGGGGTGCTCGGCGAGGTGCACGAACAGGTCGAGGCCGGACGCGCCGCGTTCGTGCGCGACCACACCGGCACGGGCACGACGTTGTACGCCGCCCCTGCCGACGGGTTCGACCCGTCGTTCGGTGTCGCGTCGGCGGCGCGGCACCAGGGCACCGGTGCCGTCGAGGTCGGCGCCACCGCGACGAGCGTGCGCACGGACGTCGACGATCCCGACGACCTGGATGCCGCGCTGCTGGCCGGCGTCGGTCCGCACACGACGCGGGCAAGCGTGGGGCGGGCCACCCCCTCGGGGTGACCCGCCCGTGCGACGCGGCGCCAGCGAGCTGACGCCTGCGTCAGGACTTCTTCGCGGTCTTCTTCGCGGTGGTCTTCTTGGCGGTACTCGTCTTGGCCGGCGCCTTCTTGGCCGTCGACGTGCTGGCGGGCGCCTTCTTGGCCGTCGACTTGCTCGCGGTCGACTTGCTGGCCGTCGACTTGCTGGCCGTCGACTTGCTGGCCGTCGACTTGCTGGCGGTGGACTTGCTGGCCGCCTTCGTGGCGGTCTTCTTGGCCGGCGCCTTTTTCGCGGTGCTCGCGCTGGACGACTTCTTGGCCGTCGACTTCTTGGCCGTGGTCGTCTTCGCCGCCGAGGACGTCGAGGACGCCTTCTTCGCCGGGGCTGCCGACTTCGAGGCCGTTGACTTCGCCGGCGCGGACTTCTTGGCGGCGGCACCCGTCACTGCTGCCGCGGCGGCCCGGACACCGGGCGGCTTGGGCATCGTGGCGGCAGTCAGCCTCGGCAGCTTCTTCGCACCCGAGATGACGTCCTTGAGCTCCTTGCCGGCCGAGAACTTCGGCACGGCCTTCTTCTTCGACTTCATCCGCTCGCCGGTCTGGGGGTTGCGCACCCAGCGGGCGTTGCGAACGGCCTTCTCGAACGACCCGAAACCGGTGATCGCGACCTTCTCGCCCTTGGCGACCTCGCGGGTGATGGTGTCGAGCACGGACTCCAGTGCGTGGGCCGCCTGCTTGCGGTTCCCCTCGTAACGCGCGGCGAGCGCGTCGATGAGCTCTGACTTGTTCACTAGCTTCCCTTCCCAATGAACCTGGAAGCCGAGCTCGTGCTCGACCCTCTGCAAGGCACGCTAGGCACATGGAAGGGTGAGGACAATCACCAAAGCCCCTGTTTGTAGGGGTTTTTCACGCAGTGACGGGCTTCCAGGTCGGTCGCTCCGCCTCAAAGGCGGTGATGTCCGCGTCGTGCGAGAGCGTGATGCCGATGTCGTCGAGCCCTTCGAGGAGGCGCCACCGCGTGTAGTCGTCGATGTCGAAGGAGTCCTCGACGGCGTCCTCGCCGGCACCCGCCCGGACGGTGCGGCTCTCCAGGTCGACGGTGATCTCACCGCCCGGGTTGTCCTCGAGCCAGTCCCACAGCCGCTGCACGACCTTCTCGTCGACCTGGGCCGCCACCAGCCCGGCCTTCCCGGAGTTGCCGCGGAAGATGTCGGCGAATCGCGAGGAGATGACGGCCTTGAAACCGTAGTTCTGCAGGGCCCACACCGCGTGCTCGCGCGAGCTGCCGGTGCCGAAGTCGGGACCGGCGACCAGCACCGACCCACCGGCGTACGTCGGGTCGTTGAGCACGAAGTCGGGGTCATTGCGCCAGGCCGCGAAGAGGCCGTCCTCGAAGCCCGTGCGGGTCACCCGCTTGAGGTAGACCGCGGGGATGATCTGGTCGGTGTCGACGTTGCTGCGCTTGAGCGGGACGCCGACGCCGGTGTGGGTGGTGAACTTGTCCATGGTCAGACCTCCTGCAGGTCGGCGGGGCTGGAGAGCGTGCCGCGCACGGCGGTGGCGGCGGCGACGGGCACCGAGACGAGGTGCGTGCGTCCGCCCTTGCCCTGGCGGCCCTCGAAGTTGCGGTTGGACGTCGACGCGCTCCGCTCACCCGGCGCGAGCTGGTCGGGGTTCATGCCGAGGCACATCGAGCAGCCGGCACCGCGCCACTCCGCACCGGAGGCGATGAACACCTTGTCGAGACCCTCGGCCTCCGCCTGGAGGCGTACGCGCACCGAGCCGGGCACGACGAGCAGGCGGGTGTCGGCCGCGACGGTACGACCCTCGAGGATCGACGCCGCCAGGCGCAGGTCCTCGATGCGGCCGTTGGTGCACGACCCCACGAAGACCGTGTCGACCTTGACGTCGCGCAGCGGCGTTCCGGCCTCGAGACCCATGTACTGCAGGGCCTTCTCGGTCGCCACCTTGTCGTTGGGCTCGTCGAAGTCGTCGGGGCTGGGGACGCTCGCGCCGAGCGGCGCGCCCTGGCCGGGGTTGGTGCCCCAGGTGACGAACGGCGTCATGGTGGAGGCGTCGAGCTCGATCACGTTGTCGAAGACCGCGTCGTCGTCGGTGCGCAGCGTCTTCCAGTGCGCGACGGCGGCGTCCCAGTCGGCGCCCTTCGGCGCCTCCGGCTTGCCCTCGATGTAGTCGAAGGTGGTCTGGTCGGGCGCGATGAGGCCGGCCTTGGCGCCCCACTCGATCGACATGTTGCAGACGGTCATCCGGCCCTCCATCGAGAGCTCCTCGATGGCCTGGCCGCGGTACTCCACGATGTAGCCCTGGCCGCCACCCGTGCCGGTGTGCGTGATCAGGGTGAGGACGAGGTCCTTGGCGGTGACGCCCTCGGGCAGGCTGCCGTTGACGGTGACGGCCATCGTCTTCGGCCGGGCCTGCGTCAGGGTCTGGGTGGCGAGCACGTGCTCGACCTCGGAGGTGCCGATGCCGAAGGCGATCGCGCCGAAGGCACCGTGCGTGGAGGTGTGCGAGTCGCCGCAGACGATCGTCATGCCGGGCTGGGTCAGGCCGAGCTGCGGACCGACGACGTGGACGATGCCCTGCTCGATGTCGCCGAGCGGGTGCAGGCGCACCCCGAAGTCGGCGGCGTTCTTGCGCAGCGTCTCCACCTGCGTGCGGCTCACCGGGTCGGCGATCGGCTTGTCCCAGTCGAGGGTCGGGACGTTGTGGTCCTCGGTCGCGAGCGTGAGGTCGGGACGGCGTACGGAGCGGTTCGCCAGGCGGAGGCCGTCGAAGGCCTGCGGCGAGGTCACCTCGTGAAGGAGGTGGAGGTCGATGAAGAGGAGGTCGGGCTCCCCGGGGGCACTCCGGACGACGTGCTCGTCCCAGACCTTCTCGGACAGGGTCTTGCCCATGACACAAACTCCTTCTGCGGCGTGCGGTAGGACGACGCTACATCTTGCATCCCACTCTCTGAGATGAGAATATCGGCATATGGACAACGGATCTGGCGTCGGCGTACTCGACAAGGCAGCGCTCGTGCTCGCAGCGCTCGAGGCCGGACCGGCCACCCTCGCCGGTCTGGTGGCCGGCACGGGCCTGGCCCGACCCACCGCCCACCGGCTCGCGGTCGCGCTCGAGCACCACCGCCTCGTGGCCCGCGACATGCAGGGCCGCTTCGTGCTCGGGCCGCGCCTGTCCGAGCTGTCCGCCGCCGCCGGCGAGGACCGGTTGCTCGCCGCGGCCGGACCCGTCCTCGCCCGGTTGCGCGACATCACCGGCGAGTCAGCGCAGCTGTGGCGCCGCCAGGGCGAGCACCGCGTGTGCGTCGCCGCCGCCGAGCGCCCCTCCGGCCTGCGCGACACGATCCCGGTCGGCTCGCAGCTGACCATGAATGCCGGCTCGGCCGCGCAGATCCTGCTGGCGTGGGAGGACCCCGAGCGCATGCACCGCGGTCTGCAGAACGCCGCCTTCTCGGCCACCGCCTTGTCCGGCATCCGCCGCCGCGGCTGGTCGCAGTCCGTCGGCGAGCGCGAGCAGGGGGTGGCCTCGGTGTCCGCGCCGGTCCGCTCCCCCGGCGGCAAGGTCATCGCCGCGGTGTCGGTCTCCGGTCCGCTCGAGCGGCTCTCCCGTCAACCCGGCCGGATGCACGCGCCCGCCGTGCTCGCCGCCGCTGACCGCCTCTCCGAGTCGCTGCGCCGGGCCGCCTCCGAGTAGCTCTCTGGCGACCTGCCCGGCACCTTCCCGCGGTCGGCGATCTCGGGCAGGGTGGGCGCATGGCAGACCTCGTGGACCTCGGACCGGCCGGAGAGCGGCTGGCCGCCGTGGCCGCCAACGTCACCGACGACCAGCTCGACGGACCGACGCCCTGCGAGGGGCGCACGGTCGGGCAGCTCGTCCAGCACCTCGTGGGACTGACGCGCGCCTTCCGCGCCGCCGCGGACAAGGACTTCGGTCCCCTCACCGACACCAGTCCCGACGAGGCCGGCTGGCCGGACGTCCGACCCGGCTGGCGCGAGGCCCTCGCCGAGCAAGTCCCGGCGCTCGCCGCGGCGTGGCGCAACCCCGAGGCGTGGGATGGCATGACGCGCGCCGGTGGTGTCGACCTGCCGGGCCAGGTGGGCGGTCTGGTCGCACTCGACGAGATCGTCCTGCACGGCTGGGACCTGGCGCGGGCCACCGGCCAGCCCTACGACTGCGACGACGCGACCGCCGGGGCGTGCATGGCGTTCGTCGGCGGCTTCGACGAGGGCGGCACGCCCGGTCTGTTCGGGCCCTCCGTGCAGGTCGGTCCCGGTGCGTCGGCCTTCGAGCAGGTGCTCGCCCGCTCGGGCCGCGACCCGGGCTGGTCGCCGGCCTGACCCCTCAAAAGAGTGCGTCCTGCTCCAGCTCCAGCAGCTGCTGCTTGCGCTCGAGCCCGCCGGCGTAGCCGGTCAACGTGCCGTTGGCGCCGATGACGCGGTGGCACGGCACCACGATCGGGATCGGGTTGCGACCGTTGGCCAGGCCGACCGCGCGCGAGGCGGCGTTGGTCATGCCCAGCCGGCCGGCGATCTGGCCGTAGGACGCGGTCTCGCCGTAGCCGATGAGACCGAGCTGGGTCCACACGCGGCGTTGGAAGTCGGTGCCGACGGGCGCGAGCGGCAGGTCGAAGTCGGTCAGCTCGCGCTCGAAGTACGCCGTCAGCTGCCGCACGGCCTCGGCGAGCACCGGGTCGTCGTCGGAGCGCGCGCCCAGGGGACGGCCGTCCACCGGCTGGCGGAACGGGGAGAACTCGATCGCCACGATCGAGCCGTCGCGCTCGACGATGCGCAGGTCGCCCACGGGCGAGGGCATCACGGTCCACATGTCAGTTCTCCTCATCAGCGCGGGACGGCGCAGGGGTGTCGGGCATCAGGGTGTTCCAGAGGTGCATCAGGGCGTAGGAGCGCCAGGGCCTCCAGCGCTCGGGGTCGGGGTCGCCGCGCTCGGGCGTGGCGAGGTCGGTCAGCAGCCGGCGCACCGCGAGGTCGGTGGGCAGGAAGACATCAGGATGTCCGAGCGCCCGCATCGCCACGTAGTCCGCGGTCCAGGGGCCGATGCCGGGCAGCTCCAGCAGCGCACGGCGTACGTCGTCGCGGTCGGGACCCCGGTCTAGCAGCACCCGGCCGTCGGCGAGCGCCGCGGCCAGCCCGACGAGCGCCCGGCCGCGGGCGCGTGGCATCGGCAAGGTGGTCGGGTCGGCCGCCGCGAGCGTCGCGGCGTCGGGGAAGAGGTGGGTCAGGCCCGGGACGTCGGACTGGACGAGCCGTCCGTGCTCGGCCACGAGCCGGCCCGCGACCGTGCGCGCGCCGGTGACGCTGACCTGCTGGCCGATGACCGTGCGGATCGCCGTCTCGTCGCCGTCGACCTGGCCGGGGACGCGCAGTCCCGGGGTGGCGCGGACGAGGTCGCCGAGCACCGGGTCGGCGGCGAGGTGCTCGTCCACCGCGCGAGGGTCGCAGTCGGCGTCGAGCAGGCGGCGTACGCGCTCGCTGGCGGCCGCGGTGTCGCGCAGGTCCTCGAGCCGGAACTCGGCGGTGACGAAGCCGGTCCCGCCGCCGGCGCGGTCGGACGTGTCGGGGAGGTCGGCCAGCTCGAGGCGCACGGTGCCGCTGCCGTGGGGCAGGTCGAGCGTGCGGCCGTACCAGCCGGGTCCGGCGACCTCGACGCCCGGCACGAGGTGGTAGGCGAGGAAGTCGAGCATCCGCCGCCCGGCGAACGGGGTGCGGACGGGCAGCCGCATGGTGACGGCACCGGCGCTGCGGGCGCCCGCCCGGCGACCGCGCAGCTCGCTGGGCGAGGAGGCATAGATCTCGCGCAGGGTCTCGTTGAACTGGCGGACGCTGGCGAAGCCGGCCGCGAAGGCGACGTCGGTCAGCGGCAGGTCGGTGGTCTCGATGAGCACCCGTGCGCTCTGCGCGCGACGCGCCCGTGCCAGCGCCAGCGGGCCCGCGCCCAGCTCCTGGGTCAGGAGGCGGCCGAGGTGGCGCGGGGTGTAGCCGACCCGGCGCGCCAGCCCGTCGACCCCCTCGCGGTCGACCAGCCCGTCGGCGATCAGGCGCATCGCCCGCCCGGCGACGTCGGCGGCGACGTCCCACTCCGGGCTGCCGGGCGTCGCGTCGGGCAAGCAGCGCTTGCAGGCGCGGTAGCCGGCGGCGTGCGCGCTCGCGGCGGTGGGGTGGAACGTGACGTTGCCCGGTGCGGGGGTCCGCGCCGGGCACGAGGGCCGGCAGTAGATGCCGGTGGTCCGGACCGCGGTGTAGAACACCCCGTCGAAGCGGCGGTCGCGGCTGCTGACGGCGCGGTAGCAGGCCTCGGTGTCGAGGTGCCCGGTCGGTGTCATGACCCGAGCCTGTCACCCGGGGGGACCCCGCACCAGCGGAAATCGGACACCGCCGTCGGGCGTCTCGCGCGGGGTTCGCCTAGCCCTGTCCGGCCGACCGGTAGCGGCGCTCGGGACGTCCGGCCCCGCCGTACTGCAGGCGTACGACGGCGGCCCCGCGGGCGACGAAGTGCTCGAGGTAGCGGCGCGCGGAGACGCGGGAGATGCCGACGAGGTCCGCACACTCCGCTGCGGAGAGCTCGCCGGCGCTGCGCAGCGCGTCCTGTACCGACTCGGCCGTCTCCGGGCTCAGTCCCTTGGGCAGGCTCACCGGCGGCGACGGGGCGGCCGAGGCGGCGCCGAACACCGCGTCGATGTCGTCCTGGCCGGGTGCACCCGATCCGGAGAGGGCGAGCTGCGCGGCACGGAACGTCTCCAGCCTGACCCGCAGGTCCTCGTAGTCGAACGGCTTGACGAGGTAGTGGACCGCTCCCCCGGACGCCGCGGCCCGGACCGTGTCGGCCTCGCGCGCGGCGGTCACCATCAGCACCCCGACGTCGTCGCCAACGCCCCGGAGCCGCCGCAGCACGTCGATGCCGGTCATGTCGGGCAGGTGCACGTCGAGCAGCACCAGGTCGGGTCGCAGGCGGGCGATGTCGTCGAGGGCGGCCTGGCCGCTGCTGGAGACCCCGACGACGACGAAGCCCTCGGTGCGCTCCACGAACTGCGTGTGGATGCGCGCGACCATGAAGTCGTCGTCGACCACCAGCACGGTGAGGTCGTCCGTCCCGCTCATCCGACCTCCACTCCCGGCAACCGCACCTCGAAGACCGCGCCCGTGCCGTCCTCTCCCGCACCGACGCCGACCGAGCCTCCCCGACGCTCGCAGACGACCTGCACGAGCGCCAGCCCGACACCGCGTCCTTCGGACGTCGGGGCCTTGGAGCTCCAGCCGCGGCGGAAGATCCGGCCCACCTCGTCCGGCGCCACACCGGGACCGGTGTCAGCCACCGCCATGTGGACGACGTCGCCGTCGAGGTCCAGCGACACCTCGACCGACGTGCCACCCACCGACACGGACGCGTCGACGGCGTTGTCGACCAGATTGCCCAGCACCGTGCCCACGTCGGTGGAGGCCTCCGGGTCGAGCCGGGGGAGGCTGCTGTCGGCTGCGATGCGGAGGTCGACGCCCCGCTCGACGGCGAGGCTCGTCTTGGCGATGAGCAGCGCCGCCACGGCCGGGTCCTCGACGTGCGCGAGCACCGCGTCGGAGATCTCCCGGCGGCGTCGGCTCAGCGTGCCGACGAGGCGCGACACCTCGTCGTACTCCCCGAGCTGAACGAGGCCGGAGATGGTGTGCAGCTGGTTGTGGAACTCGTGGGTCTGCGCCCGCAGGGTGTTCGTGATCGACTCGCGTGCGCTGAGCTCGCTCTGCAGCGCGAGCAGCTCGGTGCGGTCGCGCAGCGTCGTCACCGACGCGACCCGCCTCCCCCGCTCGACCACGGGGTTGCGGTTGACCACCAGGACCCGCTCGCCGAGCACCACCACGTGGTCGCGGATGGCGGTGTCGTCGGCGAGCAGGTCGCGCACGGCCGGGTCGAGGTCGAGGTCGTCGACCCGCCGCGACTCGACGTCCCCGTCGAGCCCGATCAGCTCGCGCGCGCTGTCGCTCATCACCGTGACGGTGCCGTCGTCGGCCACGGCGAAGACCCCCTCGCGGATCGAGTGCAGCAGGGCCTCGCGCTGGTCGGCGAGCGCGGCGATCGCGGCCGGCTCGAGGCCACGCGTGCGTCGCCGGATGAGCCGCGACAGGAGCAGCGACCCCGCCACGCCCAGGCCGAACCCCAGGCCGGCGAAGGTCACCAGGTCGGGCAGGACGCCGCGGGCGCGCTCGGCCCACGACGGGTAGGTCTGGGCGACCATCGAGATGCCGACGAGCTCGCCCTCGTCGCTGATGATCGGCACCTGGGCGGCGATCGCGCGGTCGCCGAAGTCGTCGACGTCGCCGGTCCACACGCGCAGCTGCTGGACAGTGCTGTCGTCGAGGTCGATCGGCTCGCCCCGCCCGGCGATGTCGCTGCTGACGAGCACCACGCCGTCGGGGTCGGTGAGGTACACCCCGCCGGCCTGGAGGTTGTTGCGGACCCGCTGGGTGTACGACGTCAGCGTCCCGCGGCTGCTCTCGACCCGGTCTGCGACGAACGCGTCGCGCACGGCCGCGGTGTTGGCCATCGACTCCGCGGCGGCGCGGAGCCGGGCGCCGCGGGTGTCACGGAAGTCGGCGTCGCTCTGCTGGACCGAGACCACGCTGGCGACCGCGACGACGACCAGCAGCACGGTCAGCTGGAGCACCAGGAACTGGCCGGCGAGCGTCGCCGGCCACCAGCGCGAGCGTGACCACAAGTTCCACAACCTCCATTGCTTACCCAAGCGTGACGGACGCCACAGGCAGTCTTCACCATCGTCTGGTCGGGCCCTGTCGGGCCCGGCGCACGAACCCTGACAGAGACCCGTGACAGAGATCGGAGTGCCCATGCTGCGCCAGAGGACGAGGCGGACAGCCGCCACCGTCGTGGCCCTCGCGAGCACGCTGCTCCTCGCGACGGGGTGCGGAGTCACCCGCGGTGCCGCGAGCAGCGACATGACGATGCTGATCCCCAACAGCCCGGGCGGTGGCTACGACCAGACCGGTCGCACGGCCATCGCGGTGATGGAGGAGTCCGACATCTCGGGCGGCTCGTTCGAGGTGACCAACGTGATCGGCGCCGGCGGCTCGGTCGCGATGGCGCGACTGATGAACGCGGAGGGCGACGAGCGCACCATGATGACGGCCGGACTCGGCGTCGTCGGCTCGCTCTACTCCTTCGCGGCGCCCTACAAGCTGCAGGACGCGACCCCACTGGCCCAGGTCATCGAGGACCAGGAGGGCGTGCTCGTCCCCGCCGACTCGCCCTTCGAGACCATCGACGACCTCGTGGCGGCCTGGCAGGACGACCCGGGCTCGATCGTCGTCGGCGGCGGCTCCTCCCCCGGCGGCCCGGACCACCTCTTCCCGATGCAGCTCGCGACCGCGATCGACATCGACGCCCGCGAGGTGCGCTACGTGCCGTACGACGGCGGCGGCCCGCTGACCAGCGCCCTGCTCGGCAACAAGATCGACGTCGGCTTCTCCGGCGTCGGCGAGTTCGAGGGGCCGCTGTCCGAGGGCGAGCTGCGCCTGCTCGCCGTGTCCGGCGAGGACCGGCTCGAGGGCGAAGGCATCAGCGATGCACCCACCCTGCAGGAGTCCGACATCGACCTGGTCTTCACCAACTGGCGCGGCGTCTTCGCGCCCCCCGGCATCAGCGACGAGCGTCGCGACGAGCTGATCGCGATGCTCGAGGAGATGCACGACACCCCCGAGTGGCAGCAGGCCCTCGAGGACAACGGCTGGATCGACGAGTTCAAGACGGGCGACGAGTTCACCACGTTCCTCCAGGAACAGGACGAGCGCGTCGCCACCACCCTCGAGGAGCTGGACCTGCTGTGAGCACACCACTCGACACCCCCGCCACCCCGGCAGCCCCGGGGAACGCCAACGGTCCCGACCGTGACATGGCCCAGCTCGGCCTCGCCGCGCTGCTCGTCGTGGTCGGCGCCTACACGCTCTACGACGCCACCACCTTGCGGGTCGGCTTCGGCGACCCCGTCGGCCCGCGGCTCTTCCCCTACGTCATCGGCGCGGTCACGGTCCTCCTCGGCCTGCTGCTCGTCGTCGCCACCCTCCGCGGCGACGTGCCGGAGGGCGAGGGCGGCGAGGACGTCGACCTGCGCCAGCCGGCCGACTGGGTGACCGTCCTCAAGCTCGTGGGCGTCCTGCTGTTCACGGTGCTGACGATCTCGTTCCTCGGCTGGGCGGTGAGCGGCGCGCTGCTCTTCGTCGGCGCCGCCTGGTCGCTGGGCAGCCGCACGCTGGTGCGGGACGTGATCGTCGGCCTCGTGATGTCGGTCAGCAGCTGGTACTTCTTCCACGAGGGACTGGGCGTCATCCTGCCCGCCGGGATCCTGGACGGGGTGCTGTGATGGAGAACCTCGGCCTCCTCGCGGACGGCTTCGCCGCTGTCCTCACCCCGGAGAACCTCCTGTACGCCGTCATCGGCGTGCTCCTCGGCACCTTCGTCGGTGTCCTGCCGGGCATCGGCCCGGCCATGGCGGTGGCGCTGCTGCTGCCCGTGACCTACGGCCTCGAGCCGATCTCGGCGTTCATCATGTTCGCCGGCATCTACTACGGCGGCATGTACGGCGGCTCGACGACCGCCATCCTGCTCAACACTCCCGGCGAGTCCGCCTCGGTGATGACTGCCCTCGAGGGCAACCTCATGGCGCGGGCCGGACGGGCCGCACAGGCGCTCGCCACCGCGGCCATCGGCTCCTTCATCGCCGGCACGATCGGCACCCTGCTCGTCGTGTTCTTCGCCCCGGCCCTGGCCTCGGTCGCCGTCGACATCGGGGCGCCGTCCTACTTCGCGCTCATGGTGCTCGCCATGATCATGGTGACGAGCGTCCTCGGCGGCTCGCCGCTGCGCGGCTTCATCGCGCTGTTCCTCGGCCTGACGATCGGGCTGGTCGGCCTCGACCTCAACACCGGGCAGACGCGGCTGAGCTTCGACCAGCCTCTGCTCGCCGAGCGGATCGACGTGGTCGTGGTCGCGGTCGGCATCTTCGCCCTCGGCGAGGCGCTCTGGGTGGCCGCCCACCTGCGCCGGACACCGGCCCACGTGATCCCGGTGGGCCGTCCGTGGATGAGCGGCGACGACGTGAAGCGGTCGTGGGGCCCGTGGCTGCGTGGGACGGCGTACGGCTTCCCGTTCGGCGCGCTGCCTGCCGGCGGCGCGGAGATCCCGACGTTCCTGTCGTACGTCACCGAGAAGCGCCTCGCGGCTCGCAAGGGACGCGACGAGTTCGGCGAGGGCGCCATCGAGGGCGTCGCCGGACCCGAGGCGGCCAACAACGCCTCGGCGGCGGGCACCTTCGTGCCGCTGCTGGCGCTCGGTCTCCCGGTCACGGCCACGTCGGCCGTCATGCTCGCCGCCCTCCAGGGCTACGGCATCGAGCCGGGCCCCGGTCTGATGACCGACCAGCCCGAGCTGGTGTGGGCGCTCCTGGCCAGCCTGCTCATCGGCAACGTCCTGCTGCTGGTGCTCAACCTCCCGCTGGCACCGCTGTGGGCGAAGCTCCTGCAGGTCCCCCGGCCGCAGCTCTACGCCGGCATCCTGTTCTTCGCCGCACTGGGCGCGTACGCCGCGAACCTCCAGTCCTTCGACCTGTTCCTGCTGCTGCTGCTCGGTCTGCTGGGCCTGATGATGCGCCGGTTCGGGCTGCCGGTGCTGCCGCTGATCCTCGGCGTCATCCTCGGGCCGCTGATGGAGTTCCGGCTGCGTGAGGCGATGGCGATCTCGGGCGGGGACGTGTCCGCCCTGTGGAGCGAGCCGCTCGCCATCGTCATCTACGTGATCGTCTCGATCGCCGTGGTGGCGCCCTTCGCGGTCCGCCGCATCCGCCCGACGCCCGCCGCGGTGGCCGAGGAGCTCAGCACACACACGCACGACACGGACGAGGAGAAGGTGCGATGACGACCATCGTGGTGGGCTGGACGCCCGACGAGTTCGGCGAGGTCGCGCTGGCGCGCGGCGTCGAGGAGGTCACCCTGCGCAACGGCCGGCTGGTGGTGGTCAACGCCACCCGCGGCGACGCGCTGGTGGACGACCGCTTCGCCGACGAGGAGCAGCTGGGCCGTCTGACCGCGGAGCTGGCCGGCAGCGGCATCGAGGTCGACGTACGCCGCTCGATGGGCGCCGACGTCGGCGACCAGGTCCTCGCGGTGGCCCAGGACGTCTCCGCCGACCTGGTCGTGATCGGCCTGCGCCGGCGCTCGCCCGTGGGCAAGCTGCTCATGGGCAGCGTCGCGCAGCGCATCCTGCTCGGTGCGGACTGCGCCGTGCTGGCGGTGAAGCCCGCCGGCTAGGTCCCGCTGGGGGCGCGACGCCGGTGCCGGATGGCCAGCGCGCAGGCTCCGGACAGCAGCACCACGCCGGCCGGCACGACGATCCCGCGGAGCACTCCGTCGGGATCGTCGCCGTCGGAGGACGAGGACCCCGCCGCTCCCACCTCGGCTGGCGTGCCGTCGCCGACCTCGAAGCGGACCTCGCCGGCCATCTCGTGGCCGTCGGAGGACACGACGTCGTAGGTCAGGGTGTAGGCGCCGTCCGGCCCCGACCAGAGGTTCTGGCGGACCTCGGGGCCGGTGGCCGTCGGGGCGCCGTTGGCGACGCTCCCGTCGGGCCCGGTGACGGTCACCTCGTGCACCTCGGCGACCGGACCGGTGAAGGTGAGGATCGCGCGCGAGGGCATCGCGCGGAGCACCCCCGACTCGGACGGGTCGGAGAAGAGGAGCTCGTCGTGGGCCGCTGCCGGCGGCACCGCGGGCCAGCACAGCAGCACCGCAACGCCTGCCAGGACGAGCCGGGCGACCCCTCGCCGAGCAGCGGAGCCGGTCATGAGCCGAGTCCCGCCCGCCATGCCACCAGGTCGTCCCACTGCTGGGCGAGGCGGTGCTCGGTGGCGCCGACGGGGTCCTTGAAGAAGAAGGCGAGAGCGGCGAGCGGACCGGCCCGACCGGCTGCGTGCGCGGCGGACACCAGACGCGCCAGGTCGAGGACGAGTGGCGCGGCCAGCGCGGAGTCGCACCCCTCCCACGTGAGCTGGAGCGTCATGCGGGTGCCGAGGAAGCCGTCGAAGCGCACGTGGTCCCACGCCGTCTTCCACTCCCCCAGGTCCTCGACCTGGTCGATGTGCATGGGCCCAGGGACGGGGCGGCCGACGATGGCGTCGAGCCCGCTGCGCTTCGCGACGGTCTTGCTGCGCGCGGCCTCGGGGTCGGCCAGGGTCGCCCCGTCTCCACCGCCGAGGAGGTTGACCGAGGTCCAGGACCGCAGCTCGAGGGCCCGCATCACGAACATGGGTGCGAGCGCGGACTTGAGCAGCGTCTCCCCGGTCTTGCCGTCGCAGCCGGCCCAGGGCAGGCCGCTGTGCCGCGCGGCCTCGACGACCACGGGGAGCCGCAGGCACGGGCTGGGCGTGAACGAGACGAAGGAGGCACCGGCGCGGAAGGCCGCCAGCGCGTAGACCGCGCCGACCGGGAGCGCGTCGTCGACCTCGGTCATCGAGTCGGGGTCCGGCACGGGAGGCTGGGTGCTGGCGACGTCGACGACGACCACCCGGTCGAGGTCGTGCCGGTCGCGGAAGTCGGTGATGTCGCCGGCGAGCCGCTCCACCGCCTCGGCAGCACCGGCCGAGCGTGCGACGTGGCCCGGGCGCACCTCGGCGTCGACGGCCTCGAGGTGGGCGCGGGCGGCGTCCACCAGGGCGGGCGGCACGACGCCGCCGGCGGCCAGCTCCTCGGCCCGCTTGGGCAACGAGTGGGAGCTGACGTCGTGGCCGCCGAAGACCAGCCCCGCGAGGGACGGCAGGCTGTCGGGCCGCAGCTCCGGCAGCTCGGTCACGAGAGCGGTGGTCGGTGCGATGCCATGCGCCACGGCGTACGCACCGACCACCGCTGTGGTGGCCACCGAGCCCCGCGCACCCACGAACCACACGCCTGTCCTGGCCGTCACCTCGGGCGTGTGGGTCATGTCGTCCTCCTCGGACGGATGGGCGGGGGCCCAGCGGACATCAGGGGGCCATCAGGGGGCCGTCAGGACGAGGTCGAGAACGCCGCGTCGAAGGCCGCTGTCGGCGCGTCGAAGGCGAGCCGGCGCACGAACTCCAGCGCCTCGGGGGCTCCGACGAGACGGTCCATCCCGGCGTCCTCCCACTCGACGGAGATCGGGCCGTCGTAGCCGATCGTGTTGAGCATCCGGAACGACGCCTCCCACGGCACGTCGCCGTGACCGGTGGACACGAAGTCCCAGCCGCGGCGCGGGTCGGCCCAGGCCAGGTGCGAGCCCATGCGACCGTTGCGGCCGTTGCCCACCTGGCGCTTCGCGTCCTTGCAGTCCACGTGGTAGATCCGGTCCTTGAAGTCCCACAGGAAGCCGACCGGGTCGAGGTCCTGCCAGACGAAGTGGGAGGGGTCCCAGTTGAGCCCGAAGGCCTCGCGGTGGTCGATGGCCTCGAGCGCCGCGACCGTGGTCCAGTAGTCGTAGGCGATCTCGGACGGGTGCACCTCGTGGGCGAAGCGGACGCCCTCGCTGTCGAAGACGTCGAGGATCGGGTTCCAGCGGTCGGCGAAGTCCTGGTAGCCCGCGTCGACGAGGGCCTGCGAGGCCGGCGGGAACATCGCGACGTACTTCCAGATCGAGGACCCGGTGAAGCCGACCACGACGTCGACGCCGAGCTTGCGCGCGGCCCGCGCGGTCATCTTCATCTCCTCCGCGGCGCGCTGGCGCACGCCCTCGGCGTCGCCGTCGCCCCAGATGCGGTCGGGAAGGATGTCGCGGTGGCGCGCGTCGATCGGGTCGTCGCAGACCGCCTGGCCCTTGAGGTGGTTGCTGATGGCGAACACCTGGAGGTCGTACTTCTTCAGCATCTCGAGCTTGGCCGGGACGTAGGACTCGTCCTCCACCGCCGCCCACGGGTCGAAGTGGTCGCCCCAGCAGGCGAGCTCGAGGCCGTCGTAGCCCCAGCCCGACGCGAGCTTGCACATCTCCTCGAACGGCAGGTCGGCCCACTGGCCGGTGAACAGGGTGACGGGGCGTGGCATGTGTGCTCCTCAGGGTGTGGTGGTGCGTTCGGCTGGTTCTGGTGGTTCTGGTCAGGTTTTCAGAGTGGTGGTCGTGTGGCTCGGAGGCCGCGCGGACCGGTGCCGGGACGGAGCGCCGTGTCCCGGCACCGGCCGCTGGGGGCGGCGCCTCGCGGCGTCACCCCCCGCCCGGACGGGGGCCCGGCCACCGGGGCGCACGCAGGGCCGATCCTGCGTGCGCACCGGGTCACCTCACCCGAGGGTGATGTGCTGGCCGAGCCGCCCGCCTGCGGACGTCTCGTGCTCGGACCGGCGCCTACAGCTGGGACTTCAGCGTCCGCGACAGGCGCTTGAGAGCGAGCTTCACCTCCTTGTCCTTCACCCGCGACGCGAGCCGCTCGAACTTCTTGAGAGCCTTGACTGCCTCCCGCTTCTCGTCGGCAACGTCAGCGCGCTTGGCGGCCTTCAGCTCGCCGACAAGCTTCTCGCCGAGCCGGGAGTCGATCACGCCCTCGTCGTCGAGTCGGGTGAGGAGTCGCTTTCCGCCCCCGTAGGTGGCGACCACCATGAAGTTGACCGTGCGAGACCCCTTGTTGCCGGCCGCGTCCAAGGCGATGACCTCGAGACTGTGCTTTCCGTTGCGCAGCGACAATGCGTCGATGCGCGTCGGCGAGCCCACCACCTCCCCGTCAAGACGGATGGTCCTCTCAGCGGCACCGGACGTGGCATCGGCCAGTGTGACCATGATCAAGGGGGTGCGGCCGGAGCCCATGTCCAGCCTGGCGTTGTCGGCGACGCCGCTGATGGTCACCGTCGGCGCGGTGGCGTCCATCTTGATGGTGGTCGTCTCGACCGCCGAGGCCCTGCCGGCCGCGTCCGTCGCCCTTGCCTGGACGAGGTTGACGCCGTCGTCGGACACCCGGAACGGCGTGGTGTACGCCGTCCACGGTCCGTTGCCGATGCGGTACTCCAGCGTCAGCTGGCCCTCGCCTCCGGAGCCCCCGAGGGTGACGGTCACCGGCGATGTGTACCAGTTGGCACGACCGTTCGCCGCCGCGGGTGCCGTGGTCAGGACGACGGTCGGCTTCGGGATCACGACCGGCCCGCCGGGTTCGGAGACGACGACCTCGAGCTGGCCGCTGTCTCTGTTGCCCGCCACGTCCGTGGCGCGGTAGCGCACGACGTGTGAGCCGGGCTCGTCGAACGCCAGCGCCGCGGAGTAGGCCGTCCACGTCGTGTCGCCGTCGAGCTGGTACTCGATGCTCGCCACGCCCGAGGTGGAGTCCGTGGCGGTCAGCGTGACGGTCTTGAGCCTGTCACCGTCGATCCTGGCCGCCACAGTCGGGTCGACTGTGTCGACCTTGACGGTCTGCGACCTGGTCGCCTCCACGTTGCCCGCCGTGTCGGTCGCCCGGTACTCGACCAGGACGGAGCCCTCACCGGGCACCGGGACCCCGATGGAGTACGGCTGCCAGTCCTCGCCGGGGAGGCGGTACTCGAGCTTGGCGATGCCCGACCCCGCGTCGGTGCCGGCCAGGGTGAACGTCGGACGGCTGGTGTGCCACCCGTCCTCACCCGTGGCTGACGGGACGGAGAGCGTCGCGGCCGGTGCGACCGTGTCGACCTTGACCGTCAGGGACTTGACTGCCTCGGCGTTGCCGGCCTCGTCGGTCGAGCGGTACTCGACCAGGCGTGAGCCCTCACCCGTCACCTGAACCGCCCCGGTGTAGGGCGTCCAGGCACCGCCGGCGATGCGGTACTCGGTCGAGGCGACGCCCGACCCGCCCGTCTCGTCGGTGGCGGCCAGGGTGAACGACGGCCGCGTGGTGTACCAGCCGGCCTGGCCGGTGGCATCCGGGATGCTGAGCGTCGTCGTGGGTGCCGTGGTGTCGGTCGGACCGCCACCGGGCTCGCACGTCTCGTCCTCACCCAGGGTGAAGAAGTCGAAGCTGGCGGTGATGCCGGCTCCGGCTGCCTGGTTGGCGGCGGAGAGGAGGCCGATGCGCGGGTTGGCGAGGTCGGCGATGCTGTAGCCGCCCGACATGTTCGTCCACGTCTCGCCGTCGGTGCTGTAGCTGCCGAGGACCTGCTCGCCGTCCTCGCTGGTCAGCCTCAGCCAGACCGTGCTCGGGAACGTCGCTCCCAGCCCGGACGTGTTGGTCTCGACGGCCGTGCCTGCGGTCTCCCGCGCCGTCTGGATGATGTTCGACGCCGCGTTCGGGTCCGAGCTGCGGCCCTGGAAGACGTGCTTCAGGTAGTTGTCGTCGTCTCCGTAGATCAGCAGGCCCGCCGACTGGTACTGGCGGTTGATCGGTGCGGTGACCTTGGTGGTCGCCACGAACGGGCCGTCCGGGAGGTCCGTCAGCACCAGGTCACGAGCGGTGTTCGTGGTCTGGTAGAGGTCGGTGCCCTCCATCGGGATCTTCACCGAGCCGCCGGAGACCGTGAGGTTTCCGCTGGGCCGCACGACGCTCCAGTCCGAGCTCAACGCACTGCCGTCGAAGTCCTCGACGACGCAGGGCGGGGTGCACTCGGCGGTGTCGTCCGGGGTGATGGCGAAGTAGTCGAACTTCGCGGAGATGTTGTCCGCAGCACCCGCTGCCGTGCTGGCCAGCGCGAGCAGCCCCACCTTGGGCGCCGTGATGCTGGTCAGGTCACGCGGTGCAGCCGTGCCCGACGACGTGGTGATCGGGAGCCAGGTGGTGCCGTCGATGCTGTAGGAGGGGGTGACGACGTTGCCGTCCGTGCTCGACAACCGCAGCCACACGGTGTCCGGGAAGGTCGCACCGAGGTTGGTGGAGTTGGACTCCGACGCAACCGCGTTGACCTCCTTGGCGAACTGGATGACGTTGGCCGCCTTGCTGCCGGCTGCCGCGGTGGAACGACCCGAGTAGACGAGCTTCAGGTAGTTGTTGTCGTCGCCGTAGATGATGAGGCCACCTTGCTGGTAGCCGCGTACTGCCGGCACCGTGACCTTGGTCGTGACCTCGAACGCACCGGCAGGCAGGTCCTGCAGGACGACGTTGGGCGTCGTGTTCGTGGTCTGGTAGAGGTCGGTCTGGGTGAGCGGGACCGTCAGGAACCCGTCCGCGACGGTGAGCGACTGGTTGACCCGGACACTCTTGTCCCAGCGCTCGGTGTCGAGGGCGTCACCGACGAAGTCGTCGGAGCGGCCGCTGAAGCAGATGTCCAGGGGCTGCCTGACGGTGATCTCCAGCGTGCGGGAGGTCTTTGCCCCGCGCGCGTCGCTGGCGGTCAGTGAGACGACGTACGTCCCGGGTGTGGTGTAGGTGTGGCTCGGGTCGGCCTCGGTGGAGGTCGTGCTGTCCCCGAAGTTCCACGCGTAGGTGACCGGGGTGTCACCGTCGGCGTCGGTCACCGTGCTGTCGAACTGCACCGGCAGGGGCGCCTCACCGGTGGTGGTGCTGGCGGTGATCGCCACGGTGGGCGGCTGGTTGTCAGTGATCCCACGACCGTTGAAGTCGAGGAAGTTGACGTTGGCACCACCGGTGGTGGCGACGAAGTACAACGGCTGACTGTCCAGGGAAGCCCCGGTGAAGGTGGTCGACACGTTCTGGTAGGTCTGCGCCCCACCCGTGTTCGGCACCGTCAGGGTGCCGATCGCGGTCCCCGTGGGGGAGCCCTGCCGGACCTCGAAGGTCGCGCCGGCCGTGGTGGAGGCTGCTCGCATCGAGACGCCGGTGATCCCCGTGAGGTTCATGACGTCCCAGGCGAACCAGTCGCCGGTCTCGACGCCGTTGACGTTCTGGCCGCCGCCGGTGTCGGTGGTCGGTTGGGTCGTGACGCCGGCCGTGCCGGCACCCGTGCCCACCCGACCGGTCTTGTCGAAGAACTCGGCCTCCTTGTGCTTGGTGTGCAGCACGATGCCGTCGACGCCCGTCAGCGCACCGGCGACGCCGTTGCCCTTGTCGGTGTAGGTCGCCTTGATGGTGCCGAAGATGTTGGCGCCCGAGTGGCCGGTGTCGCCGGGCAGCGCCAGCGCGCCGGTGCACCCCTGGTACTGCTCGTAGTCGTGCGAGTGCTGGTCGTGTCCGAGACCGGGCTGCACGACGACCTTGCTGCAGTCGATTGTCCCGTCCTCGGGGTCGGTGACCTTCACCTCGTACTTGACGTAGTCGCCGAAGTCGAAGAAGCCGCCGTCCTTCGGCAGGACCAGCTCGACGGTCGGGGCGGTGTTGCCCACGGTGATGTCGATGCTGGTCGTCCCCGTGCGGCCGTCTGCGTCGGTCACGGTGAGCTTGGCGGTGAAGTTGCCCGCGTTCGCGTAGGTGTGGCTGGCCTTCGCCGTGGTGGCGTCCACCGTGCCGTCGCCGTTGAAGTCCCAGGCGTAGGTCAGGCCCGTGGCGTCACCGGTGTCGGCGTCGAACGACGCGCTGCCGTCGAACTGCACGGTCAGCGGAGCCGCACCCGAGGTCTTGTCGGCCGTCGCGCGGGCAACGGGGGCACGGTTGCCCTCGACGTAGTCGATCCGGTAGACGCCGGAGTCGGCGTTGTTGCCGTTGAACCCGCTGCCCCACTCGATCATGTAGAGCGCGCCGTCCGGGCCGAACTGCAGCGCGTGCGGTCGGACCATGGGAAGAGAGGACAGGAGACGGTTGATGTCGGTGTAGTTCGTGCCGTCCTGGTTCATCTGGACGGTGAACAACCGGCTGTTGTTCCAGTCGGCCCAGATCGCCTTGCGGTCGAAGTACTCCGGCCACTTGCGGTCCGAGGCCAGCTCAGGGTCGAAGTCGTAGGTGCCCGAGGTCATCGGCGCGCCGCTGGCCCCGATCTCCGGGGTGCCGGTGAGCGAGGCGTTGTTGCTCTGCCAGATGACCGCGGCCTTCGCCGGCGGCAGGTTGGTCAGGCCCGTGTTGTTGGGCGAGTCGTTGACCGGGGCGGCACAGTTGAACGCCGCACCGGCGGTGCTGCTGGCGAAGTTGTAGTCGTTGTACGGGGTGTTGTTGCCGACGCAGTACGGCCAGCCGTAGTTGCCCGGCTCGTCCAGGACGTTCCACTCCACGCGACCGTTGGGGCCACGGGTGGCGCTCACCGAACCGGCGTCGGGACCGTAGTCGGCGACGAGGATGTTGTTGTTCTGCTCGTCGAGGCCGATCCGGAACGGGTTGCGGAAGCCCATCGCGTAGATCTCGGGGCGGGTCTTCTGGGTGGTGTCGGCAGCCTCGTCGAAGAGGTTGCCTTCCGGGACGGAGTAGCCACCGGCGGCCAGGGGCTTGATGCGCAGCACCTTGCCGTTGAGGCTGTTGGTGTTGCCGGAGGTGCGCTGCGCGTCCCAGGCGGACCGGTCGGGCCGCTCGTCGATCGGCGTGTAGCCGCCCGAGTCGAACGGGTTGGTGTTGTCACCGGTCGCGAGGTAGAGGTTGCCGTCGTTGTCGAACTCCATCGAGCCGCCCGCGTGGCAGCACTGGTCACGCTGCGTCGGGACGTCGAGGATCTTGACCTCGGAGTCGAGCTGAAGCGTGTCCCCCGACATCGTGAAGCGCGAGATGCGGTCGGTCGGCGTGGTGCCCGCCGGTGAGAAGTAGAGGAAGACGTGGTTGTTGGTGGCGAAGTTGGGGTCGAGCGCGATCCCGAGCAGGCCGAACTCCTGGCCGGTGTAGACCGGGATGGTGCCCGCCGTCACGACGGTGCCGTTCGGCTTGATGATGCGCACGGCGCCGTTGCGGTCGATGTAGAACACCCGGCCGTCCTCGGCGATCGCGAGCTCCATCGGGTTCGAGGTGTTCTCGTCGAGTGCCACCTTCTCGAAGCTGGGCGTCAGGGTCGCCTTGCAGTCCGAGTCGACGACACCTGCGGCGGTCTGGATGCCGCCGAGGATGTGGCCGAGGAACTTGGTGTCGACGAAGGACGCCTCTGTGTGCCCCATGCCGGTGTACCAGCTGCGACCGCCGTCGTAGTCCTGGCACCAGGCGATCGGGTGCTCGGCGCCCATCGAACCGGTGCCGGGGGTGTAGGTCGTCTCGTCCAGAGAGGCCAGGACGTGGAGCTTGGTGCGGGGGTTGGCTGCCGGGTTCGAGCGGAAGTTGTACCACTCGTCGGTGCGCTGCCAGCGCGGCTCGATGCCTGCGGTGGAGGCGTGTGCCGGGTCCTCGACCTTGACGGTCGCGGACGGCGTGCCCGGCGGGTGGTTGTTGAAGTAGGCACCGACCAGGTTGCCGTACCAGGGCCAGTCGTACTCGGTGTCGGAGGCCGCGTGGATGCCGGCGTAGCCGCCGCCGGCCCGGATGTAGCGCTCGAACGCGCCCTGCTGACTCTCGTTGAGGACGTCACCGGTCGTGGAGAGGAAGATGACGACCTCGTACTGCTCGAGGTTGGCGTCGGTGAACGCGCTGCTGTCCTCGGTGGTCGTCACGGTGAAGTTGTTGTCCGCGGCGAGCGCCTGGATCGCGGTCGTCGCCTCGTCGATGTTGGAGTGGCGGAACGCAGCCGTCTTGGAGAAGAGGAGCGCGTCGAACGACTCCTCCGCGGCTGCGGCGGCCGACGCCTTCGGGTCGGCGGTCCACGGGACCGCGTCGCCGAGGGTGCTCTCGGTCTCGGTCGTGGCGGACTTCTCCGACTTCTCGGACGTCGGAGAGGTCTTCGCCTTGTCGTCAGGGGCGGAAGCGGTGGCGGTCGCCGGGCTCGGCGCCGCTGTGGCCGTGGAGGCAAGCCCGATGGTCGCGCCCAGCGGCAGCGACACGATCAAGGCCATGGTGGAGCCGACTGCGACGCGTGAGCGCCTCTGCAGTCGCGTGATGAGTCTGTTCATCACGATCCCTTCTCTGGTGACGGATGTGCGCTCCATCAGTTCCGGGGCGGGTCCCCGGGCGTTCGGCCCTCGTCATGCGGTCGAGCGGTGCTGCGGTCGTGCGGGTGGTCGGGCGTGTGCCCGGCGGGTTCGGCGCCCGCCGGGCCCACGGTGGTCGGTCAGCGGACTCCCATCAGGTGCTCGAGGGCGAGCTGGTCGAGCGCCTCGAGGCCGACGCTGCGGGTGGCGAGGCCCTCGACGTCGTACGACGCCGCGCGGAGGTCGGCGAGCGACTCCCCCTCGCCGAGGGTCGGGGTGCGCAGGGTGCCGATCTCGGCGGCCTCGAGGGCCGCGACGACGTCGGGGTCCGCGCGGAAGGCCTGGACCTTGTCGCGCAGGATCAGGTAGTTGCGCATGCACCCGCGGGCGGACTCCCAGACACCGTCCTCGGCCTCGGCGCGCGGCGGCTTGAAGTCGAAGTGGACGTAGCCGTCGTACGCCTTGCCGGTGCCGGCGCCCATGAGCGCGTCGACGGTCCAGAAGGCCCCGCGCACGTTGCCCGCGCCGAAGCGCAGGTCCTGGTCGAAGCGCGGGCCGTGCTGGCCGTTGAGGTCGACGTGGAAGAGCTTGTCGTGCCACAGCGCCTGGCTGATGCCGTGGGCGAAGTTGAGGCCGGCCATCTCCTCGTGGCCCACCTCGGGGTTGAGCCCGACCATGTCGGGGTCGTCGAGCTCGGCGATGAGCGCGAGGGCGTGGCCGATGGTCGGCAGCAGGATGTCGCCGCGCGGCTCGTTGGGCTTGGGCTCGAGGGCGAACCGCATGTCGTAGCCCTGGTCCTTGACGTAGGCGCAGAGCAGGTTCAGCGACTCGCTGTAGCGGTCGAGCGCGGCCTGGACGTCCTTCGCGGCTCCGTGCTCAGCGCCCTCGCGGCCACCCCACAGCACGAACGTCTTGGCGCCCAGGGACGCCGCCAGGTCGATGTTGCGCAGCGCCTTGGACAGGGCGTAGCGGCGCACCTCACGGTTGTTGGCGGTGAGCGCGCCCTCCTTGAACACCGGGTGTCCGAACAGGTTGGTGGTCACCATCTCGACGGCCAGGCCGGTGTCGGCCAGCGCCTTCTCGAAGCGCTCCAGCACGGCGTCGCGCTGGTCGTCGTCGGGGACGAGGTCGTCATCGTGGAAGGTGACGGCGGCCGCGCCGAGCTCGGCGAGCTTGTACGTCGCGTCGACCGGGTCGAGGAGGGCACGGGAGCTGGGTCCGAACACGTCGGTGCCCTGCCATCCCACCGTCCAGAGGCCGAACGAGAACTTGTCCTCAGGGGTCGGGGTGTAGTCGGTCATGCGGGGATCTCCTGCCACGAATCGTTGTCAGAGCTGGTCTCGACCGCGGCCAGGACGCGTTGCACCTGGAGTCCGTCGGCAAAGGTTGGGGTGGGATCGGTGCCGTCCGCGATCGCGCGGACGAGGTCGACGGCCTGGTGGATGAAGCCGTGCTCGTAGCCGATGACGTGGCCGGGCGGCCACCACGCACCCACGTAGGGGTGCTCGGCCTCGGTGACGAGGATCCGGCGGAACCCGGCGGTGCCGGCGTCCTCGGTGCCGTCGAAGAAGTGGAGGACGTTCATGTCCTCGAAGTCGAACGCGATGCTGCCGCGCGAGCCGTTGATCTCGATGCGGATCGCGTTCTTGCGGCCGGAGGCGAAGCGGGTCGCCTCGAAGACGCCCATCGCTCCCCCGCGGAAGTCCGCGAGGAAGGTCGCGGCGTCGTCCACGGTGACCTTGCCGGTGCCGGTGCCCGCCGTGCCCGAGAGGCCGGCGTGCTCGCTGGGGAGCGGTCGCTCGTCGACGAAGGTGCGCAGCCGACCGGAGACCCGGGTGATGGTGTCGCCGGTGATGAACTGGGTGATGTCGATGATGTGGGCGCCGATGTCGCCGAGCGCCCCGGAGCCGGCCTTGTCCTTCTCGAGGCGCCACGACAGCGGGGCCTGCGGGTCGACGATCCAGTCCTGGAGGTACTGCGCCCGCACGTGGTGCAGGGTGCCGAGGCGTCCCTCGGCGACGAGCTGCCGGGCGAGGGAGATGGCCGGCACGCGCCGGTAGGTGAAGCCGACCATCGCGCGTACGCCGTCGGCAGCAGCCCGCTCGGCGGCGCGGGTCATCGCCTCGGCCTCCTCGACGCTGTTGGCCAGCGGCTTCTCGCACAGCACGTGCTTGCCGGCCTCGAGGGCAGCGATGACGATCTCGGCGTGGGTGTGGCCGGGCGTGCACACGTCGACGAGGTCGATGTCGTCGCGCTCGACCAGGGCCTGCCACGACGTCTCGGTGGACTCCCAGCCGAGGCGCTCGGCCGCGGCGCGCACCCCCGCGGCGTCACGACCGGCGACGGCGGCCATGCGGGGACGGAGCGGCAGGTCGAAGAAGCGGGGGGCGGTGCGCCAGGCGTGGGAGTGCGCGGCGCCCATGAAGGCGTACCCCACCATGCCGACCGACAGGTCGCGTCGGCCATCAGGGGCGTCGGAAGTGGTGGTCATCGGACCTCCTCGGGGGCAGGGTGCGGGGATCAGGGGCGCGCGAGGGCGCAGCCCGGAGACGCCCTGTCGCGTCGACCGGGGCGGCTGCTGACGTGCTGTGGGTGGCGCTGGGGGCCCGTCAGGGCGGTGGTGCCGCGGCGGCTCCCGGGTGGGGAGCCGCCGCGGGACCGATCAGGACTCGAAGGCCGAGTCGATGAACTCGTCGACGTTCTCGGACGTCACGACCGGTGCGTAGAGCTGGACGTTGCGGGGCACCTCGACCTCGACGAGGTCGCTCATCGCCTTGCCCTGCACCAGCAGGCGCGCGAGCTTGACGCCGTCGGCGCCCTGGGTGGACGGGTAGATGACCGTCGCCTTGAGCACGCCGTTGTCCTCCTGGATCGCGCGCATGGCGTTGGCCGAGCCGGCGCCACCGATCATGGTGAACTCGTCGCGGCCGGCGTTCTCGATGGCGGCGAGGACGCCGACACCCTGGTCGTCGTCGTGGTTCCAGAGGAAGTCGATCTTCGGCTCGGCCTGGAGCAGGTTCGCCGCGACCTCCTCACCGCTCTCGACGGTGAACTCCGCCGCCTGCCGGGCGTCCACGTCGAGGCCGCACTCGGACAGCGCGTCCTCGAAGCCCTGGCTTCGGTCCTGGGTCAGGGGCAGGGAGTCGATGCCCGCGATCTCGGCGACGATGGCGTCCTTGTTGTCACCGGCCTGCTCACAGACGTACTGCCCGGCCGAGACGCCCATGCCGTAGTTGTCGCCGAGGACGGTGACGCGGGCGGCGTTGGGGTCGTCGAACTCACGGTCGACGTTGATGACCGGGATCCCGGCCTCCATCGCCTTGAGCGCGACGGGCGTCATCGCGGCGCCGTCGAAGGGCAGCAGGACGATGGCGTCGACCTTGTCGTTGATGAAGGTCTCGACCTGGCTGATCTGCAGGTTGACGTCGTTGGTGCCCTCGGCGACCTGGAGGTCGATGTCGGGGTACTCCTCCGCGAGGTCGCGGACGTTGTTGGTGATGGCGGCCATCCAGCCGTGGTCGGCGGCGGGCGCCGAGAACCCGATGGTGACCTGGTCGCCCTCCTCGTCGTTGCTGCCGGCAGCGGCGGCCGGTGCGGAGTCGGAGCCGCTGTTGTCGTCCTCGGCGGCGTCCTCGGCGCTGCCGGTGCAGGCGGCCAGGGACAGGACGGCGACCGCGCCGACCACGATGCCGGTGTAGCGGCGGCTCTGGTGCCGTCGAAGGGGAGTGCGCAGTCGCATGTGTCGTGCTCCTTGTTCATCTCGATGGTTGTGGTGCGGCCGGCGCTCCTGGGGGTGCCGGCATGGTGGTGCGGTGGTCCGAGCTGGTGGGGACGCGGCGTTCGCTAGGTCGACGTCGCGTTGCGGGCCAGGCGCTGCTGGAGCAGCACGGCGACGATGATGATCACGCCCTTGGCGACGGCCTGGGTCGACGTGTCCTGGTTGTTGAGGGTGAACACGTTGCCCAGGGTGGCGAAGATGAGGACCCCGACGACGGTGCCGACGATCGTGCCGCGACCCCCCGTCAGCAGCGTGCCGCCGATGACGACCGCTGCGATGGCGTCGAGCTCCCACAGCGTGCCGTGGGTAGAGCTGCCGGTGGTGGTGCGGCTGATGAGCATCAGCGCCGCGAGCCCGCAGCACAGGCCGACGAGGACGTAGAGCATCACGGTGTGGCGGTTGACGTTGATGCCCGCCAGTCGCGCGGCCTCGGGGTTGCCGCCGACAGCGAGCGTGCGCCGGCCGAACGTCGTGCGGTTGAGGAGGATCCAACCGCCGATGGAGACGAGCGCGAAGATGACCACGAGGAGCGGCACGCCGAGGACGTCGGCGGAGAAGAAGTCCTTGAACCCCTCGACGGTCACGATCTGAGTGCGCCGCTCCGAGATGATCTCGGCCAGGCCCCGGGCGGCGGCGAGCATCGCCAGCGTCGTGATGAACGGGACCACCTTGCCGTAGGCGATGAGCACACCGTTGACCACCCCGCATCCTGCTCCGACGGCCAGTGCGGTGAAGACCATGAGGATCCAGTGGGTGTCCTCGGCCATCGTCTGGGTGGCGAACGTCGTCGCCCACACCGAGCAGAGCGCCGCGATGGCGCCGACCGAGAGGTCGATGCCGCCACCCGTGATCACGAAGGTCATCCCGATGCTGACCACGCCGATGGTCGAGGCGAAGCGCAGGATCGTGAGGATGTTGTCGACGCTCGCGAACCGGTCGCCCGCGGTGATGACGCCGGCTGCACAGATCAGCAGGAGCGCGACGATGAGGCCGAGGTTGCGGCCGAACGGGCCGCTCATCAGTCCTCCCCCGCCCCCGCGTCCCGACTCTGCGGCGGCGCGCTCCACCGTGACCGTGTCCGTGGAGGGCGTGACGGTGTTCTCCACCGCTCCCCCCTGTCGGTTCGTGCTCTGCTCGCTCATGCGACCTTTCCTTCCATGACCAGGTCCAGGACACGGGACTCGTCGATCTCGCCCGCGGGACCTTCGTGCACGACTCGGCCCTCTCGGACCACGAGGACCCGGTCGGAGAGGCCGAGCACCTCCTCTACCTCGCTCGACACGACCACCACGGCGACGCCGGAGTCGGCCAGCGAGCGGACGAGGGCGTAGATCTCGGCGCGAGCGCCGACGTCCACCCCTCGGGTCGGCTCGTCCAGGAGCAGCACCCGGCAGCCGCGGAGCAGCCACCGAGCCAGGACGACCTTCTGCTGGTTGCCGCCCGACAGGAGGCGCACAAGGCGATCCACCCCCGCCGGGCGGACGTCGAGGGACTCCGAGACCTCGGCGGACCGCTTGCGCTCGGCGCGGCTGTCGAGCAGCCCGAACCGGCTGAAGCGGCCCAACGTGGACACGGTGATGTTGCGGTAGATGGCCTGGTCGAGCAGGAGCCCCTGGCTCTTGCGCTCCTCCGGGGCGAGCCCGACACCGGCCTTGACCGCGGCGGGCACGGAGCCGCGACGCAGCTCGCGACCGTTGACCCGCACGGTCCCGGCGGACGGACGCCGCGCGCCGTAGAGGGTCTCGAGGATCTCCGAGCGGCCGGCGCCGACGAGACCGGCGAGTCCGACGATCTCCCCCGCCCGCACGCTCAGGTCGACGCCGGTGAAGACGCCCGGCAGCTCGAGGCCGGTGACCTCGAGGACCGGGTCGCCGGTGGGCTCGACGACCTCGCCGCGAGGCGGGAAGACGTACTCGATGGACCGGCCCGTCATCAGCTTGATCAGCTCGCTCGTCGGCGTCTGGTCGACGGCGAGGCCGGTGGCGACGGTGCTGCCGTCCTTGAGGACGGTGATCCGGTCGCCGATCTGGCGGATCTCCTCGAGCCGGTGCGAGATGTAGACGACGGCGACGCCCTCGGCGGTGAGGTCGCGGATGACGCGGAACAGGTTGTTGACCTCGCCCTGGTCGAGCACGGCCGACGGCTCGTCCAGGATGAGCAGCCGGGTGTCCTGGGAGAGGGCGCGAGCCATGCTGACGATCTGCTGGGCGGCGGGCGAGAGCCGGCCGACCGAGCGGGTGGGCTGGATCTCGGAGTGCCCGAGCCGGGCGAACAGCTCGCGCGTACGACGGATCGTCTCCCCGCGCTGGTTGAACCCTGCGGTGCTGAGCTCGTGGCCGAGGAAGATGTTCTCGGCGACGCTGAGGTCGGGGACGAGGTCGAGCTCCTGGTAGATCGTGGAGATCCCGAGCTTCATCGCGGTCTGGGGCGTCGACAGCGCGACCGGCTTGCCCTCCCACAGGATCTCGCCCTCGTCGGGCTGGTAGCTCGCGGACAGGATCTTGATCAGCGTCGACTTGCCGGCGCCGTTCTGGCCGAGCAGGCAGTGCACCTCCCCCGCGCGCACCTCGAGCTCGACCCCTCCGAGCGCGAGCACTCCGGGGAACCGCTTGACGATGCCGCGCATGGTGAGCAGCGGGGCGTCGTTCATGACATCACCTCCAGCGTGGGGACCGCCCGCGGCACGAGCGTCGGGTCGTCGTAGACGTGGTCGACGGCGACGGCGGCGGCACCGTGCACCGCTGCCGAGAAGCCGAGGGTCGAGAGCGCGATGCGCGTGCCGCCGGCGTCGGGGGCGAGCACCCCGGAGGCGAGCTCGGACTCGACCTCGGGGCGGATCCACTCGCCGATCTCGCCGAGGTAGCCCGAGAGCACGATCATCCCGGGATTGAGCACATTGGTGAGGATCGCGGCACCGATGCCGACCCAGCGGCCGACCTCGCTCAACGCGGCCAGGGTCCGTTCGTCGCCGGCTGCGGCGCGGCGGCTGATCTCCTCGACCTTGCCCTCGAGGTCGAGGACCGGCGATCGCAGCGCGTCGTCCTCGCCGGCGGCGGCCAGCTCGATGAGGTGGCTGAGACCGATGACGGTCTCCCAGCACCCGGTGCGACCGCAGCCGCAGCGGTTGCCGTCGCGGTCGACGACCATGTGGCCGAACTCGCCGGCGTAGCCGCGGCGTCCGGCGAACGGCCGGCCGTCGGCGACGATGCCGCCACCGATGCCGACCTCACCGTGGATGACGAGGATGTCGCGGCGCTCGGGGTCGCCGGGGACGGCTTCGGCGACGGCGGCGAGGTTGGCCTCGTTGTCCACCTCGAGGAGGTAGTCGGGGTCGCCGAGCCCGGCGCGCAGCAGGCTGGTCAGCGCGACGTCCTGCCACCCGAGGTTGGCCGCGACCGACACGGTGCCGCGGTCGTGGTCGACCAGGCCCGCCACTCCCACGACGGCCGCGACGGGGGCCGCGCCGAGGGCGGTCAGGTCGGCCAGCGTGCCGCGGACGAGCTCCACCAGCCGGGCGACCACCTCGTCGGGCTCGAGGCCGCGGGTGTCCACCGAGGTGCGTCGCTCGCTGACGACGGTGCCCGTCAGGTCGACCGCACGGGTCGAGACGTGGTGGACGTTGATCTCGGCACCGAGGCCGTAGGCGCCGGCACCGTCGACCTCGACGATCGTGCCGGGACGCCCGACGGCGCCGCGCTCGGCGCTGCCCTCGCGGACCAGGCCGCGCTCGCGCAGCTCGGTGACGAGGCTGGAGACCGTTGCCTTGTTGAGCCCGAGGTCGGCGGCGAGACGGGCCCGGGACCGGGCGCCGTCCTCGCGCAGGCTGCGGAGGACGAGGGACAGGTTCGCGCGGCGCACGGTGCCCTGGTCGGCACCGCCGGAGCCGGCCGTCGACCAGCCATCCCGCACCTGCGACATCCGTGCCCTCGATCCTGCGTGTGACCTCGGTCACCAGTTAGTTTGACGGACCGCCAAACTAAATCCGTGACGGCCGTCACGTCAAGGGTCGCACGCAGGAAAGTTTCAGGTGGTCTTGTCCAGGTGCCGGGAGCGGCCCTCCGCGTAGCGCTCGCGCACGCTCGGCACGGGGTCCGAGGCGTATCGCCGGGTCCCCTCGCGGACCCACTCGGGCGGCGCGGCGGCGCCCGACAGCGCCCAGGCCGCCTGGCGCGCGGCGCCGTCGGCGACGTACTCCCCCGGCGGCGGGACGTCGACCGGCACGCCGAGCACCTCCGCGGCGACCGTGCGCACGGCCTCCGAAGCGGCGGCGCCCCCGACCAGCAGGACGCGCGACGGGGTGACCCCGGTCGCGACGACCGCGTCGAGACCGTCCGCGAGGCTGCACACCAATCCCTCGACGCTCGCCCGGGCGAGTGCCGGGCGCGTGGCGGTGGCGAGGGTGAGGCCGTGCAGCGAGCCGGTCGCGTCGGGCAGGTTGGGCGTGCGCTCGCCCTCCAGGTAGGGCACCAGCACCAGCCCGCCGGCACCGGCGGGCGCCTCGAGCGCGAGCCGCGACAGCGTCTCGTGGTCCACGTCGAGGAGGCGGGCTGCGGCGTCGAGGACCCGCGCCCCGTTGAGGGTGGCGACGAGGGGGAGGAACAACCCCGTGGCGTCGGCGAAGCCCGCGACCGAGCCGGTGGGGTCGACGGCGGGCGTGCTGGTGACGGCCGTGACGACGCCGGAGGTCCCGATCGAGACGACCACGTCGCCCTCCCCCGCCCCCAGGCCCAGCGCGGCGGCCGCGTTGTCACCGGCCCCCGCCCCCAGGGCGCTGCCGTTCGCCGTCGCCGCGACCTCGCCGGGCGCGACGACTCGCGGCAGGTGCGGCACGGCGCCGAAGGCACGCTCGAGGAGGTCGGTGCGGTAGTCGCCCGTCGCGGCCGACCAGTAGCCCGTGCCGCTGGCGTCACTGCGGTCGGTCGTCAGGTCGCGCAGGTCGGTGCTCCCGGACAGCCTCCAGGTGAGCCAGTCGTGCGGCAGGCACACCGCGGCCGTGCGCCGGGCGTGCTCGGGCTCGTGCTCGGCGAGCCAGCGGAGCTTGGTCACGGTGAACGACGCCACCGGCACGACACCGACCGCCTCGGCCCAGGCGCGACCGCCCTCCTCGGGACCGCCGAGCTCGTCGACGAGGTCGCGGGCAGCGCCCGCCGATCGGGTGTCGTTCCACAGCAGCGCGGGGCGTACGACGGCGCCGTCCTCGTCGAGGCAGACCATCCCGTGCTGCTGGCCGCCGACGCTGACGGCAGCCACGTCGTCCAGCCCCCCGGCCTCGGCGATCGCCTCCTGCAGCGCGGCCCACCAGTGGTCCGGGTGCACCTCCGTGCCGTCCGGATGCGCGGCGCGGCCCTGCCGCACGAGCGCTCCCGTCTCGGCGTCGCGCACGACGACCTTGCAGGACTGGGTGGAGGAGTCGATGCCGGCAACCAGCCGGGGCCCGTCAGTCATGGGCGCGGATGCTAGCCCACCGCGCGCAGTGCCCGACGACGACGAAGGGCCCGGTCCGAGGACCGGGCCCTTCCATGCGTTGGTACCCCCGACCGGATTTGAACCGGCGTTACCGCCGTGAGAGGGCGACGTCCTAGGCCGCTAGACGACGGGGGCTTGCATGGTGCTGCCCTGGAGCAGCGGAGCGAAACTCTACCGAAGTTGGAGTGCCGCACCAAATCCGACCCGTGGAGGGGCGGATCCGCTGGGGTACTAGGACTCGAACCTAGAACAACTGGACCAGAACCAGCCGTGTTGCCAATTACACCATACCCCATGGGGGTATCAGTACGACCGACCCGCGATCGCCTGACCACCACGTGATTCCTTGCGGAACCGATCCCGAACGTTACACGCGGGGTGGCGGCACGGCCAAAACGGGGTTCCCGCCAGCGGGTGGCAACGCTCCCCCGACGGGTGGTCCGGCGGTCACCAGCCTCATCGCCCGCGCCACCCACGTCGCGAGGCCCAGGTAGACGAGGGACTGGGTCATCGTCGACAGGATCGTCCACCAGCTGCTGCCCCCCTCCGCGTTGAGGGCCGTGGTCAGGTCGCCGAAGGTGAGCGCGAGCCCGAAGGCCAGGAAGTTGTTCAGCACGTGCATCGCGATCGGCGCCTCCAGGCCCCCGGTGCGGATGACGAGGATCCCCGCGACGACGCCGAAGGCGAAGCGGTCGAAGAAGACCGGCCAGTCCTGCGACAGGCCGTGGAAGAGCGCGAAGATCAGCGCCGGTCCCAGCACGGCCAGGGCCTGCGACGCCTTCCGGGCCCACACCAGCGACCCGAAGGCCTGGGTGAGGTAGCCGCGGAACAGGTACTCCTCCCCGGCGGCCTGCAGCGGCGTCAGCAGCAGGATGACGAGGATGAAGTCGCGCGTCTGCGAGGTGAAGTCGTTGACCGAGCCCGCCGGCATGTCACCGGACTCCACGGGCAGCAGCAGCGCCACGCCCAGCGAGGCGAGGAGCGCGACCACCGACAGGCCGAGGCAGACGAAGAGGTAGCCCCACCGCAGGCGGGGAGCCACCGACGAGACCCAGCGCGGCTTGAGCCGGTGCAGCCACCAGGTGACCAGGAAGGTCAGCGGGATCGCCGCGGCGATGATCACGTTGAGCAGGGCGAGCCCGGCCGGCGTCGCCTCCTCCGTCACGTCGAGGACGGCCGAGGCCTCCCCCGTGCTGCTGCCCGTGGCCAGCAGCAGCACGAAGGCGACGCCTCCGGCGACGAGCGGCACGACGGCGAAGACCAGGACGAGGAGCAGCACGACACCCACGACCGAGCGCCACCAGCCGGGCCGTCCCACCCGGTGCAGCTCGTGGTAGCGCGGCCGGAAGTCGGGAGCCAGCGGTGCGGGCACGGCGTCAGGCCAGGGCCGACTGCAGGCGCGCGAGGCTGCGCTCGCGGCCCAGCAGCTCCAGCGACTCGAACAGGGGCGGGCTGATCCGCCTGCCGGTCACGGCGACGCGCACGGGACCGAAGGCCACGCGGGGCTTGAGCTCCATGCCCTCGATCAGCGCCACGCGCAGCGCCTCCTCGATGGCGGCGGTCGACCACTCGTGCAACCCCGAGAGGGCGTCGTACGACGCCTGGACGACGCCGCGCCCCGTGTCGTCGAGCAGCTTGGCGACGTCGGCGGGGTCGCGCTCGAAGTCGGCCTCGTCGACGAACAGGAACCCGAGCATGGGGGCGGCCTCGGTGAGCTTGTTGATCCGCTCGGCCACCAACGGCATCGCCAGCTCGAGCATCTGGGCGTCGGGGTCGGTCACCGGGTCGCCCACGACGCCTGCCTCCTTGAGGAAGGGCAGCACGCGGTGGGTCATCTCGTCGACCGACAGCAGTCGCATGTGGGAGGCGTTGATGGCCTCGGCCTTCTTGAGGTCGAAGCGCGCCGGGTTGGGGTTGACGTCCTTGATGTCGAACTTCTCGACCATCTCCGCGAGGGTGAAGACGTCGCGGTCCGCGGCGATCGCCCAGCCGAGGAGGGCGAGGTAGTTGAGCAGCCCCTCGGGCAGGAAGCCCTGCTCGCGGTAGAGCGCCATGTGGGCCTGCGGGTCGCGCTTGGAGAGCTTCTTGTTGCCCTCGCCCATGACGTAGGGCAGGTGCCCGAACGCCGGAGTCTCCTTCGCGACGCCGAGCTCCTTGAGCGCGTCGAAGAGGGCGACCTGACGAGGCGTGCTGGAGAGCAGGTCCTCGCCGCGCAGCACGTGGGTGATCTCCATCGTGGCGTCGTCGACCGGTGCGGTGAGGGTGTAGAGCGGGTCGCCGTTGGCGCGGCACAGCGCGAAGTCGGGGACGAACTCGGTCTCGAAGGTGATGTCGCCGCGGACCAGGTCGTTCCAGGTGATCGACCCGTCAGGCATCCGGAACCGGACGACCGACGTGCGGCCCTCGGCCAGGAACGCGGAGCGCTGCTCGTCGCTGAGCTCGCGGCAGAAGCCGTCGTAGCCCATCACCTTGGAGCCGCTCGCCTTGCGGCGCGCCTCGACCTCGTCGTTGGTGCAGAAGCAGTCGTAGGTGTACGACGACTCGCGCAGGCGGGTGAGCACGTCGGCGTAGATCTCGGTGCGCTCGGACTGGCGGTAGGGACCGTGGGCTCCGCCGACCACGACGCCCTCGTCCCAGCTGAGGCCGAGCCACTGCATCAGGTCGATGAGCGAGTCGTAGGACTCCGCGGTGTTGCGTGCCTTGTCGGTGTCCTCGATGCGGAAGACGAAGGTGCCGCCGTGGTGGCGGGCGAACGCCCAGTTGTAGAGGGCGGTGCGGGCCAGGCCGACGTGCGGCGACCCCGTCGGGGACGGAGCCATGCGGACGCGTACGGGGGTGCTCATGCTGGTGCTCACGCTCTCTTGGCGACGGGATTGGTCAGGGCGCCGATGCCGGCGATCGAGATCTCCACCTCGTCGCCCACCTCCATCGGCCCGACACCCTCGGGGGTGCCGGTCAGGATCAGGTCGCCCGGCAGCAGCGTCATCACCGACGACACGTGCGCGACGAGGGTCGGGACGTCGAAGATCATGTCGGCGGTGGAGCCGTCCTGGACGACGTCGCCGTTGAGGAACGTCTGCACCCGGCGGCCGTCGTGGAAGTCCTGCGGGTCGAGGTCCGTCTCGATCCACGGGCCCACCGGGCAGAAGGAGTCGAACCCCTTGGCGCGGGTGAACTGCACGTCGGAGCGCTGCAGGTCGCGCGCGGTCACGTCGTTGGCGATGGTGTAGCCGAAGATCACGTCGGTCGCCTGCTCGGCAGGCACGTCCCGGCAGATCCGACCTATCACCACGGCCAGCTCGCCCTCGAAGTGCAGGTTGCTCGTCTGCGACGGGTAGAAGATCGGGTCACCCGGGCCCACCACGGAGGTGTTGGGCTTGAGGAACATCAACGGCTCGGTCGGCAGGTCGTTGCCCATCTCGGCGGCGTGGGCGGCGTAGTTGCGACCGATCCCGACGACCTTGCTGCGCGGGATGATCGGCGCGAGGAGGCGTACGTCGCTGAGCCGGTGCTGCTCCTCGAGCAGCTTGATCCCGACGTAGAGCGGGTCGCCGGCGAGGGCCACCACCGCCGAGTCGTCGTCCGGCTGGCCGAACTCGTCGACCTCGCCGGTGACGACGCCGAACCGAGGCTCCTCGCCCGTGCTGAACCGACAGATGCGCATGCGGCGAGGCTATCCAACCGGCCGGAGCCGGGACGACGTCGGGAGGCCGCCCCCCACGGGTGGACGCCGTCAGTGACCGGCGGCGCGGTGCAGCGCGGCGAGGCTCGAGGCGACGTCGTCGACGGTCGTCGACCAGTTGCTCACGCTCACCCGCAGCACGGCCTGGCCGTGCCAGCGCGACCCGGTCGTCCAGGCCGTCCCCTCGCTGAGCATCGCCTCGACCACGGCCCGGGTGCGGTCGTCGTCGCCGAAGGAGGCGCACACCTGGGTGAAGTCGACGTCGTTGAGCACCTGCGCGCCATCGATCGCGGTGATCCCCTCCGCGAACGCCGCCGCGTGGTCGCAGAACCCGTCGACCAGGTCGGCCACCCCGTCGCGTCCCAGCGCGCGGAGCACCGCCCAGACGGGGAAGGCACGGCCGCGGCGGCTGATCTCCGGCACCTTGTCGAACGGCTCGCCGGCGACGTCGTGGACGAGGTAGTCGCCGTGCATGCCCATCGCCGCCCGCAGCGCCGCCCGGTCGCGCACGATCGCCAGCCCGCAGTCGTACGGCACGTTGAGGGTCTTGTGGGCGTCGGTCGCCCAGGAGTCGGCGCGGTCGGCGCCCGCGAGGAGGTGCCGCCGACGCGGCGAGGCGCCGGCGAAGAGCCCGAACGCACCGTCGACGTGCACCCACGCCCCCACGTCGTGCGCGGCGGCGATGGTCGCGTCGAAGGGGTCGAAGGCTCCGGAGTGGACGTTGCCGGCCTGCAGGCAGACCACCGTGGGACGGCCGTCGCCGGCGTCGAGGGCCGCCGCCAGCGCGGCGGGCTCGATGCGTCCCTGGTCGTCGACGGCCACCGACTCGGGCGCGCCGAGGCCGAGGTAGCGCAGGCTGAGGTCGATGGTGTCGTGGCGCTCCGCCCCCACCAGGACGCGTACGCCCGGCGAGCCCACCAGCCCGCGCTCGGCGACGTCCCAGCCGGCCCGGCGCAGCACCTCGTCGCGACCGGCGGCGAGGCAGGTGAAGTTGGCCATGGTGCCACCGGTGACGAAGCCGACGGCGCTGCCCGCGGGGAGGCCGAGCAGGTCGACCACCCACGCCTCCGTGACGTCCTCGATCGCGGTGTGGGCGGGCGTCACCAGCCGCAGTCCGGAGTTCTGGTCCCAGGCGCTGACGAGCCAGTCCACGGCCAGCGCTGCCGGGTGGGTGCCCCCGATGACGAAGCCGAAGAACCGTCCCCCCGGCATCGCGGTCAGCCCGGGCTCGCACGCCTCGGCCAGCTCGTCCACCACCGCGACGGGATCGGTCGGGCCGTCCTGCAGGTGCGGGTCGAGCCGGTCCAGCATCTGCTCGGCCGTCAGGGCCGGCGGGACCGGTCGCCCCGCGAGGGAGTCGAGCCACCCGATGGCGTGAGCGTGTGCCCGGTCCAGCCCGGCGGTGCGGTCCATCTCGGCAGTGTCCACCAGGCACGAGCCCCGCGTCGAGTGCCGTCGAAGCGGCCCGCGCCGCTCCCCCGCACTAGCCTTGGCGCAGTGCGCGTGCTGTCGGCCTCCGAGTGGCGTCCCCTCGCCGAGTCCCACGCCGCGCGCGTCGACGACCTCGTCCGGCCGCACCTCGCCCGTCGGGCCGAGCAGGCGAAGCACCCGGTCCACGACTTCCTCTTCACCTACTACTCCCAGCGCCCCGCGCAGCTGCGGCGCTGGCACCCCGGGCACGGCGTCGCGCTCGAGGACGCGGAGGAGCACGCGGGCCTCAAGGGCTATGCCGGCGACCCGGTCTCCGTCACCACGGCGTACGTCGCCTCGCAGCGTCCGCTGCTCACCCAGCTGCACGCCCTGCTGACGGCGACGGCCGCCCGCCCGCCGCAGCTCGGCTGCTTCGGCCTGCACGAGTGGGCGATGGTGCACCGCTCGGCGGAGCACGGCACCCGGCACGACTGGCCCCTCCGTCTCGGTTCCGAAGGCACCGACGCGGTCGTCGAGTCGCACCGGATCTCCTGCTCGCACTTCGACGCGTTCCGGTTCTTCACCCCCACCGCCCGCCCGCTCAACACCCTCACGCCGGGACGCGACGACCGGCCCGCGTTCGAGCAGCCCGGCTGCCTGCACGCGGGCATGGACCTCTACAAGCACGCCTTCCGGCTCACGCCGATGGTCCCGAGCGACCTGGTGGCCGACTGCTTCGAGCTGGCCCGCGACATCCGGGTCCTCGACATGCGCGCCGCGCCCTACGACCTCGCGGACCTCGGCTTCGAGCCGGTCCGGATCGAGACACCGGAGGGCAAGAGGCAGTACGCCGAGGCGCAGCGCGGGTTCGCCGAGCGCGGCGCTCCCTTGCGGGCCCGGCTCGTCGCCGAGTGCCAGCGGCTGCTGGGCGCCGCAGCTAGCTGAGGTCGGGGTCGGGGTCGTCGGGATCGGGGTCGACGGGAGGGTCCTCGGGGTCGAGGCAGGCCCACTCCGAGACGTCGCGGTGCTCGTCGTGCACGCGGACGCAGGGCAGCGTCGGCTCGTCTGCGCGCACCTCGACGGTCACTCCCGGGGACGCCGTGAAGGTCTCGCCGGCCACCTCCACCGACTCGCCGGACGACAGCTCGACGGGGACGGACTGCCCCGTCACCTGCACGCTCTGGCTCTGCAGCCACAGCATCTCCGCGCGGTCGGCGTACATGGGCTTGACGCGGTCGAGGGCCGAGTCCAGCGCCACCGCGACCGGGAAGGCCAGGGCGAACAGCAGCGCCGTCCCGATCCAGACCGCGACGGTCACCGTGAGCCAGGCCGGCCGGGTGGACGCCATCAGAACTCGTACCCGAAGGCCTCGATGGTGTCGGCGAACACCGTCGCGACCCGATCCTTCGACGCCGGGGTGTAGAGCTCGCGGTAGTGGCCGGCCGGGCGCGCGTTGCCCTTGGCACGCGGCAGGTCGGGCTCGCCCGGCAGCCCGAGGTGCTCCCAGACCCCGCGGAGCTCGTCGTCGAGGTTCTCGTAGCGCAGCACCCGGTCGAGCACCATCTTGCCGCGGATGCGGTAGAGCCGGCGGTTGTTGGCGAGCTGCTCGATCCAGATCTCCTGGACGTAGGTCTCGAAGTCGGGCAGCTCGGGCCGGTCCTTGTACTTCCAGTAGTAGAGGGACACGACGGCGTCCCACGGGTTCCGCTCGATCGCGAAGGTGAAGTAGTCGGCGAACACGTCGGCCCCGACGAGGTCGCGCGTCGCCTTGGCGCCCATGTGGTTGTAGGCCTTGCGGGGCTGCGGCGGTGACTCGAAGTTCTGTGGCGCACGACCGCCGGCGGCCTGCCGCAGCTTCTCGTCCTCGGGGCTGATCTCGGTGATGACGTCGTCGGGCCCGCACACCTTTGACAACGCGATCTCCACGCTCGTGCCCGCTGTCTTGCGGGTCTTGAGGAAGATGAAGCGGTGCTGGTGGGACGCGATCACGGGGACGACCCTATCCGTCCCGCCCTGTCCGAGGGCACGACTACGGTGGGCGCCGTGACCGAGGCCCGGGAAGCGAACGGCAGGCACTTCCGCGGCGACGACTGGTACGGCGACGACCTCGGTGCCGCGCGCTTCGTCGACTGCACCTTCACCGACGTCGACCTGTCGGAGACCACCTCGTCCGGCGCCACCTTCGAGCGGTGCACCTTCCACGGGGGCCGCTTCAACGCCTCGGTGCACACCGCGACGGCCTTCGTCGGGTGCGACTTCCGCCGTACGTCGTTCTTCGACGCGACGCTCGACGGCTGCAAGCTCGTCGGGTCGGCCTTCGCCGAGTGCACCCTGCGTCCCCTCACGGTCGTGGGCGGGTCGTGGCTCGGCGTCACGATCCGTGGCTCCAACCTCTCGCGCCTCGACCTCACCGGCGTCGACCTCCGCGAGGCCGACCTGTCGATGTCGGACCTCACCCTGACCACGCTCGCACGGGCTCGTCTCGACCGTGCCGTGCTGCGGCAGGCCAGGCTCGACCGCACCGACCTGCGGGGCGCCAGCCTCGACGGTGTCGACCTGTCGGCGGCCGAGCTCAGGCGGACCCGGCTCGACCTCGCCGGCGCCGTGCTCCTCGCGGAGCTGCAGGGCGCGGACGTCGACACGTCGGTCTAGGCGAGTCGCGCCCGTAGCCCGTCGATGACGAGGTCGAGGCCCAGGTCGAAGTCGGGCAGGGAGTCGAGCGAGCGCTCGACGGCACCGAGACCAACGGCCTGGCGGGCGGTCTGCTCCTCGAAGGCGTGGCCGAAGACGTAGTGGACCAGGGTGCGCGACGCCACGGCGACCAGCTCGTCGGGGACGTCGGCGTCGGCGAGGACCTTCTCCATCTCCGCCACCGGGGCCGCGGCACCGAGGCCGAAGGCCCACACCGTGGCGACGACGTCCGCGCCGTCGGTGCAGGCGAGCATCGCGTGCCGGAGCTCCGAGCACACCTCGCGCAACCGGTCGGGCCACTCCGACGCCGTACGCGGTCGCGCACCGCGGGCGAGGATCTCGTCGGCGACCGCCGCGAGCAGGGCCTGCTTGCTGGGGAAGTGGTGGTAGATCGCGCTCGGCTGGACCCCGAGCTCGGCCCCGAGCCGGCGCATCGTCAGTGCCGAGAGCCCGTGGGCGTCGAGCAGGGTCATGGCGTGGGCCAGCACGTCCGCGCGGCGGTGCGGCACGACGTACCCCCTCCCTCTTCGACGGGCGGTGCGTCGCCCCACGCTGCTGGCGTTGACGCGACGCCCTCCCGACCCTAACCTGAACACCGTTCAACTGACCACCGTTCAGGTAGAGGAAACACCCCATGAGCACTCGTCGCAACCCCGGCACCGACGTCGCCCTGATCGCCGCCTTCGCCGCCCTTGTCGCGGTGTGCGCGCTGCTGCCGGCCATCAAGGTCGCCGGTCCCGTGCCGATCACCCTGCAGACCTTCGCGGTCCTGCTCTCGGGCGCGGTGCTCGGCATGCGGCGCGGCTTCCTCGCGGTCCTGCTCTACGTCGTCGCGGGCGCCGCCGGGCTGCCGATCTTCTCCGGCGGCGCTGCCGGTCTCGCCGTCCTCACCGGCCCCACCGCCGGCTACCTCATCGGCTTCCCGCTGGCGGCGGGCCTGTGCGGCGCGATCGTGGAGCGGCTCCCCCGTCGCTCTCTCGTCAGCCCGGTCGCGATCTTCTGCGCCGGCCTGGTCAGCTCGGCGCTCTGCATCCACACCCTCGGCATGGCCGGCCTCGTCCTGCGCGCCGACCTGACGTGGCCCCAGGCGTGGGACATCGACAAGATCTTCTGGCTCGGCGACGTCCTCAAGAACGTCGCCATGGCCCTCGTCGCGACCGCGGTGCACCGCGCCTTCCCCGGCCTGCTCGACCGCCCGGCCGCGCCGGTGCCCGCCGGACAGGGACAGCCCGAGGGCACGCCCACCGCGTGAGCGGGATCCGTCTCGAGCAGGTCACCGTCTCGGTCCCGACCCACGACGGCGAGCGCCGCATCCTCCACGAGACCTCGCTCGAGCTGACCGAGCGCCGGGTCGCGCTCATCGGCCCCAACGGCTCCGGCAAGTCCACCCTCGCCCGGCTCCTCAACGGGCTCGTCCCGGCCACCACCGGCCGGGTGGTTGTCGACGGCCTCGACGTGGCGCGCGAGGGCCGGGAGGTACGCCGCCGGGTCGGCTTCGTGTTCACCGACCCCACCGCGCAGCTGGTGATGCCGACCGCCCGTGAGGACGTCGCCCTGTCGCTGCGGCGCACGCACCGCGACAAGGCCGAGCGGCTCACCGTCGCCGACCGGGTCCTGGCCGACTTCGGGCTCGCCGGCTTCGGCGACCGCAGCGTGCACGGCCTGTCCGGGGGCGAGGGACAGCTGCTCGCGCTGGCGGGCGTGCTCGCGACGGGGCCGTCGATCCTGGTGGCCGACGAGCCGACGACCCTGCTCGACCTCGGCAACAGCCGCCGCGTCGGCGACCTGTTGCTCGGCCTGGAGCAGCAGCTCGTCGTGGTCACCCACGACCTCGACCTGGCCGAGCGCTGCGACCGGGTGCTCCTGGTTCGCGACGGCAGGGTGGAGCGCGACGGCTCCCCGACCGACGTCGTCGGGCACTACCGGGCGACCGCATGAGCGGGCGCGGATGAGCGCCCAGCTGCTGGGCCTGCACCAGCCCGGCACGACGTGGCTCCACCGGCTGCCCGCCGGCGCCAAGCTGCTCGGCCTGATGGCGGCCAGCCTCGTGGTGGTGCTGGTCCACGGCCCGGCGTCGGCCGTGGTGTTCGTCCTCGTCGCCGCCGGCCTGGTGGTGTGGTCGGGCGCGCGGCTGGGGCTCACCCTGCGCGCGATGCGCTGGCTGCTGGTGACCGCGGCGATCCTCGGCGCGTGGACCGTCTGGCAGAACGGCTGGCCGCGCGCGGTCGAGGTCGTCGGCGACCTGGTCGCGCTCATCCTGCTCGCCACCACGATGACCGTCACGACGCCGGTCGACGAGGTGATGGACGCCGTGGCCCGAGGGCTGCGTCCGCTCCGCCGGGTCGGTGTCGACCCCGAGGCGGTCGCGCTGGCGTTCTCGCTGATGCTGCGCGCGATCCCGACGACCATCGGGCTCGCCGAGGAGTCGCGCGACGCGGCCGTCGCCCGCGGGCTCGAGCGGTCGCCCCGGGCGCGGCTCATCCCGTTCGTGGTCCGCGTCGTCGCGCGGGCGCACGACACGGGGGACGCGCTCCACGCGCGCGGCATCGGCGACGACTGAGCGTCACCAGCCGGGCGGTCGCCTGTCCACCCATGGCACGGCGCTCTCGACCTGCGCCGCGAGCGAGAGCAGCAGCTCCTCCTCGGCCGGACGCGCGGCCAGCATCACGCCGACGGGCAGGCCGTCGTCCGTCGAGTGCAGCGGCAGCGAGACGGCGGGCATGCCGGTGACGTTCCACGCGCTCGTCCAGGGCGTGAACGCCTTCTGCGCGGCGAAGTCGCGTGCCGGGTCGGCGTCGTCGCGCAGCGCGCCGACCTCGACCGGCGGGCGGGCGAGGGTCGGCGTGAGGACGACGTCGTACGGCGCCAGCGCGGCGAGGGCCACCGCGGCGTGCTGCCGGAGCCGCCCGATCGCGAGCCCGAACTCGGGTCCGCTGACGGCGTGGCCGAGGCCACCGAGCCATCGGGTGAGCGGGCGGAGCCGGTCCTCCCGGCCCGGCGGCGCCGGCGAGAGCGCAGTGAGCACCGCCCAGCAGGTCTCGAAGTCGGCGACCGCCTCGCGGGGGATCGGGACCGGCACGTCCTCGACGTCGTGGCCCAGGGTCTCCAGCAGCCGCGACGCGTCGTCCCACGCGGTCACCGACGACGGGTGGACGTCGACGTCGGCGATGACCGGGGCGATGAAGCGCGCGACGCGCAGCCGGCCCGGCTCGCGGTCGCAGGCGTCGAGGAAGGTGCCCGACGGCTCGGGCGCCCAGAACGGGTCGCCGACGCGCCGTCCGGCCAGCACGTCGAGCAGCGCGGCGGCGTCGCGCACGCTGCGGGCCAGGGTGCCGGCGGTCGCGAGGCCGACCGGGTCGCCGTAGCGGGGCGCGCCGCTGATCCGTCCGCGCGTCGGCTTGAGCCCGACGAGGCCGCAGCACGACGCCGGGATCCGGATCGAGCCGCCGCCGTCGGAGCCGGGCGCGAGGGGCAGCAGGCCGGCGGCGACGGCCGCGGCCGCCCCGCCGGACGAGCCGCCGGCGGTGCGGGTGGTGTCCCACGGCGTGACCGCCGGAGGGGCGACGTCGGGCTCGGTGTAGCAGGGCGAGCCGAACTCCGGCGTGCTCGTCTTGCCCAGGCTCGGCATCCCCGCCGCCTCGACGGTCAGGACGAGGTCGTCGGAGGCGTCGGGCACGAAGTCGTCGTACGCCGCGGAGCCGAAGGTGGTCCGGACCCCGGCCGTCGGGTGGAGGTCCTTGATGCCCGTCGGGACGCCCCAGAGCGGACCGGCGTCGGCGGGGCGCCCCGCCTCGGTGAGCCGGCGGGCGTGGTCCCGCGCCTGCTCGTGCGTCGGCGTGATGAACGCGCCCACGGCGTCGGCGCGGCCGGCGTAGTGCTCGACCAGCTCGAGCGGCGACACCTCGCCGCGGCGTACGGCGTCACCCTGCTCGAGCGCGGTCAGGTCATGAAGCACGTGGGCGAACCTACCCGCAGCCTGCTGGTCGAGGAGGTCGCCCAGCGACCGTCACGAGACCGGATGCGGGTCTCGTGACAGGACTTCGTCCTTCCTCGACCAGCGATGGGGTCAGGCCGCGACCTCGACCTCGTGCGCGACGAGGGCGTCGAGGGCGCCGAGGAAGCGCTGCACGGCCGCCTCGTTCTCCAGCGGGTCACCCTCGAGGGCGGGCTCGTCGACGACGATGCCCTCCACGACGACGGCTCCGGCGATGGTGGCGGAGTGGCGGGCGTGCTCGTGGGACCACTTGCCGCCGTACGGCGTGGGGGTGGCGCCGATGGCCGCGAAGGGCTTGCCGACGATGGCGCCCTGGCCGTAGGGGCGCGACAGCCAGTCGATGGCGTTGTTGAGCACGGCCGGCATGGTGCCGTTGTACTCCGGCGTCACGGCCAGCACGCGGTCGGCGCTGGCGACGGCCTGGCGCAGGGCGGTGGCGGCGGCCGGAGCCGACTCGCCGTCGATCTCCTCGTTGTAGAACGGGACGGCGTCGATGCCCTCGACGACGTCGACGGTGACACCCGCGGGAGCGTGGTCACGGAGGTGCTCGGCGATGCGGCGGTTGAGCGAACCGGCGCGGTAGGAACCGAGGAGGACAGCGACACGGGTCTGCTTGGGAGTGGTCATGAACGTCGAAACGGACCGTGGTCCGTTTCTATTCCGGTGCGGACGAACTTTCTCCCGACCTAGGCTGAGGGGCGTGACCCACCTCCTGCCGCTGGCCGACGAGCCTGCGCCGGAGCGGGCCGACGCGGCGCGCAACCGCGAGGCGATCCTCGCAGCGGCGCTGCGCCTGGTGGAGACGCGGGGGGTCGGGTGCGTGACGATGGACACGGTCGCGACCGAGGCCGGCGTCGGCAAGGGCACGCTGTTCCGGCGCTTCGAGAGCCGGGAGGGGTTGATGGCCGCCGTCCTCAACGAGTCCGAGGCGGCGTGGCAGGGCAGCGTCATCTCCGGGCCGCCACCCCTCGGCCCCGGGGCTCCGCCCATGGAGCGGCTCCTGGCGTTCGGCCACTCGCGGATGCGGGTCAACGTCACCCACGGTGACCTGATCCGGGCCGCCACCGGGACCGACCCGGTCCGCTCCCGGGCGGCTGCCGGGTTCGCGTTGATGCACGTACGCCACCTGCTCGGCCAGCTCGGGGTGACGGGCGACCTGCACTTCCTGGCGTTCGCCCTGCTCGCCCCGCTGGAGGCGATGGCGCTCGAGCAGCAGCGGGTCGACGGGGTCAGCCTGGCGCAGATCGAGCTGGCGTGGGACGACCTCGTACGTCGTGTCGTCGGCGCCTGACCCTGCCGTCCTCAGCCGGCGGGCTCGGCGAGCTTGCGCTTCATGGCCGCGATCTCGACCTGCTGGTCGGAGCCGATGTGGCCGGCGAGCTGGAAGACCTCGGACTCCTGCCCGCCCTCGCCCTCGGTCAGCAGCGACTCCACCATGAGCACCGCTCCCTCGTGGTGGCGGATCATGCCCAGCAGGAACAACTGGTCGAAGCGCGGCCCGGAGGCGCGCTCGAGCCGGGCCATCTCCTGCGGGCTGAGCATCCCCGGCATCCCGTGTTCGCCGTCGCCGTGGCCCGCATGCATGCCGGAGACGCTCTCGCCGCGGGCGGCGAGCCATCCTTCGAGCTGATCGATCTCCGCGAGCTGGGACACCTCGATCCGCTCCGCCATCGCCGTCAGGTCGGGGTCGTCGGCGCGGTCGCCGACCAGCGCAGTCATCTCCAGGGCCTGCTGGTGGTGCGGGATCATTCCCTGCACGAACTCGACGTCGGCGTCGGTCCAGGTGGGCTCCTCGATCGCCTCGGCCTCGTCCGGCGAGAGCGTCTTCCCCGCCTCGCCCGGGGCGCCGAGCTGCACCACCGGGGCGGCGTCGTCCTTCACGGGCGGGTCGTCGGCGGTGCACGCCACCGAACCGAGCACGAGGGCCAGTCCCACGAGGACGACCGGCCACCGGCGGGTCGCGTGCGCCGCACGGGGCACGCTGTCGCTCCTGCTTGCCATGCGGCTCCTGCCCCTCGCTCGTCCTGCCTGACCCCGGTCGAATGCACGAACTGGTCCGCCGGGGGTGTGGCGGCGCACGTCCATCCGTCGCTACGTTGTCAGACATCGTAGGTCGATCGTGGCGGGCCTCCCGACCCGCGCTTCCGGACGACCTGAACGGGAGGGTCCCCACATGTCGCGTCAGCCCCGTCCGAGCCGGTCCGTGCTACGAGCTGCCGGGGCGATGGTCCTCGCCGCCGCGCTCCTGCCGGCGGTGGCGTACGCCGCGGATCCTGATCCGAACGACCCGCGCGTCGGCCTCACGCCCGGCTACATCCCGTGGACCGAGGTGACGAGCAACATCGAGCTGCTCGACAACGACCCGCGCGTGGCGCCCTTCGACGCGGCGCCGGGCAACTTCGGCTTCGTGAACTCCGACCTGGCGTTCACCGGCGACACGGCGGTCGTCGGCAACTTCAACGGCTTCCAGTTCTACGACATCTCCGACCCGACGAACCCCACCCTCAGCGGCTCCTTCGTGTGTCCCGGCGGCCAGGGCGACGTGTCGGTCTACGGCGACCTGCTCTTCATGTCGGTCGAGGAGACCCGTGGCCGCATCGACTGCGGCGGCCAGGGCGCACCTGGCGCCGTCAACGCCGAGCGGTTCCGCGGCGTGCGGATCTTCGACATCAGCGACCAGAGCAACCCGGTACAGCTCCCGGGCGTGCAGACCTGCCGCGGGTCGCACACGCACTCGATCGTGACCGACCCCGACGACGCGGCGAACATCTACATCTACAACTCCGGCACCTCCGGCGTCCGGTCACCGCTCGAGCTGGCGGGCTGCGAGAACGCGACCCTCACCCAGAGCCCGGTCACCTCCGGCAACCCGACGCAGTGGCGCATCGACGTCATCAAGGTGCCGCTCGCCGCGCCACAGACGGCGGCGATCGTGAGCCAGCCGCGGATCTTCACCGACCCGGTCACCAAGGCCTACAACGGGCTGCAGAACACGCTGCCCTGTTCGCAGCAGCCGGCGGGATGCCTGCACCCGTCGGGCGCGCAGTACTCACCCACGCCCAACACCAACACCTGCCACGACCTCACCTCGTTCCCGGCGCGTGAGCTGGTCGCCGGCGCGTGCCAGGGCAACGGGATCCTGCTCGACACCTCGGACCCCGTGAACCCGGTGCGCCTGGACGCGGTGTCCGACCCGAACTTCTCCTACTGGCACTCCGCGAGCTTCAACAACGACGGCACCAAGGTGATCTTCACCGACGAGTGGGGCGGTGGCACGAGCGCCCGCTGCCGGGCGACCGACAAGCTGGAGTGGGGCGCCGACGCGCTGTTCGACCTCGAGGGCGACCAGATGGAGTTCGCGAGCTACTACAAGATGCCGGCCGTGCAGACCACGCAGGAGAACTGCGTGGCCCACAACTCCTCCCTCGTGCCCGTGCCGGGTCGAGACATCCTCGTCCAGGCGTGGTACCAGGGCGGCCTGTCGGTCATCGACTTCAGCGACACCGCCAATCCCGTCGAGATCGCCTACTTCGACCGTGGTCCGGTCAACAGTCCCAACCCGGCCGGACTCAACCTCGGCGGCCTCTGGTCGACCTACTGGTACAACGGACAGGTCTACGGCAGCGAGATCGCTCGCGGCTTCGACACCTTCGGGCTGCAGACCAGCGACCTGCTGAGCGAGAACGAGCTCGACGCTGCTCGCGAGGTCCAGCTCGACGAGTTCAACGCCCAGCACCAGGAGCAGATCGTCTGGGAGCCGAGCTTCAACGTCGCCGGGGCCTACTTCGACCAGGCCGTCCGGTCGGGCGAGCTCGCCGGCGCCACGCTCGACACCGTCGAGAAGCACCTCGCCAAGGCCGAGAAGCTCGACGGCAGGGGCGCTGCGGCGAAGGCCCAGCTGACCAACGCCATCCGGGTGCTGGACGACTCCGGCGACCAGGGCGAGCTCAAGCAGGCACTGAAGGACCTGCGCGACAGCCTCTGAGCGGCAACGGCGCCGCCACCGGACCGGTGGCGGCGCCTCCCCTCAGCGGTGCTGCCGGCGCAGGCCGAAGGTCAGGCCGTCGACGAGCGCGCCCCACGACGCCTCGATCACGTTGGCGCCGACGCCGACGGTGACCCACGACGACTCCCCGTCGGTGGTCTCGATGAGCACGCGCGTGATCGCGTCGGTGCCGTGGCCCTGGTCGAGGATGCGGACCTTGTAGTCGATCAGCTCGAACTTCGCGACCTCCGGGAACGCCTGTCCGATCGCCTCGCGCAGCGCGGCGTCGAGCGCGTTCACGGGACCGTTGCCCTCGCCGGTGACGACGTAGCGCACGCCCTCCGAGCGCAGCTTCACCGTCGCCTCCGAGATGGCCTCGCCATCGGTGCGGGTCTCGGTGATGACGCGCCACGACTCGACGTCGAAGTACGACGGACGCGCGCCCTCGACCTCCTCGGCGAGCAGCAGCTCGAAGGAGGCGTCGGCGGCCTCGAAGGTGTAGCCGCGCTGCTCCAGCTGCTTGACCCGGTCGGTCACCCGCGTGACCAGCTCGCGGTCGTCCGACAGGTCGTAGCCCAGCTCGCGACCCTTCAGCTCGATCGACGCGCGCCCGGCCATGTCCGAGACGAGCAGCCGCATGTCGTTGCCCACGACGAGCGGGTCGAGGTGCTGGTAGAGGTCGGGGTCGACCTTGATCGCGCTGGCGTGCAGGCCCGCCTTGTGGGCGAACGCCGACGTGCCGACGTACGGCTGGCGCGACGCGGGCGGCACGTTGGTGACCTCGGCGACGGCGTGCGCGATGCGGGTCGCCTCGCGCAGCAGGCCCTGCGGCAGCACGGTGCGGTCCAGCTTGAGCTCGAGGTTGGCGACGACGGTGACGAGGTCGGCGTTGCCGGTGCGCTCGCCGTAGCCGTTGATGCAGCCCTGCACGTGGCTCGCGCCCGCGGCGACGGCGGCCAGCGAGTTGGCCACGGCGCAGCCGCTGTCGTTGTGCGCGTGGATGCCGACCCGGGCCCCCGTGGTCTCGATGACGTCGAGCACGACGTCGGAGACCCAGTCGGGCAGCATCCCGCCGTTGGTGTCGCACAGCGCGACCACCTCCGCGCCCGCCTCGGCGGCGGTGCGCAGCACCTCCAGGGCGTACGACCGGTTGGCGCGGTAGCCGTCGAAGAAGTGCTCGGCGTCGAGGAAGACCGTCTGCCCCTCCTCGCGCAGGTGCGTGACCGTGTCGCGCACCATCGCGAGGTTCTCCTCGAGCGTGGTGCGCAGCGCGAGCTCGACGTGGCGGTCGTGCGACTTCGCGACGAGCGTGACGACGCCCGCGCCGGAGTCGCGGAGGGCACCCACGAGGGGGTCGTCGGCCGCACGTACGCCGGGCCGGCGGGTGGCGCCGAAGGCCGCGAGCCGCGCGTGGCGGAGGTCGAGCTCCTCGCGGGCGCGGAGGAAGAACTCGGTGTCCTTGGGGTTCGCCCCCGGCCAGCCGCCCTCGATGTAGCCCACGCCGAGGCCGTCGAGCTGCTTGGCGATGCTCAGCTTGTCGGCGACCGAGAGGTTGAGGCCCTCCTGCTGGGCGCCGTCGCGCAGGGTGGTGTCGTAGACGTGGAACGAGCCGTGCAGGTCCATCGGAGGTCTCTCGGTCGCAGATCGGGGAGGAGTGGGGGCAGAAAAAAACCTCCTGGGGTGCAGGAGGTCGGCGCGGCGGGGGGTCCCGTCGCGCTAGGCAATGATGATCGTGCTGGTGCTCACGTGTTCATGGTGCCACCGCAGCCGCTTCGCTGAGACGGGCGTCTCGCCATCCGGTCGGAACGCACGCACGTACCCCGGGCGCCACCCCCCACGAGCGACACCCGGGGCACGCGATGTCCCCCCGAGCTGGAGCCAGTCCACCGTGCCGCCCGGGGCCGGGTCCACGGCCAGCGACCCGCACAGTTCTCGTACAGTTCGCCGGCCGCGGGCCAACCGGCCGCGCTAGCCGACCCAGGTCGCCTTGGCTCCGCCGTCCTGGGAGGAGTTGACGACCATCTGACCCTCCTCGAGCGCCACGCGGGTCAGGCCTCCTCGCGGGACTGTGACCTCGTGACCGTCGAAGAACACGAACGGCCGCAGGTCGACGTGGCGCGGCTGCGGGACGCCGTCGACGATGGTCGGCTGGGTGGACAGCGAGACGACGTCCTGGACGATCCAGCGCGTCGGCTCGTCGCGCATGGCCTGCCGGGTGGCGGCCAGCTGGTCCGCGGACGCCGTGGGCCCGATGACGACCCCCTCGCCGCCGGCCCCGTCGCGGGGCTTCGCGACCAGCTCGGGCAGCCGGTCCAGCGCCTCCTGCAACCGGTCGGCGTTCGTGAGGTCGTAGGTCGGCACGGAGCGGACTCGCGGCTCCTCGTGGAGGTAGTAGCGGACCATGTCGTCGACGTGCGCGTAGACGGACTTGTCGTCGGCGACCCCGGTGCCGTAGCAGTTCACCATGCCCACCCGACCGGCACGCCACGGCTCGAGCAGCAGCTCCGCCACGTCGGCGGAGGGGTCCGCGGCCGGGTCGGCGGGCGCCAGGCCGTCCTGCTCGGTGCGTCGGTAGACAGCGCGCACGGGCGACCCGTCGGCCAGCCGCAGCCCGTCCCCGTCGCGCCGGAGGCCGTCGAGCTCGACGAGCTCCAGCCCGGCCTCGTCGGCGAGGCGCCGGTGCTCGTAGTACGCCGAGTTCTCGGGGCCGTCGGTCAGCAGCACGAGCGCGCCGTCGTCGCCGGGGTTGGTCGCCTCGAGGCAGCGTCGCAGCGCCGAGGCGCACTCCTCGAGGCCGGACGACGGCTCGACGCCCAGCACCTCCGACACCGCCTCCGACACGGCCATGGCGTACGCCATCCCCGACGGCGTACGGACGTTGTCCTCGAGCACCAGCAGGGTGCCGTCCTCGTCACGCACGACGTCGAACCCGGCGACCGAGATCCATGCGCCCGCCACCGGGGCACTGCCGGTGAGGTCCCGCTCGAGGTACGGCGTCGCGTCCAGGACGTGGGCCGGGAGGACGCCGTCGGCGACGCACCGGCGCTCGGCGTACACGTCGGCGACGAAGGCGTCGAGCGCCCGGATGCGCTGTGCCAGGCCGTCGGCGAGGAGCTCCCACTCCCCCGGGTCGAGCAGGCGCGGGACGGGGTCGGCGCGGAAGGCGTGGCCGCCCGCCCCACCGAAGCGGACGCCCCGCTCCTCCAGGACGGCGTTGACCCGGCGGCTCAGCTCGTCGCGCTCGGCGGCGGACGAGGGCCGCTGGGTGGGATCGGTCTGGTCGGTCGGGCGGGCCGGGTCTGCGTCGTGGTCCATCCCACCTGTCTACCAAGCGAGCGACTGAGCGCTTCCCCCGCAGGGAGGTGCCTGCAGGGGAAGCGGCCGGTCAGGTCATCCGGCTGATCAGCTGGCGCGGTACTCCGTCCACGCCGCCTGCATGCGGGCCGCCTGCCCCTGGGTGAACTGGGTCATGCAGGAGTCGTAGGTGTAGTCCATGAAGTTCGTGATCGGGTCGACTCCCCCGCCGGCACACGTGTCGCGCCCGACCGGGCACTGGAAGGCAGGCGAGGCCTCGGGTGCGGTGTCGGCGACGTAGTCCCCCGGCTCGGAGCACCCACCCTGGAACGTGTGGTAGAGCTCGAGCCAGTGCCCGACCTCGTGCGTCGCGGTGTCACCTTCGCCGTAGGTGGTGTAGACCGACTGGTCCCCGACGGTGTCACCCGCGACGACGGGCACGCTGCGGTAGTCGATCACCACGCCGTCGCGGTACTGCGGCATCGGGTTGCCGCCGGTCGCCTCGGCATCGAAGTCGGACGGGAAGGTCGCCCAACCGAGCAGCGACTGCCCGAGCGAGGCGGAGTAGATGTTCAGCGTCTCCGACGTGCTGTCGCCGTAGAGCGCCTTCTTCATCGCGATCTCCTTGCTGCTGCCCCGGAAGCGCTGCGGGTCGGCCCCGTTGGGGTAGATCAGGTTGAACCACTGGGGCTCGTAGGTGCGGGTGACCTCCTCGAGCACGAAGGAGAAGCCGTGCGGGGCGTAGGCCTCGTTGAGCACCTGGATCTGCTCGGCGATGCGGGCCTCGGAGAGGTCACCACCCTCCTGGCCGCGGTCCTTGGCGATCACGTGGAAGCGGACCGGGATCGTCACCGGGGCGAACGCCGCTGCGGTCGTCCCGGAGCCCGGCTTGCCCTTCGCAGACGTGCGCGCCGCCCTCGCGGACCGCAGCGCCCCGGCCAGCGGGTCCTTGTGCACGACGTGCAGGTCGTCGCGCGGGATCGTGCCGGCCGGCGCCGCAGCGATGTCGCCGTAGTCGATGCAGTCGGTGGCCTTGTCCTTCGCCGGCGCGCCGGAGGACGGTGTCGACATGCCCACCCCCAGCGCGAGTGCGGTGAGCGCGACGCCGAGGCGACGTACGGCAAGGGTGTTGCGGAGGTGCATGGGGGTCCCCTCACATAGTCAGTTGGAGGGACCGTAATCCCGCCGGGGGCACCGGGAGAAGACCACTTGGGGGTGTATTCGGACCAGGTCCACGGAGAGACGAGAGCCCCCGACCGTGGTCGGGGGCTCTCGTCGTCGTCTCACTGCGGTCCGTCGGGCTCCTCGTCCACGACCTCACCGTCGAGGAGCAGGGCGTCGGCCACCTCGGGGTCGTCGACCACGTGCACGGCCGCCTCCTCCGCGCCCGCCGCGGCGCCGTCGATGCCGACGTCCTGGGCGACGAGGTCCTTCTCCGTGTCGGTGCGGACACCCTCGTCCTCGGCGACCAGGCGTCCGGCGCGCTCGCCCTCGGCGCCCTCGACGTCGGCCTGGACGGCCTCGCCCTCGCTCGAGTCCTCGGCCACCATCGCGGCGAGGTCGCCGCGTGCGGCCTCCTCGTCGGCGACCTCGTACGGGTCGGGCTCGGGGATCTCCTGGTCGACCCGCTGGTCGAGCGACTCCCCCTGGATCTCCTCGAGCGGGGTGTTGCCGTAGCCCTGCGCCGGCGACCACTTCTCGGGCGGCGAGTAGCCCTCGTCCAACGGCTCGGGGAGGCCGCGGTCGTCGACGAGGCTGTCCTCTGTGCTCTGGGGCTGGTTCTCGTCGTCGACGCTGTAGCCGTGGTAGCTCTCGTTGTCGGTGCTGTCCCCGGTGACGTCCACGGCGGGATCGGTGCCGATCTCGCTGCTGATGTCGGGCTGGTCGGAGCTCATCGGTCCTCCTGCTGTCGGGTGCGTGAACCCGCTAGGTACCCCGCCCGGGCCCGCCCGAACGGCGAGGTCCGTCACAACCAGCCGGGAAGCCGTACGTCGGAGAACGGCGCCGAGTCGTCGGGCGCCCAGCTGGTGCCCTGGGCCGACGCCGCGGCGCCGAGCCCGGACCCGGCGGCCGCGACGAGCAGCGTGACGATCAGCCACGGCACACGCCGGCGGGCGAGCTGGTCGACGACGCGGTGGACGGGCGAGCGGAGTCGCTCCGAGCCGGGGCCCCACCAGGTCGACAGCGCGAACATGGCCCCGATCACGGCGAGCGAGGTGGTCAGCGACAGCGCGCCCGCGAAGCAGAGCAGCGCGACGCCGCAGGCGATGCCCGCGCTCCAGAGGAACAGCAGCAGCGAGCCGCCGAGGCCGGCCACGGCATGCCACGGGGCGGCGAGCAGCACCTGGATGCCGTCGTACCACTTGGCCCCGCGACGGTCGCGTCGGCTGCCCGCCGACGACGCGGCCAGCGAGCCGCTCCGCAGCAGCCAGACCACGACGACGAGCACGGCGATCGAGACGTAGGGGGCGAACGTGACGGCGCCTGCGACGACGCCGCCCGCGGCGAGCAGGGTGAGTGTGCGGCGCAGCCGCTCGCCGGCCGGCACGTGCGGCCGGGCGGGCGGGCCGTAGTCGCCGACGTGCTCGGTGGAGCCGTCCGGCAGGACGCGGGTCTGGCGGTGCGGCAGCGTGCCGGCGTCGCCCCACCCGACGGCAGTGTCGTCGTCGGCCGGTCGGTCCCAGTCGTGGGACCAGTGCACGGGCTCGCCGACCGGCTCATCGACCGGCTGGGTGTACGCCGGCGCGACGGTCGGCGCGAACGGCTGCGCCGCGGCGGTGCCGACGCGGGTCGGCGCCTCGAGGTCCTGACGGATGCCGGCGACGTACGGCAGCGTGACCGGGGCGGCGGCGCGCTCCTCACGCTGTTCGGTCTCGGGCGACCCGAGGTCCTCGAGCCAGTCGCGGACCTCCTCGAGCGTCGGCCGGTCAGCGGGCGCGGGGGCGAGCGCCTCCTCGACCAGCTGCAGGACGTCGGCGTCCAGACCGACGAGGTCGTGCTCGCCGCGTCGCACGCGGTCCATCACCGCCACCGACGGCCCGCGGCCGAACGGCGCGCGGCCGGTGCCGGCGTACGCCACCGTGGCTGCCCACGCGTGCACGTCGGACGCCATGGTGGCGTCGTCGCCGTAGAGGATCTCGGGGGCGAGGTAGCCCGGCGTGCCGAGCAGCCAGCCGTTCATGGTGATGCGCGAGTCCTCGGCGACGCGGGCCAGGCCGAAGTCGATGAGGATGGGCGTGCGGCCCTCCATGATGACGTTGGACGGCTTGATGTCCCGGTGCAGCACGCCGACCGAGTGCACCGCCTCCAGCGCCTCGGCGAGGCAGTCGGCGAACCACAGCAGGTCGTCGCCCTCGAGGGCTCCCTCCTCCTGCACGTGGTCGTGGAGCGAGAGGCCGGGCACGTAGCGGGTCGCGACGAAGGGGATCTCACCGAACGGGTCGGCGTCGACGATCTCGGCGATGCGACGGCTGCGGACCCGGCTCAGCGAGCTGACCTCGCGAGCCAGCCGGCGCCGGGCCTCGTCGTCGCCGACGACGTGCGGGCGCAGGACCTTGATCGCCACCGGGCGCTCCCCCGGCTTCTGCCCGAGGTGCACCACGCCCATGCCGCCCTCACCGAGCCGGGCACGCAGGGCGTAGCCGCCGACGGTCAACCCGGGCGGCGGCGCCTTCGGGGACGTCGTCACGGCACGAGGATACGGCTGGGGACCGCCGTTCTCCCGATCCCGGACGCCACGCCGCGCCGCTGTCGGACGCGTCGGCGACGATGGGGTGGTGGACGAGGTACGACGGCGCCTGGCGCTCGAGCGCGAGCAGGCGCTCGCGCGGCTGGCCAGCCTGACCGGCGACTACGACGCCGTCGTGGCGGCCTCCCTCGACACCAACGCCGACGACGAGCACGACCCCGAGGGCGCGACCATCGCCTTCGAACGCTCCCAGATCGGCGCGCTCGTGCGCCAGGTGCGACACCACGTGGCCGAGGTCGATGCGGCGCTCGACCGGGTCGATGCCGGCACCTACGGCGTCTGCGAGGTCTGCGGCCGCGACATCGGCGCACCGCGCCTCGAGGCCCTGCCCGCCGCGCGGGTGTGCATCGGGTGCGCTTCGAAACGTTCGTGACTAGCGTGCTGGGATGACCGACCTCGCACCGCCCCAGCCCTACGAGCGCGGCGTCCGCGTGGAGCTCGACCCCGTGCCGCTGGCGGTCGTCCGGCGTGACGACGTCGCGCTCGACGACGTCCGGGACCTCTTCGACGAGGGCTACGCCGCTCTCGGCCGCCTCCTCGGCGACGGCACGCTCGTGCCGGTCGGCCCGGCGCTCGCGATCTACCGTGGAGACGTGCAGGCACGCTTCGACCTGGAGCTCGGATTCCCGGTGGCCGACGCGCTCACCTCGCCGCTCGCTGCCGGTGGCCTCGACGTCGTCGGCACCACGTTGCCCGCGGGACCGGCGCTGGCAGCCACGCACCTCGGGGCGTACGACGACCTGGGGAACGCGTGGGCCGGACTGGCCGACACGCCGGGCGCGAGGCACGCGGACACCTGGATCGAGGTCTACGTGACTGACCCGAGCTCGGACCCCGACCACCTGCGGACCGACCTCCTGATGCCGGTCCGCGACTGACGCCGCCTCGCGGGTCCAGGACCGGCGTGGATCGAGGCTCGGTGCCGACGTGGGTCGAGGCGGGACGCCCGCGCGGGTCGACGAGACGAAACGTGCGCGCCCCGCTGGCCGCGGCGGCACACGGTCGTAGGTCGAACATCACTCGCACCCGGTACGAGCAAGGTGGACGTCACCGTCCGCCCCCCGCTGGTTGGGGAGGGACGAAGTCCCGTCACGAAACCAGGCCACCCTCGGCGGTTGACGAGGGACGAAGTCCCGTCACTAGACCGATCAAGAGGGGCGAACAGCACCCGCCCGCACTCGATGGTCGCTGTCGGTGGTCGTCGGTAGAATCGAACACATGATCGAGGCTGTGGCGAAGGTAGAGATGGGTGGGGTTGACGACCTCACCGCCTCTGACCTGCTCGCACTGGCGCGCGACCGGAAGGCAGCCGAGGACCGCGCTGCCGCAGAGCTGCTCGTCGTCGCAGCCCGGTGGGCCGACCTGCACCCGCCGGAGTCGATCCACGACGCGGCTGCGTTCACGGTGCCGGGTTGTGAGCACGAGGCGCCCATCGCGGGTGAGGGGGCGCCGCTGGTCGCGGAGTTCTGCCTGGCCGAGCTCGGCACCGTCCTCGGGATCTCGACGACGGCGGCGAAGAAGCTCGTCGGCCATGCCCTCGAGCTGCGGCACCGGCTGCCGCGGTTGTGGGCGCAGGTCCAGTGCGGGCGGGTGCCGGCGTGGCGGGCCCGCGCGGTCGCGGAGGTCACCATCCACTCGGCCCCGGCACTCACCCGCGAGGCAGCCGCGTTCGTCGACGCCCAGGTCGCCGCGGTCGCCGGCCGGGTCGGTGCGGCGCAGCTGGACCGGCTCGTCGCCGAGACCATCAAGCGGTTCGACCTCGCCGGATGTGATCCGGCCGCGGATCCGGAGGACGGCTACCTCCACGTCGACCCGCGCCACGTGAGCATCGACACCACCGAGGTCCACTTCGCCGGCACGATGCGGATGGAGGCCGAGCTCGACATCGCCGACGCCCTCGACGTCGACCGCGCCGTGGCTCACGGGGCCGCCACCCAGGCCGCACTCGGCTCCACCGAATCGCTGCAGGTGCGACGCGCGAAGGCCCTCGGCGACCTCGCGCGCACGC
>NZ_JBHTFL010000007.1:0-40495 GCF_042666175.1 Nocardioides sp. GCM10028917
TTCGCCGCCGTGTCCCCAGCCAGGTCGCCGGCGTCGGCGAGGATCCGCAACCGCAGCTCCACCATCTGGGCCTCCGCCGCCACCAGCTCCCGCAACGCCGCCGCCTTGTCCACGGTCGACATGAACGTCGGATTCGCGTCGGCGACCGCCTTCAGCACCGACCTGACGTCACAGGCCGCAGCAAGGATCGGATGCGACACCACGGGACTCCTCCACGTCGACGTACGGGTCGACCACGCGCGCGGTCGAATCGATGGTCGTCGCTCCTGGAGGCCCGGATCACGGACTATTACTCACCCTCGCAACTCGCCCTCCGAGCCCGGGTTGAGCGCACTGGTGACTATGTCCTGGTGGCCCGGATCTGTGGGAGAACGTGCGGCCCAGTCTACCCGTACGAAGCAGTATTCGCCAGAGTTTTCGAGCGTGTGGACAACGTCTGCACTACGCTCGCGGCATGCGCGCACCGACGGTCCCGGACGCTGGCTCCCAAGCCACGTGACCCGCTCATCGGCCACACTGCTCGACCGCGCCCGGGCGCTCCTCGACCGGCCGGGCCGCGTCCTGCTCGGGGTCACCGGCGCGCCGGGCGCCGGCAAGTCCACGCTCACCGAGACGCTGCTGTCGCAGCTGCGCGCTGAGATGGGCGCTGAGGCGGTCGGCCACCTGCCGATGGACGGCTTCCACCTCGCGGACGTCCAGCTCGACCGGCTCGGACACCGCAACCGCAAGGGTGCGCCCGACACCTTCGACGTCGACGGCTACGTCGCCGCGCTTCGCCGTCTGCACGAGCAACCCGACCGCACGCTCTTCGCCCCGGGCTTCGAGCGCGACCTCGAGCAACCGATTGCCGCCGCCATCGCGATCCCGCCGTCGGCTCGGTTCGTGGTCACGGAGGGCAACTACCTCCTTCTGCCCGACGGCGGCTGGGAGCGCGTACGCCCCTTGCTGGCCGAGGTCTGGCACGTCGAGGTCGACGACGACGTACGCCGCGAGCGGCTGGTGCGCCGGCACGAGCAGTTCGGCAAGTCCCCCGACGCTGCCCGCACCTGGGTCGAGCGGGTCGACGAGCCCAATGCTCGGCTGATCAGCGCCACCCGTGACGCCGCAGACCTGGTCGTGCGGCTCGATCAGCTGTGACCGTTGACGGCGTCCTTGGTCGCCCGGTTCTTCTTCCGCGCAGGGGTCCTCTTCTGCTTCTGGACGGGAGTCGGCTCCGAGGACTCGTCCGGCGCGATCACACCGGCGTACTGCTGGCCTGCCCACTCTCCCGCCTTCTGCAGGCCGCCAGTGATCACGGCCGCCAGCAGCAGCAGAGCGCCCGCCATCGCAAGCACCGGCCGGGAACGACGCCTCGACGGACGGCGCGCGGGGGTCGCGGCCTCGTGAGGTGACACAACCGGTCGCACCGCGCCGCGACGGATCGCGTCCGCACAGTGAGCCACCTCGTCCGGGCCGAGCACCGGCGGGCGAGAGGTCAGCGTGGCAACGAGGTTCGCCGTCGAGCACAGAGTCACGTTCCAGGACGTGGCGGTGACTTCTTCATCGCGCACGAAGCAGAGCACGCCGACACAGCCCCGGGGTGACACCAGTGCCTGCACTGCAATCGCTGCCGCCGTCACGGAGGAGACGGCATCCTCGCGACGTCTCCCGTTCTGTGTCAGCACGTGGTCACGGACCTCGATGCTCCCCGACTAGTTCTTGGCGTCCACGACGAACACCCCACCTGGCCCGATGACGACGTGATCCAGGTTGGCGCGTTGGCGCCCCGGCCAGGCGAGGTCGTGGAGCACGACCCAGCCGGCAGGAAGCGCGGCCAACGCCGTAGCCACAGCAACCTCCCCCGCTGCGCCCTGCTCCCACAGAGCGGCCGAGCGCTCGAGACGTGCGGCCTGTTCCCGCTGCCTGCGCGCAACGTCGTACGCGGACTCTCCTGCTGACATGCCTGTCACCCCCGGCGCGCGAGCCTAGGCACTTCTTCCACGGCACGCAGGCGAATCCGCCATGATGCCGCCGTGCGCATCGGGACGTGGAACCTCGCCGGACGCTGGTCGGACGAGCACCGGAGGTTGATGCTCGACGCCGACTGCGACGTCTGGTTGCTGACCGAGGTCAGCGAACGGACGAGTCTCCCCGGTTACGCCGTCAGCCCGTCGCAGGCGTCCACGGCTCGGCGACGCTGGTGGGCGGCGGTCGCCAGCCGGCAGCCGATGGCCTCGAGCCCAGACCCGCATCCCGCCAGCGCGCAGGCACAGGTCGGCGCGACGACGTACGTCAGCTCGGTGCTGCCGTGGAAGTCATGCGGAGCGCGCCATCCGTGGGTCGGTGCCCGTCACGCCGACAAGACGAAGCACGTCGTTGACGACCTGCTCCTGCGCCTCCGCGCTGCCGACTCGCTGGTCTGGGGAGGCGACTGGAACCACGCCCTGGCCGGTCGGGAGTACGCCGGATCGCAGGGCGGCCGCCGCGAGGTCACACGAGCCGTCGAGGAGCTCGGCCTGGTGGTCCCGACTTCCGAGCTGCCCCACCCGATCGAGGGCCTGCGCAGCATCGACCACATCGCCGTCCGGGAAGGCAGAGCGGCGGCGGCCAGACGCCTCGAAGCCACGCACGAGGGCAAGCGCCTGTCCGACCACGACGCCTACGTCGTCGACACCGACCTCTGAGCGTCAGTCGCGCCTCGTCCGACGCACCTCACAACCCGAGCCTCCGGGCGACGTCCCCGCCCGCCACCCGGCGAACGGTGTCGGGATCTCCGACGACCACCAGCTCGTCCGTGGCACGCGACATCCCGACGTAGAGCCGCTCGCGGGCACGGTCGCGTGATCCGTCCTCGTTGAGGCACAGCACGACGGCCCGACGCTCGAGCCCCTTGCAGCCGAGGACGTGGCCGTAGAAGACGTCGTCGTCCCAGTAGGTGCGCCAGTAGCCCTCCTGGTCGTGGAAGTCGGTCCGCTCGACCTGGACCGGGTGGCGGTGCCCGGTGGTCAGGAGGGCGACGTTGCGCGGCTCCCACCCGGACTCGAGCAGCGCATCGACGGCGTCGTCGGCCGCCTCGACTGCGTCCTCCTGGCTGGCAGGGACGAACCGGACGGCCGGCCCGTGGCCACCCCGTGAGTACATGCGGCTGGGCGCGAGGGGTCCGAAGGAGTCATGGATCTGCTGGGTGTTGCGGAGGTTGTGGTCGAGCACGAGCGGAACGAGGGCGACCGGAGGCCGGCCGAAGCGCGCGAAGATCCGCTGGTTCTCGTCGGAGTAGACGTAGAGACCGCCCTGCTCCTCGTCGCGCAGTGACCTGAGCACCGGCGTCCACCAGGAGTCCGCGAAGTCCTGCGCCTCGTCGACGATCACCGCGTCGTACTTGTGGTTGTCGGGCAGCTCCTCGGCGAGCTCGGCCATCTCGGCCGGCAGCCGCTCCTCCCAGAACTCGCTGTCCGTGCGGTCGCCCTCGGCGGCACCCCACTGCTGGCCGAAGGCGTGGAAGGTGCCCACGAACGCGGGTCGGTGGCGGCGGTCCCACGTCGCCACCTGGCGGCGGAGGTGCTCCGCGAGGCCGATCGAGTAGCAGAGCAGCGCGACCCGCTGCGACTTGCGGCCCTGACCGCCACGAGCCAGCTCCTTGGCCTGCTGGAGGGCGAGGACGGTCTTGCCGCTGCCGGCGCCGCCGCGCACCTCCACGCGGGTCAGCAGTCGGGTCACGCGGAGGATGGAGGCCTGTTCCATGGTGAGCCGGTCGAACTCGGCCGCGCGGTCGTCCGACTCCGCGTTGACGTCGTAGGGAGTCGGGAACCGCCCCGTGAGGATGTCGGTGATCACCTCGACGTCGTCGTGGGTCGGCGGCCGGTCGCCGTGCTGCATCCACCATGCTGTGTTGCGGATCCTCTCAGCCAGCACGGCCTGGTCGTCCTTGTCGTGGAGCGACCAGCGCGGCAGCTCGGGAACGCTGAAGTCCGCGTCGAACCGCGTGTAGGGCACGATCACGCCGTGTCCCCAAGCCACGCGGCGGGTGGTGCCGCCGCGCGGGTGCTGGTCGACGTAGCGGCGCAGCGCGTGCTTGGTGCTGCGCGCCTGGTCGACCGGGCGGATCTGCCGGCGACCACCCCCGCTTCGGGTCCACCACCGGTGTCCCTCGGCGTCGTCCGGCTCGACCGTGACGCTGCCGCCCTTGACCTCCAGCACGAGCACGCCGATGTCGGGCATGAGCACGACGAGGTCGGCCTCGTGGTCCTTGTCGCCGTCGGTGAGGCGGAGATTGGCCAGCAGGACGTCGTCGTCGGCGAGCGTGTCGCGCAGCCGCTCCCACACCTCCTTCTCGGAGCCGGTGGTGAAGGTCGGGCTCTCCGGGATCAGGCGCGGCATGCGACCACCCCATCACCGATCCGGTCCTGGCGTGGGCCGAACGCGGTCACCGGGTGGTCCCGGCCTCGTCCTCGTCGAAGAGCGCGAGCTGGTCGAGCTGCACCTTGCGCACCGGCGCGTCGACCATCAGTCGCAGCCCGGCCCGCATCCGTGCCGCCAGGTCGCGGAGGTAGTCGTGTCGTGCCCGCGCGACCTTCTCCTGGGTCCGCCGGCCCGCTGCCCTGGCCTCCCGCATCCGGGTGCGCGTCTCCCGGCGGCGCTTCTCGGTGATCCGGATCGCCTTGAGCAGGAGGCCGGTGTCGTTGCCGTAGATGCGCACCATCGCGGCGGGCCCCACCGACCCGCGGTCGTCGCGCTCGAGCTCGGCCATCACGGCGTACGCCGTCTCGAACCGGCTGCCCGGCCGCTCGCCGGCGGGCTCGGGCGCCGTGCGGACGCGCTCGGCGAGGTCGCGTGCCCACCCGTCGACCTGCGACAGCATCCGGAGTATCTCGATCCGGACGGCGGCCGGCTCGGCCACCTCGAGCCCGAGCTCGCGCGTGACACTGATGCGCTGGTCGGTGAGCACGAACGTCAGGCCGAACTCGGTGCGGTTGAGCCGGTTGACCTCGACCAGCGCGGCCTGGCGGTCCGCCACGTCGTCGACCAGCAGGCACGAGAGCAGAGCCCGCGGAGCGTTGTTGTTGATCGACACCCAGACGAGGTGGTCCTCCGTCGGCAGCGGGAGGTCACCGTCGTCGTCCCACTCCGGCGCCTCGTCGAAGGTGCCGGCGACCGCCAGGTCGATGACCGCCCGGACCTCCTCGACCGACGACGGTCGGACGATCTCGTCCGGGTCGGCCTCGGCGCGGTGCGGCTGCGGCGGCAGAGGGCGTACGGCACCCTCCGGCTCGAGGCCGCCGGCGTCGAGGTAGACCGGGTGGAGCACGCCGTAGACCTCGCGCAGCGCCCGGACCACCATCACGGCTGCCCGGTCGGCCTGCCGCTGCTCGAGGTCGAGCCAGAAGTTGGTCTCGCCCTCGGACCAGTCCTCGGCCTCGGGTCGGTGGAAGCCCATCCCCTCGAGGGCGCGCTCCTGCTCCTGGTCGAGCTCGGACCCGGCGGCGAGGTAGACGTTGCTCACCGCCTCCACGCGCACCATCGCGTCACCGCCTGCCATTTGGCAGTAGGGCGCCGCCGCCGTCCCCTGCTGTGGCAGCTCGACGACGATCGAGTCCTCCTCGCCCATCCCGGCGACGTGGTCCGCCAGGCGCTGGCGGAACTCCCGCCAAGCCGCCTCCACCGCGTCGTCCCACCGACGCTCCAGCTCTCCGCCCATGCCTCGACCCCTCACCGGATCGCCCCCGCGATCCCCACGACCACGACTCTAGGGACGACCACCGACACCGGGTCGGGCTCGCATGCACCGCGCGCACGCGGGTACCGGACGCCTCCGACCACCCCCGACCCGAAGGCGGTTCAGCGCGATGAAGGCAGTCACCTGGCAGGGCGTCCACGACATGCAGGTCACGGAGGTCCCCGACCCCCGCATCGAGGAGCCGTCGGACGCGATCATCAAGATCACGTCGACCGGCCTGTGCGGCTCGGACCTGCACCTCTACGAGACCCTTGCGCCGTTCATGGAGGCGGGCGACATCGTCGGCCACGAGCCGATGGGCATCGTCGAGGAGGTCGGCGCGGGCGTCAGCAACCTCAAGGTCGGTGACCGCGTCGTCGTGCCGTTCAACGTCTGCTGCGGCTCGTGCTGGATGTGTGGCCAGGGCCTCTACAGCCAGTGCGAGACCACGCAGAACCACGAGCACGGCACCGGCGCGAGCTTCTTCGGCTACAGCAAGCTCTACGGCCAGGTCCCCGGCGGGCAGGCGGAGTACCTCCGCGTCCCGTTCGCCGACTTCCTGCCCGTCAAGGTGCCGCACGAGCACGCCGACGACCGGTTCCTCTTCCTCTCCGACGTCCTGCCGACCGCGTGGCAGGCGCTGCAGTACGCCGACGTGCCCGACGGCGGCACGCTGCTCGTCCTCGGTGCCGGACCGATCGGTGACATGGCGGCGCGCATGGGCGTACGTGCTGGCCACCGCGTGATCTCCGTCGACCGGGTGCCGGAGCGGCTCGCCCGCGTCGAGGCCTTCGGCGCCGAGCCGCTCAACCTCGACGACGCCGAGGACGTCGGCAGCGTGGGCGACGTCGTGCGCGAGGCCACTGGCGGCCGGGGCCCGGACGCCGTCATCGACGCCGTCGGCATGGAGGCCCACGGTTCCGCCGGCGCGCAGGTCGTGCAGAAGATGACCGGCCTGCTGCCCGACGCGATCTCGGAGCCGATGATGAAGAAGGCCGGGCTCGACCGCCTCGCCGCCCTGCACACCGCCATCGACGCCGTACGACGCGGCGGCACCATCTCGATCTCCGGCGTCTACGGCGGTCAGGCCGACCCGCTGCCGATGATGCAGCTCTTCGACAAGCAGATCCAGGTCCGGATGGGCCAGGCGAACGTGCGCCGCTGGACCGACGAGCTGCTCGCCATGCTGGTCGAGGACGACCCGTTCGGCGTCGACGCCTTCGCCACCCACCACCTCCCGCTCACCGAGGCGCCCGATGCCTACGCGCACTTCCAGAAGAAGGAGGAGGGCATGGTCAAGGTGGTCTTCCAGCCCTGAGCCGCGACGTGGACCTGACCCGCGACCCGCGTGGGTCAGTCCTCGCGGTCCTTCGGGGGACGTCCCCGCTTCGGCACCGGACCGGCGTCGCGCGGCGCGCGTCCGGAGGCCCGCAGTGCCTCGCGCAGCAGCAGCTCGATCTGGGCGTTGACGCTGCGCAGGTCGTCCGCGGCCCAGCGCTGCAGGGCGGAGTGGACGGCAGGGTCGAGGCGCAGCAGCACGGACTTGCGCTCTGCGCCTCGCCTGGGAGCCGACTCCCCCGCCTCCTCGCTCACGGACGACCCGATCAGGTGTACAGCGAGCCGGTGTTGATGACGGGGGTCGTGCCGCGCTCGGAGCAGAGCACCGTGAGCAGGTTGGACACCATGGCCGCCTTGCGCTCGGCGTCGAGCTCGACGATGTCCTTCTGCTCCAGCTGCGCGAGCGCGCTCTCGACCATGCCGACCGCGCCGTCGACGATCTTCTCGCGTGCGGCGATGACGGCCGAGGCCTGCTGCCGCTGCAGCATCGCCTGGGCGATCTCGGGGGCGTACGCCAGGGCCGAGATCCGCACCTCGATGACCTCCAGCCCGGCCAGGGCGATCCGCTCGGCGACCTCCGAGGCGAGCTCGGCCGAGATGACCTCGGTGTCGCCGCGCAGGGTGACCTCCGTGGCAGCGTTGTCGTAGGGGTGGCTCATCGCCACGTGCCGCAGGGCCGACTCGGCCTGCACCGCCACGAAGTCCTCGTAGTCCTCGACGGCGAAGGTCGCCCGGGCCGTGTCGGCCACCTGCCAGACGACGATGGCCGCGATGTTGACGGGGTTGCCGTCGGCGTCGTTGACCTTGAGCTCGTTGGTCTCGAAGTTGTGCACGCGGACCGAGACGTTGCGTCGGGTGGTCAGCGGGACGATCATCCGCAGCCCCTGCTTGCGCACGGTGCCGACGTAGCGCCCGAAGAACTGCACGACCCTCGTCTGCCCGGGCGCCACGATCGTCAGCGAGGCGGAGAGCAGCAGTGCGAGGACGATGATCGCGACGCCGCCGACGATGAGGCCGATGCCACCGCGGCCGGCGTCCGCGTCGATGATGCCGGCGACCGCCATCCAGCCGCCCAGCCCGAGGAGCAGCAGCGACACGGCGAGCCCGGCGAAGCCGTCGACGGACCACGCCTGGCGCTCGGTCACGTCCACCCGCGTGCCCTCGTGCCCCACCGGGTGTCCTGCCGGCGGACCACCCTCCGACTCACCGATCTCCTGCTGCAGTGCCCGGTCCTCGTCCATGCGGTCAGCCCCTCTCAAGAATGTGATGACAAATAGATATCACATTCTGACCCGCCGCCGCCCTCCCAGGGCACCTGCTCGTACGTAGACGACGGTCGTCACCACGTTGAGCACGACGGCGGTCGCGAGGTACGTCGCCAGGTTGAGCGCAGGCACCACGTCCGGCGGGAGGGTGTACGCCATGACGACCCGCGCGCCGGCGTCGAGCAGCGTGCCGATCGCCCAGAGCGTGCTCGCCGTACGCCACATCTGCCGGAACCACGGCTCGCGCTCCCAGAGCCCTTCCCAGTCGCCCGGCCAGCCGAGCCGGCCCTCGACCATCGGCCTGGCGAACTGGTAGGCCAGCGGCCGGTCGGCCCACCACAGGCTGGCGAGGAACCAGAGGCCGACGCCGCTGGTGACCACCGCGTCCTTGGCGAGCAGGAACCGCTCGTCGCCCGGGACCAGGGAGATCGAGAAGCTCGCGAAGAGCAGGACCGTGAAGAACGCCTCGAGCCCGCCGGGGCGGTTGCCGCGGAGCAGCGACACGCACGCCGGGACCAGGGACAGCACCGCGCCGACGACCAGCGCGGCGTACACGCCGACACCGAGGTGACGCATCAGGTAGTAGAGCGCCGTCGACCCGACGATCCCGAGGAGCGGTCGGAGCAGAGCCACGGTCAGGCCCTCGTCGCGCGGTCGAAGAGCTCCACCAGCTCGGCGGCGTACGCCGTGCAGTCGAGGTCGGCGTCGGCCTCCAGCTGGAACGGCACCGCCTCGACGGCCCGCTGGATGGTGCTGGCCATGACGTGGGTGTCGAAGGCCCGCATCTCGCCGGTGCGCTGGCCGCCGGCGAGGATCCGCTCGAGGTGGCTCACGTCGCTCGGGGCCGGCCTGCCGTCGCCCCACGCGCCGGACACCACCACCTGCAGCAGGGCCGACATGGGCGCGCGATGGGCGTCGGCGTACCCGACGACGCCCTCGATGTAGGCCCTGAGGCGCTCGCCCGGCGTCTCCGCCGCCATGACGCGCGCGCCGACGTGCTCGCCGATCCCGGCGACGACGTGCTCGACCAGCGCCGCGACGAGCTCGGCCTTGCCGGCGAAGTGGTAGCTGATCAGCCGGGTGCTCGACAGGCCGGCCCGCTCGCGGATCCGCGCGAAGGAGGCCCTGGCGAAGCCCTCCTCCGCGATGACCTCGATCGTTGCCTCGAGGATCTGGGCACGGCGCGCAGTTGCTGCTGTCGAGCGAGCCGTTACTTGCATGAGTAAGACGGTAGCGCCGGCGTCATGCACCGCGCAATGCCACCGACGGGCCTAGCCTCCGGACCGCCCTCGGGTGTAGGCAGGGAGGGTGAGGCGCCCGCCCTCGCGACCGCCGGACGAGGAGATGGCATGGCCGCACTCGAGAGCACCCAGCTGCTGACCGAGCTCGAGCCGGTGGTGGAGGAGAACCTCAACCGCCACATGGCGATGGCCGACGAGTGGATGCCCCACGAGTACGTCCCGTGGAGCCTGGGCCGCGACTTCGCCGACCTCGGCGGCGATCCGTGGGAGGTCGCGCAGTCGCAGCTCTCGCCCATCGCGCGCACGGCGCTCGAGGTCAACCTGCTCACCGAGGACAACCTCCCGAGCTACCACCGCGAGATCGACCGCGCCTTCGGTCGCGACAGCGCGTGGGGCACGTGGGTGAACCGGTGGACCGCCGAGGAGGGCAGGCACGCGTTCTGCATCCGCGACTACCTCCTCGTGACCCGCGGCGTCGACCCCGTCGAGCTCGAGCGCGCGCGGATGGAGACGATGGAGACGGGCTACGAGGCGATGGACAAGTCGCTGCTCAACGTCTGCGCGTACGTGTCGTTCCAGGAGCTCGCCACCCGCGTCTCGCACCGCAACACCGGCCGCTACACCGAGGAGCCGATCGCCGACAAGCTGCTCGCCCGCGTGGCCAAGGACGAGAACCTCCACATGATCTTCTACCGCAACATCGTCACCGCGGCCCTCGAGCTCTCCCCCAGCCAGACGATGCGCGCGATCACCGAGGAGGTCGTTGGGTTCGAGATGCCCGGCAGCGTGATCCCCGGCTTCTCCCGCAAGGCCGTGCAGATGGCCAAGGCCGGCATCTACGACCTGCGCATCCACCACGACGACATCGTCGCGCCGCTGTTGCGGCAGTGGGGCGTGTGGGAGCTGGAGGGGCTGGATGCCGATGGCGAGGCTGCCCGCGACGAGCTGGCTGCTGCTGTCGCCGCGCTCGACAGTGAGGCGACGCGGTTCGTCGAGCGACGGGACGAGGCGGCAGCGAAGAAGGCGGCGCGCCAGGCGAGCGGCTAGGAGGCGGGCTTGACCCCCTCGCCTTGGTGATGACGTGCCGTCGACGGCGGACCTACAGTCGACTGTCGGCAGGAGGTGTGCCATGGCCAGGGCCGGTGACGTGCTGGAGCACCCGGTGACGGGCGAGCGGGTCGTGTGGCTCAGGGTCGCGCGGGACACCGACGGTCGGCTCCTCGAGGGCGACATCTTCGCCCGGCCCGGCGGGCACCCGGCCGCCACCCACGTGCACCCGCACCAGGAGGAGCGCTTCCGGGTCGTCCAGGGCACCGTGAGGTTCGAGGTCGACGGCGGGAAGCGGGTCCTCGGGGCCGGGGAGACCACGACCGTCCCGCCCGGGCGGGCCCACACCTGGGCCAACGTCGGCGACGACGAGGCGTGCGTGCGGGTCGAGATCGAGCCGGCACTGCGCACCGAGATGTTCTTCGAGACCTTCTTCGGACTGGCCAAGGACGGCAGGACCAACAGCAAGGGCCTGCCCAACCTGCTGAGCATGGCGGTGATCCTGCGGGAGTACGACGCCGAGATGCAGCTGGCTCGGCCGCCGCCGCCATCCAGCGAGCCGTCTTCACTCCCCTCGCGCTGCTCGGCCGGACGCTGGGATACCGAGGGTGGTACCCGCAGTACACGTCCGCGCCGATGCCGCGACCTCGGTGACCGCAGCGCCAGGGCCGCCTCTCAGGCGAACCGGAACGCGACACGCTCGCCGCGCTCGTAGCGGCGGCGGAAGATGCGCAGGAGCAGCCCGTACCCGGGTGGGGCGGACTCGAGCAGGCGCTCGCGGGCGTCGGCCGGCACGCCGTCCATCGCCCACGGGAGGATGAACGGGACCGCGCGCAGCGGGTAGCGCCTCTCCACCGCCGTCTCGAAGGCCGCGTTCTCCTCCTCGCTGAGGCTCCGCTGCAGCATCGGGAGGGCGTGCTGCTCCTCGTCGGCCAGGTGCGACTGCAGCAGCTCGTGGGCGGCGCCCAGCCGGATCTCCAGCGCGTTGCGGTGATCGGTGCACGGGTGCGCGCTCATCGAGGCGAAGGCGTCACGCACCTTCTCGAGCGCGGGGTCGATGTCGTCGTGCTCGTCCTCCATCTCGGCGAGCACCCGGAGGCCGGCCGCGTCGGCGGCGGCCTCGGCGTGCCGCTGCAGCAACGGCCACAGCTCGTCGTCCTCGGCGGAGTGGTGGTGGTGCAGCACGTCGGCCATCGCGACCCAGCGCCGCTCCAGCGCGGCCCACACCTCGTGCTCCGCGATCGGCGTGCCCTCCACGGCGGCGGCGAACCTGTCGAAGTCGCGCCGCAGGGCGTGGTGCATGACGTACATCCCCGTCTGGTCGTGCGGGCCCTCGGCGGTGTGAGCCTGCCCGGGCAGGGTCAGCTGTGGGCGGTACGACGGGCTGGTCCCGGTGTGCTTCATGGGCTCTCCTCGGCTGGTGGTGCGAGCACGATCTCCCCCGACTCTTGAGCCGGACTCCAGAGCGACTTGGGCCGCTTTCCCGCTACGTTGCTGCGCGTGTGGGTCCGCGTGCTCGGAACGAGCCAGGTGGCGCTCGGGGAGGACCCGGCAGCCACCGTGGACGTCGGCGCCCGCAAGCCGCGCTCGGTCCTCGCCGCGCTGGCTCTCCGGCTCGGCAGCGACGTCCCACCCGACGCGCTGGTCCGACTGGTGTGGGGCGAGGACGCGCCGCGCGGTGCCCACGGCACCCTGCACTCCTACCTCTCCGGCGTACGTCGCGTCCTCGAGCCGGGCCTCGGGCCCCGGGAGAAGCCCCGGGTCCTGCTGACGAGCGACCACGGCTACCGGCTGGCGATCGGCCGCGAGCACGTCGACGCGCACCGCTTCGCCGACGAGGTCCGCACCCTTCACCGGTCGCTCGCGCCCCTCGCCGCGCAGCTCACCGCCGGGCCGAGCGCCGACTGGCCGACCCGCGGGGAGATCTCGCACGGCGTGGACCGGATCGAGGAGCTGCTCGCCCTGTGGACCGGTGACGCGTACGCCGACCTCCCGGACGAGCCCGAGGTCGTCCTCGAGCGCGCGTCGCTCGACCAGCTCCGGCTCGACGCCGAGGAGGCGCGGGTCCTTGGCCTGCTCGCCCTCGGTGACCACGCGGTCGTCGTGGCCGCCACCGAGGAGTCGACGGCGAGGTACCCGCTCCGTGAGCGCGTCTGGGCGCTGCACGCGCTCGCCCTGACCCGCTCCGGTCGGCAGGCCGAGGCGCTGGCCGCGCTGCGCCGGATCCGGTCCGTCCTGGCCGACGAGCTCGGCCTCGACCCGGGGCACGAGCTGCGCCAGCTCGAGCAGGCCGTGCTCGTCCAGGACCCCGCCCTGCACCAGTGGTTGCGTGCTCCCGTCGCGGCCGGGCCTGTGACGGCACCCACCGTCCCGGCGACGTCGGCGCCCCCGCCACCAGCCCCCTCGCCGGCCCCGTCAGCGACCGGTACGACGGCCGGGTGGCCGACGGTCGGCCGCGAGACCGAGGAGGCGGCCCTGCTGGACGTGCTGGCCCGCGCCGAGGCGGGCACGCCCGCGACCGCCCTCCTCGTCGGCGAGCCCGGCATCGGCAAGTCGCGGCTGCTCGCCAAGGTCATCGCCGCGGCGCGCGAGCGCGGCTTCCGCGTGGCGACGGGCAGCTGCTCGCAGGACGACGGCGCCCCCAGCCTGTGGCCCTGGAGCCAGGCCCTGCGCGAGCTCGCCGACGACGGCGAGCTCGACACCCAGGTCGGGGCACTGCTGACAGGCGCACCGTCAGGCACCGGCGACGGTGCCGAGCGGGAGGCGTTCCGCGCCCGGGAGACCCTGGCGCACGCGGTCACCTCCCGGTCGTCGTCCGGGCCGGTCCTGCTGGTGCTGGACGACCTGCACTGGGCCGACACCGCTTCCCTCAAGGTGCTGCGACACCTCGTCACCAGCGCCGCACCCGGCCACCGCCTGGCGGTCGTCGTCACGCGGCGCAGGCTGCCCGAGCCGACCGGCGACCTGGCCGAGGTCGGCGAGGAGCTGGCGCGCCACCACGTGACCCGGCTCGACCTGTCCGGCCTGGCACCGGAGCAGGCCCGGGACCTGGTGGCCGCCGTGGCCGGCACCGTCGTGCCCGCCGAGGTGGTGGACGACTGGCACCGGCGCTCGGGCGGCAACCCCTACTTCCTCGTCGAGCTCGCCCGACTCGACGCCCGCGACAGCACGACGCTGCCTGCGACCGTCCGGGACGTCATCGTGCGCCGCCTGCAGGGCCTGCCCGAGCCGACTCGCGAGCTGCTCCTCCTCGCCGCCGTCCTGGGCCGCCGCTTCTCGCTGGACCTGCTGGCGGCGGTGGCGGGAGAGCCGGTGGAGGACGTCGACGACGCCCTGACGCCGGCTCGCGAGGCAGGGCTCGTGGAGGACCCGGAGGCCGGGACCGCTGCCTTCACCCACGCCCTCACCCGCGACGCCGTCGCGACGACCGCGAGCCCGTCGCGCCTGGCGCGGCTCCACGCGCAGGTGGCCCACACCCTCGCCGACGACGACGCCGCGGTCGGCGGGATGGTCGTCCGCGAGGAGCGGGTCGCCGAGCTCGCCCGGCACTGGCTCGCCGCTGGACCCACCCACGTCGGCCGGGCCTGGCGGGCGGCAGCCAACGCGGCCGCGCAGGCGCGTCGTACCTTCTCGTGGGTCGAGGCCGAGCGGCTCGTCGCGGCGGCGATCGACGCGCACCGACGCGACCCGCTCGGCACGACCGTGGAGCGGATCGACCTGCTCCTGACCCGCGCCCGCGACTGCCGTCCCAACGCGGAGTGGGACCAGGTGCTGCCGTGCGCGGAGGAGGCGATCGCACTCGCCCGGCGCGAGGACGACCTGCCCAGGCTCGCGGCGGCGGCTGCGGCCGCCACCGACGGGTCGGTCTGGATGCCCCAGCAGTGGAACGAGGTGCCGGAGGACGCTGTCGAGGACCTGCGCTGGGCCTTGACCGAGCTGCCCCACGGTGACTCGGCGGAGCGCTGCCGGGTCATGCTCGCCCTCGCGGTGCTGCTCTACTACGACCCCTCGGCGCAGGCCGAGCTGCGGGCGCTCGCCGAGGAGGGCGTCGCCATGGCCCGCCGGATCGGCGACCCCGCCCTGCTGGCCTGGGCGGCACCGACCGCCTGGAAGGCCCTCTGGACCCCGGCCCACGCAGGCCTCCGGCTCGACCTGGCGCGGGAGGGGCTCCGTGCCACGCGGGAGGCAGCGGACCCGGACGCCGAGGTCGTCGCCTCGGTCCTGCTGACCGGCAGCCTTCTCGAGCTGGGCGACCGGACGGCGTACGGCGACTCCGCGGCGGCCACCGCACGGCTCGCGTCACGCCGCCGCAACTCCTACGCCCAGGTGGCGCTGGGGTGGATCGACCTCAGCCTCGCCTCGCTGCGGCGCGACCAGCCCGCCGTCGAACGGCTCTCGGCCGATCTGCACGCGCTGCGGCCGCGGCTCAACCCCGGGAACGAGGCACTCCACCTGATGGGCATCCACCTGATGTCGCACATGTGGGACGAGCGGATCGGCGAGCTGATCGAGCCGATCGCGCAGGCCATCGCGGTCGCGGACAACGACATGGCCGCGGACGTGCTGCTGCTCGCGACGGCCCGCGCGGGCGACCCCGACCGGTTGCGCGCGCAGCTGGCGACGCCGGTGTCGACGCACGTGGACAACTGGGGCAGCACCAGCACCTGGTGCAGCGTCGCCGAGGCCGCCGCAGTCGCGGGCGACGCACTCCTGGCGGAGCAGATGGCCGCCCACCTGACCCCGCTCCACGGGCGGATGGCGATCAGCGGCATCTCCACCCTGATGGGTCCGGTCGACGGCTACCTGGCCCTGGCCCTCGCCGGCAGCGGCAGGAAGCAGGAGGCGACCGACGCGGCGGGACGGGCGATCGACCAGTGCGACACGTGGGGCTTCACGGCGTACGCCGACTGGCTGGGCGCGCACCGCGAGCGACTGACCTTCTGAGGTCTCCCCGCTGGTTGAGGAGCGACGAAGTCGCGTCACGAAACCTGGTCACCACGCTCTTGGGTCGCGCACCCAAGCGGCGTCCAAGTCCGCCTGAAGCTGGCGCCCTCAGGGTCATCGGGTCAGCCCGACCCGCACCCAGGAGACCACCATGTCGTCGTACCTTCACCGTCTCGGCCGCTCGTCCGCCGCCCATCCGTGGCGGGTGATCAGTGCCTGGGTCCTGCTCGTGGCCACCGCCGCGGCGCTGGCCTCGTCCTTCGGCGCACCCATGCGCGACGACTGGGACGTGCCGGGCGCCCGGGCCCAGCAGGGCATCGACCTGCTGCGCGAGCACGGGGTCGGCGGCTTCGCCAGCGCCCGCGTCGTGGTCCACGACCGCGAGGGCGACCCGCTCCCCTCCGCCGAGATCGGCACCTTGACCGAGCGCCTGCGCGGCCTGGAGCACGTCGCCGCGGTCCCGCCTGCCCGGGTCAGCGCTGACGGCGACACGGCTGTCCTCACCGTGCAGTACTCCGAGCCCATCACCCACCCCGACCTGATGGCCGACATCGAGCCGCTCGAGGGTGCGATCGCCGGGACGGTCGACGCCGGCCTGCAGGTGGAGCTCGGCGGCGAGGTCCCCGACACCGCCGGTGAGCCGATCAGCGGACGGGGCGAGCTGATCGGCGTGGGGATCGCCCTGCTGATCCTCGTCATCGCTCTCGGCTCCGCCATCGGCGCGGGCCTGCCGCTCGTCGCGGCCGTCGCCGGCCTGGCCGTGGGCAGCTCGGGCATCGCCCTGCTCGCCGCGACCATGTCGGTGAGCACCTCCGCGCCGATGGTCGCCTCGATGGTGGGGCTCGGCGTGGGGATCGACTACGCACTGCTCCTCGTCACCCGCCACGTGGAGAACCTCCGCCTCGGGCACGACGCCGTCGAGGCCGCCGGCCGCGCGGTCGCGACGTCCGGACGGTCGGTGGTGTTCGCCGCGGTGACCGTGCTGGTCTCGCTGATGGGCCTGCGCCTCGCCGGCCTGTCGACGTACGACTCGTTCGGCCTGGCCACCGCCATCGCCGTCGTGTTCGTCGCCGCGGCCGCCCTCACCCTGGTGCCGGCGCTGTGCCGACTGGCGGGGCGCAAGCTCCTCCCCCGTGCCGCCCGCCGCAACCGTCCGCAGCGCACCCGGGAGCCCCTCACTGCACGCTGGGCCGCCCGCGTCGGCCGCGCGCCGGTCGTCTGGGCGCTGGTCAGCCTCGGCGCCCTGCTGGTGCTCGCCGCACCCGTGCTCGACCTGCGCACCTGGCCCGGTGACGCGAGCAGCCAGCCCACGGGCAACACCACGCGCCAGGCCTACGACCTCGTCGCCGCCGAGTTCGGGCCCGGCGCGAACGGGCCGCTGACCGTGGTGGTCCCGACCTCCGTCGCGGAGGCTGCGGACGAGGCCGTGGCGACGCTGCGAGCGGACGACCGGATCGCCGGCGTCGAACCCGTGGTCACCACGCCGGACGGCGCGCTCTCGATCATCACCGCCGAGCCCGCCTTCGGGCCCACCGACGAACGCACCCCGGACCTGATCGACGACCTGCGGGCCACCCTTCCGGCGAGTGCCGAGGTGACCGGTTGGACGCCGTTCTTCTCCGACATCTCCGACATGCTCCAGGAGCGCCTGTGGCTGGTGATCGCGTTCGTCGTCGGGGTATCCGTCCTGCTGCTCGCGCTGATGTTCCGCTCGGTGCTGGTGCCCCTCAAGGCCGCGGCGATGAACCTGCTCTCCATCACCGCCGCCTACGGCGTGCTGGTCGCGGTCTTCCAGTGGGGCTGGGCCGCGGAGCTGGTCGGGGTCGACCAGCCGATGCCGATCTCGAGCTGGATGCCGATCCTGCAGTTCGCGATCCTGTTCGGTCTCTCGATGGACTACGAGGTGTTCCTGCTGTCGCGGATCCGGGAGGACTACCTGCGCACCGGCGACCCGCACGGCAGCGTCGTGCGCGGCCTGTCGGCCACGGGCCGGGTGATCACCTCCGCCGCCGCGATCATGGTGGTCGTGTTCCTCGGCTTCGCCACCGAGGGCGACGTGGTCGTCAAGCAGCTCGGGCTCGGGATGGCCGTCGCCATCGCCCTGGACGCCACCCTCGTCCGGATGGTGCTCGTCCCGGCCACGATGTCGCTGCTCGGCCACTGGAACTGGTGGCTCCCGGGCTGGCTGGATCGGCTGCTGCCCACCGTGCGCGTCGAGGTCGAGGCCGAGGAGGCGGACCGCGAGCGCGAGCTCGTTGGGGTGTAGGCGGACCAGGGACGGGGGCCGGCGCTCTTCCTCGGCGCGCCGGCCCTCAGCCCTGGGCGGGTACGACGTGCGCGTCGGCGCCGGGGTAGACGAGTCCCTCGTGCCCGTCGCTCCACTTCACGACGTAGGGCGGGCCGCCATCCTCGCCGCGCACCTCGACGATCTCCCCGCGCCTACGGGCCGCGTCCACCCTGTTGCTCTCGACGACCATGCTGTCGCCCACCTGAGCCTTCATCCATCCACCATGCGCCGCGCCGGGCCTTCCGGCAAGGGACCTTGTGCCCCGGCCCCCACCCCGACCTCCAGGCCGCGCGATGATCTCCTCATGACGGAGCGCAACGTCCTCGGCGGCGAGCTGGATCCCTGCGGCACTGACCCCCTCACCGGCTTCCACCGCGACGGCACCTGCACGGTCGGCCCGCAGGACGTCGGCCTGCACGCGGTGTGCGCGGTGATGACCGAGGACTTCCTGGCCCACCAGGCGTCGGTCGGCAACGACCTCTCCACCCCGCGGCCGGAGTGGCACTTCCCCGGTCTCGTCCCGGGCGACCGGTGGTGCGTGGTCGCCGTCCGTTGGCTCCAGGCGTACGACGCCGGGGCGGCCGCCCCGGTCGTGCTCTCGGCGACCTCGGAGCGCGCGCTGGACGTCGTACCCCTCGAGGTGCTGCAGGCGCACTCCGTCGACGTGCCTCCGGACGTCAGCGCGCTGGACTGAGCTGTCTCCACAAGGGGCGTCGAGGCGGTCTAGACGCACCCGCCGTCGCTGTCACTCACCACGCCTTCGGCGTAGATTCGAGGACTGCCCTCCCACCCCCCAATCCCGAGAGGTGGGTGACCACACCGAGGAGGGGCAGCGTGTTCATCCAGATCATCCAAGGCACATGCACGCGCCAGCAGGAGCTCCACGAGCACCTGGACACGTGGCGCAACGAGCTCAGCTCCGGAGCGCCGGGCTGGCTCGGAGGGACCTACGGGTTCACCGACGACGACATGTTCGTAGGTGTCGTCCGATTCGAGTCGCGGGACGCCGCGATGTCCAACTCCGGCCGGCCCGAGCAGGACGCGTGGGCCGCCCGCATGATGGAGCTCTTCGACGGTCCCGTCGAGTTCCACGACTGCGACGACGTGACGCTCCTGATGGACGGCGGGTCCGACGACGCCGGCTTCGTGCAGGTCATCCGGGGCAAGGTCGACGACGTCGACCGGCTCAGGTCGATGATGACCACCGACACCGACTCGCTGCACCAGATGCGGCCCGACATCATCGGCGGCACCCTGGCCGTCGAGCCGGACGGCACCTTCACCGAGACCGTGGCCTTCACCAGCGAGGACGCGGCGCGGCAGGGCGAGAGCGTCGAACCACCGCCGGAAGTGCGGTCCGACCTCGAGTACGCCATGGAGGGCGCGCAGTTCTACGACCTGCACCGCCCCTGGTTCGCCTCCCGCTGAGACGACTCGTCGGCACACCGGGGCGCTCGGGAGCCCCGGCCCCGTCGCGCTTCCGCGCGGGGCATCGCCATACCCGGCACGCGTGGGTGGCTCCGGTAGCAGGATGGACGCCATGACCGCTCGGCCCCGCCTCCTCCTCGCGCTCGCACTCGCCGGCTTGCTTGCCGGCTGCACCGGGGGCGAGGCGAGCGACGACGGCACGGCGCTGCTCACCAACGCGTCGGACCGGGACGACCTGCGCGTCGTCGTGCTCGACGGGGACGGCCAGCCATTCAGGGAGGCCGCCCTGGACCCGGCGTTCCGGTTCGACACGCAGTTCACCGACCGTGAGCGGCAGTGCGTCGTGGCCGGGGACGGCTCGTTCGAGGTGCGCGACGCCGCCGGCAGAGTGGTCGTCCGGCACGACTTCGCGGACCGTGAGGTCTGTGAGCACGACGAGCTGGAGATCACCGACGACCTCGAGCTGGAGTGGGTGGACTGGCCACGCCGGTCGACGGCCGTCATCGAGACGAACGGTCGGATCAGGCCGGCACGACAGCCGCGGGCCGGTTCCTCAGCGCGACGTGGAAGGCCATGACGATCAACGGTCAGCACTCCCCGACCACCAGCCCCGCCGGACGCCGCACACCTGCAACAGCAGCCCCAGCGCCGGCGGCCCGACCAGGCCCCAGACGGTGCTCGTCGTACGCCACGCGCCGAGCACACACGAACCGCTGATGGGTCGATCCACCCACCTTCGCCAACGTGGGAGATGGGTGTCCCGCCCGACGCGCGGAGGGACGCGCGCGCGCGAGCGTCGGTCCATGGACACCACAGACATCGACACCGTGATCATCGGGGCTGGCCAGGCCGGGCTGTCGACCGGCTACCACCTGCAGCGCCGCAACGTCCCGTTCGTCGTCCTCGACGCCGCCGGCCGCGTCGGCGACAACTGGCGCCGCCAGTGGGACAGCCTCAAGCTCTACTCCCCCGCCCAGTTCGACAGCCTTCCCGGGCTGCCGTTCCCCGCTCCTCGGTGGACCTTCCCGGGCAAGGACGCGGTGGGCGACTACCTCGAGACCTACGCCCGCACGTTCGAGCTCCCAGTGCTCCTCGAGACGCGGGTGCAGGCGCTGGACCGCGACGGTGACGGCTACGTCGTGACGACGGACCGCGGCCGGTTCACCTGTCGCAACGTCGTCGTCGGCACCGGGACGTTCGGCCGTACGCCGCTCCTCCCCGACGTGGCCGGTTCACTCGACCCGGCCATCCTCCAGCTCCACTCGAGCGAGTACCGCCGACCCAGCCAGGTCAACGACGGGACCGTGCTGGTCGTCGGCGCGAGCCACTCCGGCACCGACATCGCCTACGAGCTCGCCGAGACGCACCCGGTGATCCTGGCCGGCCGCGACTGCGGCGAGATCCCGCCGCGGCTCGGCTCCCCGGCGTTCCGGATGGTCTTCCCGGTGCTGCTGTTCGCCTGGAAGCACGTCCTCACCCGGCGCAGCCCGATGCGCACCAAGCTGAAGGAGGAGCTGCGGCGCAACGGCGGCCCGATGCTCCGCGTCAAGCGACGCGACCTCGTCGAGCGCGGCGTCGAGCGCGTCACCAGCCGGGTCGAGGAGTCCCGCGACGGCAGGCCCGTCGTCGACGGCACGCCGCGCGACGTGTCCACCGTCGTGTGGGCGACCGGCTTCCGCCAGGCCTTCGACTGGATCCACCTGCCGGTCCTCGGCGAGGATGGCTGGCCGGAGGAGGAGCGCGGCGTGGTCGCCGACGCCCCGGGCCTGTTCTTCTGCGGCCTGGCCTTCCAGTACTCGTTCAGCTCGATGCTCATGACCGGTGTCGGGCGGGACGCGGCCTTCGTCGCCGACCGGGTCGCGGCCCGCTCCCGCAGCCTGGGGAAGGCGACCTCGAGCCACCCCGCGGCGGCCTGAGTCGCCGTACGCTCGGAGCCGGAGGTGTGCGCGATGGAGGTGGCCGACGACGTCGAGCGTGCGCGTCAGGCCTACGCGCGCGGCGACTGGCCGGCGGCGTACGACGCCTGGTCCGCGACCGACCTCGCGCTCCTCACGCCCCCCGACCTCGACGACCTCGCGACGGCCGCCGAGCTGCTCGGGCACCACGACGCGGCAGTGCTGGCGCTGCAGCAGGAGTTCCGGCTGCAGGAACAGGCGGGCGACCCGCAGGCGGCCGTACGCGCGGCCGTCAGGCTCGCGATGAGCTGCGCCACCCACGGCGAGCCGGCCCTCTTCTCCGGATGGGCGGCACGGGCCGAGGCGTTGCTCGACGAGACCGGCACCGACTGCGCCGAGGCGGGGTGGGTGGCCTTCGTCCAGATGTTCGGCCACCTCGGCCGGGGCGAGATCCCGGAGGCCTCGGCGCAGGCCGACCTCGCCACGGACGCGGGACGCCGGCACCGCGACCCCAACCTCGTAGCGATGGGACTGACGGGCCAGGGGCGGCTGCGGCTCTACACCGACCGGGTCACCGAGGGCCTCGCCTGCCTCGACGAGGCGATGGTGCGGGTGATCGCCGGCGAGTGCACGCCGGTCATCGCCGGGCACGTCTACTGCACCGCGATCGAAGGTTGTCAGGAGATCAGCGACTTCGGCCGCGTGGCGGAGTGGACCTCCGCCCTGGAGCGGTGGTGCTCCGCACAGCCCGGGCTGCTCCTCTTCACCGGGCAGTGCGCGCTGCACCGCGCCCAGCTGCTCCGCATGCACGGCGACTGGCCCGCCGCGCTGTCCGAGCTGGGGCTCGCTGCGCAGCGGTACGTCGAGGCCGGGTCCCCCGACGCGATCGGGCTCACCGCCCGCGAGTCCGGCGACGTCCTGCGCCTGCGCGGCGAGCTCGACGAGGCCGACGCCGCCTACCAGCGTGCCGCCGACCACGGCTGCGACCCCCAGCCCGGGCTGGCCCTGCTGTGGCTCGCGCGCGGGCAGGGTGCTGCGGCGCTGGCCGCGGTCGAGCGTCTGCTGGAGGAGGCCGCCGGCGCCGTCGCGAGGTGCAGCGTGCTGCCGGCCGCGGTCGACGTACTCGTGGCGACCGGGCACGTGGACCGCGCGCGGACGGCCGCCGAGGAGCTGGCGTCCCTGGCCTGCTCGGAGCTCCACACCGCGATGGCCGCCGAGTGCTCGGGTGCGGTCGAGCTCGCTGCCGACGACCCGGCAGGCGCGCTGCCCTTCCTCCGCAAGGCAGGCCAGCTGTGGGCGCGCGCGTCCGCGCCGTACGACACCGCCCGCACCGGCGTCCTCCGCGGCAGGGCGCTCGCTCGGCTCGGCGACGTCGACGCCTCGCGCCGCGAGCTCGAGGCGGCGCGCGACTGCTTCCGCCGATTGGGTGCCCGCCCGGCGGCGGACTCCGTGTCCGCCTCGCTCGCGCCGGACTCCTCCCCGGCCGGACTCACCCCCCGCGAGGTCGAGGTGCTGCGCCTCGTCGCCACCGGCCGCACCAACCCCCAGATCGCCGCGGGCCTGGTCCTCTCGGAGAAGACGGTCGCCCGCCACCTCTCCAACATCTTCACCAAGCTCGAAGTGGGGTCGCGGACGGCTGCGGCGGCGTACGCCTACGAGCACGGCTTGATGTGACGGGGGCGTCCCACCTGCTCGCGGGCTCCAGCGGCGCTCAAGTCGTCCTCAGGTCGGGGTCAAGCGGAGGGTGACACGTTCTGGTCTACACCCATCGACCCCAGACCAGGAGCACCCACCGATGAGACCCACCACCCAGGCCGCCGTCCTCACCGTCGCAGCACTTGCCATGTCGACGGCTGCGTCCCCCGCCGTCGCCGCACCCAAGCCCCTCGTGGACCTGCGTGGAGCCGACGTCGGCACGTACTCGCTGGACGCGGCCGGCACCGCACACCTCGCCGGGTCCGTCACCGGCGATCCCTTCGACGGCACGTACGTCGCCACGCTGGCCGCCGACGACGGCTCGCTGCCGGCACCCGGATCCTGCGAGCCCGCCACCGGCACCCTCGACGTGACCTCCCCCAGGCGGACCCTGCGTCTCGACGCCGTCGGTCAGGTGTGCGGCGAGTACGCCGACGCCACCTACGTCGTGACCCACCGGCTCGTCGGCAGCTACGTCGTCACCGACGCCACGCAGCGCCGTCTCCGCGGGACGGACGGCTGGATCTCGCTGATCCTCGCCACCGAGGGACGAGCCAACGTGGAGGTGTTCGACTCCTGAGTGCTGGCCGCGAAGGCGTGCCACCATGAGGCGATGGCACGCCTTCGCGGCAGGGGGATCGTCGTGACGCTCGTGGTCGTGGTGCTTGTCGTGGCCGTCGGCCTGACGGCGGTCTGGGCTCTGCAGCGCCAGCTCATCTACTTCCCCGACGCGAGCGACGTACCACCCGCCAGTGAGGTGCTCCCGGGCGCTCGCGACATCACGCTGGAGACGACCGACGGGCTCGAGCTGGGTGCGTGGTACCTGCCTGCCGACGCCAAGCGCGACACCGGCATGGCCGTGCTGATGGCCCCGGGCAACGGTGGCAACCGTGCCGGCCGGGTCGACCTCGCCCGTCGGCTCGGCGACCGCGGGCTCAGCGTGCTGCTGGTCGACTACCGCGGCTACGGCGGCAACCCCGGCACCCCCAGCGAGGAGGGACTCGAGGCAGACGCCGACGCGGCCGTACGCGCGTTGGTCGAGCTCGGCCACCCCCTCGACCGCACGATCTTCTTCGGCGAGTCGCTGGGGACCGGCGTGGTCGCGGGCCTGCAGCAGCGGCACCGTCCGGCCGGGATCGTGCTGAGGTCCCCGTTCACGAGCCTCGCCGACGTCGGTCGGCACCACTATCCGTGGCTGCCCGTCCGCACGATGCTCCGCGACCGGTTCCCAGTGCTCGACCCGATCGCCGCGAGCGACGTACCCGTCACCGTCATCTACGGCGACCGCGACGGCGTGGTGCCGACCGAGCTCAGCGCACGAGTCGCGGACGCAGCGCCGTCGCTCATCGACCGTGTCGTGCTCGAGGGGGCCGACCACAACGACGCGGTGATGTTCGGTCCGCGGGTCGCCGGTGCTGTCGAACGGCTCGCAGCCACCGTGGGCTGACGGCGGCGGACTCCCCCAACGGCAGGGACGCCCGCCGGAGGCGGGGACTCCGGGCGGGTATCGGGGTTGATGGGCCGTGTTTCTATCGTGACGCGGTTTCAGCTTCGGCACGAGGCTGCGCCGCGGGTGGGGAGTGAGTCACGCCCCGTGGCGCCCCACTCCTGCCGCTTGGCCCTTCTTGGCCTAGTGGTTCCGTAGGCTTGCAACCCGAGCAAAGGGAACCAGTGAAGAAGCAGATTCACGTTGTGGGCGCGGTCATCGTCTCCGAAGGGAAGGTGCTGGCCGTTCAACGAGGACCGAACGGTTCCTTGCCCGGCATGTGGGAATTCCCTGGGGGCAAGATCGAACACGGTGAGACGCCGCAAGCGGCTCTGATGCGCGAGATCCAAGAGGAACTTCGTTGTGACATCGCGGTCGGTGACGAAGTCGCTACCACCAGCCACGAGTACGACTTCGGCGTCGTGCACCTGACGACGTTCTACTGCAACCTCGTATCCGGGACGCCGCAGCTGGTTGAGCACGTAGATCTTGTGTGGAGCGAGCCGAGCGACCTTCGAAGGCTCGAGTGGGCTCCTGCGGACATACCCGCCATCGAACGAATTGAGCAGCGGCTTGGGCATCCGCGACGGCCTCGGTGAACCGTTGAATCTCATTTTGGACTATCAGAACGCCACATTCAGGTAGCTGGTCCTGGCAAGCTTCTGGTCCGTGCAGCATCCCCGTCACCTCGCGTCCGGTCTTCACGAATCGCTGCTCACTGAGCAATTGAACGCGGCTTTGCAGCTGGAAGAGTCGCGCGAGATTGATGTGGCGAAGGTCGACGAAGCGGACCAACCCCACGTGCTTGCGCGCCATATCGGCGCTGCACTGCAACGTCGGCTGGCAGCGATCAAGGACCCGGCAGCTCGCCTGGGCGCCGCGAATGAGTTGCTCCGCGCTCTTGAGGAGTCGTCGGACTCCTTCATCCCGCCAATTCAGCAGCTGCATTCGCTCCGACCAACCCCCGGCCCAGGTCAGACCAGGCGATTCGTTCACCGACCGAAAACGCCCCTCAATGACGCCGCGCTGCTCACCAACGCGCACGGTGAGCCCAGTTTGGCTTCTGAGCTCCGAGCTGAGATCGACTCAGCTGACTCGATTGACCTGCTGTGCGCCTTTGTCATGTGGCACGGCCTGCGACTGATCGAGGGTGAGCTCGCGACTGCGCGCGAGGCAGGCATCCCGATTCGGGTCGTGACAACGACGTACATCGGTGGGACCCAACGCGAGGCGCTGGACCGTCTCGTCCGCGACTTCGGTGCCGAGGTCAAGATCCAATACGACGCCAAACGCACCCGCCTCCACGCTAAGGCTTGGCTGTTCGGCCGGGACTCGGGCTTCGACACCGCATATGTCGGCTCGTCGAACCTCACCACGTCAGCGATGCTCGAAGGTGTCGAGTGGAACGTTCGGCTTAGCAAAGCGGCGACGCCTAGCCTGATGGACAAGTTCCGGGCAACCTTCGACGCTTACTGGAACAGCCCTGAGTTCGAGACGTACGACCCCGCTCGCGACCGCGACCGACTCGATGACGCTCTGCTCGAGGCGAAGAACATCAAGAGCTCCGACCGCGTCACGATCAGTCTGGTCGGCCTCGAAGTACGTCCGTACCCGTATCAGCAGGAGATGCTCGACGCCATCGACGTCGAACGTGTCCTCCACGACCGGCATCGCAATCTTGTGGTGGCTGCGACGGGGACGGGCAAGACCGTGATCGCGGCCCTTGACTACCGGAGCCTCGTGTCAAAGCGTGGCGGCGCCCAACCCAGTCTTCTCTTCGTCGCTCATCGTCGCGAGATCCTTGAGCAATCGATGAGGACCTACCGAGAGGTCCTCGCAGACGGCGACTTCGGCGAACTGTACGTCGGCGGCCAACGCCCCGAGCGCTGGAAGCATGTCTTTGCAAGCGTTCAGTCGCTGACGTCGTATGGCGTTGCGAACATCCCACGCGACGCCTACGAGGTTGTCGTCATCGACGAATTCCACCACGCGGAGGCGAAGACCTACCGGCGGATCCTCGATCACCTCCAGCCGAGCGAGCTTCTCGGGCTCACAGCGACTCCGGAACGGGCAGATGGAACAGACGTACGCTCCTTCTTCGAAGGGCGAACCGCAGCCGAGCTGCGCCTCTGGGATGCACTGGGCGCAGATCTCCTCTGTCCCTTCCACTATTTCGGCATCGCCGACGGCACTGACCTACGTCAGATCACGTGGAGCCGTGGACGCTACGACGAGACGCAGCTTGCCGACGTCTACACAGGCAATGACGCGCGCGCCCGCATCGTCCTGACTCAGGTCCGCGACAAGATCGCCGATGTCAGCGGGATGCGTGCTCTCGGATTCTGCGTGAGCGTGGCCCACGCCGAATACATGACGAAGGTCTTCAACGACGCCGGCATCCCGGCTCGCACGGTCACTGGCGACACTCCTCGAAATGAACGGTCTGACTCCCTCAGGGCGCTGAGAGCGGCTGAGGTGAACGTCCTCTTCACAGTCGATGTCTTCAACGAAGGACTGGACGTCCCCGACGTGGACACGGTGCTGTTTCTGCGGCCGACCGAGAGCTCCACGATATTCATGCAGCAGCTCGGACGGGGATTGCGGCGGACGCAGCGGAAGGCAGTCCTCACCGTCCTCGACTTCGTCGGCTACCACCGCAAGGAGTTCAACTTCTCCCGGAAGTTCTCGGTGCTTACGGGCATCCACGGGAAGCATCTCGAGAAGGCCGTGAAAGAGGACTTTCCGTTCCTGCCATCCGGCTGCCAGGTGCGGTTGGACAAGACGACTCAGGACGTCGTCCTCGAGAACCTGAAGTCGCAGATCGCCAACCGCTGGGCGCAGATCGTTGCCCAGCTGCGCTTCACGAAGGACGACTCCCTGGACTCATTCCTGGAGTCCTCCGGCCTCGAGCTCAGCGACATCCTGCGACGTGGCAGCCATTCCTGGACCAAGCTGCGTCAGGATGCGGGTCTCGAAACCCTGCCCGGCTCCGACCTGGAGGAGAAGCTCCTCAAGCGGGTGCGCGCATTCGCTCATGTTGACGACCCCCTGCGCGCTGAGTCGTATCAGTCCCTGCTCGCGGAGAGCGCACCCGCGTACGACGACTTGTCGCCCGCCGAACAGCGGATCGCCCGGATGCTCTACTACTCGTTCTGGTCCGACGGTGGTGGGTTCGCCAGTGTGTCCGAGGGCTTCGATGCGATGCGTCGCGAGCGAGCAGCCCGTGCGGAAATTTCGAGCGTTGTCGATCTGAGCTTTGAGGCCGCTCGGCACGTTCCGTACGCCCTGGAAGGACCCCTCTCCGATGTGCCGCTCCAGATCCACGCTCGCTATCAGCGCGAGGAGATCCTCGCTGCGCTGGACTTCCCGCGCCTTCCCAACAGCTTCCGCGAAGGCGTCTTCTACTTCGCCGAACGCAACGTCGACGCCTTCTTCGTCACCCTGAAGAAGTCCGAGGCCGACTACTCGCCCACCACGATGTACGCCGACTACCCGATCTCCCGCGACTTGTTCCACTGGGAGTCGCAGTCCACGACTTCCGTCAACTCCCCGACCGGCCGACGCTACCTGGACGGATCGTCGACCGTGTTGCTCTTCGTTCGACAGGAGCAGAAGGATGACTTCGGGACGTCGCCGTATCTCTTCCTAGGACCGGCACGTTACGTCTCGCATACAGGCGACCGACCGATTGCGATCACCTGGAAGCTTCAGACGCCCATGCCGACCGACTTCTTCAACCACGCCTCCGCCGTCGCTCAGTAGCGCAGCTGCGGGGCGGCGCGTCGGGTTGGCTCTCAAGGCAGGCTCTTCCCCGCGCGCCCGGTGGCGATCACAGATACAGCAAAACGGCCCCGACACCAATGGTGTCGGGGCCGTCCTGTCATTGATCAGCTGCAGCCGCTGGTGCTCCCGCAGCCCTCGCACACATAGCACGAGCCAGCGGGGCGCATCTTCGTGCCGCAGGTCATGCAGAGCGGGGAGTCGACGGCGGTGCCGGTGAGCTTCTCGAAGAGCTCGGCGGTGGTCTTGGCCTCGCCCGTGGACACCTGGGCCGGGACCTGGCGGGCCTCGGAGCCGTGGGTGTCCTTGGTCTCGACATCCTCGATGACCTCGGTCTCGTGACGTGCCTGGCGGCCCTCCTCGACCAGCGGCTCCAGAAGCTCGGCAGCCGAGCCGGTCTCCTCCACGAGCGGCTCGTAGGAGCCGGTCTCGAGGTGGCGCTGGCGCTCCTCGGCGGAGTAGATGCCGAGCATCGAGCGGTCCTCGAAGGTCAGGTAGTCGAGAGCCAGGCGGCGGAAGATGTAGTCCATGATCGACTGCGACATCCGCACGTCCGGGTCGTCGGTGAGGCCGGCGGGCTCGAAGCGCAGGTTGGTGAACTTCGAGACGTAGGTCTCCAGCGGGACGCCGTACTGCAGGCCGATCGACACCGCGATCGAGAAGGCGTCCATCACGCCCGCCAGGGTCGAGCCCTGCTTACCGAGCTTGAGGAAGACCTCGCCGAGCTGGCCGTCGTCGTGGGCGCCGGAGGTCATGTAGCCCTCGGCACCGCCGACGGTGAACGACGTCGTGCGGGAGACGCGCGACTTCGGCAGGCGCTTGCGGACCGGGGCGTAGACGACCTTCTCGACGACCTTGGTCTCGACCGCGGCCGAGGCGGCAGCCTTGTCGGCCTCGTCCTTCTTGGCCTTGCCGCCGCCGTCGGACAGCGGCTGGCCGACCTTGCAGTTGTCGCGGTAGACCGCGGTCGCCTTGAGGCCGAGCTTCCAGGACTGCAGGTAGACGTCCTCGATCTCCTCGACCGTGGCGTCCTCGGGCAGGTTGACCGTCTTGGAGATCGCACCGGAGAGGAACGGCTGCGCGGCCGCCATCATCCGCACGTGGCCCATCGGCTTGAGCGAGCGGGCGCCCATCGCGGTGTCGAAGATCTCGTAGTGCTCGGTCTTGAGGCCCGGAGCGTCGACCACGTGGCCGTGCTCGGCGATGTAGGCGACGATCGCCTCGATCTGCTCGGGCTGGTAGCCCATCTTCTTGAGGGCCCGCGGGATCGTCTGGTTGACGATCTGCATCGAGCCGCCGCCGACGAGCTTCTTGAACTTCACCAGCGAGAAGTCGGGCTCGATGCCGGTGGTGTCGCAGTCCATCATGAAGCCGATGGTGCCGGTCGGCGCGAGCACCGAGGCCTGCGCGTTGCGGAAGCCGTTCTTCTCACCCGTCTTGATCACGTCGGCCCACGCCTTGGTGGCCAGCTTGTGCACCCGGCCGTCCTCGGTGTGCAGCACGCGGACGACGTCGTTGGCCGCCTGGTGCTTGCGCATCACGCGCTTGTGGGCGTCGGCGTTGCGGGCGTAGCCGGCGTACGGGCCGACGATCCCGGCGAGCTCAGCGCTGCGCTTGTAGGACGTACCGGTCATGAGCGACGTGATCGCGGCAGCCATCGAGCGGCCACCCTCGGAGTCGTAGCCCAGGCCCATCGCCATGAGCAGCGCGCCGAGGTTGGCGTAGCCGATGCCGAGCTGGCGGTAGTCGACGGTGGTCTGGCCGATCGCCTCGGTCGGGAAGTCGGCGAAGCAGATCGAGATGTCCATCGCGGTGATGATGAACTCGACGGCCTTCGCGAAGAGCGCGGCGTCGAAGGTGTCGTCGTCCTTGAGGAACTTCAGCAGGTTGAGCGACGCCAGGTTGCACGAGGAGTTGTCGAGCGACATGTACTCCGAGCACGGGTTGGACGCGGTGATGCGGCCGGTCTCGGGGTTGGTGTGCCAGTCGTTGATCGTGTCGTCGTACTGCAGACCCGGGTCGGCGCACTCCCACGCGGCCGTGCTGATCTTGCGGAACAGGTCGCGGGCGTCGACGGTCTCGATAACCTCGCCGGTGCCGCGCGAGCGCAGGCCGAACTCGGCGCCGTCCTCGACCGCACGCATGAACTCGTCGCTGACGCGGACGGAGTTGTTGGCGTTCTGGTACTGCACGGAGGTGATGTCGGCGCCGCCGAGGTCCATGTCGAAGCCGGCGTCGCGCAGCGCGCGGATCTTGTCCTCCTCGCGCGCCTTCGTCATCACGAACTCCTCGATGTCGGGGTGGTCGACGTCGAGGACGACCATCTTGGCCGCACGACGCGTGGCGCCGCCCGACTTGATGGTGCCCGCGGACGCGTCGGCGCCGCGCATGAAGGAGACGGGACCCGAGGCCGTACCGCCGGAGGAGAGGAGCTCCTTGGAGGAGCGGATGCGGGAGAGGTTGAGGCCGGCACCGGAGCCGCCCTTGAAGATGAAGCCCTCCTCCTTGTACCAGTTGAGGATCGAGTCCATCGAGTCGTCGACCGAGAGGATGAAGCAGGCCGAGACCTGCTGCGGCGACGGGGTGCCGACGTTGAACCACACCGGGGAGTTGAAGGAGAAGTACTGGTTGACCAGCAGCCAGGTCAGCTCGTGCTCGAAGATCTCGGCGTCGGCGTCACCGGCGAAGTAGCCGTTGTCGATGCCGGCCTTGGTGTACGTCTTCACGACCCGGTCAATGAGCTGCTTGAGGCTCCACTCGCGTACGTCGGTGCCGACCGCGCCGCGGAAGTACTTGGTGGTGACGATGGTGGAGGCGTTGACCGACCAGAAGTCGGGGAACTCCACGCCGCGCTGCTCGAAGACGGTCTCGCCGGTCTTCCAGTTCTGCTGGACGACGTCGCGACGCTCCCACGTGATGGCGTCGTAGGGGTGGGTGCCCTCGGTGCTGAAGACGCGCTCCAGCTTCAGGCCCTTGCCCCTCGCCTTGGCGCGGGTGCTCACCGTCTCGGTCATGCCATCTCCTGTGGTGGTGTGGTGTGAACATCGCGAGTCTTCTCGCGGTTGCTTGGTGAGCCCGGCAGGCGGCTTCCCCACCACCTGCCGGGCCGAATGTGGGTCAGCCCGTCTGGACGGGCTGATCGTCTGCGGCTCGCTCGAGCCGCAGCATCTTGATCTCGGCGTCGAAGTCGTCGACCGACTCGAACGCGCGGTAGACGCTCGCGAAGCGGAGGTAGGCCACCTCGTCGAGCGCGCGGAGTGGGGCCAGGATCGCGAGACCGACCTCGTTGGCGTCGAACTCGGCCTGGCCGCTGAGCCGCAGCGCGTCCTCGACGTCCTGGCCGAGGCACGCGAGCTGAGCGTCGGTGACCGGGCGGCCCTTGCAGGCCTTCCGGACGCCGGCGATCGCCTTGTCGCGGTTGAACGGCTCGGTGGCGCCGGAGCGCTTGAGCACCGTCAGCTGCATCTTCTCGACCGTGGTGAAGCGGCGGTCGCAGGCGGCGCACGTACGACGCCGACGGATCGAACCGCCGTCGTCGGCGACCCGGGAGTCGAGGACCTTGGTGTCCTCGTTCTTGCAGTTGGGACAGTGCATGGCGGTCCTCCTCTCGTTCTGCGGTCGGGCGCGCTTCGTACACCCACATAACGGGGTGTCGGCTGGGGATGTTCCTGTGGACAACTAGCCTTGAGCTGTGTGCTTCGCCCTCTGGCCTGTGCACCAGATGTGGATAACTACAGCGGTGTAACTACTAGATGTAGTGGTAACCGTACGCCCCGACCACAACGCATGGCAAGCGAATGCCGAACCTCGTCGGACCAATTTCGAGCCCACGGTAAAACCGCAGGTCAGTGCCCTTGTCACCCATGTTGAGGACGCGGGTCGACGGCGTGTCGGGGCCCACAACTCATCGGATCCCGTGCCCGATCAGGCCGCTTCCGCCACAATGACTTCCGTGTCCACGGCGGGTAAGCGAGCAGGGTCGCGGAGAGCGGCTCCGGCGCCGCGGACCCTCAACAAGGCCGCCCTCGGTCTGGGCATCGCGATCACCCTCTGCGTGGTCGCCTGGGGATACCTGGTCTATGCCGCCATCGACTTCGGTACGGCGGCGCGCAGCGGCTCCGACGGGTCGGCCTGGAGCTTCATGGCGCTGGCCTGCCTCGGTGCGATCGCCTGCCTCTTCGTCGGGCTGCTGCTGGTTGCGCGGCTGATGCGGGCGTTGGGGATCACCCAACCCCCGCCCTCGGACGACGCTCCCCCGCGCCCGGTCGGTGGGAAGCGCGCGGCACGCTGATCGCGGAGTCTCCGAGTCACCTGGTGACCCTGGCGCTCCGCGTTGTCGGCCGGCCTACTCGAGCACCAGCTGCGGGAGTGCCTCGACGATCTCGAGGTCCTGCCCCGCGCCCTCGACCGTCAGGGTGTCGGGGATCGACGTCCACTCTCCCTGCCCGATGCGGTACTCACCGGCGTACGTCGTGTCGACCCGTACGACGACGTCGCCCGTCCGCGCATAGGCGTGGGTGATCTCGAGGTCGGGGTGCGGGCTGCCGGGGCTGGTGGTCGTGGTGCTGTCGTCGTCCCCGAAGTAGTAGGTGTACGAGACGGGGACGGCTCGGATCACCACGGACTGGCCGGCGACAGTGACGGACTGGTCGATCGACCGGTGGTCGGGTGTGTAGAAGTTCGTCTCGAAGTTCACGAGCGTCCGCCCGCCGCGCGGTTGTACGACCAGCTTGGACGACGGCCAGGCGATTCGTTTGAACTGTCGGATGATCAGCTTGGCCAGGTCGACCTGCTGTACGGCGTTCTGCGGCACGCAGACGTCACCCACGTCCGTCCCGTCCATGTAGACGTCGTGGACGTATCCCTCCTGGCCGCCCTCCACGCATTCGACGTACTGCGTGCAGATGCCGCCGTTGTCGCACTGAATGGAGACCACCCACGTGTGGCCGTCGCCCGAACTAGAGCTTCCGGAATAGTCCGAGTAGGTCCATTGGCACTCAGCGTTCACTGAGTCCAAGCCTCCCGCTACCGCGCACGGTCCGTCAGCAGCACCGGCCGGAACCGGGACGAGCACCATCCAGGCCAGCAACAAGCAGCCAGCCAGGGCTGATCTCATGCCGCTGTCCGCAAGAAGTTCTTGATGCGCAACTCCTCGCCAACCTCCTCCAGGAACACAGTGAGGACCTCCCGGCCTCCGGCAAAGGACTGCTGTTCCTGACCTTGTGCATCGAGAACCTGCGTCCGACCCAGCACGCGCGTGAGCTGGTACTGGTCCGCGCCCCCGTCAGACTCGACGCTGACTACTCGCAGACCTCCGAGACGGACCGACCCGCCGTCGCCGTAGATCTGGTCGACTTGGTCGGCGAACTCCGAGCACGGCTTGCACTTCGGACCGAACGCTCGGTACTTGTCTGTGTCTCCGTCGTTCTGGGCCGTCAATGCCGCCGCCTGCCAGCGCCGGATGAAGTCCTCCGGACTCTCCGCCTCCGGCGTCTCGGACTCGATCGGAGTGGGGGTCGGCGAGGAACTGGTGGTCTCCGGGATCTTCGGCTCCGGCTCGGGGTCGTCGGAGCACCCTGCCAGGAGGACGGGGACCGCGAGGGTCAGCGCGAGGGCGCGGCGTACGTGCATGAAGTGCCTTCCCGAGAACAACGTCAGCACGCTGAAACTACCCATCTGGGCGACCGTGGAACCAGACCGACGGCAAAACCTGTGGAGAACCCGCGCGGGGACTGGATCTCGTGACGGTCGCTGCGCGACCTCCTCGATCAACGAGCGAGCCGAAATGCGCCGAGGGGCGGGCCACTGGGCCCGCCCCTCGCCTTCCCTTGGTCCACCAGCCGGGGTCGAAGCGGCTGATGGAGGCCTCTCGCGTCAGTCGGAGACTGGAACGCGGAGCTTCTGACCGGCCGCGAGGCCGGCGGACTCGAGGGCGTTGAGCCGCTCGATCTCGCTCATCATCGAGCGGACGTCGCCGTCGGTGGCGATGTCGCTGGCGATCCCCCACAGGGTGTCGCCGGGCGCGACCTGGACGATCTCGGTCGGGGCGGGCTGGCCGGCCTCGCCGGTGCCGACCGCGCCCCCGGCGAGCATGAACGCCACGCCGAGGACGAGGAACAGCGACGTCAGGAAGACCGCCAGGCGGCCGCGACGGGTCAGACGGACCGTCGAGCGGGCACGCGGGGTGGCGGTGAAAGCTGGGGCAAGGCTGAGGGTGCTCATTTGTGGCCTCCTGGGGAAGATCAGCCGGTCGTGTTCTGTCGAGCGAATGTCTAGTCGGACCCACCGACAGCGGCTTCCGCCACCGGGTGTCGATCAGATGTTCGATCGAACATGTGTACGACGTTAGAGCACGTGTTCGAACAACTCAAGGACCTCGTCGAACAAATGTTCGGCGTGTTCGAACACGTTCAGCGGCGACCCATCGCGCGTCGCCCCTGGGCTGCGAAGAGCCCGGCCGCGTGCTGCATCAGCCCCGGCGCGAGCGCCGAGCCGCGGACGACTCCCCCGCGCCAGCCCGGCACAGCCCGCACGACGCGGCGCGATCCCACGAGCGCGACTGCCGCGGCCGCCACGTCGGCGACCTCGAGGATCGGGCCGCCGGAGTGCACCAGCTGCGAGCCCAAGCCGGACGGGTCCTGGGCCGCGAGCATCGCGGTGTCGACCCCGTCGGGGCACAGGGCGTGCACCCGCACCCCGCGCGGCGCCTCGGCGTTGACGGAGGCGGAGAGGGAGACGACGGCGGCCTTCGTCGCGGCGTACATGCTGTAGCCCGGCACCGGCCCCAGGCCGGCGAGCGAGGCGATGTTGACGACGTCCCCGCCGGCGGGGCCGAACGCAGCGAGCGCGGCGCGCGTGCCCCACGTCGTACCCAGCAGGTTCACCTCCACCAGCCGGCGCACCTGCTCCTCCGACAGGTCGACCAGGGAGCCGTCGTCACCCACGCCGGCGTTGTTGAACCACGCCGTCAGCGCCCCGTGCCGCGCGGCCTCCTCAGCCACGAGGCGGTGCGCGTCGGGATCGCGTACGTCCTGGGCGAGGCCGGCGACCGCGCCGATCTCCGCCGCCGTTGCGGCGGCCGCCGAGCCGTCGAGGTCGCCGATGACGACTCGGTGCCCGTGGGCCACCATCAGCTCCGCGATCCCGCGTCCGATCCCGCGAGCCCCACCGGTCACGACGCAGGAGGAAGGCGGACCGGTCAGCGGGCTGGTCGACATGCCGGGACACTAGCGACACGCGGCTTCGAACAGGTGTTTGATCCTGCGGCATCCCGAGGTCTACGGTGGGCGCACCAGATCCTCCCTGTCCAGCCGCGGACGGAGGGGTCGACGCTAGTGGAGGACGCATGGCCAAGCAGGACGACAAGAACGTCATCGAGATGCCCGACGGCCCCCCGGACGCCACCGGCCTGACCCCGCGCCAGCAGCGGGTGCTCGCCACGATCAAGGACTCGATCGAGACCAAGGGCTACCCGCCCTCGATGCGTGAGATCGGCCAGGCCGTCGGCCTCACCTCGTCGTCCAGCGTCGCCCACCAGCTCCGGGTGCTCGAGGGCAAGGGCTTCCTCAAGCGTGACCCCAACCGACCCCGCGCCCTCGAGGTCTTCCTGCCGGAGGTGATGGCGGCGCGGCGCAGCATGTCGAGCGCCGAGGAGACGTCGTACGACGAGACCGGCATCGGCGACGCCAACCCCGTCGCCACCAACGTCCCGGTCGTCGGCCGCATCGCCGCCGGTGGCCCGATCCTCGCCGAGGAGCAGGTCACCGACGTGTTCCCGCTGCCCAAGCAGCTCGTCGGCGAGGGCACCCTCTTCCTCCTCGAGGTCTCCGGTGACTCGATGGTCGACGCGGCGATCTGCAACGGCGACTACGTCGTCATCCGCCAGGAGCAGACCGCCACCAACGGCCAGATCGTCGCGGCGATGATCGAGGGCGAGGCGACCGTCAAGACGTTCCAGCGCAAGGACGGCCACGTGTGGCTGCTGCCCCACAACGACGCCTACGACCCGATCCCGGGCGACAACGCCACGATCCTCGGCGTCGTGACGGCGGTGCTCCGCAGCCTCTGATCGACCGGGGTCTCGTGACGGGACTCCGTCCCTCCTCGACCAGCGGGGGCGCGGTGACCAGCGAGGGTGCACGATGGCGGCATGAGCAACGTCGAGCAGTCCTATGACTACGTCATCGTCGGTGCGGGGGTCGCCGCGGCGAGCGCCGTGAAGGGCATCCGTTCGCAGGACGAGTCCGGGCGGATCGCGGTCCTCGGCTCCGAGCCCGACAAGCCGGTCTACCGGCCCGTCCTGACCAAGGACCTCTGGCTCAAGGACGACGAGACCCTCGAGGGGTCCTCGCTCGCCGGCGACCTCGACGAGGACGACGCCGTCAACCTGGTCACCGACACCACGGTGACCGAGATCGACCCCGGCGCGCACGTCGTACGCCTCGCCGACGGCAGCAGCGTCGGCTACGGCAAGCTGCTGCTCGCCACGGGCGCCGAGCCCCGCGTGCTCGACGTCGACCCCGGCCCGCGGGTGATCTACTACCGCACCGCGGCCGACTACCAGCTCCTGCGCGCCGTCGCGACCGAGGGCAGCCACGTCGCGGTCATCGGTGGTGGCTACATCGGCTCGGAGATCACCTCGTCCCTCGTGCAGAACGGCGTGCAGGTCACCCTCGTGCTCGACCTCGAGGACGTCCAGGAGCAGATGTTCCCCCGCGCCCTCGCCGCCACCCTCACCAAGGCCTTCGCCGACCGCGGCGTGACCGTCGTGCACGGTTCGGTGGAGGGTGGCCAGGAGGAGGACGGCGGCGTACGGATCCGCCTCGGCGACGGCACCTCCATCACCGCCGACGCAGCCGTCATCGGTGTCGGCGTGCTCCCGCGCACCGGCCTCGCGGAGGCCGCCGGCCTCGAGGTCGACAACGGCGTCGTGTTGGACGAGCACCTGCGCACGAGCGACGCGGACGTGTACGCCGCGGGCGACGTCGCGTCGTACCCCGACGCCCTCCTCGGTCGCCGTCGCGTCGAGCACGTCGACCACGCCGAGAAGTCCGGCGAGCACGCCGGCAAGGTGATGGCCGGCGCCGACGACGCCTACGACTACACGCCGTTCTTCTGGTCCGACATCCTCGACTACGGCTACGAGGCCGTCGGCGAGACGAGCAGCCGGCTCGACATGGTCGAGGACTGGAAGGACGGCGAGGTCGGCACCGGCGTCGTCTACTACCTGAGGTCGGGACAGGTCCGCGGCGTGCTGCTGTGGAACGTCTGGGACAGCGTCGACAAGGCCCGCGCGCTCATCAAGGAGACCGCCGACACCCCCGTCCCCGACCCGGAGTCGCTGCGGGGGCGCATCCCGTTCGGGTGAGCGGCGGGGGAGGCTCCGTGTAGCCTCGCGCCGATGTCTGCCGCCGGCCCCGACTCTCCGCCACCGGAGCTCTTCCGCACCCGTCCGGGCAACCGGCGCCGACTGATCCCGGAGGCGCAGGCCGAGGTCGACCGCTTGGCCGCGGCGGGCGAGGCGTCCGCGTGGCTCAGCCCGCTGGCGTACAACCTCACGATCAGCCACAGCCACCGGTTCGTCTGGTACCGCGTGGCCAAGGTCGCGACGCGCACGATCCGGCACCACTGCGAGACGCACGGCGTGAGCGTGGACGTCGACCACGCGATGCGCGTGCGCTACCCGCTGGCCAGCTTCGCCGACTACTTCGCCTTCGCGTTCGTGCGCGACCCGCTGGACCGGTTCGTCTCCGCGTGGCACGACAAGGTCGTCGACAACAACTACTACGACTTCGACCCGGCCACCCACGAGCGGATGCAGGTGGTCGAGGAGTTCGCCCGCTGGACCGCCGCGCAGGACCTGTCCGCCGTGCCGGGCACCGACCAGCACCTCACCCTTCAGAGCCGGATGATCGACCTCAACAGGGTCGACTTCGTAGGTCGGCTGGAGACGTTCGACCGGGACTTCGCCGAGGTGTGCGAGCGCATCGGCGCACCGGCCGTGCCGTCGGCGCCGAAGAACCAGACCGCCCCCGGTGGCCGTGACCGGCAGGTGTCGGACGAGCTGAGCGAGCTGGTGGCCACGATGTACCGACGCGACTACCAGGTCTTCGGCTACGAGCCTCCGACCTGAATCGGCAGGCTACGACTGGCCGAGCCGCTTGAGCGCCTGCCGGACGAGCGCCGGGTCGGTGGTCGACCACATCGGCGGCAGCGACGCCTTGAGGAAGCGGCCGTAGCGCGCGGTCTCGAGGCGCGGGTCGAGCACGGCGACGATGCCGCGGTCGGAGGTCGTGCGGATGAGGCGGCCCGCGCCCTGGGCGAGCAGGAGTGCGGCGTGGGTGGCGGCGACCTGCATGAAGCCGTTGCCGCCCGCCTGGTCGGCGGCCTTCTGGCGCGCTGACATCAACGGGTCATCGGGCCGCGGGAACGGGATGCGGTCGATGAGCACCAGCTGGCAGGTGTCGCCCGGGACGTCGAGGCCCTGCCACAGCGAGAGCGTGCCGAAGAGGCACGTGTGGGGGTCCTCGACGAACTGCTTGGCGAGCTCGGGCAGCTGCGCGTCGCCCTGGGCGAGCGTCGTCAGGTGCGGCAGGCGCGCCCGCACCGCCTCGGCCGCCGTCTCCGCGGCGCGTCGGGACGAGAACAGTCCGAGCGTGCGGCCCTCGAGGGCGTCGACGAGCTCGCAGATCTCGTCGAGCTGCGCAGGGCCGAGGCCGTCCCGGCCGGGCTGCGGCAGGTGGCGGGCGACGTAGAGGATCGACTGCTGGCCGTAGTCGAAGGGCGAGCCGACGTCGATGCCCTTCCACGGCAGCGCGTCGTCGGCGTCGGTGGTGGCGACCTGGTGGCCGACCCGTTCGGTGGGCTTGAGGCCGAGCGAGGTGGCGACCGCGCCGAACTCGCCGCCGAGCATCAGCGTCGCGCTGGTGAAGACGACGGTCTTGTCGGTGAGCAGCTTGTCGCGCATCGGGCCCCACACCTGCAGGGGCGCGACGTGGAGCCGGGCCGGGAAACGGTCGCGGGCCTCGCCCAGCCACAGCACGTCGGCCTGGGAGCCGGCGGCCATCCGCTCGGCGTTGACGAAGACCTCCTGCACCATGCCCTTGGCCTGGGTGCGGCCGGCATCGGCCTCGCCCTCGCCGCCGGACTCGCGCGGGAACGCCGACAGGCACGCGCGCGCCGCGTCGCGTACGAGCACGAGGGCGTCGGAGAGCTGGGTGGACACCTGGTCGATGCGGCCGGGCGGCGTGGCCTCGATCGCCTCGGCCAGCTGCTGGGCGGCGTCCTCGAGGTCGCCGGCAGGGTCGCCGTCACCGTCGGCCCAGCGCATGGCGCGGCGGGCGGCCCGCTCGATGTCGGACACCCCGAGCTCGTCGGTCGCGGCCTGGGTGACGCGCGCCGTCAGCTCGTGGGCCTCGTCGATGACGACCGTGTCGTAGTCGGGGATCATCGGCACGTCCTCGATCGCGTCGATCGCGAGGAGGGAGTGGTTCGTGACGATCAGGTGGCTGCGGTGGGCCTTCTCGCGGGCGAGCTCGGCGAAGCACTCCGCGCCGAAGGGGCACTTGCTCGCGCCGAGGCACTCGCGGTGGTTGACCGAGACCTGTCGCCACTCGCGGTCGGTGTGGCGCGGGGCGTTGTCGCGCTCGCCGCTGCCGCCCTGCTCGGTCTCCTCCTCGGCCCACGCCCGCAGCTCGAGGACCTTCTCGGCCATGGCCCCGAGCGGCACGTCGACCAGCGTGCCCTGGTCGTCAGGGACGCCGGCGCGGATCCGGTGGAGGCAGGCGTAGTTGGAGCGACCCTTGAGGACGGCGTACGACGTGTCGAGGCCGGGCACGTCCTTGACCGCCTCGACCAGCCTGGGGAGGTCACGCTCGACGAGCTGGTGCTGCAGGGCGAGGGTCGCGGTGGCGACGACGACGCGCTTGTCGTGGAGCATCGCCGGGACGAGGTAGCCCAGCGACTTGCCGGTGCCGGTGCCAGCCTGCACGAGGAGGTGGCGGCCCTCCTCCATCGCCTCGGCGACCTCGGTCGCCATCTGCACCTGGCCGTCGCGCTGCTGCCCACCAAGGGCGGCGACCGCCGTGCTCAGCACCTCGCTGACGGGTGCGGGAACGGTGGCGGTCTCGGGCACCAGAGCACCCTACGCGGCGGCGCCGACGCTCCGTCGTACGCCGTCCACAGCGGCCGTCAGTACTTGTTCTTGCGGCCGATCTGGCGCTCGATGCGGCGCTCGGGCTGGCCGAGGACCCGGGCGAGGATCTTGACCCGGTAGCGGTAGGCGACCACGCCCAGGACGACGATCAGCAGGATCCACAACATGCAGCGATCCTACGCGGCGCCGACAACGCGTACTTGTAGGCGAACTTGGAGGAGCAGTCTGACACTTGGAGGGGGT
>NZ_JBHTFL010000007.1:40537-635560 GCF_042666175.1 Nocardioides sp. GCM10028917
CGACAGAACGAAAGGGAAGGCGGAACCCGACCGACCGCCCGAAACGGTCAGACGACCGCGCCGGAGTCCTCGGGCGTCCGCTCGACCTTCTCCTTCTTCACCCGGCTCATCGGCCACTTCTCGTGGAAGTAGGTGAGGAGCGGGGTGGCGACCACGACCGAGGAGAAGGTGCCCACCACGAGGCCGACGAGCAGCGCGATCGCGAAGTCCTGCAGCGAGTCGCCGCCGAGGAAGACGAGCGCGGCCAGGATGAACATCGAGCCGAGGCCGGTGTTGACCGTGCGGGGGATGGTCTCGACGGCCGCGCGGTTGGAGACGTCGGTGAAGTCCTCCTCGGGCTTGGAGCCCCACCAGCGTTCGCGGATGCGGTCGAAGACGACGACGGTGTCGTTGACCGACAGACCCACGATCGTCATCGCCGCCGCCAGGAAGATGCCGTCGATCGGCTTCTGCAGCCACGCGAACAGGCCCACCACGAGGATCACGTCGTGCAGCATCGCCAGCACCGCGGCGACACCGAAGGTCCACTTGAACCGGATGGCGAGGTAGAGCAGCTGGGCCAGGAAGGCGACACCGAAGGCGATGAGCGCGTTGTTGCGCAGCTGGTCACCGAGCGAGGCACCGATGGTCTGGTCGTCGATCTTCTCGACGGTGCCACCGACCGCGGACAGCTCGTCCTCGATCCGCTGCTCCTCGGTGTTGGAGATCTCGCCTGTGCGGACGGTGAAGTCGGCAGTGTCGGCGGTCTGCACGACGGCCTCCGGGAAGCCGGCGTCGGCGACGGCCTGGCGCGCCTGGTCGACCGAGATCTCGTCGCTGACCGAGTAGTCGAGCTGGCGACCGCCGGTGAACTCGACGCCGAGCTGGAGGCCCTGGGTGACGATGCCCGCGATGGCGACCACGAGCGCTGCGGCGGAGATGCCGAGCCACGTCCTCCGGCGCTTCATCAGCTGCGGGTCCTTGCGGTCCAGCCAGAGGCGCACCTGGCCGTGGTGGCTGAGGCCGCTGATCGCGGGACGGTGCTCGACCGGCTTGCTCGACACGGCGAGGTCGCACAGGACGCGGGCGACGATCAGCGCCGAGATCATCGAGGCGATGACACCGATGGACAGCGTGACACCGAAGCCCTTGATCGGGCCGGACCCGAGGAAGAACAGCAGGCCGGCGGCAAGCAGGGTGGTGACGTTGGAGTCGATGATCGCGCTCCACGCCTTGTTGAAGCCGACGGCCAGGGCGCGCCTCAGCCCCGCCGAGGGGTAGGCGACGTACTCCTCCCTGGCTCTCTCGAAGACGAGGACGTTTGCGTCGATCGCCATGCCGATCGCGAGCACGAACCCCGCGAGTCCGGGCAGGGTCAGCGTCGAGCCGAGCCCGACGAGCATGGCGTAGGCGAGCAGGGCGTACGACGCCAGCGCGAGCGTCGCGGCGAAGCCGACGAGGCGGTAGACGAAGATGATGAACAGGCCGGTGAGGGCGATGCCGATGATGCCGGCCTCGATGGACGCGTCGATGGCCGCGGCACCGAGCGAGGGGCCGACGAGGCGGTCGGAGATCGCCGTCAGCTCGAGCGGCAGCGCGCCGCCCTCGATGAGCGCGGCGAGGTCCTTGGCCTCGGTCGAGGTGAAGTTGCCGGTGATGTCGGTGGAGCCGCCGCGGATGCCGACGTCGCAGCCGACGTCGGTGTTGACCTCGGGCGAGGAGATGACCTCGCCGTCGAGGACGATCGCGATGCGGCGCTTGGGGTCGCCCGACGGGTTGCAGGCTGCCTTGCCGGTGATGTCGGCCCAGGTGCTGCCGCCCTTGCCGTTGAAGTCGATCGCCACGACCCACTCGACGCTCTGGTCGCGCTGCACGGCGCTCGCGCCGCTGATCTCCTCGCCCTGGATGACAGTGGGCCCCACCTCGATGGTGTCGCCCTGGTCGGACGGCAGGACCTGGTTGTCCTTCTTGGCGGGCTTGGCGTCCGGCTCGGCGGTGCCGATCACCTCGTGGATGGTCAGCTTGGCGGTGCTGCCGATGCGCTCCTCGGCCTCCTGGGCCTCGTCGTCGTTGGTGACGCCGGGCAGCTCGACGAGGATGCGGTTCTCACCCTGCCGGGCCAGCGTCGACTCGGCGACACCGAGGGCGTCGACGCGACCGCGGAGCACCTCGAGGGTCTTGTCGACGTTCTCCGCGTTGGCGGGGACCTGCTCGGTGCCCTCGGCCTCGAAGATGAACTGCGCGCCGCCGCGGAGGTCGAGGCCCAGGTTGGGCTTGACGTTGACGGCGAGCGCCACGCATCCGACCAGGAGGCCGACGACGAGGATGAAGCGGACCCAGACACCACGTGACATGCGCGACATCCTCCCTGACAAGACTTCGAACGCCCGAATCCGGGCCCGGACGGGTCAACGGGCGGACCCGGAGGAAGGTTCCGGGTCGTCCCGTGACACAAAACGCGGGCGACTGTACGCCGTCGTGGGTATCGACAGGGCGGCAGCCCGCGGTGTTGTGTGGATCACACTCGCGATCCCCCCTCGCGGGACAACACTCCGGGAGCACACATGTCACCACGCATTCCACTTCCACGCGCCGGCGCCACCAGGCTGGCCACTGTCACCGCCCTCGTCGCCGCAGGACTCGCCGCCACCGCGGCGGGCGCCACGGGCAGCGCCGGGCGCGACGACGCACCACGCGAGCTGGCGCGCACCGCTGCCAGCGACGCGACCCAGATCGTCATGGTCAAGGCACCGACGGTCGACGACCGCAACGAGGTCATCGCCCTCGGCCTCGACGTCACCGAGCACGCCGACCAGCGCGGCATCGAGGTGGTCCTGCACGACGCCCAGGACGCCCAGACCCTGCGCGACGCGGGCTTCACCTGGCGAGTCACCGTCAAGGACCTCGAGGCGCTCACCAAGAAGAACCGCAAGGCCGACAAGGTGTACGCCGCCTCGGTGGCCGCGTCGGGGCTGCCCAGCGGCCGCACGTCCTACCGCACCTATGCCGACTACCTCAGCGACATGGACACGCTGGCGCAGGACTACCCGTCCCTCACCCGCCCGCTGACGTTGCCCAACAAGACCGTCCTCGGTGAGGACATCCGCGGCATCGAGGTCAGCGTCGACGCCGACAACGTCAAGGACGGCAAGCCGACCTTCCTGCTCATGGGTGCTCACCACGCCCGCGAGTGGCCCAGCGCCGAGCACACCATGGAGTTCGCCTTCGACCTGCTCCAGTCCTACCGGGACGGCGACGCGCGGGCGCGTGACCTCCTGTCGCGCTCCCGGGTCATCCTGGTGCCGGTCGTCAACGTCGACGGCTTCAAGGTCTCCCGGACCGCCGCACCCATTGGTGACTTCTCGCTCTTCGACTACGAGATGAAGCGCAAGAACTGCCGGATCTCGGCCTCCACCCCGGCCCAGTACACGACCGGGTCGTGCGACAACAACCCCGCCGGACGCCTCCGCGGCACCGACCTCAACCGCAACTACCCCGGCTTCTGGGGCGGCGGCGGCGCCAGCCCCGTCTGGTCCAACGACACCTTCCGCGGCGACGGCCCGGGCAGCGAGCCCGAGAGCGACGCGGTCCGCAAGCTCATCTCCGAGCGCGCGGTCACGATGATGATCTCCAACCACACCTACAGCAACCTCGTCCTGCGTCCCCCGGCCATCGCGTCCACGGGACTGGCGATCGACGAGCCGGAGCTGAAGGCCCTCGGCGACGCGATGGCGTCGAAGAACGACTACGTCAGCCAGGCGTCCTACCAGCTCTACGACACGTCTGGCTCGACCGAGGACTGGAGCTACTGGATCACCGGCGGCTTCGGCTACACCTTCGAGATCGGTGACGAGGGCTTCCACCCGGCCTACGAGGAGGCGGTGGTCGGTGAGTACCTCGGCCTGGCACCCGCCGACGGCGCCGGGCTCGGCGGCAACCGGGAGGCGTACTGGCTCGCGACCCAGGCGGCCGCCGACCGGGACCTGCACTCAGTCATCAGCGGCACGGCACCGGCCAAGCACACGATCAGCGTCTCGAAGACCGTGACCTCGGAGACCTCGCCGGTCATCCAGCTTGACGGCACGACGGGTGACCCGCTCCTCTACACCGACAACCTGCGCACCGACTACATGTCGGAGGGAGGCCGGTTCGACTTCGACGTCAACCCCTCGACCCGTCCGCTCGTGATGGGACGATCCGGTCGTGAGGCCCTGGCGCCGCCGCAGGGACCGATCACCCTGACGAACCCCGCCGGCGTGCCGCCGGTCGGGGGCACCGAGTCCACCACCTTCACGGTGCAGGGTCTGCCGACCGTCGACAACGGTTGGATGGAGGTGTCCCTCGGCTGGCCGGCCACCGCCGACCCGGAGGCGGAGGACTGGGACTTCACGCTGTACGGGCCCGACGGTGCGGCCGTCGGGTCGGGCGCCACGCTCGCCAACCCGGAGCTGATCACGATCCCCGACCCGCAGCCGGGGACGTACACCCTCGTGGCCGACAACTACGCCGGCGGCTCGGCGACGTACGACTGGTCCGGCACGGTGACCTTCAGGAACCCGAACCCGCCCAGCCCGACCGGCACCAAGGAGGCCTGGCTGCTGAGCTGCACAGACAAGCGCGGCAACGTGCTGGCCACCCGCCAGGTGGTCGTCGACCGCGGCGAGACGATCGACGTCGGCAACGCCTGCAAGAGGGTCAAGGACTGAGCATCGACCCGTCTCAGGGATCCCCGGTCAGCCGGGGATCCCTGAGCTTGTCGGCCCGTGCACGGCCTGACAACGTCAGCGATCCCCGGTCAGCCGGGGATCGCTGACGCGCAGTGTCAGCGGGCGTACGCCTCGAGCTCGCCGGCCAGGTCGGCGTTGGCGCGACCGACCACGAGGGTGCCGTCGCCGGTGTGCTCCATGGAGCCGATCTCGGCCTCCTGGTGGATCCGGTTGACCAGGTCGCCGCGCTCGTAGGGCAGCAGCACGTCGAACTCCACCTGCGGGCGGGGCAGCTCGGACTCGATGGTCCGCAGCGCGTCCTCGATCCCGTCGCCGGTCCTGGCGCTCACCACCACGCTGTGCGGCTCGCGCGACCTGAGCCGGCCGATCACCAGCGGGTCGGCGGCGTCGGCCTTGTTGATCACGATGATCTCGGGGACCTTGGTCGCGCCGATCTCGGCGAGCACCTCGCGCACTGCTGCGATCTGGCCCTCCGGGTCGGGGTGCGACCCGTCGACGACGTGGAGCAGCAGGTCGGCGTCGGCGACCTCCTCCAGCGTCGAGCGGAACGCCTCGACCAGGTCGTGCGGCAGGTGGCGGACGAAGCCGACGGTGTCGGACATCGTGTAGACGCGGCCGTCACTGGTCGTCGTACGACGCGTGGTGGGGTCGAGGGTCGCGAAGAGCGCGTCCTCCACCAGGACTCCCGCGTCGGTGAGCCGGTTGAGCAGCGAGGACTTGCCGGCGTTGGTGTAGCCGGCGATCGCGACGCTGGGGATGTGGTTGCGGCGGCGCGACTGGCGCTTGACCTCGCGGGTGCCGCGCATCTCCTTGAGCTCGCGGCGGAGCTTGGCGATCTTGGTGTTGATGCGCCGGCGGTCGGTCTCGATCTTGGTCTCACCTGGACCGCGGCCACCGATGCCCTCACCGCCGGCGGCGCGGCCACCAGCCTGGCGGGAGAGGTTCCCACCCCAACCGCGCAGGCGCTGCTTCATGTACTGCAGCTGGGCCAGCTCGACCTGCGCCTGGCCCTCCTTGGACTTCGCGTGCTGGGCGAAGATGTCGAGGATCAGGGCCGTGCGGTCGACGACCTTGACCTTGATCTTGTCCTCGAGGTTGCGCAGCTGGCTCGGCGCCAGCTCGCCGTCGCAGATCACCGTGTCGGCGCCGGTCGCCTGGACGATCTCGCGGATCGCCTCGACCTTGCCGCGACCGATGAAGGTCGCCGGGTCGGGCGACTGGCGCCGCTGGAAGACGGCCTCCAGCACCTCGGAGCCGGCGGTCTCGGCGAGGAGCGCGAGCTCGGCCATCGAGTTCTCGGCGTCGGTCACGGTGCCACCGGTCCACACGCCGACGAGGACGACCTTCTCCAGGCGGAGCTGGCGGTACTCGACCTCGGTGATGTCCTCGAGCTCGGTGCGCAGGCTCGCGACGCGTCGCAGGGCGTGCCGCTCGGCCAGCTCCTGGGCGCCGACCGTGAGCTCCTCGGGGTCGGCGTCGTCGTAGTCGCCGTCGGCGTAGCCGGACTCGCCGAGCTCGTCGAAGGGGGCGTCCATGAGCAGCTCGTCGTCGAGCTCGATCGTGTCGTCGTCCCAGGCACGGGTGGCGTCGAGGGCGTCGCGGAGGTTGAAGTCAGGTGCGTTCGTCATATGCCGTCAAGGGTAGGTCGCCCGGGCTCACCTGCGCGAACGGTTTCGCGCAGGGCTGACAGACACGGGCCCGGCTCAGGCGCGGTGCCGCCCGGCCGTGACCGCGGTCTCTCCGACGAGCGAGCCCTCGTCCACGAACTCGTCGCACGCCGCCCGTACGTCGTGCGGCGTGTGGCCGGGACCGACCACCACGACGCGTACGCCGGCTGCGTGCAGGCGGTGCAGCAGCGGGAGCATCGAGGTCATGTCGCCGGCCAGGACCACCTCGTCGACGGCGGCCTCCCGGGCGATGTCGACGGCGTCGATGGCCAGCGCCACGCGCGCCTGCTCGTCGTCCTCGGCGAGCTGGTGGAAGGAGTGCAGCCCCTGCCGGCGCAGGTGCTCGACCCACGACCCGAGGTCGGAGGACGTCCAGTCGGCGTAGGCGCGGCACACCGTGACCGAGCCGCGTGCGGGCAGGTGCTCGAGCAGCCCGGCGGCCGCATCCGCGGAGATGCGTCGGGCGTCGATCAGCACGGCGAGGCGCCGCGCGTGGTCCGGCTCGGCTCCTGCGGGTCGGCGCGGAAGGGCGCGAACGGCGGCGGGGCCGCTCGGTGCGGCGGGGACGACAACGACCGGCGGCTCGGCGTGGGTGGTCGTGCCGCTGGCCTCGGTCGCGACAGGCGGCACCGGCTCGGCGCGCTGTGCGCCGCCGCGGCGTACGCCCATCCACCGTCGTACGAGCGACGCCAGCTCGTTGTCGTCGCTGTCAGCCGCCGTGCGCGGCTCCACCACGTTGGTCATCTTCGCCCCCCACAGGCTGTGACGCATGCTTCCCTGCAGCACCCTCCACCCTTTCGGGCGGTCCGTGGCCGGTTCGCCCGAATCGCGGACGTCGGTCTGGACCAGTGGCTGGTCGGGGTTGCGGCCCGGGCTCGCTACTTGGGTGGCATCCGGATGCCGCCGTCGACGCGGATCGTCTCGCCGTTCATGTAGGAGTTGGTCAGGCACTCGACCACCATGCTGGCGAGCTCCTCGGCGTGACCGAGGCGCTTGGGGAAGAGGACGTTCTGGCCGAGGTTGGCCTTGAACTCGTCGGGGTTGGGGAACGCGTCGTAGATCGGGGTGTCGATCAGGCCGGGCGCCACGGTGTTGAGCCGGATGCCGGCCGCGGACAGGTCACGCGCCACGGGCAGGGTCATGCCGACGACGCCGCCCTTGGAGGCGGAGTAGGACGCCTGGCCGATCTGGCCGTCGAAGGCGGCGACTGAGGCGAGGTTGACGATCGCCCCACGCTGGCCGTCGGCGTCGGGCTCGTTGCGGCTCATCACGGTCGCGGCTTGGCGCGTCATGTCGAAGGTGCCGATGAGGTTGATCTCGACGACCTTGCGGAAGGCGTCGAGGTCGTGGGCCTGCTCCAGCAGCCCGTCGCGGCCGATGGTGCGCTGCGCCCAGCCGATGCCGGCCGAGTTCACGCACGCACGCAGCGGGGCGATCTCGGCGGCTGCCTCGACGGCGGCGGCGACCTGGTCGGTCCTCGTCACGTCGACGGAGGCGAAGACCCCGCCGATCTCGGCGGCCAGCGCCTCGCCCTTCTCGGCGTTGAGGTCGGCGACGATGACCACCGCACCCTTCGCAGCGAGGGCGCGGGCGACGGCGGCACCGATGCCGCTCGCGCCGCCGGTGACGATGGCGGTGGATCCGGTGATGTCCATGGAGCGGATCTTAAAACCCGGTCTCGATACAGTCGGTCGCGGCCTCGTGCCTCAGCCGCGCGGCCACTCGACCTGGTCGAGCCCACCCGTCGCCCTCGTCCCTCGGGCGACGCTGCTCGCCTTACAGGTCGGTGACGCCCTCGGCGACGAGCACGGCGGGGCCGGTCATTAGCACCCGGTCGTCCTCTGTCCACACCACGTGCAGCGTCCCGCCAGGGACGTCCACGCGGTACGTCGTGCCGCGGGGCGCGTCGTCGGCCAGCGCCGTGGCGACCGCCACCGCGCACGCGCCGGTGCCGCACGAGCGGGTCTCCCCCGACCCGCGCTCGTGGACGCGCATCGCGACGTGGCGATCCCCGCGGCGCACCACGAACTCGACGTTGACGCCCTCGGGGTAGATCGCGTCGTCGTGCTCCGGCGGTTCGAGCAGCGGGCCCGGCTCGGCCAGGTTGTCGACGTACGCCACGGCGTGCGGGTTGCCCATCGAGACGTGGAGCGCGGGCCACGACCGTCCCATCACCGACACCTCCGTCTCGCCGAGCACCTCGGGGCGACCCATGTCGGCGGTGTACTCGTCGCCGGCCCGGTCGAGGACCTTCACGCCGGCGCGCGTGAGGATGCGCATCGGGAAGTCCTCGCCCTCGCGCTCGTGGAGGTAGCGCGCGAAGACGCGGATGCCGTTGCCGCACATCTCGCTCACCGACCCGTCGGCGTTGCGGTAGTCCATGAACCACCCGTCGGCTTCACGGACCGCCCGCAGCACTCCGTCCCCGCCGATGCCGGAGCGCCGGTCGCACAGCGCCCGCACCCGCTCCGCGGACAGGTCGCCGTGGACGGTGCCGTCGGCGTCAGGCAGCACGACGAAGTCGTTCTCCGTGCCGTGGCCCTTGAGGAAGGGGTAGCTCACGCGGAGAGTGTCGCACCCCGACGAGCCGCTACCGGGCGTCGACCACCTTCGCCGAGCCCTTGCCGCGACGGCTGGGCTCGGCCACCGCGGTCATCCGCTTGCGCGGACCGAGCTCGATCGCCGTCGCCGCACCGATCTCGGCGGCGCTGGTGAACGCGTCGCCCGCCGGGACCAGGGTGTGGCCGAGGGCGGTCAGCGCCGGTCCGTAGGTGGCGATGAACTCGGGCTCGGCGGTCACGTTGGCGCTGTTGCGCTGGGTGGCGCGCGGCGCCGCGATGGCCTCCTCGATCGTCATGCCGAGGTCGATGCGGTTGACCAGCATCTGCAGCACGGTGGTGATGATCGTCGAGCCGCCGGGCGAGCCGAGCGCCAGGAACGGCTTGCCGTCCTTGAGCACGATCGTCGGCGACATCGAGCTGCGCGGCCGCTTGCCCGGCTGGATGCGGTTGGGGTCGGTGGCGGCGTACACCGTCGAGAAGTCGGTGAGCTCGTTGTTGAGCAGGAACCCGTGACCCGGGACGACCATGCCCGAGCCGCCGGTCTGCTCGATGGTGAGGGTGTACTCGACGACGTTGCCCCACTGGTCGGCGACGGTGAGGTTGGTGGTCGAGATGTTCTCGGTGTCGGCGTCGGTCGTGCCCTTCGCCGACGGCGCGGCGGCGCACACGCCGTCGTACGACGACACGTCCCCGGCCGGGACCGGCTTGGTCGCCGCCTTCGCCGGGTTGAGCAAGCAGGCCCGCTCGGCGGCGAACCGGTCGTCGAGGAGCCGCTTGGTCGGGACGTCGACGAAGGCCGGGTCGCCGAGGTACTTGCCGCGGTCGGCGTAGGCCAGGGCGCTGGCCTCGAGGTAGTGGTGGAGCGCCTGCTCGGGCGTCATCGCCGAGAGGTCGTAGCGCTCGAGGATGTTGAGCGCCTCCCCGACGGTCGTGCCGCCCGACGACGACGGCGCCATGCCGTAGACGTCGTGACCGCGGTACGTCGTCCTTGCGGCGCGCTGCGAGCGGACCTTGTAGTCGCGCAGGTCGCGGGCGGTGAGCCAGCCGGCCGGCACGGGGAGGTCGGAGTTCTTGGTCGTGCGCGGCTTGCGCACCACCTCCGACATCAGCCGCGCGAGCTTGCCGCGGTAGAACGCCTTCGTGCCGCGCTGGGCGATCATGTCGTAGGTGTCGGCGAGGGCGGGGTTGCGGAAGATCGAGCCGACCTTCGGTGCGTCGCCCTTGGGCAGGAAGAGCTTCTTGGAGTCCTTGAACGCCGCGAAGCGGACCTCGTTGTCGAGGGTCTGCTGGCGGAACGTCTCGTCGACCTTGAACCCGCGACGCGCGACCTTGGTGGCCGGCGCAAGGGCGTCTGCGAGCGAGAGCGTGCCCCAGTTGCCGAGCGCCTTGTCCCAGGTGGCGAGGGTGCCGGGCGTGCCCACGCTCGCACCGCTCGTGACCAGGTCGGGCGTGAAGGTGTAGGGCTTGCCCGTCGCGGGGTCGATGAAGGCGTCCTGCGGCATCTTCATCGGCGCGGTCTCGCGGCCGTCGAGGGTGCGTACCTTGCCGGACTTGGCGTTGTAGAAGACGAAGTAGCCGCCACCGCCGATGCCCGCGCTGTAGGGCTCGGTGACGCCGAGCGTCGCCGCTGCCGCCACCGCGGCGTCGACGGCGTTGCCGCCTGCCTTCAGCACCTTGAGCCCGGCCGCGCTCGCCTCGGGGTCGACCGTGCTGATCGCGCCGCCCTTGCCGACCGCGGTCGGGTCCTTGACGGTCGGGCGGTCAGAGGTGGTCGACGGCGCGGCTGGCACAGCCTGCGCTGCCGGCTGGGCGGGCACGGGGGTGGCGACGAGGGCTGCGGCGACGGCCAGTCCGCTGGCGGCCGAGACGCCGGCGGTGACGCGGCGGGCGAGGTGGGGCATGGGGGTCCTCCCGAGAGTCGGTGGTCCCACCCTGCCCCCGGCCCTGCGGGTTGTCCAACACCCCCGGGGGTGCGTCGGTCAGCGGACGACCGAGTAGCGCCCGCACATGAAGTCACGGTTGCGGGCGACCTCCTCGAGGCGCAGCTCGACGTGGCGCGGCAGCACGGGAGCGCCGCTGCCGACGGTCACCGGGGCGTACTGGATCCACACCTCGTCGAGCAGGCCCGCGTCGTGGAACTGTCCGACCAGCTCGCCGCCGCCGATCACCCACAGGTCCTTGCCGTCGGCGGCGTCGGTCATCTCGGCGTGGATGCGTTGGACGTCGTCGCGGTCGAACCGCACGCTCGGCGGCGCCTCCGGGAAGCTGCGGTGGGTCAGCACCCACGTCGGCAGCGGGCCCCACGGGTCGTCGTCGTGGTCGAGGATCCACTGCCACGTGCTGGCGCCCATCACGCAGGCACCGAGCCGCTCGCGGAACGCGGGGTAGCCCATCGGGCCCTGCTGGTCGATGTCGCGCGAGGTGAGCCAGTCGAGCGAGTGGTCGTCGGTCGCGATGAAGCCGTCGAGCGTGCAGCCGGTGTAGTAGATCGTCGCCATCGGACCACCATGGCACCACCCACCGACACCGCGCTCGACACGCCGCGCTCGCCCGGACGCCCCTACCGGACGAGCGCGTCGAGCGCGGGCTGCGCCGCCTCGACCGGGAGGTGGCCGAGGGTGATCAGCTGGGCCATCCCGTGCACCGTCGACCACAGCGCGGCCGAGAGGGCCATCGGGTCGCGGCCCTCGTAGCCGGGCTCCTGCACCAGCTCGCCGACCAGGGACCCGAGCAGCTCTTCGTTGCGGGTGATCAACGGAGCCATCTCTGCGCTGGGCGCGCCGGCGGCGCAGTAGTCGGGGTCGAAGACGAGGGCGAAGGCCTGGGGGTGGGCGGCGGCGTAGCTGACGTAGGCCAGCCCGAGCGCGCGCACCTTCTCGACCGTTCCCTCGGCCGCGGCGACCGCCTCCTCCTGCGCGGCCAGCAGCGCCGCCATGCCGCGTACGCCGAGCGCGCTGAGCAGCGCGGCCCGGTCGCCGAAGTGGTGGTAGGGCGCGTTGTGGCTGACGCCGGCCCGGCGCGCGACCTCGCGCAGGCTGATCTTCGCCGCGGACGTGGTCTCGAGCAGGTCGAGCGCGGCGTCCTCGAGCGCGGCCTGGAGATTGCCGTGGTGATAGCCGCTCGCAGATCTTGACATGAGCAACATCCTACCCCAATGTGGACGTTGTCCAGATTCTTGTCACTGTCCAGATTGGAGCCCGCCATGGGCAACATCCTCGTCATCGACGGCCACCCCGACCCCACCTCGCTCACCGCGCACCTCGCCACGTCGTACGCCGCCGGGGCCGGCGCGTCCGCCACGTCGCTCGTGCTGCGCGACCTCGACTTCGACCTGAGCCTCCGCACCGGCTACCGCACCCCGCAGGTGCTCGAGCCCGACCTCGCCCGGGCCCAGGCCCTGCTCGAGTGGGCCGACCACGTCGCCGTCTTCACCCCGCTCTGGTGGGGCTCGGTGCCCGCCCTCCTCAAGGGCTTCTTCGACCGCACGCTCGAGCGCGGCTGGGCCTTCCGCTACCAGGACAACGGCATGCCCGAGGGTCTCCTCGCCGGACGCACCGGGCGGCTCGCGGTCACCTCCGACTCGCCGCGGTGGTACCTCCCGCTCGTCGGCGACAGCACCGTCAAGCAGGTCCGCGGCCGCACGATGGAGTTCTGCGGCATCAAGCCCACCAGGGTGACGCGGTACGCCGACGTCCGCGGCCGTACGGAGGAGCAGCTCGCCACCTGGGTCCGGGAGGCGGCCGACCTCGGGGCCGGCGACGCTGCCCGCCCGGGCATCCCCGGCCGACCGGGCCACCCCGACGTCGTACGACCGGAGCCGGCAGCGGCCTGAGTCAGCCGCCGAGCCGCTCGACCGCCCCGACCGCCTTCTCCACGCGGTCGGGGTCGTCGTGCGCGACCCACACGATGCGCGGGTCCTTGCGGAACCACGAGTCCTGGCGGCGCGCGAAGCGGCGCGTGGCCACGGTCGTCTGCTCGATCGCCTCGGCGAGGGTGCGGTCGCCGGCGAGGTAGCCCATCACCTCCCGGTAGCCGATGGCACGCGAAGCGGTGCGCGCGTCGGCGAGGCCGCGGGCGAGCAGCGCCTCGACCTCCTCGACGAACCCGCCCGCGAACATCTCCTCGACCCGGCGGGCGATCCGCGCGTCGAGCGTCGGCCGGTCGATGTCGACACCGACCTGCACGGTCAGCGGGTCGACGTACTCGAGCCGCGGGAGGCTCGCGCTGTACGGCCTCCCGGTGAGCGCGACGACCTCCAGCGCGCGGACGACGCGGCGCCCGTTGTCGGGCAGGATCTGCGCGGCCGCCTCGGGGTCGACCCCCGCCAGCCGCTGGTGCAGCGCGTGGCTGCCGAGCCGCTCGAGCTCGACCTCGAGCTCGCGGCGCAGCGAGTCGTCGGTGCCCGGGAACTCGAAGCGGTCGACGATCGCGCGGGTGTAGAGCGCCGAGCCGCCGACCAGCACGGGCGTGGCGTCGCGATCGCGGATGTCGGCAATCGCGGCGCGCGCCCAGCCCTGGAAGAGCGCGACGGTCGCCGGGGCGGTGACCTCGTGGAGGTCGAGCAGGTGGTGGGGGATCCCGCGGCGCTCGGACTCCGGCAGCTTGGCCGTGCCGACGTCCATCCCGCGGTAGACCTGCATCGCGTCGGTGTTGACGACCTCTCCCCCGAGCCGCTCGGCGAGGTCGAGGCTCAGGCCCGTCTTGCCCGACGCCGTGGCACCGACGAGGGCGACGACCGGACGAGGCATGCCCCGATTGTCGCAGCGTGGCTAGTCTCGGCAGCGCCGGTGTCCTCATCCGCCAGGGTGGGCCGGAGATGTCCCGAGGAGGACCCATGAGTTTCCTGGACAAGGCGAAGGCCGCCGTCACCGACGCCGTCGACCAGCACGGCGACAAGATCGCGCAGGGCATCGACAAGGCCGGCAGCGTCGTCAACGAGAAGACCGGCGGCAAGCACGCCGACAAGATCGACCAGGCCACCGGCAAGGCGCGCGACGCCCTCGACTCCCTCGACGGCAGGAACGACGACATCCCGCCCGGCACCGCCCGCTGACCGACCCCTACGGTGGCCGCGTGACCGACCGCTTCGCCCTCGTCCCGGCGTCCTACGTCTACCTGCTGCGCGACGGGTCCGGCGGCACGGAGGTGCTCCTCCAGCAACGGGGGCCGGTCCCCTACATGGCCGGCCACTGGGCGGCCGCAGCCGCCGGGCACGTCGAGCCCGGCGAGACGGCGTACGACGCCGCGCGTCGTGAGGCCCTCGAGGAGCTCGGCATCACCGACCTCGACCTCGACTTCGTGCTCACGATGCAGCGCAGCCAGTTCGGTCCGGCCGTCGAGGAGCGGGTCGACTGGTTCTTCACCTCGCGCTCGTGGACCGGCGAGCCACGGATCGTCGAGCCCGAGAAGGCGGCGTCGCTGGGGTGGTTCGCGCTGGACGCCCTCCCCGAACCGATGGTGCCGCACGAGGCGCACGCCCTCGCGCACCTCTTCTCCGGGGTCGGCTACCTCACCTTCGGGTGGGACGCTCCCCCGAGCGGGGGTGGCCCGAGCGCGACGGCCGCGACAGGATCGACCGAGACCAAGGGAGGGAATCGATGACGAACGAAGAGCTGAGCCCGATGCCCGAGCCGTACACCGAGGAGCCGCAACTGGTGCCCGGCGGTGTCGACGCGCTGGAGGAGGACCCCGCCGACAACGGCCTCGCGCGCGACCTGAACCCCAACGACAACCCCGCCGTCGACGACGTCCTGCCCGACGAGATCGCCGAGCCGGACGAGAAGTCCCAGGCGCCCGACGGCGAGGCGGAGGACAAGGAGTCCGACACCCAGCGCGCCTCCGACTACAGCCAGACCGCCGGCCAGGAGGCCGAGGACGGCTCGCCCGAGCCTCCCGCCTGACCAGGTCGTCGCGACGTCCTCCGGTCGCCGCAGTTTGTCGGTTTCCCCGCTCGTGCGGGGACTTCGACACCAGTGCGGCGATGGCGGTGCGGCACGTGCATCACGATCACCGCACTCTCGCTGTCCACAGGGTGGCGCTCGGCGGTGGCGGTGGCCGCCCGGGCCGGCGGACCATGACGCATGGACACTTCCGGGTACGTCGACCTGCTGGCGTTGCAGTCCGGTGTGGTTTCCCGGCGCCAGCTCGGCGAGGTCGGCGTCGCGCCGCACGACCTGCAGCGCATGCTTCGACGACGGGACCTCACCCGCGTCCACGACGGGGTCTTCGTCGACCACACCGGGCGACTGACCTGGCTGCAACGGGCCTGGGTCGGCGTCCAGGTCGCGTGGCCGGCGGCCCTGTCGCACGACAGCGCCCTCCGGGCGGCCGACGGACCCGGCCGACAGGGGCGGGACGAGACGGTCATCCACGTCGCGGTGGACAGGGATCGAGCCGTGCGCATGCCATCGGGGTACGTCCTGCACCGGGTCGCCGGCTTCGAGGCGAAGGTCCAGTGGAACTCGACCCCGCCCCGGATCCGTGTCGAGGAGGCACTGCTCGATGTCGCGGCCCACGCCCGTGACGACCTCGCGGCTGTCGCCGTGCTGGCCGACGCCGTGCAAGCCCGGCGCACCGTCCCCGCCCGGGTCCGGAAGGCGCTCGATCGGCGCGCGAGGATCCCGCGGCGCGACTTCCTCCACGGCGTCCTCACGGACGTACAGAACGGGACATGCTCGGTCCTCGAGCACGGATACCTGACCCGGGTCGAGGAGCCGCACGGGCTACCGACCGGGCGCCGACAGCTGCGTGACTCCACGCACGGCCCGGTCCTGCGCGACGTCGTCTACGTGCCGTACGACCAGGTCGTCGAGCTGGACGGACGGCAGTACCACGACAGCGCTGCACAACGGGATGCCGACCTCGACCGCGACCTCGACGCGGCTACCTCGGGCCTGTCCACCGTCCGGCTCGGCTGGGGGCAGGTCTACGGCCGACCGTGCGACACCGCCGTACGCGTCGGACGACTGCTCAACCTGCGGGGGTGGGCCGGCGAGGTCACCGCCTGTCCGAGGTGCCCCGACCGCTGGCGCCTGACGGGCTAACCGGTCAGTGCGGTGATCATGGTGCGTCTGGCGCACCACCGTCACCGCGTTGTCGGGGCGATCCCCGGATATCCGGGGATCGCGTCGACCGGAGGCCGCACCCAGCGCCGAGACCGCAGACGTCAGCCGCAGGCGTTGGCCACGGGCGGAAGGGGTGCGGGCACGCCGACCGAGGGCATGCCGAGGCCAACGGAGGACGCGGCCGGCGGGGCGGACGTACGCCGCTCCCAGGCGTCGCCGGCGCGCGTGCGGCGGAGCGACCGGATGGCACCGTCGGCGACGAGGTGGTGCGGGGCGGCGTACGTGATGTCCACGGTCACCATGTCCCCCGGGCGCACGGAGTCGGCGTCGACGCGGGAGAAGTCGGTGGCGAAGTGCACCAGCCGGTTGTCGCGGGCGCGACCGGAGAGGCGGTGCGTGGCCGCGTCCTTGCGGCCCTCGCCCTCGGCGACCATCAGCTCGACGGTGCGGCCGACGAGCGCCTTGTTCTCTGCCCACGAGATCTCGTCGAGGACCTCGACGAGGCGCAGGTAGCGGTCCTTGACGACCTCAGGCGGGACCTGGTCCTCGAGGACGGCCGCCGGGGTGCCGGGACGCTTGGAGTACTGGAAGGTGAAGGCGCTGGAGAAGCGGGCTGCCCGCGCGACGTCGAGGGTGTCCTGGAAGTCGTCCTCGGTCTCGCCGGGGAAGCCCACGATGATGTCGGTGGTGATCGCGGCGTCAGGAATCGCGGCCCGCACCCGCTCGATGATCCCGAGGTACTTCGACTGGCGGTACGAGCGGCGCATCGCCCGCAGGACCGCGTCCGACCCCGACTGCAGCGGCATGTGGAGCGACGGCATCACGTTGGGCGTCTCGGCCATCGCCTCGATGACGTCGTCGGTGAACTCGGCCGGGTGCGGGGAGGTGAACCGCACCCGCTCCAGCCCCTCGATCGAACCGCACGCGCGCAACAGCTTGGAGAAGGCCTGGCGGTCGCCGAACTCGACGCCGTAGGCGTTGACGTTCTGCCCCAGCAGGGTGATCTCGGTGACGCCCTCGGCGACGAGCGCCTCGACCTCGGCGAGGATCTCGCCGGGCCTGCGGTCCTTCTCCTTGCCGCGCAGCGACGGCACGATGCAGAACGTGCAGGTGTTGTTGCACCCGACCGAGATGGACACCCAGGCGGCGTACGCCGACTCGCGCTTGGTGGGCAGCGTCGAGGGAAAGACCGACAGCGACTCGAGGATCTCGACCTGCGCCTCCTCGGCGACCCGGGCCCGCTCGAGCAGCACCGGCAGCGAGCCGATGTTGTGGGTGCCGAAGACGACGTCGACGTAGGGGGCCCTGGTGGTGATCGTCGAGCGGTCCTTCTGCGCGAGGCAGCCACCGACGGCGATCTGCATCCCCGGGTTGGCGGCCTTGATCGGGGCCAGGTGCGACAGGTTCCCGTAGAGCTTGTTGTCGGCGTTCTCCCGCACTGCGCAGGTGTTGAAGACGACGACGTCGGCCTGCTCGTCCGACCCGGCACGGACGTAGCCCGCGTCCTCCAGCAGGCCGCTGAGCCGCTCGGAGTCGTGGACGTTCATCTGGCACCCGTGGGTCTTGACCTCGTAGGTGCGTGCGGGGGTCTCTGCGACGGTGCTCATCTCGAGGTCAAGGGTACGGCGGGCGGCGGAGGCCCGGGAATCGCGAGGCCGCGCTAGTCCACTCCGCGTCCGGCCGGGGTGATACCGGCCGGTGACTGGCGGGCCACCGCGGGCAGGGCCACACTGGTGGATCATCCACAACTGGGTAACAACGAGACCACGCTCGCCCTCTGCCGCCACCGTCTCGGGAGGTCCCATGCAGTCGTCGTCCGTTTCCACATCGCTGCCCACGCGGCGCAATCGTCACTGGGCCGGGTCCGCCTGCGGCGTTGTTACCGTGCTGTTGATCGCAGGGTCCCTCCAGCTGCTCGTGACCAGCCCACCCGCCTCGGCCGACCAGCGCCGGCGCCACGACGTACGCGTCACCGTCGACGTGCTGCCGCCCATCGCGCAGCCCGGCACGGAGCCCGCGGACCCGGTCCGCGGCTCGGCCCTGGTCGCGCAGTTCGCTCCTACGTCGCCGGGCAGCGACGTCGTGTTCGAGCGGTCGGTGCGCGGAGGCGGCTGGCGCGTGGTCGGCCGCGCGGTCCAGGACAGCGCCGGCACCGCGACGCTCGCCGTCCGCCGGGGCATCTACCGCGTACGCACCGTGGCCGGCGGGCTCACCTGGTCGTCGCGGCCCGTGCGGGCGCGCCGATGGGCACCGGACTTCGAGGACACCTTCTCCGGCAGCCGGCTCGACACGTCGGTGTGGAACGACCAGGAGCGCGAGCCCGAGGCGGTCCTCGCGCCGCGCACGTGCGCTCTCGTCGACCCGGGTGCGCGATCGGTCGGCGGCGGGGTCCTCCACCTGGGCGTGGCACCAGACCCCGCGCGTGCGGGCCAGCCCTGCGACTACGACTGGAGGGGGAGCGCCGGCCGCAGCCAGTACCTGCTCACGACCCAGGTCGCCACCGAGCACACGTACCTCACCCAGTACGGCATCGTCGCCGCCCGGATCAAGCCGCAGCGCGCGGACGGCATGCACTCGGCGTTCTGGATGCTCCCCCAGGACAGCCGGTTCTACGACGACGACCCCGCCAGGGGGGCCGAGATCGACGTGATGGAGTTCTGGGGCGACACGGGCCGCGGCGCGGAGACCATCGGCTCGTTCGTCACCTGGCACGGACCGGGCTGGTCGTCCCTGAGCCTCGGCGGGAAGTTCCCCGACGCCCGGCGCGCCCTGGGCGACGACCGGGAGTGGTGGCAGGAGTTCCACGTGTTCTCGGTCGAGTGGACCCCGGAGGAGTACGTCTTCCGCGTCGACGGTCGCGAGTACTACCGCGAGAGCCAGGCGGTGTCCCACGTGCCGGGGTACCTCGTGCTGTCGATGCTGGCCGCGGACTACGAGCTCGGCGACCTCGGTGCGGGCGACCTCGACGACACCGCCGAGGTGGACTGGGTCCAGGTCTATGACGGGGCCTCGCGCTAGGTCGGACGCGGCGCCGGCAGCCACCTAGGCTCGCGACATGCCCCGCATGCACGCGCTCGAGCTGCTGCCCGACGACGCCGGCTGCGATGTCGTACGCCGTGACTGGCAGGCGCTGCGCGATGCCGGCCTGCCCTCGCAGCTCGACCACCGCGGGACCACCAACAGCCCGCACGTCACCGTGCTGGCCGCACCGGCGCTCGGCGCGGACGACGAGCAGCGGGCGGCCGAGCTCGCGACGAAGCTGCTGCCGGTGCAGGTGCGGGCGTCGGGGATCGCGCTCCTCGGCGGTCGTCGCGTCTCCGTGGTGCGCGTGCTCGACGTGCCGGACGAGCTGGTGTGCGCGGTGCTGGAGCTGCGCTCGCAGGTGCTCGACGTGCAGCACCTGGGCTGGCTGCCGCACGTCACGCTGGCCCGGCGGATGGATCGAGCCGACGTGGGCCGCGCGGTGGCGGCGTTGGGGCACGAGGACGCGGTGCTGACGCTCACGTCGCTGCGACGCTGGGATCCCGGCGCGGGAATCGTCACCACTCTGTGATGGACCGAACGGGCCATGTGTGATGGCCCTTCCGGTCCACCTGCCGATAGGTTGCGCCTATGACCGCGCAGGGAACGGGCACCGTCAGCGCCGGCCGGGGCGAGCCCCTCGTCGTGCTGGGCGGCGTCCAGAAGCACTTCGGACAGCTCCACGCACTCAAGGACATCGAGCTCACCGTCAAGCGCGGCGAGGTCGTGGTCGTGATCGGGCCGTCCGGCTCGGGCAAGTCCACGCTGTGCCGCACCATCAACCGGCTCGAGACGATCGACGAGGGCACGATCACCCTCGACGGCAAGGACCTCCCGCAGGAGGGCAAGGCGCTCGCTGCGCTGCGCGCCGAGGTCGGCATGGTCTTCCAGAGCTTCAACCTGTTCGCCCACAAGACGATCCTCGAGAACGTCACCCTCGGCCCGATCAAGGTCCGCGGCATGGGCAAGGCCGAGGCCGAGAAGAAGGCGCGCGAGCTCCTCGACCGCGTGGGCGTCGGCCACCAGGCCGAGAAGTACCCCGCCCAGCTCTCCGGCGGCCAGCAGCAGCGCGTGGCCATCGCCCGTGCGCTGGCCATGGAGCCCAAGGTCATGCTCTTCGACGAGCCGACCTCCGCGCTCGACCCGGAGATGATCAAGGAGGTCCTCGACGTGATGGTCGACCTCGCCCAGCAGGGCATGACGATGGTCGTCGTCACCCACGAGATGGGCTTCGCCCGGACGGCCGCCGACCGCGTCGTGTTCATGGCCGACGGCGCGATCATCGAGGAGAACACCCCGGAGGAGTTCTTCACCCACCCCCGCTCGGACCGCGCCAAGGACTTCCTCGGCAAGATCCTCAAGCACTGAGGCATCGAGTCCGACCACGAGTTCCCGCACCACAGACATAGGGAGAAGCAGATGCGATTCATCCGTACCAAGGCCGTCATCGCGACGGTCGGGCTTGCCCTCTCGCTCGCTGCCTGCGGCGACGCAGGCGACGACGGCGGAGAGACCACCGACGTCGAGGTCCAGGAGAACGCCGGCGACGAGTTCGACGACGGGACGGCGATGAAGGAGTTCGCCGACTCGGGCGAGATCACCATCGGCGTGAAGTACGACCAGCCCGGTATCGGCTTCAAGGGCGCCACCGACGACATGCCCGTCGGGTTCGACCCCGAGATCGGCAAGATCCTCGCCGGTTCCCTCGGCATCGCCCCGGAGGACATCACCTGGAAGGAGACCATCTCCGACAACCGCGAGCCCTTCCTCCAGGAGGGCGAGGTCGACCTCGTCATCGCCTCGTACTCCATCACCGACGAGCGACGTCAGATCGTCGGCCAGGCCGGCCCGTACTACGTCACCGGCCAGCAGCTGCTGGTGAAGTCCGACAGCGACATCGAGTCCCTCGACGACGTCAAGGGCACCGAGGTCTGCTCCGTGACCGGCTCCACGTCGCTGGAGAACATCAAGGCCGAGGGCGCCAAGCCGCGCGGCTTCGACACGTACTCCGAGTGCGTCGACCAGGTCCTCAGCGGCACCGTGGACGCGATGACCACCGACGGCGCGATCCTCCTCGGCTACGCCGCGGAGAACCCCGACGAGCTCAAGGTCGTCGTGGAGCCCTTCTCCGAGGAGCGCTACGGCGTGGGCTACAGCCTGGACAAGCCCGAGATGTGCCAGTGGATCGTCGACACGCTCACCGACGCCCAGGAGGACGGCACGTGGGGCGAGGCCTTCGAGGCCACCCTGGGCCAGTCGGGCGTCGAGACGCCCGAGCCGCCGGCCATGGACGAGTGCCCGGCCGCCTGACGCCGCACCACCTCACCACCTGAATCACCACCTGAACCACCACTGATCGGACGCCGGCGGGCCGCGAGGCCCGCCGGCGTCCCGCAGAGAGGAGCCCGCCGACGATGGAAGCGGTGATCTCGAACTTCGACGAGTACCTCAAGGCGTTCGGCCTGACGATCGGGCTGTTCGTCGTCTCCGGCATCGGCGCGCTGGTGTTCGGCACGATCCTGGCCGTCCTCCGGGTGGGCCCGGTGAGCATCCTCAACAAGGCGGCGGCGCTCTACGTCACGCTGTTCCGCAACACGCCGCTGCTGATGATCTTCGTCTTCATGGCGATCGCGATGCCGGTGCTCGGCTACAACTTCAAGTTCGTCGAGGACGTCGAGATCGCGGGCTACAACGTCTCCGCCTTCTTCTTCCGCTCCTGCGTTGCGCTCACCCTCTACACCTCGGCCTTCGTGTGCGAGGCCCTGCGGTCCGGCGTCAACGCCGTACCCCTCGGGCAGGCCGAGGCCGGCCGCGCCATTGGGCTGACCTTCGGTCAGTCGATGCGCGAGATCGTCCTCCCCCAGGCCACGCGCGCCGTCATCCCCCCGATGACCAGCGTCCTGATCGCGCTCCTCAAGAACACCTCCGTCGCTGCCGCCTTCGGCATGGCCGAGGCCACTGCGACGATGCGGGCGCTGACCAACAACAACGCCGACCAGCGCATCGGGATCTTCCTCGCGTTCGCGGTCGGCTACATCATCCTGGTCGAGCTGGTCTCGCTGTCGTCCTACCTCGTCGAGCGAAAGGTCAAGGTGGCCCGATGAGCGCATCCGTCCTCTTCGACGCGCCCGGTCCCCGGACGATCGCCCGGCACCGGATCTACACGGTCGCGAGCCTCGTCGCGCTCGCGGGGCTGGTCGGCTTCGCCGTCTGGACGATGTACGACGCCGGGCAGCTCGAGTACGCGCTCTGGGAGCCGTTCCTCACCCCCGAGTACATCGAGTACATCCTGGTCGACGGTCTCCTCAAGACCCTCCAGATGGCCTTCTTCTCCATCGTCTTCGCCGTCGTCTTCGGCCTGGCCTTCGGCGTTGCCAAGCTCTCGGACCACGAGTGGGTACGCCGCCCGGCGTGGCTCGTCGTGGAGTTCTTCCGCGCGGTGCCGGTGCTGCTGCTGATGGTCTTCGCCTTCTACATGCTGGCCATCGGCGACGGGCCGCTGAGCTCGTTCTGGTGCGTGGTCATCGCGCTGACGCTCTACAACGGCGCGGTCCTGGCTGAGGTCTTCCGCGCCGGCATCAACGCCGTGCCGCGCGGCCAGGCAGAGGCGGCGTACGCCATCGGCATGCGCAAGGCGCAGGTGATGACCACGGTGCTGCTGCCGCAGGCGGTCAAGATCATGCTGCCGGCCATCATCAGCCAGATGGTCGTCGCCCTGAAGGACACCAGCCTCGGCTACTACATCCTCGCCCCCGGCCTGACGGCGGTGGGCAAGCCCATCTACCTCGAGTTCTCCAACCAGGTGCCGACGGCCATCGTCATCACCGGCATCTACGTGGCGGTCAACCTGGTCCTGACCTGGGTCGCGACGCTCGTGCAGAAGCGCCTGGTCGGGGAGAAGAAGGTGCTCGACGTTCCGATGGTCGGCGAGGCGCACGCGAGCGGCAACACCCCCGTCCTCTAGCGCCTCGCGAACGGATGCGCCCTCGCAGGCTCGGGCCCACTCAAGACGTCGAAGTCCGTCGCTACGCTCCGGTCTTCTCGGTCAACCAGAGCCGGATCTCGCCCTCGACGACCACGGTGCCGTCGGTGCGTACGCCCCGCACGCGCACCGGCAGGTCGTAGCCCTCCCCCACCTCCGCGGTCCACTGGCCGGGGTCGGTCTCGGCGATGCACGTGATGTCGGTCGTGGCCTTCGCGGTGTAGGCCACCTCCATGCCCTTCGGGATCCAGCGCCGGTCGCGCGGGATCGTGGACTCGGCCAGCGCTCCCATGGCGGCCTCGAGGCCGTTGCACAGGGCGATGGCGTGCACCGTCCCGATGTGGTTGTGCACCCCGCGGCGCTTGGGGATCACCAGCTCGACGTGGTCCGGCTCGATCACGGTGAACCTCGGCCGGATGGAGGCGAAGTAGGGCGCCTTCTGGCTGAAGGCGATCGAGAAGATCCGGTTGCCCAGCGGGAGCGCGGAGGTCTTCTTCCAGAGATCCAGGACGGTAGCCATGCCGCGATGCTACCAGCGGGTAACTTCGCGGTTGCCCATTGCGGACCGTCAGGCCGGCTGCAGCACCTCGACCCGGTTGCCGTGGCCGTCGAAGGCGTGGAGGCGGACGTGGCCGGGGAACGAGTCCCGCTGGCTCTCGTCGACCTCGAAGCCGAGGGAGCGCAGCCGACCGGCCACCGCGCCCAGGTCGTCGACGACGAAGGCCGGGTGCGCCTTGCGCGCCGGCGCGAACGGGTCCTCGACGCCGACGTGCAGCTCGGCCGCCACGGCGCCCGCGTCGTCGTAGGCCCGAAACCAGCACCCGCCGCGGGCCACCAGGTCGGCGGGCTTGTCGACCTCGGTCATGCCGAGCGCCTCGCCGTAGAAGCGACGGGCCTCGTCCTCGCCTCCGCGCGGGCAGGCGACCTGCACGTGGTGGAGCCTCACGGGACCGGCACGCCCTGCGGCTTTCGCGCCACCACGAAGATGCGTCGGAACGGCAGGACCACTCGGCCGGCGGCGTCGGGCGGGTAGGCCTCGCGCAGCAGCGACTTGAACTCGTCCTCGAACAGCGGGCGCAGGTCGTCGGGCAGCGCCTGCAGCGTCGGGCGGGCCCCGGTCCCCGAGACCCAGTCGAAGACGGGGTCCTCACCGGTGAGGACGTGGAGGTACGTCGTCTCCCACGCGTCCACCTCGCAGCCGAGGTCGAGCAGGACCCGGGCGTAGTCCACCGGGTCGTGGCTCGTCGGGACCCGGGCGCCGCGCACGTGCTCGGCGTACGGCTCACGCGCGGCGAGGTCGGTGCGGGTGGTGTGGCTTGGCTCGTCGAAGTTGCCGGGCACCTGGAAGGCGAGCCAGCCACCGGGCTGCAGCCGGTCGACGAGGCCCGGCAGGAGCTCGAGGTGCTCCGGGACCCACTGGAGGGTGGCGTTCGAGACGAGCACGTCGATCGGCTCCCGCAGGGCCAGCGGGTCGGGACGCGCCCACTCGCGCAGGTCGCCGACCTCCCAGCGGACGCCGTCGAGGGCGCGGGCGGCCTCGATCATCTCGGGGCTGCTGTCGACCCCCGTCACCTCGGCGCCGCGCCAGCGGTCGGCCAGCAGGGCGGTGAGGTTGCCGGGGCCGCAGCCGAGGTCGACGACGACGCGCGGGTTCTCGGCGGGCACCCGCGCGAGCAGGTCGACGAACGGCCTGCCGCGCTCGTCGGCGTACGCGAGGTAGCGGTCGGGGTCCCAGGTGTGGCTCATGGTGTCCTCCACAGGTGTTCGGTCGCGGCCCTCACGTCTCCCCACCAGATATCTGAGGACGTCCTGGTAGGTCAATCGGTCCATCCACCTACCAGAACGTCCCCAGATATCGAGATGGCGGGCGCAGATGTCTTGACGTCGAGATACTTCCACCTTTGTCCGAAACAGTCTCGATGTCAAGATTCTCGACCGATCTGGCACGATGTCGTCATGCGTGACGAGGTGGACGACCTGGTCGAGGCGTGGGGCCGCGAGCGCGGTGACCTGGACCTCGCGCCCGTCGCCGTGTTCTCCCGCATCAGCCGCCTGGCCCGTCACCTCGACCTCGCCCGGCGCGTCGCCTTCACCGCGCACGGCATCGAGTCGTGGGAGTTCGACGTCCTTGCCGCGCTGCGCCGAGCCGGACAGCCGTACGAGCTCTCCCCCGGCCGGCTGCTCCGCGAGACGCTCGTGACCAGCGGCACGATGACCAACCGGGTCGACCGGCTGACCGCGCGCGGCCTCGTCGAGCGGCTCCCCGACCCGCGCGACCGCCGCGGCGTGCTGGTGCGGCTGACCGCCGACGGCAAGGCCACCGTCGACGGCGCTTTCGAGGCGCTCCTGGCGGCGGAGGCCGACCTGCTCGCCGACCTCTCCGACCGCGACCGCACCCAGCTCGCCGGCCTGCTGCGCTCGCTGCTCGCGCCCTTCAGCTGAACCTGTAGGGGGATTCTGGCACTCGGAGGGGGTTGCAACGGCCTCCGAGTGACGGAATCCCCGCTCGAGCGGGGACTCCGACAGGGCACATCCCACCTACTCGACGACCTCGGACGCCTCGAGCCACTCCATCTCCAGCTCCTCCTTCTCCGCCGCGAGCTCGCCGAGCTGCCCGCCGACCCGCGCGAGCAGGTCGTAGTCGGTGAGGTTGGCCTCCATCTCGGCGTGCAGCTCCGCCTCGCGTACGGCGATGCGCTCGAGCTGCTTCTCGACCCGGGCGAGCACCTTGCGGGCGGCGCGGTCCTCCGCGCTGCCGGCGCGCGCCTTCGGCGATGGTGTCGGGGTGTGCGGGCCTGCGTCATGCGAAGGCGCACTCATCGGTGCCGGTTCGTATGACGCAGCGGCGGCGGACTCGGCAGCGGCGGCGACCTGCAGGGCGGAACGTCGTTCCAGGTACTCGTCGACCCCGCGCGGCAGCATCGAGACCTGCCCGTCGCCGAGGAGCGCCCAGACGGAGTCGGTGACCCGCTCGAGGAAGTAGCGGTCGTGCGAGACCACGATGAGGGTGCCGGGCCAGGAGTCGAGGAAGTCCTCGAGGACGTTGAGGGTGTCGATGTCGAGGTCGTTGGTCGGCTCGTCGAGGAGCAGCACGTTGGGCTCGATCAGCAGCAGCTTGAGCAGCTGGAACCGCCGCCGCTCGCCGCCGGACAGGTCCCCGAGCCGCGCGGTGAGCCGGTCGCCGGTGAAGCCGAAGCGCTCCAGCAGCGCGGTCGCGGTGATCTCCTGGCCGTCGAGAGTCTTGCTGACCCGCCGGATCGACTCGACCGTCGGCAGCACCCGCGCCTCGGGGTCGATCTCGTCGAGCGCCTGCGTGAGGTGCTGCAGCTCGACCGTCCGGCCCTGCTTCACCCGACCTACGTCGGGCGCGAGCGTCCCCGCGATCAGCGACAGGAGCGACGTCTTGCCGGCGCCGTTGACGCCGACGATCCCTATCCGGTCGCCCGGACCGATGCGCCAGGTCGCGTGGTCGAGCAGCACGCGCTCGCCGCGCTTGAGGTCGACGTCCTCGATGTCGATGACGTCCTTGCCGAGCCGCTGGCTGGCGAACTTTTGGAGCTCCAGCCGGTCACGCGGGTCGGGCACGTCGTCGATCAGGGCGTTGGCCGCGTCGATGCGGAACTTCGGCTTCGACGTACGCGCGGGGGCGCCGCGCCGCAGCCAGGCGAGCTCCTTACGGGCGAGGTTCTGCCGCCGCGTCTCGGTGGCGGCCGCCTGCCGCTGGCGCTCGGCCTTGGCGAGGACGTACGCCGCGTAGCCGCCCTCGTAGGAGTCGACCGCGCCGTCGTGCACCTCCCACGTCGTCTGGCAGACGGCGTCGAGGAACCACCGGTCGTGGGTCACCACGATGAGAGCGCTCGGCAGGCCGACGAGGTGTCCGGCCAGCCAGGCCACGGCCTCGACGTCGAGGTGGTTGGTCGGCTCGTCGAGCACGATCAGGTCGTGGCGCGAGAGCAGCAGGGCGGCGAGCGCGCAGCGGCGCCGCTCGCCACCGGACAGGCCGACGACCGCACGGTCGAGGGTCACGCCGGCGAGCAGCTCCTCGACGACCTGCCGCGTGGTGGGGTCGGCGGCCCACTCGTGGTCCTGCCGCCCACCGAGCACCGCCTCGCGGACGGTGTGGCTGTCGACGAGCTCGTCACCCTGGTGGAGGTAGCCGATCTCGACGCCGCGGGTGCGGGAGACGCGGCCCGTGTCGGGCTGCTCGAGGCCCGTCATCACCTCGAGCAGGGTCGTCTTGCCGTCGCCGTTGCGGCCCACGACGCCGACGCGCTCGCCCAGCGAGATGCCGAGCGAGACGTTGTCGAGCAGGGGCCGTACGCCGTAGGACTTCGAGACGCGTTCGAGGTTGATCAGGTTCGCCATGTCCGGGCGATCCTCTCAGGTGCGCCCCAGCGGCGACGGATCGGCGTACGACCCCTCGTGGGCGGAAGAGGAGGTCAGCTGGAGGGCGAGCCGCCCTCGGCCGACGCGGACGCGAGGCCGGGCGTGGACCCGTTGGTGGAGGAGTACTTCTGGATCAGCGACTCGACGTCCAGGCCGGTGGTGGCCCTGAGCATCTCCATCGTCTGCACGAGGTTGTTGGTCACCTGCTTGGGCAGCTCGCCGGCGCCGTCGGCCGAGATGACCGTCAGCTTGTCGATGTTGCCCATCGGGCGGGCCAGCTCGGCGGCCACCTTGGGCATCACCTCGATGAGCATCTGGAGCACCGCCGCCTCGTTGTAGCCGGCGAACGCGGCGGCCTTCTTGTCCATGGCCTCGGCCTCGGCCTGGCCCGCGGCGAGCGTCGCGGCGGCCTGCGCCTCACCCTCGGCGCGTACGGCGTCGGCCTCGGCGACACGGCGGGCCTTCTCGGCCTCACCGCGCTTGGCGCCCTCGATGGCCTCGGCCTCGGCGAGCGCGGAGCGGCGGGACTTCTCGCCCTCACCGGTCAGGCGGGCCTTCTCGGCCTCCGCCTCGGCGTTGGCGATCGAGGCAGCCTTGCGCGCCTCGGCCTCGAGGATCGCGGAGCTGCGGCGGCCCTGGGCCTCGGTCTCGACGCGGTAGCGCTCGGCGTCGGCGGGCTTGCGCACCTCGGTGTCGAGCTGGCGCTCCTTGAGGGCCGCCTGCCGGACGGCCACCTTCTCCTGCTCCAGCAGGATGGCCTGGTCACGGTCGGCCTGCGCGAGCGGGCCGGCGGCAGCGGCCTGCGCGTTGGCGGCGTCGGTCTCGGCCTTGATCTCGGCGTTCTTGAGGGCGAGGGCGCGCTGGGTGACCGCGATCTCCTGCTCGGCGGCGATGCGGGCCTGCTCGGCCGCCTGCCGGGCGTTGGCCTCGGCGATGGAGGCCAGCTGGTTGAGCTTGGCGGCCTCGGGACGACCGAGGTCGGCGAGGTAGGAGCCGTCGTCGGTGATGTCCTGGATCTGGAAGGTGTCGAGGACCAGGCCCTGGCCGGTGAGCGAGGACTCGGACTCCTCGGCGACGCGCTGGGCGAAGGCGGCGCGGTCGCGGATGATCTGCTCGACCGACATCGAGCCGACGATCGAGCGCAGTGCGCCGGCGAGGACCTCCTGGGTGAAGGTCTCGATCTCGGCCTGCTGGCTGAGGAAGCGCTGGCCGGCCGCGCGGATGGAGTCCTCGTTGCCACCGACCTTGACCAACGCCACGCCGTCGAGGTTGAGCTTGATGCCCTGCCCCGAGACGGCCCCGCGGATCTGCACCGAGATGCGGCGCGAGGACAGGTCGAGGGTGGCGAGGCGCTGCACGAACGGGATCACGAACACGCCGCCGCCCATGACGACCTTCTGGCCCGACAGGTCGGTGGAGATCTCGCCGGTCTCCGGGTTGCGCACCTCGCCCTTGCCCTTGCGGCCGGTGATGATGAACGACTCGTTGGGCCCGGCCACCTTGTAGCGCGTGGTCACCAGCAGCGCGATCAGCACCAGCAGGAGGACGAAGCCGGCCACAGCAGTGACGACCGGGGACAGACTGAACATGGGCAGTGCTCCTTGAGGTGGTGCGGCGAGGTGCGCGTGGTGTGCGGTGGGTGTGCGGTGGGTGGTGCGAAGACGTCAGGAGAGGAAGAGGGGCTCGACCTGGACGGCCGTCGGCGAGATGACCTGCGTGACGCTGACCTGCGTGCCGGCTGGCACGGCGACGCTCGAGCGGGCGTTGAGGCGCGTGAGGTGGCCGCCCACGCTGAGCGAGACCACGCCGAAGCCGCCGCCCTCGGGGATCGCGCTGACCACCGAGCCGATCTTCTCGAGCATGTCGGAGGTGCGCACCGTGTCGCCCGTGCCGTCGCCGTGCAGGTACGTCGAGGCCCGGGCCGCGAGCCAGCCGAGCAGGACTCCGAGCACCAGGCCGACGACGACCGCCAGCGAGGTCGAGCCGGTCACCTCCAGGGCGATCGCGCCGCCGAAGCCGAGGGCGCCGAGGAAGCCGGCGAGCGCCTCGGTCGAGAACAACCCGGCACTGAGGCCCTCGAGGGCACCGTCGAGGACGTCACCGACGACCAGCGCCACGAGCAGCAGCACGACGCCGACGGCGCCCACCACCAAGAACACGGTCACGATGCCTCCCCCAGGCGATCAGCGCGGGCGTCGTCGACGCCGCGCCACAACATAACGGGATGCTTCCCCGTTCGCAGCGGTTCACACCACCCGGTCCGGACCCCTTCCGGGACCTATCGCAGGTCCCACTCCGCTTCCCGGGTGCTGACGACGTGGGCGCCGGCCACGGGACCGATGGCGGACAGCACGACGTCGTACGATGCCGACAGGGCGGTGACCACCTCGATGGAGCCGGGCTGCGAGTCGCAGAGGAAGACGCAGGTCGGGCCCGAGCCGCTCACCATGCCGCGGAGGGCACCCTCGGCCTCCCCGAGGGCGATCAGGTCGCCGAGCTCGGGTCGCAGGTCGATGGCGGGCTCCTGCAGGTCGTTGTGCAGCGCGCGCGCCAGCCGCACGGGCTCGCCGCTCGCCAGCGCGGCCAGCAGCTCAGTCGGCTCGGCCGGCTGCGCCGGAGCGTCGGGGTGCAGCCGGTCGAAGTGGCGGTAGACCTCCGGCGTCGAGAGGCCGACGGCGGCCGGCACGACGACCCACCACCACGTGCCGTGGTCGACGATCGGCTCGACGACCTCGCCGCGGCCCCGACCCCGCGCCGTACCTCCCACGAGGGAGAACGGCACGTCGCTGCCGAGCCGGGCGGCCTGCGCGAGGAGCACGTCGTCGGGCTGGCCGAGGTCGTGCAGCCGGTCGTGCGCGAGCAGGGCGGCCGCCCCGTCGGCGGAGCCGCCCGCCATCCCTCCTGCGACCGGGATCTGCTTGGTGATCTGGACGTGGTGCGGACCCCCGCACGGCGCCTCGGCGAGGGCGCGCACCGCGATGTTGCTGGCGTCGGTCGGCACGCCGGTCACGTCGATCTGGGGCGTGCCGGCGACGGACAGCGACTCCGCGCCGGCGTCTGAGACGGTGACGTCGTCGTAGAGCGAGATGGCCTGGTAGACGGTGTCGAGCGGGTGGAAGCCGTCCTCGCGGGGCGCGCCGACCCCGAGGTGGAGGTTGATCTTGGCGGCGGCTCGGACCGTGGTGCTCACGGGAAGAGCCCCTCGGCGATGCGCGCGAAGTCGTGGACGTCGAGCACCTCGCCGCGGGCCGTCGGGTCGACGCCCGCGGCCTCGAGCGCGGCGGTCGCCGTCTCGGCCGATCCGGCGAGCCCGCGCAGGGCAGCGCGCACCTGCTTGCGGCGCTGCGCGAAGGCGGCGTCGACGACGGCGAAGACCTGCGCGCGGGTCGCGGTGGTGTCCGGGGGCTCGCGCCGGGTCCAGGCGACGAGGCCGGAGTCGACGTTGGGGGCCGGCCAGAAGACGTTGCGCCCGATCGCACCGGCACGGCGTACGTCGGCGAACCACGCGGCCTTCACGCTCGGGACCCCGTAGGTCTTCGACCCAGGCGGCGCGGCGAGGCGGTCGGCGACCTCCGCCTGCACCATCACCAGCCCACGCTCCAGGGACGGCAGCAGGGTGAGGAGGTGGATGAGCACCGGCACCGAGACGTTGTAGGGCAGGTTGGCGACCAGCGCGGTGGGCGGCGGACCGGGCACGGCGTCCACGCGCATCGCGTCGGCCAGCACCACCTCGAAGCGGTCGGCCTGCTCCGGGGCGTACGCCGCGATCGTGGCAGGCAGGCGCTCGGCCAGGAGCGGGTCGACCTCGATCGCGATGACCCGGCGGGCGACCTCGAGCAGCGCGAGCGTGAGCGACCCGAGCCCGGGCCCGACCTCGACGACCACGTCGTCACCGGTGATGCCGGACTCGCGGACGATCCGGCGCACGGTGTTGGCGTCGATGACGAAGTTCTGGCCGCGCTGCTTGGTGGGCCGCAGGTCGAGCTCGGCCGCGAGCTGACGCACCTCGGCCGGCCCGAGGAGCCTCGGGCCGGCCGGGTTCGTGGTCATGGGGGTGAAGCCTAGGTGGTCAGCCGATGGTCAGCCGGGCAGGCCGAGCTTGGCCGAGCAGCTCGGCCAGGAGCCGTAGCCACCGGTGGCGTCGCGCAGGCGGGTCGCCACGGCGATCTGGGTCTCGCGGGAGGCCTGGTGCGGGTAGCCGGTGCCGCCGTAGGCCTGCCACGTGCCGAGGTTGAACTGGAGGCCGCCGTAGTAGCCGTTGCCGGTGTTGATGGCCCAGTTGCCGCCGGACTCGCACTGCGCGAGGGAGTCCCACACGGTGCTGCCGCCGGCGAAGTTGGCGGCCGACGCCTCGGGCTCGGGCTTCTCCTTCGTTCCGATGGCGACGACGCGGGGCACGGCCTTCTGGCGCACGTCGGCCTTGACGACCTTGCGCGCGGCGAGGTCGCCGTTGACGAAGCGGAGCCGGTAGGTGACGGCGCGGACGCCGTCGCGACCGGCGCGCACGACCTCCTGCTTGCCCTCCAGCAGGGTGGCGTCCTCGCGCTGGACGACGGGCGCGTCGATCACCTCGCGCTGCACCTTCTTGGTGGCCACGCGGATGTCGGTGACGACGACCTTGTCGCCGTCCGCGATCTCGGTCGTCAGCGAGGGACGCACCTTGTCGTGCTCGTCGACGTCGAAGCCGGCCGACTCGAGCACGTCGGCGACCGTCATCGCGGTCATCTTCCGCTTCTTCAGCTGCTTGGCGCCGAGCTTGAGGTGGACGACCTTCGGCGTGACGACGTCGAGGGTCAGGCCGCTGCGCCCGATCGAGGATCCGCGGCTGGCCGAGAGGTCGGCGCCCTCGAAGCGGCGACCGATCTCGCCGAGCGCGCTCGCGACGTTGGTCGAGTTCACCCAGTAGGTGTGCGACTCGCCGTCGACGGCGAGCTCGAGCGGTCGCCCGAACTGCACGGCGATGGCCGAGCCGTCGCTGATCGCCTCGTCGACCGCCGGGGCGACCAGGTCCTTGTCGGTCACCTCGATGCCCTCGGCCGCGAGCACGTCGGCGACGGTGCCACCGATGGCGCTGACCTGACGGGTCTCCCCGTCGAGGGTGAGGGTCACGTCCTTGGTGAGGGCGGCGTAGCCGACCGTCGTACCGCCGACGGCTGCCACGACCAGCGCCACGAGGGTCGCCAGGACGGTCTTGGACCTGCTGAGCTGCGCAAGACGAGAGCGCACGATTCTCCGAACGTCGTACCTTCCGGGCCTCGGGCGGCAGCACCCCCCGGCCGAGCGTTGCGCGGCATCCACGACCAGGTCGCGGGAGCCGTACGACGTGCGAGCGGGGGTCTCGCAGGACCGGCCCGATCCGGTCCTCGTGCTGCCGGTGATCGCTCCCGATCCCGGCCAACAATCACAAGACGATAACGATGACCGGCGATGACGCAAACTCCTGACGGCAAAATCCGACGTGTCACCGCTCACGGTCGCGCCGGTCGGCCGGTCTACCAGGAGCCTCCGAAGGCGCGTTCGGTGTTGGCGTCGATCGAGCGGCACAGCCCCTCGAGGTCCGCCTGCAGCACCTCGGCCATCGCCCGCACGGTGTGCGGGACGAGGTAGGAGGCGTTGGGCCGGCCGCGCCACGGCGTGGGCGTCAGGTAGGGCGCGTCGGTCTCGACCAGCACCCGGTCCTGGGGCGTGACGGCGAGCGCGTCGCGCAGCGACTGCGCGTTCTTGAAGGTCACCGTCCCGGCGAAGCTGAGGAAGGCCCCGCGGTCGAGGCAGCGGCGGGCGAAGGCCTCGTCGCCGGAGAAGCAGTGCATCACCCAGCGCTCGGGCGCGCCTTCGGAGTCGACGATGCGGAGCACGTCGTCGTGGGCGTCGCGGTCGTGGATGACCAGCGTCTTGTCGAGGCGCTTGGCGACGTCGATGTGACGCCGGAAGCTCTCCTCCTGCGCGGCCCGGCCCTCCTCGCCGGTGCGGAAGGTGTCGAGGCCGGTCTCGCCGACGGCCCGCACCTTGTCGTGCGCCTGCGCGAGGTGCTCGATCTCGGCGAACGCCTCCTCGAGGCGCCCGGCCTCGGCGAGTCGCGGCGCCTCGTTCGGGTGCAGCGCGACGCCGGCGACGAGGGCGTCGTGCTCGGCAGCCGCGGCCACCGCCCAGCGGGCGCCGGGGAGGTCGCAGCCGATCTGCACGATCCGCGGCACACCGACCGCCGTCGCGGCCGCGATGGCGTCCGCCGTGTCGAGCCAGTCGCCGTCGGCGATGTCGAGGTGGCAGTGGTTGTCGACGACGGGGTGCGGCAGCGGCTCGGGAGCAGGCGGGCGCTCGCGGTCACGCCGGGCGCCCGACATCTCCTCGGTGGCCGCACGGCTGCGGGTCGGCCCGGCCCCGCCCTCAGCGGTGGACAACGTCGTACACCTCCCGCTTGGGCAGGCCGGCTCTCTTGGCGACCTCCGCGATCGCCTCCTTGCGGGTGGACCCGGAGGCCTCGAGGTCGGCGACGGCCGCGCGCAGCGTGCCCGGGTCGGTGTCGAGGGCCGGGGCTCCGGTCGATCCCTGGACGACGATGGTGACCTCGCCGCGCACGCCGTCGCCCGCCCACGCGACCAGGTCGCCCAGCGGTCCGCGGCGCACCTCCTCGTGGGTCTTCGTCAGCTCCCGGCAGACCGCGGCCGGGCGGTCCTCCCCCAGCGCCTCGGCCATCGCCGCCAGCGCCGCCTCGGTGCGGTGGGGTGCCTCGAAGAAGACCATCGTGCGCTCCTCCGCGGCGAGGGCGGCGAGCCGCCGCCCGCGCTCGCCCGCCTTGCGCGGCAGGAACCCCTCGAAGCAGAACCGGTCGACCGGCAGGCCGCTGACGGCCAGCGCGGTGAGCACGGCGCTGGGTCCCGGGACAGCCGTGACGCGCACGTCGTGCTCGACCGCGGCCGCGACGAGCCGGTAGCCCGGGTCGGACACGCTCGGCATCCCCGCGTCGGTCACCAGCACGACCCGCTCGCCGGCCAGCAGCGCCTCGAGCAGAGCCGGCGTGCGAGCCTGCTCGTTGCCCTCGAAGTAGGACACGACGCGACCGGCCAGCGTGATCCCGAGGTCGGCGCACAGCCGCTTGAGCCGCCGGGTGTCCTCGGCGGCGACGACGTCCGCCCCCGACAGCTCGGCGGCCAGCCGCGGTGGCGCGTCGCCGGCCTGCCCGATCGGGGTGCCCGCGAGGACGAGGACGCCAGTCATGGCTTCACCGTAGAGGCTCGCGACAGGGGTTCCCCTCCCGGCCTCGCGGCCCTAGCGTGACGAGATCCCCCCACCCTGTCGCGCCCTCGGAGGTCACCACATGGAGCTCAACCGCCGCACCGCCATCAAGGGAGCCCTCGGTGGCGCCCTCGCCGCCGGTCCGTTCGCCGGGTTCACCAACGCCGCCGCGCTGTCCCGGACGGGTGCCCTCGCCGGCGCTGCCGTCGGCGCGCTGGTCCCGGTCGCCGACGCGCGCGACGGCGCCGTACGGCTCCACCTGCCGGCCGGTTTCTCGTACCGCTCGTTCCACGACACGAGCACGCCGGTGACGCTGCACGACGGCACCCGGCTGCCCGGCCGGCACGACGGGATGGGCGCCTTCGCCGGACCCGGCGGGTCCGTGCTGCTGGTTCGCAACCACGAGGTCAACAACCCGCAGCCGGCGTTCGGCCCGACCAAGCCGTACGACAAGCGCGGCGGCGCGGGCACGACGACGATCCAGGTGACGAACTTCGGGGAGGTGCAGGACGCCTACACCAGCCTGAGCGGGACGATGATGAACTGCAGCGGCGGCCAGATGCCGTGGGGCGCCTGGGTGACCTGCGAGGAGACCGTCAACGGTCCCGACGTCGGCCCCGACTTCACGGGCGCGTCCAACGTGCCCCTGCAGAAGCGGCACGGCTACGTCTTCGAGGTCCCCGCGGGCGGCCTCGCCGACGCCCGACCGCTGCGCAAGGCCGGACGGTTCGCGCACGAGGCGGTCTCGTACGACCCGGCCGAGGGTGTGCTCTACCTGACCGAGGACAACTTCGCCTTCCCGTCGGGCTTCTACCGCTACGTGCCCCGCGAACGGCGCGACGGCCACCGCAACCTCGACCACAACGGCCAGCTGCAGATGCTCGCCGTCGCGGGCCGGCCCAACCTGCACCTCGAGGCGCACCAGGACACCACCACCGTCCACCCCGTCGAGTGGGTCGACATCGACGAGCCGGACGTCGAGTTCCCCTACACGCCGGGCGAGCCGGCGCCGACCAGCAACGACACGGCCATCAACTTCGTGGGCGACCAGGGGCGGGCCAAGGGCGCCGCGCACTTCTCGCGCTGCGAGGGGCAGATCTTCCACGACGGCGTCGTCTACTTCACCGCCACCCAGGGCGGCGGTCCGGCGATGACAGGGCCGGACAACATCGACGGCTACGGCAGAGGGTTCGGCCAGGTGTGGGGCTACGACACCCGCGCCCAGACGCTGCGGTGCGTCTACCAGTCGGAGAGCCGCGAGGTCCTCGACTTCCCTGACAACGTCACCACCAGCCCGCGCGGCACCCTCGTGCTGTGCGAGGACCACGACCAGGGCAACTACCTGCGCGGCCTGACCACCGAGGGTGACCTGTTCTCCATCGCGCGCAACGCGATGCCGGGACGCGAGGGCGACGAGTTCGCCGGGTCGACGTTCAGTCCCGACGGGCACACCCTGTTCGTGAACATCCAGGCCAGCCGCGGCCTGAGCTTCGCGATCTGGGGTGACTGGGCCTCCATCGGCGTCTGAACGGGCCGCGTCGCGACCCGGGAAAGCAGGAGGAGGGCGCGGCAACGACGACGAACGAGCGGGCTCGGGCGACGCGGACACAGCGAGCGGAGCGAGCAATGGGTTCTGGCTAGAGTGCCCGCGTGAACCCGACTGCCGCCGAGCGGAATCGTCCGCGTTGGCGGTCGGAGGACCCGATGTTCGGGTGGGCCGGCGCCCTCTGCCTGGCCAGCCTGGCGTTCTTCCTGCGCCGCTGGCACCTCGGCACGCCGCACGCGTTCTCGTTCGACGAGACCTACTACGCCAAGGACGCGTGGTCGCTGCTCAACCACGGCTACGTGCGCGGCTACGTCGAGGACGCCGACAAGACGATCCTCAACGGCAACCTGACCGGGCTGTTCCAGGACGGTCCCTCGATGATCGTCCACCCCGAGGTCGGCAAGTGGGTGATCGCCGCCGGGATCAAGGTCTTCGGGATGGATCCCACCGGCTGGCGCACGGCATCGGCGGTGGTGGGTGCGCTGATGGTGCTGCTGATGTGCCGCTTCGCCCGGCGGGTCACCGGCTCGACGGTCCTCGGTCTCGTCGCGGGCCTGCTGCTGTCCGTCGACGGTCTCCAGCTCGTGCTGTCGCGGCTCGCGCTGCTCGACATCTTCCTGGCGTTCTTCACCCTCTGCGGGGTGCACTGCGTGGTGGCCGACCGCCAGTGGCTGCGCGACCGGCTGGCCGCGGGCGCGACACGTACGTGGTGGCGCCCCTGGCTCGTCCTCGGCGGGGTGGGCTTCGGGCTGGCGTGCGGCACGAAGTGGTCCGCTGTGTACGCGCTGGCCGTCTTCGGCCTGCTCGCCTGGTTGTGGAGCGCCGGCGCGCGGCGGGCGTTCGGCCAGCGCCGGCCCCTGCTCCGGTCGATCGTCCTCGACGGGGCGCCGGCGTTCGTCGCGCTGGTGGGGGTCGCCCTGGCGACCTACGTCGCGTCGTGGACGGGCTGGCTGGTGCACGCCGACGCCTACGAGGAGGCGTTCAACAACACGCAGTACACGTCGTACGGCGACGGGTTGCCGTGGTCGACCGCGAGCGAGCCGGACGCCGACGGCCTCGGGGAGGTCACGCAGTCCCTGCGGTCGCTGTGGTCGTACCACCAGGACGTCTACACCTTCCACAGCCACTTCCTCAACGACTCGACCCACGTCTACGCCTCCAAGCCGTCGACGTGGCTGGTGATGGGTCGTCCGGTCGGCGTCGACGCCCAGACCGACATCCAGCCCGGCTCGCAGGGGTGCGAGGCGCCCTCGGGCTCGAGCTGCATCCGGCAGGTCCTGCTCCTCGGCAACCCGGTGATCTGGTGGGGCGGCAGCCTGGCGGCGGTGGCCTCGCTCCTGCTGTGGGTCGGCGCCCGCGACTGGCGCCACGGCGTCGTGATCGCCGGCCTCGCCAGCACGTGGCTCCCCTGGTTCGCCTACGACGACCGGCCGATCTTCTTCTTCTACGCCATCACCGCCCTGCCGTTCCTCGTGCTGTCGATCGCGCTGGTCATGGGGCACCTGATCGGGACGTCCGACGTGCCGACCCCGCGGCGCACCTTCGGCGTGGTCGTCGCGGGGAGCTACACCGTGCTCGCCCTCATCGCCTTCGCGTGGTTCTGGCCGATCTGGACCGACGTCCTGCTGACGAAGTCGGAGTGGGACGCCCGCATCTGGTTCCGGCGCTGGATCTGACGCCTCCAGGTCTCGCCGCCACTCGATCCGGTGAACCCGGCATGAACGACCGAGGTTTTCTCAAGATGGGTCGCAGGTCGGCGTGCGCCCATTCTCTTTCCGCCGAGTCCCCACGACGATGGTCGGACCCGGCACACACGGGGGTTTGTGCCTGGGCTCGACGCGAGGGAGGGAGCGTTGATGGACTCGACGATGATCCACGTCTGCCTGCAGACGGAGGGAGCACCGACCGGCGAGCGCCACGAGGTGGGTGAGCGCTGGGTCTGCTCGTGCGGGGACAACTTCGTCTACCGCGAGGGCTTCAACCGCGCCGGCCACCCGAGCCTCGAGTGGTGGCCCGCCCCGGCGATCCCGCAGCCGCGCAAGGCCGGGCGCCGCGGGTTGCTCTTCGGCCCGCGCAAGGGCTGATCAACCGGTTCGGCGTCAGGCGGCCCACGTGCGGCCACGCACGAACGCCAGGAACCGCGCTGCCGGCGGCGCGAGCGGCCTGTCGGTGCGCCAGGTGAGACCGATCGTGCGCGTCGCCGACGGCGACGACAGCGCGAGCCCCACCGACCCCGACTGACCGGCGAACGCCTCCGGCACGATCGCGACCCCGAGCCCGGCGGCCACCAGGCCCTCGATCGTGGCCAGGTCGGCGCTCTCGAAGGAGACCCGGGGGCTCACGCCGGCCTCGGCGAGCAACGCCTGCACGAGCGCGCTGTGGCCGAAGCCCGGCGGTGTCGTGACCAGCTCGTCGTCGGCCAGTGCGGCGAGGTCGATGCGCGTGCGGTCGCGGAACCGGTGCGTGGGCGGCACCACCACCACGAGCCGCTCACGCTGCACCGCCAGCCAGCCGAGGCCCTCGGCCCGGTCCATGGTGAGCCCGAGCTCGACGGCCCCGCGGTCGAGGTCGCTGCGGATGTCGTGCGCCGGCTCCTGGCTCAGCACGACCTTCACGGCCGGTGCCTCGGCGTGGAAGGCGCGCAGCAGCTTGGGGACCAGCGTGGTGGCCATCGAGTCCAGGAACGCGAGCCGGACGATCCCGGTGTCGGGGTCGAGCCGGTTGGCGAGGTCGGCGAGCAGCTGCTCGTGGCGTACGACGAGGTCGCGGGCGGCGTCGAGGACCACCCGGCCGTCGGGCGTGACGTCGAGCCCGGCCGGCGTGCGCTCGAAGACGCGCACCCCGAGCTCCGCCTCGACCCGGGCGAGCGAGCGCGACAGCGTGGGCTGGCTGGTGCCGAGTGCCGCGGCCGTCTCGGTGACGTGGCAGAGCTCACCGAGCGCCACCAGCCAGCCGAGGTCGCGGAGCATCATGCGCCGATCGTATCGCGTCGGCCACGTCTCGACATTGGACGCATGGCTCCTGAAGGCGCACCATCGACGGATGCCTGCCGCCCAGCTCTCGCCCGTGGACGCCGGCCCGACGCCGTACCGTCCGGGCACCGCCGGCTACCGGCGCGTGATGGTGGCGGTGTTCGTTGCCGGGATGGCGACCTTCGTGCTGCTGTACGACGTCCAGGCGCTGCTTCCCGAGCTCGTCGAGGCGTACGACGTCTCGCCCACGCGCGCGACGCTGGCGATGTCGCTGACCACCGCGGCGCTCGCCGTGGCACTGCTGGTCGCCGGACCGCTCTCGGAGGCGGTCGGCCGCACGCCCCTGATCCACCTCGCCCTCTGGTCCGCCGCGGTCGTGGGCGTCCTGTGCGCCATGGCGCCGTCGTGGGAGGCGCTCCTCGGCCTCCGGGTGCTGCAGGGGGTGACCCTCGCCGGGCTGCCTGCCGTGGCGACGGCGTACCTCCGCGAGGAGCTGCACCCCTCCGCGCACGGTCGGGCGTTCGGTCTCTACATCGCCGGCACCGCCCTGGGCGGCATGGCCGGCCGGGTGGTCACCGCGCCGGTGGCCGACGCCGCGGGGTGGCGCTGGGGTTTGGCGGCCGCCGCGGTCGCCGCGCTGGCGTGCGCGGCCCTCGTGGCGTGGCTGCTGCCGGCGTCGCGGCACTTCGTGCGCCGACCGGCCGACCTGCGGTCGGTGCTCCACGGCGCCCGTGCGGCGGTGCGCGACCGCGCCCTGGTGGCGCTCTACGTCCTGGGCGCCTGCGGGATCGGCACGATGGTGGCGGTCTTCAACGCGCTGGGCTTCCGACTCAGCTCGGCGCCCTACGGGCTCTCGGTCGGCACCATCAGCCTGGTCTACCTCGTCTACGCCCTCGGCTCGGTCAGCTCGGCGGCCTCGGGCCGGATCGCCGACCGCATCGGCCGTCGCGCCACCATCCCGGTCGGCTGCGCGTTCGCGCTGGCGGGGGTCTGGCTGACGCTGGCCGACGCCCTGCCGGTCGTCGTTCTGGGGATGGCGGCCCTCACCGTCGGCTTCTTCTGCATCCACGGCCTGGCGAGCGGCTGGGTCACCGCGCGCGCCCACCTCGCTGGCGTACGCACCGGGCAGGCCGCGGCCTTCTACCTCTTCGCCTACTACGTGGGCGCGTCGGTCTTCGGCAACCTCGGCAGCGCCGCCTGGAGCCACGCCGGCTGGCCGGGCGTGGTCGCCCTCGCCTCGGCGCTCCTGCTCACCGTCTGCGCCCTGGTCGTCGTGCTGCGGCGCACGCCCGCTCTCGCCGCGCCGGGCGCCCCCGCCTGACCGGGCCCGGTCGACGGCCCGAGGTCTCACCAGGCGCCGGGGAACCTCGCCGAGCCGGCGATCGCGAGCAGCGAGACGCCGAGCGCCACCGCGACCGCGATGAGCACCGACTGGCCGAGCCAGCGCCGCCCGGGCAGCGCGAGCAGCACGAGCCCAGCCATGGCCGCGAGCGCGGGCAGCACCCAGACCGGCATCGCCGCGGACAGCAGGCCCACCAGCAGGGCGAGCCCCACCCCCGCAGCGGCCCCACGACCGAGCGGCACCGGCCGCGGCCCCCGCGGGAGCCCGACCTCGGTGACGGACCCGGACGCGGGTAGCTGGTCGGGCGCCAGCACCCGCAGCAGCAGGGTGATCGTGGCGGGATCCGCCACCACGACGACGTCGCGGAACCGGTCGGCGACCGCATGGCGGCGCACGACCTCGTCGAGCCGGTGCCCACGGTCCACGCCGGGGAAGCGCACCGGTGCCAGCACGACCTCGGGGTGGGCGGTGTGCCCGAGCCCCTGCACGATGCGCTTGCCGTCGGCGGTGGGTGCGGTGATGACGACCGCGGACGACCCGATGTCGGCCCGCACGTGCGCGACCTCCGCCGCGTCAGCCTGCGTGCTGACCACGAGGATCCGCTGGTAGTCGCTCACGGGACGACCGTAACGCCGGGCCGACCCTGCGACGATGCAGGGATGAAGCTCCTGCTCACCTCCGGCGGCGTGACCAATGACAGCATCCGGGCGGCGCTCGTCGACCTGCTCGGCAAGCCGGTCGAGGAGTCGACGGCGCTGTGCGTCCCCACGGCCCAGTGGGGGCATCCGATGTGCGGTCCCGAGTCGCTGCGACGCTTCGTCACCGACGGCTCGCCGCCGACGATGACCGGGCTCGGCTGGCGTTCCGTCGGTTTCCTCGAGCTGACCGCGCTACCGACGATCAGCACCGACCGCTGGGTGCCGTGGGTGCGCGAGGCCGACGTGCTGCTCGTCGACGGCGGCGAGGCGACGTACCTCGCCCACTGGCTGCGGGAGTCCGGGGTCGCGGACCTGCTCCCCGAGCTGGCCGACACCGTCTGGGTCGGCGTCAGCGCCGGCAGCATGGCGCTCACCCCGCGCATCGGCGACCTGTTCGTCGAGTGGCGGCCCGAGGAGGGCGACCGGACGCTCGGCCTCGTCGACTTCTCGCTGTTCCCGCACGTCGGCCTGTTCCCGGGCAACACGCTGGAGGTGGCCGAGCAGTGGGCCGCCGAGCTCGGCAACCCGGCGTACGCCCTCGACGAGCAGTCAGCGGTCCTCGTCGACGGCGACCGGGTCGAGGTCGTCTCGGAAGGCGAGTGGCGACACTTCGCGTAGGGCTCCCGCCACGGCAGACTGGCCCTCGCCCGACTCGAGCACGAGCCGACTCCCAGGAGCATCGATGCCTGTCACCCGAGGATTCCACCGCCGCCGCCCCGAGCCGGAGCGCGGTCGCCTCCCACCCGGGCAGTACGACACCGGGTCGTCGTGGCCGGTGCTGAGCGCCGAGGCCACGCCGCAGAAGCCCGAGGAGTCGTGGACGTTCAGCATCGACGGCCTCGTCGAGTCGCCGCACACGTGGAGCTGGCAGGAGCTGAACGCACTGCCGGGCTCGACCTACTTCGGTGACATCCACTGCGTGACCACGTGGTCCAAGCTCGACACCACCTTCAGCGGTGTCAGCGTCGACGACCTGCTCGCGGTCGCCAAGCCGGACACCTCGGCGGCGTACGTGATGGCGCACTCGGTGACGGGCTACACCACCAACCTGCCGCTGGCCGACGTCACCGGTGGTCGCGCCTGGGTGGTGTGGAGCTTCGACGGCAAGCCGCTCCCCCGCCAGCACGGCGGTCCGCTCCGGCTGCTGGTGCCGCACCTCTACTTCTGGAAGTCGGCCAAGTGGCTCTCGCGTCTCGAGCTGATGACCGAGGACCGGCCGGGCTTCTGGGAGCAGAACGGCTACCACGACCGCGGCGACCCGTGGCGCGAGCAGCGCTACCAGGGTGACGACTGAGGTGGCCCCGGCCCCCATGGCCGCCTGGAGCGACGGCCGCATCATCGAGAAGGACCAGCCGACCGCGAGCACGGTGCGGCTGCGGCTGCACGTGGACGACCGCCCGCACCACCTGCCCGGGCAGCACTACATCCTCAGGCTGCGCGCGCCCGACGGCTACACGGCCCAGCGCTCGTACTCCTTGGCCTCCGACAGCGACGACCCGCTGCTCGAGCTGCTCGTCGAGCGGCAGCCGGACGGGGAGGTGTCGGAGTTCCTCGCCGACGTCGCCGAGGTGGGCGACGTGCTCGAGCTGCGTGGACCGATCGGTCGCTGGTTCGTCTGGGACACGAAGTCCCGCGTCCTGTGCCTCGTCGGCGGCACCGGGGTCGTGCCTGCCGTCGCCATGGCCCGGACGGCACGCCGACTCGGGCGCACCGACCTGCTGCGCATCGCCGCGATGGGCCGCACCCGGCAGGAACTGGCCTACGCCACCGAGCTCGAGCGCTACGGAGCGACCCTCGCCTTCACGCGTGCCGACGTCGGCGACCGGCCGGCCGGACCCTTCGGCACCGAGGAGCTGGCGCCGCTGCTCGAGGGCGTCGACCTCGGCTACGTCTGCGGCTCGGCCCGCTTCGCGTCGTACGCCGAGGACCTGCTCGTGGCATGCGGCCTCGACCCGGCGGCCATCCGCGTCGAGCGCTTCGGACCGACGGGCGACTGAGGCGGTCCGGGTCGGATTCAGCAGCAGGCCCGGGTGCTCACGATGTGAGCACCCGGGCCGCCACCAGGCAGTCCATCCCCCCGGATCGAACGCCTCGGGTCCACGGTACAGCCAGAGGGGCCGCGGGAGACAGCGAACAGCGGCGCGACCTCGATCCGGGGGGAAAACGATCGCGCCGCTGCCCTCTTCCCTTCAGCGCCACGGGGGGCGAGCGTGTTACGGCTCCCGACGACGCAAAACCGTCGACGTCGCACTACGTGGCATCAGCTGGGACCGACCCTGCCCCTTGCGGCGCAACCACACCGGTGTCCTTGCCGGCGCCGACGAGCACCTGGACGACCGCCAGGCCCAGGACCACCGCCGCGAGGGACCACCAGAACCGCTCCATGGTGATCTCGTTGCCCCAGACCAGGATCAGCACGCCGGCGAGGACCACGAGGACGCGCAGCCAACCCTGGTTGCCCACCACCCAGCGCCCCGCTGTTCCCACCTGGCCGCCGCCCGTCCGGGCCCCGACGCTCTCGAGTCCCGAGCCCAGGCTCGTGCGGACCGCTGTGCCGTACCTGTTGGCTCCGGCGAAGGCCCCTGCGACGACGAGCAGCAGTCCGAGCGCGAGCAGGACGCCCTGCCCGCGCTCGAGGTAGGAGAGCAGGGTGTCGTAGAAGACCTTGCTCGCGGGGCCGAAGACCGTGCCCGAGAGCTGGTTGACGAACAGCTGGCGCCCGATCGTGAGGCACAGGGCCAGCAGGACAGCATTGGCGGCGAGCACCGCCCCGATGAGCACGCTCATCCGTGGCCGACGTCGGGCCAGCACGAAGGCGAGGAGGTAGAGCACGGCGACGACGGGGAGCATCCAGATGGCCACCGGGTTGCCGAAGGCATAGATGGTGCGGAGCTGCTGGAGCTGGTCGGACTGCACCAGCACGATCTGCCGGTCCGTCTCCGGGATCGGGACGTTCTCCACCAAGGTCAGTCCGCGAGCGACGAGCCGCTCCTTCACCTTCGTGATGACCTCGTCGACATCGAGCACGAGCTGGTCACCCTGGACCGTGACGGCCCCCGTCCCCTCACCCGTCAGCACGCGCTGCAGCGCCTGCTGCGCCCTGATGTTGACCTGGAGCCACAGCTCGGCGAACTCGTCCGAGGCGATGAAGGCGCGGACCTCCCGCTCCACGAGACTGTTGATGGCTGCCGCCAGGGGCCCGACCAGCTGCTCCAGTCGCGGCCTCTCGGTGATCACGCCCTCGAAGACGTTGTTGAGGACGGCCTCGATGTCGACCTGCTTCTCGATGGCGGCGGTCACCTTGGTGGCGATGGCGTCCTGCACCTCGGGCGAGTCGATCAACGGATCCACGGTCGCGACGTAGCGCTCGGTGTCGTTCAGGGTGCGTTGGCCCCAGTACGCGACCGCCGCGGGCGTGGTCAGGAGCCCGGCCAGCACCAGGCAGACGACCGCCGCGATCGAGCGCCCTCGAGACGGTCTCTCGGGTGCTGGCGCGGTCTCCATCGGAGCGGTGGGAGTGTTCGCTGGCGAGAGTTGCGACATGGCTTCTCCGTCGAGATGGAGGGAGGACTCGACCCGGGGTCGAGCCGCCTCGGACCTGAACGTAGGTCGACGGCCGAGGCGATCGCCTCCCCCGGGTCGGGTGAGAGGGCCGTCGCCACAAACGTGGGCGGCTGCCGCGGACGGGTGTCCGACGTCTGTCTCACCCCCGGCGGAGGATGCCGGCGCCCCGCGAGGTCAGCCACGATCGGCCACCTCGGCGTCTCCGCGGCGTGTCCTTGGCGCGAGGGGCGTCCTGACCTCTGCGGGACGCCGCCATGCGGTCTGAGTGTCGAGAGGTGGGCGGATGGACGTCGAGACGCAGCTGCAGGCGCTGTTGGTCGTCTCCGTCGTCTCCGTCGCCGCACCCTTCGTCAGCGCGTTGCTGGCGCGGTTGCTGGTGCCGCAGGTGGTGGTGCTGATCGCGGGTGGCGTGCTGATCGGACCGCAGGTCGGCGGGCTGGCGGAGCCGGAGTCCGTGGAGCTGGTCGCCAACGTCGGGCTGGGCTTCCTGTTCCTGCTCGCCGGCTACGAGCTGGAGCTCGACCACTTCCGCGAGCGGTCAGGACGACTCGCCATCGCCGGTTGGACGGTCAGTGCGGTGCTCTCGATCGGCGTGACCGGGGCGTTGGCTGCCGCCGGCCTGGTGAACGCCTTCGTGCCCGTCGCACTCGCGCTCACGACCACGGCACTGGGGACCCTCCTGCCGATCCTGCGCGACAACGACATGCTGGACGGCCCCCTGGGACGCTTCATCATGCCTGCCGGGGCGGTGGGCGAGTTCCTGCCCATTGCCGGCATCGCGATCTTCCTCGGCTCGGAGGGTCGCCTGGTCGGGCTGATCTCCCTCGTGGCGATGTGCGCGGTCGCGCTGGTTCTCGCGTGGCTGCCACGACTGGGCCGGCTGCCGCGGATCGAGGCGATCTCCCGCAAGGGCGAGCACGCGACGTCGCAGATCACCCTCCGGCTCACCCTGATGCTCCTCTTCGGCCTGCTCGTGCTCGCCAGCGACGTCGGGCTCGACGTGGTGCTCGGCGCCTTCCTGGCCGGCGTGATCCTGCGCCATTGGGCTCCGGGCGACGTGGCGGCCCTTGAGGAGAAGCTGGATGCCGTCGGGTACGGCTTCTTCATCCCGGTCTTCTTCGTCTCCTCCGGCATGAGCCTGGACCTGGCCTCGATCCGGGAGGCACCGCTGCGGCTGGTCGCCTTCTTCGTGCTGCTGCTGGCGGTGCGTGGACTGCCCTCGTTCGTCCTCTACCGCCGCGACCTGGCGGTGCGACAACGCGTCCAGATGATGCTGCTCACGGCGACCTCGCTCCCGCTGCTGGTGGCGCTCGCCACCGTGGGCCTCGACACCGGCCACATGCTCCCGGAGAACGCCGCGGCGCTCATCGGCGCCGGCGTGCTGTCGGTGATGTTCTTCCCAGGGCTGGCCGTCGCCCTCGACCGCAGCACGCCGCAGCGCCATCGCGGTGACGAGGAACCGCCGGACCGGCGCTGAAGCACGGGTTCACGCCCGCGCCCGGCTGGCGTACTCGGACTCCCTGATGTCGGTCACGCGTGCCGGGGCGACCGTTCCTGCGGGTCCGGGCTCGGCAGGGCGTGGGTGAGGACGAAGGCCACGACCACTGCGACGATGACCTGCGGGGTGACCGACACGCCGTCGGTGCCGAGCAGGAGCGTGGCGAGCAGCGTCGACGTCATGGGTAGTCGCAGCATCGCCGCGCACATGGCACCGATGCCCATGGCGATCCCCGGGGCGAGCGCCATCCCGGGCAGGCCGCTGGCCGCGATGCCGAGCACGGCCCCGATGAACATCGCGGGGAAGACCGGTCCGCCGCGGAACGCGCCGAGGGACATCCCGTAGGCGAGTGTCTTGCACACCGCGAGGAGGACCAGCACGCCGAGCGAGTAGTCGGCGGCGTTGTCGACCAGCGTCGGCAGCGCGTCCTGTCCCGAGAACAGCACCTCGGTGGAGCTGTTGCCCGAGATGAGCTGGTAGGCCATCGCGGTCAGCCCGATGAGGAACCCGAGCCCGGCGGTGACCAGCACCCGGTTCACGTGCACGAGCGGGCGCAACGAGAGGCCGATCCAGCGGATCACCCAGCCCAGCAGCGCGCCGACGCCCCCCATGGCCACGGCCCAGGCCATGGTCGCCACCGTCGGGGTCACGCCCGCGGGGACCGAGGTCAGGGCCAACGAGAAGCTGCCCAGCCCGGTCCACGCGTCCAGCCCCACGAACACCAGGGCACCGACGCCCGATGCCAGCAGCCCCGGCAGCGCCATCAGGCTGAGCGTCAGCCCGCCGATGCCGGCGGCCTCCATGATCAGGAACGCACCCAGGATGGGCGACCCGAGCAGGGTGCTGATGGCTGCGAAGCTGCCGGCTGACGCCATGACCGTCAGCGCCATGGGCGGCGCGTCCCGCTTCAGCAGGTGGACCGTGAGCGCGCCGAGCCCGCCGCCGATGGCGATGAGGGGCGCTTCCGGACCGAGGACGGCGCCCAGGCTCAGCGTTGCGAACGCGGCGAGGAAGACGGCGGGCAGCTCGCGGTCGACGGGCGGGCCTCCCCCAGTGGTGAAGCCGAACGCCGGTGAGTGGCCGCCGTTGCCGGGCAGGTAGCGGATCGTCGCGCCGGTCAGGAGCCCGCACAGGACCAACCAGGGCACCGGCCACCACGCCGGGGTGCTCCCTGTGAAGACGTCGGCCGGCAGGTCGACGAACAAGAACTCCTGGATCGCGTCGACCAGTGCCAGGAAGCCGTAGGCCACGGCCGAGATAGGAACACCGAGGACCGCAGCGAGGGCGAGCGCCACCAGGTACGGCCGCGACCTGATGATGGCGACCGGATCGGGTGCCTGTTGCCCTGCCGGTGTGGCAGCCGCGCCTGCACCCGCAGGTCCGGCGCCCGCGGCGGCAGGCCGGTCCGTCACCTCACCCACCTCCGCTCATCCGGTCGTCCGTCCGGGTACGGGCTCGGGCATGCCTTCTTCGGGCAGCAGTGACTTCGCAAGAAGAGCACTGACGGCTGGCACGTCAGCAGGTGCTGTCGACAGCGTCGCCCAGCGCCTTGAGCGACGTGCTCAGGGCCTTGGACGCCGCGCCTACCGCGGCGACGTTCGGAGCAGTCGGTGCCCCGACGGCCGCGTCCAGGCTCGAGCCCAGCTTGGACGTGGCCTTCTCGACGGTGTCCACCTCGTCCGCGTACTCCTTCGTGGCGTCCTTCACCACTGTGCTGAGGTCCGATCTCACCTTCGCGAGATCCGTTTGCAGCGTCTCCAGCGCACCTCGCTGCACCTGCACATCGGTCAGAGCCTTGGCGGATGACCGCAGGGCGTCGACGCTGGAGCAGACGGCTGGGGTGTCGTCAGCAGATGGCTGGGTGTCGTCCTCACCCGTTCCACAGGCGGCGAGCGCTGCGACCAGCACGAGGATCGCGCCCGCCCACCGCAGACGGAGGCAAGTGGCAATGGAGTCCATGGTCGGAACCCTGCTCTGCGCGGCGGCGGCCAGCCTCCTCCGAGGCGGGTGAACCGGTGCTACTCGTCCCCGTCAGCGACACGGGCCTCGGGCGGTGCCTCGGAGGCCCCGCCGATTCCCTGCCGGTCCCGTCCGAGCGCGAACGCCTGCTCGGCTCCCTCGGGGAAGGAGAGCCGTACGGCCTGGTCCAGCACCTCGAGCTCGCGTCGGACCGCGGGGCGATGGGCGGGCAGGACGGTCTCTTCGAGGTCGGCGAGCATCGCCCTGAGGCGTCGGCACACCTGAGGGGAGTCTCGTCCGTACTGACGGATCTCCGAGACACCGAGGTGCAGGTAGTCGTCCCAGGTCCGCGTTCGGAAGGCAAGCCTCAGCCGTCCCTCCACGTCGCGCAGGGTCCCGTGCCTGCCGAGCTCCCGCGCCCCGACGTCCGTGAGCACCGCGCCCAGGTGGTTGATCATCTGCGTTGCTGTGGTGGGGTCGTTCACAGCCGGTGAGAGTGCCCGGATGGCGATGTCGACGATGATCCGCACGGCGTACGCGGGGTCCTGGTCGATCGTCCGCTCGTGCCCCAGGGCGATCTTCCCGCGGAGTTGTCGCAGCACACGCTGGTCCGGTGAGCCGTACACGTCCATGATGACCGAGCCGGCGTTCACGAAGTCGCCGACGGAGCGCGTGAGCACGCACGTGAGGTCGTGCCGGGTGGCGAGGTCGACCATCCCGCGCGTGTCCATCGCCTGGATCGCGCCCGACCTCCTCGACCGGACCTGGACCTTGCTGCCCCGCGCCTCCCGAGGGCTGCGGTCCCCCGCCTGCGGGTCGATCCCGGCGTGGTCGAGCTCGGCGACGACATCACGACCCGACCGCGCCACTGCGGCGGCGACGGCGACCGGACGCAGCGCGTGCACGAAACGGTCCAGGTACAGCAAGAGCAGCACCAGGTCGACGGAGACGGCGAAGCCGGCCAAGGTCACCCCGAGATGCGGCACGGATCCCGCCTCGATCGTGCCGAGCAGCGCGAACGAGAAGGCGAAGGTCGCTGTGAACGAGGCGAGCACGAGCTTCTGCAGGCGGTCGCGGTACCAGAGTCGCATGAAGCGCGGGGAGAGGGTGCCGGTGGCCATCTGCACGACGAGGACGCCGACCGTGACGACGAGGCCCAGGAGCCCGATCATCGCCCCGGACACCGTCGTCAGCACGGTGCTGGCTGTCGACGGCGAGTAGGACCACGACGCAGGCATCGTGACCCGATCCTCGACACGCAGGTCGACGACCGCGAGCGCTGCCCCGGCGACCGCACCCAGCAGGGGCACTGCCCACAGGCTCTGTCGGAAGTGCTGCCGCAGCTGGAAGCGGGCGGCCCAGGTCATCTCTCTCGTCTCCCCCGAGCAGGCTGGGACATCGCCGCTCCTCCCTGTCGATGGCGCGCCGTGCTCTCAGGCTGGGGCGAGTAGACGAGTTCCACCTCACGCAGGGTGGGTGAGACATGCGGGGGGCCGCGGCGGACCTTCCTGGCTGTCGCGGATTCCTGACCGGATCGTGACAGCCCATGGGTTGCCCGTCGCACCGCCGATGAGCCGGTAGACCAGGAAGGGTGTGTACGGATCGCGAGGAAGGCAAGACACTGGTCAGGTGGCTGAACCAGCAATCGAGTGTGGCGAACCTCAGGTGGCCGGCCTCCTTGCCTTCGTCGCCGCCCGCGTCGAGGAGGACCGACTCGGTGCCCAGCTGACGACTCCCGTCGACGAGTCCCTCGTCGGCAGGTGCGACGTCGTCGAGCGGGTCCTCCTCGACATGGCGCGCGACGCCTGTCGCCCAGGCGAGCCCTGCCCACTGCCTGAACGCTGCCTTCGCGCGCTGGGCGAGTACGCCTTCGCGCACAGCACGCATCCCGACTTCCACCCGGCGTGGCTGGCGTGGCGCATCTTGCGATGACTGGCCTGGTCAGCGCGAGGGTCGACGTGCTCCGGCTCGCATGACGGCGTAGCCCAGGAGCACCGCCGTCAGCGGATGGGCTCGGGACACCAGGGCGATCAGACCTGCGGCACGTAGACCCGCAGCTGGATGCCCGCATGCTCCTCGAGCTCGTCGCTGTCGACATAGGTGATCGAGCCACCGCCGACGTCCTCGAAGGGCATCGGGTCCCCGAGCGCGGAGACGTACGAGATCTGGCCGTCCCCCGGGCCCCCGCGCAGGACCACGTTCGGATTGTTGGGCATGCAGAGACTCTAGGACTCACGCTGCCGACCCTGTGCAGGGCCGGCGGCGGGGTCGCGATGCATCAGTGGGAAACGGTCTCCGCCGCGATTGACCGCAACCAGTCGGCCTTGACCGCTCGCCACTGCTCGTCGTCGAGGCCCCGTCGCCAGTAGGGCGAGCAGGAGAGGTTCTCCTCGGTCACGATGCGGGCACTCAGCAGCGCTCGCCGCACGGCACGCGTTGCGCCGGCCTCGCCGTGCACGAACGCACTCACCGTGCCGACGGGCCGCGGCAGGGCTCGTACAGCATCGGCGAGCAGCTCGTCCGGATCTGTGTCGTGGGCCGCGCGATGCACCCATCGCACCTGCAGGGCGCCCGGGGATGTGAGAGGCACCTCGCCGGCGGCGTCCTCGACCTCGACCACCGCCACGACGTGCCGTCCAACCGGGACGGCTTCTGCACATGCGGCGATGGCTGGCAGCGCACTCTCGTCGCCGACCAGGAGGTAGCTGTCGGCCTCCGGGTGGGGGCGGTACCCGCCGGCCGGACCGCGCAGCTGCAGGCGGTCACCGGGCCTGGCCTGCGTCGCCCACCGTCCGGCGTGTCCGACATCGCCGTGCGCTGCGATGTCGAGCGCCAGCTCGCCCCGCGCGCTGTCCCACGATCGCACCGTGATGCGCCGCGGGAAGGGTCGCTGCTCACGCGGGAGCCCGCGAATGTCCTCCTCCTGGAAGGGTGCCGAGTACGGCGCGGTCGCCGGGAGGAAGAAGCAGTTCACGTACTCGTCCGCGAAGCCGCTCGAGACGAACCCCTCGAGACCGGGCCCGCCGAGCACCACCCGGACCAGGTGCGAGCTGAGGTGGGTCGTGGAGATGACCTCGCCGTACATGTCAGACCTCCAGGTCGCGCTGAACGTCGGAGGACGTCGAGGGGGACGAGTCGTACATGCGTTGTCCTTGCGGGTGGGCGCCGCGGCGATGTGGACCGAAGGGAGGTGGGCCACCCCTACCCCCTCGAGGGACCGCCAACGTAGCGGACCAGGCAAGTCGACGGGCGTGCTCGCCGCGCTCGCACCCTGGGGCGTGAGCGTGTCTCGCCCGGAGGAAAGACGCCGACGAGCACGCAGTCAGGCAGTACCCCATCGGAGACCGTTGCACTCATCGCGGCAGACATCCCAGGTTCTGCGGGTGTCAAGCGGCATTGCTGAGGTGGTGGTTCCAGGCAGTGTGTTCGTCGTAGGGGGTGTGGGTCTTGAGGCAGCCGTGGAGGATCCCGACGAGTCGGTTGGCGAGCTGGCGTAGTGCGGCTTGGTGGCCGACGTTCTTAGCGCGGAGCTGCTTGTAGTACGCCCTGGCGCCGGGTGATCCGCGCAGCGAACAGAACGCCCATTGCTGCACGGCGTCGCCGAGCCGGCGGTTTCGGGCGTAGCGCGCTAGGACGATCTTCTTCTTGCCCGACGCTCTGGTGATCGGTGAGGTGCCGGCGTAGTTCTTGCGGGCCTTGGCGTCGGTGTAGCGGTGCGGGTCGTCGCCGAACTCGCCGAGGACCCGGGCGGCGAGGACCACACCGAGGCCGGGCTGGCTGGTGTAGATCTCAGCGTCCGGGTGCTGGCCAAAATGCGCGTCCACCACCGCCGCCATCTGCTCGACCTGGGTGTTCAGCGTCGCGATGATGGTGGCTTGGCTGGCCACGATCGCGGCGTAGGCCGCCTCGACCGGATCTGAGCGGCGCAGCTGCCCAGCACCGAAGATCCGGAGGATCTCGGTGGCCCTGGCTTCGACGTCGCGCCGATGAGCTCTCTTGAGCGCGGCGGTGATCCGGCGGCGGTTCAACCGACCCGCCCGACCGGGATCAGGCGCAGCAGCCAGCAGCTCGAGCGCCTCGGGAGCATCCAGATCAGGGAATGCCTCCAACGCGGCGGGGAAGAAGTCCCGCAGCGCCGCCCGCAGCCGCAGGACATGGCGGCTGCGCTCCCAGATCAGGCTCTGGTGGGTGCGCGCGACGAGCTTGATCGCCTCGGCTTCCTGGGAATCGCCGGCCAGCGGCCGGTGATGGGCCCGATCGACGCGGACGATCTCGGCCAGCACGTGCGCATCACCGGCATCGGACTTCGCACCCGAGGTGGAGTGGCGCTCGCGGTACCGGGCCACCGACAGCGGGTTGATCGCGAACACCTCGTACCCCGCCGCGACCAAGGCCGCCACCCAGGGCCCTCGGTCGGTCTCGATGCCGACCTTGACCAGCGACTGCACCTGTTCGGGTTCCAGATCGACCCAGTCTTCGGGCAGATGATCGGCGATCAGCGCATGCAGCCCGGCGATGCCCCCGATCCCCTCGGGCAACCGTCTACGGGCCAGCACACGGCCCTCGTCGTCGACCAGCTCGACGTCGTGGTGATCCTCGGCCCAGTCATCTCCGATGAAAAGCATCGCCTCGCCTTCCTACTCGCCTCACCAATGGTCAGCAGCGCGGAGGAGGACAGCCAGCGATCCAATGGTCCAAGTGCTCACCATCGGCGACGGGGCACGACATCCCAGCAGCGGTTTCGCCTCCTCACGACCAACGGGCGCACGGTGCCGCGAGACCTGCAAAGCGATCAGATTCGGAGAGTGCTGACCCGCCGGCCGCTACCGGAACCAGCCTGCCGAAACAGACCGGCAGAAGCCATTAGATCCGGACGTTCGACACGGCCGGGGAATAGGACGGGCGCGGGCGCGAAGTGGCCTGCAAGAGGGGTCGTCAGTGGGCGAGCTTGAGCCCGATGATGCACCCGATCAGCCCGAGCAGGAGCAGCACCTTGACGACGCTCGCGGGCTCGTCTCCGGTGGCCATGCTGAACGCGACGGTCAGGGAGGCGCCGATGCCGACCCAGACCGCGTAGGCGGTGCCGATGGGCAGGGTCCGCATGGCGTAGCCGAGCCCGGCCATGCTGCCGGCGATGGCGATGAGGAAGACGATGCTCGGAGTCAGTCGGGTGAACCCGTCGCTCTTGCCGAGGGCAACCGCCCACACCGCTTCGAGGCCTCCTGCAACGACAAGCACTAGCCACGCCATGACTGCTCCTCATGGCCGTCTTGTCGCTGTCCGGGTACGGCTCCCTCGTCCGGTCGTCGTGGTTCGACTTCGAGCATCAGCGTAGTCATCGCAGGGTGGTCACCGGCCGGTGAGGGTCAGGGCGGCGTCGAGGATGGAGGGAACGTCGATGCCGTGGAGGGCGTAGGCGTCAGCGAGGTCGCTGGACTGGCCGAACTCGGTGACGCCCAGGCAGCGGATGCGGTCACCGCGGACACCAGCAAGGAACGACAGCGTGTGCGGGTGCCCGTCCTGCACGGTCAGCAGCGGCGCTGGCGCGTGCGCGGGGAACAGCTCATCCACGATGTTCCCGACGCCTGCCCCTGCATCGCGGCTGCCGCGCTGCTGGAATGAACGGAACACCAGGTCGGGGCTGGTCAGGCACACGACACCCGCGGTCACGCCCTGGTCGCCCAGCACGCGGGCAGCTTCGATGACCTCGGGCATGAGCGCGCCGACTCCCACGAGCATCACCTCGTCCTCAATCGCGGGGTGGCTGGAGAGGCGGTAGCCGCCCGCGACGGCTTGGCAACGCCTCCGCTCGAGCAGGGCCGGGTCCTCCGGCAGGGCGGCGAGCTCGGGGTCGAGAGGGCGGGTGGAGAGCCGGAAGTACGCCGACGTGCCGCCTTCGACGCCGACCTGGGCGGCGGCGTGGAGGAACGTCCACTCGAGGTCCTGGGCGAACGCCGGCTCCCAGGCGACGCAGCCGGGCTGCTCGAGGCCGATGGATGGCGTGGTGATGGACTGGTGCGCCCCGCCCTCGGGCGCGAGGGTCACGCCCGACGGGGTGCCGACCAGGATGGACTGCCCGCCGGCGTAGATGCCGTACGACCACGGCTCCAGGGCACGGCTGACGAACGGGTCGTAGATCGTGGCGACCGGCACCAGCCGCTGCCCCCAGCGGGACCAGGTGGTGCCGAGCTCGCCGAGCAGCCCGACGAGGTTGACCTCCGCGATGCCGAGCTCGATGTGCTGCCCCGACTCGCTCTCGGACCACCGCAGCACGCGCTCGCGGTCGTCGGCGAACCAGTCGCGACGCTCCTTGACCGACCAGACGCCGGTCTTGTTGATCCACCCACCGAGGTTGGTCGAGGACGCGACGTCGGGGCTGCAGGTCACGAGCCGGGCGGCCAGCTCGGGAGCGTCACGGGGAAGGTCGGCCAGGACCCGGCCCAGCGCAGCCTGCGTGGAGACGGCCTTGCGGTGCGGGTGACCCAGCGACGTCGGCACGTCCACCGGGCCCGTGGTCGTGATGGCCGGCCGGGAAAGCGCGGAAGCGCGCTCAGCGCACAGGCGGCCGGCCGCGGAGTCAGGGGCGAAGGTCGCCCAGGGTTGCTCGGTGTCGATGCCGCATGCGTCGGCCAGCTGCTGCATCTGCGGGCCGGTCAGCAGGGCGGAGTGGTTGTTCGGGTGGCCTTCGGTGGCCAGGCCGCGGCCCTTGATGGTGTACGCGAACACGACGGTTGGGCGGTGCTCGTCAGCGCCGTCGAAGGTGTCGACGAGCAGGGGCAGGTCGTGCCCACCGAGGTCACGCACCGCGTGCGCCAGGTCTTCGGTGCTGAGCGAGCCGACGAGGTCGCGCAGCACCGTGGAGTCCTGCCCGGCGAGGATGCGTTCGGCCACCTCGTCGGCGGGGACGCGCAGCATCCGCTGGTACTCCTCGTTCGGCATCTCCTCGAGCCGGCGCCGTAGCTCGGCACCGCCCGGGCGCTCGAACAGCCCGGAGACGAACCGGCCCCACTTCAAGGTGACGACCTGCCAGCCCGCGGCGGTGAACATGCCGCGGAGCCGGTCGATCTGGATGTCGGGGACGACCCGGTCCAGGGACTGCCGGTTCAGGTCGACGACCCACAGCAGCTCGCCGAGCGAGGCGACCTGCGGGTCGGCGACGGCCTCCCAGATGGCACCCTCGTCGAGCTCGGCGTCACCGAGCAGGCTGACGAACCGACCGGCCTCAGGCGTCTCGGCGAAGTGCGAGCTGGTGTAGCGGTGCGCGATGGCCGCCCACAGCGCAGCGGTCGCGCCGATGCCGACCGAACCTGTGGAGAAGTCCACCGTGTCGGGGTCCTTGAGCCGGCTGGGGTAGCTCTGCAGCCCGCCCTTAGCGCGCAGCGTGTTCAGGTAGTCGGCCTCGAGGTCGCCGAGCAGGTAGTTGACGGCGTGCAGCACCGGCGAGGCGTGCGGCTTCACCGAGACGCGGTCCTCCCCGCGCAGCGCGTGGAACCACAGGGCCACCATGATGTCGACCATCGACGCGGACGAGGCCTGGTGGCCGCCGACCTTCACGCCGCTCACGTTCGGGCGCCCGCGGTTGGCCGCGTCGACGATGGCCGCCGACAGCCAGAGCACGCGCTTCGAGATGTCGCGAAGCACGCCCGCGTCAGTAGCCGGCGCGCGTCCGGACACGCCTGCATCGAGGTGCGTTGCGGTGGCCGACGGGGTGGCGGGCGAGGTGGGAGTGGCGGGCGAGGTGGGGGTGGCGGTCATGCGGTGCTCCTCAAGGCTTGTCGCGTTGCACCAAGAATGCACTATGCTGCACTCGTGGACAACAACGCCTCCCACCTCTCCGCCGCCATCGGCGCAAAGGTGCGCGCCGAGCGGCAGTCGCGGGCGTGGACCCTGGACCAGCTCGCGGAGCACTCCGGGGTGAGCCGGCGCATGCTCATCAACGTCGAGCAGGGCACCGCGAACCCGAGCGTCACCACGCTCCTGCGGCTCAGCGACGCGCTCGGCATCGGCCTGCAGGCGCTCGTCGCCGTCCCGCAAAGCAAGCCCGTGAAGGTCATCCGCGGGGGCGAGGCCCCAGCGCTGTGGACCGGCGAAGGCGGCGGCCGCGGCGTGCTGCTGGCCGGCACCACCGCACCCGACATCCTCGAACTCTGGGACTGGACCCTTGCGCCCGGCGATCGGCACGACAGCGAGGCGCACGTCCGGGGGACGAAGGAGATCCTCCAGGTGCGTGAGGGCACGGTGACCGTCACCGTCGGGGACCAGGTCGAGGTCCTTGAGGTCGACGACGCCGTCTCGTTCGCGAGCGACGTCCCGCACTCGTACGCCAACGAGGGCTCGGCCCCGGCCCGCTTCTCCCTGACCGTGTTCGAGCCCGGTGTCGGTGCCAGCACCAAGACCGACCCGTCGGCGGCCAGCCATGACTGACCACCGTGTCGACCTCGCGGCGTTCCTCTCGGGCGCCAGCATCGACGCAGCTGTGGCCGCCCTGCGGCCCGACTACCGCGCCCTCCTCATCGCCGTCGACGGCTTCGACCCGCACACCGACAAGAACGGCAGCGAAGCACTGCTCGTTCGGGCCGAGGAGCCGGCACGCGACCTGCTGGCCGAGACCCCGGTAGAAGAGCTGCCGCACGTCGCAGCGTGGCGAGAGGCGTACCGGGCGTTCGGCGCCAAGCGGCAACGCACCCAAAACAGCCTCGAGGCACTGGTGCGTCGCGCCGGCGCCCCTGAGTCGGGTCTGCCGCGGGTGAACGCACTCACCGATCTCTACAACGCCATCAGCATCATCCACCAGGTCCCGCTCGGTGGCGAGGACCTCAACGCCTACGTCGGTGCGCCGCGGCTCGTGCGCGCCACCGGCGCTGAGGCGTTCGACACCGTCGCCGGCGGCGAACCCGTCGTCGAGCACCCCGATGCCGGCGAGGTCGTCTGGTGCGACGACACCACCGCGACGTGCAGGCGCTGGAACTGGCGCCAGGGCCGGCGCACCCAGCTCACCGACCAAACCACCTCGGCGCTGTTCATCCTCGACGCTCTCGAGCCGATGACCTATGAGGCCCTCGCCGCGGCCGGTGACGAGCTCGTCACCCACCTGCGCCAGCTCGGCGACAACGTCGCCGTTGCCACCCGCCTCCTCACCCCACTCGTCACCGCCAGTACCCCCGCTCAGGAGCACCCGTGATCTGCTGCCAGTTCATCTTCAAGCCCGGCACATACGACGACGACTTCCACCGCTTCGACGGCCAGATCGACGACTACGCCCGCTCGCTGCCCGGCTTCGACCACGTCGAGAAGTGGCTCTCCCCCGAGGGTGACGTCGTCAACGCGATCTACTACTTCGCCGACCAGAAGTCCGTCGCACTGCTCGCCCGGTTCCCCCAGCACCGCGAGGCAAAGGGACAGGTGGACCGCTGGTACGACGGCTACCGCATCGTGATTTCGGAGATCAAGGCCTCGTACTCCGACGGCCGGCTGCCCGCACCCGCCGGCGCCTCGCAGATGACCGACGACACCCCAGACCAGGACGCCGGCCGAGCCGTCGTCAGCACCGACCCGAGCGCCGGCTCCAACGACTCCAGCGAGGACTTCTCATGACCAGCACCGACACGAGCGCACCCGACGGCACGAGCCGGCCGCGGCCGGACAAGCACGACTTCGACACCCTGACCGGGAACTCCTGGTCGGTCCACGGCGGCAACCATGCCGACGAAACCACCGGCGCCATCCGCACCCCCATCGTGATGGCCAACTCTTACCGGCTACCTGGGGATCCGAGCGACATCGACGCCCCCGGCTACCAGGGCCTGGTCTACACGCGCGAGCACGGCGCGAACCAGCGCGGCCTGGAGGAGAAGCTCGCCAAGCTCGACCACGGTGAGGCCGCAGCCGTGTTCGGGACCGGCATGGCCGCCCTGCACGCTGCGTTCTTCACCGTCCTCAACCCCGGTGACCACGCCATCGTGTCCAACGTCGTCTACATGCGCGTCGCCGGACTGTTCACCGACGTGTTCCCGAACAAGCTCGGCATCGAGGTCGACTTCGTCGACATCACCGACCTCGACTCGGTGCGCGCAGCCGTACGCCCCAACACGAAGCTCGTGCACACCGAGGTCATCGCGAACCCCGACCTCCGTGTCGCCGACGTCCCCGCCCTAGCCGCCATCGCCCACGACGCTGGCGCGCTGCTGACCATCGACTCCACCTTCACGCCGCCCCCGATGATGCGACCCCTCGACCACGGCGCCGACCTCGTCATCCACTCGCTCACGAAGTACTACAACGGCCACGGCGACGCCATGGGCGGCGTCGTCATCGGCGCCCGCGACCTCGTCGAGGAGACCCGCACCGGACCCATGTGGCACGCCGGCGGAGCCATCTCGCCGTTCAACGCCTGGCTCATCATGCGCGGCTCCACCACCCTCCCGCTCCGCCTGGAGCGGCAGTCACAGAACGCCCAGGCGGTCGCGACGTTCCTCGAGGCTGACCCTCGTGTGGTGCATGTGTCGTACCCCGGCCTGCCCAGCCACGACCAGCGCGACGCCGCCGTCCGTCAGCTCGACGGCGGGTTCGGCGGTGTCGTGTCCTTCGCCATTGGGGGCACCCACGCCGACCGACTGCGCTTCGTGAACGACCTGCGCGTCATCACCTCAGCCGTCTCCCTCGGCCACGACGAGACCCTCATCGCCTACGAGGAGTACCCCGAAGGCCCCGCCAAGGCGTTCGCGCAGCCGTTCCGCGACCACGGCCTCGTCCGACTCGCCATCGGTCTGGAGGCACAGGAAGACCTCATCGCCGACCTCGACGCCTCCCTCACCACGGCGTACGGCCCGGCGAGCTGACATCCTTACAAGTCCGTCATCGGCATGTGCGGATACTCGGACTGCGCCAGATAAGCGGCGCTGTGACGCAGGTTGCGGGGACCCTGTCGCCCAGTCGAGCCACTGAGGCCAACGAGGGTTGGCTCGGTGCCGTCGCTGTCGTCGGGCGATCGCCTTCGACGTCAGAGATGAAGCGCAGCCATCGAGTGTTCGGCTGTCGGCAGCGGCCGAGTGGATCAGTCGCCGAGAAGCCAGGCGATCGCGTGGTCGATGTACGGCTTGGTCCGACGTCCGGTCGGCACCAGGTTTGGTGCCGTACGCCGGAGCTGGGCCAGCCCGACGTAGGCGCTGAAGGCGAGCATCGCTCGGTCTGAGCCGCCGTCGGCATCGAGCTCGGCGAAGACCTTGTCGACGAAGGCGAGGCGCTTGCGCGCCACCCGTTCGAGCGCGGCCGCGACCGGCGGATCGTCGGCCGCTGCGAGAAGGTTGGCATCGATCAGCACGCCAGGGTGCTCCTCGAACGCCGACTCGAGCAGCTTCTTGAACCGCTCCCGCGGGTCCGCGACGTCCGCGAGGCGCTCGATGATCCGGTCGGTGTAGTCCCGTTCCCAAAGCTGCAAGGCCGCCTCGATCAGCGCCGGTCGGTCCTTGAAATGCCAGTAGAAGCTCCCCTTCGTCGCACCCAGCTCCCGTGCCAGTCGCTCCACCGAGACGTTGGCAGTGCCCTTCTCGGCGATCGCGGCGAGCGCCGCACTGGTCCAGTCCGCCGCGCCCAGCCGGTCCGCAGTGCTCGTCTTCTTTCTGTCGCGTGTCATGTCCATACGCTAGCGTATTGACTTATCCATACGTAGGCGTATGGTCGTCCGTACTACTACGTATGGAGGACAGCATGAGGTTTGTGACGATGTTCAGTCACGGCGCGAACTGGCAGGCCGGCAGGACGGTCTACCAGCAGGGCGCACCGATCGACGGCCACTTGAGATCGATGCGCCACCGGTTCGACGAGGGTGTCCTACTCCTCGGCGGGCCGTTCGAGGACGGTGGCGGGATCGCGGTGATCGAGGCACCGGACGAGGAAGCGGCAGCGGCCTTGCTGGATCGCGATCCGGCAGTGATGGCCGGAGTGTTGAGCTATCGACTGCACCGTTTGCACGCCTACTTCGACGCCTTCGCAAGCGTGCGCACCGAGGTGTCGGTCGCCGCTCTGGCCGCGCAGCGCAAGGCGGGCTGAGGCATGCGATCTTTGGCACTCATCGGCCCCGGACCGGCATGGACGGATCCTGGCACTGTGTTCGACCAGGACCCGCGCGTCCTGCGCGATCACCTGGCGCACATGCGCCGCCTGTTCGACTCCGACGCCCTGCTGCTCGGTGGGCCCGCCTACGACGGACGGTCGGGCATCGCACTTCTCGAGACGCCCAGCCTTGACGGGGCGGCGGCGCTGATCGGCGACGACCCGGCTGTCCGCACGGGGCTCTTCACGTACACGATCCGGCGGCTGACGCCGTACTTCGATGCCTTCGACGGCACCCGGAGCCCGCGATGACCGGCCCGACGAACGAGCCGACTCGCCTGCAGCCGGCTTCGTCAGCGCATCGCGCCCCGACCCCCAAGGACAAGACCCAAGGAAGGTTCAACATGTCTCAACTTCTGTACCGCATCGGCCACCTCGCCGGCCGCCACCCGTGGCGGATCATCGCAGCCTGGGTCGCGCTCGCCGGCGCGATCCTCGTGCTCAACGTCTCGCAGGGCGGCGAGTACGACGAGAGCTTCAGCCTCCCCGGCTCGGAGTCGCAGCGTGCTGCCGACGCCATCGAGGAACGGCTTCCTCAGCAGACGCTGTACTCCTCGCACGTCGTCTTCCACGCCGACCGGGGCCTCACCGACCCGGCCACCCGGACCGCGATCCGGCAAGCGGTCGACCGGCTCGCCGAGGGCCAGCACGTCGTGGGCGTGAGCAGCCCATACGATCCCCGCGGACCGACGATCAGTGACGACGGCCAGACCGCCTTCGCCACCGTCGCCTTCGACGTCCAAAAGGTGGGCCCGGAGGAGCTGGCCGAGGCGGAGCGCTCCCTCCAAGAAGTTCGCGATGCCGGCATCCAGGTCGAGTACGACGGTGCCTTGGGCTACGCCAACGTCGAGACGGGTGGGAACGGCGAGATGATCGGCATCTTGATGGCGGTCGTGATCCTCGCCGTCGCATTCGGTTCGATGGTCGCGATGAGCCTTCCCATCATCACCGCACTGGTCGCGATCGTGGTCGGTAGCAGCGCCATCGGGATCATGTCCGGAATCGTGCAGGTCTCCGAAGTGACCGGCGTCGTCGCCATGATGCTCGGTCTCGGCGTGGGCATCGACTACGCGCTCTTCATCTTGACGCGGCACCGCCAGAACTTGGCGTCCGGCCAGTCGGTGCCCGTGGCCATCGGGCGCGCCAACGCCACGGCTGGCCTGTCGGTGCTCTTCGCCGGCGTCACCGTCATGGTCGCGATCGTCGGTCTGAAGGTCTCCGGCGTCCCGATGATGGAGAAGATGGGCTACGGCTCGGCCATCATGGTGGCCGTCGTCATGCTGGCGTCGATCACCTTGCTTCCCGCCATCCTCGGTGTGGTGAGGCACCGGGTGAACAGTGCCCGCATCCCGTTCGTCAAGCCGCGCGAAGGACAGGACTCCGACGCGGCGTCTGCTCGCTGGGCAGCGCGCGTCGTCGCCAGACCGGTGCTCTACGGCGGTGTCGCAGCTGCGCTGCTGGGCGCGCTCGCGATCCCCGCGTTCTCGATGTACCTGGGCTTCGCAGACGCCGGGAACGACGCGCCGTCGTCGACCACGCGTCAGGCCTACGACCTGGTTGCCGACGGCTACGGCCCGGGCGTGAACGGGCCGCTGGAGGTGGTCCTCGACAACGAGGGCGCCCTCATCCCCGCGAGCACGATCCGGCAGGTCTCGACGGCGTTGGGAGACGCCTCGGGCGTGGCGTCGGTCAACCGACCGGAGACTAACGACGCACATGACATCGCGATCCTCACCGTCATCCCCACCACGTCCCCGCAGGACGAACGCACCAATGAACTGGTGGAGCGCCTCCGTGAGACGACCCTCCCTTCTGCACTGCGCGGATCCGGAGTCACCGCATCCGTGACCGGCTCGACCGCGCTGATCGACGACGTGTCATCACAGCTGCACCAGCGGATGCCGTGGTTCCTCGCCGCCGTGGTCGGACTGTCGTTCCTGGTGCTGATGGTCGTGTTCCGCTCCGTCCTGGTGCCACTGAAGGCAGCCGCGCTCAACATGCTCAGCATCGGAGCGGCGTACGGCGTGGTCGTCGCCGTCTTCCAATGGGGCTGGGGGGCCGGAGCGATCGGCGTGCACGAGACGGTGCCGATCATGCCGCTCGCGCCGATGCTCATGTTCGCGATCCTGTTCGGCCTCTCCATGGACTACGAGGTGTTCTTGATGAGCCGGGTGCGCGAGCAGTACCGGATGCACTTCGACCCGCAACGCGCAGTCGTCGAAGGGGTCGGGTCGACGGCCCGGGTCATCACCAGCGCGGCACTTATCATGATCTGCGTCTTCGCCTCGTTCGTCCTCGATGTCGACGTGACGACCAAGATGTTCGGGATCGGCCTCGCAGCCGCGGTCTTCCTCGACGTGACCCTGGTCCGGATGGTGCTCGTTCCCGCGGCCATGAGCCTGCTGGGCCACCGTGCTTGGTGGCTCCCGGCTTGGCTCGACCGCCTGTTGCCAAGGATCGACATCGACGGTGGGACCGACGACGGCGAGGAGTCGTGGCCCGAGGCACTGCCGTTGCCGGTCGACCCGGAGCCGGAACGCGTGCTTGTTTGAGCAGCGCCCTGCCTTGAGCCCGGGCGGCACCTCGACCTCGAGGTGCCGCCCGGCCCGGCCGTGCCCCTTCCCGGTCCTGCACTCGCGGCGGGGAACGTCGCCCTTGTCACCCGCCGCAGGCGGGGTCATGCTCGTCGTGTGGTCTCCTCCGTGCTGGTCGAGCTAGCGGAGGATCCGGAGTTCTTCATTCAGCCGCCCGACGGGTCGCAGCGGGTAGCGCAGAGTTCCTACTGCGTGCTCATCGGCCCCCGCCGACGATGGGCCGGCGTGTGTCGGCTCCGGCTTCCGCAGCAAGGAGAGGAGGTGGCTCGAGCCGTCGAGGAGATCGAGCAGATCGTCGCAGGAATCGACCGCGTGGTGTGGAACGTCGGCTCCTCGGCAACCCCCGACGACCTCCCCGGCCGACTTCGCGAGCTCGGATTGTGTGACCCCGACCCGCCCATGGACGCCGTCTGCGCCGGCATGGCGCTGGCCGCAGAGCCCCCTACGGTCACCGGCGTCGACGTACGCCGTATTGCGACACTCGAAGAACACCGCGCGGGGCTGGAGATCGTGCTGACAGCATCGCGCTGGCATCCGCGCGCTGCTGCTGACGAACGAGCCAGGGCCGCGGAGACGTTCGAGCGTCGCACGCGTCGCGGTGGGAACCAATGGCTGGCATGGGTCGACGGGCAACCGGTCGCCTTCGGACTCGCCGAGCCGACGCCCGCCGGCCTCTACCTAGCGGGTGGAGCAACGCTGCCGCAGGCCCGGAGCCGCGGCTGCTACCGGGCGCTCGTACGTGCCCGATGGGACGAAGCCGTTCGGCTCGGCACGCCAGGCCTTGCCGTCCAAGCACAGCACAGCACATCCGCACCGATCCTCAGCAAGCTGGGATTCACCCAAGTCGCCTCGATCAACACGCTGCAATCGCCTGCGACCTGATCGGCCCTCAGCGTCGTCCAGTGCGGGACCCGACGAGCGATCCGGTCCCCGAAGCGCCGCTGGACGAGCGACATCGAGGCGATCCTAGCGCCGCCCGGCCGGATCAACGGCGTCGACCCCGACCAGTGAAGGATCAGTGGTGCGGAGCTCCACTGATCCCGCGAGCGGCAGCTGCGCGGCAAGTGACCCTCCCTCCAGCACCGCCCTGGAGGACTTCAACCTCCCACGTCAAACCTCGGATGGAGGTCACGCATCCGATTCGCGGCGGAAAGACGCTGCCGCTAAACCGCCCGAGGCAGCGCCTGCGCTAATTGTGTCCGCCGGCCCTCACCTGTGCTGGACGAGAACGTCACGATTGATAGAGCGTCCATCGTGGCGTGTCGCCGACGCCACCGCGCATCCGGCTAGGCCACCGGGTGGGGTGACCCACCCGGTGGCCTGACTAGAGAGCCCTTTGGGGCGGCAGCGTCAGGGCCGGCCGGACACCTTCGGTCCCCAGTCCGAGTAGCTGTCGTAGAGCTTGGTCCGAGTCACACGACGGATATCGGTGCCGTCGGCACGCATCACGAACACATCCGCCGAGTTGGCCTTCACCCCGCCGGTCGCCGGTCGCCGCCCGACCGTGATCCACTTCCCGTCCGGCGAGTAGGACGAGCCGAGATATCGAGTAACGCCGTCGTCGGCAAACGTCAATTGGCGCAGGCCCGTGCCGTCGTAGCGGATCGTGAACAGGTTGGCGTTGACATCCTCGTTGTCGAGGTTGTCGTGGAAGAGGATCCGCTTTCCGTTGGGTGACCAGTCAGGAGTGTCCCCGGCCTGGAGCCGGTATGGGGTAACACGGTGCTGACGACCAGAGCGCAAGTTCAGCGTCCAGATGGCTACGCCGCCGGCCGGCCGGGCTGCCCGAACGTTACGTCGCTGGAACAGCAGCATCTCTCCGTCTGGTGAGAACTGCGGTTCGGTGTCCTCGCCAGTGCGTGGTGGGTGGCGCTGGGTGAGCTGTCGGACGCGGGTGCCGTCGGCACGCATGACGAACAGTCCGAAAGCCTCGACTTGATCGTCCACGACGGGGCCGAACGCGCGGGAGAAGACGATCTGCGTGCCGTCGGGCGACCACGCTGGCGAGATATTGCACTCGCCCCCGTCAGGCAGGCAGTTGCCGTCGGGGTATGCAGTGTTCGTCAGCTGCCGTAGTTCGGTGCCGTCGCTGTTCACGACGAAAATGTCGTCCATGGTGGGGCCGGAGCGTTGGAACACTATCCGCCGGCCGTCAGGAGAGACGTCGGGGTTGCGATCGACGAAACCTTCGGGCGGGTGCGTCACCTGGAACTCGTCGGTGCCGTTCGGGCGCACGGTGAAGACCGCACCCGTGTCTTGGTCGGCGTTGAGAAAGCGCCGGAACGCGATCCGGCCGTTGTCGTCAGGAAAAGTCGCATGCGCAGGGACCAGAGCCGTTGCCACGAAGGCAACAACGAGCGACGTGATCAAAGGACTTCGTTTCATTTCATCTCCTCCTCGCAGGGTGGCCCGTCGGGCCACCGACGGTCAGCGGCGATCGTTCGGCGTCGCATCGCGTGAGGTTGCGGGCGTGTCGACTGCTCCGACACGCGAGGTGACAAGTGTCGCCCTTTGTTGCAATAGCAGCGCATAAGCGGCTGTAGCGCCTAGCCAATCCTTAGGCAACCCGAGGGGGCACAGATCAGGGCGGGCAGGGGTGTTCGCGGCGCAATGACGCACCTCATGGGACGAGTGCGGCGGACGCCGATCCTGCGGAAGCCTCGACGTAGCCCCGCCTTGCAGCGGCCGGTGTCCTCTGGCGCGGCAGCGGGCCAGGGAGTAGGCATGAAGCAGACCGAAGGAGCTGTCATGGTTGCCCCACAGCAGACATACGCCGCACACCTCGAGATCGATTACCCCGATCGGCTGAACCGGGTCACCACGCTGTTCCGCGTGGTGCTCATCATCCCCATCGCCATCGTGTTGTCGCTGGTGAGCGCGTCCGCGACGTCGACCACGGTCATCTACCAGTCGGGCGAGGTGGTCGAGAAGACGACAAGCACCGGTGGCGGCATCGCCGGTGGTCTATTCGCCGCCACGGTGCTGATGATCGTCATCCGGCAGCGCTACCCGCGCTGGTGGTTCGACTTCTTGCTCCAGTTCAACCGCTTCGGGACGCGCGTCGGCGCCTATCTCGCGCTGCTCACCGATCGCTACCCCTCGACCGAGGACGAGCAATCCGTCCACCTCGACCTGGACTACCCCGACGCACGCGAGAGCCTCAACCGGTGGCTGCCGCTCGTCAAGTGGCTTCTGGCTCTGCCCCACTACGTCGTCCTGCTGTTCCTCGGGTTCGGCGCCATCGTGGCAGTCGTGATCGCATGGTTCGCGATCCTGCTGACCGGTCGCTATCCGCGCGCGCTGTTCGACTACGTCGTCGGGGTCGGCCGGTGGGCGCTGCGCGTGCAGGCGTACGCATTCCTCCTCCTCACCGACTCCTACCCACCCTTCAGCCTTCACTGATCCGCGCATCGAGCACACGCCGCGTGGTGGAGTGCCTTCGCGGCGGATAACGCAGCCCCGTTCATTGGGTGTGGATGGGGTATCGCAGGTGCGTGACCCCGACCCCCTGGATCGAGGACGGGCTGCCGAGGACCGCGGGCGTGCCGTCGAGATGGTCGAAGAGCCGTACGCCAGAGCCGAGCAGGACCGCGGCGATGTCGACGCTGATCTCGTCGAGCAGGCCGGCGTTGAGCAGCTGCTGGATGGTGTCGGCGCCGTGGACGCCGACTGCCTTGCCCCCAGCGGCGGCCTTGGCTTGTGTCACGGCGCTCTCGATCCCGTCGGTCACGAAGGTGACGGTTGAGTCGGCTCGTGGCCAGCCGGCAGGGATCTCGTGAGCGAGGACGAACGCGGGTCCCCACGCATGGTCGCCTCCCCAGCCGCCGGCGACGTCGAACGTGCGGCGACCAGTGAGCACGGCGCCGAGCTCGGACGTGAGCTCCCGGACGTGCTGGGCGCTCGACTCGGACATCGAGAACGTCATGGGGTTCGATCCGCCGGTGTGGATCTGGACATCTCCCGAGCTGGCGTACCAATCGAAGACCTCGGCCACACCGTCGTCGGGATCGGCAACGAACCCGTCTAGTGACATGGACATGATGGCGACAACCTTGGACATAGCAGTGGTCCTTCCTGTGGTGGAGATGAAGGCAGCTCGTCGCTCGCCCCTGTCCATCCCACGAACGGTGGTCCGCAGATACGACACGGTAGGCCGGGTCAGATTCACCGATCATGCGACGAGGAGCGGCGCTAGAGATCCGAAGCGCTCAATGCTCACCAGCTACCGCGGTCGTTGGCGGCGGAAAGACTCACCCATCGCGGCAGATGAGTGCAATTCGGTGTCGTTCGCCCCACCGCGTTTCGTAGGGTCAAGCCATGGACCGGCTTGCGATCGTCATCGAGCGGAGCCAGGTCGCGATTCTCGTTAACCACGAGCGCCTCGAGGAACTGGCCCGCGTCGTCGAACTGCCGCACGCCAGGGCCGAAGCAAAGCCAAGATTGGCCGGCGACTACGAACCTCTCTTCCTCGACGACATCGCGTCAGACCGGAAGCACTTCCTCGGGGAACCCATGGCAGCCTGGTTCGGCGACGGTGACACCGTCCTGATGGGCTGTGGTTGCGGGACGTGGGGATGCTGGCCGCTCACCGCGAGAGTGAAAGTCGATGCCTCGCACGTCCGCTGGCACGACTTCCGCAACGGCCATCGTGACTGGAACCTGGGCGCCCTCGGCCCCTTCGTGTTCGATCGGCAGCAGTACGAAGCTGCGCTCGTGCCCGTTCGCTGATCGTGCGGAGTCATTCGCCGGGCGCACCCGCTCATCGGCAGATCCGAGCGCGGACAGCGGGATGACAACGCGCTTCCGGCCTAGTCGTCCGACGCGACCAGCAGCGTCAGCAGTCGGCTCGCACGGTCCATGACCACGAACTCGTGGAACCCGTCAACGCCGACAACCCAGCCCCACTCGTGCTCGGCAGTTGAGCGAAGGTCTGGTAGCCGGTACACCGCGTCACCGCCGAGTCGCGGCAGGACGAGATCGTTGAACTGAGCCAGGACTTCGACGCGTTCCTGCTCTCCGTCCAGCCAGGCCGACAGCCAGCGACGCAGGTGAACGCGCGCCTCCTCGGGGTGGCTCTGTTCGTACACGCCGGGGCTGATCGCGCCCAGTTCGTACGGACCGTGAAGGCTGTGGTGGTCCTGTTCCTCTGTCGCTTGTCCCGCGTAGTGGTCGTGGTACTCGGGGGACTCGATCAACGCGCTGAGCAGATCCCGGTCGCTGGACGTGGAATCCACGGCGAAGCGCTTGATGTCGGCCCAGTGGAAGTACGGCTTGAAGAGCACCAGTTGGTGGTCGAGAAACGTCAGGCGGGCGGTCACACGAGGAAGTCTCTCCGCTCGACGCCTCGCCCGCATCGACATTGACCGCTCATCGGCAGGTGCGGATGACTTGGTGCGCGCCGACGGACGGCGGACTGACTCACACATCGCGATTGCCGTTACGCGCGACGTGACGCCAAGAGGAATGAACCCGGCGTCAACTTCGCTTCAGCTCCTCAGCAAGCATGACGATGATGCCGCTGGGGCCGCGGACGTAGGTGAGCCGGTAGACGTCTCCATACGTAGCCACGCCGCGGAGCGGGTGGCAGCCGTGTCGTGCGGCAATCTCGAGGGCCTCGTCGATGTCGTCCACCGAGAAGGCCACGCGGTGCATGCCTATCTCGTTGGGCAGCGTGGCCTCCGTCTCGATCGCCGCGGGATGGATGTACTCGAAGAGCTCGAGGCGACCGGCCCCGTCCGGCGTTTGGAGCATGGCGATGTTCGCGTGGTTGCCGTCGAGACCGACGGCTGTGTCGGTCCACTCCCCGCTGACCGTGTCACGGCCCAGGACGGTGAGCCCGAGGTCGGTGAAGAAGGCGATCGCCGCTTCAAGGTCGCGAACGGCGATCCCGACGTTTTCCAGCTTGATGGGCATGCCTTGCACGCTATCGAGTCGAGCGCTACCGCCTCAGTCGCCTTCCGCCGAGTCCCGGTGGTCAGACTCACTCGTCGCGGCAGATCGAGGTGTCCTCGCCCGCGTGGTCATTCAGCGATGACGATGGTGTTCTGACACGCTGCGAGCAGCCACCGGCCGTCCTCCTTCGCAGCGACGTACATCGGTGACCCGATGCCGGCGGGTCTGCCGTCGCGGTCGTAGGACCGCTGGATCACCTTGACGGCTGCGACGTCCGGCCGAATGAACAGCACGCGCTCGATCTCGTAGGTTGCTCGTCCGTCGGCGCTCGCACCCGGCAGCACCTCGGCCGTGAAGGTGGCGATGGCCTCGCGTCCGGTCAATCGCCGGCCGTGCCCGGTCGTCCAGATCGCATCGCTGCGAAACAGACGGACGAAGGCATCGACGAGCTCGTTCGTCTGGGCGTACTCGACGGCAGCGATCAGCTCCCGGAGTGATCTCAGCTCGGCGTCCTCATCCGCGGGGCGGTGGGCGGCGGACGTGGCGTCAAGGCTCATGCTGACACCCTCGGACATCACGTGTGGTTGAGGTCAACGTCCTTCGTGGCGCAAGCAGCGTGCCCTGCGACTGTGGGCGTCAGGGGTCGCGCCGGGGCTGTACGAGGCCGTGGTCGAACGCGAAGACCACCGCCGCCGCGCGGTCGCGGACGTCGAGCTTGGCGAAGATGTGGCCGACGTGCGTCTTGACCGTCCCTTCCCCGAGGACCAGGCGGCCGGCGATCTCGGTGTTGGTGAGGCCCGCGCCGATCAGGGACAGCACCTCGCGCTCTCGTGGGGTGAGCAGGTCGATCTCGGGGCCGAGCCGGGCTGGCGCAACCCCTTCGCGGTACGCGGCGAGCACCCGGCCGGTGACGCCCCGGTCGAGCCAGGAGTCGCCGGCCGCGACCGCCCGGACCGCGCGTTGGAGGTCTTCGGCGGGAACCCCCTTGAGCAGGAAGCCGGCGGCACCCGCGCGGAGGGCGCCGGCCAGGGTCTCCTCGTCCTCGAACGTGGTCAGCACGAGCACCGGCGGCGATCCGGGTACGGCGCTGAGCAGACGCGTTGCCGTGACGCCGTCGACCAACGGCATCCGTACGTCCATGATGACGACGTGGGGGCGCAGCCGCGCGACGGTCTCGACGATCCGCTCACCGCTGTCGAGCTCGCCGACGATGTCGAAGCCGAACCGTGGCCGCAGGATGCCTCGCAGTCCTGTGCGCACCAGTTCCTGGTCGTCGACGAGGAGCACCCGCACGGAGTCGTCCATCACGGCAGCACTGCCTCGACGAGCCATCCGTCGTCCGTGGGTCCCGCGGTCAGGTGGCCGCCGAGGCTTTCGGCGCGTTCCCGCATACCACGGAGTCCGGCGCCGGGAGCGGCTGCAGGGTTCGGTGGCCCGTCGTTGCGGATGGTCACGGTCGTACCGTCCTGGGTCGGACCGACCCGCACCACGATCGGATGGCCGGGTGCGTGTCGGGTGGCGTTGGTCAGCGCCTCCTGAACGATTCGGTAGGCCGCCAGTCCCCGCGTGGCTCCGAGTGCTCCGAGGTGGTCGTCGACATCGAGCTCGACGTCGGCGCCGGCGCGCCGGAACGACTCGACCAGTGCTGGGAGATCGCCTGCGCCCGGGAGCGGTGCCCGGCGGTCGGGGAGGTCGGTGTGCATCAGGCCCACGGTGGCACGTACCTCCTCGAGGCTCTCGCGTGTCAGCCGTTCGGCTTCCAGGAGCGATTGACGTGCCTCTTGTGGGTCCTCGTCGAGGGCGAGTCGGGCGCCGCCGATGTGCAGCAGGGACACGGTCAGCGCATGGCCGATGACGTCGTGCACCTCGGCGGCGATCCGGTTGCGCTCCTCGGAACGGGACCGCTCGGCCAGCTCGTCCTGTGCCTCCTTGAGCTGCATCATGGCGAGCCGCAATCGACGGGCGAAGACCGTCAATACGGTCGTGAACGAGATCCCGGCGAACCATGCGCCCCATCCCGGTTCGGTCGGGTCCATGAGCCACTCCCCGACGACGACCAGGACCAGGACGGCACCCGCCGAGACCGCCAGTGCTGTCGGCGAGGTCAGTGCGACCCAGGCCGCGACGACGCACAACCCCATTCAGGCCAGGTTCGAGGACTGCTCGTGTCCGAGGAAGACCAACGCGCCCGCGGCGACCGCCAAGCCGGCGACCAGCGGCCAGCCCGTCGCGCGGCGCCAGGCGAGCACGAAGCCGGTGGCGATCGCCATCGCGACCGCGGCGAGTGCCGCCGGAGTCGACCGGTCGGTCATGAGCGCGCCGAGGGCGGCGAACAGCGCGAGCGCGGCCGGTGCCGCGATCCGCGCCGTCCGGTCCGTCATGGGCACGAGCCTAGGTTGGGTCGCGGTCGTCTCACAGCGCGGTGCGCCGCGCGGCCAGAGCTGTGGCCACCACGGCGATCGCGGTCGTCGTCAGCAGCGCACCGGTGGCGTTGCCGATGCCGAGCCAGGGCTCGCGGATCGCTTGGTTGGCCAGGGCGAGCGGAAGTCGGTCCGCGATCTCCCGCAACGCCTCCGACATCACCGCGGGCGGCGGCCCACCCACACCGAGCAGGAACGAGGGGAAGAAGAGCAGCAGCCCGATCGCCTGGGCGGCCCGCGCGGACGGGAGCAGCGTCCCGAGCAGGACGCCGATGCTGACGAACGCGACCGAGCCCACGACGATCCCAGCGGTGACGCGGACCGGGTCGTCCACATCCGGAACGCCGTAGACCGGGGCGGCGACAGCGAGGAGCAGGAGGCCCGCGATTGCGATCGCGGACAGCCCGATCGCGAGCTGAGCGACGGCGAAGGACCATCGCGGGAATCCCGAGGCGGCGAACCGGCGCAGCACCCCGCGCTCGCGGTACGACGCGATGTGGACGGGCAACATGATCAGGCCGGTGGCGCCGATGACGACGGTGAAGTAGGACGCGACGTACCAGTGGGATGGATTCACCGGGAACGCCTCGTCCGGTTCGGTCCCGAACGACCCACCGATGATCAGCATGGTCACGATCGGGAACACCAGGACGAACGTCAGGGTGAGCGGGTCCCGGCCGAGCAACCTGAGCTCGGTGGTCAGCAGTCGCCGGGTCGTCGACCGATAGCGGCGCCGTTGGGTCACCGTCTCGTCGGCGCCTGGCACTGCGGGAGGCGGGTGGTGGATGGTCGAGGTCATGATGCAGCTCCTGTGAGGTTCTGGTCGGTGGGCTGGTCGAGCAGGGTGAGGAGAGCGGCCTCGAGGTCTGGGATGTCGACGTGGAGGTCCGGCGGGATCGGGCGCTGCGAGGCGACGAGCCACGCGCCCACGTGAGCGATCACGCTGCGGGTGCCGCGGACGGTGACCTGATCGTTGCTGTGCGCGACGTTGGACGCGCCGGGCAGACGGTTGAGCTGCTGGAGCGACTCCGCGGTGGCAGCCACATCCTGGTGCGGCAGCGTGAACCGCACCGTTGCGTGGCCGGCGTGCCGGGCGACGAGCTCGGCAGGGGTCCCGTGGTCGAGCACCCGCCCGTCGCGCATCGCAACGACCCGGTCGCACAGGGCCTGGGCCTCGTCGAGCTCGTGGGTGACCAACAGCACCGTCGTGCCGTCGGCGTGCAGCTGGGAGATCGCCGACCAGACCTCGCGCCGGGCGGCCGGGTCGAGGCCCTGGGTGAGCTCGTCGAGGATCACCAGACGGGGCCGGTTGACCAGCGCCAGCACGAGGAACAGACGCTGCCGCTCGCCGCCGCTCAGCCCCGCGAACGGCGACCTGCGTCGCTGCGCCAACCCGAACCGCTCCAGCAGCAGGTCGCCGTCGATCGCCCGGCGACCGGAGAACAGGTCGACTGCCTCGGCGACCCGCAACCGGTCCGGCAGCCCGGAGCTCTGCAGCTGACTGCCGACGTGTTGCCGCACCCGGTCGGCGTCCCGGACCGGGTCCAGGCCCAGCACCCGGACCTCGCCCGAGTCCTGGCGCCGCAGCCCCTGGAGGATCTCGACCGTCGTGGTCTTGCCGGCACCGTTGGCGCCGATGAGACCGAGGACCTCGCCGTCATGGACGGTGAGGTCGAGGTGGTCGACGACCGTCCGGTCGTCGTAGGCCTTGGTGAGCCCGCGCACGGCGACGACAGGCTGGGCCGGGCTGGAGAGATGCTGGATGTCCATGGCCCCATTCGACCGCTGAGCGGTCCCGTCGCACATCGACCGGCGGTCAGAACCTCGCCTCCCCCCACGGGCAGAGTCCCAAGACCCTGGCGCTGCCGGCGGTCGCGATCACGCGTTCGTTCAGCCCCGGCCTGGCCGCCGGTGTCACACATCGGGGTCGACCGGCGTCTTGATGTCCTACCCACCGCATGAGGAGGACGACATGACTGGAACGACCCGCATCCCCGCTGCCGAGATCACGGGCTTCAAGGGTTGGCTCATCAAGCGCTTCGCCCGCAGGACGCTGGGCACGGTGCCCACGTCGATCGGCGTCTACTGGCACCACCAGCAGGTGCTGATGGACATGGCGTCCGTCGGCAAAAAGGTCCAGAAGTGGGACCGGTGCGACGAGCAGCTCAAGTCGTTCGCGCACATGGTCGTGGCCTCGCGCGTCGGCTGCACCTGGTGCCTCGACTTCAACTACTTCGAGGCCCACAACAAGGACCTCGACATGGAGAAGGCCCGCGAGGTCCCGCGCTGGCGCGAGTCAGGGGTGTTCTCCCCGCTGGAGCGGGCCGTGCTCGAGTACGCCGAGGCGATGACCGAGACCCAGCCGACCGTGACCGACGACCTCGCCGAGTCGCTGCTGTCGCAGCTGGGTGAGGCCGGGGTGCTCGAGCTGACCGCGGTGGTCGCGTTCGCCAACTTCACCACCCGCGCCAACGTCGCGCTCGGCATCGAGTCCGACGGCTTCGCCGATGCGTGCGGCCTGAAGCCGTTGGCCCAGCCGACCACACGGCCGGCCGCCGTAGGCTCGTGACCGTGACCGAGGACCCGTTCGTCGCGCACCGCGGACTGCTCTTCACCGTCGCCTACGAGATGCTCGGCTCGGCCGCCGAGGCGGAGGACGTCGTGCAGGAGTCGTGGATCCGCTGGGACGCGATCGGCGACGATGCCCGCGCAGAGGTGCGCGACCCCCGCGCGTTCCTGGTCCGGATGGTCACCCGCAAGGCTCTCGACCAGCTCCGCGCCAGCGCGCGACGGCGCGAGCAGTACGTCGGCGAGTGGCTGCCCGAGCCGCTGCTGACGGCCCCTGACGTAGCCAACGACGTCGAGCTGGCGGAGAGCGTCTCGTACGCGATGCTCACCGTGCTGGAGACGCTGACGCCGGTCGAGCGAGCGGTGTTCGTGCTGCGTGAGGTCTTCGACCTGCCGTACGTCGAGATCGCGGCGGCCGTTGACAAGTCCCAGGCCGCGGTGCGGCAGATCGGTCACCGCGCCCGCGAGCACGTCGCATCCCGCCGGCCGCGGGTCGCAGTCCACCGCAGCGAGCAGCAGCAGGTCGTCGAGCGGTTCCTCGCCGCCGTCACCCACGGTGACCTCCAAGGCCTCCTCGACGCCCTGGCCCCTGACGTCGTGCTGGTCGCCGACGGCGGAGGCATCGCCCAGGCGACGCTCAAGCCTGTCGTCGGCGCGAAGAAGGTCGCCAACCTGCTCCGTACCTTCGAGAAGTTCGGCGCCGGCGCCCGCATCGTCCCCGTTACCCTCAACGGCTCACCCGGCGCCAAGATCGTCGACGTCGTCGACGGCTACGACACCGCCATCAGCCTCGTCGTCGAGAACGGCCGCGTGTCCCAGATCTACGCGATCCGCAATCCGGCCAAGCTCGGCGGCATCGACACCGAGGCCACGCTCAGCCTGTGACCCGAGAGCGGTGGAGATGGCAAGAACCCGCAGGTCAGGTCGACCTGCGGGTTCTTCGTTGTGCTGTGGAGCTGAGGGGATTCGAACCCCTGACCTTCTCAACCAGTTTGGGCGGTCCAAGCGTGGCCCCGACGAGGCCCGACCTTTCGAAGGTACTCGGCGAAACACCCGCTGACCTGGGCAGATGTCCTGGATCGGGAACGGTTGCGCCGTTGAGTCTAGGCGACGATTCGGCCTGTCTGGGAGGTGCTCGATCGACCTCGGCGTGCTCAACTGCCGAGTTTCCGCCGAGTAGTCACCGGGAGGTCCCCCTCAACTCGACTGCCGGCGCAACTACTTGACCGCTTCGCAGCGACGGGACGGGTCAGCCCGCCGGAGTGGTGTCCGAGCTTGATCCTCGGTTCGGGTCGTGTCGGTCAGACCGGGAGGGCCCTAGCGACGCACGGTGGAGTCGCGTGGCCGAAGAGCTCGAGCGCACCCGTCCACGAGTCCGCTGCCCCATTCGGCGGATGCACGATGAAGGCGCCGATAGGCGGCGTTAAGACGCGGGCAGGGATGCTAGCGGTGGCGACACCTGGCCTTGCAGCTGAACTACTCCGGCGGTGCGCTCCCGTGACGGTGGGCGACCTTCCACGTCCCGTCCTCGCGCCGGTAGATCTGTGTCGCACGAAGGGTGTAGGTCCGAGGGACTCCGTCGACAGACGCCGAGGTGTGCTCGAGCCCCACCGTATACGCGGTGTCCCCGAGCACCTCGGCCTCCAAGAGCTCGAAGTCGTACGAAGTGCACTCAGAGAAGCTGTGGGCGAGTCGGTCGAAAAGCTCGTTCAGTTCCTGCTGACCGATGGCATTCTTCCAAGCACCCAACACAGTCACCGGTTCGTTCCGCGACCAGATGGCCCGGCGTGGGCCCGAGTCGCCATTGTGAACCGCGACCTCCGCGTCTCGCAGGACGGACTGCACCCACGCCACGAACTCATCGCGTTCGGTCATGGACGCAGGATCCCACCGGGCCGCCATCCCCGCCAGGCAACGGGGTGTCGGCCTGCGGGGAGCCGTGGCACCTGCCGTTATGCACGTGGCCCGGTAAGCGCCGCCTGGCACATGAGCGACTCCGAAGCTGCTGCCCAGCGGCCACCTGCCGGCGCCGCGGGATTGGGGGTCGCCAGCTGCGTCACAAGTTGGCGCAGGCGACGTCTCCTATTCAAGGACACCGCGGGTGAAGGAACGGGTAATGACTGTGCAGATCATTGAAGTGACCCGGCACAAGACGGAGAGCGTCTTCGACGCCGACTTCTGGCTGGACTGCGAGCGCGAGGCCGATCTCATCCTCCATGCCATCACCGGCGTCGCCGGCGAGTAGTTCGGCCGCCCCTTAACCGCGCCAGCACAGTCGGTCGGACCGCGACGGCCGTCGCGAGCGGCGCGGCGACTGCGGCCAGAAGGGCCCATTGGACGTTTCGCTGTGTGGCGGGCGTCGTCGTACCGGCCGTTGCCGCGCATGCTGAGACGGTGACGGTCCGCGACGCTGTGGAGTGGCGCGGCGACCAGGGCTGCGACCGCGATGCGTGCGCGAATCACATGGGTTGTGCGACTCATCCGGGCCGCCCGACGCGAGAGGTCATGAGCGGACGATAGACAACCGGCCCGGAGAAGCATGCAAGATTCAACGATTCCGCTGCGGTCCCCGAGCTCACGCGGGGCCGCACACGGATCTCGGCAGATCCGCGCACCATCAGCGGCAGATCAGTGCGTTCTCGGTCGAACGTGGTCAGACTTCCTGGGGTGACTGTTCTGGAGTTCTGGCCCGACTACGGACCCGGCCCGCTGTGGACCGACGACGGCAGGCCTGTCGACCTCTCGTCGCTTGGCCTGAGCGGTGATCTCGTGGAGAGGGTCGCGGCCTGGAATTCGGCGTATGAGGAGACCAAGGTGCCTATCGAGGGGACGGGCGACGACGCTTGGCTGAGCGAAGGGAAGCGACTACTTGGTGCGATCCGGGACGCGGTCGGCCGCGAGTACCGAGTCGTCGTCACCGAGCCGTGGTGGGGCGAGGAGCCCACCTGAGGTGCGACCGCCCATCGGCAGATCCGCGCGCTTGATCGCCAGAGATCTGGGCACCTCAATCGCCTGTCTCGCGGGAATTCCGGGCGGCCTGCTGCGCTCGCATGATTGCCTGATCCCTCCAGTTGAGAAGGAAGGCGCCGCTCACAAGCCCGGAGATGGCGCAGGCGCCCAGTGCGATTCTCACCGCGCTGGCCAGCGCCTGGTCGATCGCGCTCGACGCCGTCTTGTCGAGGTACATCGCAATGGCAGCGAAGTAGAGAGTGAGCGCACACAGCACGAGGGTGGCCACCCCCGTCAGACGCACCGCGCTGGGCGACTCACGTCGCTCGCGGCCCAAGGGCTCTGGCTGCATGGTCGCTTCGCGCTCATCCTTCTGCACGGCGGTACCGTCTCACGCGGTGTTGTCATCCACTCGCACATCGGCAGATCCGCGCACCCATCGCGGCAGATTCGGGCGAGCGTAGCCGCCCTCAACGCGGCATGTGCGTGCGTTTCGGCGCGATGCTCGGCCCCGGTCGGTACGGTCTGCGGGTGGCCACTTGGGACGCCGACGCCGAGACAACGCACCCGGTTGACTTCCGTCTCGTGCGCGACACGTTCGTCATCATGTTCTGGCAATCGTCACTGCTCGACGAGACGGTCGGTTGGCTCCAGTCGCACGCTTACCACGGCGCACATGATCCGGCCGGCGTGCACAGCACGAACGGGTGCGCTAGTCGCTCGTGACGGCTCTTGTCGCCTCATCCGGCCCGAGCAACACAGGTCAGGCCTAGTTCCACGCATCCATCTCGACAGTGCACTGGCGCATGTCGCAGGGCGGCAGCGGACGGGTCGAGAAGCGGGGCCGAGCTCGCCTTCCTCGACGCGGTCAGTTCACAGAGAACTGGCCAGCCGTCGCAGCTGGGCTGCGGCGTCTCGCTGGACGGGCGGGCCGTGGCCGAAAAGAATGACCTGGGGCTCCAGAGCGGCAAGTTTGCGAACCGACTCTTCGGCTGTCCTCAGGCTATTGGAGAACTCCGACATCGGGCCTTGCAGCCCGTTCATGGTGTTGGAGATAGCGTCCCCGGCGATGAGCACCCGCGAATCTGTATCAATGACGGCGATGTGGCCGGGGGTGTGGCCGGGGGTCTCGACCAACTGCAACCCAAAGACTTCCTCGCCGTCGGTGACCGGGCGGACCTGTCGCCCCGAGAAGTCCTGGATGTGTCTCAGATCTGCCGCGCCCGCGTAGATGGTCGCGTCCGGCGCCCGAGAACTGACCTCTATAAGGCCATCGTGATGGTCCCAGTGAGCGTGGGTGATCAGGACGTGCCGCACGTGACCCCATCCAGTACCTGCGGCTCCAAGTACCGCTTCGAGTTCGTCCAGGCGACTACCGAGGCCGCAATCGACCAACGCGGCCTCGCGGCCGCGCACGAGCACGTAGGCCGACACATAGGCGAAGTCGACTCGCCACCAGTCCAACCCGGCGGCAGAGCCGCTACGGTCCGGGCCGCTGGGTACATCCGTGTCGTCGTCGCCATCGGCGTTGCAAGCCGCCGCGAGCCCCAGCAACGCAAACCCGATGACGCCCCTGCTTGCCTGCACAAGGAACCACCGCCGCCCCCGCACGCTCGTCGCGGTCACTGTCATTCCCCGAGCGTGCGACGACTGCGGACGGCGGTCAAGGCTCTCGATGTACCCGGCCAGGACGTCAGTAGCGGCGAGCCTGGCTGTCCTGGCCGGATCGGGCGACTTCGACCTGGATTTGCTTGAGAGCCGCACGCTCGACGGTCGTACGCAGGAGCTTCACCATGGCGGCTTGCGCGGGGGGAAGATGGAACGTTCCCACCCTCTGATGACGATTAGAGGTTGAGGGCGACAAGTGCTCACGGTGATGGGACACGATCATGGTCGATGCAGCGAGGTCCGGTGGGGATCCGGCGCCGGACGATGCCGGTTTCCGCGAGTGGATGATCGTTCGGTCCTCGACCCTGCGACGCAAGGCGTTCTTCCTGTGTGGGGACTGGTCGTCAGCTGACGACCTGGTGCAGGACGTCCTGGTCGCGATGTACCCGCGGTGGTCGCGGATCGTGCGCGGCGGGAATGTGGATGCGTACGCCAACCGAGTGCTGGTCGGAAAGGTCGTCGACGCACGGCGCCGGCCGTGGCGGCGCGAACGGTTCTTCAGCAACGTCCCAGACTTGGTCGACGTCACCAGCGAGCGCGCGATCGCCGCGGTCGACGAACGGGACGGGCCTCTGGTGTCGGCGCTGGCGGCACTCCCGGCCGGCCAACGCGCGGTCCTTGTCCTCAGGTTCACCGACGACCTCACCGTCGAGGGGATCGCCGACGTCATGGGGATCCCCGCTGGCACGGTGAAGAGCCGCCTCTCTCGCGGCACAGAGGCCCTGCGAGCCCATCTCGACGCATCCGGTGACCCGGCACGGCGATCGGCACATCCCGATCCGACCCCGACCCTCAGTCCCGTCACGGAGGACCGATCATGAGCGCAGACGTGCAGGAGCTGTTCGATCGAGCAGGTCGGAATGCACCCGCCCCAGCCCTGGACGCTGACGCCGTCCTGCGGCGTGCCCGGCACCACCACCGGCGCCGCATCACCGGCGTGGTGACAGCGACCATCGCCGCGACCGTGGTCCTGGGGGTCGGCCTGGCGGGTCAGGCCGACCGGCCCACGGCGCCAGATCCTGCGGCGCCCCTCCCGACCACGTCGGCACCGGGAAGCTTGGGCCGCCTCGCGTTCGAGCTCGACGGGGACATCTACGTGGCCGACCGGGACGGCGCGAACCGAGTCCGGATCACGGATACCGCCCGATCCGGCGCAGAAGAGGTGTGCGCAGGCTTCTGGGTCGACGGACCCGCCTGGTCGCCCGATGGGCGGCACCTCGCCTACCGAGGGGACAAGGACAGCGGTGACACGCGACCCAACGGTTGTTCCACGAGCACGACCGTCACCATCAGTGATCCATCGGGCCGCCGCATCGCATCCTTCCCCAGCTCCGGCTGGCGCATCGCGTGGTCGCCCGACTCCAGCCGCATTGCTACCTGGGTCGACCTCGAGGGCACGTTGGGGATCTGGGGGCTCGACGGGGTACGCCAAGCGCTGCTTACCGTGCCGCCAGAACTCTTGCCGAGCTGCGACTGCGACCCCGTGTGGTCACCCGATGGCACGTCCCTCCTGCTCCGCGGTGCGGAGATCCCCGTAGACGGCTCCACGCCGCGGCAGCTGTCGCCAGACGACCCGCGATCCCAGTCCCAGTTCGAATACTCGCCCAACGGAGCAGACATCGCGTACGTGCCTCCGGACGGGCTCTACGTCGCGGCGGCCGATGGGTCCCAGGCCCGCCATCTGGTCCCCCAAGATCCCGATGACGCCCTGTACTGGTGGTACGGCATCGAGTGGTCCCCGGCGGGCGACCAAATCGCCTTCGTGAACAAACCGGGCGGCGAGTCGCCCGACGGGAGCCATATGAACGAGCTCACCCTAGTAGACGTGGCGAGCGGGACCCTGGTCCCGCTGGCCGACATGGGTGGTGGCCTCTACGAGTACACCTCCAAGATCACGTTCTCCCCCGAGGGTGACCAGATCCTCTTCACGAGGATTGACGCCACGGGTGCGAAGTCCCTCTGGACGATCAAGACCGACGGCTCCGACCTCCGACGACTGGTCGACGGATCCGAGTGGGGCGAGTGGCAGACCCTCGGCTCGACGGGCTGAGTCACGGGCTCACGTGGCCCACCGCCCCAAGGGTCGGTGCCGCACGCGTTCACCGGGGCGGTCGAAGGCGCTGAAGATCTCCGCCGGTCTGGCAACGGTGCTACCGAACCCGTGTCCGTCTGGAGCCCCATCGGTAGGCGTCTACATTGTGTGACGTCGCCGTTCGAAGCTTCCAGTCACCGCCCCTACTGGGCGAAGTAAAGCGCCCGCTCATCGGCGGATCCGGTCGTTCGCACCCGCGCCGACAGGCGGCGGAATGACGCCCGCTCCTGAGGGCCGGTGACGGTAGCGACGATCGGCCGGTTAGGGCGCCCGTCAATTCTGGACAGCACTCGCGCGTGAGGGGGATGCTGGAGGTACGCCGCTCCAGTCGGGGAGGTCGCGTTTGGGTGCGTTGCCGAGACCTGATATCCCGCCGGGTCCTCAGCGGGATCTCGTGTCTGCGCTCCATGATCTTCATCATCGTGCTGGCTGGCCGAGCCTTAGGACGTTGGCCGGGAAGGCGGGCTGTAGCCACACGACAGTTTCGACGGTCTTCTCCTCGCCCAAATTGCCATCGTGGGGATTGCTGCAACTTGTCGTGGACGCGATGGGCGGCGATGTCGGTGAGTTCCACCGGCTGTGGCTATCGGCCACGGACGGAGACCAGGCCTCTGGGGCGGCCAGACAACTTGCGGGCCGTCGATTCGAGCTCGCCACGGTCCAGCGCCACTTCGATTCGGGTGTGGGGCTTTGCGTTGTGACGGGCGAGGCGGGCATGGGTAAGACGGCGCTTGTGGGCGCCGCGCGGGCCGCTACCGACGTCTTTGTGGCGCGGGGCGACGGGCTCCCGCTTTCGACTTCTGTGCCCCTACTACCGCTGGCGACGATGATGCGCGAGATTTGGGAGCACGACGAAGGACAATGGCTGTTGGACGCGCTGGCCCGTGAGCCGAGATACGTTGCCGATGCGCTGGCGACTCTGCTCCCTGAGGTTGAGGAATCCGACGCCGGCAGACAGGCAGCGGCGGATGGGGGGAGACACCGCATGTTCGCTGCTATCGGCCGCACGCTCACTGGGTTGTCAGGCCGGCATTCGTTAGCGCTATGGGTTGAGGACCTTCACTGGGCCGACATCGGGACGTTAGAGGTCCTGGAACACCTGCTCAGTCGTGGTGCGTCAGTCCCGGTGGTCGGCACCTACCGGTTGGACGATCCCGATGTCCCACCGCTGGTGGCGCAGTGGTTCGATCGGGTTCAGCGACTGCCGTCCACGCGAACACTCGAGCTGGGGCCGCTCACCCAGGCCGAGACGGCGGAGCAGCTCGTTCTACTGGGCGAGTCCGGGGCTGGCGCGAGCGTCGAACGAATCTTCTCCCGCAGTCAGGGTTTACCGCTCTTCACCGAGCAGCTTGCCGTGCACGCCGTCAACGATCAGCCGCTTCCTCGTCTGCTAGCTGATGTGTTGGACAGGCGGTTAGAAGGCCTCCAGCCCGGCGCGTACGCCGTTGTCCGCACGCTAGGTGTCGCAGACAGGCCGGTGCTCGCACGCGTCTTGGGGAAGGTGACTGGGGTGAAGGGGGACGCCTTGAGTGCGGTGGCCCGCGATCTCGACGATCGGCACTTGCTCGCAGATCCCTCCGGCAGTCCGGAGCTGCAGCTTCGCCACCCTCTTCTGGCTGAGGCGGTCCGACGGCGGCTTCGTGGCACGGAGCAGGCCGACACGCACCGCCGCCTCGCCGAGTCACTGGGAGAGGAGGTCGACGTCGAGCCTGCCGAGATCGCCGCGCACTGGCAGCTGGCTGGAGTACCCGAGCGGGAGCTCGTCTGGCGGGTACGTGCCGCTGAGGAATCCGCAGCACGCTATGACGCTCATCAAGAAGCCGAACACTGGCTGAGGGTGCTGGCGCTCTGCAACCGCGACCCCTCCGCATCGGCGCAGTTGAAGATTCGCGCGACTCTCGCCGCGATGGATGCGCTTAAAGCCTCATTGCAGTTCGATCGGGCAGCTGCGCTAAGCGCAGAGACGATGCAACAACTAGAAGTGCTCGAGCCTGTGAACCAAGCGGAGGTGCTTCTGCGCGCCGCGGCATTCCGACCACTCGAGATCGGGGATCCGCAAGTCGGCCTTGATTACATCGAGAGGGCACTTCACATTTACGCGCGGGAACCGGCATCAGCTGGACACGTGTCCGCGCTCGAACGGAAAGCAATCCTTCTCGAGGCGAGCGGCCTCTATACGCAGGCGCGTGCCGCAACTGATCGGGCGCTGGAGGTGGCTGCCGAGCTCGGTACAGGCACCGCCTCCACTCGACTCATGGGGAGGCGGGCTTGGTACGAGGCAGTGGTCGGCTCAGTCCCAACAGCGATCGCTGACGTCCAGCAGGCGACGTTGCTGGCCGCAGAACATCACGACCCCGTGGGGGACATCTGGTTAGCCGACGTCCAGACCGAGATACTGCTACGCCACGGCGCTCCGGCATCGTCCGTCATCGAGGCGGGCCGCCCAGGCATCGACGCGGCCCGCGCCGCCGGCATCGAGAACTTCTCATACCTGTCACTGCTGGCCAATGTCTCCACGGCGCTATTGCGAGCCGGGTTGGTCAACGATGCCGCCGAACTCATCGCTCCTCTCACCGAAGGCGCCTTCGATCCAGACTTCGGCGTCCTTCACTTGGTGCGTTCAGGCCTCGACCTAGTCCGCGGCCACCTGGCCGAGGCCGCCGCCCATGTCTCCCCAGCCCTTGACTCGCCCACCTACGCGGTGGACAACCGGGTTGTGGTGGCGTCCATAGCCGCAGAGGTTGACTTGTGGTCGGGCCGCTCCGCCACGGCACTCGACCGACTGTTGCCTGCCACCCGATCCGCTGCTGCCACCGAGGCCGCCTCACTCACGGGAGAAGCTCTCAGACTGATTGCTCGTGCCGAGGCCGATGCCGCCGTCCCCGGTCGACCACACTCAGAGGCCAGACGTCGGCTCGCCGTGCTCCGGGAGCAAGCACACTCCGATCCGTTCGATAGCACCAGATGGCTCCACGCGCGCGCGCAAGAAGCAACCTGGCACGCAGAGATGAGCCGGCTCACCACGCACCCTGCAATCGAGCCTTGGACGGCAGCGGCTAACGAGTGGGACGCCCTACAACGCCCGTTCGACGCCGCCTACTGCCGCTGGCGCGCAGGGCAGGCCGCGCTGACCAGCAGCCAAGGCTCGATTGCACACCGCCTACTCACAAGGGCCGCGCGCGATGCCCGCGAGCACGTCCCGCTCTCGGCGCGCATCGCCCGAACCTCCCGTGACGCCGGGTCGCCGATGCACACAGAGATGTCGAGGTCAGCAGACAAGGACGCGTAATGGCTAGGGACGCAGGACACCGGCACGCGGCGATATGACGCATGCGGTCACCGCTCCTTCAAGGCCCCGCGCTCCCACCAGTCGATCGCCGGGTCCTCCCGTATGTACCGTGCGACCACCTCGACGTTGCCTGTGTTGCAGTAGTTCCAGAGCTCTTTCGCGGCTCGGGAGTATTGGAACAGCACGCGGTCCATGTCGAATGGGTCGAGATCACCGTCGCGGAATTGATCGATCGCGCCGGCGACGTGTGCGACGAGGTCGGCAAGCTTTGCCTCGTGGTAGGCGGCCACTTGTTGGCGTGCTTCTCGACGCGCTGCCTTCTCGGACACTTGCGCAGGATAGTTCGAGATCTTTCGTACTCATCGCGGCAGATGAGTGCGCACTGCGTCCGCGCCGAACCCCGGGTGTCTGCCACGCTGGCACCGTGGAGGTCATCGTGCGGGCGTGGAAGAACGACGGGGAGTACCTCGGTCTACGTGCCGTGCTGGACCTGATCCAAGCCAACGACTGGACATGGCGGTTGGAGGAGTTCCACGGCACCACAGTGCCAAGCGCAGGGGTCAACCCCGTCGATCTTGAGAACCGCCTGGACGGCGGCGAGTCGGTGTCTTTCGCATGGGAGGAGTTGCTGACCTTCGCGGAGCAGGTGGACCAGTTGATCGACGGGCGCATCGCGGCCCTTATGCCCGAACAAGCCGAGCCGGTGTTGGTCCTCGAAGCCCTCGACAGCACCTATTGGAGGTTCGCCGCACTCGATCGCCACGCACCCGCTGCGGCGGTACTCGACCGCGTCGCAGCGCTGAGCGACTGACCGCTTCATCGGCAGCTCCGCGCGCTCATCGCGGCATGAGCGGATGCTTTGTGTGTCTACTTGGGCTGATGCAGACGTACGGCTCGGTACTCCCACGCCGCCGAGTTGAGAGCACAGGCGGCGGCGTACTGCTCGGCTTCCGTCTCGGTGGCGAACCTGAACGCTTGGTTCTCGCGACCCCACTCCTGACCTCGGCGTTCGCCTTCGTCGCCACACCAGAACAGCACTTGGCCGTCGTTCAGGCGCACCGAAACGGCCCACTCGTTGACACGGTCGGCACGCTTCGACTGACCCTTCTTGCCCACTTCACAAGCATGGCAGCGATGACAGTCCACCGACCGCTCATCGGTGCGATGACCGCCTGAACCCGCAGGCATGTCCGTACGTTCTGTGCAGTCCGCCCTCACCCTCTACTGGGCAACTCGACGGGGGTCCTCGGCCGTGCGGGACTGCCCGGCGGTCATGCGAGGTGTCTAGCCCGCCGGACCTACATCTCTAGGCGCGAGGCGACGTCACGCGCACACTCGACTCATGCGTGCGAGACAGCGACGCGGCCGCCAACGAACCGGTAGCACGCTCCTGGTCCTCGCGGCCCTCTTCGTGTGGTCGGCCGGCGACGCGGCGAAGGCTTCCTCGAAGGCCGAGACGCGAGCCGTGGCGGCGGCCGGGGCTGTGCATGCAGCACACGCTTCGACCTCTGCGGTCCGTCGAGCATGCCGCACCCAACCATCGAGCGCGTGGACCATCGACGAGCGCAAGACACTTGTCGAGCCCGGGTCCGGCACCATTGGAGACCTCGTCGTGGACCGCAAAGGGACCGCGACACTCGCACGCCGCGACTGGGCCGACGACGCCCGGATCGTCCGCACCTCGAGCCTTCCCGCTGCGCCGGGAGACCCGCAGTCAGTGCCCGGCCCACCCCAAGGCGAGCCGGACCCGGACGAGCCCGTGTCGACGTACTTCCCCGAGTACGACGACCACTCGGGTGTCGACGACTCCGGTGCCCTCACCACCCTGTTCCTCCAAGACCGGCTCCTACGAAACGGACAGCTCGCCCCCCTGGGCTACAACCTCGCGCTCTCCGACCGCCCGGCGGGAGGAAACTGGTCAACCACGCCCCACGTGGCAGACGTCGGCCAAATCGACCGCGCCCGACTGCACGTCAACGCATCCGGTGCAGCAGTAGCACTCTGGAACCGCTACCAAGGGCGCCTGCGTCTCTGGGTCTCCTACCGACCGGCCGCCGGCGCCGCGTGGACTCCCGCACAACGCCTGGCACGCGCCGCCTCCTTCTCCTGGGCCTCCGGCATCGACGACAGCGGCCGCGTCGTGGTCGGCTACGCCACCCACCCCGCAGACGTCCGCTTCGTCACCGGCACACCGACCACCGGCTGGAGCCGGCCCCACCGGTTCCCCGACGGCATCGTCGACGACTTCGCCGTCGGCGCAGGAGGCCACGCCCGCGTCACCATCCTCCCCCGCTCCCTCCACGGCTTCAACTACGACGATCGACGCACGTACAGCATGTCCCCCACCGGCCGATGGAGCCGCGGCGTCCGGCAACCGAACACCGTCCGAACCATCACCGCCCTCGACGGCGCTGGGCGCGCGACCAGCATGCGGTGGGAGAAGGAGCAGCTCGTCGCCCGCACGAGCGACCGCAACCGCCAGTGGCGCCAGCCGTGCGTCCTAGCCCAAGGACTGGGAGGAAGGCGCTGGACGCACGAAGCGGACGACCACTTCGCCGTCAACTCCCGCGGCGACGCCGTCGTCATCTACCGAACCTGGAACCGCGCGGGCGGAACCCACCTGTGGGCGTCCTACAAGCCCGTTGGACAGCCCTGGACCGAGCCCATCAAGCTGCCCGCCGGCGACACCCGCCGCTACGCCGAGGCCCGAGCCGCCATCGGACCCGCCGGGCACGCCGCCGTCGCCTGGTCAGCGCACAACCACAAACGAAGCACCATCGTGCGGATGTCCCCTGCTCCCTGACCGCTCGGGTTGGGGCTGATAGCGAACGTCGAGGCTCCGCGTGGTCTAGGAGCGTAGAAGGTGGAGGAGCGCTGAGCAGTTGTCCTGTTGTACCGCGATCCCGCCGAGCTCATCGCGGCAGATCCGGACGTTGCCCTACCGCCATACAGTCCCGTCCGCGTCCCTTAGATCGTCGGCGTCCACGGGCATCGACCCCTCGGGGGAGACGATCGGTCTGCCATCTCCCGACCACATCACTGGACTACGTTCATCCGCTTCCCGCCAGCAATGTGGGCCAAGATGCTCGGCCGCGCGCTGGCAATTAGCGCCCGCGAGCCGAGGTCCCGGCTCGAACGGGAGGGCCGCAGCGCACACAGGGACCGTCACAACGCCACGGTAATTCCTTGTGGGTCGAGCGATCGCACGCTCATCGGCAGATCCGCGCACCGTCAGCGGCGGATGCGGGCGTCCACGATTCCTCTCGGTATGTGTGCCGAGTGCGCCACACACTCCCTCCTTGAGCGCCAGGCGGCACAGGTCGAGTTGGAGGGCTCGCCGTCCCGCCGTACGGCGACAGCAAACGAGTTGCGGCTAGCGCGCTGAGGTTCAGTTTCTCGAGGGCCGCGGATCGCGAGCGGGGGCCGGCGTTTCGGATGCACGATCCGCGGATGTGCGGCTGGACGCCCAGATGCGCTGCGGGATAGTGGATGACCGGCGCGTGACCGGGCCGTGACCGTCTCGGAGGACGCTGACGGCATGCCGAGTCGGCTCTATCCTGACGTCGTGGAGTACGGCGTGCTCGGCTCGCTGGAGATCCGCGGGCCGGGCGGGCGCGTCGAGCTGCGGGGCGCGCGCGAGCGCCTGCTCCTTGCTCACCTGCTCGCTGCGGGCGGGCGAGCGGTGGGCACCTCTGCCCTCGTCGAGGGTCTCTGGGGTGACGATCCGCCTCGCACAGCGGGCAAGGCGCTGCAGAACATCGTCTTGCGGGTGCGCCGGGCGCTCGAGCCTGACCGGACGGGGCCGTCGCGGGTGTTGGTCACCGAGCGTGGTGGCTACCGGCTCGTCGTCGACCCCCTCGGGGTGGACGCGGGACGGTTCGAGGCTATGGTCCGCTCCGCGTCCGCGCTGCGGGCGGACGCGCGAGCGGCCGAGCTGTACAACGCGCTCGGTTTGTGGCGCGGCGAGGCGTACGGCGAGTTCACAGAGGCGCCCTTCGTCGTCGCCGAAGCGCGGCGACTCTCCGAGCTGCGAATGACGGCGGTCGAGGGCTGGGGCGAGGCCGAGCTCGCGGCCGGTCCGCGACCTGACCTGGTCGCCGAGCTCGAGCGGCACGTCGCCGAACACCCACTCCGCGAGCGGCTGTGGTCGCTGTTGGTACGCGCGCTCTACCGGCAAGGCCGGCAGGGAGAGGCGCTCGGCGCTCTCGCGCGTGCCCGCGCAGTGCTTGCGGACGAGCTCGGCGTCGACCCCGGGCCCGAGCTGACGGACCTGCACGAGCGAGTACTCGCCCAAGACCCGCGGCTGAAGGGCCGAAGCGCCCCAGTGCCTGTCCCGCAGGAGCTCCGCCGAGGCACAGGCGTGCTCGTCGGGCGGGAGGACGAGCTCGCAGTTCTCCGGGACCTGTGGGAGCGCACCGCCGCCGGTCAACAGCACGGTACGCACGTCGCGGTGCGCGGGCCGGCCGGCGCCGGCGCCCGCCGTCTCGTGGCCGAGCTTGCCGCCGAGGTCGCCTCCTCCGGCGCCGAGGTCGCCTACTCGGCGTTCCCCGGCGCGGACTCGCCGAGCGCACTCCTAACCCCGTCAGAGAAAGCCCCTGGGCCGCGCCTCCTCGTGCTGCCTCCCAGCGTCGACGCACCGGGCACGGGTTCCGACCCGCTGCTTGTAATCTCGATTGGACCGCCTGGGTCCGACCCCCGGGGTGCAGACGTGGTTCTCGACCTACCGCCTCTTGGTCGCGAGGAACTGCGCCGTGTGGTGGCGCCTATCGTGCCGCCGCTGCTGCTCGACGAGGTGATGGACGAGGTGTGTCAGCACGCCGCCGGTCTGCCTGGGCGCGCTCGCAAGCTCGCCACGGCAGCCGTTCAGCGCCGGATGGCCGAGCAGGTGCGGACCTCGGCGGTGCGGGCGGGCCAGGCGGCGGCGACGCTGGCCGAGGCCAGGGACGAGATGACGGCGAACGTGCTCGGCCTGACGGAGCACGACGAGGCAACGTGGCGTGACGGCGTCGGCTCGTCGCCGTGGCCGGGCCTGCTGGCCTACGGCCCGGCCGAGTCGGCCTGGTTCGCGGGCCGGGAGCGACTGGTTGCGGAGATGCTGGCGCGCCTGCCCGGCAGCACCGCCCTCGCCGTCGTCGGGGCCTCGGGCAGCGGCAAGTCGTCCGTCGTCGGTGCCGGGCTGGTGGCCTCGCTGCGCGAGGGGCGGCTACCGGGAAGTGCCGGATGGACGGTGCTGACGATGCGGCCCGGCACCCGACCGCAGGGCGAGCTCGCGCGCGCCCTCCTCGACGCTGGCAGGCCCGACGCTGGCGACCTGCTCGAGCGGCTGGTCCGAGCTCCCGACGGGAGCGACGACTGGTGGGTGCTGGTGGTCGACCAATTCGAGGAGTGCTGGACCGAGTGCTCCGACGAGGCAGAGCGCCAGGGCTTCCTCGAAGTTCTTACCGGGCTCATCACGGACACGACCAGCCGCACGACGCTCGTCGTCGTGCTGCGCGCCGACTTCCTGCCACGGGTCGCTGAGCATCGAGAGCTCTCTGCTGCGTTCGCTGACAACACGGTCCTAGTTGGCACCCCGACCGTTGATGAGGTGCGGCGCATGGTCCTGCGCCCGGCGCAGCGGGCCGGGCTGGTGCTGGAGGACGGGCTGGTGGATGCGGTCGTCGCGGACGCAGGACTCGAACCCGGCCTGCTGCCCCTGTTGTCGACGTCGATGCGTCGGCTGTGGGAGGACCGCTCCGAGGTGACTCTCTCCCTCGACTCCTACGTGGCGACCGGCGGTCTGCGCGGTGCCATCGGCGGGCTCGCCGAAGCCGAGTACGCGTCACTGGACCCGCTGCGCCAGGCGCAGGCGAAGGCGTTGTTCATGCGCCTCGCCGGTGCTGGTGAGGGGGAGGAAGTCGCACGACGCCGCGTGCCGCTCGAGGAGCTCCGCGGACTTCCACACGATGTGGCGCCACTGGTGGAGCTGCTGGCGGAAGCCAGGCTGGTGACCGTCTCGCGCGGTTTCGTCGAGGTGGCTCACGAGGCACTGTTCCGCGAATGGCCCCGCCTGCGGGAGTGGCTGGGCGAGGGCCGTGAGGGGCGGATGGTCCAGCGTCGGCTCGCCACGTCCGTCCTCGAGTGGCATCAGGAGTCCCGCGACCCGACGCTCCTGTGGTCAGGATCAAGGCTCGACGCGGCCGTCGAGGTGGCCGAACGCCAGGGTGAGGAGCTCACTGAGCTCGAGCACGACTTCCTGGCCGCCTCCCGGGACGCAGCAGCCGCCCGGGAGCGCGCCGCAGAAAAGCGCGTCGCCGAGAAGACCCGGCAGAACCGGAGGCTTCGGATGCTGCTCGCCGGCTCGCTCGCCTTCCTGCTCCTGGCCCTGGCCGCGGGCGCGCTCGCGCTGCGCGCCAGCGACCGCGAGGCGTCCGCTGCCCGGGCGGCCACGCAGGCGGCCGTGACCGCGGACGCCAAGAGGCTCGCCGCGTCCGCGCTCAGCATCCAGCAGCCGGACCTTGCCCTGCTCGCGGCGGTGGAGGCGACCCGGCTCGAGCGCAGCCCCGAGACCTACGGCGCCGTCCTCACCCTCCTCGGGCGCCAGCCCGACGTGGTGACGCGGGTGGCCGCGCCGAGCCGCCTAATGGCGGTTGCCGCGAACCCGCGCGGGCAGGTGGTCTACCTCGCCCAAGAGCGCCCGGAGCTGTGGGCACTCGACGCTGCCACGGGTCGCCGCCTTTGGTCGCGCCCAATCGACGCCATGGGCATCACCATCTCGGTCGCTCCCGACGGTCGGCGGCTCGCGGTGCTGACCGTCGACCGCGCCGGAGTGGTCCGAGACCACGTGGCGGTGATGGACCGGAACGGCGAGGAACAGCGGCGCATCACGGCCGACGACGTCAGCCGGTGGACCGGGGTGGACGTCCCGTACCTGTGGGGCACGGGGTGGCGCGACGACGGGTCGCTCGTGGTCGTCACCAACTCGCACGTGGTGGTGGCCGGGGCTGACGGCGCTCTTGTCCGCGCCGTCCCGTGGGGACGAGCGGTCCTGGACACCAACACCCTCGTCGTCTGGGCTGACGGACGGGTGAGCACCGGCCCATCCGACACGGGACCGGGCGTGGTGCTGGACACGAGCCGACCCGGACGCCCAACCCGCACCACCCAGGACACCATCTGGGCCGTCTCTCCGCGCGCCGACGTAGTGGCGGCGACGCGCCAGGGCGCGGCGGGCACCGAGCTGGTCGTCCTTGACGCCGACACGCTGCGACCACGCGGTCCGGCGCACCCCCTCGCAGGGGTCGTGTCGTTCATGCGCTTCAGCCCCACCGGTGAGCGGCTCGCGGTCGGCGTCGACGAGCGCACCGAGGTCCGCGACGGCACGACGGGAGCGCTGCGCACCACCCTTCTCGGCCAGAGCTCTGACGCCCTCGGCGCCGACTGGGCGGGACCCCAGTCCTCGCGCCTGTGGACGGCCGGGCGGGAAGGCACGGCAGTCTCCTTCGACACCACCGGCGGGCACGGCGTGCTCGCGACCACGCCCTCTCCCGACCAGCCGTGGGCCGGTGAAGGAGCGGTCGACGCCCCGGTCGAGATCTGGTCGAACCGCGACGACCTGGCACCCAACGCCGCGTTCTTGAAACGTGACGGCGACCGGCGAGGCATCCGGCTGCCAATGACCGGGCTCGAGCGCTGTCGTTGCGAGGTGACCTCCACGGACGTCACACCCGACGGCCGCACAGCCTTGGCCGGGGTGCGGGTGCTCGGACCCGACTGGCTCGAGATCCCGGAACGCGGGTACGTCGTCGTGTGGGACGTCGCAACACGCCAGATGCGCTCCGTCGTGGAGACCCCGTGGCCGGTCAACGGCCTCGACTCCTCACCCGAAGGCGACGACGTGGTCCTCAACGGCGGTGCCGGCTGGGGGGTCCTTGACCTGGACACCACAAAGCTCGTCCGCACCGGCCCGCTGGCGCAATGGACTCGCGCCGGCTGGGGGTCGTCGTTGGCTGAGGTGTCCCCAAGCGGAGACCGCGCGGTGCTTCTTCGCGGAGGTGAGGTCCTGGTCGTGGACCTCGCTGACGGCACCGTCACCGCTCGGGACACGGTCGAGACCGACCCGGGCGGGACGCTCCAGTCAGCGGGCTGGTCGGACGCGGAGACCGTCGCGGTCGGCTCGTCGACAGGATGGCTGTACGTCCTCGACGCGGACACCCTGAGCGCCGCCGCGCCGCGTCGCCTGCTCACCGGTGGACCGGTCGGTGACATCGAGGTCAGCCCTAACGGCCGGGTCGCTGCCACCCTCGAGGGGGCTGATGGGGACGTCACGCTGTGGGACACGAGCAGCTGGCGTCCCTACGGCCAGGCCGTGATCCGCGACCACGGCGTCGGGTTCCTGCGTTTCGAACCCGATTCGAGCACCCTGTGGGCCGTCTACGGCATGGGTCTGCGCGCACGGGTGGCCGCCGACCCGCGAGCGTGGGTTGACGCCGCGTGTGAAGCGGCCAACCGAGGGCTGAACGAGGACGAGAAGGCCGTTCTCGACGCCGATCTCGCCGACGGACCTACCTGTTCGCCAGGAGCCGTCGCCGCCCCGTGACCAGCCGGTGACCCGCCGGTGACCGAGCGCGACAGCTCGATGACCGCGGCGGGACCCTCGCGTCCAACGGTGGTGGCACTCGGACGAGACCACTCGTCCACCGCCCGTCAGGACGAGCCGATGAACACCACAACCCGCACCACCATCCGAACCACCATCAGAACTGTCGCCCTCGTCGTCTGCGTCGGAACCGCGACGCCGGCGGTGGCCATCCCCGTACCTGAGCCCGACACGCACGTCTCCAGCACCCAGACGGTCGAGACCGATCTGCCGTCCGGTCACCAGTGCTTCCCGCTGGTGCGCCTTCCCGGACAGGAGTGGTTGCCCGCTCGACGCGTCGGATGACACGCCTGCGGTGCGGCCGGTGCCCGGGGCGGGTGGCGGCCGCACCGCAGGCGTGACCGTCGCGTGACCGGCCCGTGACCGTCCCAGTCGAGGCTCGACGCAGGCGCGGCGACAATGGGGCGCCGCCCGCGAACGAGAGGTGGACGTGGTGAACGAACAACGCAGGCGCAGAAGGGCGAGAACTGTTGTGGCGGCGAGCGCAACGATGACCGCGGTCCTTGCGCTCACGGCCGGGACTTCGATGGGTGCGGAGCACGGCACCGGAGCCAGCCCACGCCAGGCAGCGAGTGAGGGGCCAGCCCTTGGCAAGGCGAGCATCGTGTTCTTCTCCTGGCGCGAGGGCAACGACGACGTCTACGTCACCGACCTCGGTGGCGGGCACGAGCGCCGGCTGACCACCCATCCGGCGATGGACGGGGCACCCACGGCGTCCCCAGACCGGCACACCATCGCGTTCGCCTCCGCTCGGGACGGGTTGATGCAGCTCTTCCTGATGGACGCCGACGGCAACAACCAACGCCCGCTACTGCAAAGCAGCTTCTACGACTACTGGCCCTCGTGGGCGCCGGACGGCAGCCGCGTGCTGTTCCAGCGTCGCGACGCGAGCGGGCAGTTCGACCTGTGGAGCGTCGCAGCGGATGGGACTGATGAACGGAGGCTGACGTCGCTCCCACGCAACGAGATCGGCGGCTCCTACTCGGCCGACGGCTCAACCGTCGTGTTCGCCGGGAACAACGGCACCGGACGGGACGTGTGGGTGGTGCCCGCGACGGGCGGCGCACCCAAGGTCCTCACCGCGGACGCCTGCATCGTAGGTACCGCCCCGTGCGTGCTGGCTTCCGACGTTCAACCCAGCTGGACCCCCGCCGGCGACATCGTGTTCGTCAGCGACCGCAGCGGCAGCAACGCGATCTGGTTCATGAGCGCCGACGGCAGCAACCCCCAATTGGTACGCGACTTCGGCACGGCCAGCGTCGCCATGCCATCCGTGTCGGAGAACGGTCAATGGATCACCTTCGTGACCGATGCGCACGACCCCGGAGGGGAGCGCAACGTCTACGTCATGCGCGCGGACGGAACCCATCTCCGGCAGCTCGTCGACCGGGGCGACGACCTGGCTCCGCGCTTCGCCGGTAGGTCGTAGCGCGTCGCCCGCAGGGATCAGGCAGCTGGGTGGGGGTGTGTCATGGACCACACGGCTGCCGTGGGTGGCATACCTCCAGGGGGACAGACCAAGCGACCGTCTACTTCCCGGTCGCGTTCACAGCTCAACTTCTCCGGACTGCTCGCCCCCGCGGGTAGTCCCTGCCGTTGAAGTGGATCTTGGGCGGGGCTGGAGACGATTGTCAGGTCCATTCCCCGTGTAGCGGTGGTTCTTCCAAGGGGGCCCCAGCGCAACGACCGCTACACCCAGCACAAGGCTGAAGAACACTAGGACGTGTCGACCCCTGGCCTCGCCATGTCCTCAGGTCAGGGGCTGGCGCGATCGCAGCGCTGTGAGTCCGGGCACGTGCCCTCACATAGGCAGATCGGTGCGCTCTTCGCGGCAGATTCAGTCGAGCGTAGCCGCCGTCCGGCGCCTACTCGTCGGTAACGAGGTATCGAAGCGCTGTGTTTAGGTTGTCCTCCGCCGCACCCTCAGCATGGAGTCGAAGCCAGTCGTGCTCTGGGTGGATTAGTTGGTCTTGCCAAGCCTCAAGGGTCGCCTTGGGGGTGCCGAACTCCCAGTCAGTTCCCGGAACGGGGGCTGTTGCCGATGCCACCTGCGAAACTCTGGGGGACCGTTCGTCGAGGCGACCCAGCACGACCCGACCAGTCTCGAACCCACAGTTCGATGAACGCGTAGCGAACCCCGTGCGCGCCAGCCTTACGGCGACCGGAATCCAGCAGTTGCTGATACCTGCATGGCGAGTCCAGGACAACAGTCCTGCCTTGCTCCAACAGGTCCTGAGCAAGCGCTAGTGCCGCGCCGTACGTCACGGGTCCTGCGGCTGCTACAGGTACACCAGAACCGACGATCGAACTTTTCAAGACGTCGGTGTCTACAACCACGAAGCCTGTGGCCTCCGCGATGGATGTTGCGAGCCTCGACTTGCCTGAGCCCGGCACACCGGAGAGTTGAACGAGCACACTTGAACTTATCCGCTCATCGACAGGTAGACCTTCGCGTTGTGAGCGGACGGATGCTGGCCCGACCTGGCCCACAACGTGACAACGTGCGCACATGGACGCGCCCTTTCCGTCGCCCCCGAACCTCGATCGCTCCACCGCGCAGGCTCTCGTCGAATGGCTGGACTCTCTAGCCGCTCGGCTGTCGGCTGAACACGCGACTGCTCGCTCGCATGGCCACGAGGTCTCCGGTCAGACTCTCAAGAATCTGGATCTCTACACGAACGCTGCGTTGCTCTTCCGCGAGGCATACGACCTGGTCTGAGCAACCGACCATGGCCACAGGCCAGGGGCGTTCACGGATCTCGGTAGAGCCGGTTGAGCGGATCGCGGCAGATCCGGATGCCCCGCGTGGAGCCTTGCAAGCGCGTCGGAGTTCGGCACGGAACCGGTGATGCTCGTGCTCTCGCTTGGGCTGATTCCTACTTCTTGCGGGCTTCAGCTTCTTGTAGGGCTTCGAGGATGGCAAGTTGCATGGACCACCAGGCGTGCAGGTCGTCGATCCATTCGACCGGTAGGTGGTCGTGGTTGATGGTGACGGTGGTCCACGTGCCGCCGGTTTCGTCGCGGTGCTCGTCGAGCGTTGCGGCGACCTGGGTGTCGACGGGTAGGAACATCGTGGGCTCCCATCCCGGGCGCCCGGGGATGGGCACGCCCCAGTTCCATCCCCGGACTGCTCGTCGCGGCCGGTCAACCTCGATGAACCAGCTGACGATTGACCCCGCAGACCCGCTGAGCTGGTCGGCGTGGTTGCCCGCCCAACCGTACGAGGGTTGGTTTAGCGCGTACGTCTCACCGTCGCCTCCGCCGAACATCCAACTGCCGTCCGCCACACACCAGCCGCTCCAGCTGGTCACATGGGCGACGCTGAGGAACAGCTTGCGCCGGGTTCCGCGAACGGTTCGCTGCACCTGCACCGAGCCCAGTTGGCCGGACAGGGGTCTGGCGTCGGGAGTGCCGTCGACGTCACGTCCAACGCGCTGTGAGGCGGCCAGCCCCTCGACGGCTTCCACAATCGAAAGGAGCCGGGGTTCGTCCTTCTCGCCGGCGTACCGCAGCTGTCGCACCGCAACGACTGCCGCATCGCCGCCTTCAAGGTTCGTGAAGTCAGCAGCTGTAAGTCGAATCCCTGTGACCACCTCGGCCATAGCCAGCGCGACAGCCGTCGTGTCCTCCTGCGGGACGGACCCGTCCTTGGTCAGGTCAACCCATGCCAGGTCGAACAGCGTCCGCAGGTCGTGCGGCAACGAATCACGATCCGTGAGGAACGTGTACTCGTCGTTGTCGAAGAGAAGGTCTCCGTCGCGCGCGCACCCGAACCGGCAGTGGGCCTGGATGTTGTTCCGCACCACCGCGGCCGCCCGTCCATCCTTGGACAGCGCCACCAGGACTGAGTTCGGCGGGTCCGCGTAGCCGGTGTCCTCGCTTGCGAGCACCCCACCCTCGATCGCGGTGAGGGTGTACGCCGCCCAGATCGGCTCGTCGCCGTCCAGCTCGTCTGTGGGCACGTCGTCGAGCGGCACACCACCGAGCGCGTCAACGACCTCCTGCACCGAAGCACCGCGGACCACCAACGTGCTTTCGTCCCCGATGGGCAGGCCCTTGTAGTGCTCGAGCATCTCGTCTAGGTACCCCATGCGCGGGAGCCTAGAGACCCAGGCGTGATCGCGGGCAGGATCCAGACGACGCCACGGCACGCACTCATCGGCAGATCCGGTAACTCAGGCACGCCGGCAGGCGGCGGATCGACGCACCCGTCGCGCTAGATCCCTGCGATGGTCGAACTCGCGGGCGGCATAGAAGGTTCTCAGTCAGCGAGGCGCCTGCCGCCCACCAATCACGAAGGCCGCGACGCCGACGCAGAACACGACGACGCCCAGAAGGATCGTGCCGATCCCACCTTGGTCCGGCGACACGACCGGTGCAACAACGGCCAGGACGCCGAGTGTCGCGAAACCTGCTCCGAAGTACTGCCAGAAGGCCATGCCGCACCCTGACACACGCCATCGCCCCACCAGCGGACAACCGCTCATCGGTATGAGCAGCTGTTCAAACTGACGCCGTCAGACGGCGGAATGACGCACGTCGCGTGGTCGAGCTGGATGTCGCACGCTTGCGAGACCGGGGGTCTGTGGGCACTCTGAGGTGAGGTGGACAAGCACCGCGTACCTGTCGGAGGGGCATGCGCGCAGTTGGCTCTTACGTCGCGCTGGTGGCGATGGTCGTCTTGTTCGCTGGGTGCAGCGAGGAGAGCCGCCAGCGCGGTGAGTCACGTTCCCCGGGCCAGCCCAGTGGGAGATCTGCTCCCGAGAGCACGGACAGCAAGAGGGCTGACGAGAGTCCATCGGCTGCTCCGGTGGCTCCGGCCACGAAGGGACCGATTTCGCCGAAGCGTCGCGAGAAGCTCGATGGGTTCCTCGACCGGATTCAGTTCCTCGACCACGTCGGCCCGGACCTCGAGCTGCGCGAGATCGAGTACACCTCCCGGACCGACGCCGTGGCGATGTTCCTGGACCCGCGCGCGGGGAACGAAGGCACGGTCATCGCTACCACCGACGACAACTGGGCTCACGCCACTCGGATGTACATCAGCGACGCTCTCGCTTACTTGGTGTACTACAGCCCGCTTGGAGGTGGGGCGGTGGCCGTCAGGCCTCAGCAGCAGGACCCCTACATCAACTACCCGGCGTTCGTCTTGTACCCGAACGGCAAGACGAAACCTCTGCGAGTCTTGGAGCCGCAGGCCCGCGGACGCGGAGACGTGCTCCTCGACCTCGACCGCTGGGGCAGCATCTTCGGCGGTCTCGGCGACGTCCAGACACGGCAACTTTGGGCTGCCGACGTCGATGCTGCCGAAATCTATCCGGTCGAGGGCACGCGGTTCGGTGAGGTATGGAAGCACGTACCGGGCCGACGCGGAGCGATCGTGAGCGTCCAAGGCTTCAAGCGTCGCGGTCAGCAGTGGCGTTTCGAGACCAGTAGCGACCGCGGACGCACATGGACCACTACCGAAGCCGACCTGCCGGGAGGCAGGTCCACCGGCGGCCCAGGATTCGGGTACGGCCAAGCGGGGGTCGCCGTGGGGCCCGGACACCTGCAGGCGACGGTGTCGACGCAGTGGTTGCAGGACCTGCCGTCGTACGTGAACGCGCTGTGGCAGACAGATGACGAGCAACGATTCCATCAGGTCCCGCTGCCCTGGGACCGACCGTACTTCGGCGGCATCGCGTACGCCGACGATGGAGCTCTGCTCTTCGGCCGACTCTTCGTTTCCGACATCCCGTGCAGCAAACCGATCTGCGGGCCACCCGGCGAGATCTGGCGCTACGCCCCGGGGAGCCGCGTGCCCGAGCCCCTAGCCGGCGCCCCTAGCCTGCTCGGTCCGTATTGGTCCGGGGGGATCGACACTTCTGGTGGTGTCATCATCGCCAGGACCGGAGTGCGAACGATCTCCGTCTCCTCCGACGGATATCACTGGACGCCGGTCACACCCGGGTAGGTCGGCCGCGAGCGCTTTGTGCCAACCGGGCTACTGCGGAGGCGAATGGTCGAGGTCATGCCGGAGAAGCCAGCCCCGCGTCATCATGCCAAGACGCCACGCTCATGGGCGGATCTGGATGTCGACAGCGTCCCCGAGAAGCGGCGGTTTGACGCACCTCGCAAGCGCGCGGGTCGCGATGGGTCCATGGCCTCACGACTGTCACTAGGTTTCGAGAGGTGGAGTGCGACGAAGGCGCGGGTACCGCTTGCGAGAACGCCCCGCCGGACGTGGTCCGGTGGGTCAACGACGGCTGGCCGCCCACTTGTCTAGCGGCTGGTTTGCCGCTTCACTCTCCCGGTGAGTAGCAGCCGATTGTCGCCACTCGCGGCCCCCGCCTTCCGCTACTTCTTCATCGGTCAGGTCGTGAACCGGGCTGGCTCGTCGATGGCGGGCGTAGCGCTGGCGTTCGCTGTCCTCGACATCGACGACTCCGCCTCGGCCCTCGGCTGGGTCCTTGCCGCGTCGAGCGTGCCGACGGTCGTGTTCATGCTCCTGGGCGGAGCAATTGCCGATCGGCTGCCACGGGCGCTGGTGCTGCGTGGGTGCAACCTCGTCCAAGGCGTCACCCAGGCGCTCACCGCGGGCCTGGTCATCAGCGGGCATGCCGAGATCTGGCACCTGGTGGTCTTGCAAGCGGTGGCCGGCACCGTGTTCGCAGTGAGCTATCCCGCGTTCCTCGGGATGGTCCCGATCCTGCTGCCGGTCGAGGAACGCCAAGCAGCGTTCCTGCTCATCGGTCAAGCCACCAGTGCCCTGGGGATTCTCGGCCCAGCGGTCTCGGGGGTGCTGGTCGCGACCGTCGGGCCGGGCTGGGCACTGGCGGTCGACGCAGCGACCTACTTCGTCGCCGCAGCGCTGCTGCTGCTGGTGCGTCTGCCGGCGGGTGATCGCAGTCAGGCGAAGGCGAGTGTCATCGGCGACTTTGTCGCGGGGTGGGCGTTCGCGCGTCAGCTCGGCTGGGTGATCCCGGCCTCGTGTGCAGCGTTGGTCTTCAATGCACTGGTGAGTGGGGCGATCAACGTCTTGGGTCCGGTGATCGCCGACGACACGATCGGCAGCGAGGGCTGGGGGCTGGCCAGGTCCGGGCAGGCGGTGGGCGTGTTCGTCGCCGCGTTCTTCCTCGCCAAGGTGACGGTGACTGCGCCGATGAAGGTCATCATGATTGCCTTCGTCGGGTGGTGCGTTCCGATGCTGGTGCTCGGCACGCACGTGACCGTGTGGGTCCTGTCGGCGTCCTTCGTTCTCGCTGGAGCCGCCTTGAGCCTGCTGGACCTGTCGTGGAACCTGCTGGTACAGGAGAAGGTGCCCGAGGCGATGCTGTCGCGGATCATGGCGATTGACGGCTTCTTCTCCTTCGTGGCCACACCGATCGGCCTCGTGGCCGTGGGTCCTCTTGCTGCCGCCTTTGGCGCGGGCCAGGTTGAGCTCGCCTGTTTCGCCACCGCCGTACTGGTGGCTGCGTTCGCGCTCACCAGACGCACCATCACCGATGTCAGACTGACCGGCGCACCCCCGCCGCAGCTCGCGAGTCAAGACGTCTGAGCCACGGTCCGCATCGTTCTTCGGGCGCGCTTGGGTGAGTCGCTGTAAGCGCGAGCTGGGTCGTCCACAAACGTCGTCGCGGCAGATCTGGGCGAGCGTAGCCGCCCTCATTGCGGCAGACCCGGATGTTCGAGAACGACTATCGACCGGTCCCAGCCAGTCGCCAAGCGCACAACCGCTCGGCCACAGCAGCCATTCGGCTGGATCTCCCGTGGGCTCTGCGGCCCCCACGGACGGGTGCAAGGTGTTGCAACAACTCCTCTGCCATCGCCTCCTCCCACATGGCCGGGTGGTCGTGCGCATGGTCGCGTAAGTCCCAGAACGCGTCTACAAGTCGGCGTGCAGGTGACATCTCCTCAGACACGAAAAGCCAGCCGGTCACCGGCGGGCCCGGGCACTGTTGCGGCAAAGACGCGTGCGTCTGTGCACTGCAGCTAGGTGCGGCCAGGAGGGATCGGGCCGGCTGAGTGCGTTACAGCCAGAGACGGTCAGCCGCGTCGGATGCGCTCTCCGAGGCGAGGCCAGTGCCCGCCACCGCCGTCGCGACCACCGTCATCGACGTAGAACGGGACGTCTTCCGAATCGGTATCGTTGAGCTCCACACCCGTTGTGGACACGCCGACCTGCACCCAGCGGGGTGAGTCGATGCAGGCGGCCGGCACCACCACGGTGACTCGGTCCTTCCCGCCTTCGTAGGTGCCGGTGAAGCCCTCGCACTCGATCGCGCCTCTGCGTGGGTGGCCGAAGAGGGTCCGCACCTTGCGCGGACCGCGCACTACCGACCCGAAGTAGCGGCCATCAGGTGTCCGGATCAGGACATCCGTCCGCATTGCGGAGGCATTGCGCAGGTCGCGGAGGTGGACCGTGACCTTGAGCCGCTCCATGCCGTACGCGGTCACCGTCCGCGTGATGTCACTTGCAGCGTAGTGCGGTGCGGGCAGGGTGTCCTGGTCCTCGTTGAGGTAGAACGCTTCGACATCGCCGACGGCGTCGCGAGCCGTCACGGTCTCCGCGTGTGCGGCCGACGGGGCCGTCAGAGTCATGAGAACGGCAACGGTGAACACGCGAGACCTCACACGAGACGTCATGCGCGAACGATATGCAGGCGACCGGGGGGCGCAGTCGATTTTCGCCGTTTCGCTGCGCCCGCCGAGGCTGGTCCGACTACCCGCGCCGGCCGCAGTCGTCGGACACACGCACATCGGCTGTCCGTGCGATCGGATCGCGGCAGTTCCGGCCGTCTAACCCCGGGACACAGACTCAACTACGCGGTCGTCCCCGAAGCAGAGATTCAACCGATTGAAGTTGAGGTCCGCAGTAACCATCGCCTCGGGCTCGTGTGCTCGAACGAGCCACCCAGCTCCGTTGGCTCGGGCAGCCGCCTCGTCCACATTCAGTCCCACGAGACTCTCATCGTCGAACTCTTCATCGCGAGCGCTGGCGTCCTCGGCGGGCGGGGAGGTCCAAGAGTTTCCGCGCCGAGGCTTCGCAATCACTCGGACCGGCGTCCCGTCTGCCAAGGCCAATGGATGCTCGACGAACTAGTCGGTCGCGGTGACGCAGTCTCGCGGCGCGACCTCGAACTCGATGGCGTGGTCGTCAGGGCCCATCACGTACCAAGCAAACGGGAGTTCAAGGTGGGTGGGGTGCGCGGCAACCTCGCTCAGGTCGCGAACGACGGCATGACACAGGCTCGCACATCGCTTGCTCCACGCCCATCAGCGGCAGATGCGGACGTTCACTTCGTGAAGTGACGCGCCGTCTCTGTCCCGGTGCGCACGTCGAACTCGACGAGCCAACCGGACCAGGAATTGGCGGACACCACGTCGCCGCGTACGGAGACAGCGATCCAAGCGTCCCCTTCGCCGCCGGGCGGAAGCGCCTGCCACGCCACACCCCCGTCACGCCCGCGACGAATGAGTTGAGACGTACCCATCGTGGGTGCTGGGTAACTCGATGTGCCCGCCACCCGGCACGTCGATCGTTTGTGTCATTCCCCGGATGATGCCACCCAATGTGCGCCCCGATTGAGCGGCCGACCGTGGTGCACGCATCTCGACAGATCCGCGCACATCGCGGCAGATCCGGATGTTCAGGCGAGCGCGATCCGACCTAGGATGACGTCGCCGACGGGCCGCTCGACGTCCACGGAATGGGCGACCCATGCTCGCGCGGCCAACGCCTGGGCCGGCAGCACGTCGACTTCAGAAACCACGCAGCAGACGTCTCGAAGATCAGCGATGACATCCGCGCCGGGTTCGGCAATTCGCTGTCGCGGGACTGCCAGCCCTCCCACTCGGCGCCAGGTTCTCGGCGGGGTAGATGTTCGTGAGCGGCGCAGCGGAACCATCGCAGTGCACATGGCCGTCGCCCACGACGGTGAAGCAACCGTCGGATACAAGTGCTGGCACGACGCTCTGGAACAGGGTGGGGTCGTCACTGACGACGGTGACTGACCTAGCACCCGCGTAGTAGTCGCGGATCGCGATGGTCAGTCGTGCGTCACGCGGTACGTCGTCTGGACCATGCCGCCGTCGAGTACGACGCTCCTGCCGAGCGTGAGGTCGATGTCCTGCGGCACCGTCCGGAAGAGTGGGATCCCGGCGCCGATGAGGACCGGGACCTGGGAGATCGTGAGCTCGTCCACCAGGCCCGCCTCCAAGCAGGACTGGATGGTGCTGGCGCCGTCGATGTAGACACCCCTGGCCCCCATGCCATTGAAGACCTCCGTCGCCTCGTCGAGGCCCCGCTCGATGCGAACGCGGTCGTCCTGGTCGTCCTGGAGTGTCGTGCTGAGGACCACGACGGGCGTCGCCTCGTACGGCCACGGCTCGAAACCCCGAGCCACCTCGTAGGTCGCTCGCCCCATCAAGATCACGTCCACCCGCTCCATGAACTCGGCGTAGCCGGCATCGCCTGCGGTCTCGCCACGGCTCACCAGCCAGTCGAGCGATCCGTCGGACCGGGCCACCTGCCCGTCGACGCTCGTCCCGATGAAGACAAGGCCCTCCCATGTCCTGTTCGTCATTGTCCTGTCCACCTCTCGATGTCGTTGTTGATGTAGCCGAGCGTGCGGGTTGCCGCTCTTGTGGATTGCTCGATGGCGCCGGTGATGGTCGCGCCGGCCAGCAGATCGAGCCAGAGCTCTCCGGCGTTGGCCGGTGGCTCATGGCGCAGCTGACCGCGCTGGTGTGCGTCGATCAGCGCGGATTGCAGGTATCGGGCCTGCTTCTCGCGACCGCGTGCCAGCAGGGGTCGCGTCTCGTCGTCGACGACCTCGTCGAGCAGCAACGTCAGGTGACCTACCGCGTCGTCGGGTTGCGCGGTAGCGGCGAGCCAGTTGCCTACCCACTCCCGCAGGAGTGCAAGCGGGTCGGTGCTCGACTCGTTGGAATAGTCCGGCAGGTCACGTTCCCACGCGGTTACGACGGCGAGGAGCAGCCCTCGCTTCGATCCGAAGCGCTTGACGACGGCCGCGGGGGTGAGTCCTACCACCGCTGCGACCTCCGCCAGAGACCAGGACCCGTCCGCCCGGCGGGCGGCAGCCGTCGCTGCCGCCTGGATGAAGTCGTCGTCAGAGACGGTCCTGGGGCGCACCATGACATTAGTGTACGTCCATTTACTAATGGTGCAAGTCAGCAGCAACTTCCGACGGGGCTGCGGCCGGATCGTTTGATGGCTTGGGGGTCTCCCACTTAGGCGAACCCCGATGGGTATCTGGAATGGGGCAAGGCCGCACGGGACGCACTCGCGGAGGCGAAGCGGTCGGAGCGGTCGACCGATTTATCCTCCAGCCGCCAGTCGTCGGGACCTGATCTCGGCGAGGCCTTGCCTAGCAAATGACTAATTGACAGCCCATCCGCGCCGTGCGTGGCGTCCGTTGTAACCGTCGTGGGTCTGATGATGATGCAGGTCCGACAGGCGGCCGAAAGACGCCCCATTGCGGCAGATCCAAGATGCCTGAGGGGATGCCACTCGACCGTGACCGTGACCGAGCACGACAGCCGGAGCGTGAGGCGTACGAGTCCTGGCGTGTGCTGCAGGAGGCGCTCGAGGAGTGCGACCGCGACTGGTGGGCTGAGACCGAGGCTGACTGGAATAGAGGCAGCGGGCGAGGTCCGCGCGAGTCACGCCTCGCAGTTCCGGGCGCCGTTGTACCGGTCGGGGTTCTGGCAGGTGTCTAGCCCTTTCCCGCCGTCGATGGCGTTGGTGCCGGTTCCGCCGTCAAGGCGGTCGTTGCCCTCGAGCCCCACCAATTTGTCCGCGCCTTCATCGCCATACAGATCGTCCGGGCCAACTGACCCGGTCAGGCGGTCGTCGCCGCCTCGACCCCTTATGACGTCGCCACCATCGCTGAAGGTCGACGGGCGGTCCGATAGTCGATTGGGGCCGTCGTCTCCCATGATCGTGTCTGCGTACTCGGTCCCGGTTACGTTCTCGATCGAGTCGAGCTTGATGCCTACTACCGCGTCGATGAACGGGCTCAGACTTCGTTGTTCTGCGGTCCCGAGGGCCAGATCAACGACGACGGGGCCGAAGGCTGAGCTCAGCTCGAAGTGGTTGCTGTCGAAGCTGATTCGGTCCCAGCCGCCCCCGCCCGCGACGGCCTCACGCGGAGCCCGCTCGTCGTAGCACGCCCCCGCCGCTGAACCGACGTAGAAGGTGTTGTTGGCCGAGTTGCCCACGAGCACATCGTTTCCACCACCGCTTGCCAGGTTTTCGACACCGTTGAGCGTGTCGACGCCGAACCCTGCCGCGGAGACGACCCCACTGCTCAGGTCGGCGGTGACATCGTTGCAGTGACTTGAACCGCTGATGCGTCCGCGCACGTTGATGTAAGCGCCTACGTCGCTTCCCGGCCCACCGTAGATGGTGTCGTTCCCCCGACCGCTGTCGAAACGGTCGTCGCCTGCGCCGCCTCGAAAGACGCTGTTGTCGCCCAGCCCACCCTGGAAGAAGTCGTCGCCCTTGCCCCCGTAGAGGCTGTCGGCGCCTCGGATACTGTAGAACTGGTCCGGCCCCGCTCCTCCACGAAGCACGTCGTCATCGAGTTGTGCCCCCCTGTCGTGGACAGACATGCTGTCGCCTCCACCGCGCCCGAGTAGTAGGTCCACGCCATTGGTGTCGCTGAGCACGTCGTGCCCCGGCCCACCTACGATCACGTCGTCTCCAGGGCCGCCGGACAGCAATTGAGGGACCTTCTCGCCCTCCTCGACGCGAAGCCCGCTGCGACCGCCGCAGATGATGTCGTCTCCGGCCCGTCCGTAGATGCTGTCGGTACCACGTCCTCCGACGATGACATCGGCCCGGGCGGTTCCGATGATGTCGTCATTCCCCGGTGTGCCCACGATTGTCGCCACCTTGCCGCGACACGTAGGTCGGGGGGCGTCGGTGTGACCTTCAGCCGAGCCAGTGCTGACGCCCCAAAGCAGGCAGCCACTGGCAAGCATCAGGGCGGTTGCCGTCGTGACCCGTACCGGGTCTCGATGGACGATTCTCGTGGCCAAAACTCAGTCTCCCCAGCCAAGGCGCGACGCGCCCCAACGGAGAACGTTCCGCCCGGCACCGTTCGTAGGATTCTGCGCCCCGTCCACAATGGAGACCAGCATGTCTAAACCGGTGGCGGCGCAGATCCCGCGAGCGCACCCGAACAGCACCGGGACGAGTGCAACTCAGCGGGAAGACCTAAGAATTTCGTTGCGAGCACAGGTCGCCAGAAGCGCCATCAAGTGATGCGTCAAGCGGGACTAAAAACAGGAAGACGACTAGCGGGCGTCGCGTGGCCTTGAGGCGTGCTCGAAGGGCTTGTCGCCTAGTGGTAGCTGAGGGGGAGCCAGACAAGGACTGACTCCTACATCTCGCAGTTCAGGGCACCGTTGTGCCGATCGGGATTCTGGCAGGAGTCCTTTCCCCGTCCACCGTCGATGGTGTTGACGTCGAGTCCGCCGTCGAGGCGGTCGTTGCCCGCACGGCCGCGGAGCGTGTCGGCACCCTCGTCGCCATTGATCGTGTCCCGGCCGTCCGATCCTGAGAGGCGGTCGTCGCCTCCTCCCCCGTAGATGGCGTCTCCTACGCCGCTTTGAGTACCGCCGCCCGTCGTTAGTCGATTGGGGCTGTCGTCACCACGGATGACGTCAGGGAACTCGGTGCCGGTGACGTTCTCGATCGAGTTCAACGCGATTTCCACCACTGTGGCGTCGAAGTCACTGCGTTGCCCCGCTGTTCCGGCGACCAGATCGACCGTGACTGGACCGAAGGCGGCTTCGTACTCCCAGGGGCCGCTGTCGAAGCTGATCCGATCCGAGCCACCGCCTCCTGCAACAATCTCGCGGTGGATCGGCGCGCCAAGGCACGGTTTGCCCACGTAGAAAGTGTTGGCGCGCGCGTCGCCGGTCAGCACGTCCTGCCCGCCACCGGTCACGACGTTGTTCACTCCCTTGAGGGCGTCCACGCCAAAGCCCGCCCCGGAACCAACCCCGGCGCTCAGATCCGCCGTGACAGTGCTGCAATGATCGACGAGCGAACTCCCACGGGGCAGGACGGTGATGTAGTCGACCGTGTCGACCCCGGGCCCGCCGACAATGACGTCGTTCCCGGGGCCACTTAGCAGGCGGTCGTTACCGCTACCACCGAGGAGACTGTTGTCGCCGCCTCCGTCCTCGAAGTAGTCCCCTCCAGCTTGGCCGAGAAGCATGTCGTCTCCGCCATGGCCGTCCAGCCAGTCGGTGCCAGCTCCACCGCGCAGAACGTCGGCTTGACCGGGCCCCTCGCCCTCTTCGCCGCCGTACACATAGTCATCGCCCCCACGTCCAAGCAACCAGTCCACCCCGTCACCACCGCCGACCACCTCATCCCCGGGGCCGCCGACGATTACATCTTCGCCGGGACCACCGTAGAGAAGTTGGATGACCGCGTCCCCGTTCTCAGTGCGAGTCGGACCTAGCCCTCCGCAGATGATGTCGTTCCCGCGGCCACCATTGATGATGTCCCGGCCGCCGCGGCCCACGATCACGTCCGCCTTGGCGGTTCCGACAATGTCGTCGTCCCGCTCCGTCCCGACGATTGTTGCCACTTTGCCATAGCACTTAGGGCGCGAGTCTTCGGAATGACGTTGAGCCACGGCAGCGCCGGCCGGCAGAAACAGGGAGCCAGCTACAAGCGCCAAGGCCGAGGCAGTCCCAACGCTGACCGCGTCTCGGTAGGCGGCGTGCCTAGCCATGGCTCAGCCTCCTCACCGAAGCTCGTTACTGCTGATCGCCGTGCGTTCCGAACATTGTGCGACCCGTCCCCGGCGCAGGGCCACGATGTCTAAACCGGCGCAAGGTTGCAGGAGAACGCCTGTCCTGCCACTAGGACCCGATGATCGGCCTCGGGCATCAGATCGCTTCGGCCTCCCGACGCATCTACGCGAGCACGTCGGGCTGCACGATGCCATCGACGTCGGATAGCTCCGGACTGAGTAGGCCGGGAAGGTACCCAGGCCGACCATGTGGCGTGGCGTGATCTACCGGCAGTGCTCGAGGAACGCGACCGCGAATGGGGTCTGAAGCAGAGCCAGGCGAGGACTGACGCCTACATCTCACAGTTCAAGGCACCGTTGTACCGGTCGGGATTTTGGCAGGAGTCCTCTCCTCGTCCACCGTCGACGATGTTGACGTCGAGTCCGCCGTCGAGGCGGTCGTTGCCCCAACGACCACGCAACTTGTCGGCACCTTCATCGCCGTAGATGGTGTCCGACCCCTCGGATCCGACGAGGTAGTCGTTGCCACCCCTGCCCCGTATGACGTCGCCCTCGCAGCACCCCCTTAGGCCGCCCGAGAGCCGGTTAGGGCGGTCGTCTCCAACGATCGTGTCTCGCCCACGGGTCCCGGTGACGTTCTCGATCGAGTCCAGCACAACGGTCACTACGACGTCGGATGGACCTGAGTTTGGCTGTACTGCGGTGCCGGCGGCTAGATCCACTGCGACCGGACCAAGAGGAGTGTTGCCGTCCCAGAGATGGCTGTCGAAGAGGATTCGATCCCAGCCATCGCCGCCGGCCACCGAGTCTCGCTGTGCAGCTTCTTCCGTCGGGTGGCACGGTTTTCCGGCGTAGAAGGTGTTGTTCCGCGAGTCCCCGATGAGCACGTCCTCTCCACTACCACTCTTGATGTTCTCTACCCCGGTCAGCGTGTCGGCGCCAAAGTGCGTCCCAGAGGCGACCCCTCTACTTAAGTCGACCATGACGTCGGGGCAGTTGCTCGCCGGGATCGAACTGTCAAGGACCAAGGCATACTCGCCTCTGTCGACCCCGGGCCCACCGTAGATGGCGTCGTTCCCGGAACCGCTTCCCAAGGTGTCGTTGCCACCGCCCCCGCGAAGGACGTTGTTGCCCAACCAGTCCTCAAGCAAATCCTCACCCTTGCCCCCGTAAAGCTCGTCGTCACCCCGCGAGCTCGTCAGCTGGTCCGGGCCCGGACCTCCACGAAGCACATCATCGTCACCACGTCTGAACGAGTCGGTGGACAGCAAGTCGCCCCCACCGCGCCCCAGCAGCACGTCCTCCCCGCGCGGATCGCTGAGCGCATCACCTTGCGGTCCACCGACGATCACGTCGTTGCCTGGACCACCGAACAATGACTGGGGCACGTTCTCAGCCGGCTCGATGATGACGCGAACCCCACTCGGACCGCCGCAGATGATGTCGTCGCCGGACTTACCGCCAATACGGTCCGTACCCCCACCGCCGACGATGACGTCTGCCTTGGCGGTTCCCGCGATGTGGTCGTCCCCGGGCGTCCCCACGATTGTCGCCACTCTCCCGTAACAATTGGGCCGAGCGTCGGCGACCGCACCTCCGGCCGAGCCGGGGCTGACGCCCCACAGTAGGGCGCCACTGGCAAGCGTCAGGGCGGTGGCAGTCGTGACCCGCAACCCGTCTCGACGGACAATTCTCGTAGCCATGGCCCAGCCTCCAGCTCGGCACCGTTGTTCGCATTCTGCGCCGCTTCCCCGTTGAGGACCAAGGGCCGAGCGTGACGCCGAGCACAGGTCTGAGGCGGGGTCCGTCGAGGACTGCGTCCTACATCTCGCAGCTCACGGCCCCGTTGTACCGCTCGGGGGTTTGGCAGGAGTCCTGTCCCCGTCCGCCGTCGATGGTGTTGACGTCGAGTCCGCTGTCGAGGAGGTCGTTGTCCAAGGTGTTGAGTCTGAGATGGGGGCACACGCCGACCTAACCCTGGTCGACTGGCGCAAGACGGACGATCGACATTGGCTGGACACATCAAAGAGATCGGAAACAGCCCACTCGCTGCAACTAAGCGTCGGCAAGCCCCTAGGTCCGCTCAGCGGTCTCTGGTACGAGGGAGGCACCGACAAGCGGCGGTTGGCAGCGGCACGACGTTCCGGCGGAGCGTTGCCCGCACGGGTGGCGGGTGTGACTCGACGCGGAGGCTGGCGCAGGTCGTCGCGGGTTCCGTGTCGGCCCTACCGTCGACCGGCCACGCCACACTGGTTTGTTTCGGAGAGTGCGGGCCGATCCGTCCTCGCCGGAGGTCGGGGCCGTCAGAGTCCGAGGTCGCGGCTGGAGGTGGTGGCCAGGGCGTCGAGTGGGCGGATGTAGCGCTCGATGAGGACGGAGATGTCGCGGTGTCGGGTCTGGGCGGCGATCCGCTCGAGGGGGACGCCGGCGAGGGCGGCGGTGGTGGCGTGTCCGGCGCGCAGGGAGTGGGCGGTGATCCGTTCGGCGGGGAGCCCGGCGGCGGCGGCGCGGGCGTGCAGCATGCGGGTGATGGTGTTGCCGGTGAGCGGGTCGGCGTGGATGCGGGTGGCGTAGACGCGGGTGAACAGCGGGCCGGGTTGGCGTCCGCGCCGGGTGAGCCAGGCGTCGAGGGCGGCGATCGGGTCGGTGGCCGGGTGCTGGCCGTGGGCGATGCCGACGACCTGGCCGCGGGCGTCCTGGTCGGTCTTGGACGGGCGGATGTTGAGCAGCAGCCCGGCGGTGTGGTGGTCGAGGTCGGCGAGGGTGAGGGCGACCAGCTCGGAGCGGCGCAGCGCGCCGGCGTAGCCGAGCAGGATGATCGCGGTGTCGCGGACGCCGATCGGTCGGGTCCGGTCGATGTGGTCGATCACCTGCCGGATCTCGGGCACGCTCAGCGGGCGGGCCTGCCGGTGGGGCGCGGTGCCGTAGGTGCGGCGCAGCCCGGCGCGGACCTGGCGCACCGACTCGTGGGTGGTCGGGTTGGCCACGCCGTGGCTGCGGTGCTGGTGCCCGATGGCCGAGCAGGCGACGTCGAGGGTGGCCATGGTGATGCCGTGCGCGGCCCGTTCGGCGAGGTAGGCGCCCACCGCGGCGGGGTCGCCCGGCAGCGCGGGGAGGCCGCGGTCGGCGCACCAGCGCTGCCACTGCCGCCAGGCGTAGCGGTACACCGTCCGGGTCGAGGCGGTCCGGGCGGCTGCGTGCGCGGCGGCGATCCGGGCGTGGTCGGCGTCGGTGAGGCCGGCGTCGGTGTGGCCGGCGTCGGTGCGGCCGGCCGGGTGGAGGTTGTGGGTGTCAGCTGGGTCGGTGCGGGTCATGCCCGGGTTGTAGCGGCGGCTCCACCGTCTCCACCACCGACGCCGGCGGCCACTCCCCCACCAGCGCACACCGACGTGCTCGCCGACGTGCTCCGTGCTGGGCAGGGGAGGCACGGAAACCCCGAGTTTCCGCCGAGTAGTCACCGGGAAGTCCCCCTCCACTCGACTGCCGGCGCAACTACTTGACCGCTTCGCAGCGACGGGACGGGTCAGGCCCGCGAGGAGTGGTCTACGAGCTTGTCCCCCGGTCCGGGCCGTGTCGGTCAGACCGTGAGGGCCCCTAGCGACGCACGTGGAGTCGGGTGGCCGAAGAGCTCGAGCGCACCCGTCCACGATTCCGCTGCCCAATTCGGTGGGGTGCACGATGAAGGCGCCGATAGGCGGCGGCAAGACTCGCCCTTGCCTCGGCGTTGGAGGGCCGCCAACTCATCCGTGCTGGGTGAGCTGCGACGCGGCGGCTCCTGGTTACCGTCGGGCCCGCGGACCTTGTTCCGTCAGGGCCGGCGACGACGAGGGAGAGCACCCACCGTGAGCGAGACCGTGAAGCCCGATGGCTACAACACACCCGTGCCGGCCAAGATCTTCACGCCGGACAAGGTCGAGACCCGCATCGGCACCCTTGAGTTCGACGACGGCCTCCCCACCCAAGCGACCGCGCAGATCCTCTTCGACCATCTTGACTTCCTACGCGGTGTCGAGGCGTTCCTCACCTGCGTGCCCGCTGCGTCGGTGGAGGCAATGCGCCTCGGCATGGAGGAAGTAGGAATCACTGCCTCCCACCAGGTCGGGATCGCCGATCAGCTGTTGGACTCGAACCCGCTGTTCCTGACGGGAAACACCGACACCGTCTACGTCTCGGGCATCCTCGACCTCGAGCGCGACGGCCCCACGGTCGTGGAGATCCCACCCGGCTGCGGTCCGACCACCGTGAACGACGCCTGGTTCCGGTTCGTCACCGACATGGGTCGCCCGGGGCCTGATCGTGGGCAGGGCGGCAAGTACCTGATCGTTCCCGCCGGGTACGACGGGCCCGTCCCCGATGGTCACTTCGTCGCCGAGACACGGTCCCGAATCAACTGGCTGATCATGCGGGGACTCCTGGTCGACGGCAGACCCGATGCGCCGACCAAGAACTTCCACGACGGACTCCGCGTGTACCCGCTCGCACAGGCGGACGCTCCGCCGGAGATGGAGTTCATCTCCCTCGGCGGCCGGGAGTTCAACACCATCCACGCCAACGACGTGTCGTTCTACGACGAGCTGGACGCGGTCATCCAGCGTGAACCCCTCGAGGTCATCGACGACGAGACCCGAGGGCTACTTGCTGCCATCGGGATCATCAAGGGACGCCCGTTCGCGCCCGATGACCGGATGCGCGCACTGCTCACCGACGCCGTCGCGGTAGCCAACGGCACCGCCCGCGCCATCGCGTTCAAAACCCGCGACCCCGAGGCGTACAAGTACCCGGGCAGCAAGTGGAAGAGCGCGTTCATCGGCGACGACTACCGCTGGCTCATCGACGACGGCATCGGAGGACGCAACCTCGACGCCCGAACCCTGTTCTTCTACCTCGCGACCGTCAACACGCCAGCCATGGCCCTGAAAATCCCCGGCGTCGGATCGCAGTACGCCTTCACCGAGCACGACACCACCGGCGAATACCTCGACGGAGCGAAGGACTACGAGCTCACCCTCCCACCAGACGTCCCAGCCAAAGACTTCTGGTCGATCGTGCTCTACGACACCCAAACCAGGTCAGAACTACAAACCGGGCAACCCTTCCCCAGCAAGAACAACACCCGCGACCCACTCGTTGCCAACCCCGACGGCTCGCTCACCCTCACCTTCGGACCGACCCCGCCAACCCATAACCCCGGCAACTGGACCCAGACCGTCCCCGGCAAGAAGTGGTTCACCATCCTGCGGCTCTACGGCCCCCTCGAGCCCTGGTTCGACAACACCTGGATGCCCGGCGACATCGAACCGGTCCACGTCCCCTAGCAACTGCCCGAGGAAGGCCGACCGCCGCGGCACCCCACTCGTCAGGCACTGCGCTTCAGCACCGCGCCGACTGGCGGCGAAAAAACGCAGGTTGATCAGCTGAATTTGGCGTCAACGGGCGTGCTCGCGGCGCTCACATCCTAGGGCGTGAGCGTGTCTCGCCCGAAGGAAGACGTCGACGAGCACGCGGCCAGGCAGCACCGGGTCCGCGAGATGGCTTGCGCCTCGTCGCGGAACGGGGTTCGTGCCTTGACCAGGTAGACGCCGGGCGAGCCCACAAATGCAGCGAGACGGAGCCGCCACACCCCTCCTGTCCCAGCAGCACCGCGACTTGCGCAACTGTCACCGCCCCGTAACCAAACGGAGATCACAGCCCATTCCCGGCACCCTGACATCACGAATACGGTTGTCATCCGGGACCACGCGCACCTCAACCCGGAGGTCACGCGAAGGCCGGGGATTGGACCTACCCATGATCCAACCTTCGACCCCGTGCAGGCGCCTCACTGCCGCTCTCACGGCCACCCTCGTCCTCGTCCTCGGCACCGTCCTCGCTGCGTCGCCAGCGGCCGCCGAGAACCCCACTTACACCCTTTCCTTCACCGCTGGGCTCGGCGCCTACCCGCGCACCGCACCGGCCTATACGGCCCGCACTGGGACCGCCGTCCCCGAAGGAACCACCATCTCCGCCGTCTGCTGGTCCAACGGCGAAGCCATCACCAATTACGACGACTACACCTCCACCACATGGATCCAAGACACCGCCGGATACTTCTGGGCAGAATCCTGGCTCGACACCGGTGGATACGGACCGCCACCCGAACTCGGTCAGTGCGGCACCGCCCCACCAGCCACAATCACTACCACCGAACCTGCACCTGCCTTCGACCGTGACACCGCCGCCACGTGGGCCCTCACCAACGCGATGGCCGCACAACCCGTCGGCGCCAGCGGGTGCACCTGGTTTGTCTCCCAAGCCCTCTGGGCCGCCGGACTTCCCCAAGACGACACTTGGAACAACACCACCCGACACGGCAGATTCGGCTGGCTTCCCGGCAGCGTCACCGCATGGGTCGCCCCCGATCTCATCGACCACCTCACCGCCACCCAAGACGTGAGCATTTACGACCTGAACTTCACAACCAACGCCGTCCCCGAAGCCGCACCCGGCGATGTCATTTCCTACGACTGGGAAGGCGACGGCACCACCGACCACCTCGCCCTCGTCGTGGGCGTCGATTCCGACTACTACCCCCTGGTCGCCGAATGGGGCACCTCCCCCAACGGGCTCTTCTCCTCTTACGACCATCGAGGCTGGACCTACTCCGAGAACAGCCAAGACTGGCTCCAGGCCTCCTACCCCGCCGTAGCCGCCCAACTCATCCACTTCAACAACGCCTGACCCACGCATTGGAAGTGGCCGACCACCTTCAAGCGGTGGTCGGCCCCTTCTCGCGGGCGACACGAGTCATACAACGCAGACCGCGCGACCGCGCTCGGCCGCCCGGCACGGCGCACCACTGAAGTGTGCATGCCATGGAGCAGGCGCGGCCGTGCTGCTGCCCGCTCTTGGGGGAGGCCCGGACCGCATCTCCGCATGTCCGGATGATCGAAGTGCACCGACAGGCGGCGAAATGGGCAGGCAGCGCTCAGGGCGATCGGACTTCGGCACGTAGACCCGCAGCTGGATGCCCTCGTGCTCCTCGAGCTCGTCGCTGGCCACAGGTGACTGAGCCACCGCCGACGTCCTCGAAAGGCATCGGGTCGCCGAGAGCGGGAAAGTACGAGATCTGGCCGCCCCAGGTCTCCGCGCAGAAGCACGTTCGGCTTGTGGGCATGCAGAGTCTCTAAGATTCGCGCTGCTGACCCACGACGATGACAGGCGGCGGAGTGACGCACTCACTGCAGAAGATCTGGACGACCGCGCAAGTCTGACTAGACCCGGTCCGCACGGACGGCTTGGTCTATGCGGCGCGGTCGATGCCCAGCGCGCGGCGCAGTTGGTGCTGGTTGAAAGGCTGGCCGAATACTGACGAGCCCGCTTCGAGCATGTCGCTGTCCTCGAGGCTGCGGAGCGTGACTGGGTCGAACCCGAGGTCGTCCATAAACTCTGCAACCGTCTCGACGGCGCGGGGGTCGTCGCCTGCGACGGCGAGGGCGACGCGGTCGGTGGCTCCGGCGGGACGGGGCAGTTCTTGGAGCTGGTGGTAGCCGAGGTGGTTGAAGGTCTTCACCAGCCGTGCGGTCGGCGGGAGGGCGTCGCGCACGATGGTGCTGGTGGGCCGGTGGGTGTGCTGGAACTCGGGCAGGGTGCCGTCGATGGGCGGCCAGTAGTTCATGGCGTCGATGACGATGCGACCTGCCATGGCCGCGAGCGGGAGCTCGCGGAAGCGTCGCAGGGGTACGGCGATGACGAGCACGTCGGCGAGGCCGGGCAGGTCGTCACCGTCGGCGGGGAGAGCGGCGGGCGCGAAGAAGCGGGTGATACCAGCGGTGTCCGCGGTGGTGCCCGAGGACGCGATGTGGACGGTGTAGCCGGCGTCGACGGCCAGTCGGGCGAGGGCGATGCCGACCTTGCCGGCACCGAAGATGCCGATGACGGGTCGAGGTGTGGTGCTCATCGGAGTCCTGTCGCGTAGTTGAAGTGAGGGGGTGGGTGTGGAGGAGGCGCCGGAGGCGCCTCCTCCGCAGTGGTCAGACCCAGGAGCGCATGGTGGTCTCGAGGGACTCGGTGGGGTGGCCGATGAGGCGCGCGAGGTCACCGGGGGTGGGTGCGAGGGCGTCCTGGCGCATGTCGCCGTGCAGGGCGACCATGAACTCGGCGGTGGGCTCGTCGAGGCCGAAGCCGAGGAGCTGCTCGTGCTCCTGCTCCGGGGTGAGCGCCTGGTACGTCACGGGCTGGTCGAGGACCTCTTGGGCGGTGGCGGCGAAGTCGGCGTACGTCCAGGCGGTGTCGCCGGACAGCTCGTAGGCCTGGGCTTCGTGGCCGGTGCCGGTGAGCACGGCGGCGGCGGCTTCGGCGTAGTCCTTGCGGGTGGCGGTGGCGAGACGGCCGTCGGCGACGCTGTTGGCGATGACGCCGTGCTCGCGTGCGGCGGTGAACTCCTGGGCGTGGTTCTCGGTGTACCAGCCGTTGCGCAGGAACGTCGCCGGGACACCGGAGGCGCTGACGAGCTCCTCGGTGGCCTTGTGCTCAGCCGCCAGTCCCAGGATGGTGGTCGGTGCCTGCAACGCGGAGGTGTAGACGAGGTGCCCGACGCCGGCCTTGCGGGCGGCGTCGATGGCGTTGCCACGCGGTCCGAGGGCCTGGCCAGGAGCGCCGACGGAGATGAGCAGCAGCTTGTCGACGCCGTCGAGCTGTGCGGCGGTGGCGTCGACGTCGTCGTCGAGGTCAAGGGTGGCGGTGCGGAGGCCGCGGTCGGCGTAGGCCTGGAGCTTGTCGGTGTTGCGGCCGAGGGCGAGGATGTCGCTGGCCGGGGCGCCGCGGTCGAGGAGTGCGTCGATGGCGAGGGCGCCGAGCTGGCCGGTGGCGCCGATGATGGCGATGGTCATGAGGGTCTGAGTCCTTCTGGCTATGGGGTGGCTGCGCGTGCCGGTGTCAGTTGCTGGGTGTCAGTTGCTGATGGCGGGCGCGCGGCGGACATAGGTGGTGTCGTCGACCTGGGCGGCGGTGAACGCCGCGATGTCAGCGCGAGGCACGGCGAAGCCGAGCTTGTCGGTGCCGAAGAACCCGACGCGCAGCTTGTCCTGCTTGGGGGTGTCCTTCGGGGCGATGAACCGGACGATGGTCCAGTCGAGGTCGGATGCCTTGACGGGGTCGGTCATGCCGTGGATCTCGTCGTAGGCGCGGCGCATGAAGGTGCGGGGCATGAACCCGATGAGGCGGGTGACGGGGGTGGGCTTCTCCTGCGGGTCGAGGACGGCGGGGGTGGCGTGGCCGATGTAGCGGGTCACGCCGTGGCGCTTCATCGCATCCAGGATGTGCTGGGTGCCCTCGACGAGCGGCAGGCCGGTGGCCTTGCGGTCCATGCTCGGGCCCAGGGCGCTGACGACTGCGTCGGCGCCGGTGACGGCGGTGTCGATGGCGGCGGCGTCCGACATCTCGCCGATGACGACGCGGACCCGGTCGCCCCAGCTGGTGGGGACCTTGGCGGCGTTGCGGGCATACGCGGTGACGGTGTGGCCGCGCTCGAGGAGCTCGGTAACGGTGAGGGAGCCGATGGCGCCGGTGGCGCCGAAGACGGTGACGTTCATGCGGATGGTTCTCCTGGCGGAGTCAGGGAGGTGGCGTTGGACTGAGGTTCGAGAGGTCGTGGCGCGGGCCGCCAGGCGTGTTCTGGCCGGCCCGCGCGGTGGTGTGGCGGGGGGTCAGCGGGTGACGAGGACCTTGCCGAGGGTGCCGTCGGCGAAGAGGGCGAAGGCCTCGTGGGCGCGGTCGAGCGGGACGGATGCTTCGACGTTGACGCGCAGGTTGCCCTGAGCGACGTGGTCGAGCAGGACGGCGAGCTTGTCGGCGGTCGCGGCGGCCATGATGGGCGCGAGGGTGACGTCGTCGCGGCCGAGCTGCTCGGCGGTGGCGCCGAGGGTGGTGGCAACGGCGCCGCCCTCGCGGAGGGTCTGCCCGATGGCCGCGGCGTCGCCGGCGAAGTGCAGGGCCCTGTCGACGCCCTCGGGAGCGTGCTCGCGCACGGCGGCCGCGACGTCGCCGGCGTAGTCGACGGTGTGGGTCGCGCCGAGGCCGCGGACGTACTCGTCCTCGGCGCCGGGGCGGGCCGTGGCGATGACGGTCGCTCCGGCGGCCAGGGCGAGCTGGAGGGCGATGGAGCCGACGCCGCCGGTGGCGCCGGAGACGAGGACGACGTCGCCGGCCTGTACGTCGAGCGCTGCGATGGCGTCGTGGGCGGCGATGCCGGCCAGGCCGATGACGGCGGCGTCGGTGACGCGCACGCCCTCGGGGACCTTGGTGACGGCGTCTGCGGTGACGGCGACGTGGTCGGCGAACGCGCCGGTGCGGGGGCCGAGGTACATGCCGGGGATGACGCCAGCGACGCGGTCACCGACCGCCACAGTGTGCACTCCGTCGCCGACGGCGGACACGGTGCCGACGAAGTCGCGGCCCAGGACGACGGGGAACTCGTGGGGCAGCATGTCGAAGACGTAGCCCGCGGCCACGGAGAGGTCGAAGCCGTTGACCGAGGCGGCCTCGACGTCGACGAGGACCTCACCGGCGCCCGCGTCGGGGTTGGGCAGGTCGGACGGGGTGGGCTGGGTGTCGCGTGCGGTGAGGGCGTAGGCCTTCATGGGGTTCCTCTTGGTTTGTGGGTGCTGGTGGGGTGCTGTTCGGATGGATGCGTGGGGCTGGCCGGGTCAGGCGGTGACGATGCGGAGCACGAGCACCGCGATGGACAGCGCGAGCGGGACCAGCGGCATGGCGACGCCCTTGGTGTCGCGTACGCGCAGGTGGCCGATGACGGCGCCGACGAAGTAGGCGGTCAGGCCGGCGGAGGCGGCGACGCCGAGAGGGGCGTTCCACAGGCCGGCGACGATGCCGACGGCGCCGGCGATCTCAAGGCCCGCGAGGACCGGCAGGGCGGTCATCGGGACGCCGACGGTGCCGTGGATGGTGGTGACGACCTGCTCGTTCTTGCGGAGCTTCATGACCGCGGAGTTCACGGCGATGAGGGCGAGCAGGGCGGTGGTGATGACGAGCGCGATGAACACGGGTTCTCCTGTTGCGTGACACGGGGAGGCGGCGTCGGGTCGACGTCGCGTGAGGGTGTGCGGACCTTGGCCGGGCGGCGAGGTCTTGGGTCGTGCGGTCTGAATGCGGCGGTGCTGTGGGGATCTGGCTACTGGCCGAGCTCCTTGCGGACCTGCGGGAGGACCTCGGTGCCGAGGAGCTCGATGCTCTTGAGGTAGTCGGCGTGCGGCATGCCGCCGACGTCCATCTGGAGGATCTGGCGGTCGTGGCCGAGCAGCTGGTGCAGGTGCAGGATGCGGTCGGTGACCTCGTCGGGGCTGCCGGCGAAGACCATCCCGCCGGGCTCCATCGCTGCCTCGCGACCGGAGGGGGCCATGCCGGGTCGGCCGACCTCGGCGGCGCCGGTGGCGAACATCTTCAGTTCGTGGTCGAGGTAGGTGGCCTTGGCGGCGGCGTTGTCGGTTCCGACGAACCCGTGGACGGCGACGGCAATGCCGGCGTCCTGAGTCGGGTGGCCGATCTCGGCCCAGGCGTTGCGGTAGGCGTGGCCGTACTGGGCCCAGTGCTGCGGGGTGCCGCCCAGGATGCCGAGGAACATGGGGACGCCGAGCTCGACGGCCCGGCCGACCGAGCTGGGGCTGCCGCCGGTGCCGAGCCAGATCCGCAGCGGCTGCTCCGGGCGGGGCACGATGAGCGCATCGGTGAGCGGGCGCTTGCGGTGCGGGCCGTCCCAGGTGAGGCGCTCGTTGGCGTTGAGGGCAAGGAGCATCTCGAACTTCGACGCGTACAGCAGGTCGTAGTCGCCCTCGTCGTAGTCGAAGAGCGGGAACGTGATGGACGACGAGCCGCGCCCGGCGACCGCCTCGACGCGACCCGGGGCCAGAGCAGATGCGGTGGCGAGCTGCTGGAAGACCCGCACCGGGTCATCCGTCGAGAGCACCGTGACGGTGGTGCCGAGCTTGATGCGCTGCGTGGACGCCGCGGCGGCGACGACCATCGACGTCGGCGAGGACAGGGGCATGGAGGCGGTGTGGTGCTCGCCGAAGCCGAAGAAGTCCAGGCCGACCTCCTCGGCCAGGTGCACGGCCTCGAGGGCCTCGCGGATGGCTTGCGCGGTCGGGCCGTAGCCGCCGGAGTCGCCCTGGGCGGTGCGGGGGGTGTTGCCGAACGTGTAGACGCCGAGCTCGAAGCTCATCTCAGTTGTCCTTCTCAGAAGCGGAACGTGTGCTGGTCTTTGCGGTGCTGGCAGGTGAGGTCTGGGGGCAAACGGGCTCCTTGCTGCCCTTGGTGCTCTTGCTGCCCTTGGTCTTACGGGTGCTGGCGCCGAGGCGGTGCTCGCTGTTGCGTCGCATCGCCTCTTCGGTGTCCGGTGCGCCGGGTGCAACCGGGCCGTCGGTGGCGGCGGTGGCGCGCAGGCCGTCGAGCAGGACGTGCAGGAGCCGGGCGGACGCCTGCTCGGAGATGCCGTGGGTGCGCTCGACGAGGCCGGCGTTGGCCATCAGGAGCAGGACGACGTCCTGGGTGGTGAAGTCGTCGCGCAGCACACCCGCGGTGCGGGCCCGGGCGATGAGCTTCACCAGCCCCTTGAACGCGCGCGCCCGGACGGCCTCGATCTCTGGGGCGCGAGTGACGTCCATCGTGACGAGGTCGGCGATGCCGCGATCGCGGGTCTGCATCGCGCCGACCGCGGTGACGTAGGAGGCGAACCCATCCCACGGGTCAGGGTTCGCGAGTGCGGCCTCGACGGCGTCGAGCTCTTCGACCATGCGCTCGGCGAACACCGCCTCGATGAGGTCACCGCGCGTGGGGAAGCGCCGGTACAGCGTCGCGTTCCCAGTGCCAGCGAGGCGGGCGATGTCGTCCAGCGGGGCGTCGAGGCCCTGCTCGGCGAAAACCGTGCGCGCGGCCTCGACGATGGCGGCCCGGTTGCGGGCGGCGTCTGCTCTCAGCTCCATGGTCATCAGAACCTACGCCAAGTGGGGAACATTCCCCATTTCTTGGAATTGTTGCGAGAGTGGACCCAGATGCCCGTTCCCGAGCCCCTGGAGAGCCCCATGTCAGATGCGCGCGCCGATGCCGCGACCTACCTCGAGGCGCTCCGCGGCTCCATTGACCGGCTCCGGGAACTGGCGGACCGTTTCGACGACGACACGTTGACGCAGCCCGCGTACCCGAGCGAGTGGAGCGTGGCCGACGTGCTGTCCCACCTCGGCTCAGGGGCCGTCATCACCACCCGCAGGCTGTAGGACGCCATCGACGGTGCGGACACACCCGAGGACTTCGCGCCCAGCGTCTGGGACGAGTGGAACAGCAAGGCTCCGGCTCAGCAGCGCCGCGACGCCCTCTCGGCTGACGCCCAGCTGTCGGAGGCCCTCGAGGCGGTGTCGGGCCAGGACCGTGAGCGCGTCACGTTCGCGATGGGACCGATGACGCTGACCTTCGCTGACTTCGTGGCGATGCGACTCAACGAGCACGCGTTCCACACCTGGGACATCGAGGTAGTCCACGACCCGGCCGCCGTCCTGCCGCCCACGTCGGCAGAGGTCGTGGCCGACCACCTCGAGCTGGTCGCCCGCTTCACCGCCCAGCCCGCCGGCGAGCAGCGCACCGTCCGGGTCAACACCACCCAACCGGTCAGGTCGTTCGTCATCGAGCTGGAACCTGAGGCGGCTGCCTTCAGGCCCGTCGACGCGCATGACGGACCCGTCGACCTCGAACTTCCTGCTGAGGCGCTCGCCCGCCTCGTCTACGGTCGGCTCGACGCCGCCCACACTCCGCCAACCGTCAGCGACGCCAACTCCCGCGACGCCCTGCGACATGTGTTCCCCGGGCCCTGACGCATACCGTCGCGGCGCCCCTCGCCGTCAGATCCGGATGTCGCGTGGCGCCGACAGGCGGCGGAATGACGCATCCGCGTCACCGCTCCCTGAAGGCTCCGCGCTCCCACCAGTCGATCGCCGGGTCCTCCCGTATGTACCGTGCGGCCACCTCGACGTTGCCTAGGGTGCAGTACTTCCAGAGCTCTTTCGCCGCTCGGGAGTACTGGAACAGCACGCGGTCCATATCGAATGGGTCGAGATCACCGTCGCGGAATTGATCAATCGCGCCGGCGACGTGTGTGACGAGTTCGGCGAGGTTTGCCTCGTGGTAGGCGGCCACTTGTTGGCGTGCTAGTTGACGCGCTGCCTTCTCGGACACCTACTCAGGCTAGTGCGACTCCTTCGAGAGCGTCGCACTCATCGCGGCAGATCCGGACACGACGGACGTGTAGCGACTAGCTTGCGGCCATGGGCGCAGACATAACCGATCAGCGGGACCAACCGATGGCGACGTTGCTCTCGATGATCGGTGCTGTCTTCACACTCGGTTACATGGCGCCGTGGATGGTTGCGGCAGCACGTGGCAAGTCCAACCACATGGAGGTCTTCTGGCTCAACCTGCTCCTGGGATGGACCGTCGTCGGCTGGATCGTTGCCATGGTCAAGGCCGCTGCGCCGCACAACGCCGTCCCCGCCTCACGCTCAGCGGTCGCCTAGTCACGTCACTCGCTCATCGGCAGTTGCGCTCACTACCAGCGGCAGACCCGGACGGCCGATGCGGTCAGGCTCCGAGCCGCACGCGGGCGCGCTCTGCGGCTGCACGAACGCGGGCAGACGAATCCTTCTCAAGCCTTGCAACGATCGCGGCCGCCTCGCCGATCTTGTTGCGAGCCACCACCTTGAGTCCCATCTCACGCACTCGCCAAGCATCATCATCCAGGACGGAGATGACGGCCGGGACAGCGACCTCGTCCCAGTTCCAGAGCAGCCCCCGAGCCGCCCACACCTTGAGCCAGTACGTCGGCCCACTCGCTTCGCCACTCTTGGCCCACCTAGCCGGTGGACCCCCCAGCGCGACGATCAGATCCGGGTCTGCTCCGCGGTCGATGAGCAAGTCAACGCATCCATCCACCACAGCGCGCTCCCCACGGCGTGCGCATTCTTGCTCGATGCCTTTTCGTGGCGTCCACTTCGATGAGCGGTCCATCCGACCAGCCTAGGCTCGCCATCCTGCGTGGAGAGTCACCTCGACCCACGGCCTAGCAACAACCCGCATCTCGGCAGATCCGGACTTGCCCTACCGCCAGACAGTCCCGTCGGCGTCCGTCAGAACGTCGGTGTTCACGAGCATCGACCCCTCGGGGGAGACGATTGGGTTGCCACCTGTCGACCACATGGCTGCTGGCCGTCCGTCCGCCTCCCGCCAGCAATGTGGGCCGCGATGCTCGGCCGCCCGCAGACAAGTGGCGCCCGCGAGCCGTGGTCCTGGCTCAAACGGGAGGTGCGCAGCGCACACAGGGATCGCCACGACCTCACAGTAGTTCCTTGTCAATCGAATGCACGCTCACCGACATGTGCGCGCACTCGTCGCGGTATGAGCGGACGTTTCTGTCACCGGGACGACGTGTTGACCTCGCCCTTGTACAGGCTCAGCGACACCTCTTGTCCCTCGAAGCCCAGAGTGAGTCCGACAACTTCTTCAGCCTCGTTGAACACGGCTGTCCCAGAAACCAGTCGAGAACCGGCGAGGCCGACGAACGGCGGCTCGTCCGTCGCCGCACGCATGACCCATCGCCCGTCGTGGTCGTAGAGGTACTGGCCGATCCAGCCGTCATCGCCGGGCTCTGTGACTGACCAGAGGAGCGTCCAGTCGCTGGCTCCGTCCAAGTGCAAGCCGCGTCCATCCTCGAACCACATGTGGACCGAGCCGACCTCTTGATCGGCGAGCCGTCGTCCGACTGCCAAGCGAAGCGTTCGACAGCACGCAATCGCCGCCCCATGACTTCGTCCAGCATGTTCGCAGCCTGCCACCTGGAGTTGCCGCTCACCGGCAGATCCGTGCACTCATCCCGGCATGTGCGTGCGTTCGGTCTGTCATGCTCCGTCGCATGGCTGAGTCCATCACCGTCGCCATCGCCGACCTACGCTCTGCTCTGATCCGAGCCCTCGACGCCACTGAGGCTCGTCTCGGACCCGAGGTGTCGTTAGCCGTGGACTACTACTGGCACCTGCCAGTGGACGACGCGTTCGATCTGACCATCGAGCCATCGACGTTCACGGTCGGCCAGGTGAGCGACGACCTCGACGAGGTCGTGCACGACGAGCCGGACGGAATCCCAGAGGCGGCGTGGCACGACCTGTCGCACCTCATCGGGGTGCTCCGAGCCGTGGAGTTCACGGCGAGATCGTGACGCCCGCTCATCGACAGATCCGCGCACCATCGGCAGATCCGGACGTTCAGGATCGCTTGTCGGAGTCGGGGGAGCGCCTCTTCGCCTCTTGGTGTCGAAGCCGCCTCCGGAACTGCCCGCGGAACCGTCGCTGCGCCGTCTCGTTCGCGACGAATTGAGGGTCGGCCGAAGATTCGTAGTAGCCGTTCTCCGCTTCGTCGCGACCGCCGTCTTCGTCGACGAGGCGGCCGAGGGACTCGCGGCTCGGTGGTCCCCCATCGAGACGTTCGACCCACGGCTCCTTGGGCGAACTCATCCCCCAGTCTGCCCAACCAGAACGGCTGATCGGAAGATCTGCCGCCCTTAGCGAGGCAGATCCGGATGTGGGTTAGCGCACCGAGATGTGGCGATCCGGTCGAGCGCAGCACGCTTTGAACCCGCTGTGTCGCGGGCACTCGATGTCGACTGAGTTTGGGCAGTAGTAGAGGTCTGGGCAACCGCAGTCGTCGACCACGCGGGTCCAGGCGGCCTCGATCTCCGACTTGTAACCGTCCCGGCCCATCACAACGGTCAGAGTAATGCTGCTTCCGGACATCGGCAGATCTGGTAACTCACGGGCGGCGCCATCAAGCGGCGGTAAGACGCATGGAATGCGGCCAGCCCAGGCGTTTCCATCGCTAGCCTTGGAGGGTGGACCGTGAGGCGGACTTAATGCCCGGAGCACGCCGCTTCCGATCGAGGCGGTACCTCCTGCCGATTTCGCTGATCGTTGTCGTCCTCGGGGCATGCTCGGGTCCGGGCGCGCCAGGCACCGAGAAGACAGCTGCACCTGCCGTCTCTGATTCGGTGGGGGCTGCTCTCGCCGAGGCCGACGTGATGACATTGCCGCGGATTGCTGGGCTCCCGGCTCGTCGAGCGCGGCACACGTTAAGTGATATGGGCCTGACGGTCAGGCTTGTGAGCGTGCGCGGAAGCGCGTGCGTACGCCGCGGCGAGGTGCTGGAGCAGCGGCCGGCCTGGGGGAGCGACGTGGCCGCCGATGCCACGGTGACCTTGGTGGTCAACCGCCCTGCCAGGGCGAAGTGTGGGCTGGGGTTGTGGGAAACCAGCGATCTCTTACGTCGATCGGGTGGCAAGTTTGCCGCCTTTGCTCGCGGCGACTTGGCCGGACCGCCCGCCGACACCCCGATCACCCTGTTCCTCGGAGGAGTACGGCGCGGCGTCACACAGGAGCCGACGGACCGGTCGTCATGGCGTTTGTGCCCGCCAGCCAGCTCCTACGCCGGACGGGTCTGTCCGTTCTCAGCGGTAGAGGTGGTCTCGGATTGGCCTGGGCCCCTCGCCATCACCAGTGATCCCCCGACCCACGCGTGCGCCCACCCCGCGGCATTCGAAGCCCGCTCGGTTGGCGGCGTAGCGACCGTGACGCTGACTCCAGACGAGGAGCTGGACTGCTCGTCGTACTGGGCCGTCCAGCTCGCGGTCAACGACATGGGGCAGGTCGTGGCCTCAAACCTCGTCCTCGCGGAACCGTGACCAAAGCCCCAAGACTGCTTCGGAGTCCACGGCGCAATTGTCCGGACGTCGCCATCAGCGGTGTTGCGGTGACGCTGCCAGGCGGCGGATAGACGCACCTTAACGAACGGGAGGCCGCGTGGGCGTGCACTCCTGCTGTCGAATGCGAATTGAGCTCCGCGCCGCATCCGGAACAGCAATAGGTTGGTAACGCACGGCTGGACGAGCGACCTGGCGGTCTGGCTACCGGCGCATTCGTGTTCTCGGCGCCTCGCCGCGTGCCGTACCTGCCTCGGGTGTGGGACTCACATCCACGGTGTGTGATAGCCGAGGCAGTCGGCCGGCTTTTGTGTGGCGTAGACCGATGAGACGTCGACGAGGATTTTGCCCGACGGTGGAATCAGCTCGGGGTAGGCCGAGGAGCCACCGATGATGTTGCCGGCAGCGTCGTGGCAGACGACCTGCAGGGCCGAACCGTCGAGCGGCTCGGCGCTCGGGTTAGCGACGGTGAACTTCGCACCCCACGTGTTGGAGTACTCCGGCTGATAGACCTTGCCCGGAATCTCAGTCTGCCAGCCCTCAGGGTCGTACTCCTCAAAGGTGCCCTCGTCCTCGACCAGGACCGCTGCCTCAATCTTTGCGGCCTTCACGCGCTTCCCGAGGTCTACCTGCGTGGCGACCGGCACCTCCTGGTCGGCCCAGCTAAACGATGACACCTGACTTCCCGACGCGACCAGCTCGCCGGCCTCATCGAGCACGTTGAAGTTGACAGTCACCGTTTGCCCGCCGTGGTCGGAATCGTTGCGGACCAGCGCTGTCACCCACGCGTACTGACCTTGCTGCCCGAACCCAGACTCCACGATAGTTCCGTCGTCCACCTTTGCTTCCTCGCTCGTTTCGGCGGGCGTCTCCGAGGCGTCCGACGAGTCGGAGTCGGTCACGTCGGCATCTCCGCCACCACAGCCGGCCAACAGGAGCAAGAGGACGGCGGTCGCAAAGAACACGAGTGAGGTGCGCGTGCCGCTTGGGCCGGAGCGGGCGAAGGTCTCCCGAGTCATGCTGCTGACCCTACGACGAGACGCCGACACAATTGCCGATTCGACGGCTCTGGGTCTTGTCTGGGGTGTGGCAGCTCCGTCGTGCCGACGTGGTGCGCGAATCCTGCCTAGGCGCAACAGGTCGTCGCGATACTTGGATGCGGCGGAATGATGCGCCGCGCCGGGCGTACCTCGTCGTCCAGTTCGACTGACGCGTCGGTTGAACTTCTTTACTGTGTGGCCACCGACTCGCGACAAGCGAGCCTTCGCGAGGGACGTGGCGTGGCCGTACAGGGCAAGGTGTGGAACTTGGCTCCGACACCTAGGCAGCAGCTTGAGGCTGCAGACATGGACTTCGCATGGGTGTCAGGCTCTGGACTCCGAGCTCTGAGCGTGGGGTCTGCCGGGGTTGGATTGTTTGCTGGCGAGGCGGCCCGAATCGAGGCATGGCTCAACGTGGCGTCTCTCGAGACGCCCGGAAGACAGCAGGTCTCGATGAGTCTGCAATCGGGCGACGACCCCCTCGAGTTCACCTTCGCCCGCGCGAAGGAGCGCGACGAGTTCTTCGCAAGGATGCCTCCCGAAGAACGGGAACGACTACTGAGCAACAAGGGGTCAATCAGCGGGAGCTCCCATCGATCAGTGGCAGCAACTTCGGCCGCAGCGTCCAGCTCGATTGGCTCGATCTGGACGCTTCTCTGGTGCGGCGTCATGGCTCAGGTTGTCGGCGGGGTCGCTCTGGGCCTGTCCTGGCCCACGCTGAAGGTCGATGACCTTGGAGTGGCATCTGCCGACGGCAGCGGTCTTGGCCTGGCTTTGGGTTGGGCCATGATTGGAGGCGGGTCACTCGCCACGCTAACCGCCGTAATCGCCCTCGGGGTTCGGCTCGGCATACGCGCCGCTGCTGAGGATCGGGACAGTGGGCAGGGTGCTGGCAGTTAGACCTCACCCGGGGTTGCCCGTTGAATGGCGAATGACCGGGCGTTGACAAGCGGCGAAAAGACGCACCCATCGCGGCAGATCCGGGCGAGCGTAGCCGCCCTCGACGCGGCAGATCTGGATGTTCAACTCGTTCCGCAGGGTCGACGTGGTGGCTAGGGTCATGGCATGGGCACGGTGAGCGGCGTTCGATGCGTTCGTCTGCCTTCCTACGACTGCTGTGACGACGAGAACCAATCGGTCTGACGGCCGACCACTTGTGTCTGCCTGCTCTTCCGCCCGTCAATGTCCGCCTCCTCCTCGTCGGAGTCACAGCCATGCCCAAAGACATGTCATACCGCCACGTCTTCTTGTTGGTCTCCGCGACCGCCTGCTGGGGATGCGGAACAGTCCTCAGCAAGCAAGTCCTTGACCGTGGCGTTGCCCCGCTCACCCTGCTAGCCATCGAACTTCTCGCTAGTTCCCTGCTGCTCGCGGCGGGGGTCGTGGTGTTCAGGGCTCCCCTTCGCTGGTCGCCCAGCCTCGGCAGGCTCGCGCTTCTCGGCGTCCTCAATCCCGGGCTTGCCTACGCACTTGGGTTGCTGGGCCTGGTCAACATCAGCGCCAGCCTCTCGGTCCTGTTGTGGGCGACGGAACCGGTGCTCATCATGTTGCTCGCAGTGTTGATCCTTCGTGAACGGCTTGCAGCAGCTACCGTGACGGCCGTCGCCGTGGCCCTCGTCGGAGTCCTTCTGGTGGTGTATCGGCCGGGCGCCACTGGCGATGTCGCTGGGATCAGCCTCACCATGGGGGCCGTCCTGGCCTGCGCGATCTACACGGTGCTGACCCGCTGGCTCCTACTGGACGATGGTTCCCTACAGGTTGTGTTGGGTCAGCAGGTCGCGGCCCTCATCTTCGCGGTCGCAGCGGCGGCCACGAGTTGGGCGCTGGGCCTGTCGGTACTCGATTTCCCCACCGATGGGGCGACCTGGGCCCTGGCGGCTTCCTCCGGCGCGATCTACTACGGGCTCGCGTTCTGGTTCTACGTTGGCGGTCTGCGAGGCGTCCCCGCGTCGACAGCCGGGACCCTTCTGCCCTTGATCCCGGTGTTCGGGCTGGCTGCTGGCTATCTCGTGGGCGATCGGCTGCTGGAACGGCAGTGGCTCGGCGCAGCGTTGGTGGTCATCGCGACAGCCAGCGCCGCCGCGTATCACCTCACCCGCAAGCCCGCGGAACACGAACCGTCGTGAACCCTCCATAGGCCATGCGGCGAACGCTCCCTCATCGGAAGATCCGCTCGCTCAACGTGGCAGGTCCGGATGCCCACCACGACGCAGTTGGCAGTGGCCGAGGCGAGGTCATCACGCTCCCGTCCGGCGAGCGCGCGGCAGGACTAGTAGTGAGGCCGCGGCCAGGCCGGCGAGCACCGCGAATGTCGCGTCGTACGACCCCAGCACCGCTGCCAGCACCGCGCCCATCCACGGCGCGAACGCCGACACGACGGTGATCGCTCCGGTGAGGATGCCGTTGCGGTGCCCGATGTCGCCGACACCCCACCGATCCACCACCGCGGTGGCCTGGATGAGGGTGAAGATGCCACGCACCATTCCCGACGCGAACGACAGCAGGCATACCAAGACGAACGGCGACTGCCACACCGCCAGCGCGCCGCTAGTGACCACGACTCCGACAACGGTCGCCGAGGCACGGGCCGTAGGTCGCAGGCGGGCGAACGCAGGCCCGTAGAACACACGACCGACGACCTGACCGACACCACCCAGGCCGAGTGCAGTCGCAGCCTGGCCGGTCGTGAGGCCGTTGTCGGTCAGCAGCGGCATGAAATTGATGACCACCGCGTAGACCGCGAACCCGGCCATCGCCATCGCCACCACCAAGAGGCTGAACGCCCGGACGTCGAAGTGCTCGATCTCGGCGGGCGCGCCGCGCTCGTCATGCTGCTCGAGCGGCGTCCCGCGGCTCCGCGAGCTGGTCGGCGTCCACGGTGGCCTGAGCCCCCAGGCGTGCAGAGGGACCGTCACCAGCAGCACGCCCGCGAGGACCAGGTAGGTGTCGCGCCATCCCAGGTGCACGAGCAGGAACGCAGTCAACGGCGCGAAGACGGTGGACGCGAGCCCTGCTATGAGGGTGATGGCCGTCAGCGACCTGACACGACGTCGTGCGTCGTCACCGCTCCACCCGGTGACCGCGGCGAACGCGGGCGCGTAGAGGGTTGCGGACATCGCGGCGCCGGCCAGCACCCACGCGCCGAAGAACCACGACAACGTCGGAGCGGTCGCGAGGGCGAGTACCGCCATGACGGCGAGCATCGACCCGGCGGTCATGATGGCGCGCGGCCCTACGTGGTCGATGCGGGTCCCCACCCAGATGCCGCAGGCGCCGGAGACCACGAGCGCGACGGTGAAGGCCGCGACCAGCGAGACCATCGGCCAGTCCTCGTCGGCGCTGATGCTGCTCGCCAGGACCGGGAAGGCGTAGAAGAGCACACCCCACGACACGATCTCCGTCACGGACAGCACGGCGACGGCGCGGGACAGCCCCGGGACCGCAGTGAAAGCGGTTCCGGGGCTGACGAGCCGTGCTTGACCGACGCTGGCGCCGGTCGTGGGGGGTTGCGTCATCCGCAGCAGCCCGAGCTGCTCTCCTCCGTCGCAGCAGACGTCACGCCGACGCCGACACCGACGGTGGCCGGTGCGCCGATGGTCAGCAGCTGAGGCTCGAGCCGCAGCGGCGCCTCGGCGGCCGGGGCGGGTCCGCAGCAACCTCCGCCGGCCCCGGACAGGGCGACGGCGTCGGGGTCGTCGAACGCGCCGGCGCCGTTGCAGACCCCGGTCTCGGGGAGCACAAGGTCGACGCGGTCGGCGGCCTCGAGGTCGCCGGCGAGGGCCGCCATCACGGAGCGGACCTGCTCGTAGCCGGTCATCGCGAGGAACGACGGCGCGCGGCCGTACGACTTCATCCCCACCAGGAACAGGCCCTGCTCAGGTTGGCCCAGCTCTCGGTGACCGTGAGGCTGGACATCGCCACAGCTGTGGTGGTCCGGGTGGATCTGGTCGGCGAGGATGCGGGCGGACCCGAGGGCCGGGTCGAGGTCGAGGCGGACCTCGGACAGGAACTCGAAGTCGGGGCGGAAGCCGGTGACGACGATGACCTCGTCGACGTCGGTGACCTGCTGGCCGTTGACCGAGGCGATCGTCAGGCGCCCGTCGGCCTGGGTGGTGACGGACTCGGTGCGGAACTGGGTCACGTTGGTCACCAGGCCGCTGGCTGCGGCGGCCTTGGCGTCCTGGCCGAGCTTGCCGCGCTGCTCGAGCTGGTCGTTGTCGCCACCGCCGAACGCGTCTCCCACGGACGGGCGGCGCAGCAGCCACGACACTCGGGTGTCGGAGTCGGTCTTGGCGAGCTGGGCGAGGCCGATGAGGACGCCTTGGGCTGAGGCGCCCTTGCCGGCGACGGCGACGTGCTTGCCCGCGTATCGGGCGGCGACGGCTGGGTCTCGGAAGTCGGGGATGCCGTAGGTGATGCGGCCGGCGTTCTCCGTCTCGCCCAGGGCGGGGTAGCCGTCGGCGCCGAGCGGGTTGGGGCTGGTCCAGGTGCCGGAGGCGTCCACGACCGCGCTGGCGAGGAGGCGCTTGCGGCCTGCGGGACCCTCGACGTGGACGGCGAACGGGTCGCCCTCGCGGCCGGAGTCAACCATCAGGTCACGGCCAGCACGGCCCACGCCCACCACGCGCGCGCCGTAGCGCACCGAGCCGCCATCCAGACCGTCAAGCAGCGCCGCCAACGGGTGCAGGTAGGCGTCGCGCCACTCCCCGCCGGTCGGGTAGGCGTTGTCGTCGGGTGCCGTCCACGTCCCGGCTACGTCGAGGAGACGGCGTGCGGCGGGGTCGACGAGCTCGCACCAGGACGAGAACAGCCGCACGTGCGACCACTCACCGACCGTGGCGCCGGCATCCGGGCCGGCCTCGAGGACGACGAAGCTCATGCCGCGCTCCGCGGCGTTCGCAGCAGCTGCAAGGCCGATGGGGCCGGCGCCGATGATGACGACCGGCACGGAAGCGGCAAGCGTGGGACTGGATGAAGTGGTCACAACATCTCCTGGAGCATTGACGGGGATCGATGTAGTGGGACAGTATCGACCCGAGTCGATGAACGCAAGGGTTTCATCGACAATCTTCGATGTAAGGGGTGGACGTGACTACGACGACTCAGGACGAGGCCGTAGAGACGCCCACGGATGCCGTCAACGGCGCCGCGGCGTCCGCGTGTGATGACGCTGCGTGCGGGCCGGCGATCGATGCGCCGCTGGTGCTGGGTCGCGACGAGGCCGAGACGTTCGCCGGCTGGTTCTCGACGCTGTCCGACCCCACACGCGTGCAGTTGCTGCACGCCGTGTCCACTGCACCGTCCGGGCACATCCGCATCGGCGACCTGGCGCTCGAGCTGGGCATCGGTCAGCCCACGGTCACGCACCACGTGCAGAAGCTTGCCGAGGTCGGGTTCCTCAATGTCGACCGCGTCGGCACCAGCAAGCACGTCTCGGTCAACCCGGCCTGCTGCACCGGGCTCCCACACGCCGCGGACGTCGTCATGGGCACCCTCGCGGCGCGGCCCTGCTGCCCCGAGGACCTGCCTGTCGACGTCACCACCCGTGCGATGACCGACGACGACCTGCCGGTCGTGCGTGACATCTACGCCGAGGGCATCGCCACCCGCAACGCGACCTTCGAGACGGAAGTTCCCGACCTCGCGACCATGGCGACAAAGTGGCTGCCGGGCCACCGGTGGGTCGCCGAGGCCGAAGTCGACGGGGTCACCCAGGTCGTCGGGTGGACGGCCATCTCACCCGTCTCCGAACGCGCGTGCTACGCCGGTGTCGGGGAGTCCTCGGTGTACGTAGCCGAGTCAGCCCGCGGTCGCGGCGTCGGCAAGGCGCTGCTGTGGCGCCAGGTCAACGAAGCAGACGCCGGCGGCCTCTGGACGCTGCAGACGTCAGTGTTCCCCGAGAACCGCGCCTCCATTGCTTTGCACCACTCGGCCGGCTACGCCACCCTCGCGGTCCGCTCCCGCATCGCCCAGCTCGACGGAGTCTGGCGCGACACGGTGCTCCTGGAGCGCCGCAAGGCCGACTGACACGGGATCGCCTGAAGCCCTGCCGATAGGCAGCGCTACTCGTGGCGCCACACCTTGACGGCTGACACCAACAGCAAGGCCACGAGGAGCGGGACGAGGAGGGATTCCGACACCACGCCGAGCAGCAACCCGCCGACCACGGAGCCGACCAACGACCCGGCTGCCATGGCGACCACGAACCTCCGGTTCTGCGCCAGGACCGCGAACGCCTGGTCGCGGCTGTATCGGAAGAACGCGACCAGCATGGTCGGCAGGGACACCAGCAGGGACAGCGACCCAGCCAGTTTCGTGTCGACCGCGAACAGCAGCACGAGTGTCGGGATGAGCAGCTCCCCGCCGGCGACTCCCATCAACGCCGCGACCACACCGATACCAAACCCGGCGACCACTCCCGCAACGAGCTGGACTGGCTCGGCGAGAACCAGGGGATGCAGCGGCCCGACCCGTTCTGCTGCGAAGACGACCGCCAGGAAGACCAGGAGCGCCGAGAGCACCTTATAGAGGGTTGCCGTGGCCATGCGCGTCGCCCAGGAGGCGCCGAGCCACGCGCCGACCAAGCTGCCGGCCAAGAGGTTCAGCACCACTGCCCACTCAGCAGTCACCTCGGCGAGGGGCACGGCCGCCAGCCGGGCAGGCACTGCCACCGCGACGACGACCAAACTCATCGCCTTGTTAACGATGACCGCTGCCAACGCCGCGAACCCGAAAACCGAGAGCAGCAACGGCAACCGGAACTCCGCACCGCCCAGACCGACAAGACCACCGAGCAGTCCCACCGACGCGCCACCGGCGAAAGCCCAAGGCGCGGACTCACGGCGCCGCACCGCTGGCTCGGGGGTCCCCTGCTCGACTGCTCGACTCACGGTCGAACCGTAGCTCCCGGCTAGCCGACCTCAGTCGCGCAGACACCGCAGCGCGACACGAGCATCGGCGTCAGGCGAGCACCGAGGGGGGCAGCTCGATGTCCGGGACCAGCTCGACCAGGAGGCTGCGGACCCTGCCGTCGATGTCGGCGATGATGCCGCGCACCGTCTCCTCGTCCTGACCGCCCGGGTCCGCGACCGGCCAGTCGACGTACTTCACGCCGGGCACGTACGGACATTCCTCGCCGCAGCCCAAGGTCACGGCCATCACCGAGGCTGCGATGGCCTCGCGGGTCAGTTTCGTCGGCGTCTCGGCAGACGTGTCCAAGCCGAGCTTCTCGAGAGCGTCCGCCACCTCGGGGTGGATGTACTCGCCGGGTTGGGTGCCGGCCGAGAGCGCGACGACGCGGCCGGCGGCGTAGTGCTCGGTCAGGACGCGGGAGATGACCGAGCGGCCGCCGTTGCGGATGCAGGCGAAGACGACCTGCGGGACGTCAGTGACCCCGCGGGCGGCCGAGGTGGCCTCGGGGGATGTGGCGGTGTCCTGGGTGGTCATGGGGTTCTCCTGGGAGCGGTTGTCTCGGTGGACTCGTGGGTGGTGATGTGCGGGACGACGACGTCATCGCTGGCCGATGCGACGTCGGGGAACAGGTAGCGGACGAGCGCGAGGCCGACGAGGCCGCCGACAAGCTGCGCGGCGATGAAGCCCGGCACCGAGGCGGGTTCGATGCCGGCGAAGGTGTCCGAGAACACCCGCCCGACGGTGACGGCCGGGTTGGCGAACGACGTGCTCGAGGTGAACCAGTAGGCCGCACCGATGTAGGCACCGACGGCCGGTGCCGCGATGGCGCCGCGGCCGGTGCGGGCGAGGGCGAAGATGAGCGCGATCAGGCCCGCGGTGGCGACAACCTCGGCCACCAGCAGGTTCGAGCCCGTGCGGTCCTTGGTCGACAACTGCGTGATGTCGATGTCGAACATCACGTTCGCCAGCACCGCACCCGCGACGCCTCCGACGGTCTGCGCGAGCGTGTACGCGCCGACCTCGCGTCCGGTGAGGCCGGTGCCGGCCCGGCGCCCGAGCACCCAGTCGACTCCGGACACGACCGGGTTGAAGTGCGCCCCCGAAACGGGGCCGAACAACAAGATGAGGACGGTCAGCCCGAACACGGTGGCGGTCGAGTTCTCCAGCAGCTGAAGGCCGACGTTGTCCGGCGAGAGCTGCTCGGCTGCGATGCCGGACCCCACGACGACCGTCACCAGGAGGGCGGTGCCAAGGAGCTCGGCGACGAGCCGCTTGTGCAGTGGCAAAGCCCTCACGCGTCACCTCCCGGCTTGCGCGGGACCGGCTCGAGCTCCGACATTAGCGTCAGGAACCGGCGCTCGACCTCGTCGCCAATGGGACGCACGTCCACAAGGGTCTGCCCGGCCGGGTCGGCGATGTCCCAGTCCTCGTACCGCTTGCCGGGGAACACCGGACAAGCATCGCCGCACCCCATGGACACCACGACGTCGGCGGCCCGCACGACCTCGTCGGTCCACGGCTTGGGAAACTCGGCCGTGATGTCGATGCCGCGCTCGGCCATCGCTTCAACCGCGGCCGGGTTCACCTCGATGCCCGGCTCGGAACCGCCGGACCAGCCGATGCCGCCGGTGCCCGCGTGGTAGTTGAAGAACCCGAGCGCCATCTGCGAGCGGCCGGCGTTGTGAGTACACAAAAACAGCACCGTCGGGATGCCGGTATGCGCCAACCCTTCCACCTTCGCCAGGGCATGCAGACGCTGCCGGGCCCACCGCTCGGCCAAGAGCGGAAGGAAGCGGGCGACGGTGGCGCGGTCGTCGAACTGGTCGAACGACGACTCCAGGAAGCGGCCACTGGTCTCGTGTCCGTAGATGCCCTTGAACTCCTCGGCCAAGCGCGTCGCCGCGGTCTTCAAGGCAAGCTGCTGGTCGAGGGAAACCCACGGCGCCAGCTGGCCGGGTCCGCGCTCGTGCTCCTGCTCGGTGGTCACGGTGGCTCCTAGGAGGCGGTAGCGCGGTCGGCGTTGAGGCGAGGGGCAAGGTCGGCCACGCGACCGGCGATGTCTTCGTACACAGCGTCGAAGGCAGCAGCGGTACCGACGGCGACAGGGTCCGGGACCGACCAGTGGCTCACGCCCGCCAGGCGAAGTCGAGCGGCCGACGCTGGGTCGGCCGGGCTGAGCTCCTCGTGCGCGGCGTCGCATACCGTCACGACGTAGTCACCGTCGCGCAGCAAGCCGTCCAGGGACTGTGGCCGCTCCTGCACCAGCTTCAGCCCGTGGCGTCGAGCCGCGGCCACAGCGCCGGGTGCGATGGCCGAGCCTGGGCGCGTACCGCCGGATGCGACGGGGACGGAACTCGCCTCCTGCCACAGCGCAGCCGCGAGCTGCGAGCGGGCCGAGTTCGCGGTGCACACGAACACCACCCGGTCCGCGGCCGTCCCTGGCTCCGACGACGCAGCGGGCAGCAAGCCCGCCAGGCTGTCGCGGTGCAGCCGAAGGTACATGCGGCGCTTGTCCGCGTGCGAGCGGTGACGGGACACGATGCCGGCGTCCTCCAACACCTTCAGGTGATGGGCCAGCAGGTTCGAGGGCAACTCGAGCTCGGCGCGCAGCTCGCCAGGAGACGCATCGCCGACGCCGAGCAGGTCGACGATGCGCAGACGTACCGGCTCAGCCAAGGCCGACAAGCCAGCTACTCGGCCATCGAAGTTCATCGCGTCACCGTTCGCTCAACTGTTGTTGAGTCAATCTTGGCTGACTGACAGTGCCTCTGCAAGTGCGGCACCGTCTGGAGGCGTCACCGGCAGGTGAGCGCAGCTACTGCAGCGCGTCCACCAACGTGGCAACGCGGCTCATCCCTTTGCCGAACACGAGATCGCGTTCCCAGTGGCCGGGCGCCCAACCTCAGGTCTGGGCACCCGCGTCATTCTGGGCGGTTGGCAGCGGCACGACGTTCCGGCTGAGTTGCTGCCCGTACCGGGTGTCGGTGGTGTGACTCGAAGCGGAGGGTGGCGCCGGTCATCGCGAGTTCGGTGTCCGCCCCTACTATCGACCGGCACGCCACCACTGGTTTGTTCCGAAGAGTGCGGGCCACCCGTCCTCGCCGGAGGTCGGGGCCGTCAGAGTCCGAGGTCGCGGCTGGAGGTGGTGGCCAGGGCGTCGAGTGGGCGGATGTAGCGCTCGATGAGGACGGAGATGTCGCGGTGTCGGGTCTGGGCGGCGATCCGCTCGAGGGGGACGCCGGCGAGGGCGGCGGTGGTGGCGTGTCCGGCGCGCAGGGAGTGGGCGGTGATCCGTTCGGCGGGGAGCCCGGCGGCGGCGGCGCGGGCGTGCAGCATGCGGGTGATGGTGTTGCCGGTGAGCGGGTCGGCGTGGATGCGGGTGGCGTAGACGCGGGTGAACAGCGGGCCGGGTTGGCGTCCGCGGTGGGTGAGCCAGGCGTCGAGGGCGGCGATCGGGTCGGTGGCGGGGTGCTGGCCGTGGGCGATGCCGACGACCTGGCCGCGGGCGTCCTGGTCGGTCTTGGACGGGCGGATGTTGAGCAGCAGCCCGGCGGTGTGGTGCTCGAGGTCGGCGAGGGTGAGGGCGACCAGCTCGGAGCGGCGCAGAGCGCCGGCGTAGCCGAGGAGGATGATCGCGGTGTCGCGGACGCCGATCGGTCGGGTCTGGTCGATGTGGTCGATCAGCTGCCGGATCTCGGGCACGCTCAGCGGGCGGGCCTGCCGCTGCGGTGAGGTGCCGTAGGTGCGGCGCAGCCCGGCGCGGACCTGGCGCACCGACTCGTCGGTGGTCGGGTTGGCGAGACCGTGGCTGCGGTGCTGGTGCCCGATCGCGGAGCAGGCGACGTCGAGGGTGGCGATGGTGGTGCCGTGCGCGGCCCGGTCGGCGAGGTAGGCGCACACCGCGGCGGGGTCGCCGGGCAGCGCGGGGAGGCCGCGGTCGGCGCACCAGCGCTGCCACTGCCGCCAGGCGTAGCGGTACACCGTCCGGGTCGAGGCGGTCCGGGCGGCTGCGTGGGCGGCGGCGATCCGGGCGTGGTCGGCGTCGGTGAGGCCGGCCGGCTGACGGTGCTGGAGGTCGGAGAGGTGGAAGTCCGAGAGGTCGGGGTCGGAGTTAGTGGGGTCGGCGTGGGTCATGCCCGGGTTGTAGCGGCGGCGCCGTCGTGTCCGGCGGCCACTCCCCCACCGACTCCCCCAGAGTCGCCCGCCTGCGTGCCCGCTGCGAGACGTGGGAGGTACGGAAACCTCGAGTTTCCGCCGAGTCGTCACCGGGAAGTGACCCTCAACTCGACTGCCGGCGCAACTACTTGACCGCTTCGCAGCGACGGGACGGGTCAAGCCCGTCGAAGTGGTGTACGCGCTTGATCCCTCGGTTCGGGCCGTGTCGGCAGACCGTGAGAGCCCCTAGCGACGCACGGTGGAGTCGGGTGGCCGAAGAGCTCGAGCGCACCGGTCCACGATTCCGCTGCTCCCATGCGGTGGGGTGCACGATGAAGGCGCCGACAGGCGGCGGAAAGACTCATGCCCCAGACGCCGGGCCAGTTCACGCGCGAGGGCGGCCTGCCCTCCTCGAACGGCTAGGACCTGCTCAGGTCTCAGGGCACGTGCGTCGGAATGCTGTGCGCTCGCGGGCCGCGGTCCCCCTGGCCGCTCACAGCAAGGTGTCGTGACCGCTTAAGGGCGCACAACACGGTCACTTTGGATGGGCGGATGGACTGGTCTAGTACGCTGTTGCATTGAACTAGTGCGTTATCGTACTTTTATCTCATGACAACCTCCGCTCCTCCCGAGTCTGACGGTCCGATGTCTCTGCTGTTCGACATCTGGCTCGTCAGCGGTCTGATGGCCGGCTTGTTGGAGGACGTGCTCGCGGAGTCCGACCTCAATGGTGACGACTTCGGGATGTACTCGCTGCTGCGCCGGTACGGGCCGGCGACGCCGACACAGCTCCACCGGTGGACGGGATTGCCGCTGACGACGATCTCGGCGCATCTCAAGCGCTTGGAGAAGCGGGGGCACCTCACCAGGTCGCCCAATCCTGCCGATGGTCGCTCCCATCGGGTCGGACTGAGCCCCGCCGGTGAGGCCGCCCACGATCGGGCCACCGAACCGTTCCTGGCCGCCATGCACACGCTGCGCGCCCGTTTCGTCCCCGACACCCTGCGTGAGCGGCTGGTGCTGCAAGGGCTTGATGCGGTGCTGCGCGAGGCGCTGGCGCTGGACGACCGGCCCTACCGCGTGGCGCTGCCTGCAGACGACGACACCGAGCACGGGCCAGGCGCCGCGGTGCTGGCCTATCCCGGTGCACCGCTCACCTCGGCTGAGGAGCAGCAGGTGCGCCTCTACATCGACTTCCTGCGCACGCAGGGAACCCGAACCGCTGCCGGGGCTCACCCCGGCGATCAAACCTCTACGAAGGAATCGCCATGACACCCCCCACCAGCTCACCGACTCTGCATCCGCCATGGACGCCCGGCGCCGACCTCCGGGCCTCCAACCCCGGCGGACTCCGGGCCTGGGTGGCCCGCCACCCGGTCACGTCATTTCTGGTCCTGGCCTTCGGTCTCGCCTATCCCGTGATGGCGCTGCCGATCCTCGCCGACCATGGCGTCATCGCCGACGGCTGGATGTCGGCGTTCCCCGGTCTGGACACCGAACGCGTCGCGTCGATCTTCCTGGTCTTCTTCGCCCTGCTGCCCGCCACCGTTGTGGTGACCTGGGCCGTTGACGGGCGGGACGGCGTCCGGTCCTTGATGGCGAGGGCACTGCGCTGGCGCATCGGCCTCGGCTGGTGGTTGCTGATCCTGACCGGTCTACCCGTGCTCACGCTGGCGGGGGCGGTCGCGATGGGCGACACCTTCAGGTCCGTGGACGTGTGGCCGTTCATGGTCGCCCAGGTGGCCGGGTTGCTGGTGAACCTCGTCCTGATCAACATTCTCGAGGAGACCGGCTGGGCCGGACACGTCCAGAGCCGGCTGCAGCGCAGGCACACTCTGGTGGTGGCGGCCGCTCTCACCGCGGTGCCGTTCGCGCTGGTGCACATGCCCTTGCACTTCATCGGCGACTTCACCGTCGGCTCCCTCACCACAGCCGTGGTGACGCTGCTGATCGTGTGCACCATCGTCCGGATCCTGCTCGGAGGAGTACTGCGCGGCACCGGCAGTGTGCTGGCCGTCGCGGTCACCCACACCATGTTCAACCGCAGCAACAACGACGAAGGCATCGTCGCCGGCCTCGTCGACGGTGACGCTCGCAAGCTCGCCGGCCTCCTGGCCGTGATCGCGCTGGGCATCCTTGTCGTCGCCATCACCCGCCGCGGCGCCCGGGTGGACGGGGCGGCCACCGATGGGAGCCCAGCTCGCGCTGACACGCACGCCAGCACCACCCGGAGGGAAGCCTCATGAACACCGCGCCTGCCTTGCCGCCCCCCACGGCCGGCGAGCCGTCGGCTCACCCGATGGGTGAGGCCATCCAGTCCATCGCCAGCCGGATCGCCGCGGACGCCCGCATCCCCTCGATCTCCATCGCCGTCGCCCGACCGGACGGCCTCCTCCACGCAGACGCCGTCGGGTTCGCCGACCTCGCCACTCGTCGCCCCGCCACCCCGAACGACCAGTACCTGTGGTTCTCGATGTCCAAGATCGCCACGGCGACCGCCGCGATGCGGCTGCACAGCGACGGGCGTCTCGACCTCGACGCACCCGTCGGGGACTACCTGCCCGGCTACCGGCCGCATCCCCGGCACGGTCACCCCACCACGCGGCAGCTGCTCACCCACACGGCAGGGCTCGGCAACCCCCTGCCGCTGCGGTGGGTCCGCCCCGAACACGAACCCGCTGACCGCGCGCAGCTCGCACGGATCGTCGACAGGCACGGCACCCCACGCCAGCCGGTGGGCGCGCATGCCAGGTACTCCAACATCGGCTACCTGCTCGCCGGGAATGTCATCGAGGCCGCCACCGGGCGCTCCATCGAAGAATGCGTCCACGACCTGGTGCTGGACCCGCTGGCCATGGCCGCCACCGGCTACCACTACGACCGGGGAGCCCCGCGGGCCGTGGGCTACGCCCGGCTGCGCCGCCCCCTGCGACCGGTCCTGAGGCGGATGCTGCCCACCGGAATCCTCGGCCCCCAGGTCGGACCGTACGCCAGCCTCCAGCCGTTCCTGGTCGACGGCCCCGCCTACGGAGGTCTCATCGGCACCGCCGCCGACGCTGCCAGGCTGGCCGCGACCCACGCCGCAGCAGAGCATGACGCGCACCCTGTGCTCGACCAGGCCGCTGTCGAGCAGATGCGCACCATCACGGCAACGGGCAAGCGGTTCGACCACGGCATCGGCTGGTTCCGCAAGCCGACGGACGCCGCCCGTTCTCCACGATTCGTCGAGCACTACGGAACAGGGGGCGGGTTCTGGAACGCCGTGCGCATCTACCCCCAGGATCGCCTCGCCATCGTGGCCATGGCCAACACCACCACCGCGTGGGACGTCGACGGCTTCTTCACACACGTCAGGAACCTGTCATGCGAGTGACTCCGATCGACGTCGACCGGGCTCGACGGGACACGCCCGGAACACGGAACGTGGCACACCTCAACAACGCCGGAGCCGCGCTGCCCCCGCGCCAGGTCACCGACGCCGTCATCGCCCACCTGCAACGCGAGGCCGAGATCGGTGGCTACGAAGCGGCCGAGGCCGCCGCCGACCAGGTGGAGCGCACGTACTCCGCCATCGCCGAGCTCATCGGCTGCCGCGCGGACGAGATCGCCGTGGTCGAGAACGCCACCCGGGCCTGGGACATGGCCTTCTACGGACTCACCTTCCAGCCCGGTGACCGGATCCTGACAGCACGAGCCGAGTACGCCAGCAACGTCCTCGCGTTCCTGCAGGTCGCCGCCAAGACCGGCGCAGTGGTCGAGATCATCGACAACGACGAGACCGGTCAGCTCTCGGTGCCCGACCTGCGCCGCCGACTCGACGACGGCACCGGACCAGTGAAGCTCGTCGCCATCACCCACGTCCCCACCCAAGGTGGGCTCGTCAACCCCGCCGAGGAGGTGGGCCACGCGACCCGCGAGGCCGGCGTGCTCTACCTCCTCGACGCCTGCCAGTCCATCGGCCAGCTGCCCGTCGACGTCGACGCCATCGGCTGCGACCTGTTGTCCGCCACCGGGCGCAAGTACCTCCGCGGGCCACGGGGCACCGGCTTCCTCTACGTCCGCTCGGGCACCCTGGAGCAGCTCGAGCCGCCCTTCCTCGACCTGCACGCCGCCACTTGGACCGCGCCCAACACGTACGAGATCCGCACGGACGCGCGACGGTTCGAGAACTGGGAGACCAACTACGCAGCGAAGATCGGGCTCGGCGTGGCCGTCGACTATGCGCTGAGCTGGGGCATCCCCGCCATCGAGAGCCGTGTCACCGAGCTCGCGAACCACCTACGACACCAATTGAGCGCCGTTGACGGCATCCATGTCCACGACCTGGGCGCGCGTCAGTGCGGCATCGTCACCTTCACCATCGACGGCGTCCGCTGCGAGGACGTACGACGACACGTCGCCGCGCACAGTGTCAACGTGAGCGTCTCGGTGGCCGACTACGCGCGACTCGACATGCCCGACCGCGGACTCACCGACCTCGTCCGGGCATCGGTCCACTACTACAACACGCACGACGAGATCGACCGGCTCATCCAAGCGCTTCCCTCCGCGTCATGAGCACCGATCGCCGGACCCCGGTGGACCCTGTCGGACGCCGAGCCGGTCCAATGAACGCGGCCATCCGCGCAACCGGCCCGAGCGAGCAGCACCTGACGCGTCCGACGCGGACCGAGAACAGGATCTTCACCGCCTCCGTGGTCGTCGGCATGGTCCACGCCGGCGACGACGCGCTGCTCGGTCGACAGCCGGGCGTCGAACTGACGCAGCACCTCCCGGGCCTGGTGACAGTTGGGTGTGCGGCGGTGCTGGCGATAGCGGTCTTCCCTCACCTACGCCCCGGGCTCCGCAGCGCCCTGGCGCTGGCCGGCGCGGTGATCATCGGGGCCAACGGTGTCCTGCACGTGATGCACCTGACGGAGCTAGGCCCGGCGCGCAGCGATGCGACGGGACTGCTTGCGGCACTGGCGGCAGTGGTCATGCTCGGACTCGGCCTGATGATTCCGGTCCGGCACCGGGGGGAGGTGGGCGGCACCGCCATGCGCAGGTGGACTCGTCGAGTCCTCGCCGTGGTCGGCGCGGCGGCAGTCGCCCAGCTCGTTCTGATGCCCGTCGTGGTCGGCCTCGTCCACACCCACACCTTCCGTCACGCCATCGGGGAACCGCCCGGTCCCGGCTACGAGGACGTCAGCTTCACCTCGCCCGATGGTCTGCGCCTGGCCGGCTGGTACCACCCCTCGAGCAATGGTGCGGCGGTCCTCATCGTCAGCAGCGCCCGAGGTGATCGTTCCGGATCTACAGCGCACGCGGCGCTCCTCGCCCAGCACGGCTATGGGGTGCTGCTCTACGACGCCCGCGGCACCGGCCTCAGCGAAGGCTCGCCCAACGGGTGGGGATGGGAGTGGGAGCGCGACGTCAGCGGCGCCCTCGACTTCCTGCAGGAGTCGGCCGGTATCGACCCCCACCGCATCGGCGGACTCGGCCTGTCCACCGGCGCCGACGTGCTCATCGAGTCGGCGGCGGCCGATTCACGCCTGCGAGCTGTCGTCTCCGACGGAGCCACCGGCCGATCATTCGCCGATCGTCCACCAGGACTCCTGAGCGCCATCGTCTCGGCCGGCATGTTCACCGCCGGGCGTCTGTTCTCCGGCGCCGCCCCCGGCGAGCCGCTGCGCGAGCTCATCGCCGACGCAGCACCAACACCCATCCTGCTCATCGCTGCGGGCACCTTGCCAGGCGAAATCGCGGCCAACGAAAAGTACAGCGAAGGGCCATCAGCGAGGCTATGGCGACTGCCGCATGTAGGACACACCAATGCCGTCGTAGAAGTCGCCAACGAGTACGAGAGTCGCGTCCTCGCGCACTTAGACGCCGCACTCTTGGATCATTCCTCTGACTCAACAGCGGCCTCGCCTCAGGCGCATACATCGCCTGCTCGCGGCGCAGTGACACGGCGCTAAGACGCAGTCGTCTAGCGGGTGCGAAAGTTGTCGTGCGCTAGATCGTCAGCGCTGCGGGTGGCCGGAGTCCTCGCCGAAGGGATTGACCAGGACTCAGCGTGAGCCTTGGGACCCTGACCTTCGTGGGGTGTCAGCTGCGGTCCCGCGTGTCTCGCTGCCGGTGGCACGGTTGCCAGTCGGTGCATGTTGGTCGGTCCAGCTGGCGAGGAAGTTGAGGGCCTGCTCGGATGCGCTGTTGGGTTCGACGGTGTAGGTGATGATGGTGAGTCCGGTGTCGGCGGGAAGGTCGAGGGCCTCACCGGTGAGCTCGAGGTCGCCGGCGACCGGGTGGCGCATCTGCTTGGTGGAGGTGCGGTGGAGCCGGACGTTGTGGGTGGCCCACCAGGTGCGGAAGTCGTCGCTGCGGGTGGACAGCTCGCCGACGAGGTCGCTGAGGCCTCGGTCGTAGGGGTTACGGCCGGCCTCGATGCGTAGCGCGGAGACGACGTCCTTCGCGACGGCCGCCCATTCGACGTAGAAATCGCGAGAGCGTTCGTCGAGGAACATGTAACGGGCCAGGTTGGGACGCTGGGCCGTCCCTTGCTGCGCCGGATCGTTCCCGTGGAGGTCGACGAGCAGGGCGTGTCCCAGGCGGTTGCTGCCGAGAAGGTCGAGGCGGTTGTTCCGCACGTAGGCGGGTGCACCGATGGTGTCGAGGATGCGTTGCACGCCTTCGCGCAGGTGCTGCTTGGGTGCACTGCGACGCTGCCGCGAGCCGGTGTTCGCGGCTCGCGCGAGGTCGAACAGGTGCGTGCGTTCGGACTCGTCGAGCTTGAGGGCCGCGGCGAGCGCTTCCAGGACGGACTCCGAGACCCCGGAGAGGTTCCCGCGCTCGAGGCGGGTGTAGTAGTCGGTGCTCACGCCGGCGAGGAGAGCAACCTCTTCGCGTCGCAGGCCAGTGACCCGGCGGTTGGTGCCGTACAACGGCAGACCAGCTTGTTCGGGCGTGATGCGGCCGCGACGTGAGGTGAGGAAGTCGCGCACCTCGGTCCGGTTGTCCACGCGAAGGTCCGGGACCTTGCCCGGTTCGGGGGTCTGCTCATCCATGCCTTCGACGGTACGTCGTCGCGAGCCCGGGTAGGGAGGGTCTGGCAGTACCCCGAAAGGCCGTCACTCCCAAGCACGCCGAGATGACGGTTTGCTCGGTAGCGAGCAACTGATCGGGTACCAGACCAGCGCCGGTTTCCCGAGCTCGTATCCCCGGCCCTCCGGCCGTGGCAGTACCAACCGTCTCTCGCCGTCGTGCAGTCAGGAACCTTCCGTGCCTCGTCCCGCTACCGCAGACCAGAGCCTCGCGCCGCCCATAGCGCCTCGCCGGCGCCTTGACGAGCTTGCACCGCTCGGCGTGGCGATGCTGGGGTTCTTCGTCGTCGCCCTCGACGCCCAGATCGTCAACGTCGCGCTGCCCGACATCGGCGCCGACCTCGGCGGCGGGCTGTCCGGCCTGCAGTGGGTGGTGACCGGCTACACGCTCACGTTCTCCTCGCTGCTGCTGTTCGCCGGCACCCTCTCGGACCGCATCGGCGCCCGTCGCGGCTACGGCCTCGGGATGGCCGTGTTCGTCCTTGCCTCTGCCGCCTGCGGATTCGCACCCAACCTCCCCGTCCTCGTCGCGGCCCGCGTCGGCCAAGGAGTCGGTGCCGCGCTCATCACCCCGACCTCCCTGGCCCTCATCCGGGAGGCGTACGACGACTCCCGACAGCGGGCCAAGGCCGTCGCGTACTGGGCTCTCGGCGGGTCCGTAGCGGCTGCCGCCGGGCCCATCCTCGGCGGCCTGCTGACCGAGCTCGACTGGCGCATCATCTTCTTCATCAACCTGCCGGTCGGGGCGCTCGCGCTGGCACTCCTGACCCGGGTCGCGGCGTCGCCGCGACGCGACCACCCGTTCGACCCGGTCGGCCAGGTCACGGCACTCATGGCGCTGGTCGGGCTCACCTACGCCGTCATCGAGGGCGGCAGCAGCTCCTACACCGATACGGACGTCCTCGCCGCCTTCCTCGTCGCCGCAGCGGGCGCCGTCGGCTTCCTGGTCTCCCAGTCGCGGGGCGCGCACCCGATGGTGCCCCTCGAGCTGTTCCGGGAACGGCCGGTGGCCATCTCGCTGGCCGCCGCGTTCATCACGATGGCCGGCTTTTACGGGGTCGTGTTCGTCCAGAGCCTGTACTTCCAGCAGGTCCGCGACGCGTCCGCGTTGCAGACCGGCCTCCTGTTCCTGCCGATGACCGCGCTCGTCGCCATCCTCAACCCCACGGCCGCCACGGTCGCGCTGCGGTACGGGTCCCGGGTGCCCATCATCGGCGGACAGGTCCTCATGGTCATCGGCCTGCTCTCCCTGGCGCTCGCGCCCGCCGACATGTCGCTGTGGGCGGTCTCCGCGCTAATGGTTCCCGTCGGTGTCGGCGGCTCGTTCACCGTCCCACCGCTGACGTCGCTGCTCCTCGACGCTGTTCCCGCTGCGCGGGCAGGCACCGCGAGCGGCGTGCTGAACACTGCACGTCAGGTCGGCGGCTCGATGGGTGTGGCCGCCACGGGGGCCGTCATCGCCCACCTCTCTGACGGTGGAGGCGGCTTCATGGACGGTCTACGGGTCAGCCTCACGGCCCTCGCGGTCCTGGTAGTCATCACAGCCGTCCTGAGCCTGCTCCTACCTCCCGGGAAGGACGTCTCTCGATGAACGTCACGCTCAACGCCTTCCTGAACACCTCCGTGAACGACATGACAGGCGCGCCGTCCCGGCTGGGCATCAGCCGGGAGCTTCATCGCAGGACCGTCCTGCGCGGCGGGCTGCTCGGCGGAGCCCTCGCGATGGTCACTGCGTGCTCCACCGACACCACACCGGACCCCGGAGGTGAAACCACCGCGGGCTCGCCAACACCCGACCCAGACACCGACGCGAGCTCTTCACCGACCCGCGCCTCCAGCGACGGGGCGCGAGTCCTGGTCGTCTACTACTCGCGGCCCGGGGAGAACTACTACTACGGCGACCGCACCCACCTCGAGGTTGGCAACACCGAGGTCCTCACCGACGCCATCAGCCGACGGTTGGACGAGCTGGGCGTCGACCACGACGTGCACCGCCTGGAAGCGGTCGAGGCGTACCCGGACGACTACGACGCCACGGTGGCGCGCAACGTGCGCGAGCAGGACGACGATGCCCGTCCACCACTCATCGACCCGCTCGAGTCCATCACCGCCTACGACGTCGTCCTGGTCGGCAGTCCCATCTGGAACGTCCGGCCGCCGATGCTGATGCACACGTTCGCCGAAGCTCACGACTTCACCGGCAAGACGGTGCACCCCTTCGTCACCTATGCCGTCAGTGGGCTGGGTACCGCCGTGGAGGAGTACGAGGCCGCGTGCCCGGGCGCCGACGTCGGTGAAGGGCTCGCCGTCCGGGGCGAGACCGTCCGCGAGGACGCGCCGGCCGCGGTCACCGACTGGGTGGCCCGAATGGACCTTCCCGCAAGCCGAAGCTGACCGCGCTTCACCCCGACGAAGGGGGGTACGACAGGTCCTCCCAGCCCCCGCCCAGCGTGCCTACCGTCGAAGACGAGGCATCAAATCAGAACCCCGCACCACACCACGAAACCCACACCACGAAGCATGGAGATAACGAAGATGGACCACTTGACCTTGAACAACGGCGTTGAGATGCCGGCCCTCGGACTGGGTGTCTTCCAGACCCCGCCCGAGGAGACCCGCGCCGCTGTCCAGGCCGCGCTCGAGGCCGGCTACCGGCACATCGACACCGCAGCCGCGTACGGCAATGAGCGCGAGGTGGGCGAGGCCATCGCCGGCTCCGGCGTGGACCGGAGCGAGGTGTTCATCGAGACGAAGATCTGGATCAGCGACTACGGCTACGACGAGACGCTGCACGGGTTCGAGAAGAGCGCCGCCAAGCTCGGCGTCGACCAGATCGACCTGCTCATCCTGCACCAGGCACTGCCGTCGGAGTTCGAGAAGACCCTCGACGCCTACCGCGCGCTCGAGACGCTGCTCGAGCAGGGCAAGGTCCGCGCCATCGGCGTCAGCAACTTCATGGTCGACCACCTCACCACGCTGCTGGACAAGGCGAGCGTGGCGCCCGCGGTCAACCAGATCGAGGTCCACCCCTACTTCCAGCAGCGCGAGGTCCAGGCCCTCGGCGCCAAGCGCGGCATCCTCACCCAGGCGTGGTCACCCATCGGCGGCATCACGTTCTACCGCGAGGGCGAGCACACCAGCACGCTGCAGGATCCGACCATTGTGGCCATCGCCGAGGCGCACTCCAAGAGCCCCGCCCAGGTCATGCTCCGGTGGCACCTGCAGCAGGGCCGCTCGGTCATCCCGAAGTCGACCAAGGCGCACCGCATCGCGGAGAACTTCGACGTCTTCGACTTCGAGCTCACCGCCGACGAGCTGGCCGCCATCGACGCCCTCGACACCGGCAAGCGCGGCGGACCCGAGCCCACCGACATCACGCTCGAGAACTTCGGCCGGCCCATCCCCGAAGCCTGAGCACCGGCCCTCGACACCACCGCCACGAACGGAGCACATCTGATGAGCCACCACGAAGGTGGCGTCGCCGTCGTCACCGGAGCCTCCTCCGGCATTGGCGAGGCCACCGCCCGCACGCTCGCCGGCAACGGGTACCGCGTCGTGCTCCTGGCCCGCCGCGCCGACCGCATCGCCGCCCTGGCTGACGAGCTCGGCAACGGCGCGCTCGCCATCACCGCCGACGTCACCGAGCGCGACAGCCTCGTCACGGCCGCCCAGCGCGTCCGCGACGAGCTCGGCGGAGCGGACGTCCTCGTCAACAACGCCGGCATCATGCTCCTCGGCCCGTTCGATACCGACCAGCGCGACGACTACCGCCAGATGGTCGAGGTCAACCTCCTCGGCGCCATCACCGCCACCGAGGTGTTCCTCGACCAGCTCAAGGACGGCGCAGCCGAGCGAGGCGGCGACATCATCAACATCTCCTCCGTCGCCGGCCGCACCGCACGCGCCGGCAACGGCGTCTATGCCGCCACCAAGTGGGGCCTGAACGGCTGGTCCGAGGCGCTGCGCCAGGAGCTGCTGCCCGACATCCGGGTCACGCTCATCGAACCCGGTGTGGTCGCGACCGAGCTGCCCAACCACATCACCTACGACGAGACGCGCGAAGGCGTCCAGCAGCTCTACGACCAGGCCGAGGTCACGGCCGGCGACGTTGCTGAAGTCATCGACTTCGTCCTCGCCCGGCCCCGCCACCTGGCCATCAACGAGGTCCTGCTGCGCCCCGCCGGACAGGCCTGAGCCCACGCCACCCTCGCACCGACCCTCAGCAAGGAGCACCGTCATGCACACACGCACACTCGGCCCCGCAGGTCCCGCACGACTCGAGGTGTCCGCCCTCGGCCTCGGCTGCATGGGCATGAGCCAGTCCTTCGGCGCCGTACCGCCACGCGAGGAGATGATCACCTTCCTGCGCGCTGCGGTCGACCGAGGCGTCACCTTCTTCGACACCGCCGAGGTCTACGGCCCCTTCCACAACGAGGAGCTCGTCGGGGAGGCCCTGCGGCCGGTCCGCGACGACGTCGTCATCGCCACCAAGTTCGGGTTCGCCTTCGACGACGACGGCAACCAGACCGGCGTCAGCAGCCGCCCCGACCACATCCGCGCCGCCGTCGACGGGTCCCTGCGCCGACTCGGCACCGACTCTATCGACCTGCTCTACCAGCACCGCGTCGACCCGGACGTCCCCATCGAGGACGTCGCCGGCACCGTCAAGGACCTCATCGACGCCGGAAAGGTCCACCACTTCGGACTGTCTGAGGCCGGCGTCCAGACCATCCGCCGCGCCCACGCCGTACAACCCGTCACAGCGCTGCAGAGCGAGTACTCCCTGTTCTGGCGCGAACCTGAGGAGGACATCCTCCCCGCCCTCGACGAGCTCGGCATCGGGTTCGTCCCCTTCAGCCCGCTCGGCCGCGGGTTCCTCACCGGCCAAGTCACCGCGACCACCGAGTTCGGCGAAGGAGACATCCGCGCCAACCTGCCCCGCTTCCAGCACGAAGCCCTCCAGGCCAACCTCGCCCTCGTCGACCTCATCACCACCGTCGCCGAACGCAAGGAAGCGACCGTCGGGCAGGTCGCGCTCGCGTGGCTCCTTGCCCAACGGGCCTCGATCGTGCCTATCCCCGGCACCCGGCGCCTCGAACGCCTCGACGAGAACCTCGGCGCGGCCGACCTGCACCTCACCGAAGAAGACCTCGCCGACCTCGACCGCGCCTCAACGAGCGTGCCGGTCCAAGGCGACCGCTACCCCGAGGCCATGCAACGCATGATCGACCGCTGATCGTCTCGCGCCTTGCGGGCCCCGATGAGTCGTCACGGCTTCGCTGACACCGTGCAATTCGCGGCCCGGCGTCCGCACGCCGACAAGTCCGCATTGTGAAGAGCACGCCGACAGGCGGCGGTACGACGCACGTGCGTCACCGCTCCTTAACGGCTCCCCGCTCCCAACGGTCTATCGCCGGATCCTCCGGGATGTAACGGGCGGCCGCCTCGACGTTGCCGATGTTGCAGTAGTTCCAGAGCTCTTTCGCCGCTCGCGAGTATTGGAACAGCACGCGATCCATGTCGAATGGGTCGAGATCACCGTCGCGGAATTGATCGATCGCGCCGGCGACGTGTGACGAGATCGGCGAGCTTCGCCTCGTGATACGCGGCCACTTGTTGGCGTGCTTGACGATGCGCTACCTTCTCGGACACCTACTCAGGCTAGTGCGACTGTCCTTCGAGAGCCCGCCTGAACTCGCAGGCAGATCCGTGCGTTCGGCGGAGGCGAAGGGCCAACCTGCGCAAGGGCTTAGGAGCGCCACGGCCGCGATGCCGGCCAGCACCACAACGAGTGACGCCGGGACCAGCGGCAGGTAGCGCTCGAGGGCCAGGATCATCACCGCCAGCGACAGCACGCCGACCGCGGTGGTGAGCCAGTCGATCGCGGTCAGCTCGCCCACGATCCCCCACAGCGTCTCGAAGAAGCTCCCCGCCGCCTTGTCGATGCCCAGCAGGGCCGGCACCTGCCCGATGATGATCGTCAGGGCTAGACCGATGATGAAGCCCTTGAGCACGGGCTCGGAGATGAACGGAGGCGATGAAGCGAGCCTCAGCACGCCGGCCAGCGCGCAGAGCACCCCCATGACGAGTGCGAGTGCGGCAGTGGTGGAGGCGAACTCGGCCTCGCCTTGCTGCGCGACATCGGCGACGACGCTCGCTGAGAGGGCAGCGGTGCCGGACATGGTGGCGACGACCAGGTGTCGGGAGGACCCCAGCACCGGATACAGCAGCAGCGACGAGACGGCCGCGTAGAGGCCCACGACCGGCGACACCCCGGCGGTCGTGGCGCAACGCCAGCGACTCCGGCACCAGCACGGTCCAGACCGGCAGGCCCGCCAGCAGGTCACCGGACAGCCACGACCGGCGGTAGTGCCCGAAGGACGGCGCGAGCCGCTGCGGCCGGCCGCGACGACGGGCCACCTCCGTCACGTACGACCCGAGGGTGTCCCCCGCGGGTGCCGTCGAGCTGCGTCCACCGTGTCGCCCCTCATGCGGGGGTGATGTCGCCGAGCTTCCAGCTACGGTCGAAGTAGCCCTGCATCGGGCCGTAGAGACGGAAGTAGGAGAACCAGTGTCGACCGGGGATGGTCTGCACCCAGTTCGCCTCTCCTTCCTCGGGGGCGGTCGGTCCGAAGTACAGGTCCCACGAGCCGTCCTCGTTGCTGACGAGATCGGCGTCGAGCGAGCCGCGGTCGCCGCGTTGCTGCTCGTTGTCGATCAGGCACCGCGTGTCGACGTCGTACACCGTCGCCGACCAGAAGAGCTTGGCCGGTGGGTCGGGCGGGACATGCAACGTGTACGCGCGGCCGCCGTCGAGCCACGCGCCACCGGCGTCGGTGTAGGCGCCGAGGTATGCCTGGCCTGCACCGGGTGTCTGGCTCTTCATCGCCTCGGAGAAGCTGACGGCCTCGTAGAACCACGAGGCTCGTTCGAGGAGCTCGTCGTGATCCTCCGCACGTTGAGCGGGATTGTCGAGAACGATGGCGGTGTCCCAGCGTCGGTCGGGCCAGTAGGTCGCTCCCTCGAACCTCTTGGCGAACGTGTTGGCCTGCGCCATGAGTTCCCCCGCGGCGCTGCCTTCGGACAACAGCCGGATCAGTCGATCGTCCGGCTCGAACGGCCGCCCCCTCTCGATGCCGAGCTGCTTGAGCATGGCGATGTAGAACCGGTCCCGCTCGTCCGCGACCTCGCGCTGGTAGATGTCGTGGAGGCGGACCCAGTACTCCATGCCACGCGGATGGTCGCCGCTCCACGCCCGACCGTCCGGCGAGATGATCCGGGTGGGCCTGGGATCGTCCCGGTCGGCGTAGGGGTAGATCCGCACCCCCTCGACCAGCTCCTGGGCTCGTTGTGGGTCGGGGTCCAGGGTGCGGAACCCGAACATGATGTTCATGCCGGTGGCGTGCTGCACGTAGACGTCGTCGCCGACCTCGGGGGCGTCTTGTCCCGGTCCGACCACGACGTGGCGCCCACCTCGGCCGCGGTCAGGACCCATCTCGCCCAGCACGGCGCACTCGCGCTGCCAGAAGTCCGAGATCCCCCCGGCGGTCGGACCGGGAGGCAGCTCGATCACCAGCGGACCCGTCTCGGCAAGGTCGAAGAAGTTCAAGGTGTACGGCGTCGTGGCATTGGCCGTGATGAGACCCAGACGGTCCGCGTAGCTGACGTAGTGCACCAGGTCCGAGCTCGTCGCGCCGAACACCTCGTAGTGCTGGTTGCGCCACTGCGCGTACGAGACCAACGGCAGCGCCCACAAGTACACCTGGCATGCCATCTGGTAGTCCAGCTCGTCGAAGACCAGCCCCAGGTCCTCACGGCGCGGCAGCTCGCCGTCCATCGACACCTGGCTGAGCCGTCCCGGGAAAGTGCGCTCACTCACCGAACAAGGCTTGTCCACTCTCGACGCTCTCGGATCATCCGTATCGGGTGACGTGGCGGAGAACCGGAGGTGCCCGTGCTCATGCGGCATCCGCCCATCGCAGATCCGCGCAGCCATCGCGGCAGATCCGGGCGAGCGTGGCCTTGTACCTGCAATCCAAGCCACACGCTTCAAATGCATGGCCAGCCCGCCAGCCGGGTACCCACGCTTTCGCACCACTTGGTGCAACAGGGCTCAAGACCATGGGCACACCATCTTTGCGAGTTCAACAGGAGAACCACCAATGTCGACCACCAACGCCGACACCCGTCACTCGACCGTCCGACGCGTCAGCACCGAGACCAAGTCGTCGTACAAGACGACCGAGCTCATCGCCTACGTCGTCGTCGCCATCGCCGTCGTCGTCGCCGCCGCCGTCACCGACACCAGCGACTTCGGCACCCAGGAGGCGTGGTTCTACGTCACCTTGCTGACCATCGGCTACATGATCAGCCGTGGCCTCGCCAAGTCCGGCAGCCGCGACTACTACGACGACGACACCGCCGACACCCACGCTCACCGGTGACCCCGCTCTACCTGCGCTCCATCAGCCAGGTGCTAGGCATGTTCAGTGCCACCGCGGCACACGCCGCCATCGCGGTGCTCCCAAATCGGCACAGGACGTAGCGCCCCACCAACCGTATCCGCCCGACTCGCACGGGGGTCGGGCGGATACCTCTGTTCCGGACAACACGTGAGACGGTCCAGCGCCCGAATCTCGGTGCGGCTTCAGGCGGTCGTTCGCCCCGGCCCCGACGGGCGGCGGAATGGGTCACCGATGCGACCGCCTGAACTCGCAGGCAGATCCAGACGTTGACGACCCAGCGTGGTCGGGACGTTCACGGCTACGAAACCGACGGGCACGGAGGAGGGCGGCAGAACGGGGCGACCGGAGCGCGTTCCGCGTGTGAGCGGGAGCGTGATCAACTGATGAGTCCATGCGTTCTCGCTACCGCGACCGCTTCGAGCTGCGAGTGTGCGTCCAGATTGGACAGGAGTGACTTCACGTACCCACGGCAGGTGTGGACAGAGATTTCCAACTCACGCGAAATCCCTCGTACGTCGCGACCCTCGGCGAGCAGCTCTGGCAGCGACCGTCCTTGGGTAGGAGGGCGCACGCGCCGATCCTGGCCGCTCGCCGCATCACCTCGACATTGCTGTAGGCCGTCAGCACGACGACGCGCAGCTGCGGACGCGGCTAACAGCTCCTCGGCGAGGTCGAGCCCGTTGTCGCTCTTGAGGTCGACGTCCTTGAGCACCACGTCCGGGTCGAGCTCCGACGTCATGGCGTGGGCCGCGGAGGCATGGTGCGCTGCTCCGACACAGACCAGGTCCGCCTCCCCGGCGAGGGCTATCGGCACCAGGTCTGCGAAGAGCTTGTGGTCGTCGACGACAGGACCCGAGCGGGCGCACCCCCGTCACGATGTTGGGGCGGGAGGTGCTCCATCGATGGCCGCCAATCACCGGTCCGTAGCATCAACCCGCTTACGTGGGCGGTTGCGCACTCGCCGAGTTCCGGACGAATCCAGTGCCGGAGGCTCAGCAGGTCGACGAAGCAGCGATTCGCGTAGCGTCGGCCAAAGTCCGGGGTGGCGGCCGGCACGCCGCATCTCGGCTGACGCCGTTGCATGCCGTGCGAGCAGCTGCAGGTAGTTCCCTCCGATCTGCCTCTGGGATAGGGAGCGGGTGGGCTGGGAGGCGATCGCCGCGACCTCCCCTTCAGCCGAGGGGCGCATGCGAATCCACTTCCTCTCGAGGAGCGACCACCGAGACAACTCGGGGGTATGGTCGACAATAGGGCGATCCCAGCCAGGTCGATTCGTCGCGCGGCGTTCGGTAAAGAAAGCTGCCGAACATGGGTCAGTCACCCAGGCCCGGACTCAGTTCGGCGCCGGCCGCCTCACCCTCGTTCAGCGGCTGCGGGTGGGGCGGTGTCATGCGGGACGGATGCTGGAACAACCGCGTCGACCTGCGCAGGATGCGGGAACCCTGGGCGGTCGGGCGCCGGAGGGCGCCTGCTCTCAACCGGCATCACCACCGACCCCCCGACGGACGCGAAGCTCGCACGCGCGCACCCGCACGTCCGCAGATTCGCGCGCTCTTGGCAGATCCGGATGCTCACTTCTGTCACGGACTCGACACGCGAGGTGAGCCTCAGATGTCGGAGTCCGTCGTCTTGACGATCATCCGTGCGAGCGTGCTGAGCGGGACTCCGGCTCTCGCAGCGGCGTGCTCGAGCCGTTCTCGGGCGCGGTCCACAGGGATCTGGTGGTGAGCCGCCAGGATTCCCGTGGCCTCGTCGATCAGTGCGTCGTCACGAAGTTTGGCAGGCGCCTGCTCGGCAGCTAGCCGGGTGGAGAAGGACAGGTCGGCGTTCGTGACCGCGCCCGGCGCCCAAGCCCGGAAGATCGCAGCGAGCAAGGAGCCATTGCCGTCGAAAGTGTCGTCGGAGCTTCCGTAGAGGTTGACGGTGCCGATCACCTCGTCGCCGTCCATCATGGGAAACGTCAGGGTGCTACGCACGCCCGCCGCTGCACTCGCCTGCGCGAAGGCGCGCCATCGGGGTTCGCTGAACAAGTCTTCGGACCTCGTGACCACGCCCTGGCCGTCGTCCGCCACCTCGACGCATGGCCCGCTGGTCGCGTACTGGACGCCGTCAAGCGCCGCGATCTCGTCGTCGGTTGCCACCATGGTGAAGGTGATGCCGTGCTCGAGTGACGCGACGCTGATCCCGACGAGGTCCGGCGCGATGCGCTGCGCCAGTGCTGCCTTCTTCATGAGTTCGTCGAACAGCTTGCCGTCGTCGAGGTAGGCGTCCAGCTCCGCGATCGCGTCCAGCGTCTCCGGGATGGGTTCCATGACTTCGTTCGTACCCAGAGGTCAGCGCGTCGATGCGAGATCGGTGCACGGTCAGTATGTCGGTGGCCTGTGAACGTTTCCGCACATCGACATGTCCGGAGGCTCGAGCTGCGCCGAAAGGCGGCGGAACCGGTCGCTCCAACGACTACGCCGAACGGCCGTCGGGCCCGGGCTAGCGAGCTCGGCAGCTACCAGAAGGTGGCGGACGCGACGGGAGTCGAAGACGCGGGGCGGGATGCTGGCAGGGAAAGCGCGTCGCGCTGCCTGCGACCGTCCGCAACGTCTCACGTAGTGGCGCCCGGCGTCCCCCCGGGCGCCGGGCGTCCCCCGAAGTTCGCTCGCTCTGAACGGACGCCCGCGGCCTCCCGAGCGCACCCCGTCGGCCGCGGCGACTAGACCGGGGCGTGGCGGCCATTGCGGGGAGCCGGCACCACCGGGGTCGGGCCCGGCTCGTGGCGGCGTGCCGCGGGTCGTCCGTGCGGGTGGCGTCTCGCTGGGTTCGCGCGGCGCCTTGACCGGCGCGTCGCTACGGCTCTCGGGTCGGCCAGCGCATGAAGAGCTCGCGGCCACCGACGGCGAGGAGCGCCGCGAGCGTCCAGACTCCGGCCGTGAAGGACAGGTAGTGAACGCCGTCGTACAGGTTGCGATGGTCAGGGTCAGCCACCGCGTAGGCGATGAACGGCAAGGCGGCGGCCCACAGTGTCGCGAGGGTCGGAGCCAACCAGATCGGCCGCCGACCGGCGAGCGCCCATCCGCCCACCAGGGCGCTGAGCAGAAACACTCCGAGGCCCATGGGGGCTCCCAGGAACGGCAGCGCCAGCAGGGCCGCAAGTCTCCACAGCTTGGAGCGGCCGGTCAGGCGCGCGCCTCGGACCAGTCCCAGTCCCAGCCCGCCGACAGCGGCACTGATGATGATCGCCAGGGTGCCGGACCAGCTGAACGCCTCCGGATGGACAACGATCAGTCGCATCCACAGCCGCGCGAGCGCGCCGACCCAGGCACCCAGCAGGAGCCCTAGCGCGCCCCAGGCGAGCACGGTCAGACCGCCAGCGGTGGCGCGGCCGTCATGGCGTCGCGGACGCGATCGGCCAGCAGTATCGAGTGGCACTGCACGGGCATGGGTTCGGACAGCGGACCATCTTTGGTCGCGATCAAGGAGGAGCGCGCTCGTGCCCTCATGGCGACAGCGCAGGAGGAGAGCGGCCGCGTGGGCTCCGCTCAGGCGGCCGGCGGCTTGTGTGGGTGGTCGTGCCCGTCGGCGGGGTCGCCAAGTTGGCCGCGGAGCTCTCGCAGGATGCGGAAGAGGATGCGCGACACTTGAGCCTGATTGACGCCGACATCCTCGGCGATCTCCTGCTGAGTGCGTTCTTCGTAGAACCGCAGCTGCACGATGCGCTGGTCGCGAGGGCACAGCTGCCTCAGGAGCGGCTCGAGGATGACGCGCGCTTCGGCGGCCCCCAGGTCGTTGTCGCCGTGGACGATGAAGTCACCTAGCGTGCTCGCCCCCTCCGCCGAAGCGGGTGAGTCCAGGGACGCTGGGCTGAAGCAGCCGTCCGCGGCGAGAGCTTCCTGGACGTCAGCGAGGTCCACCTCGAGGTACGCGGCCACGTCGCTCGGGCGCGGGGAACGCCCCAGCTTCAGCATCAGCTCACCCTGCGCGGCCGCGATGCGCCGCTGCATGTCTTGCACCCTGCGCGGCGGCCGCACGGCCCACCCGCAGTCACGAAAGTGGCGTCGCACCTCACCACGGATGGTCGGGACGGCGTACGCGAGGAAGTCGTAGCCCGCGTGCGGATCGAAGCGGTGCGCCGCCTTCGTCAACCCCACGAATGCGACTTGTTCGAGGTCGTCGAGGTCGATGCCGCGGTTGCGGTAGCGAGCTGCGAGCGTGCGCGCCACCTCGAGGTTCGCCTCGATGAGGTCGTCGACGCATGCCGCACGAGCAGGGTTCCGGACGTCGCGTGGGTCGTCCGGGGGCGGCACATGGTCGCGGAGGGCCGCGACGATGGCGTCGGTGCGCCGGGCTCGCGCCGCGCGACCCGCCGGGCTCATCGGGTCCACCGGCGCGGCGGACACAACCTGTTGTGCGGGGTGTTGAGACGAGTGCCGAGAAGAGTGCCGAGAAACGACCGTATCCGAGACCACGACCGCTCCTTCCTGTGAGAAAGACGAGTCGCCGTGGTCTCCAGCGATTGCGCAAACTACGACTATGCCACGGTTCCATTCGCTCAAGGAAGGGGCTGAGAGCCGGTCGTTCGGCGCCACGGTGCGCGGTGGGGGGTGCAGGAGGTCAAGCGGGCGGTATCCGTCGCCAACGCGGCCGTGGGACCCCGGCCGCTACGGGGGACGAGAGCGACCGGGATCTGCGACAAGCGTAGGCACACCGCGCCGTCCACCGGCACCAGCGTGAGGCAGGTCATGCTTGGCGGGGCGTACGGATCGTCCTCGTCGCCTGCGCAGCATGTCGGTGACGACCTGCAGGGTCGATGCCCACACCTATGAACGAGATGGAAGACACCGCAACCGCGCCGGCGCGACCGAGCGCATGTCCCGATAGGCCGGCTCGACGACGGATCTTGGCTCCACGCGCGCTCTTGGGGGCTTTGCTGGTGGTTGATGGCGGGGAGCGCGTCGTGTGTCACGCCTGCGGGGATGCGCTCGAAGCCGTCACCCGCGACCACGTCAGGCGCCATGGCCTCGACCTTGGCGGCTACCGGGAGCCTTTCGGAGCGGCCACTCCCCCACCAGCGCACGCCGACGTGCTCGCCGACGTGCTCCGTGCTGGACATGGGAGGCACGGAAACCTCGAGTTTCCGCCGAGTAGTCACCGGGAAGTCCCCGGTCGGTCTGGTGCGGCAGCAGGGCACGGGACCGCGATTTCACGGCCGTTGTCACCGGCCGTCGTGGTGTCCGCGCCTGTCCCTGTCCCGCTTGGCGAGGAGAACACCGAGCGCGATCATTCCGAGGCCGAGCACGAAGTGCAGCCAGTTGTCGGCGTCATTGACCGGCACGAAGTTGGCCGCGCTTTCGTGGTCGATAACCAAGCCGTAGATCCACAGGACCAGGTAGACGGCCCCGCCACCGATCAGGTAAACGCGCGCGGCGTCCCACGTCCTGGCCATGGCAAGGCCGGCGACACCGAAGAGCAGGTGGACGATGTTGTGCAGGATGGAGACCTCGAAGATCCCGAGCAGCTTCGCGTCTGACTCGTGGCTCGCGAACTCCATTGTGGAGTAGTCGGTCGTGATGCCCGGGATGAACCCCAAGATCCCGACCAGGAGGAACACCGCGCCAACCGCTCCGGCAGCGCGTTGTAGGTCCGACTTCTTCGTGTCCGTGCGTGTGTTGCTGTCCATGGCACGACCTTTCCTAGGTCCCGGAGGCGGCTGGGAATGCGGAGGCCGTGTCAGTACCCCCCGGCTTGCTCCCCCCATGCGCGACCCGTGCGCCAAGCTCCATGCGTACATCGATGACGGCGCCCTTCTGCAATGGCTCAGGTGCCAAGCAGCCAAACAGGCGGGTACGTGACACTCATGGCCGCACGGCTGCTCGGGTACCGGGAGTGTGGCGTTCAGAAAGGGGCGCGAAACCTGGTTTCGCAAGGACGTCCTCATGAACACCGAGCATCAACCGGCCGCCGACGTCTTCGACGACCAGTGCTTGATTCACCACTTCATACGCGTTCACGGCCGTAGCCCCCACGCTGACGAGCTCGACGCGCTGCGCGAGCAGGCGACAGTGCCGGCGGAGCAGCCGGGGAAGGCCGTGCCGGTCGGGCTGGCCGTGAGCTCGACAGCTCACGGATTTCGCCGCGAGCTCGCCCGACTTGTGCACCGTTTCTGAGGCCGCCCAGATGGGAAATCCCATGCCCGATCACCGTGGCCACGCGCCTGTTCCGGCTGTCGACCCGCGGGCCATGTACCCCGGACGCCCAGCTGCCATCTTGGACGCCTTGGAGTCGAAGACGCTCAGCGGCGCGAAGCCGGCAGAGGATGGCCGCGTTGCAGCAAAGGCGGCAGAAGACTCGTCGCCAACGATGTACTCGAGCGGCAGCGAGCCCCCTGACTGACAGCACGACCACCGATAGGTCCGTAGATCCCGTGAGTCGTCGGACGACTCGGGTGGAACGCTCAACGTCTTGGAGACGCCGCAATGGATAAGAGCTCGGTGATACGAGCGCTGCGGGAAGCCGCGCGCGCCCTCCACGAATCGTCAACCCCCGACGACACGCTCCAAGCCATTGTGGCGGCCGGCGGCGCATCTGTGCCCGGATTCCAGCACGTGGGCATCTCGGTGGTCCACGGCAGGGAGAGGATCGAAAGCAAGGCGGTCACCGGCCGGTTGGTGTGGGAGCTCGATGAAGTGCAGTACGCGCTCATGGAGGGGCCATGTGTCGACAGCCTGCGCACGGTGTCGACGTTGGCTGTCGAGCACTTGCGCCACGACCACAGGTGGCCGCGCTATGTGCCGGCGGCGGTGGGGCACGGGGTGCTGTCACAGCTGGCGTTTCGGTTGCACGCCGATGACGACACCTTCGGCTGCCTCAACTTCTACGGGACGGAATCGGAGACATTGCAGAGTGGCGCAATGGAGATCGCTGAGCTGTTCGCCGCACAGGCAACCATCGCCTTGGCGCGGGCGATTGAGAAGGACACCCCGGCCCAGCCCTGACGTCACGTGGCGATCCCATATCGGCCAAGCGATCGGACTCACCACGGCACGGTGCGAGCTCACCGGCGATTCAGTCCTGCAGCAGTTGTGGTGCGTGCGTCCTCGGCCTGGCACGTCGCTCTACCTGACGTCGCTCGAGTGGTGATCGGCAAGGCCAACGCCCGCTCGGTGATCGAACCGAGGGGCTGGGAGGACGGACCGCGGGGCGCGGAGTTGCGATGGACAGGACCGTTGCTGGCGCTCACCGCAGACCCGCCGCAGGCGGCGTACATCCTGGCTAAGTCTCCCGCGCGCGTGTTGGTGGCGAGACCCAATCCGCACGCTTCGAGCGTGGAAGTGCACTTCCCGACGTTCGTCCGACACTCGCTTCATCGAGTTGCGGGCGAGGGTCGAAGCACTGCAACCAGCGCGACGTCCGACTCCACGTCTCGGGATTGAGGGGCAAAGGCTGCGGAGTGACGCAGGACCTGCAGACATCTCGGCCATCGCCATGATCATTTCCGACGATTCCGCTCGGGCAGCTTAGCCCTCTGTTGCTCGGTCCAGGCGTCGGGCCTTCAACGCTATGTGCAGGTTCGTCCGCCAGATGCCGTCGCTCAGATTCCCGTTGAGCTGCGTGGCGGCGCGGTTGAGCCGGTAGTAGAGCGTGGTCCTGTGGAGCCCGAGCTCCGCTGCGGTTCTCTGCGCGTCTCCGGCCAGATCGAGATAGGTCTCGAGCGTGTCGAGGAAGACGTCTCCTGGCTCACCTTGATCAGCGAGCTGCGACAACATCTCGAGCCATGCATCATGTTCGCCCTGCGCCAGGAGCCGGTACATCCCGAGCTGTTCCCAGGCTAGGTCGCGAGGCAGGCGCGGGTCAGCCGCGACGCACGTGGCAGTGAAGGTGGCCATCGCCAGCCCGTGAAGCAAGCCGGCTGCGTCGAAGGACACCACCGGTCCGGCGCCGGTGGCAAATAGGCCGGAGGGCAGGACGGCGGACTGACCTGGCGCAGGTCTCCAGTGAGTGTCGCGCAGCAGGAGAACCGTCCTCGTCGGCGTCACCGAGCTGGCCAGCACTCTCGGGTCTGCACTGCCGAGCCGACGCGACACACGTGAGACATCGCCTGATGTCAGAGGGCCGTGCACGCCTGCCGAAGCCATGGGGGTGCCAACCAACAAGCGAACCGAGACGCCAAGCAGGTGGGGCGCGACGTCGATCACGGCACTGACGAGTTGCTCAGCTTCAGCGCCGAGGGCGGGCGCTACCAGGTCGTGGAACAGCTCGGGCAGACTTCGGGTCCCGACCTGCGCCGGGTTCTCTGCCAGCTTGTCGAGCACCTTGTCGCCGTACTCAAGAGCCGCGCCCACCTGCTCGGGGGTCAGTTGTGTGGGGCCCTCGACGATCCACAGGTAGGCGCGGAGGACACCGTCTCGCCGGAGCGGGACGCACAACCGCGCCGTCATCTTGAGTTCGTCGTTCTTCGGGAGGCGGACGGGCCCGGTTGCCGTGCTGAGTCCGTGTTCGTCCTGCCAGAGCTGAACTGGTTCGGGCACTTGGCGCGCGAGGATGGCCAGGATGCGGGCTCCGTCGGCGTCGTCTGACTGGACGCTGTATCCCAAGAGGCGCCCCGTCGGGCTGTCAACCGACACGCTGCGCCCGAGCAGGGCCGCGAGACGGTCCAGCTCGTCCTGCATCCCGCCTCCAACGCCCGTGCCTCCTACAAGTGTAGGAGATGTCCCTCCGAAGTCCCGCCGTCTGTCCGACGACTTCGACGGCGTGGGCTGCCTAGCGTGCGGATAGCGCGCCGGCCCATCCTGGTGTGCGTCCAGCACCGCACACGATCGAGGAGATTCCACATGGCTCAGGCCGTCGCCGCCCGTCCCTGGTTGCCCAGCACTGTGGCCGACCGCGTCCGGGACGTGTCGTCAACCGCGTTCACGGGCGGCGCTCTTCAGGTCGAGATCGAACGGCTGGCCGAGGAGAACCACCGGATCCACGACGTCACCTGCGTCAACCTCAACCCGGCGACCAACGTGATGAACCCGCGGGCAGAGACACTCCTCTCGGCGAACCTTGGGTCCCGCGCATCGTTGGGCTACCCCGGTCAGAAGTACGAGACGGGCCTCGATGCGATCGAGCAGATCGAAGTGCTCGCCGCCGACGCCGCTTGTCGCGTCTTCGGCGCAGCGTATGCCGAGGTCCGCGTCGGTTCTGGTGCGCTGGGCAACCTCTACTCGTTCATGGCCACCTGCCGTCCGGGCGACACGATCATCGCTCCACCGGCCGCCATCGGCGGCCACGTGACGCACCACCTCAACGGCGCCGCCGGTCTCTACGGACTGACCACGGTTGACGCTCCCGTCGACGCGGACGGCTACACCATCGACATCGACGCGCTCCGGGCCCTCGCTCACGAGACGCAGCCGAGCCTCATCACCATCGGTGGCAGCCTGAACCTCTTCCCCCACCCCGTCGGCAGGGTTCGCGAGATCGCGGACGAGGTGGGCGCCCTCGTCCTGTTCGACGCCGCCCATCAGTGCGGGATGTTCGCCGGCCGAGCATGGCCCAACCCGCTTGCCGAGGGCGCGCACCTCATGACGATGAGCACCTACAAGAGCCTCGGCGGGCCGCCCAGTGGGCTTATCGTCACCAACGAAGCCACGCTCGCCGAGCGTCTCGAGGCCATCGCCTACCCCGGGCTGACGGCCAACTTCGACGCTGGCAAGACCGCGGCCCTGGCAGTAACCCTGGCCGACTGGGAGGTTGCCGGACCGGCCTACGCGACGACGATGGTCGACCTGGCCCAGGCCCTCGCCAGCAGCCTCAGCGCCCTCGACGTCCCACTCTTCGCCGCGGACCGCGGCGTCACGACGTCGCACCAGTTCGCGATCCTGGCCCACCAGTACGGCGGCGGACAGCGTGCGGCGCAGGATCTCCGGTCGGCCAACCTCCTGGCCTGCGGGATCGGCCTGCCCACCACCCCAGTCGACGGAGACCTCAACGGCCTCCGCATCGGCACCCCCGAGCTCGCCCGCGTCGGCATGAAGGTCACCGACATGCCGACCCTCGCGTCGTTCATCGCCCGCGGGCTCGCCGGTCCAGAGTCCGCCGCCGCCGTCGGGCCCGACGTCACCCAGTGGCGCAGCGGATTCACCGGCACCCACTTCACCGTCGACCTGCCGTACTGACGGATCTCTACCGACGCTGAAAGGCGGCGAAATGGCGCGCGTAGCGGGCACTTCCGGCGCTGCTGCGTCCGCGTCAGGCCTGTGCATTGGTCCGAATGCGTCTGCGTACCGAAGGACGTCGGCATGGAAGGGGCATTGCTGTGAACTGTTCCGCCGTCCGGCTGGCTGTTGTGAGGTGATGCCGGTGCGAAAATGCGTTGTCGCCAACCGGTGTTGCGTCGCCGCCAACCTCACGAAGATCAGACGTGGCGTCGGTCGGTGGAGCGGGTGTGCGCGATGACGTCGATGAGGGGCATGTGTCCGTGGGCGTCGGCTCCGGCGCGGGCGAGCAGACGTCGCGCCGCAGTGCCTTGTCCCGCTTTGAATGCGGCTTGTCCGGCGGCTCCGATGCCCGCTCGTGGGCCTCGAGCTCCGCGGCGTGACGAAACATAGGAGCGTCGCAGCGCGGCTGACCGGACAGACCTGGCCGGGCGGCGTACGAAGTTCGTACCGAAGGCCGTGACCACCGGGCGTCCGAGCACGCGATCAGCCTCACCATCCGACCTACGAGGAGTGCGGCTCCGACGTCAGGGACCGGCCGGCGGCTCGTGGTGAGATGTGCCCGGCCTGCACGAGCCATCGGACCGTGTCCCGTAGGGATTCCTCGAGGGGTCGGCCGGTGAGCCCGAGGGTGGCGACCGCCGCCGAGGCGTCAACTCGGGCATTCAAGGCAATGAACCGGGCGCCCTCCACCGCGTGCGGAAGGAGTGGCCACTCGGTCCTGTATCCGAGGTGGAGCACGGGCAGTGCGGCGGCGAGCGGCAGTCGAACCGCGGGAAGTCGCCTGCCGGTGACAGCTCGCAACTCCTGGTGGGGAAGGGCGACGATCTCGCCCGGCACCAGGAAACGGCCCCCGGGCCGGCCGAGAGCCGCCACAACGACCTCCGCGGTGTCGCGAACGTCCACCCACTGCATCCCGCCGCCGGGCCACGTGGGCAGCCGGTCGCGCAGGATGTCTCGGACCACCTGGTTGCTCTCCCCGAGACAGGGGTCGTCGGGCCCGAGGATGGCTCCCGGGTTCACGATCGCGACCGGGGCGCCGGCGTCATGTCGTTCCCGGGCCACGCGCTCGGAGTCCACCTTGCTCTCTGGGTATAGGGGCCCAGCACGATGCCGATGGGACTCTGGTGGTCGAGGGTTGCCCCAGGCCTCAGCAGTGCGGCGATCGAGGACACATGGACGATCGCCGAGCATCCCGCCTCGATCGCCGTGTTGAGCACGGTGGTCGTGCCCAGCTTGTTGTCTCGCACCATGCGTTCAGCGTCGCGACGCCGGTAGGAGAAGGTCGCGGCGGCATGGACGACTTGGTCGCACCCGCTCACCGCCTCCTGCACCGAGGCGGGGTCGGTCATGTCGCCGGAGGCGACTTCGAGACGGGGGTGGCCGGCGTCCACCCCCAAGGGGGCGAGATGGTCGAACAGCTTTTCTGGCGTCCTGACGAACGCCCGCACGATCCGATCCTGCTCGAGCAGCTCGCGGACGACGTGCAGGCCGAGGAAGCCCGAGGCGCCGGTCACCATGACCGTGGTGGTCATAGCCCCCAGTCTGGCCCTCCGTCAGACCCGAACGCCATAGTCCTTTCCGCGCGTCCGTCCTACCTCCATGGACGCATCGGTCTCACCAGATCCGTCAGGCAAAGGGCGCTTCACGCCTCGCCAGCACGCCCAAGCCAGCGACAGCACGAGAACGATGGTGCCCAGTGGGCGATCTGCCCGGGCATCTCGCTCCCGCCGACAGGAGCCCGGTTCGCACCACGCTCAGGAAGGCGACCACCACGGCAACCACTCCAAGCCATTGATCGTCACCGCGGCGCCGCGCGCCCCGATTGGTGGTGTCTGCGCCGCAGGTGCGCAGCACGTGACGCTGCTGGGCCGGGCAGAGCCCGACCCAGCAGCGCGGATCACCCGTCGACCACGGAGGTGGTCGTCACGGGCTGGAGACGGTTCCTCCGTTCGCGATCGTCAGCGCCGAAGTCTCGTGGCAGCTGGCAGGGATGTCCTCCTGCGCGGCGTTGGTGCTGTCGTAGCTGACACTCCAGGAGAAGGCGCCCGAGGCCGTGACGTCGGTGGCGTTCGACGTCTCCACCGTCACTCCCGCGACCGGTCCGTCAACGGCTCGGTCGACCGGGCCGTACAGCACGGCGCCCGTACAGTCGCTCGTGTTGTACAACGTGAACGTGACCTTCCCGGCCAGGCTGCCGCTGCCCGCAGGTGCAGTGATGGTCGCCGAGTCGTTCGGCACCCAGGTCTGCGCCGTCGACATCGACGACTTCACACTTGTGACGACGACGTCCTCGTTGACGTCACCGCAAGCCGCGTTGTGCGTCGTGCCGTTGGTGTTCGGGTCGTTGCCGCTGTAAACCGCAACCCAGTGGTACGTGCCGGCGGAGGTCGGCGTGAACTGCGGGTTGGGCGTGTCGTAGGTGCCGTTGCCGTTCACCGCCACCGCAGGCGAGGTGTAGGCCACGGTGGTGCAGTCGCCGGGGCCGTAGAGCTTGAAGATGATGGTGCCCCCGGCGGCCGCACCGCCAGTGCCGGTGATGTTGATGACCGGGTTGGCCGGCTGGGTTGCCGTACCGCCCAGCGTGGCGGAGTCGGACACCGTGCCTCCGAGGTTGGTGTCGGCGCCCGCCGTGGTCGCCAAGTCCGGGGTCACCGGGGTGACGACGAAGCACTCGGTTGCGCTTGAGTCACTCGAGACGGGGATCCCGTTGGCGGAGTCACCACTGAACGTCGCGCGCCAGCAGTAGCGACCAACCGACGTGACATACGCCGTCGGCGAGTTGACGGTAGCTGGGTACGCCGTACCGGTCAGGTTCGTCGACCCGACCGAGGTGCCTCCCGTAGTGCACAGAGCCGGCGCATCCACCTTGCAGAGCGAGAACGCGACCGAGCCCGCCGGAGTGGAAGTCCCGCCCGTCAGGCTCACCACGGCCTGGTCGCGCACGGCCACGACACCAGTTCCGATGGAGAGCCCACCGGCCGGAATGGCAGTGCCCGCGGCCGTCTGCGGCGTGGTCACCGTCGACGAAGCGCAGTTGGTGATGGGCGGAGCGTTCTTGAGGATGGTGTCCTTGTAGTCGGCCGTGTCGGAGTTGCCGGTCACGGTGCTCGGGATGGTGTTGGCGAACGTCCGGCACGCCGTCGAGCCGCCGAAGATGGTCGCGGTCAGGTCAACTGCGGCCTCGCCCCGGAACCCGTCCGCGCTGTAGGCCGCCTGGGACACGGCGGCGTTGAGCAGCGTCGGCGCACTCAGCGTCAGGTTCGGTGCGGTGCCGGTCCAGGTGCGCAGGAAGAGGTCCTTGCTGCCGCCCTGCTGGTCCCACAGGATGAGGAAGTCGCCGGCCGTACGGTTGGCCCACGGGTTGCAGTTGGCGATCAGCTGGGCGTCGGTGGCCGTGTCGTAGGCACAGCCAGCGGGTGCCGGGTTCTGCATGAACTCGTAGGCGATGAAGCCGCTGCCGCTGTTGGCGTCTCGCTCCCAGGCGAAGTAAAGCCAGTCGTGCTGGGTCGTGGTGTCCCGCTCGGTGTCCAGCCAAGCTCGGCGCAGGTCGACCTGCCCGTTGGGGTTGGTGGTGTCGAGCGTCGGGAGCGCGTCCTTGTGAATCACGCCGATCTTCGTGGTGTTCGAGTTGAGCGGCCCAAGCTCCTTCACGTTGCCGGACAGGTCGACAAGCTCGGTGGTCCCGGCGTCAGGGACGACACCGTCGATGTTGTAGGGGCCGTCGGCCGCGTACGCGGCGAGTGGTACGACCACGGCCGCTGCGACGGCCAGGGCGGCTGCGGCCCTGGCAGTCCGGCGCCGCGACCGACCGGTCGCCCGTCGTGCGAGAACCCTCGTGAGGGCATGGTTGAGATCAGGCATGGACGTTGTCCTTCCGTACGGATGCTCCCGGCCCGGAATTCGCGTCGAGAGGGGCATCGCGTCGGCCGCACACCCGACCTAGCTCCATGCATCACAGCATGCGCAGCGCAGGAGCCCGAGAGGTGGGATCACGTGCAAAGTCGCCGTTGAACCTGTTTCGGACGCTAGCCAGCCGACCGAGGCGGGTCAAGTCCTCGTGAGGTGGTCTACTCCGGTGCGCGCTTCCGCGGTCGAGGAGCGGGACCGCGAATGGTGGTCTGGCTCTGAGGAGACCGACGCAGAATGAGCGGGCCGCCAACTCCCCACCTCGCGGGATGAATGCCAGTTGCCCATCCGAGCGCGCGACCGACTGACCTGAGGGCACAGGCAAACCACCCCGGGCGATTGCTGCCCCGGAGGGGTATGGCCGTCCCTCCGAGGAAGTCCCTCATTGTGCGTATGGCAACGCTTCGCCGGGTGCCGGATTCTGTGTCAGTCGGGTCTCAGCGGGATCGGGCTGTCATGACCATTCGTGCGGCCTCGCGAGCATATGGCGGCACAGCGCATTTTGGTCCGTCCCTCAATCTTGGAAGGAACTAGCGATGAAGCGTTTGATTGCGAGCTGCGCCGTAGCGGCCGGGCTTGTGTTGGCAGGAGCAGGCGGTGCCAGCGCGGGTGAGGTGAATGGCAACGGAGAGGACATCCCCGCGCCAGACCACGCCGCGTCGGAATGTGTGTTTTCCGGCTTGGACTCTGAGGACAATGTAGGAGAGGTCAACCCTCCTGGCCTCGACGACGACGCGCTGGCGGTTCGGGGGAACCAGAGCCCTGGTGGCGTTGACAGGTACCACGGGGTGCAGAGCTACGGCATCTTTGTGCGAGCCGGACTCAGGGCCGTGGTGCCGTCCCCCGGCATCGCGTGCAACGGCAGCTGACGGCCTCAATGACGCGAGTCCACCCCCGGCGATAACTGCGCGCCGGGGGTGGCTCTTATGGACAGTGCGTCAGGCGCGGCGCGCGGAGAGCTGGCCGAGCGCAACCGCCACGCGGCGGGCGTCGTACTTGGTCCAAAGATCCGGGTTGGTGCCTACCTGTGCCTTGTGAGCGAGCTCCACCGGGTTGGTTCCGGCCATCTCCCTGACCGATGTCAGTCCCCGCGGTGCTCCCGCTTGAGAAGGCTCCTGCGTGTGAGCCAGACGACGAGAGCGGAGACGACCGCGACTGTCGACGCGCTCCAGTAAGACGCGAAAACATTGGCCGTGCCCTGCGTGACAAGCAGGAAGAGCGAGCCCAAAGCCATGGCGAGGAACGCCCACGCCACGACTTGCACGACGAACTCGATGAGGTACCACACCCCGAACATTGTGGCCTTCGGTACCAACACGAGCGCGAGCGCTGACTGGCCGTCCCGTCCGGGGAGCGTCGGGTTAGCGGGTCCGCGAAGTGGCTGATCCGAAGTGTTGACGCGCGGGTGCGAGTCGACCGCGTCCTAGATTGAAGACGGTTAAGGCAGTGCGACGAACCCCGCTAGGAACACTCGTGCGGACTCGGTATCGAGGCGGTAGACCACGTTGGTGGACCGACACACCGCATCGCCGGTGATCGTGATCGCGGCAATGATGTCTGTCGTGCCAACGAAGTTGGGGCCGCCGGAGTCGCCGTAGCAGGTGCCACCGTTGCCGGTGTTGGCGTTCATGGAAATTCGGAGCCACGTCTTGTTGATCGCATTCAGCTCCCCGGTGGTCACCATCCGCCGATCGTCGTACAGATAGCGATGTCCACCAGGCTCGTTGGTCACCTCGTAGGCGCCGTACCCCACGGAGGTGAAGCGCTGGTCCTCGGAGAGGTCCGAGAGAGAGCCGGCTCCGGGCAGCAGCGCCGGGGTGATGCCCTTGACCGCCTTGTCGAGGACCACGACCGCGATGTCGTGGCTGTCACTCGAGCTTCCCCGGATAGAGCGGATCTGCCTCGAACGTGCCGTAGTAGACCTTGTCGCCGTGCTCGTAGTCGGAGTCGAAGGTCACCGCGACCTGTTCTCCATCGGTGCCGCAGTGCGCGGCGGTGAGGAAGACCGTCGGTGAGATGAGCGTTCCGGAACAGTAGAGCCAGGTCCCGTCGGAGTACTGCGTCGGAGACACCAAGCCGCCCACCGACGGGTGCCCGTTGCCGTCGAGCGTGCCGTTGGTGATCGCCGTCGCCGGCGAGCTCGCGAGCGAGCCGCCGAGGAGAAGGGCGAGAAGCGTGAGCAGGACGACGGCTGGACGGCGCATCTCAACTCCGAATTAGGTGGATGGGACTTCCACATTCGACCCTGGCCTGTGCCCCGTCAAGGGGTCCGAGGGGCCGCTCGACGGCGCCGTGTTCAGCATGAAGACAGGGGTGCCGCCTCTCCGGCGAGGCGGCAGGCGAGGCCCTCGAACGCGCACGCGAGACGTCGGGCGTCCTGCCTGGACTGGGATACGAGCTCAGGCCGTCCACGCAACGCTTCGGCTCATGCTCGTACTGGTGTGGCGACTGACCGTCCGCTCGAGGGATGATGCCGAGGGCAATGGGCATCGACCGCTCGACCACCTCATCGCGCTGGCCACGCAGATCGCGTACCCGGTGGCCCCCCTCCCGCGGACGGCAACCGGACTTGACCAGGTTTGACTGATTGTGGCGATGCCCCGGGGGCGGGTCCGACCTAGCGTCGAGAAGTCGTGCGACATCTCGGTCACACTCATCCCCCCTGTAGGAGTGTCATGTCTCGAACACCTCTCGTCGCGGCCGCCCTGGTCTCCATGGCCGCCCTCCTCGTCACGAGCCAGCCGTCATCGGCTGCCCCCGATCCCGCTCCGGTGAGCGGTGCGATCTTCACCTCCGACTCCAGCGGCGAGCCGGTCAACCTCAACCACTACGCCAGCAAGCGGGACGTCTACCTCAACGGCGGTCCCGGCATCAACGCACCCGACGACGCTGCAGGTCTGCCCGACGGCACCTACTACTTCCAGGTCACCGACCCGAGCGGCAGGACGCTCCTGTCCACGGACCCGATCGAGTGCCGCCAGTTCACCGTGGTCGGCGGCGTCATCCAGGACGCCACGGGCCCCTGTCCGCACGTGACCGGCGAGGACGGGGAGGACGGCGGCGCCACCGTACAGCTGTTCCCCTACGACGACACCCCCAACAACGGTGGCGTCTACAAGGTGTGGGTCACGCCGATCGGGTCCTACGACTGCACTGCCCAGGGCAACAAGCACTGCTTCGTGCCGAGGCAGAGCAAGACCGACAACTTCAAGGTCCTCGAGGACGCGACGGTCGAGATCGACGCCCGCTTCTGGAAGAACGGCGTCGCCCAGCTCGGCATGGCGGCCTACTGGACCGACACCAACGGCGCGTCCAACGTGAAGTACTCCGAGTACGCCCCCGAGCTGCTCGCCTTCCGCGAGGCGCACATCGAGGCCGTCGAGCCGGGCACCCACGTGGTGACGGTGGGCGACCAGGACGGGTGCACGATCAGCAAGGTGCGCGGCGCCCGCGGCGAGAACGTCCGACCCGGCAGGGACGGCCTCTACCGGGTGGCGGTCGACGTGGCGGTCTGGCGGGCCGGCGCCGACGTGACCTACCGCGTGGAGGTCACCTGCCGGTGACACGTGGCGGGCGGGGGTGTCTCACCCCCGCCCGTCGCACCTGAGCCGCTCGGCGACGGCCGCCGCAGCGGCGATCACCTGGGGTGCCACGACGTCCTCGTCGATGGCGCCGTCGAGCGTCACGACGCCGACACTGGCGCGCAGTCCGTCGACGCCCCGCACGGGGGCAGCGAGACCGCGGGCGCCGGTCTGCAGCTCCCCGCTCGTGACGGCGTACTCACCGACACAGCTGGGTCTTCGAAGCGACCTGCCATCGCCACCATGTGACGACCAAGGTGGCGCCTACAGGCAAGCCATACCGTGCGCCCGTTCGTGCCATCGCAACGTGCTGTACGTGCGGCGGCCGGCCGCGTAGCAAGAAAAGTGCCGGCCTCGCTCCGTAACACATCCCAGTTGCCACGACGCTTAAGGGTTTGAGTGACCGTGCACCACCTGAGTCCCAACCTCCCGGCTGAGAGACGGACCATCGGTGCCGCGATCTGCTCCGCCAGGAGGCAGCGGCGCGGCCAGACCTCCGAGGTCGCCGCTGTTGCCGCCGTGCGTCGGCGGCCAGCGGCCAGTCTCGCCAGCCCCCCAGGCCCGGCGAGACCTCGACCCCAACCCCACAGGGTCCGCTCACCCTAAGCACGGGCTGTTGTGGTGGCCAGCGTCGGCTATCAAATCCACCGCTGAGGGTGAGGTAGGGCCACTCGGGAGCGGCATAGGAATCAGTGGTCAATGAGGGTGAGCCCATGCCGGACGTGATGCTCCCGTTGTGGCCGTTTCTTCGCAACAGGCGGGCACGAGGCGGTCTGTTAGCCGTTCGTGAGCACCGCCCAACCAGCCCCCCAAGCGGCAGGGATCCTGCGAACGCAAGTCGAGCGTAGGCTCAAGGTTGGCCCCGGTCGCCTGTGTCCCCCGTTGGTGGCCGGGGACCTCTCGCGTCCTGACCCGCCGGAATAGGGGCCAGCTGGGGCCTGTTGATCACCGGGCGGCCCGAGGCTTGAGCCGCGCGGAGTTGACCATCAAGTCTCCAGTCGTCACGGTCCCGCCACCTATGCAGTTGTCCCCTGTTCGACTGCCAGACGCTGGAGCCTCCTAGCGAGCTCGGCCAGGACCTGCACCGAGGGTTGCTTGTCGGTCATCCATCGAATGTATGGGCCGCGCTCGTGGGTGTCAGCGGCTTCGGTGTATTTCTCGGACGGAATGGCACTTCATCAGGCGCGCCCACGTGGGCCCCCTGCCGGTATCCCGCCCCGCCGCTGGCATTGCGACCCGTCGACAGGCCGTGCGTCTGTGACCGTATGGCGGCCCGCGTGGAGAGCCCTCACTCTGCTTCAGACCCACCTCGCTTTCGGCCGCACGAGGCACGCGGGTCAGAGCCCCGACAAGGCCGCCCGCGTGCTCATCGTCGTAGCTGGGCTGGCGTCGTCCAACTAGGAGGTCTTGACCCACACACGGTCGAGTCCGAGCCTTGTGGCAGAGCGTTGCCCAAGCGCTCACTGACTGGGAGGTTCCATGCGTCGAACTCTGGCCGCTGCTGCGGCTGCCGCACTCACACTGGTTCTGGTACCCGGCCCGGCTGACGCCATCGTCGGCGGACAACCGGACGGCGACGCACATCCGTACGCCGGTCTGATCCTCGTCCCCGGCGAAGGCGTGTGCTCCGGCACGCTCATCGACGAGGACGTGGTCCTCACCGCAGGCCACTGCACTGACTTCTTCGACCAGGAGGGTTTCGAGACGGTCCTGGTGACGTTTGACCCCGAGGCCGCGGTCGACCCGGAGACCTGGCTGCCCATCGAGGGTGAGGGCACGTGGTACGAGGCCAGCAGCTGGGAGACCCACCCAGACTACGTCGAGGCCGATTGGCCGTTCACCTACGACTATGGCGTGATCCTCCTCGAGGACGACGTCGTGGGCATCGAGCCGGCGAACCTCCCGACGCCGGGCTTGATTGAGGAGCTGGTTGGAACCACTGGCCAGACCGGCTATCGGTTCCTCGACGTCGGATATGGCGTCAGCACCATCGAGCGCGGCGGAGGCACCCCGGTGTCGACGCTCGACTTCGTCCGCAAGGTCGCTGTCCAGCGTTTCCGACCCGGGCAGGGCTCCGTCGGCGCTCTTGACCCCTTGTGGTTCATCGTCGGGAACGTGCCGTCCTCCCAGCACGGCTCCGGCTGCGGTGGAGACTCAGGCTCGGCGATATTCCCCGACGCCGAGGGCGAGCTCGGTGACACGATCGTCGCGGTGCACACCGGCGGATACAACCTCGGGTTCGAGGGTGAGATCTGCGGTCGGATCACGTCCCTGAATCACCGGGTGGACGATCCCGACGTCTTGGCGTGGATCAGCCAGTTCATCGACTGAATGAGGGGCGGCCGGAGGAGTCTGCGCGAACGTTGCAACAACTCCGGCCGCCAGCCGCGCAGCGCCCCGAACGGATCAGCGTCACCCTGCTGCGACCACCTACGTGGCACGGGCAGGGCGCCAGGATCTCCGCGCGCCCAGACGTCGGCCGCGCACTGGCGTCACGTGGGTGTCGATCGGACGAGGAGGAGCACGGGAGCACGAGGTGGGACAGGTCATCGCCAACGCGTCGATGTCGCTGGACGGCTACATCCGAAGGACGACAACACGATCGCTCGGCTCTTCGACTGGTTGCAGAACGGAGCTGTGGAGGTACCCACCGCCACCGAGAGCATTATCCTCCGGTTGAGCCCGCCAAGCGCGGAGTACATGCGGCGGTGAATGGAGGGCCTTGGTGCGTTGGTGCGCGGGCGGACGATGCTGGTCGAACACTGGGCATGCCGCGGCGACTGGGACTGCTCGAACAGCTCCGTCCCAACGCGTCGTGAATCCGTCGTTCCCAGGAGCCACAGGAACGCTCCAATACTTAGCGGCACGTATGCCGTCGCCAACGGGATCTTCCTGGCAGCCGTCGTCGCGCACTACAGCAGCTGGCCTCGCACGTGGCGAGCCAGCCTTCCGCGGTTGACCGAGTGCGAAGGGCCTTTAAGGGCCGGTCATCGGCCCCTACAACCTGATCCTGCCGGCGTCCGCAGTCGCCGGGATCGCCGGACTCTGGGAGAACCGCAGCCAGTGGCGTTGGGGCGCTGCGACGGCGCTCGCCCTGGCGCCGGTGCTGCGGTGGGGGAAACGCCTAACGAGTACGCCAGGCTTCGGCGACCAGCAGAGGAGCGCCCCCGTGGTGGAACCGGCGGCTGGTACCGAAGACATGAACAGCTTCAGTAGCGTCATGAGCGGACAGACCGGTTCAAAGCGTGACTGGCGGCGATAAGACCGCACCGCCCGATTGGCACACATGGGCGGCCCCCGACCAGGCCACTTCTTCATGACCTGCACGCTTGCGGCATCGAGCGCTGAAGGCCTATGCGTTCTAGGCCCCGCGCGCCTACTGTGCGGCATGATCGAACGTGCCGTCTTGTATGCGCGGATCTCTGTAGCGACCGAACAGTCTGTGTCGGTGGCCCGCCAGCTCGCATCGGGCCGCAAGTACGCGGCTGCTCGAGGTTGGAAGGTTGTCGGGGAGTACGTGGACGAAGGGGTGTCCGCCACCTACAACAAGCCGGCCGAGCGCGCTGCCTGGCAAGCCCTCTTGGCCACGGAGACGCACTTCGAGGCGGTCGTCGTATGGAAGGTCGACCGGCTCGCGCGGCGAGTCATCGACTTCCTGCAAGCCGACGAGGTGTTGCAGGCGCGTGACGCGGCGATCGTTTGCGTGGATCAGAACATCGACATGACGACCGGCGAGGGCCGGGCCTTCGCGCAGATGCTGGCCGTATTCGGCGAGATGGAAGCCGCAGCAATGTCGTCTCGGCGACGCGCTGCCCGGGAGTACCTCATCTCGATCGGTCGCGCTGCCGGTGGTCGTCAGCCGTATGGATGGCAGCTAGTCCGGCACCCCGACGGCCCCGGCAAGGTGCGGGCGCAAGACCGGCAGCGCATCGAGTGGGTTCGCCAGATGGCGGAGCGTGCGCTAAGGGGTGACACCGTCTATGCCATCGCCAAGTGGCTGGACTCTGCTGGTGCACCTCTGCCGCGAGGCAGTAAAGCGAAACGGTGGTCCTACACCTCTGTCAACGCCATCCTGCGCAACCCGGCGCACGCTGGCATGACGGCGCACAACCCAGGATTCTGCGGCGCAGAACGCGGACCTGAAGTGTTGCGTGACAACAACGGCGCGGTGGTCATTTCAGACGACGCGATCCTCAGTCTCGACGACTTTGAACGACTCCAACACGTCATCACGCACAAAGAACACCACTCGGCCATCCCTCGAGCACGACAGCGCAGCACCTCCCCGATCATCGCCCGGATCGCCACCTGCGCCACCTGTAGCGCCCGGCTGAACCGCTACGGGTCCGGGCGAGCCTTCTGCCTCAGGTGCCGGCTCTGCGGTCAGACCATCGCCTATGTCGCCCTCGCCGCCTACCTCGTGCAGAGGTTGCTGCAGGACCGCGGATCCCTGCCTATGCACCGCCGCACATGGATGGTCCCGGGCGACCAATTGGCCTCGCGCAAGTTGGCCGAGATCGATCGGCAACTCACGGCGGTCGCGCTAGCCCTCACCCACGACGACGCCGATGCCGGCGCGCTCGGCAAGGAACTCATCCGGCTCAAACAGGACCGGAAGCGAGCGCGGAGCGGAAGCGGTAAGACGTCCGCTCAGGTCCTAGTCGACCTCGGGAGGACCTTGAGCGAGGTGTGGGAGCTGTGCAGCACCGACGAGCAGCGCCGGGAGATTCTCGTCAGCCAGATTAAGTCGCTCGTCATCGCCAAAAGCACACACCACCAAGGCGGCGTCATGGACCCGGGCCGGATCAGCCTCGCCTGGCACGATGACGGCCGCCAGACCATCGCGCCTGCCGGGACCTCGCTAGACGCCATGCACGCCCTCACCTACGACCCGATCGCACCATGGATGTCACAGCTCGACGCCGCGGCCTACGTTGGCTGCCCCATCAAGACGATCAGAAAGGCCTCCGAGAACGGCCGCATCGCACGCAGAGACGTCGGCCACCGCTTGCCGTCGCTCTCTAGGGCCTCAGTTGAGCGGTTCGCCCTGTCGTGGCAGCCCGACTAACGCAGCGAGCGGCCCCACGCCTAGCGGGGGTTGGCGCCGCCGGCTGCGCGCTTGTAGCCAAAGGCCTCGAGGCAGGAAGCCACCGCGAACTTGATCGTGTCCCACGCGAGGACAAGGACGAGCAGGTTCAACCAGCCCGGCGCGCCAGTGGAGATTGCCAACGTCAGAACTCGAAACGCCATGAGCAACAAGAGCGCCAGCACAGCGAGAGTTGCGCCTCCCCTACAGCTCGGCCCCGCTCGGCGGACGCGTGTGATCAGCACGTTCGACGGGGCGACCGCCTTCAGGATTCGTTGCACGAACGCGACCGCCGCGATGACCGGTGTCGCAAGCAGGATGAGCATCGGGACCTCCCGTGGAATGGTGGACACCACCGTCACAGGCCAGGCCGCCGCCGGCTCGACGAATGGACCTCTACCTGTGGAAACCGGATCACTGGGCAGACCTACGGGATTGAGATGGCATTTGCAGTTGTCGCGACTGTGTGATCCGTCCCGGACCCGGCCGCCAGGCGTTGTGCCTCCCGGGCGGCCCACTGCGCCCGCCGCCGGTCGGCCTGCTGTGCGTCGTGCGCGGCTCCTCCGCCCCCGACGGGCAGATCAGACTCGATCTTGTAGCGGTCGCGGTACGCCGCGACTGTGGCTGCGGCGAGCATCCAGGACGTCCAGTCCTTCGGATCCGACGGCGGACTCCCAAGTCGGCGGGCCCAGGATGCGCCTGCGTCGACAGCTGCCGTCGCGAGTGCGAGAGCCCGGGCCTCGATGAGCTCGGTGCGTTCGTCGATCGCCTGGCGATCCTCGGCGGACATCTCCCCCAACGGCTGGGGGATGAGGCCGGCGATCAGGCGCGGGCGCAGCCGGCAGCCCTGGGGCCGGAAGGCGGCTGACTGCTCGATCCGGTACCGCAGCACCGCGGCGATGTCGGCAGCATCGTCCAGCGCGTGCTGGGCGACCAGGCGAGGTACCACGTGCTCGAGGTCGAGGTGGTACGCCTCAGCTCGACGGAGGGACGCGGTGAGCGGGCCAAACACGCTCGACTGGACGACCGCTTCGTTCTGCTCAAGCGTGAGACCGGACCGCCGTAGGAGGTCCACGAACCGGTCTCGTTGGGCGTCTGCCGCCAAGGTTTCGAGCTCAGCCGCGAGGCGATCGATGCCGCCGTGGGTTGTGTACTCGGCCTCCATCGTCTGGTGTGCGGACATGCTTGCTCCGCTGTGCTGGAGCACTCCGAAGAGGACGGTGCGGGCTGTGACGTCGCCGGGCTCGGGAGTCGAGTGGCTGTCGTCGGGCTGGTCGAGAGCCACGTAGGCGATGTTCGACTCGCGGCCTCGGGTCATGGACACGTAGAGGTTCTCCCTGGCCGTCGAGGGTGTGACGACGACGTGGGCGGTGTCGACGGTGATGCCCTGGGCCCGATGTGCGGTGACGGCGTAGCCGAGGTCGACGTACTCGGCGACGTACTCAGCTGACAGGACGGTCTTGTCCCGGCGTCGTGGATCGAGCCGGTCCGCGAGCATCGAGCCGTCGCGGCGGATGTCGACCACCCGCCAGCGGTCACCGTTCTTGACCCAGCCGCCACGTGCGGTTCGCAGGGTGCGCTCGTTGCGCCGGGTGATGACGACATCTCCGATCGAGGCACTGTGGCCGGCGGCCAGCGGGACCTCTCGACCATCGAGGGCGCCGTCGACCACCAGCCGTTCGGCGCGTGCCCGCTCGTTCAGTTTCCGAACGGCGCGTGATGACTCGGTCACGAGGATGCTGGCCTTGCCGGCGCTGCAGTCCGCCCGCCACGACTCGTAAGCCCGATCGAGCATCTCGTCGGTCAGTCCCTCGCGGATTCGCTTCTGGCGGATGTAGGTCGAGATGACCTCGACCTCGCCCCGACGAAGGGCGAGGGAGGCGTGTTTCTCCCAGTCGTTCACGAACCGATGGATGTCGGTCAGTTCCGGGGCGTCGGTGCGGCGGTCGACCAGGAGCGCGAAGGCGCCCCCGGCTTCGACGGATTGGAGCTGGTACGGGTCACCGACGAGCAGTACCTTCGCCCCGGCACCTTCAGCGATGCCAGTGATCCGGTCGAGTGTGGTCGTTCCCGCGAGTGTGGCCTCGTCGATGATTACCAGTTGCCCGGAGCGCAGGTCCGTCCGTCCATGGTCAAACTCATGCAGCCACTTCGCCGTGTTGTCACAGGCGACGCCCAGGTCGTCGGCCAGGGCCTGGGCGGCTGTCGCGGACGGCGCCAGACCGATCACACTCCCCTGCCCGTGCTCGACGATCCATGCGGAACGAAGGGCGCGCATCGTTGTCGTCTTGCCGGCGCCCGCGGGGCCAACGAGCAGGTCCAGGTTCCGCCCGGACGAGGTGACGCTCTCGAGTGCGGTCCGCTGTTGAGTGCTGAGTCGACCGTTCGAATGCCTCACCACTCGCGCCAGCGTGCGCACGGTCGGTGCGGTCGTGGCTTCCGAGCGGCCCAGGAGGCGTGCTTCTGCCTCGACGATCGTCGTGGAGGAGTACTTGGCTGCGTGCCGCGGTCGGAAGAGGCTCGTGCCGTCCTCGCGCTGGAAGCGAAGGGGGCTGGTCGCGAGCTCCGGTGCCGTCAGCGCCACCGACTGACGCTGCGCTGCGTCGACCACCATGGCGACGACCGCCTCGCGGTCCGCGGTCGTTGCGAAGCGGAGGTCCATCGTCTGCTTCGACGCCTCGGCCATGAGGTTCCAGTGGGTCCACACAGCCGTCTTCACCTCAACGGAGGCCACGACGTCGGCGGCGAGCGCCTCGATCGCCGCCAGAGGAACGTCGTCGACGGTGAGCGGTGCCCCACCAGCACCAAGCAGCGTTGCTGCCCACGCGGTCGCATCCACACCCAGTCGCTCGGATGCGCGGCGTCGCCACTCGGCCGTCAGGTCCACGAGCGACCGGACCTCCTTGGGTGGGCGGGTCGCCAGGGTCGCCTGGGCGCGCAGCTCCACGATGACCTTGGGCGACGGCATCCGACCGTGCCGTGCGACGTACCCGGCGATGAGCTCATCCTTCTTGAGCTCGATCTCGCGGGTCCGGCTCGAGAACTCTGCGATGAGCTCATCGCTGATGCCGGCGATCTCCCATTGCGGGTTGCGGTCGGCGCCGCGTTGGCGGAGCTCCCATTCGACGCCGATGCCTCGACTGAGTCGGTCGGCCAGCAGGGCGTTGTAGTGCGCTGACAGTCCCGTGACGCAAGCGAACACCGGGCGGCCGTCGAGGCTGCGCCACCGACCGTCCATCACGGTCAGCGCCTTGTTGGACACCACGACGATGAGCTGCCACGACGAGACCGCACCACCATCCGCGCCGATGGCCTGGCTACGCGACTTCGCCGACGCTCGCACCCGGCTACGTGACTGGGTGGCTACTTGCGGCACCCGCCTCGACCGTGACCGTCCGACCCGACGGACGCCCTGGCCCGGAGAGTCGGAGGGCGAGTCGGACCGCGAAGTCGCGATCACTGATCGCGAGCGCGACTTCGACGAGTTCGTCCGCCACGACCTGCTGCGCAGGCGACGCGTGCGTTCGTTCCAGGATGAGCCGGGCACGTCGTGATCCGGACCGCCGCGATAGGCACCGACGCACCCGGGACGTCCACAAGCCGCCCCGGTGCCTCGACCGCACTCGACACAGGTACAGCAGTCTCGCTTTCAACCCAGACAGCGGAGGTGCCGATGCACGGAGGAGCCGCGCCAGCGATGGCTAACGCGCGTGCGGCGCTGGGCTCGCTTGCCGATCAAGCATCGAGTGTTCATGCCGCCTCCGACTACGAGCGCGTGTTGCTGACTCTCGATGTGTACACAGGGGACACCTCGCCGAGCTCGTCGCAAGGCGTCGTCGACGATCCGCGCACCGCGGTCACCGCAGCACGACGTTCCCTGCTCGCTCTCGCGGGCGGCCAGCTGACGTCGCTCCAGGTCGAGGTCCTGCTGGCCATGCTCGACGACGCCCTCGCGGGCGACCTCGGCTGATGTACGGCGAATCCGGCAGCGCACTCCGCCGGGAGATGACGGACCTGCTACGGCTGCATCGTGTGCAGCGCAGGTTCGGTGCCGCCGACCACGTGGCCGGCCAGGTCCTCCTCGTTCGGCAGTACCGGGAGAACGTGCTCGCGTGGTGCGGCAACGCACTGCAGCTCGCGATCCCCATGTCCTTCACGAACCTCCCGCCACGAAACCCCAACCCGTTCGAGCCGTGCGGCAACCGAAGTGCCGCCCGAGATCTCGCTCGAGCGCTCGCACACGCACGGGACTCGTCGAGCGTCACCCCGGCAGCCCTGGACCAGCTCACCAGCCGTCACGAGAACTACCTCGTGGAGCACTGGCGACAGGTCGCCCGCGCGGCTGCGCTGGCCGAAGGCGACCTCGACCAGATGGGTCAGATCATCACGACCTCGCAGGCGGCGGGCATCGTGAGCGACGTCTCCGCCATCACGCAGGCTCTTGTCGTGCTCGACCGGCGCTACCGCCGAGTCTCAGGCTGGACACACCTGGAGCACGGGGCGAGTCTTGGCTGGGCGGCCTTGGCGGCGGCCCTCGACGTCAATCTGACGGTGCCCGACCACAGCCTCGACACCGCCGGTTGGCAGCCACGCGTCAGACCGATGCGGGGGCGTGTGCCGGCCGGGCTGCTCGGCGTCCTGCAGGCGGAGCACAACGTGTTGGCCGGGCTGGATCACTTTCCTCACGCGCTCCGCCTTCGGCTCGTCGTCGATTCCCAGCGAGTGCTCTCGGCTCGCCTGTCACCGCTCGCCCGGCGCACCGAGCCGGCCCAGGTCCAGTTCTGGGACGAGCGAGCTGGCACCTATGAGGCGATCCAGCGGCACCTGCGAAACATCGGCGGCATCAGCGGTGGCGGCGGACGAGCTGCGAGCGAGGCAGCCAACGTGGTCGTGCGCCTCAGAGCTATCGACGGGAGCACGGTGATCGAGCCGCGGACGCTGGCCGGATTCCGGATGCTCGCGGAGCGGATCGATGACCGGATCGCGGCAGTGGTCGAGGAGGGATTCGAGCGTGGCGACTTCGTGGAGCGGGTCAAGCTGCCCCGGCTCGATGCCACCTCCGGGAAACTCGTGCACCCCGTCCGCGCGCGATACCGGCCGGTTCTGAATGCGGACGCGCACCCCCTCGTGCAGACCGTCCGTCAGCGGCTGAGCGACCGACGATCGGTTTGTCCATCCGGGCCGGACGCTTCTCGGGTCGAGCTGCACGCGGAGCTGGCTCACCGGAGTAGCGACGCCGGCTCCCCAAGCATGCTGCAGCTCTAGCCGGAGGATCCGAGGCAGGGCTGGACGACTCTCTGGACCTCGGCCGCCAGGTCTGGCCGCGGCGCCCGAACCGCCGCGAATGCCTCACACCACGTCGGAATCGCTATCGACCGCTACGAGGATCTCCTCTTCCCCGACCGCCGCCGGCAGCCCCAGCAAGGTCCCATCGGGGCTGACCGGGCGCAGCGTTCGCTCCAGTTGAGCAGCTGGCATCAGGTCGACCGTCTGATCGCGTTCGATGTAGTGGCCCTCAGTGATCGCCGTCGAGGTGTGGCCGAGGAACGCCGCGGCAGCGTCGCTGCCCAGACCGCGGGCGACCACCGTCGCGCCGGTTCGCCGGTACCAGCGCAGGCTGATCCCGGAGTCCGCCAGACCGGCACCGACCAGGAACTCCCGGAAGGTGCGCCGGACGTTGTAGGGACTGAGCGGCCCGCCGGTTCGGTTCGCAAAGATTGTTCTCTCCGGCGGAACGCCGTCCAGTCGGCGTCGCAGCACCGCGGCAGCGAACCCCGGTACGGGGATCCGTCGGATCGACGCATCGGTCTTGGGCCGCCCCTGGCGGACGGCGCCTTTGCCCTTGTGCTGCACCACGGTTCCGGTCACCGCGACGACCATGCCGGTCGTCATGTCCTCGACATCGCACGGTCGCAGCGCCAGCACCTCACCAGGGCGCATGGCCGTCCCGAGCAGGACCTCGATGATGTCCCGGACCTGGCCGTCGGGTTTGGGCCCGGGTTGGCCCGGGTCCGTGCGCCAAGTGGCCGCGGCCTCGCGGATGGCAGCGATCTGCGTCAGTGTGAGTGCCTGAGGCTGGTTCTTCGGCGTGCGGAGAGGCGAGGTCCCTTCGACGGGATTGCGGGAGATGGCGTCGTGGCGCAACGCGAACCCGAAGAGCAGGTTGAGCATGGTGCGCGAGCGCTGCGCCCTCGAGGACGAGACCGCCGCCTGGGATGTGAGGAACCGATCCACCCGGCCCGTGGTGACTTCGCCGAGGGTGAAGTGCTCGAACGCCGGCAGCACGTGCAATCGCACCTGGTCCCGATAGCTCTCCTTGGTCCCGTCGGCCAGGTCGCGCAGGTCGAGGTCGGCCAGCCACAGTTCGGCGAGGTGACCGAACGGACTGGCCAGGCTGAGCTGTCCGCCGCTGCCGAGTCCGCCTCGGCCCAGTAGGCGCTCCTTGAGCAAGGCCCTGGCGGCCGAGGCCGAGCCGGCCGTGGCGGTCACCTTGCGCAGTCGACCGTCGAGGTCGCGGAATCTTGTCTCGGCGACGCAGCGATCTGCCCTGCGCATCACGTAGACGGCGCCATACGTGCCGATCGCGGTGCGCGGTCGCCCACCGCTCATGGCCAAGCCGCCTGTGGATGCCGGGCGGCGTCGGCCGCTTCCATGCGCGCGAGCCAGGCATCGATCTCGCTGACACGGAAGCGGAGCTCGCGGCCGACGCGGAATCCGCGCGGGCCGCGGCCCTGACTACGCAGGTCGTAGATCGTCTGGACGGTGACGCCGAGGCGGGCGGCCAGCTCGGACAGGGACAGGACGGTGTCGAGTGTTTCGGTGGTGGTCTCCATGCCCGAGAGGTGGGCGAGGCCGTCCGAACCGGGTCGAGCGTGCCCGAGAACGGGCCCTCGCGGAGCGAGGAACGGCGATGAAGTGCCGAGTTTGTGCCGAGTAGGCATCGGGTCCTCCTGAGTGAGGATCCCGGACACCTGCCCTGGCCAGCATTTTTGGTGGAGCTGAGGGGATTCGAACCCCTGACCTTCTCATTGCGAACGAGACGCGCTACCAACTGCGCCACAGCCCCATGCGCCCGAAGGCGCGACGCCAAGATACACGAGCGGTTCGACGCCCACCCAATCGCCCTCGCGTCCGGCGGAGTCGTCCTCAGGCGCCGCTGGCGCGGCGGGTCTCGCCGGCCTCGCGTGCCGCCTTGGCGGACTGCTCGGCCGAGCGGGCGATGGCGGAGTCGCCGTCGTGGTGGCCGCTCGACCAGACGCCGGTGGAGTCGAGGTCGATCGTAGAGACCGTACGCCGCTGGGCGGCCGGCTTGCTGACGTAGGTCGGCAGCGTGGTCGGCACCATGTCCCAGCCGCCGACGACCTGGACCTCGCCGGTGACCACGGCCGGGGCGTCGGCCGCGGGCGAGGCCGTCGCGGGCTCCGCGGGGGCGTCGGGCACGCGCGGCTGGGGCGGGGTCACCGTGATCTCGCCGGTGAGGTCGGAGTCGTCGCGCTCCTCCTCGACGACCGGCGGCACGCCGATCTCGATGGCGGAGCGGAGTGCACGCTGGCGGCGCTCGGCGCGCACCGAGAGCCGGCATGCCACCAGCCAGGCGACGAGGACGGCCACCGGCGCGGCGACCCACGGCCAGGCGACGACGTTCGCGACAGCGAGTCCGACCACGGCGGCGTTGGTGAGCAGGACGAGGGCGAGGACGTTGCGGCGGCGCTTCGCGGCCCGGCGGGCGGCCGCCCGCTCGGCGACCGGCGACAGAGGACGCGACGCGTGGCTCGACGGCGTACGGGCCGTGGAGACGGTGGCGGTGACCTCGCGGGTCACCTCCGTGGTGACCGACGCCGCGACGACCTCGGGCTCTGCGTGGGCCTTCGTCTCGACCGGCGGGCGCAGCGCGGCGCGGATCGGCGAGACCACCAGGCGCGCGTTGCGGCGGTCGACGGGCTCGCGTCGGGCGAGGACGCGCATCGTGTGGGAGAACTTCTCGACGGAACGGCTGCGGACGACCTCGTCGTGGTGCTTGAGGGCCTTGGGGATCAGGTAGACGGCCCACGCCACGGCAAGGGCGACGAAGATGAGAGCGCTCAGGTCCACGCTCGAAGCGTAGGAGCGGGGAGCGTGAGCGGGGCGGATGTCAAGTGGTGTGTCGCAGAACTACTGCTGTGACTGGTGTGCCTCGAGCCGCGCGACCACACCCTCAGGGGCCTCCTCGGCGGTGACCGCGAAGATCCGGTGGTCGCGCCAGGCTCCGTCGATGTGCAGGAAGCGCGGGGCATAGCCCACCTGCTCGAGACCGAGCTTCTCCACCACGCGCAGGGAGTTGGTGTTCTCGGGACGGACGCAGATCTCGACGCGGTGCAGCCCGACCGGGCCGAGGCAGTGGTCGATCACCAGGCCCACCGCGCGGGGCGCGACCCCGCGCCCGGCGACCTCGGCGGCGACCCAGTAGCCGATCGAGCCCCACTGCGCCGAGCCGCGCGCGATGTTGCTCACCGTGACCTGACCGGCGAAGCGGCCGCCGACCTCGATGACGAAGGGCAGGCACAGCCCGAGCTTGGCCTGGTGCAGGAGGGAACGGGTGACCACCTTGTACGACGACGGGCGCGGCGCGGCACCCGGCGGCACGGTCGCGTCCCACGGTCGCAGCCAGTCGTGGTTGCGGGCACGCACGGCCTGCCACTCGTCGGCGTCGGACCTGCGCAGAGCGCGGACGACCACGCCCTGCGACTCCAACCGGGCGGGCCACCCGGGAGCCGCGTTCACCTCGAGACTCCGATCGACGCCGTCGCGAGCGGCGCCAGACGGGTGTGGTGGCAAGGCGGCGGGCCAAAGGCCGGCCGGAGGCCCGTCGAGTGCGCGCCAACGCAGCCAACGCGCCCGAATGGCGGCGCGCAGCAGGCGAGAGATCGGAGGCTCGAGGTGGTCAGTGGTCGCTCCCGACGACCTGTTCCACCGCGTGGCGGACGACCGGCTCGAGGACGCCGAGGCCGTCCTTCACCCCGCCGCGGGAGCCGGGGAGGTTGACGACCAGGCAGTGACCGGCGATCCCGGCGAGGCCGCGCGAGAGCATCGCCGTCGGCACGCCCTTGGCCACGCCGGCCGCGCGGATCGCCTCGGCGATGCCGGGCACCTCACGGTCGAGGATCGGCGCCGTCGCCTCCGGCGTGCGGTCGGTGGGCGTGAGCCCGGTGCCACCCGTCGTGAGGACCAGCCGGGCACCCGCCGCGACGGCTGCGGCGATCGCCTCGCGCACGGGGTCGCCGTCCGGAACGACGGCGGGGTCGCCGCACTCGAACCCCTGCTCCCGCAGCCAGCCGGCGATCAGCGGCCCGGTCTCGTCGGCGTACGTCCCGGCCGCGGCGCGGTTGGACGCGACGACCACCGCCGCGTGGAGGCTCATCGCTGCCACTCCCCCGAGCGACCGCCGCTCTTGCTCTCGACGCGGACGTCGGTGATGGTCGCGGCCTTGTCGACCGCCTTGACCATGTCGACGACGGTCAGCGCGGCCACCGAGACGGCGGTCAGCGCCTCCATCTCGACGCCCGTGCGGTCGGTGGTGCGGACGGTCGCCGTGATGTCGACGGACTCGTCGGTGACCTCGAGGTCGACGGTCACGCCGGAGATCGCGAGCGGGTGGCACAGCGGGATCAACGCGGGCGTCTGCTTGGCGCCCATGATCCCGGCGATGCGGGCCACCGCCAGCGCGTCGCCCTTGGGCACGCCCTCGCCGCGCAGCAGCTCGATGACGGCCGGACTGACGAGCACGCGGCCGGTGGCGGACGCCGTACGGGTCGTGACGGGCTTGTCCCCGACGTCGACCATCCGGGCGGCGCCGTGCTCGTCCACGTGCGTGAGTCGTCCCTGCGGGTCACCCATCAGAACTCCTCGTCGAGCTTGCGGATGGCGACCATCTCGCCCGCCGCGATCGCGGCCGTGTCGGCCGGTACCTCGATGAGGCAGTTGGCGGCCGCCAGGTCCCCGATGAGGTGCGAGCCGTGGCCGCCGACGGGCGAGACGAAGGTGCCGCCGCGGTCGGTCTCGTAGTGGCCGCGGACGAGCTGCACCTTGCCCTCCGGCGACGACAGGCCGTGGGTGAGCCGGGCGCGCCCCGCGGGCCGGACGTAGGGAAGCTTGCCCATCATCCGGCGGATGGCGGGCAGCACGAACATCTCGAAGGAGACGTAGGACGAGACCGGGTTGCCGGGAAGGGTGAAGACCGGGGTGTCGTCCTCGCCTACGGTGCCGAAGCCCTGCGGCTTGCCGGGCTGCATGCCGACGCCGCCGAACCACATCGACCCGTGGTGCGACAACGACTCCTTGACGACGTCGAAGTCGCCCTCGCTCACCCCGCCGCTCGTGACGACGATGTCGGCCCGGACGAGCTGGTCGCTCAGCGCCTCGGAGAAGGCGTGTGTCTCGTCGGGAACGATGCCGACGCGGTAGGCGATCGCACCGGCGGCGCGGGCGGCGGCGGCCAGGAGGTAGGAGTTGCCGTCGTAGATCGAGTCGCGGCCCAGCGGCGTACCGGGGTCGCGGAGCTCGGAGCCGGTGGAGATGACGACGACGCGCGGGCGGGGCCGGGTGCGAACGGTCGCGCGACCGACGGCGGCGAGCATGCCGAGGTGGCGCGGCCCGAGGACCGTGCCCTCCTCCAGCAGCATGTCGCCCTCGGTGATGTCGTCGCCGGTCGGCCGGATGTGCTGGCCGGGCGTGGCGGCGCGACCGATGCGCACGCTGGCGACGCCGCGGTCGGTCCACTCGTAAGGCACCACCGTCGTCGCACCGGCCGGCACCGGGGCGCCGGTCATGATCTTCACCGCGGTGCCCGGCGACAGCGCCAGGATCGAGGACTGGCCGGCACCGATCTCGCCGACGACGGGGAGGATGACCGGGGTGTCCTCGCTCGCGCCGGCCACGTCCTCGGCGACCACGGCGTAGCCGTCCATCGCGGAGTTGTCGAAGCTCGGCAGCGAGATCGGTGCGACCACGTCCTCCGCCAGGGCCAGCCCGAGGGCCTCCATCAGGGGCTGCGGGAAGGCCGGCAGCGGGGAGACCGTCGCGAGGATGCGCTCGACGTAGTCGGCAACCGGCAGCAGGTCAGCCATCGGCGTCCTGGGCCGGGTCCTGCTCGCTCAGCACGGTGCCGCCCTCGATGCGCTGCGCGGACGAGGCCCCCAGCGCGACGTCGCCGACGACGCGCACGCCCTTGCCGAAGGTCCAGTCGCCCTCGACGGTGAACGACTCGGCCTCCCGCAGCGACGGGGCGCCCTCGGGGAAGCGCTTGTCGAAGTCGCCGACCAGCTTGTAGAAGTGGCCGTCCAGCGACACGAACGGCACCTCGTCGCCGGCCTGGTCGAGGACGAAGTCGCGGCCGAGGTCGTAGACGTCGGAGCGCAGCACGAGCAGGTCGTCGGTCGTCTTCACCGGGACGAAGCGGTCGCGGCCGACCTCGATGGTCAGCGCGCCCTCGAACACCTCGATCGCGGCGCCCATCGCCGTCTCGATCTGGATGACCTCCGGCGTCGAGCTGTCGGCCGGGTCGAGGTGCTTGACGTTCTTGATGAGCGGCAGCCCGAGGATGCCGCCACGGGCGTCGAGCGCGTCGACCATCGCCTGCAGGTCGAACCACAGGTTGTTGGTCGAGCAGTACTTGTGGCGGTTGAGGTCGGCCAGCGCGTCCCTGTCGGCGTCGAGCGTCTGCGCGGACTCGCGCAGCACGATCCGGCCGTCGGCCTTCCGGCGCGCGAAGTGACCGCCCTTGCGGTCCGAGGGCGTACGCCGCACGGCCTCGATGGCGAACGGCGCACCGCTCTGGGCGAACCAGCCGGCCACCCGCGCGTCGGGCACCGCGCCGAGGTTGTCGGAGTTGGAGACGAAGACGTAGCGGTAGCCGGCGTCGAGCAGCCGCGCCAGCAGGCCGGTGCCGCGCAGCGCGGTGTAGATGTCGCCGTGGCCGGGCGGGCACCACTCGAGGTCGGGCTGCTTCGGGTACGCCGCGGGCATCAGGTCCGCGGCGAGGAGCTTGGGCTCCTTGTTCTGCAGGAACTCCAGCGGCAGGCCCTCGACCGGGAGGTCCTCGTAGCGAGCCAGCGCGGCCATGGTGTCGGCCGAGGTGCGGAAGGAGTTCATGAACAGCAGCGGCAGCGTGGCGTCGTACTCCTTGCGGAGGTGCAGCACCTGCCGGGCGATGATGTCGAGGAAGCTCAGGCCGCGGCGCACGCACAGCAGCGACTTCGCGCGCTCCATGCCCATCGACGTGCCGAGCCCGCCGTTGAGCTTGATGACCGCGGTCTGGCGGACGGCCTCCGCGGCGACGGCCTCGTCGACCTCGACGTCGGCCAGCGACTCCATGTCGAGGGGCTCGATCGAGCTCTCGGCGATCATGCCGGTCTCCCCGTGCTCGAGGAGCCGGTAGTAGTGCGCGAACGTGTCGATCGCGACGTCGTCCACGCCGGCCTGGCGCATCTTCTCGCGCGCGAGCGCGAGGCCCTGCGGGTTGCCCTTGCTTGCCATGCTTCGATCGTAGGCTGCCGGTGTGGGACCGGGACACTCGGCGGCCAAGACCGCACTGCGCGACCAGGTGCTGGCTGCCCGGAAGCGGCGCCCGCTCGAGGCCGCCGCGGGGTTCGCGGCGTCCGTCGCCGACGTGGCGCTCGCGTGGGAACCGGTCCGGTCCGCCGCCACCGTCGCGGCGTACGTCTCGGTCGGCAGCGAGCCCGGCACCGGCCTCCTGCTCGACGCGCTCGCGGCAGCCGGCAAGCGCGTGCTGCTGCCGGTCGTGCTGCCGGGGCTCGACCTCGACTGGGCCGTCTACACCGGTCGTGAGGGCCTCGCGCCCGCGGTGCGCGGCCTCCTCGAGCCGACCGCGCCACGCCTCGGACGCGAGGCGATCGCGCAGGCCGACGTCGTCCTCGTGCCGGGCACCGGGGTCTCGCTGTCCGGCGCGCGGCTCGGCCAGGGCGGCGGGTGCTACGACCGTGCCCTGCCCCGCGTCTCCCCCGGCACCCCCGTCGCCGTGGTGCTGTACGACGACGAGGTCGGGCTCGCCGTGCCCGCCGAGCCCCACGACGTGCGGGTCGGCTTCGCGCTGACGTCGCGCGGGGTGAGGGTGCTCGGGCCGGCGGGATCCCCGGATATCCGGTGAACCTCCCACTTGTCGGCCGAAACTTCGGCCGACAAGTGTGAACATCCCCGGATATCCGGGGATCGCTCAGTCGGCGGGCGTGAGCACCAACCGGTCCTCGGCGGCGGCCTCCACGGCCTCGCGGGTGTAGGCCCAGGGCAACGTCTCCCCGTCGACGTAGAGCTCCGTCTGGTCGGAGTAGTGCGACGACGTCGGGTGCCCGGAGACGCCGGTGAGGTTGATCCACCGCGAGTCGTCCCAGTCGGCGAGCGAGACGACCATCCGCATCGACGGCGCGGCCGTGACCTCGAAGCCCTCGACGGCGTCCCACGACGTGGCGTCGACGATGGACGAACCGCCGCCCACCTGCCAGCCGTCCCGGTTGAAGAGGCGCTCGACAGGCGCGACGCCCGAGTCGCCGAGCGTGGCGTTGCGGAGGTTCATGCGGTGCAGGCGCCCCCACTCCCACAGGCGCGGGTCGCGGGACTGGCGGCGGGTCATCTCGTCGCGGGCGTCGATGAGCGAGGCCCGCAGGATGTCGTCACGGGTCTCCACCGTGTCGTCGGTGCGCACGTCGTCCCACCACGGGCCGGCGGGCTCGGACAGCATCTGGGTGACCACGCGGAACCACCGGTCGCCGCCGTCGGGCCAGGTGCGCTGTCGCAGCTCGTCGTGGAAGGTCTTCTCGAGGATCGTGCGCCACACGACGTTGAAGTAGGCCGCGGCCGGGCTGTCGACCGGCGAGGTGAAGTCCCAGTCGCGCAGCAGGTTCTGGGCGTTGCGGTAGTAGGGGGACGGCAGCGCCTCGACGTCGAGGAGGTAGGGCACGAGCGTCTCCGCCATCGGGTTGGTGGAGTCGAGCTGGAGCCCGGCCATCTCCGAGACGGACAGCTCGCCCTCGCTCTCGAGCACCTCGCGGATGCGCGTCGAGCGGTATCCGTAGTCCCAGTCCTTCGTCAGGAGGTAGGGGTAGCGCTCGTCGATGACGGCCTGGTTGGCCGTCACGATGAAGCCCTCCTCCGGGTCCAGAACGCTGGGCAGGCCGTCGAAGGGGATGTACTCACCGGTCCAGTCGTTGGCGCTCACCCAGCCCTCCATGGGCATGGTGCCGTCGTTGCCGGCCCGGCGGATCGGAATCCGGCCGGGCGACTGGTAGCCGATGTGGCCCTCCCGGTCGGCGTAGACGAGGTTCTGCGCAGGCACGGAGAAGTCGGCAGCGGCCGCCCGGAACGAGTCCCAGTCCGAGGCGCGGTTGAGGGCGAGGATCGCGTCGGCGGTCGGCGCCGGCTCGAGGGCGGTCCACGCCAGCGCGACGGCGTACCCGCTCCCCCGCTCGCCCGGCTCGTCGGTGGGTGCGTTGGCGCCCACGGTCGCGAACTCCGTCGAGACGTCGCTGATCAGCGGCCCGTGGACCGTCTCGCGCACGCGCAGCTCGACGTCGTTCTCGCCGCGCACCTTGATCGTCTCGGTGCGCACCTCCATCGCCTCGGTCGCGCCGTCGCGGACGTAGCGGTCGTCGCCCTCGGTCTGCTCGAGGAAGAGGTCGGTGACGTCGGGGCCGAGGTTGGTCATGCCCCAGGCGATGTCGGCGTTGTGGCCGATGACGACGCCGGGCACCCCGGAGAACGTGAAGCCCGACGTGTCGAGCGTGCAGTCGGCCGTCCGAGCCCGGCAGTGCAGGCCCATCTGCATCCAGATGCCCGGCTGGCTGATGCCGAGGTGCGGGTCGTTGGCCAGGATCGGCTTGCCGGTCGCACTGTGGTCCCCGTCGACGACCCACGAGTTGCTGCCGATCCCGCGGCCCTTGCCGACGAGCTCGGGCATCGCGTCGAGCCGGTCGCGCACCCGCTCGAGGGCGGCGACGACGCCCGGGGCGTACGCCGGCCGGCGGGGGTTGCGGGTCGCGTTGCCCGACGCGTTCTGCTCGAAGACGCCGTCGACGACCCCGCCGCCGCTGACGATCGGCCGGTGCTCGTCGAAGGGGTAGGCGGGCCACAGCGCGGCGATCTCGTCCTCGGTGCGGTCGAGCGAGAGCAGCACCCGGTCGACCTCGGCGTCCATGTTGCCGCGCAGGTCCCACGCCATGGCCTTGAGCCAGGCGAGGGAGTCGACCGGGTCCCACTCCGCCGGGGAGTAGTCGAGGCCGGTGAGCCCCAGCACGCTGTACTCCGCCGCCAGCTGTGACGGACTGCGGTCGGCGATGTAGGCGTTGACCCCGGCGGCGTACGACGTCAGCGCCTCGCGCGTCGCCGGCTCCAGCAGCGCCCACTCGCGCTCGGCGACCCGTCGCCAGCCCATCGTGCGGATGAAGCGGTCGGTCTCGAGAGTGTCGGAGCCGAAGATCTCCGAGAGTCGACCCGCCGTCACGTGGCGGCGGAAGTCCATCTCGAAGAAGCGTTCCTGCGCGTGCACGAAGCCCTGCGCGAACATCAGGTCGGCGTCGGTGTCGGCGTAGACCTGCGGGATGCCGTGCTCGTCGCGGACGACCTCGACGCTCGCCGACAGGCCGGGGACCTCGATCTCGCCATCCGTCTGCGGCAGCGGGCGGCGTACGACGACCACGGCCACCGCGGCGAGCACGACGAGCAGCACCACGAGGGCCAGCGCCGTCCAGGCCGTCCAGCGCACCGCGCGGGGCGCGCGCTTGAAGGCCTGCCAGCGCGAGCCGCGGGCGGGCCCGGCGGTCTGCCTGGTCGTGGTGGTGGAGGAGGACCCGGAGTCGAGGCCGGAGTCGGAGGTGGAGTCGGGGGTGTCGGCAGGCTCGGTCATCGCTCGACCATTGTGCCGTACCATTGGCAGTCGAAGGGCTCGAGTGCCAACGCGTCGCGCCGGCCCGGCCGATCCCGCACCACCGTCGCTGCCAGAGGACCCACATGCCGACCTACCAGTACGCCTGCACCGAGTGCGGCCACTCCTTCGAGCAGTTCCAGAGCTTCAGCGAGGACGCCCTGACCGTCTGCCCCCAGTGCGACGGCCGGCTGCGCAAGCTCTACAACGCCGTGGGCGTGGTGTTCAAGGGCTCGGGCTTCTACCGCACCGACAGCCGCTCGGACTCCGGTTCCTCCACGCCGGCGTCCTCGTCCACCGGCGCCGGCGCCTCGTCGTCCTCGACCCCGTCGACCAGCTCGCCGAGCTCGTCCAGCTCCTCGTCGAGCGCGACGACCTCGTCCTCCAGCTCGTCGTCCAGCTCGTCCGACTGACCCCCCGCTGGTCGAGGAGGTCGCGCAGCGACCGCCACGAGACCCCTGTGGAGAGGCCGAGCGGACGTCGGTCGCCCCGGCCTAGCGTCGGTGCATGTTCCCGGGACTCCCGCCGGCCAGGCGCCGGCTGCGCGCCGTACGACACCAGCTGCGCCGCCGCCGCCGACTGATCGCCGCCTCGCTCACCGCCGTCGCCGTCCTCGGCGCGCTGCGCTCCCTCGCGCCGCCGCCGGCCGAGACCGTCGAGGTGCTGGTCGCCGCGCGCGACCTGCCCTCCGGGTCGCTCCTGGCCGACGACGACCTCGTCCCCCGCGACTGGCCGGCCGACCTCGTCCCGGGACGGGCCGCGGCCGCACCGACCGGGCGCGTGCTGGCCGCCCCGATCGGCCGCGGCGAGGTCGTCACCGACGTACGTCTGGTCGGGCCGGGCCTGGCGCTCGCCCAGCCCGGGCAGACGATCGTGCCGGTCCGGCTGCCCGACGCCGGCATGGCCGCCCTGCTGCGCGCCGGCGACGAGGTCGACCTGCTCGCCACCGATCCGGGCACCGGCGAGGCGTCCCTCGTGGCGCGTGACGTCACCGTCCTCGCCACGCCGACGGGCGTGCCCGACGGGCCCGCGGGCGGGTCGGGCGGTGCGCTGGTCGTGGTCGGGGCGAGCGCCGAGGAGGCGGTGACGATCGCCGGCGCGTCGCTGACGCAGTACCTGACGGTGTCGTGGAACCGCTAGCGTGAGGCGCTGTCACTCGTTTCGCGGCCCCTCGGGGGCCACTCCAGAGGGAGCACCAGCATGAGCGGTTTCAAGGCATTCGTCCTCAAGGGCAACCTGATCGAGATCGCCACCGGTCTGATCATGGCCCTCGCCTTCGCAGCGGTCGTCACCACGTTCACCGCGTGGCTCACCGGCCTGCTGCCCAACAGCGACGACTTCTTCAGCGACGAGACCGGCAGCTTCGGCGCCTTCCTCAACGCCCTGATCGCGTTCCTCATCATGGGCGCGGTCGTCTACTTCTTCATCGTGATGCCCTACACCAAGGCCCGCGAGCGCTTCTTCCCCACCGAGGAAGCCGGTGCGGCGCCCGACGTCGCCCTCCTCGAGGAGATCCGCGACCTGCTCCGCGCCCGCGGCGGAGCCGTCTGACCCTCGTCCGCCAGGACCGTCAGGTCAGCCGTGGTGGGGCGGCACCTGGTCGCGGTACCAGTCGTCGCCCTTGCCCGAGCGGTCCTCCCGGGGGTCGCGGTCGTCGCTCGTCTGGTCGGGACCGCCGTCGCCGAACACCGCCGCCAGCCGGCGGCGGCGCTCCCACTCGGACTCTGGCCGGGCGGGGGACGCAGGCTCGGCAGGCGACGAATCTGGCTCGACGTCGGGCTCGGCGTCCGGCTCGACGGGGGTGTCAGGATCCACTGGAACGCCTCAGGCGCAGATGCCCGGGACGGGCTCCGCCTCGGGGGTCGCGGGCGCCTCGGGAGTGGCGGTCTCGCTGGGCGACGCGGTCTCGGAGGGGGTCTCGGACGGAGTCTCCGAGGGGGTCTCGGAGGGGGTCTCGGACGGGGTCTCGGAGGGGGTCTCGCCGTCGGCGCTCGGCGACGGCGTCTCGGAGGATCCGGGTGGTCCCTCGGCGCTCACCGAGTTGCCACCCAGCAGCCGCGGCGGGATCACCTTGTCCTCGTTGATCAGCTTCCAGATCTGCTCGGCCTCCGGCGTCCAGTAGACCTTGCCCCAGAACTCGGAGTCGCGCGGGTAGTACTCGGTCGGCAGCGTGACGAACTGGACCTTGTCGAGGCCGATGTTCTGCAGCTGCATCGCCACCTTGCCCAGGCGGGTGACGGAGGCGAACTCCTCGTCGGTGGTCAGCGACTTGGTGGCGGCGTCGAGGAACTTCACGACCTTGTCGAGGCGGGTCAGCGTGCCGGTCGACTGCACCTCGCGGACGAGGGCGCCGATGAACTCCTGCTGACGCCGGATCCTGGAGATGTCGTTCTGCTGGAGCTGCTCGCCCACGTAGCGGGCGCGGACGTAGTCGAGGGCCTCGTCCCCCGAGAGGACCGACGGGTCGCCCTTCGGGACGAAGATCTGGTGCTCGCGGTCGACGATGTCCTCGGGCACGCAGACCGGGACGCCGCCGACGGCGTCGACCATGTCGCCGAAGCTGGCGAAGTCCACGACGATGAAGTGGTCGACGAAGATGTCGGTGTTGTACTCGAGCTGGTCGAGGGTGCAGACCGGGCCACCCACGCCGTAGGCGGCGTTCCACATCACGTCCGTCTCGGCGGCCGACTCGCCGGCGTTGCACTCGGGCCGGTCGATGATCGAGTCGCGCGGGATCGAGACGGCGTACGCCCGGCTGCGGTCGGCGGACAGGTGCACGAGGATGGTGGTGTCGGAGCCGCCCCCGCCCTCCTTGTCGATGTCGCAGCCCTCGCAGTCACGGGAGTCGGAGCCCATCACCAGGATGTTGAGCGGCTCGCCGTTGCCGGTGTAGACCTTCTCGGGGCGCTCGTCGTCGCCGAGCGCGTCGAGGGAGATGCCCTCGATGTTGCCGTTGAGGTGGCGGATGAAGTAGACGGTGCCGAGCCCGGTGATGAGTGCCAGCACGAGCGCGCTGATCAGGACCACCCGGCCGACGGTGTGCTTGCGGGCCACCTTCCCGCGGCGTTTGGGTGCGCCGTCGGACGGCTCAGGGCGCGGCTCGTCCGACACGGGCTCACCTTCGTTGGGGTGGGGAGGGGCTGACCGGACTGAACCTACTTCACCGCGGCAAGATTTCCCCTCCCGCCGAGCACCCGCGACGCCGCGCAGACGCCCTGCTGATGCCGGACGGCGTACGACGGCGTGGCAGGATGCTTCCCGCCGCGCCACCTCGGGTGCCGCAGCACGCCCCAGTAGCTCAGTGGATAGAGCAGCCGCCTCCTAAGCGAAAGGTCGCAAGTTCGACTCTTGCCTGGGGCACCAGACCAGATGTATTGCTTCGCCTGATGGGTGACGTCCGGCCTAGCCGGCGTCGCGCTTCCGGATCCTGCGGGCCTTCACGTGGGCCCACGCGCGGTCGAAGTCCTCGGTCGCCGCTGCCGCACGGGCTTCCTCGATCGCGTGCAACCGCCCGAGGGTGAACCCGTTCATGCCCTCGACGTGCATGCGCCCTCCGTGCTCGCGCAGGAACCTGCGCGACATCACCGTGTCCTGGTGCTCGCCCAGCGCCTGCTGCACCTGCTTGGCAGAGGAGGCCAGCTTCTTCGCCCGCTTTCCCAGAGCCGGGACCGCCAGCTCGGCGGCGTACCGCAGCCGCTTCGCCTTCTTCCGTGCGTCGTGCAGAGCTGCATCGCGGGCCTCGCCCGCCCCGGGCTGCCGAGCGGCACGGACGGCGCGTCGCAGGCGCTTGGCGTCGCGGCGGACCAGGCGAGGGAGCACGTCGCGCGCCGGCATGTCCCCTTCCGCCGTCATGGGGAGGTCGCGCACGAGGGCGTCGAGGTCGTCCAGCAGGCGGAGGTAGCGGGTGTCCTCCAGCGCCTCGAGCGCATGCGCGCGCCCGTGCTGCTCCGCGGCGCTCAGCTCGTCGTCGATGAGGACGTCCACCGGACCCATCACGAGCTCGGGGGGTTGGGTCGACACGAGGCGTCTGAGTCGCTCACGAAGCATCTGGGCATCGCGGGCGCCGCTCAACTCGCGCCCGAGCCAGCGCAGGTCGTCACTGAGCGCGTCGGTGCTCGCCTCGAACAGCGGCTGGCACGTCCGAAGCGTCGTTCGGAGCCGTCGCGCGGTAATGCGCATCTTGTGGACGCCGCTCGTCTCGCCCGACCGGACGCGTGCCTCCTGCGCGCGCAACCGAGCGAGGTTGTCGGCCAGGTGGGCGCACACCAGCTCGGCAGCCGTCGCGTCCCGTTCGACCGTCATCGCCCCATCATCCGGCAGCGGGTCAGCCGGCGAGCGTCTCGAACGCGATCCCAGCCTTCTGCAACCGGTCGAGCAACGCGTCTCCCATGGCCTGGGCCGGCGTGACCTGCCCCGCAGTCTCGGGATTGTCGTCGAGGGCGAGGCACAGCGCCGCCTCGGCGAGCATCTTGGCCGTCTCGGTGTAGCCCGGGTCGCCGCCGGACACGCGGGTGCGGACGGTCTGCTCGCCGGCCTGACCGAGGAAGTCGACGGTGAACCACGACTTCGCGCGCTTGGCGTCGTCGGGCCCTGAGCCCTGCGGCACCTTGGACGTGATGAGCTCGCGCAGTGGCTTCACCTGCGCGGCCAGGGTCAGCGCGCCGACCCCGACGGCCCCGCCGGCGGCGTAGCGCAGGGTCTTCGTGCCGGCCCAGTGGGAGTAGCGGAACTTCGGACCGTACGACGCCAGGGCGGCGCCGGTGCGGGCCACGATGATCGGGTCGATGGTCGGCAGCGGGAGCAGCCAGTAGCCGAGCACCGGGTCGCGGTGGGGCTTGCCGCGCACCGCGCGCGACGACCGGCCCTCGGGTCGCGCCTCGGCGCGCCGGCGGGCGGCGTACGTCGCTCGCACCTGCTTGGCCCGGGCGAGCTGCTCCATCGCGGAGTGGAAGGTGCCGCCGGAGAACGTGCCGCCGGACCGGACGACGCCGCGCACCGTGATCGGCTCGTCGTCCGGCAGCTGCTGCACGGTGTAGTAGGCGCCCAGGTCGTGCGGGATCGAGTCGAAGCCGCAGGCGTGGACGAGGCGGGCGCCGGTGCGCACCGCGGTCTGGTGGTGCTCGAGGAACATCCGGTCCACGAACTCCGGCTCGCCGGTGAGGTCGAGGTAGTCGGTGCCGGCCTCGGCGCAGGCGGCGACCAGCGGGGCGCCGTGCTCGAGGTAGGGCCCGATCGTCGTGGCGACCACGCGCGCGCGGCGGGCGATGTCGGACAGGGCCGCGGCGTCGGTCGAGTCGGCGACCAGGACCTCGACGTCGCTCGCCCCGACCTCGGCGAGACGCCGGCGTACGGCCTCGAGCTTCTCGGCGTTGCGTCCGGCGATCGCCCACCGCAGCCCGGCCGGCGCAACATCGGCGAGGTAGTCGGCGGTGAGCCCGCCGGTGAACCCGGTGGCGCCGAAGAGGACGAGGTCCAGGTCGCGGTCGGGCTGGCTGTCGGCGCGGCGGTCGCTCATCGCGCCATCGTGTCACGCGGAACCACGCCCGCCGGGGGCCCGTCCCACCGCCATGCCCACTGCGCAGCGCGTTCGCAACCTCGTCACCGGTACCACGGTCGTCACCGCCCTCGCCGCAGCCGTCGGCGTCGGCTACGCGCTGGGCAACGACCCCGACGGCGGCGGTCGCCCGCCCGCCTCGCCGCCGATCGTGCTCGCCAACGCCGACCTCACGGTCGCCGCGGGGTGCGACGAGCTCCTCGACTCCTACGTCGACCGGGCGCTCGAGGAGGTCGGCCCCTACGGCTGGGGCGGTGGGGTCGTGTACGACGTCATGACCAGCTCGGACGCCGGCGCTGCGGCCGCGCCGAGCTCGGAGGCCGCCCGGTCGACCGTGTCGACCTCCCGCAGCACCAGCAACGAGTCCGGCACCAACGTCCAGGAGGCCGGCGTCGACGAGGCCGACGTGGTGAAGGTGTCCGGCAGCCTGCTCCTGCGGCTGCGCGACGGCGAGCTGCTGGCGTACGACGTCTCCGGCGACGAGCCGCGCCTGCTCTCCTCCACCGCCCTCGAGGACGCCCGCGGCGGCGGGTGGGTCGGCGATCCCGGCGGGGAGATGGTCCTCGTCGACGGGCGCGCGGTGGTCCTCGGCACCTCGACGGACGGGACGTCGACCACGATCACCACGGTCGACCTCGCCGATCCCACCGCGCCCACCGTCGTCGACGCGACCACGGTCAGCGGCCGCGCGTCGGCGGTGCGCCTGCACGACGACGTGGTGCGCGTCGTGCTGCAGAACGGTCTGCCCGAGCTCGACTTCTCCGCCCCCGACGGCGCCTTCGGCCAGCTCCGGGCGCGGCTGCGCAACCGCGCCCTCGTGCGCGACACCACCCTGGCCGACTGGCTCCCCACGATCGACGGCGCACCGGTCGTCGACTGCGAGGACGTTGCGATCCCCGAGGACGAGCTGGCGCTGGGCACCACCACCCTGCTGGCCTTCGACCCCGCCGAGCCGACCGCGCGCACGACCACGGCCGTGGCCACCGACTCCACCATCTCGTACTTCTCGACCGACCGGTTCTACCTCGCCGCGTCCGCATCCTCGTGGGGCTGGATCGACTGCATGGACTGCCGCCCGACCGACGTTCCCAGCACCGACGGCACCACGCCCCTCTTCGCGTTCGCCCTCGACGGGACCGACGCGACGTACGTCGCCTCGGGCGATGTCGAGGGGAGCATCGCGGACCGCTGGTCGATGGACTCCGTGGGCGGCTCGCTCCGCGTCGCGGTCGGCCCGAGCAGCGAGACCGGCAACTTCAACTCGGTGCTGACGCTCCGCGAGGAGGGCTCGGACCTCGTCGAGGACGGACGGGTCGACCAGCTCGGCGTCGGCGAGGAGATCAAGTCGGTGCGGTGGTTCGACGACCTCGCGATCGTGGTCACCTTCCGGCAGACCGACCCGCTCTACGCGATCAACCTCAGCGACCCGACCGCGCCGCGCCTGGTGGGCGAGCTGAAGATCCCCGGGTTCTCCGAGTACCTCCACCCGCTCGGCGAGCAGCGGCTCATCGGGATGGGCCAGGACGCCACGCTCGACGGCGTCACCCGTGGCGCACAGGCGGCCCTCTTCGACGTCACCGACCTCGCCGACCCGCGCCAGCTCGACGTCGTCCGCTACGACGAGGCCACGCAGGCCGTCGCGGCGACCGACCCGCGCCAGTTCACCTGGCTGCCCGAGCAGCGCACGGTCCTCACCGTCGTCAGCCAGGGGTGGACCGGCACCACCGGCTGGGTCTCGGTCCTCTCGCTGGCCGACGGGTCGATGAGCAACCGGATGGTCGAGGTGGAGCACGGCACCGACGTCGCCGACGTACGCCTCGTGCCCCTCGCCTCCGGCAAGGTCGCGCTGGTGACGGGCGAGGACGTGTCGTTCTTCGCCCTGTGAGCCGGGCCCACCGCGTCGTACCCTCGGAGCCATGTGCCGCAACATCCGCCCGCTCAACAACTTCGAGCCGCCCGCGACGCGTGACGAGGTCACCGCGGCCGCCCTGCAGTACGTGCGCAAGGTGGCCGGCACGACGAAGCCGTCGCAGGCCAACGAGGAGGTCTTCTACGCCGCGGTGAAGGAGATCGCCCACATCACCGAGCACCTGCTCGACGACCTCGTCACCGCCGCCCCGCCGAAGAACCGCGACGTCGAGGCGGCCAAGGCCCGCGCCCGCGCCCAGGCGCGCTACGCGTGACCCTCACGGCCCGCCTCTCCGCCGAGGACGAGGCGCTCGACCTGCTCGCCTCGCGGCCGCTGGTCGTGCTGACCGGCGCCGGGCTGTCCACCGACTCCGGGATCCCCGACTACCGTGGCCCGGGCGCGCCGACGCGTGCGCCGATGACCTACCAGGAGTTCGTCGGCACCCCCGGGGCGCAGCAGCGCTACTGGGCCCGCAGCCACCTCGGCTGGCAGCGGATGGGCCGTGCCGAGCCCAACGCCGGGCACCACGCCCTCGCCCGGCTCGACCCCGAGCTGCTCATCACCCAGAACGTCGACGGCCTGCACGAGGCCGCCGAGTCACGCCGCCTCGTCGCGCTGCACGGCCGCGTCGCCGACGTCGTCTGCCTGACCTGTCGTACGACGTCCTCCCGCGCCGCGCTCGAGCGCGAGCTCGACGCCCTCAACCCCGGCTGGCTCGAGCGGCACGGCTGGGTGGAGTCGCGCCCTGACGGCGACGTCGACCTCGACGACACCCACGACTTCGTGGTGCCGCGCTGCCCGTGCGGCGGGCCGCTCAAGCCCGACGTGGTCTTCTTCGGCGAGAACGTGCCGCCCGACCGGGTGGCGCGCTGCTACGCGGCCGTCGAAGGGCTCGGCAGCTCCGGGGCGCTGCTCGTCGCGGGGTCGTCGCTGACCGTGATGAGCGGGCTGCGGTTCGTCAAGCGGGCGGCCCAGGCCGGGACGCCGATCGTCATCGTGAACCGTGGCGTGACCCGCGGCGACGCGTTGGCGTCGTACAAGCTCGAGGTGGGCTGCAGCGAGTTCCTCGCCGCGCTCGCCGAGCGATCTCGACCGTCGGCCTAGCGGCGCACGAAGATGTGCTCGGCCGCCTCGACGACGAGCTCGGCGGTCTCGCCGCCCGAGCCGATGAGGATGCCCTCCTCGGTGCGGGCGATCGTGACGGTCTTGCCGGGGAGCGCCCCGACGCGGCGGAGCAGGCCCATCAGCTCCTCGTCCTTCTGCATCTCCTCGGAGATCCGCTTGACGTGGACGCGCTGGTCCGCAGGCCCCGCAGCGCCCGAGAGCGGCTCGACGTTGTCCATGAAGTCCTCGCCGCCGACGTCGCCCAGCTCGTCCAGCCCCGGGATCGGGTTGCCGTAGGGCGACTCCGTCGGGTGGTCGAGCAGCTCGAGGAGCCGGCGCTCGACGGTCTCCGACATCACGTGCTCCCAGCGGCACGCCTCGGCGTGGACGAGCTCCCAGTCGAGTCCGATGACGTCGGTCAACAGCCGCTCCGCGAGGCGGTGCTTGCGCATGACGCGGGTGGCCAGGCGCTGGCCCTCGTCGGTGAGCTCGAGGTGGCGGTCGCCCTGCACGGTGAGCAGGCCGTCGCGCTCCATCCGGGCCACGGTCTGCGACACGGTCGGGCCGGACTGGTGCAGCCGCTCGGCGATGCGGGCACGCAGCGGCACGATGCCCTCCTCCACGAGCTCGTAGATCGTGCGGAGGTACATCTCGGTGGTGTCGATCAGGTCACTCACGCTGGTCATTGTGTCCCATCCGGCAACTGCGACCCGCATGCACGTCATGGCACAGTGAACCGGTGACCGAGCTCATCGTGCCCCGACGCTTCTGCGGACCTCCCGACTCCGGCAACGGCGGCTGGACCGCGGGCTCGCTGGCGGCCCTCGACGAGGCCGACGCGCCCGACGACCACCGCGGCAGCTGGCCGCCGATCGAGGTGTCGCTGCGGCAACCGCCGCCCCTCGACACCCCGCTCGACGTGACCGCCGAGGCGGGCGTCACGACCGCGTCGTTCGGCGGAGCTCCGATCGCGACGGCGCACCGCGTCGACCGGACGCTCGCCGACGTGGACCCGGTCGCGCCGGACGACGCCGCCTCGGCCTCGTCGTCGTACCCGGGTCACACGTTCCACCCCTTCCCCACCTGCTTCGCGTGCGGCACGGCACGCGAGGAGGCCGACGGGCTGCGGATCTTCCCCGGCCCGGTCGGCGAGGGCGCCGACGGCCATCGCGTCGCAGCTCCCTGGACGCCGCACCCGAGCCTCCACGAGGACTGGCACACCTACGTCGACGAGCACCCCCGCGCGTCGGTCGCCGCCACGTGGGCGGCGCTCGACTGCATCGGCGGCTGGGCCGGCGACCTGACGGAGCGGCTCATGGTGCTCGGGCGGATGACGGCGCGCATCGACGACCTGCCGGTGATCGGGGAGCCGCACGTCGTGGTCGGCGAGGGCCGCGGCCGGGACGGTCGCAAGACCTTCACCGCCTCGACGCTGTACGACGCCGACGGCCGCGTCGTGGCCACCGCCGAGCACACCTGGGTCGCCGTCGACCCGGCGCTGTTCGGTGGCCGGGTCCCGTCCTCGGATTGACCGGCCCCGCCACCGGTTTGAGAGGATGGCGCGCATGGCTGATTTGAACGATCCAACGACGTACTGGTGGCGCAACGCGGTCATCTACCAGGTTTACGTCCGCAGCTTCGCCGACAGCGACGGCGACGGCATCGGCGACCTGCCGGGCATCACCTCGCGCCTGCCGCACCTCGCCGACCTCGGCGTCGACGCCCTGTGGATCACACCGTTCTACACCTCCCCGCAGCACGACCACGGCTACGACGTCGCCGACTACCGCGACGTCGACCCGCTCTTCGGCTCGCTGTCGGACGCCGACGACCTGGTCGCGCGCGCCCACGAGCTCGGCCTGCGCGTCGTGGTCGACCTGGTGCCCAACCACACGTCCGACCAGCACGAGTGGTTCCAGGCGGCCCTCGCCGCCGGTCCCGGCAGCCCCGAGCGCGGCCGCTACCTCTTCCGCGACAGCCCCGCTGGGAAGGAGGACGGCACCCCGCCCAACAACTGGGAGTCGGTCTTCGGTGGCCCGGCGTGGACGCAGGTCGACGACGGCCAGTGGTACCTCCACCTCTTCGACTCGACGCAGCCCGACCTCGACTGGCGCAACCCCGAGGTTCCGGCGATGTTCGAGGACGTCCTGCGCTTCTGGCTCGACCGCGGCGTCGACGGGTTCCGCGTCGACGTGGCGCACGGGCTGTTCAAGGAGGAAAGCCTCCGCGACCAGGTGGTCGCCGAGGGCGGCCGCGCCAGCTCCGGCCAGGTCAACACCGACCACTCGATGGTCTCGCGCGACCTCAAGGACGAGCCCATGTGGGACCAGCCGGAGGTCCACGACGTCTACCGCGCGTGGCACCGCGTCCTCGACGAGGCCGGACCGGACCGGATGGCCGTGGCCGAAGCCTGGACCCAGACGCCCGAGTCGATGGCCGCCTTCGTGCGCCCCGACGAGCTCGACCAGGCCTTCAACTTCGCCTGGCTGCTCGCCGACTGGTCGGCCGAGGCCTTCGCGACCGTCATCACTGACACCCTCGCCGCGGTCGAGCCGGTCGGCGCCTCGCCGACCTGGGTGCTCAGCAACCACGACGTCGTACGCCACGTGACGCGCTACGGCGGCGGCGCGCAGGGTCTCGCCCGCGGCCGCGCCGCGACGCTGGCGATGCTCGCGCTGCCCGGCTCCAGCTATCTCTACCAGGGCGAGGAGCTCGGCCTCGAGCAGGTCGACGTCGCCCCGGAGGACCGGCAGGACCCGTCCTACCTCCGCACCGGCGAGGTCGGCCGCGACGGCTGCCGCGTGCCGATCCCGTGGGGTGGCGACGAGGCGCCGTACGCCTTCGGGCCGGGCACCGGCCAGCCGTGGATCCCGCAGCCCGCCGACTGGGCCTCGCTCACCGTCGACGCCCAGACCGGCGCCGAGGGCTCGACGCTCGAGTTCTACCGTGCCGCGCTCGCGGCGCGCCGCGAGTTCGCCTGGACCGCCGGCGACGAGGTCGAGCTGCTCGACCTCGGCGCCGACGTGCTGGCGTTCCGGCGCGGTCCCGTCACGGTCGTGCTGAACTGCGGCGAGACCGCCATCGAGCTCCCAGCCGGCGAGCTGCTGCTGTCCAGCGGCCCCGTCGACGACGGCAAGCTGCCGGGCGACACCGCGGCCTGGCTGCGCTGACACACGCCCTCGAACGACGCCGCCTCCGTCGCTGCGTCATACGGATCGGTACCCATGGGTGCGGGTCCGCATGACGTCGGCGCCGGAGGCGGTGGTGTCTGGCGGTGGTGGCTGGCGGTGGTGGCTGGCGGTGGCGGTCGGTCAGTCGTCGCTGAGCGCGCGGTTGTACGCCGCCAGCTGGTCGCCGAACCCGGCGAGGTCCTCGTCGCTCCAGGCGGACAGCCGCTCGTCGAACCGGTCGCTGCGGTGGCGGGTCATCGCCCCCAGCCGCGCGCGGCCCTCGTCGCTGGCGTCCAGCAGGACGGCCCGCCGGTCGTCGGCCGCTGGTCGGCGCTCGACGAGACCGAGGTCGACCAGCGTCTGCACCTGCCTGCTGACGCCGCCCTTGTCCATCCCGAACGCGTCGGACAGGTCGGCGGCGCGCAGCGGGCCGTGCTGCGCCAGGTGGGCGAGGATGAAGTACGTCATCGGGTGCAGCTCGGGGTGGACCTCGCGGGCCCGCTCCCCCATGACGCGCTTGACGCGCCGGATCAGCGTCCCGACCTCGGCCTCGATGCGGCGCAGGTCGTCGTACCTCGTGGTGGTCACGGTGCTGATCATGCCCGCGGAGCCTCCGCCATGAGCTCGTCCTCGCGCTTCACCGACGTGCGCAGGGGCACCTCCTTGATGAAGAGGACGGCGATCAGGGCGCCGACCGCGAACGGCAGGGCCACCAGGAAGATGTGACCGGTCGCGTCGCCGAAGGCGCTCTCGAAGATCGCCCGGACCGGCGCCGGCATGTCGGACACGTCCGGGATGCCGCCCGTGTCGTGGGAGACGGCCGAGGCGTACTCCGGGTGGATGGTCAGCAGCTTCGTCAGGCCGGACTCGACCGCGTCGGCGACCTGGTGGGCCAGCACGGCGCCGAGGGCGGCGATGCCGATCGAGCCGCCGAGGGAGCGGAAGAACGCGACGACCGACGAGCCAGCGCCCATGTCGGAGAGGGCGATGGTGTTCTGCACCGCGAGCACGAGGTTCTGCATCGTGGCGCCGAGACCCAGGCCGAGGACGGCCATGAAGAGGCCGGTGCGCCACAGCGGGGTGGAGGCGTCGATGGTGGCGAGCAGGCCGATCCCGGCGATGACGGCGACCATGCCGCCGACGAGCCAGCGCTTCCACACGCCCGTGTTGGAGATGACCCGGCCGCTGACGATGCTCGAGACGAGCAGGCCGCCGACCATGCAGATCGACATCAGGCCGGCCTCGGTCGGGCTCATGTCCTTCGCGCGCTGAAAGTAGAGACTCAGGTAGACCGTCGAGCCGAACATCGCGACGCCGATCAGCACCGACGCGACGGTCGCGAGGGTGAGGGTGCGCTCGCGGAACAGGCGCAGCGGGATCACCGGGTCGACCGCGACGTGGGCCTCCACGTGGATCGCCAGGGCCACCACGACGACGGCGGCGACGACGAGCAGGCCGCTGGTCCAGGAGATCCAGTCGAAGTTGTTGCCACCGAGGGACATCCAGATCAGCAGGATGGAGACACCGCCGACCAGCAGGAAGGCGCCGAGGTAGTCGATGGAGACGTCCCGCTTGACCACGGGGAGGTGCAGAGTGCGCTGCAGGACCACGAAGGCGAGCGCCGCGACGGGGAGCCCGGCGAAGAAGCACCAGCGCCAGCCGACCGTGTCGACCAGGACGCCACCGACCAGCGGCCCGCTCACGGTCGCGAGGGCGAAGACCGCGCCGATGTAGCCGCTGTAGCGACCGCGCTCCCGCGGGGACACCATCGTGGCGATGACGACCTGGACCAGTGCGGTGAGACCACCGACGCCCAGGCCCTGGACGACGCGGGCGCCGATGAGCACCTCCATCGACGGGGCGAAGCCCGCGATGAGGGAGCCGACGGAGAAGATCACCAGCGCGCTCTGCACGAGGGTCTTCTTGTTGAACATGTCGGCGAACTTGCCCCAGATCGGCGTGGTCGCCGTCATCGCGAGCATGGTCGCGACGACGACCCAGGTGTAGCCGGTCTGGCTTCCGTTCAGGTCGTCGACGATGGTCGGCAGCGCGTTGCTGACGATCGTGCTGGACAGCATCGCGACGAACATCGCGAGGAGGAGGCCGCTGAGGGCCTCGAGCACCTCGCGGTGCGTCATCTCGCCGCTCTGCTCGGCGGTCACGGGGGGAGCCTGGGTCACTGCAGTCCTTCGTTCGGTTGCGATCGGCAATAGTTGCTCACCACAACCATACCGGTGGGGACTTTGTTCCGCCATCCGGCGGCGACGAGACCTGGCTCACCTCGCGCGGGCGGCGGCGATCCGTCGTACGGCGGGTCGGACGACCACAACCGTTGAGCCCGCTGCCGGCCGCGGCTCTGGCCTTCTGTCGGCCGGCGACTTCTGGTCGTCCGGCGCGCCGACCTCTCGACAGTGAGTCGCTGGGCGACTCAACGTGCATCCCGGGCGTGTCGGCGGGCGTCGTACGCCGGGCCGGGGCGGGCGCACGGAGCGGAAATGCAGCGACCCGCAGGCCTGCTGCCCCTCTGGGAGGGGCCCCGGGGGATGACACCGGGAGCCTGCGGGTCGGGTGGCTGCGATGGATTCGCCGGCAGCTGTCGGCGGACCGGGCTGCCTTAGCGGGCAGCCACCTCACTCATCCGAAAAGAACTCATTCTTCGGATCACCTCCCTTCTGTGTGCGACAACCGTACGTCGGCCCGCGGAGGTGGACAACGGGTTAACCGACCGACCTCAGACCACGACGTCCTCGACGGCCGCCTCGAACTGCGAGCGATAGAGCCGGGCGTAGGCGCCGTCCGCCTCGAGCAGCTGCTCGTGCGAGCCCTGCTCGACGATGGAGCCGTCCTCCATGACGAGGATCAGGTCCGCGTCGCGGATCGTGGAGAGACGGTGCGCGATCACGAACGACGTCCGGTCCGAGCGCAGCGCAGCCATCGCCTGCTGGAGCAGCAGCTCGGTGCGCGTGTCGACCGACGAGGTTGCCTCGTCGAGGATGAGCAGCGCCGGATCGGACAGGAAGGCGCGCGCGATCGTCACCAGCTGGCGCTCGCCTGCCGAGAGGTTCGAGCCGTCCTCGTCGATGACCGTGTCGTAGCCGTCGGGCAGCGAGTGGACGAAGCGGTCGACGAAGGTGGCCCGCGCGGCCTCGAGGATCTCCTCCTCTGTGGCGTCCGGCCGGCCGTAGGCGATGTTGTCGCGGATCGTGCCGGCGAAGAGCCAGGTGTCCTGGAGCACCATCCCGATCCGGCCGCGCAGCACGCCGCGCGGGATCGAGGTGATGTCGACGCCGTCGATGAGGATGCGGCCCGACTGCGGGTCGTAGAAGCGCATCACCAGGTTGACCATCGTCGTCTTGCCGGCGCCCGTGGGACCGACGATCGCGACCGTGTGGCCGGGCTCGGCCACGAGGGACAGGTGCTCGATGAGCGGCCGCTCCGGGTCGTAGGAGAACGACACGTCGTCGAAGCGCACCTCGCCCCGCGCGTCCGCGGCAGAGGCCGGGTGGCCGGTCGCGTCGGCCGACTCCTCCTCGGCGTCGAGCAGCTCGAAGACGCGCTCCGCGGACGCGACGCCGGACTGGAGCAGGTTGAGCATCGAGGCCACCTGCGTCAGCGGCTGGGTGAACTGGCGCGAGTACTGGATGAACGCCTGCACGTCACCGAGCGACATGGTCCCGCTGGCCACCCGGAGACCGCCGATGACAGCGATGACGACGTAGTTCAGGTTCCCGACGAACATCATGATCGGCATGATCAGCCCGCTGACGAACTGGGCGCCGTACGACGCCTGGTAGAGCTCGTCGTTCTGCTCGGCGAACACCCGCTCAGCCTCGTGCTGCCGCCCGAAGACCTTGACGATCGCGTGCCCGGAGAACGTCTCCTCGATGTGGGCGTTGAGCGTGCCGGTGCGTCGCCACTGCTGGATGAACATCCCCTGCGAGCGCTTCATCACCGCACCGGTGATGAACATCGCGATCGGCACCGAGACCAGCGCGACCGCCGCCAGCAGCGGCGAGATCCAGAACATCATCGCCAGCACCGCGAAGACGGTGAGCACCGAGTTGAGCATCTGGCTCATCGTCTGCTGCAGCGTCTGGCTCACGTTGTCGATGTCGTTGGTGACGCGGCTGAGCAGCTCGCCGCGCGGCTGCTTGTCGAAGTAGCCCAGCGGCAGCCGGTGCACCTTGTCCTCGACCTCGGAACGCATCCGCAGCACAGTGCCCTGCACGACGTCGTTGAGGAGGTAGCCGCCGAGGAACGCCAGCAGCGACGCGGCGACGTAGACGACGAGCACGACCAGCAGCACGTCGGCGACGGCAGAGAAGTCGACGCCGTCGGTGAGGTCCATCGACGCGAGCATGTCGGCCTGGTTGTCCTCGCCACGGCCGCGCAGCGCCTCGATGGCCTGCTCCTGCGTCGCCCCGGACGCCAGCACGTCCTTGCCGATCAGCCCCGCGAAGATCAGGTCGGTCGCCCGGCCGAGGATCCACGGACCGACGGCGGTGGCGACGACGCTGAGCAGCGTCAGCGCCAGGACGGCGTACGCCTTGTGGCGCTCCGGGTGCAGCCGGGCGAGCAGGCGCTTGAGCGAGGGCCAGAACGTGTCGGCCTTCTGCCCGATCATGCCGCCACCCATGGGGCCACGGCCGGGGCCGCCCGGCCCGGACTGGACGCGCTCGGTCTCCTTCAGCTGGCCGTCCTTCGCCGGGGCCTCCGGCTCGGCCCGGCTGGTGCTCAACGTCTCGGGGCTGTTCATGCCACCTCCTCGGCGGTCAGCTGGGACTCGACGATCTCCCGGTAGGTCGTGCAGGTCTTCAGCAGCTCGTCATGGCTGCCGCTGCCGACGACGGCGCCGTCCTCCATCACCACGATCCGGTCGGCATGGCGGATCGTCGCGACGCGTTGGGCCACGATCACCACCGTCGACTCCCGTGTCACCGGCCGCAGTGCGGCCCGCAGCCGGGCGTCGGTCGTCAGGTCGAGCGCCGAGAACGAGTCGTCGAACAGGTAGATCTCCGGGCGGCGGATCACCGCGCGCGCGATCGCCATGCGTTGGCGCTGCCCGCCGCTGAGGCTGGTCCCCCCCTGGGCCACCTCGGACTGCAGCCCGTCGGGCATCGCCTCGACGAACTCCCGCGCCTGGGCGATCTCGAGCGCCGCCCACATCTCCTCGTCGGTCGCGTCGGGCTTGCCGTAGCGCAGGTTGTCGGCGATGGTCCCGCGGAAGAGGAAGGCCTTCTGCGGCACCAGGCCGAGCCGGGACCACAGCGTCTCGGGGTCGATGTCGCGCACGTCGACCCCGCCGACGCGCACCACTCCCCCGGTCGCGTCGAAGAGGCGCGGGACGAGGTTGACGAGCGTCGACTTGCCGGCGCCGGTGGACCCGACGATCGCCAGTGTCTCCCCCGGACGGGCCGTCAGCGTGACCTCACGCAGCACCGGCTCGTCGGCACCGGGATAGGCGAAGGTGACCGCGTCGAGGTCGAGGGCGAGGCGCGCGGGCAGCTCGGTGACGGCGTCGGCCGGCGGGACCACCGACGACTCGGTGTCGAGGACCTCGGTGATCCGGTCGGCGCACACCGCGGCGCGCGGCACCATCATCAGCATGAACATCGCCATCATCACCGACATGACGATCTGCATCAGGTAGGAGATGTAGGCGGTCAGTGCGCCGACCTCCATGTGGCCCGCCTCGACGCGGTGCCCGCCGAACCACAGCACCCCGACGGTCGCGACGTTGGCCACGATCATCACCGTCGGGAACATCGCGGCCTGCCAGCGGCCGGCGCGGATCGCGACCTCGGTCAGCTGCGCGTTGGCGTCGGCGAAGCGCGTCGTTTCGTGCTGCTCGCGCACGAACGCCCGCACCACGCGGACGCCGGTGATCTGCTCGCGGAGCAGCCGGTTGACCTCGTCGATGCGCTCCTGCATCAGCCGGAAGCTCGGCACCATCTGGCGGATGATGAGCCCGATGGAGATGCCGAGGACCGGCACCACGGCGAGGACCAGCCAGGACAGGCCGATGTCCTCACGGGCGGCCATGATGATGCCGCCGACCATCATGATCGGGGCCGCGACCATGAGGGTGCCGCCCATCAGCACGAGCATCTGCACCTGCTGCACGTCGTTGGTCTCGCGGGTGATCAGCGACGGGGCACCGAAGTGCTGCACCTCGCGGGCCGAGAACGAGCCGACGCGACCGAAGATGGCGGCCCGGAGGTCGCGGCCGAAGCCCATGGCGTTGCGGGCGGAGAACCACACCGCCGCGATCGAGCAGACGACCTGCACGAGCGAGACCGCGAGCATCAGACCGCCGTAGCGCACGATGTAGCCGGTGTCGCCGGTGACGACGCCGTTGTCGATGATGTCGGCGTTGAGGCTGGGCAGGGAGAGCGCGGCCATCGTGCCGACGAACTGGAGCGCGACGACGGCGGCCAGCGGGGCGGCGTACGGCCTGAGGTAGGTGCGGACGAGTCGGAGCAGCATTCAGGAGTCCTTCTTCTGCTGGGGCTTGAGCACGCCGTTGAGGACGGTGTCGACGATCTCCTCGGCGGACAGCGGATGGCCGTCGGAGATGTGGGGATGGGTGCCGGAGAAGGTCAGCAGCCTGACCATGTGCATCAGCCGGCTCGGCGGCACACGCAGGGAGTCGCGGTGCCGCTCGGCCAGCCCTTCGAGGATCGCGGCCACCCGCTCGCGCTCGACCTCCATGTGCCGGTGGGCCTTGGGTGGTCCCACCATCCCCATCCGCGTCATCAGCTGGAACACCCGGGCGAAGCGCCGCTGGAAGAGCTCGACGACCTCCAGCAGCATGGCACCGAGCTCCTGGTCGGGATCGACCTGCTGGAGCTGGGCGATGAACGGGTCGAGGTCGAGGGCGTGCTCGAGGGCCGCCAGGACCAGGTCGTCCTTGGAGTCGAAGACCCGGAAGATCGTCCCCTCGGCGATGCCGGCGGCGTCGGCGATCTGCCGGGTGGTCACCGCGCGCCCGTGCTCGAGCAGCAGGGGGACGGTGGCGTCGACGAGCGCGGCGCGGCGGTCGTCGGGCGAGAGGGGCTTGGCGCGAGGTGGCACGCCCTCCATCGTAATGAGTGAGCACTCACTCACCAAGTCGGTTTCTCCGCCCACGCGGGCACGACCCTCACTAGAGTGCGCTCGTGATGAAGCGGGCGGTCCAGGTCGTCCTCACCGTCCTCGTGCTCGGAGCGCTCGGCGCGGCGACGGCGTACGGCATCTCGAGCGCGCTGGGGATCCGGGTCGAGCCCAAGGACGTGCCGGTGGAGGCGCTGCGCGCGGCACCGCCGAGGGAGCCCGTCGTTCCTCCGCGCGTCCGCGTCACGGCACCCGACGGCGTACGCCTGGACGCCGCGCGGGCCGAGCTGCGCGACGCGACCGCCGACGGCGAGGGGACGGCGACCCTGCGGGTCGGCTTCGGCGAGGGTGACCCCGACGACGACTCGTACCGCCTGACGGGCACCGCCGACCGGCTGCGGATCCGGGCGGCGTCCGAGACCGGGGCGGTCCGGGGCGTCTACGACCTCGCCGAGGCCGCGTGGGCGCACCGTCCGCTCACCGAGCGGCTCGGCGGGACCGTCACCTCCCGGCTGCCGTTCCGGATGGTCGACCTCGGCGCGGCGGGGGTCGACCCCGACCCCGGGCAGTGGCGCGGCGGCACCGACTACTCCCACTACTCGCGCGCGTTCGAGGACGTCCTGCTGCCCGATGCGCCGTGGATCGACGAGGCGGCCCTCGGCGATGCCCGCGAGGACCTCCACGACTTCGCCGAGCACGTGCTCGCGCAGGGCTACAACGCCGTGACCGTGCCCGGCTTCCTGGAGTACGTCACCTTCGCCGAGGTGCCGGAGGTCTACGCCGACGACCCGGAGTACGTCGCCCGGGCGGAGGCGGTGCGGGACGCGTTCGGCCCGCTGTGGGCCGAGCTCGACGAGCTGGGCCTCGACGTCTACCTCCGCACCGACATGCTCGTGCTCAGCACGCCGCTGGAGCGCCACCTCACCGAGCGGTTCGACCTCGACCCGACCGACCCCGGGCTCTGGGGCGTCTACGAGGCCGCGCTCGACGAGCTCTACGCCGAGCTCCCGCAGCTGTCCGGGGTCGTGCTGCGCATCGGCGAGGGCGGGTCGATCTACAACACTCCGGGCATCGACTACTTCTCCGAGATCACGGTGACCACGGCGCCCGCCGTCCGGGCGATGCTCGACGCCTTCACCGGCCAGGCGGAGCGCGCCGACAAGGACGTCGTGTTCCGGACGTGGAGCGTCGGCGTGGGTGCGGTGGGCGACATGCACACCAACCCCGAGTCGTACGACGAGGTGCTCGCGGGCGTCGACTCCCCGCGCCTCGTGGTGTCGACGAAGTACAGCCTGGGCGACTTCTACTCGTGGCTCCCGCTCAACGAGACGCTCGAGCAGGGCAGCCAACGACGCATCGTCGAGCTGCAGAGCCGGCGCGAGTTCGAGTCGTTCGGAACGGTCCCCAACGACCTCGGCGTGCTCCACCAGCTCGCGCTGCGCCGCTTCCTCGCCGCGAACCCGCACGTCGAGGGGGTCTGGACGTGGACCCAGGACGGCGGTCCGTGGCGCGCCGGGCCGAGATCACTGCTGCTGATCACCGGCTTCTGGCAGCTCTACGACCTCAACACCGAGGTCGCCGGTCGACTGGCGCGCGACCCGGACGCCGACCCCGCCGAGCTCACCGCCGACTGGGTGCGGCGCTGGCTCTCCACCGACCCCGACACGGTCGCGAAGGTCACCCAGGCCCTCGCTCTCTCGCGTGAGGCCGTCACCCATGGGCAGTACGTCCCGCAGTTCGCCGAGGTGCGCGCCTTCGCCCTCGGCCTCGAGCCCCCGCCGCAGATGCTGCTGTTCGAGTGGGACATCCTCACCGGCGACAGCGCGGTCCTCGACGTCCTCTACGCCGTCACGCGCGACTCCGGGCCGGGCGGGGTGACGGAGGCGATCGACGACGGGCAGCACGCGATCGACGTCGCCACGACCATGCGCGACCTCGTCGCGGGCACCGACGAGGCGACCTACCGCGACCCGGCGCTGCGCGAGCAGCTGCTCGCCTCGCTCGACTACCAGGTCGACCTGCACGCCCTGCTCGGCGCCTACCGCGAGATGGTGCTGCGCCACGCGCAGTGGCTCGACACCGGCGAGGGCCGCCACGTCTGGGAGTCCGCCCGTCAGAGGTTCGACGCCGCCGCGGTGCGGCACGAGGAGACGTACGGCGACGACCTGGCCCTGCCGGCCTACAACCTCACCGCCGCCCGGATCGGCGAGGAGCGCGCGGCCCGCGACCTCCCGATGGCGTGGCTCGCCCGCGGCGGCCTGGTGGCGCTCCTGCTCGGGCTCGGCCTGACCCGCACGGGCCGCACCCTCGTCCGCACCGCGCTCACGCCGTGGCGCGACCCCGGCCCGGTGTCGCGATGGCTGGTGGTGGCGCTGCCGGTGGCCGCCGTGGCGTGGAGCCGCCTGGTGCTCACCTGGTTCCTGGCACCGAGCCACCTGCTCGCCGTCGGCCTCGGGTGGGGCGTGCTCGGCTCGGTCGTCGCCGTCGCGACGTGGCGCACCCGCTCGTGGCACGTCGCGACCGCGGTCGGCGGCGCGGTGGTCCTCCGCTCGCTGCTGCTGCTCGCGGTCCTGGCCTGGCGGGGTCCGGGTGGCTACTGGTTCGTCTTCTGGACCGAGCCGCTCGTGCGGGCGGCGTACGTCGTGGTGGCGGTCGTCCTGGCCGGCTGGGTCCTCACGGCCCTGGTGTGGTCGCTGGCCGCTCGGTCCGTCAGCCGGCGGGCCGCGGCGGCGGCGGCCGGCACCGTCGGGGGCGTGATGCTCGCGCTGGGCGCCCTGCTCGCAGCGGTCGGCCTCGAGGATGCGCTGACCGTCTGGAACGACCAGCTCGCACTGCTCCCGTGGGGCATGGCGCGCATCCTCGGGATCACGACGTTCCTCGGCATCCCCACCGCCCTGCCCACCTGGCTCGCAGCGGCCGGAGCCGGTGTGGTGGTCGCTGCGCTCGCCCTGGGCCTGCCGCGCCGGCGCGCCGCCTGATCGACCCTCAGGCCGCCGGGGTGGCGGCCAGCCACTCCGGCCAGGACACCGGCGCCGCTCCCCTGCTCGTCTGCCCGACCACCTCGTGGGTCATCCAGGCCCGCAGCGCCCGCAGCTCGGCCGGGGACGCCAACGTCAGCAACCGCCCCTCCTCGCACAGCCGGTCGGCCCGGGCGACGGCCCGTTGCAGCTGCTCGACCAGCACGCCGAACTCGCGCGGCATGGCCATCTCGACGTCGACGTGCTCGAGGTGCTCCTCCCGTGCCTGCTCGGCGGCCCGGCGACCGGTGAGCCGGGCGTGCGTGGGCGAGACCAGGAGTCCCCGGATCTCCTCGGCGATGGCGGCCGACTCGCTGTTGTGCTCGTCGACCGCCAGCAGCTGCAGCTCGCGGATCAGCTCGTCGAGGTGGCTGTCCTGCCGAAGGCTCAGCGCGACCGGGCACTGCACCAGGCGGACGAGCGCCCAGCCCGGCGGCAGGTCGCCGTCCGGGGGTCCGACGTCCGGCGCGGCGCGCTCCGGGTCGAGAGCGGCGTGCGCCGCTCCGCCGTTCAGGAGGTCGGCCCACACCCGTTTGCCACGAGCGGTCTGGTCGACGCCCCAGCGTCCGGCCAGCATGGCGACGATGGTCAGCCCGCGGCCCGTGGCGTCGAGCTCGTCCCAGGAGAGGCCGTCGCTGCCGAGTGTCCGCGCAAGCACGGCCTCGACCCCCACGGGTCCGTCGTCCTCGACGGCGACGCGTACGCCGGCGGCGGCGTCGGCGGTCCGCTCGAGCGTCACGTGCATGAACTCCGCGCTGGCGTGGAGCGCCGCGTTGCTCGACAGCTCGCTGGCCACGAGCTCGCCGGTGTCGACCAGCCCACCCTCGCCCCAGGCGGTCAGGCCGTCCGCCACGAAGCGGCGCGCGGCGGGGACGCTGGCTGCGTCCGCGGCCAGTCGCACCTGCAACCTGCTCGACGCACCATGCATGGATCCGAACCTAGACCCACGAGCCGCCGTCCACACGCGAGAATTCGCCGAGATTTGCCGCGCTTGGTCGCGCTGCCCCGGCTCGTCGTGCTCAGGGGGCGAGACGCTCCGTGGTCCAGCCGTCCTCGCCGCGCCGGTAGACCAGGCGGTCGTGCATCCGGCTCGGACGTCCCTGCCAGAACTCCACGACCTCCGGCCGCACCCGGTAGCCGCCCCACTCCGGCGGCACCGGCACCGGACCGTCGTCGCCGAAGCGCTCCTGCACCCGGGCGTACGACGCCGCCAGCGCGGCGCGCGAGGCGACGGGACGCGACTGGTCCGAGGCCCACGCCCCCAGCTGGGCGCCACGGGGGCGGGAGCGGAAGTAGGCCTCGACCTCGTCGTCCGGGATCACCGATGCGGCGCCCTCGACGCGGACCTGCCGCTCGAGCGGGTGCCACGGGAACAGCAGCGCGCACCGCGGGTCGGCGGCCAGCTCCGCGCCCTTGCGGGACGCGCGGTTGGTGTAGAAGACGAAGCCGTCGGGACCGACACCCTTGAGCAGCACCATCCGGCTCGACGGCCCACCCTCGGGCGTCGCCGTGGAGAGCACCATCGCGTTGGGCTCGTGCACCCCGGCCTCGACGGCCTGGCGGAGCCAACGCTCGAACATCTCGATCGGCTCGGCGGCCAGGTCGGGCAGGTCCAACCCGCCGCGGCCGTACTCCTCGCGCAGTCCGGACAGGTCCATGTCACGACCCTAGTGGGGCGCGAGGAACGAGCACCGGGTGCACAATGACCGCCATGACCGAGATCCAGCACGGCCTCGAAGGTGTCGTCGCGTTCGAGACGCAGATCGCCGAGCCCGACAAGGAGGGCTCGGCCCTCCGCTACCGCGGCGTCGACATCGAGGAGCTGGTCGGCCGCGTCCCGTTCGAGAACGTCTGGGGCCTGCTCGTCGACGGCTCCTACACGCCCGGCCTGCCGCCGGCCGAGCCGTACAACATCTCGATCCACACCGGCGACGTCCGGGCCGACGTGCAGGCCGCGGTGGCGATGCTCGCGCCGATGCTCGGCATGGGCCAGACCTACGACATCTCCGACGAGCAGGCGCGCCTCGACCTGTCGCGCGTCGCCGTCATGGTGCTGTCGTACGCCGCCCAGTCGGCGCGTGGCCTCGGCAGGCCGGTCGTCACCCAGGCCGAGGTCGACCAGGGCCGGACCCTCGCCGAGCGCTTCCTGATCCGGTGGCGCGGCGAGGCGGACCCCCAGCACGCCCACGCGATCGACGCCTGGTCGTCCGCGGCCGAGCACGGCATGAACGCCTCCACCTTCACCGCCCGCGTCATCACCTCCACCGGCGCCGACGTGGCGGCGGCGTTCTCCGGGGCCATCGGCGCGATGTCGGGCCCCCTCCACGGCGGCGCGCCGTCGCGGGTGCTCGGGATGATCGAGGAGGTCGAGAAGCGCGACGGCGACGCGTCGTCGTACGTCAAGGAGCTGCTCGACAACGGCGAGCGGCTGATGGGCTTCGGCCACCGCGTCTACCGCGCCGAGGACCCACGGGCGCGCGTGCTGCGGCGCACCGCCCGCGAGCTCGACGCCCCGCGCTACGAGGTCGCCGAGGCGCTGGAGAAGGCAGCGCTGGAGGAGCTGCGCGCGCGCCGTCCCGACCGGGTCCTCGAGACCAACGTCGAGTTCTGGGCGGCCATCGTCCTCGACTTCGCCGAGGTGCCGGCGCACATGTTCACCTCGATGTTCACCTGCGCCCGCACCGGCGGGTGGTCGGCGCACATCCTCGAGCAGAAGACCACGGGTCGCCTGATCCGTCCGTCCGCGGTCTACGCGGGTCCGAGCACGCGCCCGGCCGACGAGGTTGAGGGATGGGACGCGGGCTGGGGGAAGTGATCCAGCGGGGGGGTCGCGGTCAGGCGGGCGGCGGCACCTGCGCGTAGTACCAGGACGTCGTGCCCTTCGCGCCCTGGCGCGTCAGCGAGACGTGCAGGTGGTCACGGTGCCGCAGGGTCGGTGAGCAGGTGCGCCGCGAGCGGCAGCCCGAGCTCAGGTAGCGCTTGGGCACGAACCCGTCGTAGGAGGCGTACATCGTGTCGTCCCAGATGATGTACATGATCCCCATTCGGCGCGCGAGCGCGTGCGGCTGGCCGGTGTCGTCGGGCGCGAGGACCTCGTCGAGCAGGGCGGCGGCGAGCGCCGCTTCGGTGGGGTCGGTCGCGTCGAGGAGCCAGTCGAAGGCCCGGGACTCCTTGTGCTCGCTGCGGGTCGAGCCGGCGCACGTCCGGCTGATCGGGCCGTAGCCGCCCCCGCGTGCGACGAGCCAGTCGGCCAGCATCAGCACGCCCGGCTTCGGCGTGCGCCGGCAGGACGTCTGCGGCTGGTAGCCGGCGTACGGCTCCATCGGCATGAGGAACGGCGCCGATGCCGTGACGGTCCCGCGGCGACTGCTGGCGGCGTCGGCCGAGGCCGCGGTGAGGCTGCCGGCGAGCAGCCCCAGGAGCAGGGTGCAGATCCCCCCGACGAGCGCGGCAGCGCGCAGTGACGCTCGCATCGAGTCGTCCCACCTTCCCCTGTGATCACGTGTGGCACAGGGACCGTAAGCGGCCCCACGAGCCACCGTCCGGGGATCGTCAGAACATCAACGCTGTAGTTCGCAGGCGGCCGTCCCCCCGGGCAGGCGGTGCCGGTTGGCGGCCACCCAGGCGTACGCACGGCGGGCGATCGGGTCGATCGGACGGGACTCGATCAGCCGTCCCACGACGCGCCAGGGCACCGGCCCCGTCCGGAGGATCGAGGCGAAGGCGCGGTGGCCGTAGTCGACCCGGCCGTCCGGGTGGACGTACGGCATCTCGACCACCGCGCGCACCGGGTCGACGCCCAACGCCTCGAGGTCGGCGGCCTGGACGGTCGAGCGGTCGACGTCGACCCCGAGCCTCGGCACCAGGCGGCCGGTGCGCATGCAGAAGCCGCAGTCGGCGTCGTTCAGCATCAGTCCGCGGGTCACGCGGGCAAGGCTACGTCGGGGATCAGATCCGGCGGCCGAAGCAGCGGCTCAGCTCGGAGCCGCAGTAGTAGCCGAAGCCGGGGATCGGCTCGTAGCCGGACGACAGGTAGAGCTCGATGGCCTCCGGCTGCTTCATCCCGGTCTCCAGGACGAGCGCCTGGATCCCGGCGTCCGCCGCCGTCGCCTCGAGGTGGGCCAGCATCCGCCGCGCGACCCCGCGGCGCTGCGCCGCCGGGACGACGTACATCCGCTTGACCTCCGCAGTGACGTCGGCGCCGAGAGCGGTGACCGACGACCGTCGCCAGGCGCCGGTCGCGACCGGGACGCCGTCGAGGTAGCCGACGAAGAACTGCCCGAGCGGGTCCTCGAAGTCGCGCGGGTCGACCGGCGACTCGTCGCGGCCGCCGTAGCGGGCGACGTACTCCTCCTGCACGGCCTCGACCAGCAGCTGGGAGTCGGGGTGCGTGATCGGGAGTCGCGCGATGCGCAGTGCAGTGACGGTCGGTCGGTCAGGCACGCGTGGAATCCCCCGATGTGAGATGCGGTCGAGCAGGTGACAGGATAGGACCCGCTGACAGCGTCGTCAGGACCGACCGTTCCGCACCCCACGTGAGGCCATTCGATGACCGACGCCCAGACCGATCACACGCTGAAGATCCCCGCGGACCTCCTCCCCGCCGACGGCCGCTTCGGCGCCGGACCGTCCAAGATCCAGACCAGCCACCTCGACGCGCTCGCTGCGACCGGCTCGACGCTGATGGGCACGTCCCACCGGCAGGCCCCGGTGAGGAAGACGGTCGGCCGGGTCCGGGAGGGTCTCGCGGCGCTGTTCGACCTGCCCGAGGGCTACGAGGTCGTGCTCGGCAACGGTGGCGCGACCGCCTTCTGGGACATCGCCTGCTTCGGCCTCATCCGCGAGAAGAGCCAGCACCTGGCGTTCGGTGAGTTCTCCTCCAAGTTCGCCACGTCTGCCAAGAAGGCGCCGTGGCTCACGGACCCGACGGTCCTCAGCAGCGAGCCGGGCTCGCGTCCCGACGCGGTCGCCGAGGACGGCGTCGACGCCTATGCGTGGGCCCACAACGAGACCTCGACCGCGGTGATGGCGCCGGTGCTCCGCCCGGCCGGCGTGGCCGACGACGCGCTGGTGATGGTCGACGCCACCTCCGGCGCCGGCGGCCTGCCCGTCGACCTCGACCAGGTCGACGCCTACTACTTCGCCCCGCAGAAGTGCTTCGCCTCCGACGGTGGCCTCTGGATCGCCCTGATGTCGCCGCGGGCGCTGGCCCGCGCCGAGGAGATCGCGGCGAGCGACCGCTACGTGCCGCCCTTCTTCGACCTGCCGACCGCGATCGACAACTCGTCGAAGAACCAGACCTACAACACCCCAGCGGTGGCCACGCTCTTCCTGATGGCCGAGCAGCTCGACTGGATGAACAGCCAGGGCGGGCTCAAGGGCATGGTCGAGCGCACGACCGCCAGCTCGGACGCGCTCTACGGCTGGGCGGAGCGCACCTCCTACACGACGCCGTACGTCACCGAGCCGGCCGACCGGTCGCTGGTGATCGGCACCATCGACTTCGACGACTCGATCGACGCCGCCGCGATCGCCGCCACGCTGAGAGCCAACGGCATCGTCGACACCGAGCCCTACCGCAAGCTCGGCCGCAACCAGCTGCGGATCGCGATGTACCCCGCGATCGACCCGGCCGACGTCGAGACGCTCACCGCCGCGATCGACCACGTCGTCGCCAACAGCTGAGAAGGGCGCTCAGGCGCCCGTCCGCCGGTCGAGGAGGGCGCCCTGCGCCCGTCACGAGACCTGCGCCGTGCTCAGGCTGCCAGCAGCTTGAGCACGGCGCGCTCGAGCGCCGCCTGCCGCGCGTCGTCGGTCTCGTAGGAGCCGCGGACCTTGACTGTCCGGCCCCGCTCGTAGGCCTCGACGACCCGGGGGTCGACGTACGACGTGCGCGCCAGGGTCGGGGTGTTGCCGAGGAACTCCGAGACCTCCTTCATCGCCGCGGACACCGCGCGCTTGCGGGAGGCCTTGGTCTGTCCGGGCTCGTCGGTGTCGGCGAGCGCGGCGGCGGCGATGACCGTGGCGTGCCAGGTGCGGAAGTCCTTAGCCGTCGCGTCGATGCCGAAGCACCCGCGGATGTAGTCGTTGACGTCGGAGGACGAGAGGTCGCGCCAGGTGCGACCGTCCTTCCACGCCAGCAGCCGATCGCCACCACCGCGCCGGCGACGCATCACGTCGAGTGCCTCGATCGCCGCCTTGTCGTCGATGTCGATGTCGTGCTCGATGCCGGACTTCCCCACGAAGCGGAAGCGCAGCGCCGAGCCGCGTCGCGACACGTGCTCGCGCAGCAGCGTGGTGAGGCCGAAGGAGCCGTTGGTGTCGGTGTAGACGTCGTTGCCGATGCGGAAGTAGCCCAGGTCGAGCAGGCGTACGGCGACGGCGCACGCGCGCTCCTGCGACATCCCCTCGGCACCGATGTCGGTCAGCACCCGTTCGCGGGCCTTGGACAGCGCCTTGCCGAAGCCGAGGATCCGGTCGAACTTGGCCGCGTCGCGACTGGCGCGCCACTGCGGGTGGTAGAGGTACTGACGGCGACCGGCGTCGTCGGTGCCGACCGCCTGCAGGTGGCCGTTCGGGTGGGGCGTGATCCACACGTCCTTCCACGCCGGTGGGATTACCAGGTCCTTGCAGCGCTGCACCTGCTCGGCGTCGAGGCGGTTGCCGTGCTCGTCGAGGTAGACGAAGCCCTTGCCGGACCGGCGGCGGGTCCAGCCGGGCTGGTCGGGGAACGTACGCCTCAGTCGCGGCATGCGGCGAACCTAGCGAACGGTCCCGCCCTCCGCCGTCACCCTGAGGGAGGTCCGCTCGACAGTGCGGCCGCGATCTCGTCGAAGGCGTGCCGGCCGAACGCCACCAGGCGCGCCTCCTCCACCGACGTCGATGTCGAGCGCAACGTGTCGATCGCCGCTGCGATCGCGTCGTCCTTCGGCCACCCGTAGATGCCTGCGCTCACCAGCGGGAACGCCACCGTCCGCGCGCCCAGCTCGTCGGCCACCGCGAGCGCTCCTGAGTAGCACGACTCCAACAGCGACCGGTCGCGCTCGCCGGCGGTCCAGTTGGGACCGACCACGTGGATCACCCACCGGGCCGGCAGCCGGCCGGCGGTGGTCCACCCGGCGGCACCGGTGGCGAGCCCGTCGGGGAAGCGTCGTCGGCAGTCCTCGAGGACCTCGGGACCACCGGCCGCGTGGATGGCGCCGTCGACCCCGCCCCCGCCGCGCATCCGGCGGTTGGCGGCATTGACGACGGCGTCGACGTCCTGCGTGGTGATGTCGCCCTCGACGACCGTGACCTCCACGGTCAGGCGTCCCAACCGGAGGTCGAGCCGGTCGTCGGGTCGGGGCGCAGGATCCGCTGCGCCAGCTCGGCCTGACTGGCCGTCAGCAGGTGCTCGGGCACCCGCACCGGGTCACCGTCGTCGACGGTGAAGGTGTAGACGAACATGTCGGGCCGGGGCGGTCCGTCCGAGCCCGCGGACGCCAGCACCGCCTCGGTCACCAGCCGCCCGAGGTCGGGGTCGTCGACCTGGCCGAGGTCGACCTCGGCGGTCTCGGTGCGGCCGGCGAAGCCGCCGCTGCGCTCGACGCGCACCCGGCCGCCCGGCTGCGGCGACGGGGGCTGGGGCACCTGGGGCGACTGCTGGTCGGTCTCCCCGGCTGCGGCGTCGACCTCGACACCGACCTGGGCCCACGCGTCCCGGACGGCGTCGGCGTGGTCGCCGGCGGCTGCGACGGTCGCCGCCGCGAAGGTGGCGAAGCTGGCGCCCGAGGGCACGTCGCCGCCCACCAGGGCGTCGTACCAGATCCGGCCGGCACCGGAGATCGACGTGCCACCGATCGCGACCGCCGCGAGCTGGAACGCCTTGTTGGGGATGCCGGAGTTGAGGTGGACGCCGCCGTTGTCGGCCGTGGTCTCGACGTAGTCGTCCATGTGGCCGACCTGCGGGTCCGCGCCGACCTCGGGGTCGTCGTAGGCGGTGCCGGGCGCGGCCATGTCGCGCAGGGCTCGTGCCTGGACGGACGCCGTGAAGATGCCCTCCCCGATCAGCCAGTCGCCCTCCCCTGCGTCCTGGCCGAGGAGCCGCTGCTTGAGGCAGGAGGCGAACGCGTCGGCGACCGACTCGTTGAGTGCACCGGGCTGGCCCCGGTAGACGAGGTCGGCCGTGTGCTCGATGACCGCGTGGGAGAACTCGTGGGCCAGGACGTCGACGGGCTTGGTGAACCGCTCGAAGACGCGGCCGTCGCCGTCACCGAAGACGAGCTGGGTGCCGTCCCAGAACGCGTTGTTGTAGCGCGAGCCGTAGTGGACGGTCAGGCTGACCGGGGCGCCTTCACCGTCGTGGGAGTCGCGTCCGAGGTCGTCGAGGAACATCTGCAGGGTCGCCTCGATGCCGGTCGCGGCCTCGTCCACCGCCACGTCGCCGGTCTCGGGCTCCCCGGCGCTGCGGGCCGGGGTGCCGGGCAGCGTGGTGCGCGACTCCGCGTCGTGCACAGTCCAGTCCGGCGCGGCGACCACTCCCTCGGCCGGCGGGGGCGCCGGCCGAGGGGCGCGTCCCCGGAGGGCGCGCTCGCGACGGAGCTCATCGTCGCGCGCGGCCCGCTCGGGGCCGTCGACCCGCTCCACGAGCCACGGTGGGATGAAGGTGCAGCGGGTCGCCCGAGGAGTCGTCATGCCACTTGTCTACTCCCCGCCGCCGACAGCGGGAAGGGACGCAGGTCAGGCGCAGGACGAGGCGGTGAACGAGAAGTCGCTCAACCAGATCCGTTGGTTGCTGCCACCGACCGAGGTCCAGTAGACGAGGGAGATCGAGCTCACCGGCTCGGTGTACGTCACGGTCACGGTCCCGCGGCTGTCACCACTGTTCGGAAGGACAGTGTCGCTGTCGTAGTAGTACCAAGGAGCACCCTGGACGCCCGATCCGAGGATGTGGGTGTTCCGTCGGCCTCGCGGCGCCACCTCAAACTTCCGTGCACCGGTGAGCTCGACACGGTCCCACCACCCACCTTGGCTGCTGTCGACGTCCTTGATGGAGAACGTCAGACCAGAGACGCTGCGGGAGAAGGTGAAGGTCACCGTCTGCCGGTGGTCCCGTCCCGCCACGATGGGGCTTGCGTGGTGGAGCTCGAGGCCCTGCGAGGACGCCAGCAAGTTCTGGGCGGTCCTGTTGACGCGGCTGCTGCTGACGCTGCTGGTGACGACCACGCTGACCGGCTGCGCACCGACCGCGGCGCCCGGGACGACTGCCGTGCCGGAGGCGGCGCTGGCCCGCGTGTAGACCCCGGACCCCCAGCTGAGTGCGTAGGACGAGGGCTTGGTGCTGGCCGGCGAGCACGCGGCGTACGCCGGGACGGCCACGGCGACGGAGACCGCGGGTGCGGTCCAGGCGGCGGCGCGGAGCACCGTGCGGCGGCTCGGGACGTACGAGTCGGGTGTGGCAGGTCGTGAAGACGTGAGGGTCATGCAGATCATCCCTCCCGGATGACAGTGCGACACCGGGCTGGGCCGCATCCCCACACGGCCCCTCCCGGTCTGTGCGACCGACGCTAGGGAGGGCCGTCGTGGCATCGAGCCGCTTTTGACGTGCGGTTGCCGTCCCGTGCGCGAACTGTCTCCGCGCCGTGGCGCCCACCTCTGGATTGAGTGCCTCGCCCGTGGCGCCGGTAACCTTGACCAGCGATCTACGCCCTCGTGCGTGCGGCCCCTCGGCCACCGTCGCCACCCGATCTCCGCCCGGAAGGCCCCTGCATGCCCACCCAGTCCCGCTCCGACCTGCGCAACGTCGCGATCGTCGCGCACGTCGACCACGGCAAGACCACGCTGGTCGACGCGATGCTCCGCCAGGCCGGCGCCTTCACCGCGCACCAGGCCGAGAGCGTCGCCGACCGTGTCATGGACTCCGGCGACCTCGAGCGCGAGAAGGGCATCACGATCCTCGCGAAGAACACCGCGGTCCACTACGCGGGTCCCGCCGGCGGCGGCCAGCCGATGGTCATCAACATCATCGACACCCCCGGCCACGCCGACTTCGGTGGCGAGGTCGAGCGCGGCCTGTCGATGGTCGACGGCATCGTGCTGCTCGTCGACGCCTCCGAGGGCCCGCTCCCCCAGACCCGCTTCGTGCTCCGCAAGGCGCTCAACGCCGACATGCCGGTGATCCTGGTCGTCAACAAGACCGACCGCAGCGACGCCCGGATCACCGAGGTCGTCGACGAGTCGTACGAGCTGTTCATGGACCTGCTCGACGAGTCCCACAGCCAGGACGCGCTCGACTTCCCGGTCGTCTACGCCTCGGGCAAGGCCGGCATCGCCTCGCTCGAGCAGCCGGAGAACGGCTCCATGCCCGAGGGCACCGACCTCGAGCCGCTCTTCAAGACGATCCTCGAGACGATCCCGGCCCCGCAGTACGACGAGGGCGCGCCGCTCCAGGCCCACGTGACCAACCTCGACTCGTCGCCGTTCCTCGGCCGGCTCGCGCTCCTCCGCGTCCACCAGGGCACCCTGAGGAAGGGCCAGACCGTGGCCTGGATGCGTCGTGACGGCGAGGTCAAGAACGTCCGCATCACCGAGCTCCTCGTCACCGAGGGCCTCGAGCGCAAGCCCGGCGAGTCCGCCGGTCCCGGCGACATCGTCGCCATCGCGGGCATCCCGGAGATCACCATCGGCGAGACCCTCGCCGACGCGGAGAACCCGGTCGCGCTGCCGTTGATCCACGTCGACGACCCGGCCATCTCGATGACCATCGGCACCAACACCTCGCCCATGGTCGGCAAGGTCAAGGGCGCCAAGGTCACCGTCCGCCTGGTCAAGGACCGCCTCGACTCCGAGCTCATCGGCAACGTGTCGCTGCGCGTCCTGCCGACCGAGCGCCCCGACGCCTGGGAGGTCCAGGGCCGCGGCGAGCTGGCGCTGGCGATCCTCGTCGAGCAGATGCGTCGCGAGGGCTTCGAGCTCACCGTCGGCAAGCCGCAGGTCGTCACCCGGGAGGTCGACGGCAAGGTGCACGAGCCCTTCGAGCGGCTCACCATCGACGCCCCGGAGGAGTACCTCGGCACCATCACCGAGCTCCTCGCGACCCGCAAGGGCCGCATGGAGGGCATGACCAACCACGGCACCGGCTGGGTCCGCATGGACTTCGTCGTTCCCTCGCGCGGCCTGATCGGCTTCCGCACGGAGTTCCTCACCGAGACCCGCGGCACCGGCATCGCCCACCACATCTCCGAGGGCTACCACCCGTGGGCCGGCGAGATCCGCTCGCGCAACAACGGCTCGCTGGTGGCCGACCGCTCCGGTGCGGCGACGGCGTACGCCATGACGTCGCTGCAGGAGCGCGGCGTGCTCTTCGTGGAGCCCACCACCGAGGTCTACGAGGGCATGATCGTCGGCGAGAACTCCCGCGCGGACGACATGGACGTCAACATCACCAAGGAGAAGCAGCAGACCAACATCCGGTCCGCCACCTCCGACAACTTCGAGAAGCTCATCCCGCCGAAGCGGCTCTCGCTCGAGCAGTGCCTGGAGTTCTGCCGCGAGGACGAGTGCGTCGAGGTCACGCCCGAGATGGTGCGCATCCGCAAGGTCGTGCTCGACGCCAACGCCCGCGCCAAGACCGCCTCCCGGGCCCGCAAGGCCAACAAGTAGGTCCAGCATGTCCGACGGCGTGCCTGACCTTGCCGAGGAGCTGGCGGACTGGTTGGAGGGCCTCGGGCTCGCCGACCAGCTCGCCGCGGCCGGGTTGCCGACGTACGAACGCGACGGCGACGTGGTGCGGTGGACCGAGCCCGCGACCGGGGAGCCGCTCGGTGCCGAGCGGCTGGCCGAGCTCGACCGGTTGCTGCGTTCGCAGGGCGAGGAACCGGCCCATGCCGTGCCCGTCGCGCTCGTCCGGCTCCGCCGGGAGACGGGGCTGCGGCAACAGCTCCTCGACGGCGGCTGGCTCGACTACGCCGGCGTCGCTCGGCTGCGCGGTGTCTCGACCAACGCCGCGCGCTTCGCCGTCCACAAGGCGGCCGAGCGCCGTACCCTCCTGGTCGTCGGGCACGAGGGCGCGGTGCTGGTGCCGTCCTTCCAGCTCGACGAGGCCGGAGAGGTGCGCACCGAGCTCCTGACCGTCCTCGAGCCGCTCCTCGTCTCGGTCGACCCGTGGCGGGCCTGGATCTGGCTCACCACTCCGGCGGCCCTGCTCGGCGGGGCCGTGCCCCACGAGGCCGCGCGCGACCCCGAGGAGCTGCCCGTCGTGCAGCGTGCCGCGGTCGCCCTGGCCGAGCGGTCTCGCTCGGCGCAGGGCTGACCCGGCGTCCTGCTCCGGTCGGTCAGTTCGTGGCGCGCTCGGTGACGACCGCGACGCCCTCGATCCGGACCGGCTTGTTCTGCGCCACGACGACGCGCAGCTTGCCCTTGCGGGCACGGGGCAGCTCGAAGGTGCGCAGCTTGCTGAACTTCTGCTTCCCGGCGAACTTCACGACGCCCAGCTTGCGCTTGCCGAGGAACACCCGCGCCGTGCCGCCGTTCGGCACCTTGCCGATGACGAGCACGATGCGCTCAGTGGCCGGCACGCGGGTGACGAGCTCGGACCCCTTGCGCCGCGACGTGATGTAGTCGCCGAACATGGCCCGCTTGTCCTTCTTGCGGTTCCACGTGCCCTCCCTCGCGAAGGTGCTCTCGTCGCGCGGCACCGTGAACGAGACGGTCGCGGGCGTCGGGTCGGCGACTCCGGCGGCGTTCACCGCAGCAACGGTGAAGATGTGCGTGCCTGCGCGGAAGCGCTTCTTCAGCCCGGTCGCGGCGCACGGCACCGCTTCCTCGTCGACCGTGCACACGAACGTGGCGGGGGGCACCGACGAGGTGTACGTGAAGGCCTGCCGGCGCTCCAGCACGATCGAGTCGTTGGCCGGACCGGAGGTGATGGTCGTCTGCGGGGCGGGCGTCGCCTTCAGCGCGAACGAGGCGTCGTTGACGGCGAAGAAGTAGTTGCCGACCGCCTCGATCTTGATGCGTACGTCGCTCGCGTCGACGTTGGGCATGGCCAGCGTCTGCGAGCCGTCGTTCGGGGTGCTCGCCGCGAGGACCGTACCGAACGTCGTCCCGCCGTCGGTGGACAGCGAGATCTTCACGTTGCCCGCCAGTCGCTGCGTGTTGTTGACCGCCCAGGTGACCGGGACGGACGAGCCGCCGGCGACGGTTCCGCCCGTGGCCTGCGAGGTGACCAGGAACGGTCCAGCGGTCGGGTCGACGGTGAGGGCGACCTCGTCGTGGGCGACGCCGCCGCCGTTGGGGAAGAGGTCGCGCGCGGTGAGGCGGAAGCGCATGACCCGGTCGTCGGCCTCGAAGCTGCCGAGGTAGTCCGCCGTCGGGAGGAACTCCGAGAAGCAGTCGAGGAACGCGTCAGGCATCTGGAACCGCTCCGGCGGCACGGTCACCGGTGGGGTCGGGCAGGTGCCGGTGGCTGCGTTGGTGTTGCGAGCCAGGACCTGCTTCATGTCGGGGAAGACCCGGGTGGGATCGCCGTCAGCGATGTTGATCCCGGGCGCGGGCGACTTCAACGAGTCCTCGTAGCTGACCACGGCGTCGTCGCCGAACACCCGGAACAGCGGGCCGTAGGTCTTCGTGTTGTCCGCGAGGCGGGTGCCGTCCTCGTCGCCGAAGTTGGTCTGCTCCCAGAGGTAGACGAGGGCGTCCCGGTTCGGGTCGGTGGCCGAGCCGGTCAGCGCGAACGGCGTGCGGACCGGGATCGTCTTGGGGTCGGGTGCGTCCACGACGGGCGCCGCGTTGTCAGCGACCTGGCCCGGTCCGGTGTCGGGCAGCACGACTCCGTCGTTGGCGGCCGGTCCACCCTGGGCGGTTTCGCCGGTGAAGCCGGTCACACCGGTGCTCGAGGAGTCGACGGCCACCAGCTCTGTCACGTCGACGTCCGAGGCCGTGGCGCCGACCACCGTCGGGGTCTCGTTGAAGATGATCTGGAAACCGGTCTCGTCCGGCTGCGTCGGGGGCACGTAGTTCACCGTGTAGGAGTTGAACTCGTCGTAGCCCCACTGAGCGATGGAGACGTTGCTGCCGGTGATGTCCTCGACGGCCGCCTCGACGGACGCCGCGTCGTAGTCGGCGAAGGGGATGGACGCTGTGTCGCCGTCGAAGGACAGCACGAGCGTGTCACCGGTGCCGAAGTCACTGAGCGAGACGGTCTGCACCTCGATGTTGGGATAGGTGGCCGCGCGATAGGCGTCGACCTCGTCGAGCGTGCGGAACGAGAAGTACGGGTCGGTGTGCGGCTGCAGGTTGTCCTGCCGGCAGATGCCGGCGTAGGCCATGACAGACGAGCCGGAACCCGGCTCGACCGAGGCCTCGGAGATGTTGCCGCCGCAGGCACCCAGGGCGCCGTTGAAGGTGTGGTTGCCGGCGAACTGGTGCCCGATCTCGTGGGCGACGTAGTCGATGGCGAAGAAGTCACCCTTCGGCTCGGGCAGGCCCGTGCAACCACCTCCCTTGTAGTCACCGCCGACGACACCGAGGTAGGCGATGCCGCCACCGTCGTTGCCCAGGGCGATGTGACCTACGTCGTAGTTCGACGCACCGATCAGCTGGCCGAGGACGGTGCGGTTCTTGCCCAGCGTCGAGACGTCGCAGTAGCTGATGTCGCCGTACGAGTCGTCGGTGTCGTCATCCGGCGTGCCGTTGTCGTCGAACGGCTCGAAGCACGGCGCGCTGCCGCAGGGGCCGTCGGGGCCGGTGGCCTCGGCGTACGTGTCGAGGTTGAGCTTCTCGGTGTCGTTGACCAACCGCAGCTCGCTGGCGAGGTCGTCGTTGTAGATCTGGTTGACCCGGTTGATCAGGGTCACCTTCTCGGCCAGCACGTTGGCGGTGCCGAAGTAGGCGGCGTAGGACGGGTCGGAGGTCAGCGCCAGGCGGTAGAAGTGGCGCTGGACGGCCTGCCCGGGCTCGGTCGAGCGGTCGGCTGCTGATGCTGCGACGGTCTCGCGGATCGCCTGCACCTCGCTCTCAGCGCGCCGCTGCTCAGCCGCTGGCAGGTCCGCGGAGCGGTAGCTGAGGTGTGCGGTGGTGCCGGGACGGTTGTAGGCGGGGTCGACGTACCAGTCGCTCTGTCCGCCGGGCGTGCGCACGAAGGCGTGGAAGCCCATCTGCGTGATGTCGAGGGCGATGGAGGCACGCGGGTCGTCGACGCCGACGCCCGACCAGGTGGTGATCTCCGGGTGGGCTGCGGCGAGCTCCGACTCCATGCGCTGCGTCGGCCGCACGCGGAAGGCCTGCAGCGTGCCGTCCGGGGCGGGCACCTCGATGACGGCGGAGTCGCCGGACCGGGGCAGCTCGCCTCGCAGGGCGCCGAGGTCGACGCGGGTGGCGGCGTACTCCTTGGGCTCCACGCGGATCTTCGAGCCGGAGGGCTCGAACCCTCGGAGCGGTGCGAACGCCTCGTCGTCAGGGGCGGCGGCGACCGGGGCGATGGAGCTGAGGGCTCCCACTCCCAGGACGAGGGCAAGACCAGCGGCAAGACGGCGAGAGCGAGATGGCACACGAGCTCCTTCGAAGGCGGACTCGCAGCCTAGGTAGGTCCGTCAGTCCGGCGCCATACCTCTTTGGTAGCGGTTGGGGCTCAGGTCTCGACCGGCTCGGCACGCAGCGTCGGTGCCAGCACGACGAGCCCCAGCAGCGGGAGCACGGCGAGCACGAGCAGCGCTGCGGGCATCCCCAGTGGTCCGCTGATGCCGGCCACCACGGCCGAGCCGACGCTCCCACCGATCAGGAACAGCAGCGTCGAGACGCCCATCGCCACACCTCGTACGTCCTCGTGCACGGCGTCACCGACCACGGCGCTGAGGGCCGGTTGACCGAGGCCGAAGGCGAAGGTCACCAGGATGATGCCGGCGACCAGCACGGGCGCGCTCACCCAGAGCGCGCCGAGGGTGGCGACCAGCAGCGCCGCCGAGGCGACGAGCCCGGCGATCGCCAGCGAGCGACCCGCTCCGATGCGGGTCAGCATCGGTCCGGTGACCCGCGGCACGAGGAGCGCGACCGCGGCACTCGGCACCATGGCCAGCCCGACCTGCCACGCCTCCCAGCCCTCACCGAGCAGCACCGCCGGGAGCGCGATGAGCATCGCGAACCACGACGCGGGCACCGCTGACGCGGCGATGGCGCTGCGCACGACGGTCGCGTTGCGGATCACCTCGACCGGCAGGAAGCCGTCGGGGCGACGTCGTACGCTCGCGCGGACCGCCGGCACGCCGAGCACCAGCAGGGTCGCGCCGATGGCGGCCACCAGCAGCCCCGCCGACGGCGACTGCACGAGCAGCACCATGCCGGCTGCGGTGAGGGCGACGACGATCGCGCCGACGACGTCCAGCCGGGCGCCGCTGCCGCCGGTGGGCAGCGCGCGCCACAGCAGCGGCACGACGAGGGCACCCAGGATCGGCAGCGCCATGACGGCGCGCCAGCCCCACGCCGCCTCGACCACGCCGCCGATGAGCGGACCGAGGCAGCTCACGGCGGCAGCGACGCCGGCGAGGCGACCGAAGGCGAGGCCGCGGACCTCCCCGGAGTACTTCGCGGACAGGATGGTGACGCCCAGGGTCGGTACGGCGGCAGCGCCGGCGCCCTGCAGCATGCGGGCTCCGAGCAGCACCTCGAAGGTGGGCGCGAGGGCGGCGACGAGCGCGCCGACGGACATCAGCACCAGGCCGGCGAGGAGCGGGGCGCGGACACCGACGAGGTCGGAGATCCGACCGTAGAGCGCCGTGGTGACGGCGAGCATGAGGACGTAGAGGCTGATCGCCCAGGCGGCGATCCCCGCGCTCACCCCGAGGTCCTCGGCGAGCAACGCGAGCGCGACGGCGGCGCTGGAGGAGCCCATGCCGGCCAGGCCGAAGAGGAGACCCAGCAGCATCGAGACCCGTCGGGAGTCGTCCGGGGCGTCGGTGCGGGGGGTGGCCGGGGCGGGGATGCTCATCGACGTTCGACAACAGCGGGGGCCTCTGCGCCATTCCCCGCGGATCCTCCGAACACCACCGCGGAGCCCCGGGCATCGCCGTACCCTGTCGCCCATGACCATGCCGCACGAGGCCCCGTCGGGACCGGGCGACGAGGCCTACCTGCGCTGGCGCTACCTCCAGGAGCGGGCCGACGCCGAGCGTGACGGCCTGCTCGCCTCCGACGCCGAGCGCGACCAGGTGTGCCGCCGGTTGTCCGCGGCCTTCAGCGAGGGCCGCCTCACCTCGTCCGAGCTCGACGACCGCACGTCACGTGCACTCGCCGCCCGCACCTACGGCGACCTCGAGGACGTGATGGTCGGGCTCGAGCCGCCCACCACGGCGTCGTACCGTCCGCTCGCCCCGACCGGGGCCGCGCCGACGCGCGCGTTCGCCCGGGTGCTCTTCTGGGTGGTGGGGCTCTTCACGGCGCCCTTCATCCTTGGTGGGAACGCGCTCGTGCTGTTCGGCGACGGACCGGGCTCGTGGATCGGTGGACTGGTCATGCTGACGCTGTTCCTCCCCGGCCTGGTCGCCCTCTACCGGTGGGGTCACCCGAAGACCTGACCGATCGGTCGGTTTCGCCCCGTCGCGGGTAGCCTCCGCTCCATGACCGCTCGCCGCCAGCTGCCCACCGACGAGGCCCGCGACCTGCTCGCACTCACCCGCGAGATCGCGACCAAGGAGCTCGCTCCACGGTCGGCGGAGGCGGAGGCGACCGAGACGTTCCCGCGCGACGTCTTCCGGATGCTCGGCCAGGCCGGGCTGCTGTCGCTGCCCTACCCCGAGGAGCACGGCGGCGGCGACCAGCCCTACGAGGTGTACCTCCAGGTCCTCGAGGAGATCGGGGCCGTGTGGTCCTCCGTCGGCGTCGGGGTCTCCGTCCACGCGCTGTCCTGCTTCGGCCTGGCCTACTACGGCACCGACGAGCAGCGCGCCGAGTGGCTGCCCGACATGCTCAGCGGCGAGCTGCTCGGTGCCTACTGCCTCTCCGAGGCGCACGCCGGCTCCGACCCCGCCGCGATGCGTACGACGGCACGCCGCGACGGTGACTCGTACGTCCTCAACGGCGCCAAGGCCTGGACGACGCACGGCGGCCACGCCGACTTCTACAAGGTGATGGCCCGCACGTCCGACGACCGCAACGGGATTTCCTGCTTCCTCGTCCCGGCCTCGGCCGAGGGCCTGAGCGCCGACCCGCCGGAGCGGAAGATGGGTCTCACCGGCTCGGCCACCGCGACCATGCGCTTCGACAACGTCCGCGTCGACGCCTCCCGCCGGCTGGGCGCCGAGGGCGAGGGGCTGCGGATCGCGCTCGCCGGGCTCGACTCCGGCCGCCTCGGCATCGCTGCCGTCGCGGTGGGCCTCGCCCAGGGGGCGCTCGACTCCGCCGTCGCCTATGCCCGCGAGCGCGAGACCTTCGGCACCCGGATCATCGACCACCAGGGCCTGGCCTTCGTGCTCGCCGACATGGAGGCCGCCATCGTCTCGGCCCGCGCCACGATGCTCCACGCCGCGCGGCTGCGCGACGCCGGGCTGCCCTTCTCGCGCGAGGCGTCGGTCGCCAAGCTGGTCGCCACCGACAACGCCATGAAGGTGACCACCGACGCCGTGCAGGTGCTCGGCGGCTACGGCTACACGCGCGACTTCCCGGTCGAGCGCTACATGCGCGAGGCCAAGGTCATGCAGATCTTCGAGGGCACCAACCAGATCCAGCGGATGGTCATCTCACGCTCGCTCGCCAAGGACAACTCCGGCGCCATCGGCTGAGCCACCTCACCCCTCGGAGTGTTGTCGACCTCCGGAGGGCGAGCGACGGTGGAACGCATGTCCAAGCGCATCGCATTCCTGACCGCATCCGAAGGCGTCGAGGAGGTCGAGCTCACCAAGCCCTGGCAGGCAGCCGTCGACGCCGGCCACACCGCCGAGCTGCTCTCCACCGACGAGGGCGAGGTGCAGCTGTTCGAGCACCTCGACAAGTCCAGCACCCAGCGGATCGACCGGCGGGTCTCCGACGTCGCCGTGGCTGACTACGACGCCCTCGTCCTGCCCGGTGGCGTCGCCAACCCGGACGCCCTCCGCATGGACCAGGAGGCGGTCGCGTTCATCCGGGACTTCGTCGACTCGGGCAAGCCCGTCGCCGCCATCTGCCACGCCCCGTGGACCCTGGTGGAGGCCGACCGCGTGAAGGGGAAGCGCCTCGCCAGCTGGCCGAGCCTGCAGACCGACATCCGCAACGGTGGCGGGGAGTGGGTCGACGAGGAGGTCGTCGTCGACGGCAACCTCATCACCAGCCGGAACCCCGACGACATCCCGGCCTTCTCCAAGGCGCTGCTCGACGCGCTCGGCTGACCCGGCTGGGTCTCACTCGACCAGCCAGCGCCCCAGCAGCGTCCCGTCCTGCTCCAGCAGCAGGGCGGGACGCAGCGCGACGTCGACCTCGGCGCCCGTGGCGATGCGTACGGCGTCGCCGCCGGTCAGCCTCGGCACGATCGTCCAGCACAGCTCGTCGACCACGCCCGCCGCCAGCATGTCGGCGAACAGCGACGGCCCGCCCTCGCACAGCTGCTCGGTCCAACCGCGCTCGGCCAGCGCGCCCTTGAGCGCGACGAGGTCGATCTGCTCCTCGCCGAGCACGAGCACGTTGTCCTCGCCCAGGGTCTCGCGCGCCTCCGCCAGCCCGTCGGAGGTCGCGACCGTCGCCATCAGCACCCGTCCGGGCGGCGCCTCGGCCAGCGAGGGCGGGACGTCGGCGGACCGGCTCACCACCACGATCGGCACCCGCGGGACGTCGTACTCCTCCTCGCGGATCGTGCCCGCCCCGACCACCAGGCAGTGCGCCCGCCGGCGGAGGGCGTCGAAGACCCTCTTGTCGGCGTCGTTGTTGATCGTGCCGCTGAGCCCGTCCGACCCCGTCGCCGCCCCGTCGACGGTGCTGACGAAGTTGACCCGCAGCCACGGCTCGCGCTCCGGCGTGTAGGCCGCCGCGAGCTCGTCGTCGGACAGGTCGGCGAGGCGCTGCAGCGCGAGGGGGTCGCTCACGGCCTTCATCCTGCCGCCTACGCTGGAAGGCGTGATCACCCTTGCGGATCTGGCTGCCCTGCACGCCGAGCACGGCGCGTCGTGGGACAGCCCCGTCACGCCGGTCGTCCTCGACGGACCGCGCGGACCGGTGTCGATCGGCGACGGCCCGGTGACCCTCATGGGCTGCATCAACCTCTCGCGCGACTCGACCTACCGCGAGAGCGTGGCCACCGGTCCCGCCGACGCCGTCCGCATGGGCCGCGTCCAGGCCGCGCAGGGTGCCGCGCTCATCGACCTCGGCGCCGAGTCGAGCAACGCCCGGGCGGCGCGCGTGTCGGTCGCCGACCAGATCGCCACGCTCGTGCCCGCGGTGAAGGAGCTCGCCGCCGAGGCGGTCGTGTCGGTGGAGACCTACGAGCCGGAGGTGGTCCGCGCCTGCCTCGACGCCGGTGCCCGCGTGCTCAACATGACCGGCCGCCAGCACGAGGACGACATGCTCGCCCTCGCCGCGGAGTACGACGCCGCTGTCGTCCTGTGCTTCGGCACGACCGCCAACGTCCGCGAGATCGCCGACGTCCCGCCCGACGCCGACCCGATGCCGGTGCTGCTCGACCACTTCGGTCCGCGACTCGAGCACGCCCGCTCCCTCGGCGTGCACAAGGTCGTCGTCGACCCCGGCATGGGCTTCTACTACGGCAACCTCGTCGACCCGATGACCCGGGCCCGCCACCAGGCCCGCGTGCTCGCCCAGACCTTCCAGCTGCGCCCCCTCGGCGTACCCGTCTGCAACGTGCTCCCGCACACCTACGACATCTTCGGCGACGAGTTCCGCAAGGCCGAGGGCTTCTACGGCGTCCTCGCCGCGCTCGGTGGCTCCCACCTGCTCCGCATCCACGAGGTCGCCCACCTCCGCGTCGTCCTCCGCGCGATGTCGGAGCTCGAGGTCCGCTGACCAACGTAGGCAGTTCGGCGGCATCAGCGGCCCGCCACGCGGGGAACGTCACCAGGTCCGGCGAACTGCCTGCTGGAGTCGCAGCTCGACGACGTCCTGTAGCACCCGGCGGCAGTAGTCAGGGTCGAACATGACCTCCTTCCAGGTGAACCGCACGACCACGAGGCCCCGCCGCGCGCAGGCTGTGTAGCGCCGGACGTCCCGCTCGAGCGACTTCGCGTCGCTGTGGAACTCGAAGGACTCGCACTCCACGACGATCCCCAGCGCGGGGTCGGCGAGGTCGACCCGGCCGACGCCCGGCACCCAGACCTGCGCCCGCACGCAGAGCCCCTGCACCTCGGAGGCGATCGCACGGGCACACGACTCGAAGGGGTTGTCAGCGCGACCGTCCGCCGCCCGCGCCACCCGCAGCGCCTTGGTCCGTCCCGTGCGGGGGCTCGTCTCCGCCGCGGCGAGCAGCTGCTGCTTGGTCATGGCGCGCTCGCGCAGCGCCGAGTCGGCCACGCTCAGCGCGACATCGAAGTCGTACGCCCTGGCGCAGCCGATCACCGTCTCCAACGGCCGCGTCACGCCGCGGTAGAGCTGCAGGAGGTTGAGGTCCTGCCAGTGGACCTCGAGGTCGCAGCCCGCCGGCAGCGACCGGTTGCGCGGGAGCGTCACCGTCGGCCGCTCGGGCGGGAACTTCACCTTCCAGCCGTGCGCCATGGCAGCGCTGAGGTGCGACACCGTGCCTGCGACCGCTTCGGCCTGCGCCCGCACCTCGACGACGTCGCCCAGAGCGTACGTGCCGCGGCGGAGGCGGCTTATGGCTCCCGACGCGAGCTCGCGGTCGACCTCGGACCGGGTGGTGAGCCAGCAGATCTCGTTCCACCTGGCCACCCCACCCAACAGCTTGATCGCCTCCGACGGACGCATCCCAGGAGCGTGGCGGACAGCCTCGCGGCTCGCATCCGGTCATCCACAGACCACCAACGTAGGCAGTTCGAGCGTGCCGACGGGACTTCCACGCCTGACCGGTCCAGCAGCACAGGCGAGCTGCCTACGTTGGTCAGCCGAGGAAGCGGCGCACCCCGGAGACCAGGCCGCGGGCGTACCGGGCGCGGCCTGAGGGCGAGGTCATCACCCGCGCCTCGGACGGGCTGCTCATGTTGCCGAGCTCGACCATCACGGTGGGGACGTCGGAGAGGTTGAGGGTGCCGAGGTCGGAGCGGACGTCGATCCCGTCCCCGCCGGCCGTGTAGGTCGCGACGCCGAAGCGCTGGGACAGCAGGCCGGCCTTCACCGAGGTCGCCAGCCGCATCGACGGCCGGTGGATGTCGGCCGTCCACGGCGCCCGGTCGGGCGGGGCGATGACGTGGAAGCCGCGCGCGCCGGCGGCGTACGACCCGTCGGCGTGGATCGACAGCTTGAGGTCGGCGCCGGGGCGCGAGGAGGTGCCGTTGCCGGCGCGGCCGCGCTCGTCGACGCAGGGACCCCAGCGGTCCTGACGGTTGCTCCGCCGGGTCAGCCGGACCGTCGCGCCGAGCTCGCGCAGCCGCGCCGCGACCAGGCGCGACACCAGCCAGGCGAAGGTCGCCTCCGGGTAGCCGCCGTCGGTCGCGGTGCCGGTCGTGTTGCAGGGCTTGGTGAAGCCGCCGGCCGGCACCGGTCGGCTGATCCGGCGCGGGAAGTTGTGGTTGCCGAGCTGGTGGCCCGGGTCGATGACGACCACCCGGCCGTCGAGGGCTCCGACCGACATCTTAGGACGCGACGGACGTGGATCGGCCATCCCCGCGACCGCCACGTCCTCAGACATCCCGAGAAGGGAGAGGACGAGGACGGCGACCGCGGCCCGGCGACACATCAGCCGGCGAAGCCCCGGGGGTTCTGCGACTGCCAGCGCCACGTGTCGGCGGCCATGTCGTCGACCGTCTTCACGGTGCTCCAGCCGAGCTCGCGGTTGGCCTTGGACGGGTCGGCGTACGACGTCGCGACGTCGCCGGGACGCCGGTCGACGATCTCGTACGGGATCTCGCGACCGACGGCCTTCTCGAACGCGCGCACCATCTCGAGCACGCTCGTGCCGTGGCCGGAGCCGAGGTTCCAGGTGTGGACCGCCTCGTCGGTGTCCCCGAGCGCCCTCAGCGCGGCGATGTGGCCGGCGGCGAGGTCCTCGACGTGGATGTAGTCGCGCACGCCGGTGCCGTCGACCGTGTCGTAGTCGCCGCCGAAGACCATGAGCTTCTCGCGCTTGCCGACCGCGACCTGGGCGATGTAGGGCACGAGGTTGTTGGGGATCCCCGACGGGTCCTCGCCGATCGTGCCGGACGGGTGGGCGCCGACCGGGTTGAAGTAGCGCAGCAGAGCGAACCGCATCCGGGGCCGGGCGATCGCGACGTCGCGCAGGATCTGCTCCTGCATGACCTTGGTCCAGCCGTAGGGGTTGGTGGCGTACGTGCGGCGGTCCTCGGTCGCGGCGGCCTGGTCCTCGCCGTAGACCGTCGCGCTGGAGGAGAAGACCAGCTTGTCGACGTCGTAGCGCTGCATCGCCCGCACCAGCGCGAAGGTGGAGACGAGGTTGTTCTCGTAGTACTCCAGCGGCTTCTCGACGCTCTCGCCGACGGCCTTGTGCCCGGCGAAGTGGATCACGCCGTCGAAGTGCTCGGTCGCGAAGAGGTGCTCGGTCTTGTCGTGGTCGGTGAGGTCGAAGGAGTGCAGGTGGATCCGGGTACCGGTCAGCGCCTCGAGCCGCCCGGTCACCGTCGGGTGCGAGTTGCTGAAGTTGTCGACGATGACGACGTCATAGCCGGCGGCGACGAGCTGGACGACGGTGTGCGAGCCGATGTAGCCGGCGCCGCCGCTCACGAGGATCTTCATGCGGCCACCCTAACGAGAGGGCACCCTGACAGAATGCCGCGCATGCCCAGCGCGCTCATCACCGGGATCACGGGCCAGGACGGGCTCTACCTCGCCGAGCTCCTGCTGGAGAAGGGGTACGACGTCCACGGGCTGCTGCGCGGCCAGAACAACCCGCGGCGCGCCCTGGTCGAGGACCTCGTCCCGGACGTCCGGCTGCACACCGGTGACCTCACCGACCTGTCCAGCCTGATGCGGGCGATGCGCGACTCGCAGCCCGACGAGGTCTACAACCTCGGCGCGATCTCCTTCGTCGCCTACTCGTGGGAGAACGCCTTCGTGACCAGCGACGTCACGGGCATGGGCGTCCTCAACATGCTCGAGGCCGTACGCCTCCACGCCGGCGACGACCCGTCGTCGATCCGCTTCTACCAGGCCTCGAGCTCGGAGATGTTCGGCAAGGTGCAGGAGGTGCCGCAGACCGAGCGCACCCTCCTGTGGCCCCGCTCGCCCTACGGCGTGAGCAAGGTCTACGGCCACTACATGACGATCAACTACCGCGAGTCCTACGGCATGCACGCCTCCTCGGGCATCCTGTTCAACCACGAGTCCCCGCGTCGCGGACCGGAGTTCGTCACCCGCAAGATCAGCCAGGCGGTCGCCCGCATCCACCTCGGCCAGCAGGACTCCGTTGCGCTGGGCAACCTCGACGCCCGACGCGACTGGGGCTTCGCCGGTGACTACGTCGAGGCGATGTGGCGGATGCTGCAGCAGCACGAGGCCGACGACTACGTCATCGCCACTGGTGAGACCTGGTCGATCCGCGACTTCCTCGACCTCGCGTTCGCCCACGTCGGCATCGACGACTGGGCCGAGCACGTCACCCAGGATCCGCGCTTCATGCGCCCCGCCGAGGTCGAGATGCTCATCGGCGACGCGAGCAAGGCGAAGGACAGGCTCGGCTGGACGCCCACGGTGTCGTTCGCCGAGCTGGTGGCGATGATGGTCGACGCCGACATCGCGGCAGCCAAGGCGGGCTGGTGACCGCAGCCGCGTTCGTCACCGGCATCGGCGGCCAGGACGGCAGCTACCTCGCCGAGCGGCTGGTGGCCGACGGCATGGAGGTGCACGCGCTGGTCCTCGAGGCCGACGGCCACCCGGCCCACTGCCCGGAGCAGGTCGTCCTCCACGCCGGCGACCTCGGCGACGTCGAGGCGACCCGGCAGCTCGTGCGCGAGATCGCGCCGCGCGAGGTCTACAACCTCGCCGCGATCAGCTCGGTGGCCCAGTCGTGGGACGAGCCCGACCGCACCGCGCACGTCAACGGCCTGGCGGCGGTGGCCCTGATGGAGTCGGCGCGCCAGGTCGACGGCGTACGCCTCGTGCAGGCCTCGAGCGCGGAGATCTTCGGCGAGGCGAGCACCTCGCCCCAGGACGAGGCGACCCCGATCGCGCCGGTCAACCCGTACGGCGCCGCGAAGGCCTTCGCCCACCTGTCAGCCCGCGTCTTCCGCCAGCGCGGCCTGCACGTGTCGAGCGCGATCCTCTACAACCACGAGTCGCCGCGCCGGCACCCGCGCTTCGTGACCCGCAAGATCACCTCGACGGTCGCCGCCATCGCCCGCGGCGAGGCCGACGAGCTGGTCCTCGGCAACGTCGACGTCCGCCGCGACTGGGGCTGGGCCCCCGACTACGTCGACGCGATGGTGCGCGCCGCCCGCGCGGACGAGCCGGGCGACTACGTCATCGCGACCGGCACCGCCCACTCGGTGCGGGACTTCGTGGCCGCCGCGTTCGCGGCCGCCGGCATCGACGACTGGGAGCACCTCGTGCGGCAGGACCCGGCGTTCTTCCGGCCGGCCGACCCGACCGAGCTGGTCGGCGACGCGAGCCGCGCACGCGAGGAGCTCGGCTGGGCGCCCACGACGGACTTCACCGAGATCGTGCGACGGATGGTCGCCACCGACCTCGCCTGACCGACCGTCGCGTCGGACGGGTCAGTCGAGGGGGATGTCCTCGGAGTTGTCCCGGTCGACCGGCTCGGCGTCCTTCGGCACCTCGACCTCGCCCTCCTGGTCGAGGGTGAGGACCAGCTCGCGCTCGCCGACCTTCGTCCAGCCGATGGTCGTGCGGAAGTCGTCGCGCTCGAGCTGGGCCCACGGCTCGGAGGCGTCGAGGCCGTCGGACGTCCGCGACCACCCCGCCTCCTCGAGCGCCGCCGCGGCCTGGTCGACCTGCTCGCCCTCGGCACCCTCGCCGACGACGACCGCCGACGCCTTGTAGTCCTCGGCGCGGTAGGTCGACATGCCCTCGCTCTGGACCCGACCCTGCGCGCGCTCGACGGCGAGCCCGGTGCCGGTCAGTGCGGCGGCCATGTCGCGGAGCTCGGCGTTGACGGCCTGCTTCATCGACGCAAGGTCGGCGGCGGCCTGCTCGGGGTCGGGGTCGCCGCACGACCCCAGCCCCACGGCGAGCGCGAGGGCCAGCAGCAACCGGAGCGGGAGGAGTCTCATGCGGTCCATCCTCACCGGTCGGGGCTCGTGTCGGAACGACCGGGCTGGCCGGCGGTCGGGTCGCGGTCACACTCGGGGTCCTGCGGCGGGCCCCACCACGGGTCGTAGCTCTGCTCCGCGGTGTTGATGTCGTCGCCGTGGCCGTCGACGATGCGGCCGATGTTGTAGAGCGACTCGGTGTCCTGGTCGAGGTAGGAGCTGTGCGCGTCGCCGGTGTTGCGGTGCCAGTTGCGGTCGACGTCCTCGGCCTCGAAGCGGTGGGCGTCGAAGTCCTCCGACGACGGGTCGGTGCCCAGCCCGACACCGAGCTTGCCGACCCACCCCTCGTCGCCCAGCACGGCCACGAGGTCGCGGCTGTCACGACCCACGTAGACGTGGTCGGCGCCGGGCCCGAGGTCGCTGGCGTGGTCGGCCGGACCCGCGCCGGGGCTGCCGATGAGGACCACCTCGTCGACGTCGGACGTGTCGCCGTGGGTGGCGTACGACGTCGTGGTGGAGCCGTAGCTGTGGCCGACCGCGGTGAGGTGGGCGGGGTCGTCGGGCCGGGAGGCGCGGAGCCCGTCGATGGCGTCGGCGAGGTTGCGGCCGCCCTCCTCGGCACGTCCCTCGCCGAGCGTCGCGAGGTCGGTCGGTCCGTGGGGCGCGTCGTAGCCGAGCCAGAACATGGTGGCGACGCTGGAGCCGTCGCCGTTGTAGCGCGCCGACTCGTAGAGGTTCATCATCCGGTCGGTGTAGTAGGTGGTGTCGCCCATGTCGGTGGTGATGCCCGGCGTGAAGACCGCGACGTCGGTCGCGTGGTCGAGGTCGCCGACCGCGACGGCGACCCGGCCGTCGCCGTCGTAGGCCGCCGGGTCGTAGAGCCACAGCACGCCGCCGGGCCGCAGGTCGGGGTCGAGCGGGTCGGTGTAGGCGTCGGCGTTGGCGAGCGCATCGCGCGCCTGCCCGGCGTTGGCGAGCACCCGGCGTTCGAGCGGGGAGAGGGTGCCGTCCTCGTCCTTGGCGGCGAGCCGCGCCAGGTCGTCGTCGAGCAGCACCCGGTTGGCCTGGTCGCGGGCGCCGGCCGGGAGCCCGTCCCCCTGGCCGATGCGCTCGGGGTAGGCCGCGATCACGGCCTCGCGCTCGGCCTCGGTGAGGTCCTCCCACCAGCGCTGCACCTCCTCGGGCGTCGCGCCGCTGCCGGGCGCGCCGGGACGGTTCATCGCCGACTCCGCCATCGGCGGGATGCCGCCGTCCGACGCCAGCGACTCCGGCAGGGTGTCGGCGGCCTGGAAGGCCTGGCGCAGCAGAGTCTCGTTGTCGCGGACGCGTCGCTGGAGGTCGTCGTCGGCGGCGACCAGCTCGGAGTAGTCGGTGCGCAGGTCGACCGCCCGCTCGCGGAAGGCGGCGATCTCGTTGTCGGTGGCCTCGGTGGCAGCGTTGATGTCGGCGATCAGCGCGGTGCGCCGGTCGTCGAGGGCGCGCTTGCGCTCGACGAGGTCCTCGTGGTCGCGCAGCAGGTCGCGCAGGGTGTCGGCGAAGGCGGTCACGCCCCGCCCGACGCGGCGTACGGTCGTGGCCATCGCCGAGTGCTCGGTCGACGCCTCGCCGGAGGCTTCCTTGTAGGACCGGTAGGCGATGCCGGCCCAGCTGCCGAGCTCCTGCAGGTCGCGGCAGCGGTCGGCGAACTCCTCGTAGCGTCCGGCGGCGGCGTAGATCGTCGTGGCGAGCCCGTCGGCCCCGCCCGCGTCGCCCTCCGGCTTCTTGATCCGCGCCGGGACCGACGCCGGGACCTCGATCGTGACGGTCACCGGGCCGACCCCAGTCGTCCGTCGAGGTCGCTGAACTGCCGGTCGGTGGCGTCGTCGGTGGTCGAGTAGTCGTCGGCGGTCGCGTGCAGCGCGCCCACGAACCCCTGCGCGATGGCGACGCTCTCCCCGGCGTAGCCGGCCCACCGCGTCAGGAACGTCGTCGCTGCACCCTGCACGCTCGGCGGCAGCGACGCGGCGGAGGCACCGCGGAGCTCGCGCGCCGAGGTCTCCATCAGCGTCTCCTGCGCCTCCCACCCCTGGGTGCCACGGCGCAGGGTCTCCATCTGCCAGACCAGCGGGTCGCTCATCGCGCACCCGCGCCGGTCGCCTCGGCCGCCGCGGCCTCGCCCACGACGACGAGGGCGGAGCGGATCCTCAGCACCACCCGGCCGGCGGCGGGCGCCAGGACCTGCACGTCCTCACGGCCGATCGCCGCGGAGCGTCCGGCCAGCACGCGGGGTACGCCGTCGGGCGGGGCGAGCACGTGCCAACCGTCGGCCTCGGCGAGAAGCTCCTGCGCCCGCTGCAGCGCGCCGGAGGCGACGACCGGGTCGAGGTCGTCGAAGGTCGCGGTGCCCTGCCACCGCAGGGTGCCGGCCGCAGCCCCGGCGAACCACACGTCGTCGAGGTGGGCCGGCTCAGCCTCGAGGCCGAGGGCCGTCCAGAGCCCGGCCATCCGTGCGCGCAGCTCCTGACGCGCCGCGTCGCGGTCGACCGTCGGCTCGCCGGCCGGGACCTCGGTGCGGTCGGGCGCCTCGGGCGGGAGCACCACGAGGTCGACGTCGTCGTGGCGTCGCAGCACCGTCGCCCAGAACGGGTCCTGCAGCACCTGCCGGGCCGCGGGCGCACCCGAGACGAGGTCGAGCGAGGTCGGATCGGGCACGTGGCCTCCTACGCGATGGGCCGGGAAGCGGCCGGGGTGCGGTCCGCTATCCCTGTCCCTCCCCCGCGCGGGACCCTCCCAAACGCGTCAGCCGTGCTTGAGGAGACCGAGCAGGTACTCGCCGTAGCCGCTCTTGCGCAGCGGCTCTGCGCGGGCGACGAGCTCGTCGTCGGAGAGGAAGCCCATCCGCCAGGCGACCTCCTCGGGCGCTCCGACCTTGAAGCCCTGCCGGCCCTCGATGGTGCGGACGAAGTTGGAGGCGTCGTTGAGCGAGTCGAAGGTGCCGGTGTCGAGCCACGCGGTGCCGCGCGGCAGCACCTCGACGTGGAGGCGACCCTCCTCGAGGTAGCGCCGGTTGAGGTCGGTGATCTCCAGCTCGCCGCGCGCGGACGGCGCCAGCTCGGCGGCGTACTGGACCACGTCGTTGTCGTAGAAGTAGAGCCCCGGCACCGCGAAGTCGCTCTTCGGGTGCTCCGGCTTCTCCTCCAGCGACAGCGCCCGGCCCTGGTCGTCGAACTCCACCACGCCGTAGGCGCGGGGGTCGGCGACGTGGTAGCCGAAGACCGCGGCCCCGTCGAGCTCGGAGAAGCGCAGCAGCTGCTGGCCGAGTCCGGAGCCGTAGAAGATGTTGTCGCCGAGGACGAGGGCGGACCGCTCGGCGCCGATGTGGTCGGCACCGATGATGAAGGCCTGCGCGAGGCCGTCGGGGCTCGGCTGCACCGCGAAGGTCACGTTGATGCCGAACTGCGAGCCGTCGCCGAGGAGCCGGTGGAAGGCGTCGGCCTCGTGGGGCGTCGTGATGATCAGGACGTCCCGGATCCCCGCCAGCATCAGCGTGGAGAGCGGGTAGTAGATCATCGGCTTGTCGTAGACCGGCACCAGCTGCTTGCTGATCCCCTGGGTGATCGGGTGCAGTCGCGAGCCGGTGCCACCGGCCAGGATGATTCCGCGCATGGGTGAACCCTAGGGGTGCGTCCGGGATTCTCGTGGGTTCGTGCCCCTTTGACACCATGTGCGCATGTCGTCCACCCGTCGCGCCGCGCCGCGACGGCTGATCCGGCCGGCCACCGTCATCGGCGGGCTGCTCCTGCTGCTGGTGGTCCTGGCCCTGCTGGCCATCCCCTTCCTCTCGGCCCCCGGCCACGCCGAGGACGCGCGCGCCGAGCTCACCGCCGCCAAGGACGCCCTGGACGCCGGCGACACCGATGCTGCGGCCGCGGCCGTCGAGCGCGCCCGCTCCGAGACCGACGACCTGCAGGGCTCGGTCCAGGGCGTCGGCGGCGACGTGTGGAGCTGGGTGCCGGTCGCCGGCGGCCCGGTGCGCGACGTACGACGCCTCGGCAACGCCCTCGACCAGCTGGTCGCCGTGGCGGAGACCGGCGTACGCATCCTGCCGCAGGTGCGCGGCGAGGAGTCGACCCTCGTCGACGACGGCAACGTCGACATCGACGTGCTGGAGGACGTGATCGACGACCTCCGCGAGGTGTCGACGCGACTGGCCGACGCGCAGGCCGAGCTCGCGGACGTGGCCGACTCCCGTGCCGTGGTCGGCGACCGTCTCGCCGAGGCGCGCGACCAGGCGCAGGGCGAGGTGGACCCGCTGGCCGACAGCCTCGAGACGATCGACCCGCTGCTCGACCAGCTGCCCAAGGTCCTCGGCCGCGACGCGAGCCGGCAGTACCTCGTGGCGCTGCTCAACCCCGCCGAGATGCTCTACTCCGGCGGCACCCCGCAGACGTTCGTGCCCGTCGACCTCGACCGGGGGCGGCTGTCGATGGGCGAGACGGTCGACCTGTCGACCGCCCCGGGCGCGGCCCAGCCCCGCTACTGGAGGAAGGTCAGCGGCAACCCGCTCCACCGTGGGCAGATGAAGCCGGCGCTGGCGACCATGGCTCCCGACTGGGAGGTCTCGGGCAACGAGCTGGCCAACGCGTGGCGCAGCCTGCGCGGCCGCCGGCTCGCCGGCGTGGTCGTGATCGACGTGGTCGCGCTGTCCAGGCTGCTCGAGGTCTCCGGCCCCATCGAGGTCCCGACCCTCGGCACCCTGACCGGCGACAACCTGGTCGAGAAGCTCATCGGCAGCTACGACGACTACCCCGACCCCGCCGCGCGCAAGGCGGTCAACCGCGCGCTCGCGCCGGTCTTCGTCGAGCGCCTGCTCTCCGGCAACGACCCGGTCGGCACCGGCCGCGTGCTGGGCGAGGCCGCCGACGAGCGGCGTTTCGCCCTCTACTTCCGCAGCCCCGACGAGCAGGCGGCCTTCGACGGCCTCGGGCTCACCGGTCGGCTCTCCGACACCGAGCACGACTACATCGGCGTCTTCACGCAGAACAAGGTGCCCAGCAAGTCCGACTACTGGCAGCGCCGCACGGTCAGCACGGACGTCGCGCTGCGCGAGGACGGCAGCGCGCGCGTGCGGATGGAGGTCGAGGTCCACAACGACTCCCCGCCCTACGTGCAGCCGGTGCCCGACCCGCGTCAGGGCTACTTCACCCGCTGGAACACCCTCAGCATCGCGCCGTTCCTGCCCACCGGCGCCACCTTCGACTCCGTGGAGGTCGACGGCGAGCCCGTCGAGACGTCACCTCGCAACTTCTTCGGCCGCTACTTCATCCGTCCCGAGATCGAGTTCGCGCCGCAGTCCCGCCACACCCTCGCGGTGACGTACGACGTCCCTGCCGCCGCGGTGCGGGACGGCGACGGGCTCGCCTACCGGCTGGCGCTCGACCCGCAGGGCATGGTCGACCCGCAGGACGTCCGGGTCCGGGTCAGCTTCCCGCGCGGCTACGCCGTCGGCGACGACCTGCCTGATGGCTGGTCGACGCGCGGCGGTCGCGTGGCGACGTACACCACCGACGCGCTCGACGTGGCCGAGTCGTTCGAGATCGTCGCGCGCCCTTAGACTCCGCGGCATGGAACGCCTTCTCGTGACCGGGGGCGCGGGGTTCATCGGGTCGAACTTCGTGCACCACCTCGTCGACCACACCGACCTGAAGATCACGGTGCTCGACAAGCTGACCTACGCCGCCTCCCAGGAGTCGCTGGCGGGGCTGCCCGAGGACCGGGTGCAGCTGGTGGTCGGCGACATCGCCGACGAGGAGGTCGTCGACCCGCTGGTGGCGGCACACGACGCGGTCGTCCACTACGCGGCCGAGTCGCACAACGACAACTCGCTCAACGACCCGAGCCCGTTCATCCGCACCAACATCCTCGGGACCTACACGATCCTCGAGGCGGTGCGGAAGCACGACAAGCGCCTGCACCACGTGTCGACCGACGAGGTCTACGGCGACCTCGAGCTCGACGACCCCAAGCGCTTCACCGAGGACACGCCCTACAACCCGTCCTCCCCCTACTCCGCGTCCAAGGCCGGCTCCGACCACCTGGTGCGCGCGTGGGTCCGCAGCTTCGGCGTGCGCGCGACGGTGTCCAACTGCTCGAACAACTACGGGCCCTGGCAGCACATCGAGAAGTTCATCCCGCGCCAGATCACCAACGTCATCGACGGTGTGCGCCCCAAGCTCTACGGATCGGGCGAGAACGTCCGCGACTGGATCCACGCCGACGACCACTCCTCGGCCGTGCTCACGATCCTCGAGAAGGGCCGCATCGGCGAGACGTACCTCATCGGCGCCGACGGCGAGAAGAACAACCTCGAGGTCGTCCGCCTGATTCTCAAGCTGATGGGCAGGTCGGAGGACGACTTCGACCACGTCAACGACCGCGCCGGCCACGACATGCGCTACGCCATCGAGTCGGGCAAGCTGCGCCAGGAGCTCGGCTGGCAGCCGCAGTTCCAGGACTTCGAGGCGGGTCTGGCCAACACCGTCGAGTGGTACCAGACCCACGAGGACTGGTGGCGTCCCCACAAGGACGCGACGGAGGCGAAGTACGCGGAGAAGGGTCAGTGACCCTCCCGTCCCTCGAGACGACGCCGATCCCGGGCCTCGTCGTCGTGCGGCTCGACCGTCGCGATGACTCACGCGGGTTCTTCAAGGAGAACTGGCAGCGCGAGAAGATGCTCGCGATCGGCCTGCCCGACTTCGGGCCGGTCCAGAACAACGTCTCCTTCAACGCCGACCGCGGCGTGACGCGCGGCATCCACACCGAGCCGTGGGACAAGTTCGTCTCGCTGGCCACCGGCCGGATCTTCGGCGCCTGGGTGGACATGCGCGAGGGCGACACCTTCGGCGCGACCTTCACCCTCGAGATGGACACCGCGGTGGCGGTCTTCGTGCCTCGCGGTGTCGGCAACAGCTACCAGGTGCTCGAGGACGCCACGGCCTACACCTACCTGGTCAACGCGCACTGGCGCCCCGGCATCACCTACCCCGCGCTGGCCCTCGACGACAGCACGGTCGCGATCGACTGGCCGATCCCGCTGGGCGAGGCCATCATCAGCGAGAAGGACCAGAACAACCCCGGCCTCGACCCGTCGACGGCGATCCCCGCCAAGAAGACGCTCGTCCTCGGCGGTCGCGGTCAGCTGGGCCTGGCCCTTGCAGCGGCATTCCCCGGCTGCGACGCGGTCGACCGCGCCGAGCTCGACGTCACCGACGCCGACGCTGTCGCGGCCTGGCCCTGGCACGAGTACGCCGTCGTGCTCAACGCCGCGGCCTACACCGCCGTCGACGCTGCGGAGACGCCCGAGGGGCGGGTCGCCGCGTGGGCGGCCAACGCCACCGGCCCCGCCACCCTCGCCGGCCTCGCCCGGGAGCACGGGTTCACGCTCGTCCACTACTCCTCGGACTACGTCTTCGACGGCACCGCGCCCCTCGACCCCGGCCACACCGAGGACGAGCCGGTCTCGCCGCTCGGCGTCTACGCGCAGAGCAAGGCCGCCGGCGACGTCGCCGTCTCGCTGGCTCCGCGCCACTACGTCCTGCGCACGTCGTGGGTCATCGGCGAGGGCAAGAACTTCGTCCGCACCATGCAGTCGCTCGCCGAGAAGGGCGTCTCCCCCAGCGTGGTCGACGACCAGGTCGGCCGGCTCACCTTCACCGACGAGCTGGTCCGGGCCACCCGGCACCTCCTCGACAGCGACGCCGCCTTCGGCACCTACCACGTGTCCAACGGCGGCCCCGCCATGTCGTGGCGCCAGATCGCGCAGGCGGTCTTCGAGCGCTCCGGCCGCAGCGCCGACGACGTGTCGGGCACGAGCACCGAGGCGTACGCCAAGGGGGTGCTGGCGCAGGGCAACCCCTTCTCGCCGCGTCCGCTCAACTCCGCGATGTCGCTCGAGAAGCTCCGCGCCACCGGCTTCGAGCCAGAGGACGCCATGTCCGCCCTCGACCGCTACCTGGCGGGCTGACGCTCGCTCTCCCCCGCTGGTCGAGGAGGTGGCGCTCCCTCCCGCTGGTTGAGGAGGTCGCGCTCTCTCCCGCTGGTTGAGGAGGTCGCGCAGCGACCGTCACGAAACCAGGACTCACGTCCCCGAGCCCTTGCCGCGAAACCTCAGCGCCTCCCAGCTGCGGCTCGAGAGCATCCCGAGGTCCTCGGTCCGGTCGTCGATCAGCGCCTGGCGCTTGGCGCGGGACCAGCCCTGGATCCGCTTCTCCATCGCGAAGGCGTCGGCCATCCGCTCGCACTCACCGGCCCAGACGAGTTCCACCGGCCGCCTACGACGGGTGTACGCCGCCCCGACTCCCTCGTTGTGCTCGAAGACGCGTCGCTCGATGTTCCACGTGCTGCCGACGTAGAAGCTGTCGTCGGAGCAGCGCAGGATGTAGACATAGGGCATCCGTCGAGCCTGACTTCAGAGGTGGCATACCGACAGGGGCTGCGGCCCATCTGTGGATGACCGCACAACCGCTGGTCGAGGAGGTCGCCCGCGACCGTCACGAGACCCGGACCCACCGCTGGTCGAGGAGGTCGCCCGCGACCGTCACGAGACCCGGACCCACCGCTGGTCGAGGAGGTCGCCCGCGACCGTCACGAGACCCGGAGAGAGGTCATGGTCTCGTGACAGGACTTCGTCCTTCCTCGACCAACGGAGCGGGCTGGGTCTCGTGACAGGACTTCGTCCTTCCTCGACCAACGGAGCGTCCATCCTCGCCCAGCGAGCGGGCTCAGCGGCGTGAGGTTACCTCGGCCAGCGCCGGGCGGACGTCGGCGATGTAGACGAGCGAGGCGATCGTGAAGACGAGGTGGATCAGCCCGAGGGGCGAGGAGCCGATGAGGATCAGCTGGGCGGCGAAGCCGAGGCCGGTGATCGCGCACCACGCCTGCTTGGTGAGCTTGCCGGCCGCCTCGTAGGCCTCGGCCGAGTAGGTCAGCGAGTTGATGAACGCGAATCCCTTGACCGCGAGCAGCACGACGAGCACCACCAGCATGAGGGTGCTCTGGAACGCGTAGATGTTCACGCCCCGAGGGTAGCCCGAGGTCCCGACCGGGCGCACGGCTCGCCGAGGCGACGTAGCCAGACGTGACGGCGACGTCACGTGCCGGAAACAGCGGCTGCCTACGTTGCGGACGTGCACCTGACTCCCTCCGACACCGAGAAGCTGCTGCTCGCCGTGGCCGGCATGGTCGCCCGCGACCGGCTGGCCCGCGGCGTCCGGCTCAACTACCCGGAGTCCGTCGCGCTCCTGAGCACCTGGGTGATCGAGCGCGCCCGCGAGGGGGCGTCGGTCGCCGAGCTGATGTCGAGCGGCCGCGAGGTGCTGACCTCGGGCCAGGTGATGCCCGACGTGGTCCCGATGCTCACCGACGTCCAGGTCGAGGCGACCTTCCCCGACGGCCGCAAGCTCGTCACCCTCCACGACCCGATCGGCTGAGGCGACGACATGGCCACCCACAGCGAGGGACCCGGCGCGATCCGCTGCGCACCGGGCACCCACGTCCTCAACGCGGACCGGACCCCCGACGAGCGGCGTACCGTCGTCATCACCAACACCGGCGACCGGCCGGTGCAGATCGGGTCCCACGTCCACCTGCCGCTGGTCAACGCGGCGCTGGACTTCGACCGCGATGCTGCCGACGGCTTCCGGCTCGACGTCCCCTCGGGCACGTCGCAGCGCTTCGAGCCGGGTGCATCGCGATCGGTGGCGATCGTCGCGCTGCGTGGCCGGCGGGTGGTCCCCGGGATCCAGGTGCGCACCGATGGTTGAGATCGGTCGCGAGGCGTACGCCGCCATCTACGGGCCGACCACCGGCGACCAGGTCCGCCTCGGTGACACCGACCTGTGGATCGAGGTCGAGGACGACCTGACCTTCGGCGGCGAGGAGGCCGTCTTCGGCGGCGGCAAGTCGATCCGCGAGTCGATGGCGCAGTCGGCGGTCCCGCGCTCCGGCGGCGCGCTCGACACGGTCATCACCAACGCGGTCGTGCTCGACCACTGGGGCGTCGTGCGGGCCGACGTGGGCCTGCGCGACGGTCGCATCGTGGCGCTCGGGCGCGCCGGCAACCCCGACATCGCCGACGGCGTGCACCCGGACCTCGTGATCGGACCGGGCACCGACGTCATCTCCGGCGAGGGCAGGATCCTCACCGCGGGGGCGATCGACGTCCACGTGCACCTGCTGTCGCGCTCCCAGGTCGTGGAGGCCCTCGCCACCGGAACCACCACGATCGGTGGCGGAGGCACCGGCCCCTCCGAGGGCTCGAAGGCCACCACGGTGACCCCGGGCTCGTGGCACCTCCGGGTCGTCCACCGGGCGCTGGACGACCTGCCCGTCAACGTCCTGCTGATGGGCAAGGGCAACACCGTGTCGGCGGACGGCCTCGCCGAGCAGGCACTGGCCGGCGCCGCCGCCTACAAGGTGCACGAGGACTGGGGGGCGACCCCGGCAGCGATCGACGCCGCCCTGCGCGCGGCCGACGAGTTCGGCCTCCAGGTGGCGCTGCACTCCGACAGCCTCAACGAGGCCGGCTACCTCGAGTCGACGCTGGCGGCGATCGGCGGCCGTTCCATCCACGCCTTCCACGCCGAGGGCGCGGGCGGCGGGCACGCGCCCGACATCCTCAGGGTCGCGTCGTACCCCCACGTCATCCCCGGCTCCACCAACCCGACGCTGCCGCACACCGTCAACACCGTCGCCGAGCACCTCGACATGCTCATGGTCTGCCACCACCTCAACCCCCGCGTGCCCGAGGACCTCGCGTTCGCCGAGTCACGGATCCGCGCGACCACGATCGCCGCCGAGGACCTGCTGCACGACCTCGGCGCCCTGTCGATCACGTCCTCGGACGCGCAGGCGATGGGCCGGATCGGCGAGGTCGTCTGCCGTACGTGGCAGGTGGCGCACGTCATGAAGGCCCGCCTCGGCTCCCTGGGTGGTCCCGCCGACAACGTCCGTGCCCGCCGCTATGTCGCGAAGTACACGATCAACCCGGCGATCGCGCACGGGATCGCCCACGAGGTCGGCTCGGTCGAGCCGGGCAAGCTGGCGGACCTGGTGCTCTGGGACCCCCGGTTCTTCGGGATCCGGCCCCAGGTGGTCATCAAGGCGGGGGCGCTGGTGTGGGGCGCGCTGGGCGACCCCAACGCGTCGATCCCCACGCCCCAGCCGGTGCTGATGAGGCCGACGCTGGTGGGGGCGGACGGCGCCGACCACGCGGTGACGTTCGTGGCGCCCGCGGCTCTCGACGCCGGGCTGGCGTCGTCGCTGGGGCTGCGCCGACGGCTGGCGGCGGTCACCCCGACCCGGGATGTCGGCAAGGCCGACATGGTCAACAACGACGCCCTGCCCGCCATCGACATCGACCCGGAGACGTTCGCCATCACCGTCGAGGGCGAGCTGGTGACCCCCTCGCCGGCCACCACGCTGCCGCTGGCGCAGCTCTACTCGATGTTCTGATGAGCGCGCTCGCCCTGCTCCTCGCCGACGCGCGACTGCCCGTCGCCGGCCACACCCAGTCCGGCAGCCTCGAGCCCGCTCTCGCCGCCGGACCCGTCGACATCCCGGCCTACCTCGCCCTGCGTCTCGCGACGGTGACGCGGACCGAGGCGGCCACCGCCGTGGTGACCCTGGCCCACCTGCGCCGGGGCGAGGGTCTCGACGCGGTGTACGACGCCTGGGCCGCCCGCACGGCCAGCGCAGCGATGCGCGACACCTCGCGCGAGCTGGGCCGCGGGCTGCTGCGCCTGGCTGACGTGCTGTGGGACCTGCCGCCGGTGCTGACCGGGCTGCCCCGGCCGATGGTGCTCGGCGCGATCGCGCACGTCACCGGGCTCCTCGCGACGGACGTGGCCGAGGTGATCGGGTACGACGACCTGCAAACCGTCGCGTCGGCGGCACTCAAGCTGCGGCCGCTCGACCCGGCCGTCGCCACCGGCTGGGTCGTGGCGGCCCTGCCGCGGCTGGCGGTCCTGGTCTCGCAGGTCGCGCACCTCGACTCACCCAGCGACATCCCCGCCACCGCATCACCGTGGATCGAGCAGCTCGCCGAGGACCACGCCCTCACCACCAGGAGGTTGTTCCGTGCCTGAAAGTCCACGCGAGCTCCGGCTGGGCGTCTGTGGCCCCGTCGGCACCGGCAAGTCCTCGCTCATCATGCTGCTCTGCGCCCACCTCGGCGACGAGCTGGAGATCGGGGTCGTCACCAACGACATCTACACCGACGAGGACGCCCGGATGATCCGGGCCGCGGGCGTGCTGGACCCCGCGCGGATCGTCGCGGTCGAGACCGGAGCGTGTCCGCACACCGCCATCCGCGACGACATCACCGCCAACCTGCTCGCGGTCGAGGACCTCGTCGCCGACCACGGACCGTTGGACCTGGTGCTGGTCGAGTCGGGCGGGGACAACCTCACCGCGACGTTCTCACCAGCGCTCGTCGACGTCCAGGTCTTCGTGATCGACGTCGCCGGAGGTGGCGACGTGGCGCGCAAGGGCGGGCCGGGCATCGAGCGTGCCGACCTGCTGGTGGTCAACAAGACCGACCTCGCGCCGCACGTCGGGGTCGACGTCGACCTGATGCGCTCGGACGCCCTCGCCGCTCGTGGCGACCGGCCGGTCGTCGCGCTCTCGCGACACGACCCCGACTCGGTCACGCGGCTCCTGGACTGGGTGCGGGCGATGGTGGCCCGGCAGCGGACCGGCGACCTGGTACCGGTCGACCCGGGCCCGATGGCGCCGCACGCCCACGCCGAGGGGAGCCCCCACCGCCATGGCGTCCACCTTCACGCGCACTGACACCTGCTCGCTCTCGGTCACCAGCACGCCCGACTCCCGGGTGCGGGTGACGGCAAGCGGCGGGCCCTTCCGTGTCGTCACGCTCGCGGCGGGGGACGGCGCGGCGAGGGTGGCGCTGGTCCCCACCCGCGCGCTGCTCCTGGCGGGTGACGCGGTGGAGGTGGAGTGCGAGGTCGGGGACGGGCTCACCCTCCACGTGCAGGAGACGAGCGGCACCGTGGCGTACGACATGCGTGGCGGGTCCGCGTCGTGGTCGTTCACCGCCCGGGTCGGCGCCGGCTCACGGCTGGTGCTCGACGCGCTGCCCTGGGTGTCGTCGGGCGGCTCGCACGTCACCCGTACGACGTCGATCGAGCTGGACGCGGCGGCCACGCTGCTGGCCCGGGAGACCCTCGTGCTGGGCCGGTCGGGTGAGCGACCCGGCGCCCTCCAGTCGCGGACGACGATCACCCGCCAGGGCGGTCCGCTGCTCGTCGAGGACCTGCGCTCGGAGCACGTGGCGCCCCACCGGGTGCTGGACAGCGTCCTGGCCGTCGGCACCTACGAGGAGCCACCCCCGGGCGGTCCGTCCCCGTTCCGGCTGGAGTCCGGCGACCGGCTGTGGCGCCGGCTGGGGTGCGAGGCGCACGAGACCGCCGCTGCACTCGATCCGGTGTGGACCGCCCTGCACCGCCCGGCTCAGTCGTGGGCCTGGTAGTCCACCGGACCCATCATCTCGCCCGCGTCGTCGGTCGCGTCGGCGGTCACGTCGCTCGGCTCCGTGCGTACGTCCTCGCGCGGCGACGGCACGGCCGGCGTACGCCCCAGCGTCCGGGTGGCCAGCCACTCGACGGCGTCGTCCCAGTCCGGGGACAGGGCGAAGTGACCGTGCTGCATCATGGAGCTGAGGGGCTCGGCGTGCAGCTCGCGGTCGGGCGGACTCGGGTCGAGCAGCCGCCAGTCCCGGCCGCACTCGCGCCGACCGGTGCGGATGGCGGGGAGGTGGTCGGGCTCAAGCGGCCACGGGTCCTCCGGGCGCGCCGGCGGGCCGAGCCGACGCGAGCGCAGCACCTGCTGCGTCTCCTCGCCGGTGTGGGCCCAGCTGAGCACTGGTCCCGCGATGGGGTCGGTGTCGCGGAAGAGGTTGATCCAGCGTCCCCCCAGGGCGCGGTCGAGCGACGTGAGCACGCGGTAGCTGGTGTACGCCGGGAAGGCGCGCGGGAAGATCACCTGCAGCTGCGAGCCGAAGGTGAGGAACCCGACGCGGGAGAGCTCGTACGGGTTGAGCCACAGGAGCGCGGCGACCGAGATGAAGCTGCCCTGGCTGTGCGCCTCCACGACGACCGCGTCGGCGACCTCGGTGGTCGACGGCTCGGCCTCGGTGCAGGTGCCGAGGTGGTGCCGGATCCGGTCGCGGAGCGACTGCACCGCGAACTGTGAGTACGGCGGCGGCACGAAGGGGTGCACCGACCGCGGCCAGAAGGACACGACGTCCCACACCACGTTGACGACCCGCTGCCGGTCGCGCGCTCGCAGGGACTGGCGCGCCGTGGTCATGAGCAGGCCGGCCAGGGCGATCAACGTCAGGGCGCCGAGCCGGGAGATGACCTCCACCCAGTCGTCGGGCAGTCTTTCGTCTGGCGCCCCCACGCCGGTCATGAGGTCGACGGCGAGCAGCACCGCGAGTGCCATGCCGAGGAGCGAGAAGCAGACGAGCACGACGGGCAGCCCGAGCTTGACCCGCGCGACGGCGCTCGCCGTCGCGATCCGGCGTACCCGCTCGTCGGTGAGCCACGTCGGCTCGTCGGACCCGTCGCCCGCGCCGTAGACGAGGCCGTAGCTGCGCCGCACCCGCTCGGTACGCCAGTCGCGGTCCGTCCACGTGCGGAACCCGAGCACGAGGCCGACGACCACCGAGAGCAGCATGGAGATGCCCCAGATGAAGGTGACGCCCTCGACGAGCTTGGGCAGCGCGGCGTCGTCGACCAGCAGCTCGGCGCTCGCCAGCAGCAGCGCGGCCGAGTAGCCGACGGCGAGGAAGGCGCCGAGGGCCGCGACGACCGGCGCCGCCATCCCTGCGGCGTAGCGGCGGAAGGGCCGGGGCACCTCCGCGTCGAGGTGGCGGGTCGCGTGCGCCAGGCCCGCGGAGGCGGCGAAGAGGACCAGCAACGCTCCCGTCAGGACCACCACGAGCGTGTTGGACACCTCGTCCACGGCGGCGAGCGGGTTGTCGGGGTTGACCCCGCGCAGCGCCAGCATGACCACGGACGACAGGAGCACTGCGAGCGCGAGGGACGCGGCCGTGATGCCCACCGCAGGGCGCTGGAGGACCCGGTTCCAGTTCTCCAGCGGCGAGTCGCGTTCCCACGACCGGGGAGCGCTGTGCTCGGGGTCGCCGAGCACCGACACCAGCACGGCGAGAGCGGCCAGCAGCCCCGCGCTGGCGGCGTACACGAACGAGCTCAGGCTGGTGGCCAGCTGCGCGTCGCCGTCGGTGAGGCTGCCGACGAGGGCCACCGTCGCCCAGCCGCCCGCGAGGTGGAGGCGCCCGAGGCTGGTGGCGTCGGGGTCGCCGGCGTAGAAGTTCTCCCGGGTCAGGCCGGACGTGTCGCCGAGCGAGCGGCCGAGGGTGTCGGCGGCGTCGGGCGGCTGGCGCACGGTCGTGTTGCGCCGCCCCAGCCGGTAGAGGACCAGCACGCCAGTGGCCGCGAGCAACGCGCCGGCCGCGAGGAGCGTGCCCTCCCCGAGCGCCTCGCCGAGCCGGGTGGTGGCGAGCCGCTGCCGGGCGACCAGGTCGATGCTGATGGAGGACGCGGCCAGCGCGAACGTCGCGGTCAGCCCGAGGGCGAGCAGCCGCAGCGCCCCGCCGACGACGGTGTGGAAGAACCGCTCGCGCCACGAGGAGGGCGGGCTGAGCATGAACTGCGCGGCGTTGACCATGCCGAACGGCACCAGCGCCAGCCACAGCGCCTGCCGCCAGTTGCCCGACGTGTAGCGGCCCCAGTGGAACCCCTCGAGCCTCGTCGACCGCACGTGCGGACCCGTGCCGTCCTCGACCGGGTCGGGCGGCTTGTCGCCGAAGCAGTCGACCGCGACGAAGAACCGCGAGTACTCGTCGCCGGCCTCCTGCCGGGCATGGTGCGTCTCGAGCATCTCCTCCGGCGGCGTCCCGCTGACACCGTGGACCCGCAGCTCCACGATCTTCGCGCTCGTGACATCCATGGCCAGCCTCCGCGGCCTCCCGCGGCGGGTCCGGGACTCACCGCTGCCGCCCCTCCCATTGGAGCGGAGTTGCCCACAGTTGTCCATGCCGGGCAAAGGCGGGCAACGACAGAGGGCCCCCGCCCTGGTGGACGGGGGCCCTCGGCCTCGCTTCAGAACAGCATCAGCTGCTGCTCATCGGCTGGTGCTCTTCAGTCGCCGACCTTCTCGGCGGCGTCGGCGACGGCCTTGACCGCGTTGGTCGCGGTGGCGGTGGCAGCGGTGGCCGTGGCCTGGGCGCTGCTCTGGGCGGTGGCGGTCTTCTTCGCCGCGGTCTTGCGCGCGGTGGTCGCGGCGGCCTTCTTGCCCGCGGCCTTCTGCGTGGCCTTCTTGGCGGTCGGCTTCGGCTTGGGGGCGACCTTGGTGGCGGCCGTCTTGTCGGCAGCCGCGGTCGTGGCCTCGGCGGCCTTCTTGGCCTGGGTCGCGGTGGTCTTCGCCTTCGTGACGGTGGTCTTCGCCGACGTCACGGTGGCCTTGGTCGACTCCTGGCGGCGGATGCGGCCCACGAGGGACTCGCCGCGCTTGACGAGGTCGGTGTAGGTGGCGTTGGCCGCGGAGACGTTGCCGTCGACGAGCGCGGAGACCTGCGTGGTCACCTTGGCCGGGTACGCCCGGGCCTCGGTCTGCAGCTCGGCGACGCGGGCCTCGATGGCGGCGCGGCGGGCCTGGGCCTGCTTGCGCAGCGCCTTCGGGTCGGTGGCGGTCTTCTGCACGTCGGTGACGCGGGTGGTGACGTCCTTCTGCACGGCGGCGACACGCTTCTGCACGTCGGCCACGGCCTCACGGACGGCCTCGACGGCCAGGTCGGTGACGCCGACGCCGGCGAGGACGGGCTTGAGGGCTTCGGTCTTGAGGTCGCGCTTGGTGGTGGCCATGGGGCTCTCCTTCGGGTGGGGGGTGGTGCTGACGGTGTTCTGGTGGTCCGTGCGTTACTGCTCGTCGGTCTCGACGACGTGCTCGGCGGTCTCGGCGGGTCGTGCCGGCGCCGCGTCGCGCTCGTTGAGCGCGAGGAACGAGGCGTACACGTCGAGCAGCGAGTGCTTCTGCCGCTCGGTGAGCGCGGTGTCGGCGAGGATGGTGAGCTCCACCGATCCGGGCTGACCGGGGTCGGGGTGGACGATGCCGGCGCGAACGTAGAGCTGTTCGGCGCTGACCCGCAGGGCGCGGGCCAGCTGCTGGAGCACCTCGGCCGACGGCTTGCGCAGGCCGCGCTCGATCTGGCTCAGGTAGGGATTGCTCACCCCGACCTGGTCGGCGAGCTGTCGCAGCGAGAGCTGGGCGCCGAGGCGCTGCTCCTTGAGGTAGTCCCCCAGCGTCCCGAACGAGCCGACGACCGCCTTGCTGGTCTTGCCGCTGGCCTTCGAAGCCGCCTTCGCGGCCTTCTTCGAGCTCGCCCTGGCCGGGGTCATCTTGTCCTTGGCCATGTCCCCATTGTGCTAACAGTTGTTAGCAAACTGCAAATCCTGAGCGGGTGAGACCTCTCACAAGTCCTTTGCCGAAGGGTGCTTTCGGCGCTAGCAGACTGTTCGCACACGCTGTCGAGTGCACCATCGACCTAGGATCCACCCGTGTCCGACCGTCCCCTGAGCCGCCGCGCGCGTATGGCGGTGTGCGCCGCGCTGGTCGCCTGGGTCGCGCTGCTCGCGGTGGTCCTGCTGGCGCCGTCCTCGGCCGGCCCCGACTGGGTGATCTCCCACCTGGCGGAGGCGCTGCGGCGGCTCGGCCTCCCTGAGGTCCTGGCCCACCCCGGGCGCGTGGAGTCCATGCTCAACGTCGTGGCGTTCGTGCCGCTGGGCCTGCTGGGCAGCCTGCTGTGGACGCGACCGACATGGCGGGACTGGACGGCGGTCGGCTTCGTGGTGTCGTTCGCGGTCGAGGTGGTGCAGGCCGTTGCGCTCGGCGCGCGACAGGCGACCAACGGCGACGTGGTCGCCAACACCCTCGGCATGCTGGTCGGCGCGCTCCTGGGGCTGCTGGTGACGAGGATCCTGTCCTCGAGGGCCCGGAGGGCCTCAGAACGCGGCGCGGATCTCCCCGACCGGCAGTCCCCCACCGAGGAGCTCGAACCGCCCCGTTGAGCGGACTGCCTCGGCGTCGACGCCGTCCTCGTCGAGCACGCCCGAGCGGCGCAGCGCCTCGGCCATCAGCACCGGGCGTACGCGCGCGGCTCCGTCATCGGTCTTGAGCGCCCAGGCGCGTCCGTCGGGAAGCGCGACGGCGTAGCAGGACTCGGCGCCGGCCTTGCCGATCAGCCCCGGGACGGCCCGGTGCAGCGCGAGCTCGTCGCGCGTGGTGCCGCTGACGTGCTCGGGGTGGCGCCGGATGGCGTCGGCGACGCGGCGCTGCGGCCCGTCGGTCGCGGTCGCGAGGGACGCGAACGCCCGCGCCAGCCCGGTGAGCGACGTGGACAGCAGCGGCGCACCGCAGCCGTCGACGGCGACCGCGTCGATCGGCTCCCCGGTGAGCCGGGCGAAGGTCTCGGCGATCGCGACCTGGAGCGGGTGGGCGGGGTCGAGGTAGGTGGTGGTGTCCCAGCCCCGCAGCACGCACGTCGCGAGCATCGCCGCGTGCTTGCCGGAGCAGTTCATCAGGACCGGCGCCTTCGCACCGCCGGCTCGTACGACGGCCTCGCGGGCGTCGTCGTCGAGGGGGTAGTCGGCGGGCGTCTGGAGCGCCGACTCGTCGAGGCCGGCGGACGCCAGCGTGCGGCGTACGCCCTCGACGTGGAACGGCTCACCGGAGTGCGAGGCGCACGCGAGGGCGAGCAGCTCGTCGGGCAGGTCGAGGCCGAGCTCGACCATCGCGAGGGCCTGGACCGGCTTGTTGCTCGACCGCGGCAGCACCGGTGCCGTGACCTCGCCGACCGACCAGTCGACCGACCCGTCGGCGGCCAGGGCCACGACGGAGCCGTAGTGGTGGCCCTCGACGAACCCGGAGCGGACGATCTCGGCGACGACGGGTAGACCTGCGACAGACATGGGCGCAGGCTACTTCCCGCGGTTCTGAGAGGATGCGCGGGTGATCCAGCACTGCCCGACGCCGACCGAGCTCGACGACCTGGAGCTCCTGGTCTCCGGCGCCTACGCCCCGCTCACCCGATTCAACGAGGACGGGAGCGTCGTCACCCTCGACCTGCCTGACGGGGCCGCCGAGGCCGAGCTCGTCGACCCCGAGGGCCTGCCGCTGGCCCGGGTCGCCGCCGACGGCTCGCTGGTGCCGCTCACCCACGCGCAGTACGGCCCCTTCCGCCGGCTGCACCTCACCCCCGCCCAGGCACGTGAGCAGCACGCCGGCGCCACCTTCGTCCCCGTCGTCGACGCCCTCACCGACGCCGACCTCGAGGAGCTGCGCGGGCTCGGCCGGGTCGTGCTCCTCGCCCTGATGGGCACCGGCACCTCGTCGCTCTCCCCTGTCGCGCTGGTGCGCGCCACGCTGGCCGCCGCCGACCTGCTCGACGACGCCGCCGTCGTGGCGATCCCGCTCCCCGCCCACGGTGACGCCGACGCCGACCACGCCCTCGGCGCCCAGGTGGTCGAGACCTACGCCGGCGGCGACCCGGTCCACGCCCTGGTGGAGACCGCCGGCACCTACCCCACCACCATCGCCGCGATCGTCGACGAGGACCAGCCCGAGCCCGAGGAGCAGGGGCTCGTGCTGTTCTTCACCGGCCTGTCCGGGAGCGGCAAGTCGACGCTCGCCCGCGCGCTGATGGACCTCCTGCTCGAGCAGGGCGGCCGCACGGTGACCAGCCTCGACGGCGACGTCGTACGCCGTCACCTGTCCGCGGGGCTGTCCTTCAGCAAGGCCGACCGGGAGACCAACATCCGCCGCATCGGCTGGGTCGCCGCCGAGATCGCCCGCCACGGCGGCGTCGCGGTCTGCTCGCCGATCGCCCCGTTCGCCGAGACCCGCGAGCAGGTGCAGGACATGGTCGAGGCCGCCGGGGGCGCGTTCTTCCTCGTCCACGTCGCCACCCCGCTGGAGGAGTGCGAGCGCCGCGACCGCAAGGGCCTGTACGCCAAGGCACGGGCCGGCCAGATCCCCGAGTTCACCGGCATCTCCTCGCCCTACGAGGAGCCCGTCGACCCGGCCGTGCGCGTCGACACGACCGGCCGCACCATCGAGGACGCGCTCGACGACGTCCTAATCGCGCTCGACAAGGCCGGCTACCTCCACCTGCGGGGAACCGATGTCTGAGCCGCTCAAGGTGCTCTTCGTCTGCACCGCCAACATCTGCCGCTCGCCCTACCTCGAGCTCACCGCGCGCGCCCTGTCCGGTCCCGGCTCCGGGGTGAAGTTCTCCAGCGCGGGCACGCACGGCTTCGACAGCCACGCGATGGACGACGTCATGGTCGCCACGCTCACCGAGGACACCTCGGCCGGTTTCGCGAGCCGCCGCCTCACCGGGCCGCTCCTCGCCGAGGCCGACCTGGTGCTGACCGCGGAGGCCACGCACCGCAGCTTCATCCTCGAGGAGTTCCCCCAGCACCTCCGCAAGGTCTTCACCGTCGGCCAGTTCGCCGCCGCGGTGGAGGAGCACCCCGACCTGCGCGGGCGCGAGCTGATCGCCGCGGTCGGCGCACGTCGTACGGCGGCGCGCCGCGAGCACGACATCGCCGACCCCTACCGGCGCGGGGAATCGGCTGCGGCCACCGCAGCCGACACAATGTCGCGAATGTTGGGTGTGATCGTCCCTCGGCTCGCTCCAGGAGGCTCCGGTGGCTGAGCTGCTGACCGTCACGTTCTTCTCGATCCTCGCCGCCGGCTTCCTCGTCGGCATCGTCGTCGGCCTGACCGGCATGGGCGGTGGCGCCCTGATGACCCCGGCGCTGCTGTTCCTCGGCGTCGGGGAGGCCGCCACCGTGGTGACCGCCGACCTCACCGCGGCCGCCGTCTACAAGACCGGTGGCGCGATCGTGCACAAGCGCGAGGGCTCGCCCAACATGCGGCTCGCGATGTGGCTGATGATCGGTTCCATCCCGATGGCGCTGCTCGGGCCCCACCTGGTCGCGTACCTCACCGACGACACCGAAGAGCTCAACCACGTGCTGATCATCAGCATCGGCTTCGCGCTCCTGCTCGCGGCGGCGACGTACGCCCTGCGCCTCTACGTCAACCTGCGCCGCGTCCGCTCGGGCACCCACGTCCACGACGACAACCCCGCCATCCGGGTCGTGCCGACGCTGCTCGTCGGCATGCTCGGCGGCCTGCTCGTCGGCATCACCAGCGTCGGCTCGGGCTCGGTCATCATGATCGCCCTGCTGATGCTCTACCCCGGGCTGTCGGCCGTGCGGCTCGTCGGCACCGACCTGGTGCAGGCCGTGCCGCTCGTCCTGGCCGCGGCGATCTCCAACATCGCCCTCCACGGCATCGACTGGACGATCCTGATCCCGCTCCTCATCGGCTCGGTGCCCGGCACGATCCTCGGCTCCGCCCTCGCGCCGCGCGTGCCGCAGTCCTTCATCCGCCGCGGCATCGTGGTCGTGCTGACGATGAGCGGCGTCGCGCTGCTCGACAAGTCCGGCTGGGCGCCCCTCGGCGTCGAGGAGACCCACCCCCTCCTCATCGCCGGCATCGGCCTCGTCGTGCTGGTGGTCCTGCCCATCGTCTGGGGCTTCCTGCGCAAGCAGCAAGGGCTGCCGATGTTCGGCCAGCCGACCATCGCCCAGCTCGAGGACCCGGACTACCAGCCGGGGCTCGTGGGGATGAAGAAGGTCGACCGGCGGTAGGGCGAGTCCCTGCCGCTGGCCTTCGTCCACCCCGCCCGCGACGATGCGGGCGACGGCGACCGAGCGCTTACCCTTGTCAAAGGTTCGTTGACAAGAAGAGGAAAACGCGTGGAGCTGCAGGACTACTGGCGCACGGTCCGACGGCGGTGGCGGCTCGTTCTCGGGAGCGTCCTGGTGGTCCTGGCGGTCGCCGCGGTGTGGACGTGGTCGGTGACCCCGACATACGCCTCCACCACCCGGATCTTCGTCTCGACCAGCCAGACCGACGAGAACTCCGCCTACACCGGCAACCTCTTCGCCACCCAGCGCGTGGCGTCGTACGCCGACCTGGTGACCAGCAACCAGCTTGCCGAGCGCGTGGCCGACGAGCTCGGCGACACCGACGCGATGGACCTGCGCGAGCAGGTCACCGCCTCGGCCGTCCCGGAGACGGTGCTGCTCGAGATCGAGGCCGCGGACGCCGACCCCGAGCGCGCCCGCGACATCGCGCAGGCCTACGCCGAGCAGCTGCAGCTCCTCGTGGAGGAGCTCGAGACGCCTCGCGGCGAGACCGCGGCCGTCGTCAAGGCCACCCTCATCGACGACGCCCAGGTCGCCCGCTCGCCCGTCTCCCCGCAGCCCCTGCGCAACCTCGCGCTCGCCGGTGTGCTCGGCCTCCTGCTGGGCGTCGGCCTGGCCGTGGCGCGCGAGCTCCTCGACACCAGCATCAAGGGCGCCGACGACGTCGCCGAGATCACCTCGGCCCCCGTCCTCGGCAACATCTTCCAGGACACCGACGCCAAGCGTGCGCCCCACGAGGTGCTGACGACGGCGACACCGTGGGCCGAGGCCTTCCGCGTGCTTCGCACCAACATGCAGTACGTCGACATCGACCACGAGCAGAAGGTCTTCGTGATGACCAGCTCGCTGCCGGGCGAGGGCAAGAGCACGACCGCGGTGAACCTCGCGGTCACCCTTACCCAGGCCGGACAGCGGGTGGCGCTCGTCGAGTGCGACCTCCGCCGCCCGCTCATCGCCGACCGGCTCGAGCTCGACGGCGCCATCGGCACCACCAGCGTCCTGATCGGCAAGGTCAGCGCCGAGGACGTCATGCAGCAGTACGCCGACACGTCGCTCGACGTCATGGTCTGCGGCCAGATCCCGCCCAACCCGTCGGAGCTCCTGCAGTCCCAGGCGATGGAGATGCTGCTGCTCGAGCTGCGCACGCGCTACGACGTCGTGATCCTCGACGCGCCGCCCCTGCTGCCGGTGACCGACGCCGCGCTGCTCGCGACCCGCGCCGACGGTGCGGTCGTCGTGGTCAGCCACGGGCGTACGACCCGCGACCAGCTGTCGACGGCGATCGAGCGCCTCGACTCGGTCGGCGCCACCACGCTGGGTGTGGTCGTCAACCGGACGCCGGCCAAGTCGGCCTCCAGCGCCTACGGCTACGGCTACGGCTACGCGCCGGTCGAGGAGCCCGTCGGGGCCGGGGGCGGCAAGCGCCGCCGGCGCTGACCTCCAGCGGAGCTCGGGGGACTCAGGCCAGACCGAGCAGCTCGCGGCACTGCGCCGGCTTCATCGGCGTACGCTGCGCGATCCGTCCCAGCTCGACCGCGCGCTCGACGAGCTGGGCGTTGGACTCGACCGGCACGCCGCGGCTGATGGTGAGCACGTCCTCCATTCCGACGCGGAGGTGGCCGCCCATCGACAGCGACGCCATCGCGACCGACAGGGTGGAGCGGCCGATGCCGGTGGCCGACCACGAGGTCACCTCGGGCGGAAGGGCGGTCACGCCGGCGACGAGCGCGGGGGCGGTGCCGGGCATGCCGCCGGGGACGCCCATCACGAAGTCGACGTGCACCTTGCCCCCGACCGGGACGCCGTACTGCCGGATGAGGCGGCCGAGCGCGTGCACCTGCCCGAGGTCGAAGAGCTCGAACTCCGGCGCCACACCACGCTCGAGGGCGAGCTGGTAGAGGTCCTTCACGAAGGGCCACGGGTTGAGGAAGACGTCGTCGCCGAAGTTGGTCGTGCCCATGGTGAGCGAGCAGGAGTCGGGCTCGGCGTCGAGGACCTTGAGCCGCTCGTCGAGCGGGTCGTGCACCGAGCCGCCGGTGGAGAGCTGGACGACGAGCGAGGACGACTCGCGCACCGCGGCGACCCACTCGCGCAGCAGTCCCTGGTCGAGGGTGGGCTGGTGGGAGGTGTCGCGCACGTGGATGTGGATCATCGCCGCACCGGCTGCTTCGCAGTCGGCGGCGGTGCGAGAGACCTCCTCAGGGGTGGTCGGGAGCTGCGGGCAGTCGGCCTTCGCCGTCTCGGCCCCCGTCGGTGCCACCGTGATGAGCAGTTCGTCCATGCGCGCACCTTAGACTCCCGCGAGTGACTCTCTCGGCCAGCCCTCGCCACGTCGTCGCCGTGACCGCTCTGGGGACCCAGGTCCATGTCGAGGTCGCGGGAGAGAACGCCGACGGTGTGGCTGACGACCTGCTCCACGCGTGGTCACGATGTGATGCCCGGCAGGTCGAGGACGTGCAGGGCCACAGGGTGCGCGTGCTGGTCGACGACGACCCCGCCGCGGTCGAGGACGCCGCGGCGCGAGGCGCCATCGCCGGGGCGAGCGGATCGGTCGTCGGCGAACAGGTCGCCCTGGCCGTCACCCTCCAGGCGATGGAGGCCAACGAGGGCGACCTCCTGATGCTCCGTGCCGCAGCCGTCGCCGATCCGGAGACCGGCCGGTGCGTGGTGCTGGTAGGACCCGCCGGCAGCGGGCGGTCGACCGCCGCCCGGACGCTCGCGCGCCACTTCGGCTACGTCACCGACGACACCGTCGCCTTCACCGCGACGCTCGACCTGCTCCCCTACCCGAAGCCGCTGGTCGCGGACGACGACCCCGCGCAGGGCGTGCAGTCCCCCGACGACCTCGGCCTGCGCCAGGCACCGGGCGACCTCCGCCCGGCGGCGGTGCTGCTGCTCGAGCACCACGCGGAGGGCTTCGTCCCGCCCGTGCTCACCCCGCTCCCCACCGCGGAGGCGATCGCCCACCTGTCGGGCAACGCGTCCTACCTGCGCTCGCTCGACGAGCCCCTGCACCGCCTGGCCGCCCTCGTCGAGGAGGTCGGCGGGGTGCACCGGGTCGACTACCGCGAGGCAGACGACCTGGTCGCCGTCACCCAGCAGCTGCTCAACCACCCGCAGTCGCGCGACACCGAGGTCGACTCAGAGCCCGAGCCGACCGTCGTCGAGCTCCTCGGACCCGAAACCACCGACGGCGGCGAGCGCGTACGCCGCCTCGACTTCGTCGACTTCCACGTCAGCGACGGCATCGGCTCCGTCATGCTCGGCGAGACCGTCGTCGCGTTGTCCTTCCTTGCCACCCGCATCGTCACCCTGCTCGGCGAGGAGTCGGCCAGCCTGGACCGGCTCGCCGAGGCGCTCCTCGTCGAGTTCGGCGAGCCCGAGTCCGGCGACGCCAGGTCGCTCGTCCAGACCCACGTCGACGACCTCGTCGAGGTCGGCGTCCTCACCCGCGTCTGACGCGGGCGGGAGCCACGACGTGCGTGCCGTCATCCAGCGGGTGCTGTCCGCCAGCGTGCGGGTCGACGGCGAGGTCGTCGGCGAGCTCGACCGCCCGGGACTGCTCGTCTACCTCGGCGTTACCCACGACGACGCCGCGACCGAGGTCGCGTGGACGGCCCGCAAGATCTGGGACCTGCGCCTGCTGCGCGACGAGCAGAGCGCCAGCGACGTCGGCGCGCCCGTGCTGGTCGTCAGCCAGTTCACGCTGTACGGCGACGCGCGCAAGGGCCGCCGCCCCACCTGGCAGGCCGCCGCGCCGGGCCCCGTGAGCGAGCCGCTCTACGACGCCGTCTGCACCGAGCTCGAGCGCCTCGGCGCCCACGTGGAACGCGGCCGCTTCGGCGCCGACATGCGGGTGGAGTCCGTCAACGACGGCCCGATCACCCTCGTCCTCGACACGGGTAAGGGCTGACTCGCCGCCAGCCTTGTCGACCATGTAGGCGATGCCACGTGGGTGACGCTCTGCCACGTGGATATCCGCGGGTGTTCTGGACGCAATGCGGGCCCCCCTACCGCGTCAAGGAACTCGTGATCGTCACGGCTGCCGGCAGGCACCTTCAACGTCCGGTTCGCACAGGTGTCTTCAATGCCGCGACCACCGTGCTTAAGGCACGGTCGTGTCGCAGGGCACGGCGGGTGGCTCAGGAGCTCACAAGCAGGGCGCCAGCGTCCTAGATCCCGTGGACTCCGCCGATGGCCTTCTCGAGTCTCGATCGCAAGGTCAGGATGTAGGTCCCCGTTAGGTGGTTGGTGTCGCGGTAGACGAGGACTCCGCCGATCGCCGCGGCGCATGGGTCAGTGGGGCAGATCGCGTCGTTCAGGTCGATGGCCGTGACTCCTGGGGCGCCGTCCGCGGCGGCCAGCTGCGCGATGCCCTGCGACTCGGTCGGGGACACCCGGGGGAACGAGCACTTGGTCAGCTCGGTCTCGTTCAAGGACGCACACTCCGCGACGTTCACGGTTCCGGGTTCTGGGTTGTCGCGGATCATCACGACCGGGATCTTGGATGCCTGAAACGGCTGCCAGGCGGCACGGTGGGCTTCTGCCATGTCATCTACGCCTCCAGCGACCGCGGCGCTGTCGCTGTAGTTCGAGGTGAAGACAGCTCCGAGGTTGGGCTGGGAGAGCAGCTCCTGGGTGATCTTCGAGTTCCACTCGATGCAGTCGTCATACCTCTCCCCGTCACGAAGCAGCTCGCCCGCGGCGAAGGGGCATGCATCGTGGATGTACGCGGTGAGGTTCCACCCGCGGTCCTCGGCCATCGGCTTCAGCACGGAGAGCCATTGGGCCGCGTGCGAGTCGCCGACGAGGGCAACCTCTGTCGCTGCGCGCGGGGTGGTGAAAGAGCAACTCGTGATTGACGAGTCGCCGACTGGGGTGGTGGCGCACGCCTCTGCGTCTTGGGGAGCGTAGGCGGGGCGGGGGATTAGCTCTGAGAACGAATCGCGCGGCTTACCCGCGGCAGCATCGCGCGGATTCGCGGGAAGGACCTGGGCGCCGTACTTGACCGACGCCTCATCGACGGACTCCGCAGCCGCGCTCAGCTTCTCTCGTGCCTGAGCCTGCGCTACGACCGTGTCGATCTCGTGGTAATAGTTCGGCACCCCGACGATCAGCAGCCCGGCGACGGCCGCGGCGCCTATCAACGCGCCCCCCGTCTCGTACGCCCGTCGCGTGTCGAATGCCCATCCCTCGTAATTTCGAGTGGGCGTCTCGATCCATCGGTAGGAGGCATAGCCGACGGCCAGTGACACCACGATCAGCGTCATTCCCCATTCGAGGGTGATCTCCGACAGGTGCGCTTGGGCGATGACGATGAGGGGCCAGTGCCAGAGGTAGACCGAGTAGGACATGTTTCCCATAAGCTGCACAGGCCGGAGGTTCATCGCGAACCCGGGGCCGACCTTGTTGGCGTTGAAGCCCCCGACAATGACAAGCGCCGTTGCCAGCGTGGGCAAGAAGGCGACCGACCCCGGGAACGGGGTCTCGGGTGTGATGACGAAAAAGGACGCCATAATCCCAGTGAGACCCGCCCACATCAGGACAGTTCCAACGAGCGCGGGAATCGCTCGCAGTTGTGGGGCGAGAATTGCGACGAACCCTCCGATGGCGAGTTCCCACAGGCGGGTCGTTGTGACGAAGTAAGCGGGTGACGGGTCGGAAGCGGTGTAGTACACCGACCAGGCGAACGACGGGATGGCGATCAAGCAAAGGCTCAGTAGCAGGGCGACCTGGAACTCTCCGGGGTGACGGCGGAGGTATGCCCGTGCCGGTCCGCCCCGCAGGCGGCGACGCCCGAAGGCCAGTCCCAGCCCGGCGATTGCGATCACGGATGGCCAGAGGATGTAGAACTGCTCCTCGACCGCCAAGGACCAGAAGTGCTGCAGGGGGCTCGGCAGCGAGTCTTGTGTCATGTAGTCGACGGAGTTGCTCGCGAGCACCCAGTTCTCAATGTAGAGCGCCGACCCGAGGATGTCCCACGTGATGTCGCGCCATCGGGTAGGCGGCAGGAGCAACCACGTTGCGATGGCGGTGAATACAAGTACCGCTGTAGCGGCGGGCATAAGGCGACGGATCCGGTTCGCGTAGAACTCGCCGAAGTTCACCCTGCCCGAGGTTGTGGCGTCTCGGATCAGGTGGCCAGTGATGAGGAAGCCTGAGATCACGAAGAAGACGTCGACGCCTGCGAAGCCGCCGGGAATGTGGAATATCCCGACGTGGTCGACCACAACCGCCATCACAGCGATTGCCCGCAGTGCTTGAATGTCGCCTCGGAAAGCGCGCTTCTGAGGCGTCCGCTTGTCGCCGTCCGTGCGCGCCGATGAACGCAGTGCCCCTGTGATACTCACAAGGCCGAAACCTTACGTCAGCGATGCACCCATGGGGTCATTGATGATCAATCCGCTCGGCGATCCACGTCACAGTCAGTAAGGCAGCCAAGTGGCAAGCCACCCCGCGAAGACACATGCCGCTCCCGCCACCGTCCAAAACATCACGGCCACCCGTCGTGTCATGCTTTCAGTTTGCATAGACAGTGCCCTCATGTGGGCCACGAAAGGCACACGACTCTTCAACGCGTCGCGTACCTCTAACGACACGTGGAGCCAGGAGCGTTGCCGTAAGATGCCTCAGCGGCAGAGGCAGCCGCGGCTCGTGGTGGGTGGCGGCCCAACCATCGTCCGTACCGGACATACGACCTCATCGCTTACTTCGGGCCTGTCTCCCACACCCGCGCCCAGTCGACGTCCATGGTCTCCGGCAGCTCGCCGTTGAAGCGCGGCAGCTCGTAGTCCGAGGAGAGCAAGCTGAGGATGAGGAACTCCGGACGCCCGGAGCTCACCCCCTTCAGGCGCTGGGTGACCTTGCCGTCGATGCGGAAGACGTACTCCTGTGGCGTCCACTCGACGGAGAACACGTGGTACTGCTCGGCCCAGTCGTCGCCCAGCTCGTCGGCGTTGGGCAGCCACCCACCGACGGTCTGCTTCTTCCCGTTCTTGTCCAGGAAGTAGGTGAAGCTGGTCAGGCCGCCCTCGGGGTGGTCGTCGCCGAAGTACTCGATGACGTCGATCTCGGCGCCACCCTTCTTCGGGCCACCGGTCCCTTGCCCACCGACCGCCTGCATCCAGAAGGCCGCGTGCTGGCCACGGGCTGCTTGTGTCTTGATCCGTGCGGCGGCGAAACCGTAGGTGAAGTCCACCCGACCCTCGGTGCCGACGTGGCCGTTGAGCCGGTAGGGGAACTTCTTGCGCTTCCCGGGAAGCTGGCACTCGTCGCCCTCCCGGTCGGGGTCGTCCGTCACGCTCAGCCGAAGCACACCGTCAGTGACCTCTAGCGCGTCGGCGCTGGCCTTGGAGCAGGTGCGGACGCCTGAGTAGCCCTGGTCCCGGGTGTGCCATGAGCCGTCCGGGTGGTCAACGCTGTCCGGGTCGTCGAAGTCGTCGGTGAAGGTGGCCTCGGGGGCGTCGTCGGTCGAGACCTTCGCGCCGACGGCGTCGGCACCGTCGCCGATCACCACGTGGAGGTCGCCGGAGTCGGGGCTGGTGAGCGAGACACGACCCTTGGCGTCGGTCTCCTGCTCGTCGACCTCGGACCAGCCGTCGTCGTCCTTCGCGACCAGCGTGACCGCGGTCCCCTCCTCCGCGTCGGCGATCGTGGCGTCCACGACCCAGGCGGCGTCGTCGGCGGACTCGACGTCCTCACCGTTGGCAGCGAGCTGGGGCAGCACCTGCGCCCGCACGCTGTCGCTCTTCTCGTACGACGGCGGGTTGGGGTCGCCGTCGTCGGCCGAGCTGCAGCCGGTGACGAGCAGGGCGCCGGCGAGTGCGGCCGCGAGGGCCCGGGGGGTGGTCCGCATGCGCGCCATTGTGACGAAGGGACCGGGACAGCGACCAATCGCGTCGGCACAGTCCGACCCCAAGGGGTCAGCCGTCACCCGGTGATGCGTGCAGCGCTTCCGGAGGTCACTGCGACCCGGCGGCGCGACGTGGCGAGCAGCCGGGCCTCGTGGGCCCATCGCGAGGCCTCGTTGCGGCGGCATTCGACACGTGAGAGGTGTGCCACTCGGTCCACGGCGACGGAGGGCGCTGGGGCGGGCGCGGCCGCGGCGTCGGGACGGGCCGCGAACATCCTGCCGACGACCACGGCGACGGGGATGGACAGGACGATCCACGCTGCGAGGATCAGGACGGCCCAGACGAGCATGTCGGAGTAGTACCCCACCGATCCCGGCGCCAAACCCCCAGGAATGCTTCGGTCCGCCCCCGCCCCCGCGGTCGTGCGCGGACCACGCCCGGCAGTGCGAATCGTCGGTGGGGCTGCCCGTCGCTACGATGATGGCTGCTGTCCCCGAGAGAGGCCGTCGCACACGCCATGACCAACACCCACGTCGACTACCAGCTGAGCCAGCTGGACCAGCTCGAGGCCGAGTCGATCCACATCTTCCGTGAGGTCGCCGCCGAGTTCGAGAAGCCGGTCCTGATGTTCTCCGGCGGCAAGGACTCCATCGTCATGCTCCGCCTGGCGGAGAAGGCGTTCTTCCCGGCCAAGCTTCCCTTCCCGCTGCTCCAGGTCGACACCGGCCTCGACTTCGACGAGGTACTCACCACCCGTGACTCGTGGGTCGATCGGCTCGGCGCGCGAATGATCGTCGCCACGATTGATGAGGCGATCGCGGCGGGCCACGTCGTCGACGACGGCAAGACCAGCCGCAACCGCATGCAGATCGGCACGCTGCTCGGCGCCATCGAGGAGAACGGCTTCACCGCCGCCTTCGGCGGTGGCCGCCGCGACGAGGAGAAGGCTCGCGCCAAGGAGCGCGTCTACTCCCACCGCGACGACTTCGGCCAGTGGGACCCGAAGATGCAGCGTCCCGAGCTGTGGAGCCTCTACAACGGCCGCATCCACGCCGGTGAGCACATGCGCATCTTCCCGCTGTCCAACTGGACCGAGCTCGACATCTGGAGCTACATCCACCGCGAGCAGATCGAGATCCCCTCCATCTACTTCGCCCACGAGCGCGAGGTCATCGAGCGCGACGGCATGCTGCTGTCGGTCGGCCCCGAGATCCAGCCCAAGAACGGCGAGAAGCCGGTGACCAAGACCGTGCGGTTCCGCACCGTGGGTGACCGTACCCAGACCGGCTGCGTGGAGTCCGAGGCCTCCGACACCGCCGCAATCATTGAAGAGATCGCCGTGGCGCGAGTGACCGAGCGCGGCGCGACCCGTGGCGACGACCGGTTCTCCGAGGCCGCCATGGAAGACCGCAAGAAGGAGGGCTACTTCTGATGGCCGACGAGAAGACCACCGCCGGCGAGGACACTGCCGCCGTCACGGAGAACGCCGACCTGCTCCGCTTCGCGACCGCCGGCTCGGTCGACGACGGCAAGTCCACGCTCATCGGGCGCCTGCTCCTCGACTCCAAGTCGATCTTCGAGGACCAGCTCGAGGCGGTGGAGTCGACCAGCCAGTCCAAGGGCTACGACTACACCGATCTGGCGCTGCTGACCGACGGGCTGCGCTCCGAGCGCGAGCAGGGCATCACCATCGACGTGGCCTACCGCTACTTCGCGACGCCCAACCGCAAGTTCATCATCGCCGACACCCCGGGCCACATCCAGTACACCCGCAACATGGTGACCGGCGCCTCGACCGCCGACCTGGGTCTCGTCCTCGTCGACGCCCGCCAGGGCCTCACCGAGCAGTCCCGCCGCCACGCGGTGCTGCTCTCACTGCTCCGCGTCCCGCACCTGGTGCTGGCGATCAACAAGATGGACCTCGTCGACTGGTCGCAGGAGGTCTACGAGAAGATCCACCGCGAGTTCACGACGTTCGCGACGAAGCTCAACATCCCCGACCTCGAGGTCATCCCGATCTCGGCGCTGCAGGGCGACAACGTCGTCAACCGGTCCGAGAACACGCCGTGGTACTCCGGCCCGACGCTCATGCACCACCTCGAGCACGTCCACGTCGCCTCCGACCGCGACCTCGTGGACACCCGCTTCCCGGTGCAGTACGTCATCCGCCCGAAGTCCGACCAGTACCACGACTTCCGCGGGTACGCCGGTCAGGTGGCCGGCGGCGTGCTGAAGAAGGGCGACGAGATCGTCGTGCTGCCCAGCGGCATGACGTCGACCATCTCCAAGGTCGAGCTCTTCGACCAGGAGATCTCCGAGGCGTTCCCGCCCATGTCGGTGACGATCCACCTCGAGGACGACGTCGACGTCTCCCGTGGAGACATGATCGCCCGCCCGAAGAACGCGCCCAAGCCCAGCCAGGACATCGACGCGATGATCTGCTGGATGACCAACGAGCCACTGCGTCCGCGCCAGAAGCTCGCCATCAAGCACACGACCCGCATGGGCCGCGCGATGGTCAAGGACATCCAGTACCGCCTCGACGTGAACTCGCTGCACCGCGACCAGGAAGCCGGCGAACTCTCGCTCAACGAGATCGGCCGCGTCCAGCTGCGCACCACCGTGCCGCTCCTCTGCGACCCGTACTCGAAGAACCGCACCACGGGCTCGTTCATCCTGATCGACGAGGCCACCGGCGTCACCGTCGGCGCCGGCATGATCAACACCGCCAGCTGACTCCGAGACGGAGTAGTCGACCATTAGACGTGCCGCTGCCGGCCTTGCCGACCAAGGTCTCTCAAGCGTCTCCAACCTGATCGCCACGCTGGCGATCGCGCGTGTCGCCAGCGTGGCCGAGTTCGGCAGCTTCGGCATCTTCCTGACGCTCTACTTGCTGATGATCACGCTCACTCGGGGGCAAGTGGGATCAGTTGCATCCATTGCATTGCCTCGCCTCGAACTCAGCCGGCGACGACCCGAAGCCGCAAGAGCCGTCTGGGCCGCCTCCGTAGTCGGCATCACTCTCGGAGTCGCCACCGCCATCGGTGCTCTTGTTGCGGGCAATCCGCTGGGACAGTTCCTCGTGGTGCTGAGTTTGGCACTTCCGGGACTTCTTGTGCAGGACTGTCTGCGCCAGCTGTCATATGTTCTCGAGCGCCCGGCAGCGGCCTCGCTGAGCAGCCTTACCTGGCTGATCCTGCAACTTGTTGGCTTCGGTTGGCACCTGCAGACCCCGAGCCCTTCGGCGCTTACTCTCGCTACGATCTGGTCCTTCACGGCTTGGCCGGCGCTGCTCGTATCACTTCTAATCCTGCGATTGCCGCTGCCCGCGAACCGGAACCTTCTTTGGTGGCGAACTCACTCATCGCTTGCTCGAAGCCTGACGCTGGAGCACGCTCTAGTGGGCGGGGTGGCACAGGGAGCACCGCTCTTGATCGGGGCCATCGCAGGCATCTCTGCTGTGGCCTCGCTGCGAGGCGCGATGACCGTCATGGGACCGTTCACCATGCTTGCTCATGGTCTAGCGCTAACCCTCGTCCCCCGCGCCAGCTCAGCACTGGCGCGCGGCGACAGGTCGTTCCTACGGCCCCCAACCGTCGCGTGGTCTGCCATTGCACTGGCAGCCCTGGTCTGGGGGGCGCTGTGGAGCGCGGCACCGGCCAGTTGGGGCGCCTACCTTTTGGGGTCATCGTGGAACGGCGCGAGTACGGTTGTGTTTCCAGTGGCACTCTGGATAGCCCTCGGATATCTCGCAGAGCCGGCCGTTGTGGGCCTTCGCCTGACTGAGCGCAATTGGAAGGCCGCCAAGATTCGGAGTGCGATGACTCCCACGATGCTCGCTGCAGCAGCTCTGGGCGCTTGGTGGAGCGGAGTTCAGGGTGCAACTGCTGGTTTGGTATGTAGCTCGCTCTTGGCTCTGGGACTCTACTGGCGAGCGCTCCGAGCACGGTGAAGCGCGGGGTGCGCCTCAATCGCTACAGATGAGGCCGATGCCCACCACGGACCTTGCGCTGCCCCCGCGCTGACAGCCGGCCCGTCGGCCCGCGATCCTCTTCTTGCAAGGAGGTGACGCCCTGAGGATCGGCTGAATCCTCCCTCGGCGCGAAAGCCGACAAAAGCACTGCGACCGTCACCAAAGACGCATCCAACGTCAACGGGTTCCACATCACCTCGACGAGGCCGGAGATGAGGACGTACACGACGAGCGCGGCCAAATAGCCGTCGTTTCGCCTGCTCGCCATGAGAAGCGCAGACGTCGCCATACCAACGAAGCTGACAACAGCGACAACTCCCCCCGCGTAAAGAAGGAGCAGGCCCTGGCTATGCATGTAGTTCCTAGCCAGGACGTGCGTTGACCAATTGTCGATCCCTGCGCCAAGAAGCCAGTCGATCCGCAAGGCGGCTACACCTCGGGCCCAAATGCCGCCCCGGTTCGAGTAGTCGCTCGGCCCCGCCGTGTAGACCATCCACAATCCGAAACCCATGATTGCCGCAGGAGCGCTGAAGCTCAGCAGGCGTTTAAGCGACCGGCTCCGCGTTAGGTGCCATCCCCACCATGCGATGAGGGCTATCCCCACTGCCAGTTGACTTGTGCGGGATCCGGATGAATAGAGAACAAGGACGCTAGCCGCCAGAAGGCTCGGCCAGAGCCATTTGGCGTGGCGCCGCAGGGCCAGTGCTAGCAGAAATCCGAAACCAGCCAATCGAGCTAGCGTGTTTTCAGAAGCGAATCCGCCGACATACAGGCGACCAGCCGGACCGCATTTAAACTGCGTACATTCCGCCCAGTCGACTTGCGAGACCGCCCCGAGCGCTAACTGGAGTCCGATAGAAATTGCCAAGGATAACGCTGCGATCCGCCAGTTTACGGACCCTGTGCGGATAGCGACGAACAAAAATCCCACGATACACAGGGGGGCAATTCTCCCGAATGCGTCGACGACGGGAGCAGTCGGAGCGAGAAGGACGTTCACCGAGAAGGTCCATATCGCGCATACGAAGAACAGCATGACGAAGGCAGTCAACGGAGGAATGCTGTGCCGTTCGCCAGTGCGACGCGCCACCAACAGCAAGATTAGACCGCTGCAGGTAGCGATAACCACCCGTAGTACTTGAGACGCGGGAAGTGGGGAGATGCGATCCGCCGACATCGCGACGGTGTACATCGCTGCCAGGCTGAGACCGGCCAAAGTGTGTCTTGTAGGCGCGCGCACCAGATCACGCAGCGCAAGGACAACGACGATGCATCCCAAGAGGGCGATTACGTTTGGAAATTGGGCCCACATGTCAGTTGGGGCCCATGCTCGAAAGGAGTCCGTTCCACGCGGCGACGACAGCGGTCCTGTCGAACTCACTTGTCCGAGCCTCCGCGGCACGCGCAACTTCGGTGGGAGTAACCAGGATACGCGACGCGAGAATCTCTCGTAATTGTTCAGCACTATCGAACGTCTGGCCAGGAACGAAGTCCGGAATGAGCCAGTTGGTGACTCGATTCGCCGCGGCGATCACCGGCACACCCAACTCAGCCGCCTCGATAAATACCAGCCCAAAGGTTTCGCCGGCTGAAGGATGAACCATCACGTCTGAATTGGAGACCTCCAGCATGACGCGGTCGTGCAGCTCGTGACCGTGAAGCCGAATTCGGTCGCTAGCGCCAGATGCTGCAACCTGTGCCTCCAATGCAGCACGCTCAGGCCCGTCGCCGAAGATGTCCAGCAAGAGGTCAGGAGTGGCCGCCACCGCATCGATAGCCAGAGCGTGTCGCTTGTTCGCGGTAAGCGAACCCACGCTGATGGCCCTGTAGACATCGCTGGGCTCGCGGTCCAAGCGACGGACAGGGCTCATGCCAACGCTCACGAGATTGGGGATGACGTGCACCGAGTCAGTCCCAAACGTTGACGCCAGGTCCTGAGCGAGCGGTTTGCTGACAGCAACGATTGCGTCCGCGCGCCGATATAGCCTCCGTGCCAATGTCCACAATGTTCTCCTGGCAGGCGTTGTCTCGATCTGCTCGCGCATCAAACTGTGTTCCCAGACGACCAGACGGTTCCGACGAAACCTCGGCACAAGGAGCGCGGGTACCGCCAACCATGGTCCAACCAAGACAATCGTCTGTTCGGGAGCTACGTCGAAGTGGCGAAAGATTCGCCACCACCTCGCGGCCATTGCAAAACGTCGAGGCGCGAGGCCGAGGCTGGACGAGGACACACCGGGGAGCGATGGCGGCGTTCCAGCAACAGCAACTACGCGCACGTTCCGTTCAGCAGCCAACTCAGAAGCTACGTCGAGTGCCACTCGTTCCATGCCAAGCGTGGGTACCGCATAAGCCATCAGGAAGGTCACCGGCGCACACGGATGGTCCTCAGGCATCTCAGCGCACCCTGACCATGATCCGCTCAACTGTCCGACGCGGCAGGAGTCCACCGCAGGCGATGAGCAGCGGGCCAATGGAAGGCATCGCTCGAGTCCGGGCGATTGCTGCTACCACCTCGCGAACCCCGCGGAACGAGCGTGCGGCGACTGCATAGCGCAGCGTCTGGGCGGCTAGGAAGTCCGCGGTTACCTGAGCCGGTGCTAGTGGTAAGAGCACCCGGGTCGCCCAAGCCAGCGAATCACCCCAAGACTTTCCCGCCGAGATGGACCCGGAACTCCCAGTTTGTATGCGGACCACGGGGTCCCGCACCTGCGCGAACCCCACATCCCCGCGCGCCTGAGCTCGGACAAGCCAGTCCCAATCTTGATGTCGGCGGAGCGACTCATCCCACGCCACTGATTCTGCTAATGAACGGTCGCAGAGCAACGACGAGGTATACATCGACGCCCTGCCACCCGCCGGTCGACGTCTGCGGAACAGGTAGTCGCTAACGGTCTGGCCGGGGCGTATCAGCCTGGTTGGGAGCGGCCGCGACTCTGTGGCCCCAGCGGCGTCAACCTGCAGGTGACGGCCGGCAACCACGACATGTGGCCGACCGATCGTCGAGGCCAGCGCGATTTGAGAAGCGAGTTTTCCGGGCAGCCATTCGTCATCGTCATCCAAGAAGGCCACCCAAGGGGCTGTAGAGGCGTGTACCCCAGCATTGCGCGCCGCGGAGCCGCCTCGACCTCCCCCGGTCCACAACACGCGCTGCGCCTCCAGATGGATGTCATCGGGAAGCTCGACTTCTGCCTCCGCCTTATCCACCACGACAACGATGTCGACAGAGACATCCTCCTGCGCGGCTGCGCTTCGTATGGCTCTCAACAGTTCCGGCCGTCCAACAGTTGGGATGACCACCGTAACGAGTGGTGCTGGCTGGTCGACTCCCGAGCCGCTCGACATCGGACGCACGCGTCAGTAGGCCCCGTCAGATCCGAGCACAGCCCGCAGAGTCCGCCACAAGATGGTCACGTCAGTCATCATCGACCAGTTTTCCACGTAGTGCACGTCCAAATCGATTGCCTCCGCGTATGCGAGATCCGAACGACCAGACACCTGCCAGAGACCGGTCATCCCCGGGCGCACAGTCAAGCGGCGCTTCGCCAGGTTGTCGTACTGAGCAACCTCGAAGTCACGCTGAGGCCGGGGACCGACGAGACTCATATCGCCTCGCAGGACGTTCACCAACTGGGGGAGCTCGTCAATCGAGAAGCGGCGAATGAATGACCCTACGCGGGTGACGCGCGGGTCCTTGGCCAGCTTGGGAAGCTCGGCCAGCGACTTCCCTTCTGCTTTGAGCAGTGCGGCCAACTGACTGTCGGCGTCGGAGCGCATCGAGCGGAACTTGATCATCCCAAAGCGTTCGCCATTGCGGCCGATGCGCTCCTGGCGGTAGAAGACGCGGCCCGTGCTCGAGACCTTCACGGCGATGGCCGTGGCGACAAACAGAGGTGCGACGGTCAACAGCACGATCGATGCACCGACAATGTCGAAGAGCCGCTTGCTGAGTCGCGCTGCCGCGGCGTACTGCGGCTCGCTCACGTGCAGCATTGGCATGCCCGAGACGTCCTGCAGGAACAGCCGCGAGGACGACACGTTGAGGACGTTGGGCGACAAGATGAGGTCGATGTTCGACCCCTCGAGCTGCCACGCGAGGTCGCGAAGCGACGCGTGACCAAGGTGTTCAGTGTCCGTTACCACCACTGTGGTAGCACCGGACCGAGCAAGGGCCTCGGTGAAGTCCGTTGTCGAAGACATCACTGGGACGCCGCGCGGCGCGTCCCCGGTGATGGCAGCCAGCGGCTGCCTCTCGTCGGGGATCCAGACTCCGCACACGTCGTAACCAGCGGTCTTGTGCTTGTCGAACCATGTGGCGAGCTCGGCCGCTGCTCGCTCGCCTCCGATGACGAGAACTCTCGCTGCGGCCTCACCCTGCATCCGCGCCCGGTGCAGGCTGACTCGAGCCAGCTTCCTCTCGACGAGGAGTCCGACCAGGCCAAGCGGGAACGCGGTCGCGAGGTACAGCCGAGATGCATCCATCTTGAGCGCCACCGACAGCATCGCGAGCACAGCGAAGACGCGGAACGTCGCGACGATGACTCGTCGATACTCCTCCCAGCCGTGGCCTACAACCTTGGGACTGCGTGCTTGGTGCATCTGCAGAGAGAGCCACCACATGCCGGCGAGCGCCAACCCCAAAACCGCGTAGGAGGCGCCGAGGCCGTCAACCTGCGGCTCGGCGATCAAGCCGAACTGTGCGACCTGCGCGGTGCCGAGTGCGAGAGACAATACAATGAGATCACCGAGGAGCAACAAGCGGGCGTGGCGTTGGCGCCAGTCGATCACAGTGCCGGCGGGTCGGTCGGCAGCGACCTGACGGGACCGGTGCCCAATCTCTGGACGTGGCAGTGCCACCTCGGGCACACGACTGACTACTGACATTGCATCCCCCACGGATGACTTGAACCCCGAGACCCCCGGGAGCGACGTCAACCAACCCCTGACTGACATGCACACGCTAAGCGAGGATCGGCTCGCTCGTGCAAAGTTGAACGAAGTTGAACCGTTTGTGAGGTGTGCTGTTCCTCACCAGTTACTCACGGCTCACCCCTACGCAGGTGTCGGTGCCACCTGAAGCTTCCGTCTCGACGGCTTCGGGTGGCTCCGAGGCTCACACGCCAGCGGAGACGGTGGTCACTTGGGACCATTTGGGCAAACGTGCCGACCGTTTTTGCCACAATTCAACAACTCGGCTCGCCAGACCCTCACAATGGCCGAATGGACGCACGTCAGGCCGAACTGCTCGCCCAGGCCGACGCCCACGAGCTGGGTCGTCGGCTTCGCTCCATCCGTGTTGCCCGGGGGCTGACGCAGGGCGAGGTGGTCGGCGACACGATGTCGGTCGCCTATCTCTCCCGTCTGGAGACCGGCGCTCGTAAGCCGACGGTGAAGGCACTCAGCGCGCTCGCCGCCCGGCTCGACGTCACGATCGACTCGCTGCTCGCCGTCGAGCCGGGGCAGGACCCTGACGAGGTGCGACTGGCGCTGGACTATGCCGAGCTCGCCCTCGAGTCCGGAGAACCCGCCGAAGCCGCCCAGCACCTCGACGCAGCCCTGAGCGGCGTGGGCGACGTGGCCGGGACGGGCATGCGTGAGCGCGCTCGGCTTCTCCACGCTCGCTCGCTGGAGGCCAGTGGACGTGAGGACGACGCCATCATCGAGCTCGAAGCACTCCTCGAGGACAGCACGGTGAGCGGTGTCAGCCGCATCACGGCCGGCATCGCCCTCAGCCGCATCCACCGGGAGACCGGTGACCTGGGCCGCGCGATCACGTGCGGCGAGGACGTGCTGTCGCAGCTGCGCATCGCCGGCCTCGACGCGAGCGACGAGGCAGTGCAGCTCTCCGTCACGGTGGCGGCCGCCTACTTCGAGCGCGGCGACACGGCGCATGCCGTTCGACTCTGTGCCAAGGCGATCACCCAGGCCGAGACGCTCGACTCGCCACGGGCCCGGGCGTCGGCGTACTGGAACGCCAGCGTGATGCAGGCCAACCGCGGCGACATTACGGCGGCCGTCCCGCTCGCCGAGCGCGCATTGGCCCTGCTCGGAGAAGGGCAGGACGCGCGCAACCTGGCGCGACTGCGCGCCGAGGTGGGGCGCCTGCAGCTCGAGCTGGAGCCCCCTGCGGTGGACGACGCGCGCAGCAACCTGCAGCAGGCGGTCTCGGAGATGGAGTGGAGTAGTGCGACACCCATGGACAGGGCGTGGACGCTGCTGGGTCTGGCCCGCGCAGCCTTCCTCAGCGAGGACCACGAAGAGTGCCGCCGCCTGCTCGCGGACGTCCATGCCACGTCTGACGGCCAGTCGCCGCTGGCCGAGGCCGAGGCGCTTGCTCTCGAGGGCAGGATCAGCGCCGCGGAGGCGGACACCCAGGAGGCAGCGCGGTGCTACCAGGCAGCCGTTCTCAAGCTCTCCAGCATCGGCGCCGACAAGAGCGCCGCACAGCTGTGGTTCGACCTTGCGGCACTCTTGGAGAGCGTCGGACTGGTCGAGGCCGCGACCGACGCCTATCGTCGCGCCGCGGCCTCGACCGGCCTCCGTGCTCGCACGACCGCTCCGGCGGTCACGCGTGAGCTGACGTCGTAGGGGGTCTCAGCAGCACCAGATGTTGCGCTGCTGGACGTCCTTGGGAGCCGCGGTCGCGGGAGCAGCAGCCATTCCGGCCATGCTGACGACGGCGGTGGCGGCAACGACGATGCGAGCGATGTTCTTCATGGGGTGACTCCTATGTGGGGTGTGGGCTGACCGAACGACATGTGGGAACCGCGTCGCTCGCCGCGATCATGTCAAAAATGCTGCGCGGACGCGCCGTGTCTGGCAAACTCAGTCAAGACTGATTGGCAAACGCCCCCGCCGAGACGTCTGCTCGTCAAGTGCCCCCCACTACGAGCCAAGAAGATGCGTTCCACCCCACGGAGCGCCCGGAGCCCCCCGCACCCCACGCGGGGGGCCCATTCTTTTTCCTTCCGAGCCGGGGGCCCGGTGGATCCACCTAGGGTGGCGCCCATGTGCAGCACTGACGAGCTCGAGGTCGAGCGGGACGTCGTCGCCCACGTCTCGGCCTTCGGGGTCGTCGTGCCGATCCGAGCCTCTCCGACACTGCGCCGGCCCGTGCTGGAAGCGTGGCGCGACGCTCTGACCGACAGCGAGCCCACCACCGATGTGGTGGAGGCTGAAGGGCCTGACGTCGCGAACGCCCTGCACTACCTGTCCCCCGCCGTAACCACAGCCGCGATCGACGCCAGGGCGGGCGAGCTCGTCATGCTGCACGCTGCGGCCCTCGCCGACCCCGCGACCGGCCGCACTGCGGTGCTCGTCGCGGCCTCGGGCACCGGCAAGACCACTGCCTCGGTGAACCTCGGGAGGACGTTCGCCTACCTCACCGACGAGACGTCAGCCATCACCCCGGACGGGGTCGTGCTGCCCTACCGCAAGCCACTGTCCATCATCGACGGCGGACATCTGAAGACGCAGGTCGCCCCGTCCGAGCTCGGACTGCTCGCAACTGAGCAGGAGTGCCGGCTGGCCGCCCTGCTCGTGATCGAACGGGATCCGCAGCACCGAGGCGCGCCGACCGTCGAGCCCCTCGAGACCGTAGACGCCATCGCCGCCATCGCGCCCCAGTCGTCCTACCTGCCCAGCATGGACAAGCCCCTGCATCGTCTGGCCGAGCTGATCCACCTCGTGGGCGGCGCGCGGCAAGTCCGTTACGCCGAGTCGGCAGACCTCGAGCCCGTGCTCGCCGAGCTCCTGGCGATGCCCTCGTGATCGTCAGGCGCGGGGTGCTGACCGACCACTACGTCGAGGGCGAGCGCAGCGTGGTCATGGTGGACGAGAGCGTCCTTGGACTGTCGCCGATCGCAACTGCGATCCTCCAAGCCGTGCCCGACGGCGTCACCGCGACTCTTCGAGCTGTGACCGAACACGTTGTTGCTACCTTCGGCCTGCCGGAGGGGCCGGAGTCGGCGGAGGCTCTCACGGAGCAGCAGATCTGGGACCTCGTGGCACACAGAGTTCTCGTGGTGGTCGAGGACGAGAGATCTCGCGACGGGACTTCGTCCTTCACCCACCATCGATCTGACTCGGACGCCCTCGAGCCCGACGGGGCCGCGGCCGTCAATGCGTTGCGCGACGCGCTACGACACCTGCGCTCCAATGACGACCGCCGGTGGGCAGCTCCTGATTCGCTGAGTCCTCGAGGACTCGTGAGCGCAGCGCGGCAGCACCACGTCGTTCCTTACCTGGCGGCCAATCTCGACCGCCTTGACATCCCTCGGCAGGCGAGGTCAGAGCTCGAAGCCGCTGCCGGCCGCCAGCGCGCGGGGGCGGCGGTGCTGGCGGCCGACCTGTCCGTAGCCTTGGCGGCGCTAAGCAACGCTGGCGTAAGGGCCTTGGCGTTCAAGGGAGTGGCGCTCGCAACGCTGGCTTACGGCGACTTCGCGATTCGGGGTGCAGGCGACCTAGATTTGCTCGTCTCTCCTCGCGATTTGCCCACAGCTCATCGAGCGCTTTCCGGAGCGGGCTGGCAACCGGCCGCTGGTTACCCGACTCCCGGGCCGACGTGGGCTTGGCGCCACTTGGTCCGCACGTGGAGCGAGCTGACGCTCGTTGGTGCCAACAGCGACGTCGATCTCCATTGGTACCTGACGCCGACCCGTAACACGTTTCCCGAGTTCGACATTCTTTGGTCGCGTCACATGGTGGTGTCCGTCGACGGCCACCAGATTCCCACGTTGAGCCCGTACGACGCCCTCAGCCATTCAGCCGGTCATGCCGCCAAGGACGGATGGCGTTGGATGCGCAGCCTGCTCGACGTCCACAGCCTGATGAGCGAGAGAGAAGCCTGGCTTCTGGCTGATCGGCCGCTGCGCCCGGACCAGTTGACGTCTGTCGCAATCGCCGCCGAGATGTTCGGCGTGCCTCCGGACGTTCCGCCAGTCGTCGGCCAGGCAGCTAGCCATGTCGACGCAACCTTCATGTCGGCACTACGCGGACAACAGGTGTCGACTGATTCACGGCACCGACCCACCACCGTGTTGGGTCTGCATCTTCTCAAGGGACTACGCAACCTTCGTCGTACGGGCGCCTCGCCGCGCGAACTGGTCAGGCTTCTCAGCCGAAGCGCACTGCCCCCTTGGGCGACGGCCGAGGTGCGGTCGCCCTACGCCGTTGTCGCGGTGCCGTCGGCGTTGAGGCATCGACTCCGCGAAGTCGCTGCGAAGATCGGACCGTCGACCCGACCTACTTGACGTACGTCCCACCCACGACCTTCGAACCGCCGTCCCACGTGAAGGTGATGCTGAACGTGATGCTCGTGTACGAGGTGTTGCTCAGCGCCAGCGTTGGTGCAAAGGTCACAACGCCGGAAGCAGCGGTCACAGGACGGGCAAATGTCGCGCTGCCTGTCGAGTGGTCCCACGTCCCGACCCAAGGCGAGGCGATCGATCCGGACGACACGACGGTCCCATTCGGCTGATTGATCTTGTACGTCATTACGGCCGTGACCACGGACTTCCGGACAAGCGTGAAGCTCGTCGTCGCCGTGACGTCCTGGCCCTTACGCGTGAACGTAGGACCCGAGAAACCCGTGGCGTCCGACGCAGCCGCGTAGGCCGGCACGGCCACGACAACCGTGACCGCCGATGCGGACCACGCTGCCCCACGCAGCGCGGTCCGACGGGTGATGCCGCTCTCGTTCGAGCGTGACTGACTGGTGAGCTGATCGCTCATGTGTGGTGCCCCCACCTTGAAGTTGTGAGTGGTCGCCCCCGACCACTCCCGGTCGACTCGTGCCGTCCGGGTGATCGGAAGGCTATAGAGCCAAAACCCGAACTCCGCCGTGTGTTACTGGAATGAGGGGTTTCCTCGGTGAAAGTTGTACTTCCCCACGGACCACCCCATTCGGGGGACGTCGCACGCAGCGGCACCTACGCTGCTAAAGACATCCGGGAAAGTAAAGGGGATCCGGTGGAGCTCGCCGACTACCTGCGCATCTTGCGCAACCACTGGATCGCCGTGACGGCGTTCATCCTGGTGGCCGCTCTCGCCGCCTTCGGGTGGAGCAGCATCCAGCCCAAGGTCTACGCCGCGAGCTCGTCGGGCTTCGTCACCTCCGGCGGCGGCGGCGACCCCGGCCTCGACAGCCTCAACGACTCGCTGTCCAAGTCGCGCGCGGCGTCGTACGTCGTGCTGGCGAAGGACCGCGAGACCGCCTCGATCGTCATCGACGACCTCGGTCTCGACACCTCGCCCGAGGGCCTGGTCGGCAGCATCGACGCCGCGCAGACGCCCGACACCGTCATCATCTCCATCACCGCGCGCGCAGGCACGCCCGAGGAGGCGCAGCGGCTCGCCGACGCCTGGGTGGGCGCGCTCGCGCAGCGGGTCAAGAGCATCGAGGCCGGCAAGTCGAGCGGGAACCAGGGCATGCGCATCGAGGTGTCGGAGTCGGCACAGCTCCCGACGAGCCCGGTGTCGCCGCAGGTCGAGCGCAACGTGCTCCTCGGCGCCGTGCTCGGCGCCCTGCTCGGGCTCGGGTACGCCGTTGTGCGCACCCTGCTCGACCGCCGCATCCGTTCGGCAGAGGACGTCGAGCGTGACACCGGTGTCCCGGTCGTCGGATCGGTCCCGGACATCGGCAAGGCGCCCGGCATCTTCGTGGGCAGCGGCACCGGAAGTGCCGCCCTCGCCGCTGAAGGCGTACGCCGCCTGCGCACCAACCTGTCCTACATGGACGTCGACAACCCGCCGCGCGCGATCGTCGTCACCAGCCCCAAGCAGGGCGACGGCAAGTCGACGGTCGCCGCCAACCTCGCCGCCGCCATCGCGGGCTCCGGCCAAGCCGTCACACTCGTCGACGCCGACCTGCGGCGGCCCACCGTCGCGGCCGCGGCCGGGGTCGACGACACCGTGGGTCTCACCGACGTGTTGTCCGGCCGCCTCGAGCTGGCCGACGCCCTCCAGTCGCACCCGACCATCGAGGGCCTCAGCGTGCTGACCTCGGGCTCGCGACCGCCCAACCCCAGCGAGATCCTGGGGTCCCAGGCCATGCGCGGCGTCATCGCCGACCTGACCGCCAAGGGGATGCTCATCATCGACGCTCCTCCCCTGCTGCCCGTGACCGACGCCGCCGTCGTCGCGCACGCCGCCGACGGCGCGTTCATCGTGGTCTCGGCCGGCCGGACCCTCGACACCGAGCTCGCCAACGCCCTGGGCCACCTGCGCACCGTCAACGCCCGCCCGCTCGGCATCATCCTCAACCGGGTGTCGAAGCGGACCGTCGGCGCCGGCAACTACGGCCACTACGGCTACGGCACCGACGACTACGTCGAGAGCACCACCGGACGGCGCAAGAACCGACGCTGACCCCGGGGAAGGTCGAAGGTCTGCACCAGCGGACCAGACCGCTCGACGACCAGATCAAGGTTTCTCGCACGTTCGGTGCAGCCCGGCTGCAACGGCCGAAAGTCGACCTACGCTCGCCGGACCAGCCCGTGGGGGCGCTGGTTTCGTCGAAACGTGGGGGTACGCCGTGTCCGATCAGGCACGCATGGGATCGACCGTGCTCAGCAGGCGGGCTGCCGTCCGGGGAGCCGTGTGGTCGATTCCCGCGGTCACCGTCGCGACGACGGCGCCGGCCTTCGCCAACACCTCGGGACGGCCCGTGATCACGGAGCTCGTCGCTTCCTACGCGCCGGGCCAGCCGGAAGAGCTCACCGTGTCGGCGACCGTCACCGGCTTCGACGCGAGCTATCAGCTGGCGCTCACCATCCCGGCCGGGGTCTTTGACAGCGTCGGCTCGGCAAGCGCGTCCGGTCCGACCAGCACGGGCCTGGCCACGAGCCACACCCTGCTCTTCACCGGCACCACGTCCCACTTGCAGGCGACGCTGACGCTCGGCTCTCAGACCGAGCTGCCGTGGCGCGGGTTCCAAGGTGGAGCCTTCCCCATCAGCGCGATCGCCATGTCGGGCGCCCAGCAGTCCGACCCCACGCCGGCGGCCGTCCCGCCCTGCGACATGATCAATCCTCCGCTCAGTTCCGACGCGAACGCGACGGCGAGCCTCTGGCGACTATCCGCCGCCGGCATCGCTGCGAACTACGGTTATCCCGGGGTCATCGGGAAGATCGTCCTCGTCATCGCGGTCCGCAAGGTCGCCGGCGAGGCCAAGCCCGAGACCTCCACCGTCCACAGCGCGTGGACGCGCACCGACGTCGCCGACGAGTCGGACAAGTGGCTCTACCGATTCACCACGACGCAGTCGCACCACACCTCCAGGACCGGTCCGCAAGCCGGCAACTCCCACCGCGGCCCCGCCCCTGATGTCTCCGGTGGCAACCACTACGAGTTCTGGGCCGACATGCAGGACATGCCGCCCTCGCTGGTCAACAGCGACGCCGTGTTCAACTTCTCCGTCGAAGGAGACACCGCTCCGCGGTTCTGGCGACTGGGGACCATCACGGCCTGAGGGGCGCGTGCCCGGGCACGCCTCAGCGGGGCAGCAGCACGCAGACGCTGGTGCCCTCGCCGGGCGTGCTCTCCAGCGACACCACGCCGCCGTGCGCCTCGACGATGCTGCGCACGATCGTGAGGCCCAGACCCGTGCCGGACACCTGGCGCCGACGGGCGTTGGCGCCGCGGTAGAACCGGCCAAACACCTGGTCCACGTCACCCGCGTCGATGCCGGTGCCCTCGTCGGTCACGGTCAGCACCAGGCGCTCCTGGCGCTCGCCCAGGTCGACGGTGACCACGCCGCCCGGTGAGCTGTAGGCGATCGCGTTGTCCAGCAGGTTGTCGAAGACCTGGCGCAGGCGCATGCCGTCGGCGACGGCCGGCAGGGCGTCCGGCACCCGGGCGTTGATGCGCACCCCGCGGCTGTCCGCGTCCAGCGCGGCAGCGTCGACCGCCTCGCACAGGATCACGGCGAGGTCGACGCGGTAGGGGTCCACCAGCGGCGAGCCGGACGAGACCCGCGTGGTGAAGAGGAGGTCGGCGACCAGGTGCGAGAGCCGGAGCATGTTGCGCCGGGCCGCGGTCACCTGCTGGTGGCCCTCGGGGCTGACATCGGTCGACTCGTCGAGCAGCTCGAGGTAGGCAAGCGCCGCCGTGAGCGGCGTACGCAGCTCGTGGGAGATCGTCGAGACGAACTCGTCCTTCACGCCCATGGCGCGCACCAGGTCGGTCACGTCGTGGTAGGCCAGGACGGCGCCCGCCAGCTCGCCCGTGCGGTCGAGCACCCGCCGCGCGGAGACCGACAGCGCCCGGCGCGAGTGCGGGTCCTCCCCCACCCACAGGCGGAGGTCGTCGAACTCCTCGCCGCGCGCGGCTCGCACCGACGGCATGTCGTCGCTCACCAGCGGCTGCTGGTCGACGTCGTAGGCGAAGCCGGTCTGACCCGCCTGGCCGAGGTGGCCGCCGGGGAAGGCGAGCTCGAGGAACTCGCGGTGCCGGCCGTTCATGGCGAGGTAGCGGCCCGCGGCGTCGATCTGCAGCAGCCCGACGGCGACGCCCTCGAAGATCGCCTGGGCCGTACGACGTTCCGCATCCGCGGCGGCCTCCGCCGCGTCGAGCCGGTCGACGAAGGCCTGGCGCTCGCTGAGGTCGACGACCTGGGAGATGAAGTGGATCGGCGCGCCCCGCGGGTCGCGGAGCAGGGCGACGGACAGGTCGCCGACCAGGATGCTGCCGTCGGCGCGGAGGTAGCGCTTGGTGATCCGGTAGGAGCTGATCTCCCCGGCGAGCGTCTGCTCGAACAGGCGCAGGTCGGCGTCGAGGTCGTCGGGATGGGTGATGTCCTGGAAGGACTTCGTGATCAGCACGTCGGCGTCGTGGCCGAGCATCTCGCACAGTGCGACGTTGGCCGTCATGAAGCCGCCCGTCGGGGAGATGATGGCCATCCCGACCGGCGAGTGCTCCATCGTCAGGCGCCAGAGCTCGTCGGTGTCGAGCGCGGTCGCGGGCGAAGGCGCAGGCGCGAACTCAGCGACCATCATCACCCACTCTCTCCACGACACAGCCCGAACGCGGCGCACAGCCCGAGCTGCCACGGTAAGGCCAGTGCGGAGCGCCCATCGGGGGTGTGGGGGAACAGTGGCGAAAATGAGAGGAACGCCCCGCGCTCACCGCGCGAGGCGCCCCTCCGGTGGTCTGGACCAGCCGCGGGTCCGGGCAGCCTCAGGCGCTGACCAGCACCTGGACCTCGGCGACCGAGCCCGTCGCGGCGACGACGCGGGTGTCGACCGGCTGGGCCTTGGGCGCCAGCGTCCGCAGGGTCCACTCGCCGTCGCCGGCGAAGAAGCGGAAGTGCCCCGTCGCGGACGTCGGCACCTCAGCGGTGAACTCGCCGCTGCGGTCGAGCAGGCGGACGTACGCGTTGGCGACGGGCTCGTCACCGCTGCGCAGCACCTGACCCTGGATCACGGCTTCCTTGGCGACGTTGACGCCGTCGAGCGACAGGCCGCCCTCCTTGGCTCCGCACATGGTGTTTCCTTTCAGAAGTTCTGGGTTTCGTGACGGGACTTCGTCCCTCCTCAACCAGCGAGGGGGTCAGGCCTCCCCGGGCTCGTCGCCGAGGGCGACCGGGACGCCGACGAGCGAGCCGTACTCGGTCCAGGAGCCGTCGTAGTTCTTGACGTTCTTGCGGCCGAGGAGCTCGGTCAGCACGAACCACGTCAGCGAGGAGCGCTCGCCGATGCGGCACAGCGCGATGGTGTCCTTGTCGGTGTCGAAGCCGACCTCGTCGTAGAGCGCGGTGAGCTCCTCGTCGGACTTGAAGGTCCCGTCGTCGTTGGCGTTCTTGCTCCACGGCACGTTGACCGACGTCGGGATGTGGCCGGCGCGCTGGGCCTGCTCCTGCGGCAGGTGGGCCGGTGCGAGCAGCCGGCCGGCGTACTCGTCGGGGCTGCGCACGTCGACGAGGTTCTGCGTGCCGATCGCGGCGACGACCTCGTCGCGGAAGGCGCGGATCGAGGGGTCCTGCTCCTGCGCGGTGTACGACGTCTTCGCGCGCGTGGGGAGCTCGTCGGTCAGCTCGCGGGAGTCGAGCTCCCACTTCTTGCGACCGCCGTCGAGGAGCTTGACGTCCTGGTGGCCGTAGAGCTTGAAGTACCAGTAGGCGTAGGCCGCGAACCAGTTGTTGTTGCCGCCGTAGAGCACGACGGTGTCGTCGTTGGCGACACCGCGCTCGGACAGCAGGGCCTCGAACTGCTCCTTGTTGACGAAGTCGCGACGGACCTGGTCCTGGAGGTCGGTGGTCCAGTCGAGCTTGATGGCTCCCCGGATGTGGCCCTTGTCGTAGGCGGTGGTGTCCTCGTCGACCTCGATGAGGACGACGCCGTCGGTGTCGAGGTTGTCATCGACCCACTGGGCGGTGACGAGCGAGTTCTCGCGGCTCATGGTTGGTGTGCTCCTTGTGTGGTGAACAGTCGTGGTGTCAGACGGTGGCGATGAAGCGGCGGACGAGCAGGTAGACCTCGCATCCCAGGCAGAAGGCGAAGACGGCGTTGAGGAGGGCGGCGACCAGCGCGAGGCCGACCGCCACCTGGGCGACGACGGTGGCGCCGGCCGCGAAGGCGATCAGCCCGACGAGCGCGAACGCGAGGCCCACGACCTGGGCGAATCGCGGCGGCTCGGGGGCCTCCCACTCGGTCGGCGCGGCCAGGCGCGGGCGGACGAGCGTGCGGAACAGCCACGCGTACGGCGTCGCCTGCACCCCGCGCACCGCACCCACCGCGAACAGCACCGCCTGCACGGCGAGCAGCGCGACGGCGTACGGCGTCGGCAGCAGCAGCACGGCCACCAGGACCACGGCGGTCAGGGCGGCGGCGAGCTGCGGGCCGCGGGGGTCGATCGCACCATCCGGACGGAGGGCGGCACCGGGACCCTGAGCGGGCCTGGGCGTGGCGGTGGTGGTCATGTCTCTCCTGAGGTCGGTCAGCACGGCAGGGCCGAGCACAGCGGGGGCAGACCCGGCGTGCGGGTCCCACCGACCGAGCGCGGTCCGGCGACGACAGGCCGGACGGAGGGGCTCAGGGGAGCGGTGGGACCGCTACGACATTCGACACAGCGCCGAACGCACGCGGCAGTGGTCCACTGCGCGGCGCTTGGTGAGCATGGTCGAGGACATGACGACGACCCTAGGTGCTCCGACCATCCCGACTCCGCTACGTCTCATCATGTGGTCCACACATCCATATCGTGAGATCACACGCGGGCCAACGCGGTCAGGACCTGGTCGCGGCTCGGCGCCCCGGTCGCGCGGGTGACCTCGGCGCCGGCGGCGTCGAGCACGATCGTGGTGGGCGTGCGGAGGATGCCGAGGGTCCGCGTCGCCTCGAGGTGGTGCTCGGCGTCGATCTCCACGTGGGCGACGCCGTCGACGAGTCCGGTCACCTCGCCCAGCACCCGCCGGGTGGCGCGGCAGGGGGCGCAGAACGCGCTGGAGAACTGCAGCAGCGTCGCCCGCTCCCCCAGCTGCTCGCCCACCGCGGCGACCAGCTCGGCGCCGGGTCTCGTGACGGGCGCCAGGGCGCCCTCCTCGACCGCCGGGTCGCTGCCGCGGACCTCGACCGCCGGGTCGGTGCCGCGGAAGCGGCCGTCGGTGGTGAGCCGCCGCAGGCCGAACGCCAGCGCCACGACGACGGCGGCGACGACGATCCAGGCTCCGGTGCTCACACCTGCCCAACGACCCCGCGCGACGGATTTGTTCCTGATCCGTTCCCGACGGCCGGCGCACCGGATTCGCACGGCGCGAGCGTCATCCGACTCCGCACCCATCCTTGTGCCTTCGGATGACGCTGCGGGGACACCAGCGCGAGCGTCATACGAACCCGAACCCACCCGTTCGGATTCGCATGACGCTGCGGCTCCACCACCACCCGAGGGCCGGCACAGGAAATGGGGCGAGGCCCCGGGACGGGTCCCGGGGCCTCGCGTGGTGCTGGGTGTTGCAGTGGCGCAGGCGGTCAGTTCTTGCCCTTGCCCTTGCCCTTCTTGGCGGCCTTCACGATCTTCTTCATCTTGATGACGTCCGAGGACTCGAGGAGGTTCTTGCCGTTGAAGACGAAGACCAGCTTGGCCTTCTTCGCCTTCTTGGGCTTCATCTTGGCGATCTGCTTCGCAAGCTTCTTGCTGGCGAGGATCTTCTTGATCTTGAGCTTCGCCTTGCCGTCCTTGACCTTGCCTCCGGCGATCTTGACGAGCTTCTTCTTGGTGACCTGGAGCTTGACGGTCACCTTGCCGTCGACGAGTGCGGCGGCGACGGTGCCGGCGGCCACGTTGACCTTGACCTTGCCCTTCTTGGCCTTGGCCTTGGTGGTGGTCGCGGCCTGCACCGCGGCGGTCGAGTCGCTGACAGCCTGGCCCTGGAAGACCTTCTCGAAGGTCTCCACCTTGCTGGACACGCGCACCGCGACCGTCTTGCCGAAGTGGGCGGCGGTGAGGACCAGGGTCGGGCCGGCGCCGACGACAGCGCCGTCGGCCAGCCACTCGTAGCCGTAGGTGGCACCGGCCATCCGGTTCCACGTGCCCTTGTCAGCGGTGAGGGTGCTGCCGACCAGCGGCTCGCCGCTGATCGTCGGCCTCGCGACCGCAACAAGGGTCTTGGTGAGGACGGCGTCGATCCCGGTGACCATCTTCGCTGAGGTGACCACGACCTTCGTGGCCGACGACCGGACCGCGTTGTTCCAGAACTCGCCGATGTGGCCATCGGCCGTGAAGGCGACCGTGTAGGTGCCCGGCTCGAGGGTGTTGAACTTGTAGGTGCCGTCGGACTTGATCGACGCGTCCTCGACGTAGTCGCCGTCCTCGTCGTACGCCGTCGCGTAGGCGTACTTGAGCACACCGCCCGCCTCGGACGTGACCTTGCCGGAGATGCCACCGTTGGTCACCAGCGCGATGTCAGCACCGGTGCGGGGGAAGCTGTTGGTCGGGAGGACCGTAGCGGCCTCCCAGGCATCGGTGTTGCCCAGGTAGGCACCGTCGACGCCGAAGCCGTCCTTCTCACGGGGTCCGAAGCCGCTGGCGTAGACCTTGATCGCGTCGTCCGGAACACCGTCCACCTCGTCCAGGACGTAGACGCCCTGTCGGTTGGTCACCTCGTTCTCGAGGCCACGACGGTCGTCAAGATCGGCCGGGGTGCTGTACGCGGTGACGGTGACGCCGACGACGGGCTTGCCCGTCTCGTCGACGACCTTGCCGGTGACGTCGGCGCCGGTGACCGGCTCGACCTCGGCCGGTGCGAGCGACAGGTTGATGCCGCCGACGGCCTGGTCCTTCGCGGCGGGCACGAGGGTCGCCGCTGCGGTGTCCTGAGTGTCCTGGTAGTACTCCCACTCGTACTCGCCGATCTCCCAGTCCGACGCCTGGATCCGGTAGGAGTCGGCGGGCAGACCCTCGATCGTGTAGGCGCCGCTGGCGTTGGTGTAGTCCGTGCGGCTGAAGCCCGTGTCGGGGTCGGTGGCCTGCACGCGCACGAGCTCGAGGGGAGCCCCGGCGTCGCTGGTGACGACACCCGAGATGGAGGCGCCCTTCGTCAGGGCAACCGTGCCGAGGTCGGCACCCGCCGACGTCGGCGTGACCGCATCGGCGGTCGCGAAGCTCGGCTTGTCGTTGTACCACTCGGTGGCGAAGTCGTCGGCCTCCACACGGACCTTGACCGGCTCGGCGCCGGAGGCCGGCACGTGGAAGGTGCCGTCCTCCTCGGTGTAGCCGACGCCCTCGTAGCTGTTGGTCGTCGCGTCGGCCACCTGCACGTAGGCGTCCTGGATCGGGACCCCGGCGGCGTCGGTGACGACACCCTTGACGAACGGCCGGTAGTCGATGGTCCAGGGCGACAGCTGCACGGTGCCCGCGGCGCCGGCGACAGGCGTCGCCTCGGCGAGGGTCGCCTTGTCGAGGTAGAACTCGGACTGGAGCCTGGAATCGGACCACGGCCTGAACTCGATGCGGAAGTCCCCGCTCTCGGGGATGGTCGCCTCGATGCGTCCGCCCGCCACGTAGTCGTACCCCACGTTCGTGCCGTCGGCGGTGCGGATGTAGAGGTCGCCGTTGACCGGGTTGCCCTCCGGGTCGACCACGGTGCCGCGAAGGTTGTTCTCCGCCGCATATGCAGGGACGCCTCCCATCGAGAGAGCCCCCGTCACCAAGGCGCCGGCTGCGGCGGCTGTCACCAGCCGGCGCGCCGCGCCATTGATCTGCGTTCCCATTGTGTGCCTTTCTCAACGCGCGCCTGCGTGGTGCAGGCGACGGTCCGGAGGCTAGTTACGTTGAACGCGCGGTGTAGTCACTTTGGGCAAAATAGGATGACCCTTCGCCCGATCGCGGGGAGTGCGAAACGTTCACCCACCGGCAAATGGGGGCAACAGCTCGACGACGTCGCCCGGGCGTACGACGACCGCGTCGGGGTCCTGCGTGCGGACCGGCCGGTCGCCGAGAAGCACCGAGCAGACGCCGATCGTGCGGGCCATCTGCTCACCGGGGTGACGCTCGAGGACGCGCGCGACGACGTCGGCGAGGCTCAGCTCGCCCGTCGTCTCGAGGACGTCCTCCGCGGTCCCGGCCGCGGCCCGGGCGCCCGCCCAGTAGCGCACGGTGATCGCTGTCTCATGACTCCGCTGCGCGTCCGTCGGGTGGCTCATGCGGGATATCCTTCCTCATCCCCGGCTGATGCCACCTGGCTGATCCCCGCACGAGGAGGGCACGCGATGAGCGCACTGCTGCTGCTCACGGGCGCGCTGCAGCCCTCCGCCGAGGTGCTCCCAGGGCTGGCGCTGCTGTCGCACACCGTGAAGATCGTCCCGGCCCAGGGCAGCGCACTGCTCGACGCCCCCGAGTCCGACCTCGTCCTCGTCGACGGGCGCCAGGACCTCGCCGCGGCGCGCGACCTGTGCCGGCTGATCCGCACCACCGGCACCGACGCCCCGGTCCTGCTCATCGTCACCGAGGGCGGCCTCGCCGTCGTCGCACACGACTGGGGCATGGACGACGTCGTCCTCCACACCTGCGGCCCGGCCGAGCTCGACGCCCGGATCCGCCTCGCGATCGGCCGCGCGAGCGCTGCCGCGCCCGACGACCCGGCCGCCCACGTGATCCACCGCGGTGAGGTCGTCGTCGACGACGCCACCTACACCGCCCGCATCGGCGGGCGGCCCCTCGACCTCACCTACAAGGAGTTCGAGCTCCTGAAGTACCTCGCCCAGCACCCGGGCCGGGTCTTCAGCCGCGAGCAGCTGCTCCAGGAGGTCTGGGGCTACGACTACTTCGGCGGCACCCGCACCGTCGACGTCCACGTCCGCCGCCTCCGCGCCAAGCTCGGCACCGAGCACGAGCACCACATCGGCACCGTCCGCAACGTCGGCTACCGCTTCGTCGTACCCACCCGCGACCCCGCGGCCTCGGAGGCGGCGCCTTCGTCCAGCTCCCGCCGGTCGTCGACCGACGCCTGAGCTCCCGACCCGCACTAGGGTCGGGGCCATGGACGCCACCGCCGCGCAGGCCGTCGAGCAGATCGCCGACGAGGCCGCGGCCGCAGACGGCGCCGACCCGCTCGACGAGGCGGCCCGGATCGCCCTCGCCGACGGCGCCGCGTCCGTCATCGCGGAGGACGACGCCTTCGCCCTCCTCCATGGCGGCGACCTGTCACTCGTCGTCCGCCCGGCGGCTCGCGGCCGCGGCCTCGGGTCCGCGCTGCTGACGCGCGCCGAGTCGTCGTACGGCACCGGGCTGACGGCGTGGTCGCACGGCAACCACCCGGCCGCCGCCAGGCTCGCCGCCCGCCACGGGTGGGAGCGCGTGCGCGACCTCTGGGTGATGCGCCGACCGGCCTCGCTCCCCCTGCCCGCCCTCGAGGTGCCGGACGGCGTGTCGATCCGGTCGTACCGCGACTCCGACGCCGCCGACGTGGTCGCGGTCAACGCGGCCGCCTTCGCCCACCACCCCGAGCAGGGCGCGATGGACCTCGACAACCTCGCCCGGCGGATGGCTGAGCCGTGGTTCGACCCGGCCGGCCTGCTCGTCGCGGAGGACGACTCCGGGATGCTCGGCTTCCACTGGACCAAGCAGCACGACGCCCGCCTCGGTGAGGTGTACGTCGTCGGCGTCGCGCCCGCCGCGCAGGGCCGCGGGCTCGGCAAGGTGCTGACCCTGGCCGGGCTGCACCACCTCGCCGGCCTCGGCGTGGACGAGGTGCTCCTCTACGTCGAGTCCGACAACGCCCCCGCCCTCGCGGTGTACTCGCGCCTCGGGTTCGGGCACGCCGACGCCGACACGCACGTGCAGTACCGCCGCCCCTGACCCAGGCGGCGCCGCTGCGTCATACGAAGCCGCACCCATGGCTGCCGATCGGTATGCCGCCCGAATTCGGCGAGCGCCGCTGCGTCATACGAACCCGCACCCATAGGCGCCGATCGGTATGACGCAGCGCGCCTCAGCGGAGGGGGCGGACGTGCAGGCCGACCTCGGGGTCGACGACGACCTCCTGCGCGGCGGGCATCTCGTCGACCGTCAAGGCCGCGTCGACCGGCACGTTGCGCTTGACGAGCGCGAGCGCGATGGGGCCGAGCTCGTGGTGGCGTGCGCTGGAGCCGACGAAGCCGACGTCACGACCGTCGTACGACACCGGGGACCCGGCGGGCGGCAGGCGGTTCTCCGACCCGTCGAGGTGCAGCAGCACCAGCCGGCGGGGCGGACGGCCGAGGGTGTGGACCCGCGCGACGGTCTCTTGGCCGCGGTAGCAGCCCTTGTCGAGGTGCACCGCGGCGCCGATCCAGCCGACCTCGTTGGGGATGGTGCGGTGGTCGGTGTCGAGGCCGAGCCGCGGCTCGCCGCGCTCGATGCGCAGCGCCTCGAAGGCCCAGAGCCCGCAGGCCGGCCCGGCCGCTTCGGCGTACGCCTCGAGTCGGTCGCGGGGCACCAGGTCGTACCGGCCGATCCCCTCCCCCGGGCGCCACATCACGGCGAGGTCGTCGACGAGGGAGACCTCGACCCGGGTCATGAACTTCATCCGCTCGAGCCACTCCACCAGGGCCGCACCCGCGCCCGGCTCGGTGTGGGCGGTGAACGCCTCGCCGTCGTCGACGCCGGTGAAGGCGTGCTCGACGTGGCCCTGCGGGCTCAGCACGAGCGCCTGCGTCCAGGTGCCGGGAGCCAAGCCGTCGAAGTACTGCGTGGTCAGGTTGTGGAGCCACGACAGCCGCTCCGGGCCGGAGATGCGTACGACGTCGCGGTGCGAGAGGTCGACGAACCCGTCACCGCGCGCGAGGCTGCGCTGCTCGGTGTTGAAGGACCCGTAATGTGCGGCGACCGGGGCGTCGATCCCGTCGCCCGCGACGGCGCCGGGCAGGGCGAGGAGCGGGGACTGCATGCCTCGAGACTACGCGGCCCCCACACCGGGACCCAGCGGCGACGAGGGGTCGAGCGGGGAGGGCGGCTCGTCGACGGGCTCCGGATCGGCGGCAGGTCGCCGCAGCTGGTCGCGCAGCCAGAAGGCGACGTGCCCGGCGCCGGCCAGTGTCGCGGCGCCGATGACCAGGAAGATCCACCGCCAGTCGACGACGGTCACCAGCGCGGCACCGAGGGCGAGCGAGACCGCGCTCGGCACGGTCATCACGACCTCGGCGGCCGTCGAGACGCGCCCCATCAGCCGTTGCGGCGTACGACGCTGCAGCAGCGTCATGTAGGCGACGACCAGCAGCGGGAGCGAGACGCCGAACACCACGATGCTCACCAGCACGCCCGCCATCACCGGCGAGGCCGCGATGCCGAGTGCACTGACCCCGAGCAGCACCAGCCCGAGCACGCTCGTCGCGACCTCGCCGAGACGTCGTACGCACCGGGCGGAGGCGATGCCGCCGACGACCGCGCCGATGCCCTGCACCGACACGATCACGCTGACGTAGGTGGCCGGGCGGTCGAAGTGGTCGGTCAGTGCGAAGATCGCCGACTCCGTGAAGCCGAGGACCAGCATCGACAGGCCGAACCCGATGAGGAGGTGGCCGAGCACCCGGTCGTGCACGAGGTGGCGCAGGCCGTCGGTGAGCTGGTTCCAGTAGGCGGCCTGCTCATGCTCGGGCGTCTCCTCCTCGACGCGGATCGTCGAGATGATGGCGGCCGCGACGAGGAACGACGCCGCGTCGACGAGCGCGACCGCCCAGCCGCCCAGCCAGGCGAAGAGCGCGGCGCCGAGCAGCGGGCCGAAGAGCCGGTAGGACTCCTTGACGGTCTGGATGCTGGAGTTGGCGTCGACCAGCATCCGCTCCGGCATCAGCTCCTTGAGCAGGCCGTTGAGGCCGGCGGGCAGGACGACGAAGCTGACGCCGTAGAGCCCCGCGACCGTCCAGATGATCCAGACGTCGCCGGCGTCGCGGACCAGCAGCAGCGGCAGGACGGCGATCGCCGACAGGACGTTGCCCCACACCAGCATCGGCTTGCGCCTGATCCGGTCGAGCCAGACGCCGACGAAGGGCGCGAAGATCGCCGGGATGCACATGAAGAAGAAGGTGAAGCCGGCCATCGCGCTCGAGCCGGTGAGGGTCTTCACCCAGATGCTGAGCACCAGCAGCATGATCGAGTCGCCGAGCATCGACGTCGTCAGGCCGGCGAAGAGGCGCGTGAAGCCCGGCTGGGCGAAGGCGGCCCTCATCGCTCGATCTCCACGGCCGCGCCCCAGGCGACGATCTCGCACAGCCGGGCGCCCTCGGGACGCTCGCCGGTGCCGAGGCGGTCGTCGTACGTCCCCGCGACCTCGCTGAGGCGGTTCGTCAGGTCGGCGAGCTCGTCGGCGGTGAGCCACGCGACGTGCTGGGTCAGCCCGGCGCCGTCGCGCCAGCCCGGGTGCGTCTCGCGCTCGCTCGCGCCGAGGAACCGGTCGACCCACCGCTCGAGCAGCATCCGGCTGAGCGCCTGCCCGGCGCGGAGCTCGTCACGGCCGATGTCGTCGTCGTCGGCCCACGACATCCCGATGTGCCGCATCTGCCACGGCCGCTGGCGACCCGTGCCGCCCGCAGCCTCCTCGATGAAGTCGTGCTCGGCGAGCTTGCGCAGGTGCCACGAGCAGTTCGCCGGGGTCTCATCGAGCCGGGCGGCGAGCTCGGTGGCGGTCATCGGGCCGTGGACGGACAGCAGCTCGATGATCCCCATCCGGACGGGATGGGCGACGGCGGCCAGGGCGCGCGGGTCGCGGAGGCGGCGGGGGTTCGGCATGCGTCGAAAGTAGTCTTTCGAAAGACTCCTTGCAATAGGGGGCGATCCCCGGATATCCGGGGAAGTCCCCGCTTGTCGGCCGAGATTTCAGCCGACAAGCGGGAACTTCGGGTGCTAAGTCCCTCTTGAGTCGCTCAGAGACTCAAGGTCCAGCAGCCCTACGACGAACGTTGAGTCGCTCAGCGACTCAGGAGCCAGCGGCCGAGCAGTCGGCGCAGGTGCCGAAGATCGCGAGGTGGCCGACGTCGACGGAGAAGCCGTCCTCCCCCAGCGCCGCGACGAGCGGCGCCACGATCTCCGGGTCGTACGAGCGCACGGAGCCGCAGCCGCGGCACACGACGTGGACGTGCTCGTGCTCGCGCGTGGAGTGGTACGTCGGCGCGCGGTCGCTGAGGTGCGTGTGGCGCACCAGCCCGAGCTCCTCGAGCACCTCGAGCGTGCGGTAGACGGTGGAGGCGTTGACCGAGCTCACCTGGCCGCGCACGTGGGCCAGCACCTCGTCGGGGGTGGCGTGGCGCAGCTCCTCGACGGCCCGGAGGATCAGCTCGCGCTGCGGGGTGAGCCGCAGCCCCTGCTCCCGCAGCCGCGCCGCCAGGTCGTCGCTCATGCTCGCTGGAGGCGCGCCCAGGTGTGGGGCTGGAGCTCCTGGCCGACGGCCGCCATGTCGTAGGCGTAGAGCAGGTCGCCCTCGACGTTGCCGTACATCCGGGAGCCGGCCGTGACCTCCTTCGCCGTCTCGGTGAAGGAGACGCCGGCGGTGTGCATCTCGACCTTGCCGCCCTCGGCCGCGCCGTACCAGATCTCCGAGAAGCCGATGTTGTGCGAGAGCAGGAACTCGACCTTCCCGGGCTCGGGGCAGCGCAGGAAGCCGGTCTCCATGGCGGCGTCGCGGACGAATCCGCCGTCCTCGTCCACGATCCACGAGCGGGACATGTAGTGGAAGAAGGGGCGGCCGTCGTGCGTGAAGATCAGCTCCTGGCCGAACTGGTACGACTCGATCGTCGGGTACGTCCCGTGGCCGTTGCCGCGCCACGTGCCGAGCAGCCACGCGACGGGGCCGCAGTTGGGGTGCAGGTTGTCCGGCAGCTCGAAAGGCATGGACTCCACTCTAGTGTTCAGGCATGGCTCGATCACTGGTCCTCAAGGTCACCTGCGGCGCCGAGGATCCCGAGCGCCTCAACCAGGGCTTCACCGTCGCGGCGGCCGCGGCAGCGTCCGGCGCCGAGGTCTCGCTGTGGCTGACCGGCGACGCCGCCTGGTTCGGCGTACCGGGTCGTGCCGAGCGGTTCGAGCTCGAGCTCGCGACGCCCCTCGACCAGCTGATGGCAGCGGTCCTCACGAGCGGGACGATCACCGTCTGCTCGCAGTGCGCGGCCCGCCGCGGCATCGTCGCCGGCGACCTCCGCGAGGGCGTCACGATCGCCGGCGCGGCCGTCTTCGCCGAGCAGGTCCTGGGCGAGGGCGTCCAGGCGTTGGTCTACTGAGACGAAGGTCATCCGGCGTTCACCTTCCGGTGCCACACTGAGTGGCATGTCCGACCCGGCGACCCTCACCAGCGCAGTCTCCCCGTCGGTGGACGAGGGGCCGGTCGCCGAGCCCTTCGGGCACCCCACCGACACCTTTGACGTCGAGCCGCCCTACCAGCCCGACGCCGAGGCCATCGCGGGCGTCGAGAAGTACGAGGACCGCTTCATCGACCGGGAGATCTCCTGGGTCCGCTTCAACCAGCGGGTCCTCGAGCTGGCCGAGGACCCGACCCTCCCGCTGCTGGAGCGCGCACGCTTCCTGGCGATCTTCGCCAGCAACCTCGACGAGTTCTTCATGGTCCGCGTCGCCGGCCTCAAGCGACGCATCGCCGCCGGCGTCGCCGTGCGGGCGGCCAGCGGGCTCATGCCGCGCGAACAGCTCGAGACGCTGTGGACCGCGAGCCGCGCGCTGATGGAGCGGCACGCGCAGGCGCTGGTCGACCTGCTTCCCGAGCTGGGCAAGCAGGGCATCGAGATCGTCCGGTGGGCCGAGCTCGACCGCGAGGAGCAGAAGCTCTGCAAGAAGCTCTTCAAGGACCGGATCTTCCCAGTCCTCACCCCCCTCGCCGTCGACCCCGCCCACCCGTTCCCCTACATCTCCGGGCTGTCGCTCAACCTCGCGGTCGTCGTACGCCACCCGAAGACCGGCACCGAGCACTTCGCGCGGGTCAAGGTGCCACCGACGTTCGGCCGCTTCGTGAACGTCGGCAACCAGCGGTTCGTGCCGATCGAGGACGTCATCGGCGAGCACCTCAAGAAGCTCTTCACCGGCATGGACGTGCTGGCGTCCCACACCTTCCGGGTCACCCGCAACGAGGACCTCGAGGTGGAGGAGGACGACGCGGAGAACCTCCTCAAGGCGCTCGAGAAGGAGCTGCAGCGGCGCCGCTTCGGACCGCCGGTCCGGCTCGAGGTCGAGGAGTCGATGGACCCCAAGGTGCTCGAGCTGCTCGAGTCCGAGCTCGGCGTCGGTCGCGCGGAGGTCGTCTCGCTGCCCGGTCCGCTCGACCTGACCGGCCTCCACTCGATCGCCGACCTGCCGCGCGACGACCTCAAGTACGCCGCGTTCCTCCCGTCGACGCACCCGAGCCTGGCGGAGGTCGAGTCGTCGTCGCCGGTCGACGTCTTCGACTCCGTGTCGCGCCACGACGTCCTGCTGCACCACCCCTACGACTCGTTCGCCACCTCGGTGCAGCGCTTCCTCGAGCAGGCCGCCGCCGACCCGCACGTGCTGGCGATCAAGCAGACGCTCTACCGCACCTCCGGCGACAGCCCGATCATCGAGGCGCTCATCGACGCCGCCGAGGCCGGCAAGCAGGTGCTGGTGATCGTGGAGATCAAGGCGCGCTTCGACGAGCAGGCCAACATCCGCTGGGCCCGCAAGCTCGAGCAGGCCGGCTGCCACGTCGTCTACGGCCTCGTCGGCCTCAAGACGCACTGCAAGCTGTCGATGGTGGTGCGCGACGAGCCGGAGGGCATCCGCCGCTACGTCCACCTCGGCACCGGCAACTACAACCCCAAGACGGCACGCGTCTACGAGGACCTCGGCCTGCTCACGGCCAACCCCGAGATCGGCGAGGACGTCGCCCTGCTCTTCAACAACCTGTCGGGCGTCAGCCGCAACCGCACCTACGACCACCTCCTCGTGGCGCCCCACAGCGTGCGCGAGGGCCTGGTCGCCCAGATCCACCAGGAGATCGCCCACCACCAGGCCGGCCGGCCCGCCGGGATCCGGATCAAGGCGAACTCGGTGGTCGACGAGGCGGTGATCGACGCGCTGTACCTCGCCTCGCAGGAGGGCGTACGCATCGAGCTGCTGATCCGCGGCATCTGCGCGATGCGACCCGGCGTACCAGGCCTGTCCGAGACCGTCCGGGTGCGCTCGATCCTGGGGCGCTTCCTGGAGCACAGCCGGATCTTCTGGTTCGACAACGGCGGCGACCCGGCCGCGTGGATCGGGTCGGCCGACATGATGCACCGCAACCTGGACCGCCGCGTGGAGGTGCTCGTACGCCTGCGCGACCCGCACGTCGTCGACGAGGTCGGGGCGCTGCTCGACCTCGCGCTCGACCCGGGGACGACGGCGTGGGAGCTGGGGTCGGACGGCGAATGGCGGATGCACCGCGGCGAGCGGCACCTGCAGGACGAGCTGATCGTCCGGCAGCGCGTACGCCGCCGCTGAGCGCCGCGTCACACCGGGCCCCGAACAGCGCCCCGGTTTTGCATCGATGGGCAGATGACCCCCTAGCATGAACCACGGTTCATCCGCCCCCCGTTCGGAGTTCACCGTGCGTTTGAAGTTCCGCCCTGTCGACAGCTCGTTCTACGACCTGTTCAGCGAAGCCGCCAACCACCTCGTCGTCGGAGCACAGCTCCTCAGCGAGATGCTGTCCGCGGGCAACTCGAAGGCCGAGATCGCGCAGCGCATGCGCGAGGCCGAGCACGCCGCCGACGAGACCACCCACTCGATCATCCGACGGGTGAACAGCACGTTCGTCACGCCGTTCGACCGCGAGGACATCTACTCCCTCGCCTCGGCGCTCGACGACGTGATGGACATGATGGACGAGGCCGTCGACCTGGTGCTGCTCTACGAGGTGACGTCGCTGCCGCCGGAGACCACCCAGCAGGTCGAGGTGCTGCAGCGCTGCGCCGAGCTGACCGCTGCCGCGATGCCGCAGCTGGAGTCGATGGGCTCGCTGGAGGAGTACTGGATCGAGGTCAACCGGCTCGAGAACACCGGTGACAAGTCCTACCGCCGCATCCTGGCCAACCTCTTCAGCGGTGAGCACGAGGCCCTCGAGGTCCTCAAGCTGAAGGACATCGTCGAGTCCCTCGAGGGGGCGATCGACGCGTTCGAGAAGGTCGCCAACATCGTGGAGCAGATCGCGGTCAAGGAGTCCTGACCCTGATGCACGCCCTCACCTCGCCCTCGCGCGCCCGGAGCGTCGCCTGATGGAGCTCGGGATCATCATCGCGGTCGTCGTCGTCGCCCTGGTGTTCGACTACACCAACGGGTTCCACGACGCGGCCAACGCGATCGCGACGTCCGTCTCGACGGGCGCCCTCAAGCCTCGCGTGGCCCTGGCCATGGCGGCCGTCATGAACTTCGTCGGCGCCTTCCTCGGCCAGAAGGTCGCCCAGACCGTGTCCGAGGTGATCGATCCGGGCACCGGGAGCCACGGCCTCGTGATCGTGATGTGCGGCCTGCTCGGTGCGATCACGTGGAACCTCATCACGTGGTACCTCGGCCTGCCCTCGTCGTCCTCCCAGGCCCTCATCGGCGGCCTCGTCGGCGCCGCGGTCGCCGCTGGCGCCACCGCCAACTGGAACGTCGTGGTCGACAAGGTCGTCCTGCCCATGCTGATCTCGCCGGTCGTCGCCTTCTCGCTCGGCTTCGCGGCGATGGTGGGCATCATGTGGGCCTTCCGCCGCGCCAACCCCGGCCGCGCCAACCGCGGCTTCAAGCTGGCGCAGACGTTCTCGGCAGCCGCCATGGCCCTCGGCCACGGCCTCCAGGACGCGCAGAAGACGATGGGCGTGATCTTCCTGGCGCTGCTCACCGGCGGCTACGTCACGGCGTCCGACCCGCTCCCGCTCTGGGTGATCTTCGTGTCCGCCGCGGCGATCTCGCTCGGCACGTGGTCGGGCGGCTGGCGCATCATGCGCACCCTGGGGCGCCGCATCATCCACCTCGACCCCGCGCGCGGCTTCGCGGCCGAGTCGGTGGCGGCGTCGGTGCTCTACTCCACGGCGTACGTCTTCGAGGCGCCGATCTCGACCACCCACACCATCACCTCCGCCGTCATGGGCGTCGGCGCCACCAAGCGCCTCTCCGCCGTCCGGTGGGGCGTGGCTCGGTCGATCCTGACGGCGTGGGTGCTCACCTTCCCGGCTGCCGCCCTCGTCGCCGCGGTCTGCTACTGGGTCGCCCGCATCTTCCTCCCCTGAGGTTCCGTCCCGCCCCTGCCCGTCCGGCGTCGGCGGCGAGCGTCATACGAAGGCGCACCGATGGGTGTCAGTTCGTATGACGCTCCAGACTCCGAACGACCAGCGTCATACCCAGCGACACCCATACGTGCCGATCGGTATGACGCTCACCGGCGGCAACGAAACCAGCGATGGCTGTTGTCGTACGCCGGCGCTCACGCGGCGGGATCGAGTCCTGCCCAGCCGGCATCGAGCAACGCGTGCTCGATCTGGTCGAAGAACTCGTCGGCCGCCACCCGGAGACCGAGGACCGGCACCCGCAGCACCTTGAGATTGCCGAGGGTCACGTCGTTGTGGCGCAGTGCGTCGGCGACGACCTCTTGCGCGAGCACGTGCTGGATACCGTCCACCTCGACGACGATCCCCCACTCGTCCCAGAACACGTCCAGGTAGTAGCGGCCGTCCTTGCCACGTCGCACCACCTGGCGCGACGGCTCCGGTAGGCCGCGCCTGCGACACTCGTGAGCGAAGTCGAGCTCGGCAAGGCTCCGCACCCCGCCCAAGAGGTCAGACACAACGTCCATGACGAGTGTCAGCCTTCGATCACGCTTCACCTGCAGGAGGGCCTGACCGATCCGATCGGCCGGCGCGATGCCCTGCTGGACGACCATCGTCAGCAGCAGCGCGGCCTGCCGGTCACTCCGCGCCCACAGGGCGCCGCGGACAGCGGCGACCTCGGAGCGCGTGCGCGGCGGTCCGCCACCGCGCGCCAGGTCGTCCTCCCTCCACCGGCGTGTCTGCCGTACGTCGACGAGGCGGTCACGGAACACGCGCGCTCCTCGCGGGACAGACACTCGGTGACGGTCGACGTCGAACCCTGTCAGGCCGGCGGCGATCAATGACGTTGCGCCGTCGAGCCGCGCACGGGGGCCACCCGACAGCAGGGCCGACCACAGCGTGGTGTCGATCGGCAGGGGTCCGGTGTGCACCACGACGACGTGCCGTCCCACCAGCTGCCACCGCCGCGCAGCGACGTTCGCCCGCACCTCCGCGCGCGTGAAGCCCGCGGCGTAGAGCTGACGCCGAGACACCGCGCCGGACTGGGCGCGGGCGAGCTGCTCCGCTCGTTGGCGCCGAGCGGCTCTGAGCGATGCCGTGCGAGGGGCGGTCGTCCGGATCATGCCTCTACGGTCGCGACGTCGACGTACCCGCGCCACGCGCCGGCCGACCGCCTGTGGACGACCTGCTCGGGAGGCCCGCTGTGGACGGACCGTGGCCGTCCAGCGGTGGGCGGGCCGCCCCGATGTCATACGAATGCGCGCGCATAGCCACGGCTCGGTATGACGCAGCGTTTCCGGCAACCGGACGTCAGACGAACCCGCACCCATCCGTCCGCTTCCGTATGACGCTGCTCGGGCCACCGGGAGTCGGCGGGGCGGGGTGGTCGGGCACGCCCTGGGGGTCCGAACCCCCGATCGGACACCCAGGACGCTCCGGACCACCCCGACCGTCATCCGGATCCGCACACATTGGTTCGGATCGGTATGACGCCGCGGCGCCAGCCGAAGGCAGAGGAGTGGGTCAGCCGAAGCGGCCGGAGATGTAGTCCTCGGTGCGCTTGTCGTTGGGGTTCGAGAAGATCGTCGAGGTCAAGCCGTACTCGACGAGCAGACCCGTACGGTTGCCGGTCGTCTCGTCCGGCCGCGCGGTGAAGAAGGCAGTGCGGTCGGACACGCGGGCCGCCTGCTGCATGTTGTGGGTGACCACGATGATCGTGTACTCGTTGCGCAGCTCGAGCATCAAGTCCTCGACACGGGCCGTGGCGATCGGGTCGAGCGCCGAGCACGGCTCGTCCATCAGGATCACGTCGGGCCTGGTGGCGATGGTCCGGGCGATGCAGAGGCGCTGCTGCTGGCCGCCGGAGAGCCCGTACGCCGACTGCTTGAGCTTGTCCTTGACCTCGTCCCAGAGCGCGGCGCCGCGAAGCGCCTCCTCGACGAGGTCGTCCATGTTGTCGACCTTCATCTTGGTGACCCTGGGGCCGTAGGCGATGTTGTCGTAGATCGACTTGGGGAACGGGTTGGGCTTCTGGAAGACCATGCCGATGTGCGTGCGTACGGCGATGGGGTCGACGTTCTTCTCGTAGATGTCCTGGCCGTGGTAGAGCACCTCGCCCTCGACGTGCGCACCGGTCACGAGGTCGTTCATCCGGTTGAGGCATCGGAGAACGGTGGACTTCCCGCAGCCCGACGGCCCGATCATGGCGGTGATCTCGTGCCGGCCGTAGGCCAGGTTGACGTCGTGCACGGCGTGGAAGTCGCCGTAGTAGAGGTTGAGGTCCCGTGTCTCCATGACCGGGTTGATCGGAGCATCCGGCAGGCGCCGCTCGGGGCTCGCCTGGACGTCGCCGAACGATGCCATCTCGGGGAACGTGTCGGAGGAAGTGGCAGAAGCCATGTCGTTTGTCTCTTTCACCAGGATCGCTGGAACTTGTTGCGGATGAGGATGGCGAGCGCGTTGAGGCCCAGGATCATCACGAGGAGCACGATGATCGCCGCGGACGCTGCCTGCTGGAGCTCCTCTCGCGACTGCGAGGTCAGCGAGTAGATCTGCATGGGCAGCGCGGTGATGCGGCTCATGACGCCCTCGGGGTCGAAGAGGACCGAGCCCGCGAGCCCCACGACGACCAGCGGCGCGGCTTCGCCGATCGCCCGCGACAGGCCCAGGATCGTGCCGGTCGCGATGCCGGGCACCGCAGACGGAAGCGTCTGGCGCCAGGTCGTCTGCCACACGGTGGCGCCGAGCGCGAGCGAGCCCTGACGGATCTCCTGCGGCACCGCGCGTACGGCCTCGCGGGTCGTGATGATGATGACGGGGAGGATCAGCAGCGCCAGCGCCAGTGCACCGCCGAGCACGATGCCGGACTCCTGGAAGCCGATCAGCGCCATCACCGCCACCGCCAGCAGGCCGTAGACGATGGCCGGCACGGCGGCGAGGTTCTGCAGGTTCACCTCGACGAAGCGGTTCCACCGGGTGGTGGAGTCGGCGAACTCCTCGAGGTAGAGGGCCGCGGCGATGCCGAGCGGGACGGCCATGATGGCCGTGAACAGCATCAGCCAGAGGCTGCCGAGGATGCCGGCCCGGAAGCCGGAGGTCTCCGGGCGGACGATCGACGAGTAGTTCGTCAGGAGGTTCATGTCGAACCTCGGCGCACCGGCGATCGCCGTGTCGATGATGAGCGCGACCAGCACCAGGATGCCGAAGAAGAGGGAGAACCAGAGGGCCAGCAGGAAGATCAGCGACCCGGGGGTCTTCTCCTTGCTCTTCCCGGTCGCGACGCTGCGGGTGACCGTGCGCGCGGTGTGGGTGGCGATGCTCATTCGGGGTCCCCGTTCGAAGCGGAACGAAGTGAGCATTCGAATGGGGTGAATCTCATCAGTAGACCTGCCTGAAACGTCGTACGAAGCGGATGCTGAGGAGGTTCAGCACGAGGGTGATGGCGAACAGCAGCATCCCGACGGCGAAGAGGTTGTTGTACTCGATCGAGCCGACCGGGTTCTCCCCGCCGGCCGTCTGGGCCATGAAGCCCGTCATCGTCTGCATGCCCTCGCGCGGGTCGAGGCTGAAGTTCTTCAGGGCGCCGGCAGCCAGCGCCACGATCATCGTCTCGCCCACCGCGCGTGACATCCCGAGCACCACGGCGGCAGCGACTCCCGAGAGCGCTGCGGGGAAGACGACGCGGAGGCTGGTCTGCATGCGGTTCGCGCCCATCGCGTACGACCCCTGCCGCATCGCCTGGGGCACGGCCGAGAACGCGTCCTCCGAGAGCGAGGCGATCGTCGGGATGATCATCACGCCGAGGACGAGACCGGCGGCCAGGGCGTTGGTGAAGCCGACGCCGATGTTCAGGATGTCCTGCAGGAGCGTCGGCGTGACGAACGTCAGCGCGAAGAACCCGTAGACAACTGAGGGGACGCCGGCGAGCAGCTCCACCGTCGGCTTGAGCACCTTGCGCACCCGACGGGAGGCGTACTCGGAGAGGTAGAGGGCAGCCCCGAGCCCCAGCGGGACGGCGAGGAGCAGGGCGATGACGGTGACCATGAGGGTGGCCGTCACGAGCGGCAGCACCGCGAACTTGCCCTCGAAGGCGAAGAAGTCGCCGAGGGGGACCTCTCCGAAGAAGTGGAGGACGGGCTCGATCAGGGCAACGATGATGCCGAAGGTGATGGCGATCGAGGCGTAGGCCGAGACCTGGAGGAGCATCGTGATGGCTCGCTCGCCCGGGCGGGACCTGCGGCTGAGGTCGACACCGGCCGACAGGCCCGTCCGCGGGGACGGGCCTGTCGCACCAGTGGTGGCGTTGTTGCTCATGTGAGGCTCAGGTGCCTGACGTCAGGAGCCGAGGCTCTCGAGGTTCGACTGCGTCTCCGAGTAGAGCTCGTCGCTCAGCGGGATGAACTGACCGATCTCGGCGATCTCAGCGAGGTTCTCGATGTAGAAGTCGACGTAGGCCGCGGTCGCCGCGTTGTCGGCGTACTTGGCGTTGTTGACGTAGATGAACAGGGGGCGGGCAAGCGGGGTGTACTCGCCGGCCTGAGCGGTCTCGGCGGAGGGCTCGACGCAGCCGTTGCCGTCGTCGATGGACAGCGCCTTGAGCGTGTCCTGGTTCTCCTCGTAGTAGGTGTAGCCGAAGAAGCCGACCGCACCCTCGGTGCCGCCGACACCCTGCACGAGGACGTTGTCGTCCTCCGACGACTCGACGTCGTCACGCAGCGTCTCGGACTCGTCGCCGACGACGTCGGCGGCCATGTAGTCGTAGGTGCCGGAGTCGGTGCCCGGGAAGAAGAAGGAGATCTCCTGGTCGGGGAAGCTCGGGTCGAGGTCGCTCCAGTTGGTGACCTTCGACTTCGGCCCGACGAGCTCGATGAGCTGGTCGGTGGTGAGGCAGTCGACCGCGAGGTCGGGGTGCACCGCGACCGTCAGGGCGTCCGTGGCGACCTGGAGCTCGGTGTACTCCACACCGTTCTCCTCACACACGGCCACCTCGTCCTCCTCGATCGGGCGGGAGGCGTCGGAGATGTCGGTCTGACCCTGGCAGAAGACCTCGAAACCGCCACCGGTGCCGGCCTCGCCGACGGTGACCTGGACGTCGGGGTTCTCCTCGTTGAGGAGCTCCTGGGCCGCGACGCTCATCGGGTAGACGGTGGAGGAACCGTCCACGGACACGCTGCCGCTGGCGCTCGAGGACTCGCCGCCCTCCGAGGTGGTGCCGGCGTCCGCGCCGCCACAGGCGGCGAGGGTGATGGCCAGGACGGCCGCACCGGACACGGCGGCCCAGCGGTGAGAAGTGCGATTCACTTCGTTACTCCTGAATGGATTTCGTGTGTGCTGACGACGAGGACGCTAAGCACGTCAGGAGAACGACCACGGCGCCGTCGGTGAACGCGCGGTGAACTCGGCAGGACCGGTTGGCATCACCCGTTCGGGCGTGCGACGACGATCACATGAAATCGTCCCGGCAGGCTTGACGAGTGGTGGTCGACGGGAATAGAAGCGACCCGGCTCAGGGCTGCACGTGCTGGGTCGCGACGACGCGGCCCTTGCGGTGGTGCACCACGAGCATCGCCCCTGGGTCGAGCTTGACCTCAGGCACCTCGAGCGCGTCGAACACCGTCGGCAGCACCGGTCGGTGGGTGCACAGCACCGCGCTCCCACGGTCGAGGCCTGCGTCGAGGTCGCCGTCGAGCAGGGCGTCGACGAGGTCGACGACTCCCTCGAGCGAGGCGTCCTCCTGGCTCAGCTCGTCGTAGAGCTTCAGCGGCCAACCCGTCACGTCGGCGTACGGCGTCACCGTCTGCACGCAGCGGGTGCTGGAGGAGGAGCGGACGACCGTCACGTCGAAGGCGGCCAGGATCGGCACCAGCCGCTGGGACTGCGCCTCACCGAGCCGGATGAGCGGTCGCCGCCGGTCGTCCTTCTTCCACCCGTTGCGGGAGCGCGCCGCGGCATGGCGCAGCACCACCAGCGCCCGGGTACGCCGCCGCAGCGGGCGCGCCTCGGCCAGGGTGTCGCGGTCGTAAAGGTAGGTGAGCCGCTGCTGCGCCTCCTTCCAGTCCACCCACTCGACCGCGTCGATCTCCTCGTTGGGGCGGTAGCGACTCACGTCGTCGCTGCCGGCGACCCGGGCGGTCCAGTAGTCCACGGCCTTCCAGCGGCCGTTGGACATCCGGTAGCGCTGCTGCGACAGCGCGGGCCCGAGGCGCACGTCGAGCCCGGTCTCCTCGGCCACCTCGCGCACCGCGGCGGTGACCACGTGTTCCCCGCGGTCGAGCTTGCCTTTGGGGAAGGACCAGTCGTCGTACTTGGGCCGGTGCACCAGGAGCACCTCGCCACCCTTGCGCGTCACGACGGCACCGGCAGCGCGCACGTCGCGGGGCTCCATGGAAGTAGTCTCACACCCCACCCCGACCGCGAGGAGCCCCGTGCCACATCGTGTCGTCCCGCGCGCCGGGACCCGCGGCCGGGGCTGGACTCGCGCCGCGCTGGCCGTCGTGGTCCTGCTCGTCGTGGCGGGCGCCGGGATCGTCGCCTGGCGCGCCCTCGGGCCGACGACCCGGCTCCAGCAGGCGATGGAGCTGGCGCCGGCCGACGCGACGCGCTTCTCCTGGACGGACTGGGACGGCGTACGCCGCGAGCTGGAGGCCGGCGTGGACGCGGACTCGTCGGCCGAGGAGGTCGACGCCTTCCTGGCCGAGGCCTTCGCCGCCGACCTGTCGTCCACGTCGGCGCTCGGGACGTCCGCCGGCGTGATGCAGGAGCAGCTGGGCTTCTCCCCCGCCACCGTCTCGTGGGAGCTGCTCGCCCAGTCGGGCGCGGGAGCGGTCGAGGTGCTGAAGGTCGACGACGACGTCGACATGGACGCGGTCGCGGACCGTCTGGCCGACCTGGGCTGGACCGAGCCCGACGACGAGGACGGCGTGTGGGTCGGCGGTCCCGACGTGCTGGCGGGCGTGGGCTCGACGCTGACCCCCGAGCTGCAGCACGTCGCGCTGCTCGCCGACGAGGGCCTCGTGCTGACCTCCGACCAGGCCCCCTTCCTGGAGCAGGTGCTGGAGGGGGACGGCGCACCCGACGACCTCGCCGACCTCGCGGCGTCGCTGGACGAGCCGCTGAGCGCGGCGGTGTACGACGGCGCGTACGCCTGCGAGCACCTGGCGATGGCTCAGGCCGACGACGACGCGCAGGCCGAGGCCGACCAGCTCGTCGAGGCGGCGGGCGAGGTGCACCCGCTGACCGGGTTCGCCATGGGCGTGCTGCCCGGCGGCGACGTACGGGCGGTGATGCAGGTCGAGGACGCGGACGACGCCGCCGGTGACGCGGAGGCGCGTGCGCGGCTGGCGGCCGGACCGGCGCCCGGGCAGGGCGGGGAGTTCGGCGACAGGTTCTCGGTGGAGCGGGCCGGCTCAGAGGGGCGCGAGGTGGTGCTCGACCTGCGCCCGGCCGAGGGCAGCTACGTGCTGTCGGACCTCACCAGCGGCCCGGTGCTCTTCGCGACCTGCTGAGCGGAGGGATCAGTCCTGCGGCTTGCGCGGGCTGACCCCGAGGAGGCGGTCGATCTCCTCCTGCGACAAGTGGTCGTCGGACTCGCTCGCCGCGATGATCAGCGTCGTCGTGAGCTCGACCTCGCCGAGGAGGTCGCCGTCCTCGAGGGTCACGTCGAACTGGTCGTGCATCGTCACCCTCCTGAGGTTCTCGTCTGTTTGTTGGACCACACGACTTTATGCGCCCGGGCCAAGTCTGACCGACGCGGAAGCGGCGCAACATGACCCGAATGAGTCAAGTGTGCCCCGAAATCGAGTCTGGCCCCACCCCACTGAGGGGGAGGAGCCAGACTCTTGATCAGATCTGGAACAGGTCCAGCGTCAGCCGATCAGAGCGGACGGACGTTCTCCGCCTGCGGGCCCTTCGGGCCCTGGGTGACGTCGAACTCGACCTTCTGGTTCTCGTCCAGCGACTTGTAGCCGTTGGACTGGATGGCCGAGTAGTGCACGAAGACGTCGTCGCCGCCGTCCTCCTGCGCAATGAAGCCGAAACCCTTCTCGGCGTTGAACCACTTCACGGTGCCTTGAGCCATGTGCTCGGTACTCCTGTTATCGGAACGAGAAGCCGTCACATCGACGGCTCCGCATCAAGTGCGGTGACACGTCGCTCCGACTTACAAGCTGGAAAGGCCCGAAGAGGGAAACGCCGTTGGATCACAAACTCCGCGGGCGTCAACCTGCTGGAACTTGCACCTGTTGCAGGACCAACCCTACCAACAAATCGCCGGACGTCACCGGTCGCGGACCACCTGTCGGTGAACAGTCGCCCAACGGACCTGCCGAGCACCCTCCCGGAGGCTCCTGACACCATCCAGAAGTGACCACCGACGTCGTCCTTCCGGCCCTTCCCCGCGTGGCGGTCTGCGGCATCAGCCTCGAGGCGTCGACGTTCTCCCCGGCCCTGACGACGGCGGCGATGCTGGCTCCGCGACGCGGTCGCGAGGTCCTCGACGCGTGGGAGTTCTGGCGACCCGGCGGCGCCCTCTCGGACCGCGCGCGGTGGCTCGGCATCCTCCAGGCGCGCAGCATCGCGGGCGGTGCCATCCCGGCCGACGACTACGCCCTGCTGAAGGCCGAGATCCTCGCCGGCCTCGTCGCGGCCGTGGCGGAGGCGCCCCTCGACGGCGTGGTGCTCGACATCCACGGTGCCGCGAGCGTCGTGGGCCTCGACGACATGGAGGGCGACCTCGCGGTCGCCGTACGTGGTGTGGTGGGGCCGGACTGCCTGATCAGCAGCGGGATGGACCTCCACGGCAACGTGTCGCGCACGCTTGCCGAGACGCTCGACCTGCTGACGACGTACCGCACGGCGCCGCACATCGACTGGCAGGAGACGAAGGAGCGAGCCGCCCGCAACCTCCTCGACCGGATCGCGCTGCCGCCGGGGCACCGCCGCCCTGCCAAGGCGTGGGTGCCGGTGCCGATCCTGCTGCCCGGCGAGATGACCAGCACGCGCCAGGAGCCGGCGACGAGCCTGTACGCCCGTGTGCCCGAGATCGAGGCGCTCGACGAGATCCTCGACGCGGGGATCTGGATCGGCTACCCGTGGGCCGACGAGCCGCGGAACGGGGCGGTCGTGGTCGTGGTCGGCGACGACGCCGACCTGGCGATGACCGAGGCGACCTCGCTCGCCCGTCAGCTGTGGGAGCGGCGCGAGGAGTTCGGCTTCGTCGCGCCGACCGGGTCGCTCCATGAGGTGCTCGCCGCAGCCCTCGCCTCGCCGGTCACGCCCTACTTCGTGTCCGACTCCGGCGACAACCCCACGGCCGGCGGCGCCGGCGACGTGACCTGGACGCTGGCCGAGCTGCTGGCGAGCGAGGAGCTGGCGGCGAGCGGCAGGCGCGCGATCTACGCCTCCATCCCCGACGCCACGGGCGCGCTCGCGGCAGCAGAGGCCGGAGTCGGCGCCGACGTACGCCTCACGGTCGGCGCGCGGGTCGACGCCCGTCCGGCCCCACCGGTCGAGGTCGACGGCACGGTGGTGGCGGTCGTGCCGTCCGACGACAACCTGGAGGTCGTCGTGCGCACCGCGACGGTCGACGTCGTCGTCACCCGCCGGCGCCGGCCCTACCACCTCGAGCAGGACTTCACCCGGCTCGGCCTCGACCCGCGCAGCGCCGACATCGTCGTGGTCAAGATCGGCTACCTCGAGCCCGAGCTCTTCGACATGGCCGCCGACTGGATGCTGGCGCTCACCCCGGGTGGCGTCGACCAGGACCTGGCGCGGCTCGGTCACCGGCGGGTCCGGCGCCCGATGTTCCCCCTCGACGACGTCAGTGGCGTCGACCCGCTCGCGGACGCCGAGCTGTTCCCCGGCGACACCTGTTCCGACGACCCGGGCCTACCTGCCGAGGGCTGACATCACCTCGGCCAGCACCTCGGCGCTGGTCACGCTGCGGCGCCCGTCGTCGTAGCCGGCGGACGACCCGGCTGCCACGACCGTCCCCGGGGCGCGCAGGTGCACCTCGCGGGCGCCGGTCTCAGCGACGATGCGGGCCGCGTTCGCGGGTCGTACGCCGCCCCCGACCGCGATGCGCACGTCGTCGCCGCCGCGCCGCACCAGGTCGGCCAGCTCCGGGAGGTGGTCGATCGCCGGACCGGGGCCACCCGAGGTCAGGACGCGGGAGACGCCGAGGTCGGCCAGCAGCGCCAGCGCCGACGGCTGGTCCGGCACGGAGTCGAAGGCCTTGTGGAAGGTGACCGGTGCGTCGCCGCTCGCGGCCACGAGTCGTCGTACGGCACCTGCGTCGACGTCGCCGTCGGGCGTCAGCGTCCCGACGACGAACCCGAGCCGGGCCGACCCGGCGAGCGCCTCGCGCACCGCCTCGATGTCGGCGACCATGACCTCGACCTCCTCTGGGGAGTGCACGAAGTCGCCGGGCCGGGCACGCACGAGCACCCGGATCTCGAGCCCCTGCGCGGCGGCCGCGCAGTGCCGCACGAAGCCGATCGTCGGGGTCGTGCCGCCATCAGCCAGCCCGGCGCACACCTCCAGGGCGTCCGCACCCGCTGCTGCGGCGAGCGCGGCGCCCCCGACGTCCTCGAGGCAGATCTCGACCAGGGTGTCCATGGCCCCACGCTAGGGCGTCACGCGTGCAGGTCGCGCAGCACGCGGTGGAAGGCGGCCTTGCCCTCGAAGCCGATGCCGGGGCGGTCGTCGAGCCGCACCCGTCCGCCCTCCACCACCGCGTCGTCCGCGAAGCCCCCGGTCGGCTGGAACTCGCCCGGGTAGGACTCGTTGCCGCCGAGCCGCAGGGCGGCGGCGATGTGGAGGGAGAACTGGTGGCCGCCGTGCGGGATGCAGCGGCGTGAGGACCAGCCGTGCTGGGCGAGCATGTCCTGGATGCGGCGGTACTCCACGAGGCCGTAGCTCAGGGCCGGGTCGACCTGGATCCAGTCGCGGTCGGGCCGCAGCCCGGCGTAGCGGACGAGGTTGCGGGCGTCCTGGAGGGAGAACAGGTTCTCCCCGGTGGCGATGGAGCCGCGGTAGTGCTCGGCGAGGGTCGCGTTGAGCCGGTAGTCCAGGGGGTCGCCGACCTCCTCGTACCAGAACAGCCCGTAGGGGTCGATCGCCCGGCCGTAGGCCAGCGCGGTGTCGAGGTCGAAGCGTCCGTTGACGTCGACCGCCAGCCGCGACCCGTCGCCGCCGAGCACCTCGATCACGGCCTCGATCCGGCGCAGGTCCTCGGTCAGGTCGGCGCCACCGATCTTCATCTTGACCACCTCGTAGCCGGCGTCGAGGAAGCGGCGCATCTCGTCCTGCAGGTCGCCCAGCGTCTTGCCGGGCGCGTAGTAGCCGCCGGCTGCGTAGACGAACACCGAGTCGTCGGACCCGCCGTCGCCGTAGTGGTCGGCGATCCAGCGGTGCAGCGGCACGCCCGCGACCTTGGCCGCGAGGTCGTGCAGCGCCATGTCGACCACGCCGACGGCGACCGACCGCTCGCCGTGCCCGCCGGGCTTCTCGTTGCGCATCATGGCGTCCCAGGCCGCGCTCGGCGACAGGCCGCCCGCCTCGTCGAGGAGGCTGTCGGGATCGGCCTCGAGGAGCCGCGGCAGGATCCGGCGGCGCAGGATCTCGCCCGCGGAGTAGCGGCCGTTGGAGTTGAAGCCGTAACCGACGACCGGCTCGCCGTCGACCACCACGTCGCTCACCAGCGCGAGGACCGAGCAGTCCATCGTCGAGAAGTCGATGAAGGCGTTGCTCATCGACGAGCTGATCGGGATGACGCCCTCGTGGGCGGAGACGATCCTCATGGCATGGCTCCAGTTCTTATAAGATGCGAGGTCCAAACCCTACGCGCATCGACCGTCGATCACCAATCGGTCTTATAAGATGACCGGGTGACCGCTCCCCTCTTCAGCAGCAAGGCCGACGTCGCCTACGCGCGCATCCGCCAGCAGATCCTCGACGGCTCGCTGGAAGCCGGCTCACCCCTGGCGCAGTACGAGCTCGCCGCCGAGCTGGGCATCAGCATCACGCCGCTGCGCGAGGCCGTACGCCGACTCAGCGGGGAGGGATGGATCCGCCTCGACACGCACCGCAACGCGCGCGTCGCCGAGCTCGACCTCCACGAGGCCCGCCAGCTGCTCGAGGCCCGGCGTGCCCTCGAGCCGGCCGCCGTCGCCCTGGCCGCCGAGCGCCGCACGGACGCCGACGTCGTACGGATGCAGGCAGCGCTGAAGCGGCTGAAGCCCGTCACCCGGAGGTGGGGTGAGACGGCGCTCGCAGCGCACCGCGAGGTGCACCGCGCGCTCTACTCCGCCTCGCACAACGACGTCGTCGTCCGCATGCTCGACGACCTCTGGGACAAGTCCGACCGCTACCGACGCGTGGGTCTCCAGCTGCCGCCGGGCGGGGAGGACCGCACCCGCGACTTCGAGGAGCACCACGAGCTCGTCAGGCTCGTGGTCGACGGTGACGCCCCTGGCGCGTCCGAGCTGATGACCGCCCACATCGACCACAGCCTCGCTGCGGCCGTGCTCTCCGCGGACGCCTCCTCAGCCCGGCAGAACGCACTCTGAGAGGATCACCCCACGCGTGGGGAGACCTGCCGCGGGCCTCTAGCTCAATTGGTAGAGCACCGGACTTTTAATCCGTTGGTTCAGGGTTCGAGCCCCTGGAGGCCTACCGGGTGTGTACCGGCCGGGCCGGCAAACAGCGGCGCGACCTGAACGGGGGGGTGGTCGCGCCGCTGCCTCCTGCTGGAGCCACCACGTCACGCTCATGTGCCCCGGCGGGAGGTCGGGACACGGCCGGTGACGGGCCGCTCACCACACTCAGCGCCGCGGACGCCGGAGGCGTTACGGGCGCCGCAGTCCTTTTTTCGGAGGGGACACGCGGCGCGTCGGCAACCTCCCCGGAAAGGGTTTGGCGCGATTGGGGAGAATGGGCCCTCACGCCCGCCCCTGCACCACCGGAGTCACATGTCCGCGCCATCGTCTGCTGTCCTCGACGCCACCACCGGTAGCCAGGGCAGCAAGCGTCGGCCCTACGCGTTCCTGCTGGCCAACGCCGCGCTCATCGGTGCCGTCACGTTCGTCGCCAGCTGGATGCTCGACCGGCCGGTGGCCGACCCCGAGGGCAGCTTCCTGGGGCCCTCGTGGGTCCGGCTTCCGGTGCTGTGCCTGACGGCGATCGTCGTCGACCTCCTCCCCCGCGCGCTGTGGCAGGGACGGCTCGACCCCGCCCGAACCGCCGCCGCGGTCCGACACCGCGTGCGCACGCACTGGACCCGCGTACGCCTGCAGCTCGTGGTCATCGGGATCTCGGGCTTCTACGTCGTGTACGTCGCCTACCGCAACCTGAAGTCGCTGCTCCCGCTGGTGCGGGACGGGAAGTACGACAGCGAGCTGCGCGTGCTGGACCGCCTGCTGCTCCTCGGGCACGACCCCGCGACCCTCATGCAGGACCTGTTCGGGACCGGCCTGTCGGCACACGTGCTCTCCGCCGTCTACCTCGCCTACATCCCCCTCGTCGCCATCCTGGTGACCGTATGGCTCGTCTGGTCGCGCAACATCGGGCACGGCTGGTGGTTCGTCACCGCGCAGGGGATCGCGTGGACCCTGGGCGCGGCGTCCTACTACCTGCTCCCCACCCTGGGCCCCGGGATCATGTACCCCTGGCTGACCAGCGACCTCACGCCCAACGCCACGTCCGAGCTGATGGACTCGCTCGTCTACTCGCGCCACGGGTTCCTGTGGGGCGAGGGCGACTACCAGGGCGTCGCCGGCTTCGCCAGCCTGCACACCGCCATCGCCCTGCTCTGGGCGCTCATGGCGCAGCACACGGTCCGCAGCCAGGTGATCCGCACCGTCTTCTGGGTCAACTTCGCGCTGACGGTCGTCGCGACGCTCTACTTCGGGTGGCACTACATCGCCGACGACCTCGCCGGCGCCGCGATCGCGATCATCGCGTTCCGTCTCGCTGCCCGCGCGACCGGGCACCGGCTGCAGCGAACGCGCGCGGACGCGCCCGGCTGACGCGGACGGCGTACGACTCAGGCGCCGCCGACGCGGTCGGCCGGCACGCCGCGCGCACCGGAGTCGGTGAGCTCGGCCTCGCGGGCCGCGGCCGCCTCCAGCTCCTGGCGACGGGTCTCGTCCATCATCGCGCGGGTGGCGTCGTAGATCCCCGGGTCGGAGACGAGGTCGGCCGCACCGCGACGCAGCCGCGCGAGCGCCGCGCGGGCGAAGATCTGCTGCTCGGTGGTGGTGCGCTCGGAGCGGTTGTTGCTGGCGAAGGTGATCGCCCAGCGCATCAGCGCGGAGACCTGGTTCTTGAAGCCGGTGAGGTAGACGAGGTGGACGCCGAGCCACATCAGCCAGGCGATGATGCCGGTGAGCCGGAGCTTGCCGACCATCGCGACGGCGTCGAACCGGCTGATGATCGCCATCGAGCCCTTGTCGAAGTACTTGAACGGCGGCTGGGGCGGCTTGCCCTCGATCCGGTTGCGGATCTCCTTGGCGGCGTACTTCGCGCCCTGGATCGCGACCTGCGCGACGCCGGGGAGGTTGTCGAGGGCGATCATGTCGCCGACGACGAACACCTCGGGGTGGCCGGGCAGCGTGAGGTCGGGGTTCACCGCGATGCGGCCGGCGCGGTCGAGCGGGGCGCCGGTCTGCTCCGAGAGCGTCCTGCCGAGGGGGTTGGCCTGGACGCCGGCGGCCCAGATCTTGGCGACGGAGTCGATCCGCTCGGTGCGGCCGTCCTTGAACTTGACCTCGAGGCCGCGCTCGTCGACCTCGGTCACCATGCCGCCGAGCATCACCTCGACGCCCAGCTTCTCGAGCTCGGCCTTGGCCTTGGCACCGAGCTTGGCACCGAACGGCGGCAGCACCTGGCCGGCGGCATCGATGAGCACGACGCGGGCGGTGCGCGTGTTGATCGCGCGGAAGTCCTTGTTGAGCGTGCGGTGGGCCAGCTCGGCGATCTGGCCGGCCATCTCCACGCCGGTCGGGCCCGCACCCACCACGACGAACGTCAGCAGGTGGTCGACGTCGTCGCCGCGGGTCGCGCCCAGCTCGGCCATCTCGAAGGCGCCGAAGATCCGGCCGCGCAGCTCGAGGGCGTCGTCGATGCTCTTCATGCCGGGGGCGAACTCGGCGAAGTGGTCGTTGCCGAAGTAGGACTGGCCGGCGCCGGCGGCGACCAGCAGCGAGTCGTACGACGTCACGGTGTCGCGACCCAGCACCTGCGAGGTGACCGTCTTGGCGGCGAGGTCGATCTCGGTGACCTCGCCGAGGATCACCGACGCGTTGTCCTGGCTGCTCAGCACCTCGCGGGTCGGCGGGGCGATCTCGCCCTCGGACAGGATGCCGGTCGCGACCTGGTAGAGCAGCGGCTGGAAGAGGTGGTGCGTGGTCTTCGCGATGACGGTGACGTCGACGTCCGCGCGGCGGAGCGCCTTCGTGCCGAAGAGACCGCCGAAGCCGGACCCGATCACGACGACCTTGTGTCGTGAGGACTGCGTCGCGGGCGAGGTCATGGAAGCTCCTGGGGTCGAAGGTGAGTCGTTCCGTCCACTGCCACGTCCATTCTCCTCCTCGGGCGGGCACGGCGCGAAACGCTGGGCGCGTCGGCTTGCTCACACCACTACCCACACTCACGAAGAACTATGGTGACCGTCGAGGTTTGAACCACCCGCTTCTGGGCAATCATGGCTCCACTGGACTGCCCGCCCCCGGCCCTCATCCCTGTCGAAAAGAGTCCCAGTGCCGCTGACCTCCGAGTTGACGCTGGCGTCCTCGCCGCGCGCTGCGGCCGACGCGCGTCGCTGGGTCGGCGACGTCTGCGAGCGCCTCGACCGGTCCGACCTCGTCGAGTGCGCCGAGCTGGGGGTCTCCGAGCTGGTGGCCAACGCGATCCTGCACGCGGCTGCCCCCTACAAGGTCCGCGTCCGGGGCACCGCCTCGCACCCGCGCATCGAGGTGGTCGACGGCTCCCCCCGTCCGCCGGTGCCTCCCGTCCCGGTCGAGGGCGACGATCTCGACCTGCTGCTCACCTTCGGCCGCGGGTTGTCGATGGTCGCCCAGTGCGCCGTCGCCTGGGGCGCGACGATCGAGTCCGACGGCAAGATCGTCTGGTTCGAGCCCGCGCCCGAGATGACCGACGCGGGGTCGGTCGAGTGGGTCATCGACCACCACGACCGCACCCCGCCCGAGCCGATCAGCGAGGGCGCCCTCGACGTACGCCTGCTCCGCATCGACGTCCCGCTCTACACCTCGCTCAAGCGCCAGTACCACGAGCTGCGCCGCGAGCTGCGCCTCCTGTCGCTCTCGCACCAGTCCGACTACCCGCTCGCCGGCGACCTGACGTCGATGTTCGCCAACTTCGAGCGGCAGTTCCCCGACACCTTCCGCGAGCAGATCGTCGAGGCCGAGACGCGCGGGCTGCCGCACGTGGACGTCGCGTTCCCGATGGTCCGCGAGGCGGGCCCCATCTTCGTGACCATGACCGAGATGTTCGACGTCGCCGACGCGTTCTGCCGGGCGGAGCGACTGCTGTCGATGGCCCGCACGCCCCGCCAGCGGGCCCTGCACAACTGGCTGCTGACCGAGCTGGTCCACCAGCTCGACGGTGCGTCCGCCCGGCCGTGGGACGACAACCCGGGCTCGGCGTCGTCGTCCACGAGCCGGGTCGGGTGACGCGCCGCCCGATCCGGGCCGTCGACGTCCTGCTCGTGGCTGCCGGCGGTGCCGTCGGCGCCGTGTTGCGCCACCTCGTCGACGTCGCCGCGCCCGACACGTTGTTCCCCTGGCCCACGCTGGCCATCAACGTCGTCGGGTCGTTCGTCCTCGGGGTGCTGCCCGTCCTCGCCGTCGTACGCCGATCGCCTCGGGTCGCGGCCACCCTCGGTCCGGGCCTCCTGGGTGGCTTCACCACGGTCTCGGCGTGGGCCGGGCAGACGCGCGACCTCGCCGCCGGTGGCCACGTCGTCGTCGCCGGCGCCTACCTCGCCCTGACCCTCGCCGCGGGGCTGTCCGCCGCCGCGCTGGGCCAGCACCTGTCGCGTCGCCCCGAGCCCGAGGAGGCCCTGCGATGAGCGCGCTCCTCGTCGCCCTCGGCGCCGCGGTCGGGGCTCCCCTGCGCTACGTCCTCGCGCGGCTCGACGGCCACGTCCCGCGCGGGATGCTCACGGTCAACACCGTCGGGTCGGGGCTGTTCGGACTGTTCGCCGCGCTGTCCCTCGGCGAGGCCGCGTGGGCGCTGCTCGCGACGGGCTTCTGCGGCGGCTTCACGTCGTTCTCGACGTTCGCCGTGCAGGCCGTGGAGCGTCCAGCACGGGCCGCCGCCGGCTACGTGGTCGCCACGACGGTGCTCGCGCTCGCGGCCTGCGCCCTCGGCTGGGCGGTCGGCGCCGGCCTGTCCTAGCGAACCGCTAGCCCCAGCCGAGCTCGTGCAGGCGCCCGTCGTCGAGCCCGAAGTGGTGCGCGACCTCGTGGACGACGGTGATGCGCACCTCCTCCTCCAGGTCCTCGACGGTGTCGGCCATGTCGAGCAGCGGGCCTCGGAAGAGCAGGATGCGGTCGGGCAGCATCCCCGCGTGGTTGGCCGGCCGCTCGGTGAGCGCCAGCCCGTCGTAGAGCCCGAGCAGGTCGGGGTCGTCCGCGGGCGCCTCCGGCTCGACGAGCACCACGACGTTGTCCACGAGCCGCGCGAGGTCGTCGGGGAGGCCGTCGAGGGCTCGCCCCACCATGGCGTCGAACGCGGCGGGGTCGAGGTCGATCGGCATGGCACCACCCTAGGAGCGCCGTCGAAACGCCCCACCGCGTCGTCGTGCGGCGCTGAAATGACAGGAAGGGCGAGCCTGGTGGCTCACCCTTCCGGTCATGCGTTGGCGACCCCGACGGGACTCGAACCCGCGGCCTCCGCCGTGACAGGGCGGCGCGCTAACCAACTGCGCTACGGGGCCAGGATGCTGCTGCTCCTCCGGTCGTGCTGGTGAAGCGGGTGGAACTCTAACCCATGCTCTTCGGTGACACCCAATCGGCGTCGACCCCCGGCCGAGTCGCACCCCCAACCGGATTCGAACCGGCGCTACCGCCGTGAAAGGGCGGGGTCCTGGGCCGCTAGACGATGGGGGCCAGCTCATCCGGGACGGACCCGATCGAGCAGCGACCAGCATAGGGGCAGCGGCCGTCGGGCTCCCAACCAATGCCCGATCCGTGGCCCGGAGCGAGGCGGGTCAATGCCCGAGGCGCGGACAAGTTTCCGCAGACGCCACACGACTTGCCAAAGGTTTGACTAATCTTGCCTCGTGAGCAACGAGCGGCAGCTGCGTTTCCTCGTGGTCGATGACAACGAGGACATCCGCGACGTCTTCTGCCGCCTGGTCGAGCGCGCCGGTCACGTCGCCTCGACGGCGTACGACGGCCAGGACGCAGTGGAGACGTTGGAGCGCGAGAGCTTCGACGTCATGCTGCTCGACCTGACCATGCCTCGGATGACGGGCGTCGAGGTGGTGCGCTGGCTGCGTGACCGGCCCGACGTGGCGCCGGCACTGCGCATCGTCGTCATCTCCGCCTGGGCCGGCGAGAACCGCGCGGTCCTCCAAGAACTCGGCATCACGACAGTCATGCAGAAACCGCTGCGCATCCAGCAGCTGACCGACCTGATCACCGAGACACTGCGCGACCTGGAGTCCTGACCCCGACCCCTGTCACCACCCACGGGAGACGAGCTCCGCGTAGCACCCCTGTACGCCACCCGGCGTGCACCGTCCACCCCACCCTGGAGAAACATCATGATGAACCGCATCCGCACCGCCATCGAGGCCAAGCGCGCCGCCAACCAGCTGCAGGCCGTGTACGGCTGGCGTCCGGGCCCCGGCAAGCGCTGACGCCCACGAGCAAGCCACGCGCAGTGATCCGCACGGCGTGAAGCACGTGAGTAGCGCCGAGTCGGCCGGTGGTCGGCTCGGCGCTGTTCTTGCCGCCCCGCGCACCGGTGTGATCGCACTCGGGAGATTTGGGCCGTGGGTCGCGGCCACCCCTGCGCTGGCTCGAGAGGTGCTCACCGACCCGGCGCGCTTCGACTTTCCGAGCAACGTGAGTCGCACGGGAGATCTGTCCGGAAGTCGGGGCGATTCTCGCTCCGGGCACACAGTGTTCACGCCCCTGTCTCCTACTCAGGTTGGGACGGGCCGCGTTACGTTCTCGAAGGAATGGGCGCGCGCCGTGCGAGAGCACGACCACAGCCGACCCGGTCATCCGTACGACGCCATGGCGCTGCTGCGGCAGCCCGTCGCGCGCGCCACGACAGCGGCGACGCTGCCGTCGCTGACGACCGACGAGCGCGACGCAGTCGCGGACGCGGTTCTTCGGTGGATCGACGCGCTCGGTCCGGTGATCGCCGCCCGCCGCCCACCGAGCGGGTGGAGCCGCAAGCGTCGCGCGGAGAGCGCCGCCCGCCGCGAGTTGGAACATTCCCTCGCTCGCACCGAGACCGTGGGCGAGCCATCGGAGCTCGGGACCTTCCTCGCAGCTGGCATCCAGGTGCCCATCGCCGCGGGCTCCTGGCTGCTCGCGCTGCTCGCGGACCATGATGACGGTGTCGTCGACCCGGTCCACGCGGTCTGGGAGACCTTGCGCCTGACGCCACCCACGTGGATCACTGCTCGCATCACCGTCGAGCCGGTCGACCTGGGAGGTGCGACCATCCCATCCGGTTCGGTGGTCATGGTCAGTCCACTCCTCCTTGGCCGGTGCGAGGAGCTCGTTCCCGGCGGCTCCGCAGGCATCGAGCGGTTCGATCCCGATCGCTGGAGGGACCCGAGCCGCCGCCCAGGAGCTTGGCTGCCCTTCGGCGCGGGGCCGCACGCGTGCCCGGGCAGGAACCTCGGGCTCGCGCAGCTAACGGAGCTGGCCCAGTGGGCTGCGAACCAGGAATTGAGCTTGAACGAGGACGTACTAGTGGACCAGAGTCGGGGCCTAGCGCCACGGCCGTGTCGCTTCTTTGCTCGACCGCGCGGGAGGCGCTCGCCATGATGCAGCACCCTGCCCTGCAGGACACCTCCGTCGAAGGCCATCCGAGCAGCGGTGCCGCGAGACTTGTTCCCACGATCCTCGCTGGGACGTCGAGCATCAACGCAGCCCTGCACGAAGTAGCGATGCACCTGCAACTCGACTTGCGAGTCGACCTGGTTGCATCGGCACTCACCAGCCTTCCGCCGCAGGACACGAGAGATTGGCGCCAGCTGGGCGGTCGCGCATGGATCCGCGAGTGGAACCGTCCTGGGTCTCACCACTCCATGCTCCCGCCACCGGGAGCAGGCCCCGAAGCGGCTCTCTCGATGCCGTGGATGTCCAGCCTGCTCCGCACCAGTGGCGTCGTTGCAATCACCGACCGCGACCACCTGCCCGCCGCAGCGTCGCAGGATGCGGCAGAGATGACGCAGTGCGGAGTGCGCAGCCTGATCTCGTCTGCATGGACAGAGGGGGACCGGATGTTCGGGAGCATGTCCGTCCTCAGCGTGACTTCCGGCGTCTGGCCCGACCAACTCGTCGCGGACTTCAAACTGTTGAATGCAGCCGTCACCGCGCGCCTCACCCTCGAGCAGTCCCGCCGTTCGCTGGCCGAGGCCATCGAGGCGGGCGCTGAGGCGCAGCTGGCGACCCAGCAGCTCTTCGGCGCGGTCGGGCACGAGCTGCGTACGCCGCTGTCCGCGATCCTCGGCTACACCGAGGGCCTGCTCGACGACGCCGAGCACGGGTCCGCCGACGACGTCACGACCGGCATGAAGCGGGACGGCCCGGTCATCGTGCGCTCCTGCGAGCGGCTGCTCAGCATCGTCGACACCCTCCTCGGCGCCGGTCGCGCCATGTCGTCCGACGACCAGCGCCAGGAGATCCTGCTGGCGGACGCGGTCGCCGACGTCATCCACTGGCACCGCACCCCGGCGCGCACCGCGGGCGTCGACATGCAGGCCGTGGTCGATCCGTCACTGGCGGCGTGGGGGCACCCCTCGGCCGTCCGCCAGGTCCTCGCGAACCTCTTGGGCAACGCGATCGCCCACCACCGCCCGACCGGCGGCTCCGTGCACCTCACCGCCGAGGCGCTGGTGGGCGAGAGCGCGAAGCCGATGGTGCGCATCGTCGTCCGCGACGACGGCCCGGGGCTCACCCCCGAGCAGCTCCAGCACGCCTTCGAGCCGTTCGTCCGCTTCGCCGCGCCGACCACCCAGGGCAGTGGGCTCGGCCTGTCGCTGTCGCGCACCATCGCCGAGCGCGAGGGCGGCGCGGTCCGCGGCGAGTCGACGCCGGGCACCGGCTCGTCGTTCTGGCTCGAGCTCCCTGCCTACGTCCCACGCAGCGACTGAGCCGATTGCCTTCCGCCCGCGGGCCTCATGTATTCTCGTCCCCGCTTGGGCAGGTAGCTCAGTTGGTACGAGCGATCGCCTGAAAAGTGATAGGTCGGCGGTTCGACCCCGCCCCTGCCCACAAGCACAGCAGGGCCCCGGTCACGTCCCGACCGGGGCCCTTCTGCGTGCCCGTTCCGTATGACCTGCGCGTGCGGTCTGGTCCGGGCGGACGGATCGGCACCGGGGGCCTACCGTGGTCTGGTGCCACAGGTCGAGGAAGGCACGTTCGGCAACGGAGTGCCCTACCTGAGGACCGGCCGCGGGCCGGTGCTCCTGGTGGCGGCCGGGCTCACGACCGAGCACGCCACCCCGAAGGGGACCGCCCGACGGGCGTCGCTCGCCTGGACGGCGCCGTTCGCGGAGCACTTCACCGTCTACCTGGTCAACCGGCGCCCGGGTCTTCCCGTCGGGACATCGATGTCCGACCTTGCCGCGGACTACGCGTCCGTCATCGAGGACGACCTCGGCGAGCCGGTCCACCTCCACGGAACGTCGACCGGCGGGTCGGTCGCGCTCCAGCTCGCGGTGGACCGGCCCGCGCTCGTACGCCGGCTCGTGGTCGCCGCCGCTGCGTGCCGGCTCTCGCCCCGCGGGAAGTCGGTGATGGCGGAGGTGGCACGGCTGACCGAGGTCGGCGACACGCCCGCCGCGACCGCCGCCATGGTCGCCGCCGGCACGCGTCCCCGGCTGCGCCTGCTGACCCGCCCGGCCGGCTGGGTGATGGGGCAGTTCACCGCCGCCAAGGACCCGCGCGACATGCTCGTGGTCATCGCCGCCGAGGACGTCTTCGACACCGAGCCGCACCTCGGCCGGGTCACGGCGCCGACCCTGGTGCTGGGCGGGACGGCCGACGGCTTCTACTCCCGCGACCTCTTCGAACGGACCGCCGCAGGCATCCCGCGAGGACGCGCGGTCGTCTGGGAGGGCAGGTCGCACGTCGGCGTGGCGGGCGGAAGGGTGCCGGCCGCGGTGGGACTGGGCTACCTGCTGGCCGAGTGAGGTCCGGCAGGATGGGCCGGTGCTTCCCCGCCTCGAGATCGTCCGCCGGCTGCGCCCGGTGGACCTGGTCGCACCCGGATCCGTGCAGGTCGAGACCGACCAGGCGGGCGAGGTCGCGATGCCGGCCGTGGCACCGTACGTCACGGTGACCACAGCGGGTCTCGACGGACCGGTGGCGCTGCTCCTGGGCGAGCACCGCTTCGCGGCGTCCCTGACCGAGGGATCGGTGTCCCTCGCCGTCCCCGGCGCCGGGACGCTCCGGAGTCGACGCTTCCACCGCGCCGAGGAACCGACCGGTCTCGGCGTGACCCTGACCGGCACCCACGTGACGGCCTGGAGCCGCGAGCCAGCCGGGTGGGTCGCCCGGGCCCGGCACGACCTGCGGGAGGTCGCGAGCGGCACCGGCCCGCGGGTCGACACCCGCGACGAGGACGCCCTGGCCGGGATGCGGGTCGAGCTCCCCGCCGACGGCGGGACCGCCGGACGCTTCGGCCAGCTGGGGCTGCGCGACACCCGCTTCGTCACCGCCGAGGACGGCCGCCCGCTGCGGGACGACGGAGCGCTGTGGCTGACGGCGACGTCGGCGGGCCCAGGGTTCTTCGACACCGCCCACACCAGCGTCTGGCGCTTCGACCCCGACGCCCTGGAGGTGACGCACGCCGCCGACCTGTTCTTCCGCAGGCCCGATAGGCCGGGGGTCTTCGGCGACCACGCCACCCACCTCGTCCGCACCGACGGTGGCTGGCTGGTGGCGACCAGCACGTGGGGCGACTTCGAGGCCCCGACGACCCGCGCAGGACGACGTACGCCGGCGGGGTTGCGGGTCACCCTCGCCGAGTCCGATGCCGACCTCCTGCGGGGTGCGCACGTCCTCGACACCCGCGAGCTCCCGATGCCCGTCGAGGGTCTGGACTCCATCGCCACGTGGGACCCCCACCTCGTCCGGCGCGACGGCGCGTGGCTGGTCGGCTTCGTCAGCGCGCGCCGGTTCTTCGACTTCCACCCCGCCCTCGCCACCGGACCGAGCCTCGACGACCTGCGGCTGCTGGGCGCGGCGAGCGACCGTACGTCGACCGAGGGCACGACGCTGGTGGACGTCGACGGCCGGCTCGTGGTCCTCGCCAGCGACGGACGCGACTCCCGACGCAGCGAGCGCGCCCGCTTCCCGGCGTACGACCTCACGATGACCGAGACGGGGGCGCTGGACGCGCCCTACCCCACCAACCTGCCGTGGCCCACGGTCGCCGAGGTCGACGGCCGGTGGCTGATGATCACCTTCGACGGCCGCGCCACGGGCGGCAAGCTGCTCGGCTACGGCACCCACGGCGACCTCGTCGTCATGCGGTCCCAGTGATGCGGTCCGGAGGTTCTGGCGGGACTACTCTGGAGGTGACGGCGGTCACCACCCCTCGACCGCGCCGACCAGGTCCGCACACCCCGCGGCCGCACCCACCAGAAAAGGACCCATGAGCATGTCTGGAGTACCCAGTTCCGGCGTCGACGTCTTCGAGCTCGGCAGCGAGCACGAGCAGGTCGTCTTCTGCAACGATCGCGCGACCGGCCTGCGGGCCATCATCGCCATCCACTCCACTGCACTGGGCCCGGCCCTCGGCGGGACGCGGTTCTACCCCTACGCCAGCACCGACGACGCGATCGTCGACGTCCTCAACCTCTCGCGCGGGATGTCGTACAAGAACGCGCTCGCCGGTCTCGACCTGGGCGGCGGCAAGGCCGTCATCATCGGCGACCCGGCCGAGCTGAAGACCGAGGCCCTGCTGCGCGCCTACGGCCGCTTCGTGCAGTCGCTCGACGGCCGCTACTTCACCGCGTGCGACGTGGGCACGTTCAGCGAGGACATGGACGACATCGCGCGCGAGTGCGACTTCGTCACCGGCCGCACCGTCGCCCACGGTGGCGCGGGCGACAGCTCGGTGCTGACGGCGTTCGGCACCTTCCAGGGCATGCGCGCCGCGGCCGAGCAGGCGTGGGGCGAGCCCACCCTCGCCGGGCGCACCGTCGGTGTCGCCGGCGTCGGCAAGGTCGGCCGCCACCTGGTCCGCCACCTGATCGAGGACGGAGCCAGCGTCGTCGTCACGGACGTTCACGCGCCGTCGGTCGAGGCGATCCGCGAGCAGTTCCCGCAGGTCACCGCGGTCGCCACCACCGAGGAGCTCGTCGCGAGCGATATCGACGTCTACGCCCCGTGCGCCATGGGCGGCGCGATCAGCGACGAGGTGCTCGAGGTGCTGCGCGCCACGATCATCTGCGGCGCGGCCAACAACCAGCTCTCGCACCCCGGCATCGAGAAGAAGATCGAGGAGCACGGCGTCCTCTACGCCCCCGACTACTGCGTGAACTCCGGCGGCGTCATCCAGGTCGCCGACGAGCTCGAGGGCTTCTCCTTCGACCGCGCGCAGCAGCGCGCGGCCGGCATCTTCGAGACGACCCGCAAGGTGTTCGAGCTCGCCAGGGCCGACGGGGTCACCACGGCCGAGGCCGCCGACCGGCTCGCCGAGCGTCGCATGCGCGAGGTCGGCCGCCTGCGCGGCATCCACCTGGGCTGAGGCAGCTCGGGTCGGCGCGTCCTGACGCCAGCGATGTCAGGACGCGCCGACCCGATGCGATTGCTGCCCAAGATGCGCCGACTCGCCGCCATCTCGGCGTCGAGGTGCGCCCACCCGACCGACCGCACGAGGGCGTGCTTCGTACGCCTCACCACCCGGTCGCCCGGATGGGGTGGTCAGGTGCGATCAGTCAGTCTGCGCGACGACGCGGGTCGGCATAGTCCGACCACTCGTCGCCATCGGTATCGACCTCACCGGTGGGGTGAGTGTCTTCTCCGTGCAGCTCCTTCGCCAGCGCGCCGAAGTCCGTCTCGTGAGTCCGGTACTTCAGGTCGCGGGCAACCTTCGTCTGCTTCGCCTTCGCTCGGCCGCGCCCCATAGGGTCGACCCCCTCGCACACTTGGCCGGGGCTGTCGGAGAGCCTCCCGACGCGCCCGGTCTGATCGGTTACATATCGTGGGGACAACGCTACCTGAGCGGTGGGTGTTCCCGCACACCAAGACCGGGCATTTCGGCCTCGAAGTGCCGAATCTCATCACCAGCCGGGGTGCTGGCCCTCCAGCACGACCCGGCCGCCGTTGTCGGCGTCCGCGCGGGCCTCGCCCGCGACCCAGGCCCGGATGCCGTGGCCGGCGAGCACGGAGATCGCCGTGTCGACCGATTCCGGGGCGGTCAGCGACACCATGCCCACGCCGCAGTTGAGGGTCGCCTCGAGGTCGGCCTGGGCCACCCCGCCCACCCGGCGTACGACGTCGAAGACCGGCTGCGGCGTCCACGTCGAGCGGTCGATGCGCACCGACAGCTCCTCGGGGAGCACCCGCTCGAGGTTGGCCGCGAGGCCCCCGCCGGTCACGTGCGACATGGCGTGGGTCTCCGTGCGGTCGGCGAGGTCGAGGCACGCCTTGGCGTAGATGCGGGTGGGCTCGAGCAGCTCCTCGCCCAGCGTGCGGCCGAAGTCGTCGACCTGGCGCTCGACGGTCCAGCCGGCCTGCTCGAGCAGGACGTGCCGGACGAGGGAGTAGCCGTTGGAGTGCAGCCCGCTGGCCTCCATCGCGATGACGACGTCACCGGGACGGACGCGGCCGGGGCCGAGGAGCTTGCTCGCCTCGACCACGCCGGTGGTGGCGCCCGCGACGTCGTAGTCGTCGGGGTCGAGCAGGCCGGGGTGCTCGGCGGTCTCGCCGCCGATCAGCGCGCAGCCAGCGACCACGCAGGCCTCGGCGATGCCCTTGACGATCGCCGCGATGCGCTCGGGCACCACCCGACCGCAGGCGATGTAGTCGGTCATGAAGAGCGGCTCGGCGCCGCACACGACGAGGTCGTCGACGACCATGCCCACGAGGTCGAAGCCGATGGTGTCGTGGACGTCCATCAGCTGCGCTATGGCGACCTTGGTGCCGACACCGTCGGTCGAGGTCGCGAGGAGGGGGCGCTCGTAGCGGGTCAGCGCGGAGGCGTCGAAGAGGCCGGCAAAGCCCCCGAGGCCGCCGATCATCTCCGGACGGCGGGCCTTCTCCACCCAGCCCTTCATCAGGTCGATCGCGCGGTCGGCCGCCTCGATCGAGACACCGGCGGCGGCGTAGGCGCCTTCGGACGGGGCGCTGGGGGCGTCGGACACGTGGCTCCTCGGGTGGCGGCGTGCGCGGGTCAGGGGTTGTTGAGGACCGGCAGGGCCCGCCCCATGGTGGGCGACTGGAGCGTCGCCTCGAGCAGGTGCTTGCCGAGCAGGCTCTCGTCGGGCAGCTCGATGGGGTACTCCCCCGTGAAGCACGCCTGGCAGAGGCGCTCGGCCGGCTGGTCGGTCGCCTCGATCATGCCCTCGAGCGAGATGTAGCCGAGCGTGTCGGCTCCGACGCTGGCAGCGATCTCCTCGGGCGTGAGGCCGTTGGCGATCAGCTCGGCGCGGGTGGCGAAGTCGATGCCGTAGAAGCACGGCCACTTGACCGGCGGGCTGGAGATCCGCACGTGCACCTCGAGGGCGCCCGCCTCGCGGAGCATCCGCACCTGCGCGCGCTGGGTGTTGCCCCGCACGATCGAGTCGTCGACCACGACGATCCGCTTGCCGCGGATCATGTGCTCGAGGGCGTTGAGCTTGAGCCTGATGCCGAGCTGGCGCAGCGTCTGGCTGGGCTGGATGAACGTGCGGCCGACGTAGGCGTTCTTGACGAAGCCCTGACCGAACGGGATGCCCGACTCGGCGGCGTACCCGGACGCCGCGGGAGTGCCGGACTCCGGCACGGGCATCACCAGGTCGGCGTCGACCGGGAACTCGCGGGCCAGCCGGCGTCCCATCTCGACGCGCGCCTCGTGCACGTTGCGCCCGGCGATCGTGGCGTCGGGGCGGGCGAGGTAGACATACTCGAAGACGCACCCCTTGCGGTCCGGCTCGGCGAACTTGTGGGAGCGCAGGCCGTTCTCGTCGATGACGACCATCTCGCCGGGCTCGACCTCGCGGACCACGCTCGCACCGATGGTGGCGAGGGCGGCGTCCTCGCTGGCCACGACCCAGCCCCGGTCGAGGCGACCGAGGACGAGCGGGCGGATGCCCTGCGGGTCACGGGCGGCGTAGAGGGTGTTCTCGTTCATCCAGACGAAGCAGTACGCACCGCGCAACTGGGGGAGGACCTCGAGCGCGCGCTGCTCGAGCGACGTGTCGGGGTGGTGGGCGAGAAGCGCGGTGACCAGGCTGGTGTCGTTGGTCGCGCCCTCGACGCCCTTGATCTCGAGCTCGCCGGCGGGGCCGGGCAGGTCCGTGACCATCTCGCGCAGCTCGTGGGTGTTGATCAGGTTGCCGTTGTGGCCGAGCGCGATGGAGCCGTCGGCGGTGGGCCGGAACGTCGGCTGCGCGTTGTGCCAGGTGGAGGCGCCGGTCGTGGAGTAGCGCGAGTGGCCGATCGCGAGGTGGCCCTCGAGCGAGTCCAGCGTCGACTCGTCGAAGACCTGCGAGACCAGGCCCATGTCCTTGTAGACCAGGATCTGCCGCCCGTTGCTGACCGCGATGCCCGCCGACTCCTGGCCGCGGTGCTGCAGGGCGTAGAGCCCGAAGTAGGTCAGCTTGGCGACGTCCTCGCCGGGGGCCCAGACGCCGAAGACACCGCAGGCATCCTGCGGGCCCTGGTCGTGGGGGTCGATTGCCGTGGTCAGACGGCCGTCGCCGCCCATCCGCTTGCTCATCGGCTGGGGCACGGCCCGAGTCTACGGGCGCCCGGCCCGATCGCCGCACTGGCGACCAGCCGCCGATACCTGAGGACGCCGTGGACGGCTCGTAGGCCGGTCCGCGACCGCCACGTCCTCAGGTGTCTGCCGTCAGGCGTCCGGGAGGAACGCGCGAAGGCGGTGGAGGGCGAGCCGGGCGGCCGCCTTCCCGGAGGCGGGGAGCGGTACGACGTCCAGCAGCGGAAGCGGCCGGGTCCAGTCGGGGTCGGAGGGCAGCGCGCCCTCGGGGCCGGCGTACATCGGGGTGAGCGCCCGCTGCACCGCCTCCTCGAGGCCGAGGAGCGGACCGCCCGAGCGCGGGGCCCAGGCGTGGCCCGGCCGGCAGACCATGTCGTGGCGCAGCGACTCGATGAGCGCGGTGACGGTGTGGAACGGCGCCGTGGTCGCGAGGGCTGCGCCGAGGCCGACGAGCCCGGTGGGGGCGACCGGCGCGGGCACGCGGACGCGGGACAGCCCGGCCCCGCCGCCGATGACGTGCAGCAGGTCGGCGTAGGCCACGACGTCGGGGGCGCCGAGGTCGACCGCGCCGGTCGGGCCGTCGTCGGCCAGACCGTCCGTGATCGCGCGCAGCACGTCGGAGGCCGCCACCGGCTGGACCGAGCTGCGCATCCACGTCGGCACGGGCTGCACGAGGAACAGCGTCGCGATCTGCCGGATGATCTCGAACGACGTCGACCCGGCTCCGACCACGACACCCGCACGCAGCGCGACCGCGCCGTCGGTCGCGCCGAGGAGGATGCGCTCGACCTCGAGCCGCGAGGCGATGTGCGCCGACAGGTCGGCCTCGGGCACCTGCGGGACCAGCCCGGAGAGGTAGACGAGGCGTCGTACGCCGCTGTCGGCCACCGCGGCCGCGACGGTCTCGGCCGCTACCCGGTCGCGGTCCCTGAAGTCGCTGCGGTCGAGGGAGTGGACGAGGTACACGACCGCATCGACGTCCTCGACCGCCGCCGCGACGGCGGCGGGATCGGTGACGTCGCAGCGGATCGCCCGCACTCGGTCGTCCCAGCCGAAGCGGTCGGGCCGCGGCGGCGACGACGACGCGGCCACGACGTCGTACCCGTGCTCGAGCAGGTGCGGCACGAGGCGCGAACCGATATAGCCGGTGGCGCCGAGGACGAGGACCCTCATGCTTCGCCCAGGTGCTTGAGGAGGTTGCGGGAGAAGACGGTGCCCATGTGCTTCACGACGCCCGCCATGACGCGCTCGACCGCGGGCCGGGCCAGGCCGGGCAGCGGGAGGTTGCAGGCGATCTGGAGGTCGATGCTCACGTCGGTGCCGCCGCCTGCGTGGTCGGTGAGGTCGTAGGTGCCGGTGACGGCGGTCATCTCGTCGGGCCGGCTGGGGTCGTGCGTGAAGACGATCCGGTCCTGGGGGTGCAGGTCCATCACCTCGGTGAACTTCGGTGCCACGGAGATGCCCAGCACCGGGAGGGTGGCCATGCGCCAGGTCCACCGGTCGCCCTCGACGTCGATGCCGGTGACGTAGGGCGTGATCTGCGCGATCAGGTCGGCGTCGGTGAGGGCGGCCCACACCTCGCTGCGCGGTGAGCGGAGCACGGCCGAGGAGCGGTCGCGGGCACGGAAGGTCGCCATGGCCGCCACGCTACCGACGGAGGCCACACGTGAGGACCACCCGGTCAGCGGGGTGTGACGCAGGTCGCGGGGGGTACCCCCGCCCCGCCAGCGGTGCGTGACGCAGGTTCTGCCGCCCGACAACCTGCGTCACGCACCGCTCGGCGAGGTCGGCACGGTCAGCGGGGCAGCTCGCCGAGGTTGCGGAGCAGGAGCGCCTCGGCCTTGACGACCTTCTCGAACTCGGCGAGGTGGAGGCCCTCGTTGGCCCCGTGGGCGCGGGTGTCGGGGTCCTCGACGCCGGTGACCAGCACGCTCGCCTGTGGGAACGCCTCGAGGAACTCGGCGATGAAGGGGATGGAGCCGCCGACGCCCATGTCGACCGGGGCGGTCCCGTCCCAGGCCTCGGCGAACGCGGCGCGCGCGGCGTCGTACGCCGGACCGCTGGCGTCGATCTGCGTCGCCTCGCCGGTGTCGACGACGGTCGTCGTGAGGGTCGCGCCCCAGGGGGTGTGCTTCTCGAGGTGGGCCTGGAGGCACTGGACGGCGTTGGCGGTCGTGTCGCCGGGGGCGATCCGCATGCTGATGCGGCAGCGCGCGGCGGGGACGAGGGTGTTGGAGGCGCCCTCGACCTTGGGGGCGTCGAGGCCGGTGATGCTGACCGACGGCTTGGTCCACAGGCGCTCGACGACCGAGCCGGAGCCGATCCACTCGATGCCCTCGGCGGCGCCGGACTCGGCGCGGAGGCGGGCCTCGGGGTACTCCACGTCGGCGGCGGGGCCGGCGTGCAGCCCCTCCACCGCGACGTTGCCGGCGTCGTCGTTGAGCGAGGCGACGACCCGGCTGAGCGTCATGATCGAGTCGGGGACGAGGCCGCCCCACATGCCGCTGTGGACGGCATGGGTCAGCGTGCGGATCTCGACGTCCATCCGGACGAGGCCGCGCAGCGACGTAGTGAGGGCGGGCTCGCCGATGTCCCAGTTGCCGGAGTCGGCGATGACGATGACGTCGGCGGCGAGGCGCTCCTTGTGGGCCTCGAGCAGCTCGACGAGGGTGTCGGAGCCGACCTCCTCCTCGCCCTCGATGAACATCACCAGGTTGACCGGCAGGTCGTCACCGAAGATCCGGACCGCGCCGAGGTGGGCGGCGATGCCGGCCTTGTCGTCGGCGGCACCGCGGCCGTACAGCCGGTCGCCCCGCTCGGTCGGCTCCCACGGCGGGGAGTCCCAGTCGGCGTGGTCGTTCTCCGGCTGGACGTCGTGGTGCGCGTAGAGCAGGACCGTCGGGGCGCCCTCGGGACCGGCCTTCTTCGCGATCACGGCGGGCGGCGCGCCGTCGTGGGCGCGCACGATCTCGCACTCGAAGCCCTCCGCCGCGAACAGGTCGCGAGTGGCCTCGGCGCTGCGCTCGACCTCGCCGGCGCGGGCCGGGTCGGCGGACACGGACTGGATGCGGACGAGGTCCTCGAGGTCACGGCGGATGCCGGGCATGACCTCGGCGAGGCGGGCGGAGATGTCGACAGTCATGTCACGACCCTAGCCGGGAGCGACGGAGTCGCTCGCGGCGTGGGTCGGGAGGTTGAGCAAGCGCGCGACCGAGCTCGCGAGGTCGCGACTGCGCGTCGAAACCCAGCCGCTTCCGGCCCTGTTCACGCGTCGAGAGACGCCCGGTCGCCGTGCCGGCGCTCCAGCATCAGCTGGCGCTCGGTGTCGGCGAAGCCGAGCCGGCGGTAGATCCCGATGGCCTCGCCGTCGTCGTCCGCGACGATCACGAGCGTCCGCGCGCCGAGGTGCTCGAGGGCGTAGCGGCCCGCCGCGTCCACGGCCGCCGCGGCCAGCCCCTTGCGTCGGTGGTCAGGGTGCGTCTCGACGCTCTGGAAGCGCGCGACGCCCTCCTCGGTGGTGAAGACGGCGGCGGTGCTGACGACCTCGTTGTCGACGAGGACGCCGAACCTGGTGCCGCGGCCGGCGTCGATGAGCGCCTGCTCCTGCACGTTGCGCCCGCGCGCGAACCGCATGTGCGAGTCCTCGTCGTCGCGCTCCTCTATCGCGAGGCTCAGGCGGGCGCGGCTCTCCCAGTCCGACGCGGACTGCAGCGGGCGGACCTCGGCCTCCACCTCGCGGGGCGGCTGCAGCTCGGACGCGGTGAGCACGGACGCCACGTCGACGACGAGCCCCGCCGCCTCGAAGGCCGCGCGTGCCCCCGGGGTGAGGTCGGGCGCGTCGATGCCGATGCTGACGTGGCGCGCCTCCGGGAACTCGGTGTGGAAGGCGGCCACCACCTCCCGCTCACCGCCGGGCACGGGCGGCTCGGCGAGGAGGATGAAGTTGCCCCAGTAGTACGTCGGGTTGTCCGGCGTACGGACGACGAGGTGGGTGCCGCGGTCCTCCACGACGCTGCCGGAGGCGGTCAGCAGGGCGAGGTCGGTGCGGAAGCCGAGCGAGCTCACATTCATGGGGCGCACGCTAGAGGTTGTCGGCTCCCGTGTCGGGGTCGGCCGTGGTGGACGGCGATCCGCCGCGCTCCGGATCGGCCCCGGCGTCCCACTGCCAGTCGCGCACCTCGGGGAGGTCGTCGCCGTGGTCGCGCGTCCACTGCCGGGCCACTCGGCGGGTGTCGACCATCAGCTGGCGGACGGCGGCCGCGCGCGGACCGAGGTCGGGCACGCGGTCGATGACGTCCATCACCAGGTGGTAGCGGTCGGTGTCGTTCATCATCACCATGTCGAACGGCGTGGTCGTGGTGCCCTCCTCCTTGTAGCCGCGGACGTGGATGTTGTCGTGGTTGGTGCGCCGGTAGGTCAGCCGGTGGATGAGCCACGGGTAGCCGTGGTAGGCGAAGACGACCGGCTTGTCGGTGGTGAAGACGGCGTCGAACTCCCGGTCGCTCAGGCCGTGCGGGTGCTCGCGCTCGTCCTGCAGACGCATCAGGTCGACGACGTTGACGAAGCGCACGCGCAGCTCGGGCAGGTGCTCCCGCATCAGGGACACCGCGGCCAGCGCCTCCAGGGTGGGTACGTCGCCCGCTGCCGCCACGACCACGTCGGGGTCGCCGTCGTCGTTCGAGGCCCAGTCCCAGATGCCGAGGCCGCGGGCGCAGTGCAGGTCGGCCTGCTGGGCGTCGAGCCAGTCGAAGCTCGGCTGCTTGCCGGAGACGACGACGTTGACGTAGTGCTCGCTCTCCAGGCAGTGAGCCATGGTGGACAGCAGCGTGTTGGCGTCCGGCGGGAGGTAGACGCGCACGACCTCGGCCTTCTTGTTGAGCACGTGGTCGATGAACCCGGGGTCCTGGTGGGAGAAGCCGTTGTGGTCCTGGCGCCATACGTGCGAGCTCAGCAGGTAGTTGAGGCTCGCGATGCGGGGACGCCACCCGATCTCGCGCGTGGTCTTGAGCCACTTGGCGTGCTGGTTGAGCATCGAGTCGACGAGGTGGATGAAGGCCTCGTAGCAGCTGAACAGCCCGTGCCGCCCGGTGAGGAGGTAACCCTCGAGCCAGCCCTGGCACGTGTGCTCGGAGAGGATCTCCACCACCCGGCCGGACCGGGCGAGGTGCTCGTCGACGTCGGCGAGCTCGCCCGCCCAGACCTTGTCGGTCACCTCGTAGACGGCGTCGAGCCGGTTGGACGCGGTCTCGTCGGGCCCGAAGATGCGGAAGTTGGTGTCGTTGTCGCGGACCACGCCGACGAGCCACTGCCCCAGCACGCGGGTCGGCTCGTGGATGGACGCACCCGGACGCCCCACCTCGACGGCGCTCTCCCGCCAGTCGGGCAGGCGCAGCGGACGCTTGAGCAGGCCGCCGTTGGCGTGCGGGTTGGCGCTCATCCGCCGGGAGCCCACCGGCGCCTGCCTGCGCACCGCCTCGACCGGTCGGCCGTCGTCGCCGAAGAGCTCGTCGGGGGCGTACGAGCGCAGCCACTCCTCGAGCTGCGCACGGTGCTCGTCGTTCTCCCGCGTGCCGGCCAGCGGCACCTGGTGGGCCCGCCAGGTGCCCTCGACCGGCTTGCCGTCGACCTCGGCCGGACCGGTCCACCCCTTCGGCGTGACGAGCAAGATCATCGGCCACGGCCGGCGCTCGAGGTCGCCGTCCTCGCGGGCCGCGCGCCAGGTCTCCCGGATCATGTCGTGGGCCTCGTCGAGCGCGGCGGCCATCTGGCGGTGGACGTCGGCGGGGTCGTCGCCCTCGACGGTGATCACGTGGTGGCCGTAACCGCGCAGCAGGCTCTCGAGCTCCTCGCGCGGGATCCGGGCGGGGATGGTCGGGTTGGCGATCTTCCAGCCGTTGAGGGCCAGGACCGGCAGCACCGCGCCGTCGTTGACCGGGTCGACGAACTTGTTGCCGTGCCAGCTCGCGGCCAGCGGGCCGGTCTCGAACTCGCCGTCGCCGACCACCGCGGTCACGACGAGGTCGGGGTTGTCCATCGCGGCGCCGTAGGCGTGCGACAGCACGTAGCCGAGCTCGCCGCCCTCGTGGATGGAGCCGGGCGTCTCCGGGGCGACGTGGCTCGGGATGCCACCGGGGAAGGAGAACTGCCGGAACAGCCTCGACATCCCGTCGCGGTCGTCGCCGATCGCGGGGTACACCTCCGAGTAGGTGCCCTCGAGCCACGCGTTGGCCACCGCCGCCGGCCCGCCGTGGCCCGGTCCGCACAGGATGATCGCGTCGACGTCGCGCTCGCGGATCAGCCGGTTGAGGTGGGTCCAGACGAGGTTGAGCCCTGGGGTGGTGCCCCAGTGGCCGAGCAGCCTGGGCTTGATGTCGTCGCGCTCGAGCGGACGCTCGAGGAGCGGGTTGTCGAGCAGGTAGATCTGCCCAACGGAGAGGTAGTTGGCCGCACGGAACCAGAGGTCGAGCTCGCGGACCTGGTCATCGGTGAGGGTCGCCATGCTTCTTCGTACCGGAAACCGGCGCCGCTGAACATCCCCCGTCGCGGACCCTTCTCACCCGTCTGGAGCGGGCGCACTCAGAGCGGGAGGTACGGCGAGAGGTCCGTGCGCTCACCGCTCGCCACGATCAGCCCTGCGTCGAGCGCCTCGCCCCACGTCGTACGACCAGTGGCGAGGGCCAGCCACGTCTCGCCGTCGGTCTCCACGACCGCCGGCGGAGTGCCGCGGGTGTGGCGCACACCCGGCACGACCTGGACGGCGGCGAAGGGCGGCACCCGGACCTCGACCGACCGCCCGGGGGCGAGCAACTCGAGGCGGGCGAGGTAGTGCTTGACCAGCGCCCGGGTGTCACCGTCGGCGTGCGCCGTCGCGAGCTGGTCGGGGGTCAGGACCTTGAGTCGGGCGGGCACGCCCCGAGGCTAGTCCGACACCGTGAAGGCAGTTCGCGCCAGGTCGGTGCTCGCTGAGCGTGACGGATCGACGCCGGCGTGCGAACTGCCTTCACGGTGCCTCACCCGATCGAGTCGAGGACCTCCACGCACGCCGTCCAGGCGTCGCTGTCGGTGTCGATCACCCCGAAGTGACCGCCGGTGACCTCGACGAGGGTGGCCTCGGCACCCGCGGCGGTCGCGGCGTCGACGTACGCCTCGGCCTGGCTGAACGGGACGGTGTCGTCGTCGCGTGCGTGGACCGCCCAGACCGGGACGTCGAGAGGCACCTGGGTCAGCGGGTCGGCCTGCTCGTACGTCGCTGCGTCCGGGTCGGGGTCGCCGAGGAACGCGAGCGCGGCGCCGTCCCCGAGGTCGTCCGCGACCGCCGCCCTCAGGTCCGGCACCCCGGCCTGGCTGACGACGTGGGTCAGGGCCGGGCCGTCGGCCCAGCGGGCGAGGCGCAGTCGGGCGCCCGCCCAGGTGGCGAGGTGCCCGCCGGCCGAGTGACCGAGCGTGACGACCGGACCCGGTGCGTCGGCGGCGACCGCACCGATCGCGGTGTGGACGTCATCGAGGGTTGCAGGGAAGCCGCCGCCGTTGCCGACCCGGCGGTACTCCACGTTGGCGACCGTCCAGCCGCGCGCGACCAGGTCCTCGGCCAGCGGCGCGCCGTAGTCGGCGCCGTACTGCGCCTTCCAGAACCCCCCGTGCAGGACGACGACAAGCCCCCGGCTGGCGCCCCCCGCGGGGACGTGCAGGTCGACCCACTGGCTCGGGTCGTCGCCGTAGGTGATCCGCTCGGGTTCGCTGGGCACGCCTCCCACCCTGCCGGACGTCTCGTCGGCGCACCCGGCGAGGACGGCCGACACGCCGACCGCCAGCACGGCGCGCCGGCTCGGTCGTGTCACCCGTCGGGCTCGGTCGGCTCGTCGGGCTCGGTCGGCTCGTCGGGGTAGGGCTGCACCATCTGCACGAGCAGGTAGGTCCGGCGCTCCGGGTCGCGACCCCGCGTGCGGTCGGCCCACGACTCGACGAGGTCGTCGATCTCCTGGCGCAGCCGGCCGGCCTCGTCGTCGGTGAGCTTGAGCGCGTGGTCGGAGGTGGCGAAGACGCCGCGACCCTTCTTCCGGCTCATCGCGAAGGACCGGTCGACCACCTGGTGCAGCCAGGCGAGCCTGTTGGAGCGGAACACCTCCACGGCCGCCTTGCCGCCGGGCTCCTTGGCCAGCTTGCCCAGCTCGACCCGGTAGCCGCCCGTCGCCGAGGCCCGCCACACCCGGTCGCGCTTGTCGCGCGCCTCCTCCGGGGCCTCCTCGACGAGGCCGTACTTGCCGAGCTGGCGCAGGTGAAAGCTGGCCTGGTTGGCCGGGATTCCGAGCTCCCGCGCGATGTCTGCCGCGCGCGCCGGCCCCGACGCGCTGAGCTCGTCGAGGATGCGGTTGCGGACCGGGTGGGCGATCGCCCGCAGCACGCGCGGGTCGCTCAGGGGCTGGGGATCGACCATGGCGCCACCCTACCCGAATTGCGCACGTACTATTGCGCAACATTACGTGCGCAACATAGGGTGCGGACATGCCCGGATACCGCCAGCTCTCGCGCAACCGCGACTTCACCGTGCTCTGGATCGGCGACACCGTCAGCGAGCTCGGCAGCACGCTGTCGATGTTCGCCTTCCCCCTCATCGCCTATGCCCTCAGCGGCTCGGCGATGACTGCCGCCCTGGTCGAGGCCGCATACCTCGGCGGGCTGTGCGCCACGCTGCTGCCGGCCGGTGTGCTCGCCGACCGGGTCGACCGCAAGCGGATCATGCTCGTCTCCAGCGCCACCGGCTGCGCGGCGTACACCTCGCTCGCAGTCGCGGGAGCGACCGGCAGCCTCACGCTCCCCCATCTCGTCGTGGTCGCGCTGGTCGCGGGCGTGGCGGCCGGCGCGTTCAACCCGGCACAGCTTTCAGCGATCCGGTCGGTCGTGCCCACGGACGACCTGCCGACCGCGCTCAGCCAGAACCAGGCTCGCCAGCACGTCGCCTCGCTGCTCGGGGGACCGCTCGGCGGTGCGTTGTACGCCGTCACCCGGTGGCTGCCGTTCGCCGTCGACGCGATCACCTACGCGATCGCGTGCGCCACGGTCAGTCGCGTGCGCACCGACCTGACGGCACCGCGCCGTCGGCGCGAGCCCTTGGGCCGGCAGCTCGCCGAGGGCTTCCGGTTCATCTGGCGGCGCCCGTTCTTCCGCACGCTGGTGCTCTGGTCCTCGCTGACCAACCTGGTGACCAACGCGATCTTCTTCGTCGTGCTCCTCCGCATGATCGCCGAGGGCGTGCCCGCCGCGCAGATCGGCCTGGTCTCGATGGCCGCGGGCCTCGGCGGCATCGTCGGCGCCGTGGTGGCCCCGAGCCTGATCCACCGCATGCCGACCGGCCGCCTGACCGTCCTCATCGGCTGGATGTGCTGCCTGCCCCTCGTGCCCTTGACGGTCTCGTCGAGCGTGTGGACCGCGTGCGCGAGCACGTTCTTCCTGCTGCTGCTCAACCCGGTCGGCAACGCCGGCATCAGCTCCTACCGGATGGCCGTCACACCCGCCCACCTCCAGGGCCGGATCGGCTCCACCAGCCAGTTCGCGTCGATGTCGGTGATGCCGCTGGCACCGCTGCTCGGCGGCTCCCTGCTCGAGCACCAGGGCGGCGCCACGGCGATCACCGCGCTGGTCGTGGCGAGCGCGCTGCTCGCCGTCCTGCTCACCTCGAGCCGGTCGATCCGGTCGGTGCCGCGTCCCTCGGAGTGGGTGCCGGAGGCCGACCCGGAGCTGGTCGAGACAGCGGTCGCGGCCTAGCCGACGCGGGAGAAGCGTGCGCCGACCTCTGCGACCTTCTCCGCCAGCTCGGGCGGCGACTCGACGACGAAGTCCGCGCCGGAGCCGGCCAGCACCATCACCGGCCAGTCGAGGTCGTCGACGTTCATCTCGAGCACGCACCCGGTGCCGTCCGCGCTCACGGTCCCCCAGCGGCCCACCTGGGCGGCGAGTTCCTCGGCCAGCATCGCCACGCGGACGCGTACGGCGTGGCGCTGGGGCATCCGGCGGATGCCCTGCTGGACGAATGCGAGGGCGTCGTCGGTCGGCAGCTCGCGCGGGCGGAAGCGCTGGCCGGTGGGCTCGGGGTCGGTGACCCGGTCCAGGCGGAAGCTGCGCCAGTCCGTCCGGTCGCGGTCCCAGGCCACGAGGTACCACCGGCGGCCGAGGGAGACGAGGCGCAGCGGCTCGACGCGGCGATGGCTCACCTCGGCCTCGCGCGCGGCGTAGTCGAAGCGCAGCAGCTCACTGTCGCGGCAAGCCTGGGCCAACGTCGTCAGCACCGTCGCGTCGACCACGGGCGCGCCCTCCCACGGGCCGGGGGCGTCGGTCTGCGACGCGACGGCGTCCATCTGGCGGCGCAGCCGCGGGGGCATCAGGGACAGCACCTTGGACAGCGCCTGCACCGACCGGTCATCGGTCCCGCCGACCGCGCCGACCGCCGCCGTGCGCAGGCCGACCGCGATGGCGACGGCCTCCTCGTCCTCGAGCAGCAGCGGCGGGAGCGAACCGCCGGCGCGCAGCTGGTAGCCGCCGGCGGCGCCCCGCACGGCGTCCACGGTGTAGCCGAGGTCGCGCAGCCGGTCGACGTCGCGACGGAGGGTCCGGGGGCTCACCTCGAGGCGGTCCGACAGCTCCGGGCCCGACCAGTAGCGGTGGGTCTGGAGGAGGGACAGCAGCCGCAGCATCCGCTCGCTCGTGCTCATGGGATCCAGATTAGGTGCCAATGCGGACAGGAACTGACCGCATGGATCCCTAGCGTCGATGTCATGACCTACCAACACCACACCGGACCGGCGATCGTGACGCGTGGCCTGACCCGCCACTTCACCTCGCGCAAGCAGACGGTCGAGGCCGTGCAGGGCCTCGACCTCGAGATTCGGCAGGGCGAGCTGGTCGCCTTCCTGGGCCCCAACGGCGCCGGGAAGTCGACGACCCTGCGCATGCTGACCACCCTCATCGCCCCCACGTCGGGCTCGGCCACCGTCGCCGGCCACGACGTCGTCAGCGCCCAGCGCGACGTACGCCGGGCGATCGGCTTCGTCGGGCAGGGCAACGGTGCCGGGCACCGCCAGCTCGGCCGCGACGAGCTGATCAGCCAGGGCCGTGCGCACGGGCTGTCCCGCGTCGACGCGCGGCGCCGCGCCGCCGAGCTGGTCGAGGAGCTCGACCTCGCCGCGGTCGCCGACCGCAAGGTGTCCTCCCTCTCCGGGGGACAGCGCCGGAGGCTCGACATCGCGATGGGGCTCGTCCACCTGCCGCGGGTGCTCTTCCTCGACGAGCCCTCCACCGGCCTCGACCCGCAGAACCGCGCCAACCTCCAGGAGCTGATCCGGCGGCTGCACGCCGAGACCGGCAGCACCGTCGTGCTCACCACGCACTACCTCGAGGAGGCCGACGCGCTCGCCGGTCGCGTCGTGGTCGTCGACCACGGCCGGGTGATCGCCGACGACACCGCAGCCCGGCTCAAGAGCGGGTTGGGCGACCTGGTCCGGCTCGGCTTCGGCTCGGCCGGCGACTCCGCCCGGGCCGCCGCCCGGCTGGAGCGGGTGCCCGACGCTCGCGTCGAGGTCGACGACTCCTCGCTCGACCTGCGGGTCATGGACGGCTCCGCGATGGTGGGTGAGCTGCTCGCGGACCTGGCCGCGGACGGCGTACCCCCGACGCGGGTTGAGGTCGCGCGACCCACCCTCGACGACGTGTTCCTCGACCTCACCGGGCGCAGCCTGCGCGAGACCCAGTCCACCGACACCACCGGAGCCACTCCCACCCCCTCCACCGAGACCGAGAGCGAGGTCGCAGCATGAGCACCTTTGTCGCCGACACCTGGAACGTGATGAACCGCGAGCTCAAGCCCGTGTGGCGCGAGCCGATGGCGGTGGTCTTCGCGATGATCCAGCCGCTGGTCTTCCTCGGCCTCTTCGCGCCGCTGCTCCCCGAGATGGCCGACGGCGCGGCGCTGCAGTGGTTCGTGCCCGGCATCGTGGCCATGACCGCGCTGATGGGGGCGTCGTTCACCGGGGCCAACCTGATGGAGGAGATGCAGTCCGGCTCGCACGAGCGGCAGCTGGTCTCGCCGCTGGGCCGTCCGGCGCTGCTGGTCGGTCGCGCGCTCAAGGAGGTCGTACCGATGCTGATGCAGGTCGCGATCATCGTCGCGGTCGTCACGCCGTTCAGCTTCGACCTGCACCTCGGCGGGGTGCTCGTGGCCACGCTCGTCCTGTCGATCTTCAGCGTCGGGGTCGGCGCGCTGTCCTTCGCGCTGGCACTGGCGTCGAAGGGCCAGGACTGGATGTTCTGGACGATCCAGCAGACGCTGCTGTTCCCGACCCTCCTCACCGCCGGCGTGCTGCTGCCGGTCGACGGGGCGCCGCGCTGGCTCGAGGTCATCTCGATGCTCAACCCGATGACGTACGTCGTCGACGCGACGCGCGCGCTGTTCGCCGGGACCTTCCCGGCCGACGTCGTCCTGCAGGGGTTCCTCGGCGCCGGCGTCGTCGCGGCCCTCGGGCTCGTCGTCGGGGTGCGGGCGATGCGCCGCTCGAGCTGACGGTCGCTGCGCGATCCCCGGATATCCGGGGAACCTCCCGCTTGTCGGCTGAAACTTCGGCCGACAAGCGGGAACTTCGGCGTCGAAGTCCGCCGGTCAGGAGCCGAGGACCGCCGGAAGGGTCGCGCGCCAGGCCGCCTTGGCCTCGACGACCGGGAGGTCGAAGGCATCCTCGACCGAGATCGCGTCGCCGCCGGTGCGCCCGATCGGCGTGACGGGTACGCCGTGGCGCTCGGCCAGGGCGACCAGCGCGTCGGCCTGCTCGTCGGTCACCGTCACCAGCGCCCTGGCGGTGGACTCGGAGAAGAGCGCGACGAACGCGTCGCCGGAGGCGACCGCGGCCAGCGAGACCGAGACACCGATGTCACCCGCGAAGGTGGACTCGGCGAGCGCCTGGGCCAGGCCGCCGTCCGAGAGGTCGTGGGCGCTGGTGACGACGTCGTCGCGGGCGGCGTCCTGCAGCAGCGCGGCGAGCGCGTGCTCGGCCGCGAGGTCGAGCGCCGGCGGCAGCCCGCCGAGGTGGCCGTGCACGACGTGCGCCCACTCGGACCCGGAGAGCTCGTCGCGGGTCTCACCGAGCAGGAAGACCCGCTCCCCCGCGGCGCCGAAGCCGGTCGGCGTACGCCGGGTGACGTCGTCGATGACCCCGAGGACCGCCACCACCGGTGTCGGCAGGATCGCCGTCTCGCCGGTCTGGTTGTAGAGGCTGACGTTGCCGCCGGTGACCGGGATGCCGAGCTCGAGGCACGCGTCCTTGAGCCCGCGGCAGGCCTCGGCGAACTGCCACATCACGTCCGGGTCCTCGGGCGAGCCGAAGTTGAGGCAGTCCGAGACGGCGAGCGGGCGGGCGCCGCCGGTGGCGACGTTGCGGTAGGACTCGGCCAGCGCGAGCTGCGCGCCCGTGTAGGGGTCGAGCTTGGCGAAGCGGCCGTTGCAGTCGGTGGACACCGAGACGCCGAGGTTGGTGTCGGCGTCGACGCGCACCATGCCGGAGTCGGCCGGCTGGGCCAGGACGGTGTTGCCCTGCACGTAGCGGTCGTACTGGTCGGTGATCCACGACTTGTCGCAGAGGTTGGGCGAGGCGACGAGCTGGAGCAGGGTGTCGCGCAGCTCGGCGCCGGACGACGGACGGGGCAGCGCCTCGGCACCGTCGGCCTGGAGGGCGTCCTGCCACGCGGGACGGGCGAACGGCCGCTGGTAGGTCGGACCGTCGTGCGCGACCGACCGCGGGGGTACGTCGACCACGCGCTCGCCGTGCCAGTCGATGTGCAGCCGTCCGGAGTCGGTCACCTCACCGATGACGACGGCCTCGACGTCCCACTTCTCGCAGATCGCCATGAACGCGTCGACATCAGATGGCTCGACGACCGCCATCATCCGCTCCTGCGACTCGCTCATGAGGATCTCCTCCGGAGCAAGGGTGGAGTCGCGCAGGGGCACGCGGTCGAGCTCGACGTGCATGCCGCCGTCGCCGGCCGAGGCGAGCTCGGAGGTGGCGCACGAGAGCCCGGCGCCGCCGAGGTCCTGGATGCCGGCGATCACGCCCGCGGCGAAGAGCTCGAGCGTGCACTCGATGAGCAGCTTCTCCATGAACGGGTCGCCGACCTGCACGCTCGGCCGCTTGGCCGGGCCGGTCTCGTCGAACGTCTCGCTGGCCAGCACGGAGACGCCGCCGATGCCGTCGCCGCCTGTGCGCGCGCCGTAGAGGACCACTTGGTTGCCGGCTCCGGACGCCTTGGCGAGGTGGAGGTCCTCGTGACGCAGCACGCCCACGCAGAGGGCGTTGACCAACGGGTTGCCGGCGTAGGTCTCGTCGAAGACGGCCTCGCCGCCGATGTTGGGCAGGCCGAGGCAGTTGCCGTAGCCGCCGACGCCGGCCACGATCCCGGGCAGCACGCGCGCGGTGTCGGGGGCGTCGAGGGGACCGAAGCGCAGCGGGTCCATCACCGCGACCGGGCGGGCGCCCATCGCGAGGATGTCGCGGACGATGCCGCCGACGCCCGTTGCGGCGCCCTGGTAGGGCTCGACGAACGACGGGTGGTTGTGGCTCTCGACCTTGAAGGTCACGGCGTAGCCCTGACCGATGTCGAGCACGCCGGCGTTCTCGCCGATGCCGGCGAGCATCTTGCCGACCGGCGTCTCCTGCGGGATCTCGCCGAACTGCTTGAGGTGCACCTTGGTGGACTTGTACGAGCAGTGCTCGCTCCACATCACGCTGTACATCGCGAGCTCGGAGCTCGTCGGACGACGGCCCAGGATCTCGCGGATCCGGGCGTACTCGTCGGTCTTGAGGCCGAGGTCGGCCCAGGGCTGCTCGCGCTCGGCGTCCGTGGCCGCCAGGGCCACCGTGTCGAGGGTGCCGGTCGCGCCTGACGTCGTGAGACTGGCGTTCGTGGCAGGGCGGGACTGCGGGGCGGCGCTCGTGTCGGGCACGGCGCCAATCTACCGGCGGTCCTCGCCCACCGGGCGGCCGGGAGTCGCCTCGTGGACGACCCGCACGGCCTGACGGCGCTCCCCACCCTCCGGCTGCTCGTCGTCGGCGTCCGTCCCCGTCTCCGAGCCGCCGGGCTCACCCTCGAGCGGCAAGGTCCCGTCCGCCTCGTCACGGTCGTCGTCGTCGCGCCGCGAGTCCTTGCCGGCAGCCCTCGCCCGCGCCTCGCGCGCCGCCTCCCGCTCGGCCTTGCGGGCCGCGCGCTCGGCGCGCTTCTCCTCGAGGGCCGCACGCTTCGCCTCGCGCACGGCCTCCTGCTCCCGGGCGGCGCGGGCGGCAGCCTCCTCCGAGGCCGTGCGATCCAGCCGCGGGATCTGCATTCGGGCGGGCCCGCCGCGGCCGCTCGCCATCCCCCGCGACATCGTCCCGGCGCGCGCGGCCATGCCGGCTGCCCCCATCCCGCCGACGGGTGGCGTGCCGGTGGCCGGCAGCCTCGCCCCGCCCCCGCTGCGGCCGAGCAGCCCGCCCGCCGCGGCCGCGGACAGCGACGTCAGCCCGGCGGCGGAGAGACCCGTCAGGTCGGGGACGGCCACCGACACCGGGGCCACCGGCGGCAGCGCGGAGACGCCGGCCTGGGCCGCACCCTGCACCGAGGTAGACGCGACCGTGCCGACCCCCGACTCCTCGCCCCCGACCCCGCCGAATCCCCCGAATCTGCCCCCGGCGAGCGACAGCAGCTCGGTGCGCACGGTGACCAGCTCGGCGCGCGCCGACCGGAGCCGGGCGCTCTCCTGGTCGAGCGCCACGGCGAGCCGGTGTCGGATGTCGTCGGTCTCGGCCTGGCCGCGGGTGACCTTGCCGCGTTCCTCGTCCTCGGACGGCTTGAAGACCAGGTGCCGCGACTCGCCGACCACCTCGTGGGGCACCGCCGCGACCGTCGCCCAGGCGCGGTCGAGCTCCTTCTGCGACGACGTCATCAGCGTGGCGGACGCGCGGAGGCAGTCGGCGATCCGGTCGGCCAGGGAGGTGAAGCGGTCGAGGTGAGCGAGCACCTGCTTGCGGTGGTGCTCGTAGCTCTCGGCCGACGCCGCTTCCCACCCCTCGGTGGCGCGCCGTGCGGCGTCGACGAGCTCGTCCCCGCGACGTGACACCAGCGCACTGACCTCGGTCCACCGCTGGGCGGCGGCCTCGAGCGGCCGGACGTCGGCGCGCAGCTCCCACGGGTTGGCCGGCACGGTCAGCGACCTCCCGGGCCCGGCATCGTCCCGAACGGCCCCTCACCCAGCAGGTGAGTGGCTCGGTCGAGCTCGGCGGCGATCGAGTCGTCGGCGCGCAGGGCGTCGCGGGCGGCGTCGACGAGCCCGGCGACGCCCAGCTCGAGGGCGCCGACGAGGCAGGTCAGGACCTCGTCGGCATCGGCCAGCGCGTCGACGTACGACGCCGCGAGGTTGGCGGTGCCGGTCGCGTCGCCGAGCGCCACGCAGGCCTCGGCGAGCTCGTCGACGGCGTCCGCCCAGTCCTGCCTCATCGCGTCGAGGACGCGCTCGGAGGAGCCCGCCAGCTCCACCAGCCGGGCCGGCTCGACCTGCATCAGGGATCGCTTGCCGCTTGCTCTCACCTCAGCGGGATACCCCCGCCGACGGCGGCCAAACACGGTCACGCCTGGCCTGTGCGCAAACAGTCCGGCGGGGCCGGTTTCGCACCGTCGCGTCCGGGGAAGACGATCGGGCACTACCCGCACCGACCGCCCCGCCCGCTCCAGGAGCCGCGATGAACGCCGTGATGACCGTCGACCTCTCCGAGCTCGACGCCTGGTCCGCGCAGGTCCAGCGCGCCGGCGACGACCTGTCCGGCATCGCCCGCAACGGCGGCCATGCGCTCGTCCAGGCCGACTTCGGCCCCATCCTCGAGACCATGATGGGCGCCTACAACGCCCTGCTGCCCTCGGTGCACCAGTCGCTGGAGGACAACGGCACCGGGATGCACGACCACGCCGAGGCGCTGCGGGCCACCGCCCGCGACTTCACGCTGACCGAGGACGGCGTCGTACGCCGCCACCACGCCACCGGCGTCGACGGCCGGGACGGGTCGAGCAGCTTCTGGGACGTCGCCGACACCACCATCCGGCGGGCCGCCCCGACCGAGAGCAGCCTGCCGCAGGTCAGCTTCGGCTTCCCGTACGACACCGTGTGCGACCTGGTGCGGATGCTGACCGGCTTCGACATCCGCGCCGAGCTCGCGGAGAAGATCGGCGGCGACGTCGTCGGTGCGTCCACCCAGGGCTCGTCCTTCGGTGCCCTCGGCCAGTCGATGCACGGCGTGGCGGCCAACCTCGAGAGCGGCAGCCGGACAATCTCGCAGACGTGGCAGGGCGGCGCGTCCGACGCGGCGGTCAGGCAGATCGGCACGTGGGTCGGCTCGCTCGACGCCCAGGCCGGCCAGCTCGTCCAGATGGGCCAGACCGTCGTGCAGATCTGCCGCGACGCCTGGCAGACCGCCCTCTCGGTCGTGCAATGCGTGAAGGCGGCGGTGCAGACCGTCTCCGCCGCGCTGGCGACGATCAGCATCCCGGGCGTCGGCTGGGCCCGCGTCGTGCAGGCCGTCTTCCAGGCCTTCCAGGCGGTGATGAAGGCCCACAAGGCGCTGATGAAGCTCATCACCATCCTCCAGCAGGTGAAGTCGCTCATCACGACGGTGAAGAACTTCTTCGACGGCGACAAGGCGCCGGTCTCGACGACCGGTGCCCCCGTCTCCAGCGGTACGCCGAGCAGCGTGACGCGCGACCCGAGCACCGTCGCAACACCGACGATCGGCCAGCGCCCCGCGCCGGTCGCGCCCGTCGCACCCGCTCCGGCGTAGCCTCCCGCCATGGATGACCCCCGCAGCCAGGCGGAGATCCTCGCGGCGATCAGCGCAGCGCGCGAGGAGCTCACCTCGAGCCTCGCGGACCTCCGATCCACCGTCGACCAGCTCACCGCGCGCCCGCTGCTGACCGACGAGGAGAAGCAGGCACTCGAGGAGCAGGCCCGGTCGGGCGAGCTCGGCGAGGACATGAAGACCCTCGTGGAGAAGATCCGCGGCGGGGAGGACACCTGGGAGCAGGTTTTCTCCGGCGAGTCCCCCCACGGCGCACTGCTCCAGGGTCACCTGACCCGCATGGTCGAGGAGCACCAGGACGACATCGCGCTCGCCTTCGAGGAGCTCGTCGAGGAGGAAGAGGCGAAGGGCAACTTCCTCCTCGACGACGTGCCGACCACCGACTGACCCGCGTCGAACTACAGATCTGTAGTTCTTCCGAACGACTGTTACGCGTGTGACTGATGTGGTCCTATGGGTCGGCCTGCCCGCGACACACCCTTCCCCGCCTGCCTGGAGCCACCCATGCGCCGCGTCCGCCAGACCCGACCTCGTACGCTCGTCCGGACCGTGACAGCCGCCCTTGCGCTGGTCCTCCTCGCACCGCTCGTCGGGTCGACGACCGCGACCGCCGACGAGCCCGCACCACGGGCTCGCACGCTGGCCTCGCAGCGCCAGGTCGCCCTTGCCACCCCGGGGGACTTCACCGGCTTCGGCTTCGACCAGTGCGTGGCGCCGGCCCAGTCGGCGATGGACGCGTGGTGGAAGAAGTCGCCGTTCACCGCGGTCGGCATCTACATCTCCGGCGACTCCCGCGCCTGCCGCACCCAGCCCAACCTCAGCCCCACCTGGGTCGCCACCCAGGTCGCCCGCGGCTGGCGGCTGCTGCCCATCGCCCTCGGCCCGCAGGCGTCGTGCCAGCCGCGCTTCCCGCGCTACAAGGACGACTTCAAGATCTCGCCGAGCCCCACCGGCGGCTACGCCACGGCGGCCGCGCAGGGTGCGGCCGAGGCCGACAAGAACGCCGCCGACGCGGCGGCGTACGGCATCGGTGCGGGCAGCACGATCTGGTATGACCTCGAGGGCTTCAACCTGCAGGACACGCACTGCCGCGAGTCCGCCCTGGTCTTCACGTCCGCGTGGGTCACCCGGATCAAGGCGCTCGGCTACACCGCCGGCTTCTACTCCAGCGCGAGCTCGGGCATCAAGATGCTCGACGACGCCCGCACCCAGCGGCCCGGCAAGTTCGCGCTGCCGGACCGCATCTGGATCGCCCGCTGGGACGGCGCGGCCAACACCTCCACGACCTACATCCCCGAGGACGGCTGGCGCCCCGGCGGCCGGATGAAGCAGTACCTCGGCGGCCACAACGAGACCTGGGGCGGCGTCACGATCAACATCGACAGCAACTTCATCGACCTCGGCGCCGGTTCCCAACCGCGACCGGAGGGACGCTGCCCCGGCACCCGGCTCGGCTTCTGGAAGTACCCCGCGCTCTCCCCCGCCTCCGCGAAGTCCACGCGCGTCAAGGCGCTGCAGTGCCTGCTCGCCGAGCAGGGCACCTACTCCGGTCCGCTCAACGGCTCGTACGACGCGGCCACGATCGCCGGCGCGCGCGCCTGGCAGGCCGCCCGCAAGTTCACCCCGAGCAACACCTTCGAGAAGCGGCACTGGACCGCGCTGCTCGCCGCGGGTGCCCGTACGACGGTCAAGCGCGGGTCGGTCGACGAGTCGGTGCACCGGCTCCAGCGGGCGCTCAACGCGGCCGGCGCGGGACGCTTCCGGGCGACCGGTGTGTTCGACGCGAAGACCGAGGCGGCCGTGCGGACCTACCAGTCACGCCTCAGGATCGGCGTCTCGGGCGTCGCCACGCGCCAGACCTGGAACAAGCTGCAGCAGGGTCGCTGACCGCTCGCCCTCGCCCTGGCCGCAGCGCGGTCAGGCGGGCGGGCCGACGACGAGCGCGACACCCGTCAGGCCGGCCACGGCGACCAGGCCGACGAGCGCGCCCTGGGCCGGACGGCGGACCAGCCACCCGGTGAGCCGCTCGAGGAGCCCGTGCGGAGCCTCGGAGCGCAGGCGCCAGGAGTCGCCCAGCAGCCCCGCGCGCTCGGCGTACCGCTCGAAGGGCACCGTCGCGAACGGCGGCACGGCAGCGGCGAGGCCCAGCACCAGCCGGCTGACCGGCCACTTGTGGTCGACGAACAGGAGGACGGTCACCAAGCAGTAGGCGATGAACACGACGCCGTGGACCATGCCGAAGACCTGGACGCCCAGCTCGGTGGTCGCGGTGACGTACTTCAGGAACATGCCCGTCAGCAGCAGCGCCCACGTGACGGCCTCGGCGACGGCGACGGTGCGGTAGAGCGTGCGGGGATTCATGCGAAGGCCTTCTCGGCGAGCGAGGTGAAGAAGCCGAGACCGTCGGTGCCGGGACCGGTGAGGTCCTCGACCGCGTGCTCGGGGTGCGGCATGAGGCCGACGACGTTGCCGCGCTCGTTGGAGATGCCGGCGATGTCACGGAGCGAGCCGTTGGGGTTGTCGTCGAGGTAGCGCGCGACCACCCGGCCCTCGCCCTCGAGCATGTCGAGCGTGGACTCGTCGGCGACGAAGCCGCCCTCACCGTTCTTCAACACGATCGTGACCTCAGCGCCCTCGGCGTAGGCCGACGTCCACGGGGTGTCGACGCGCTCGATGCGCAGCCGCTGGTCGCGGCAGACGAACTTGCGGTGGTCGTTGCGGATCAGCGCGCCCGGCAGCAGGTGCGACTCGCAGAGGATCTGGAAGCCGTTGCAGATCCCCAGCACGGGCAGGCCCTTGCCGGCCGCCTCGATCACCGACGTCATCACCGGGGCGAAGCGGGAGATCGCTCCGCAGCGGAGGTAGTCGCCGTAGGAGAAGCCGCCTGGGAGCACGACCGCATCGACGCCCTTGAGGTCGTCGTCGCCGTGCCACAGCGCGACCGCCTCGTTCCCGCCGATCGTGACGGCGCGGCGGGCGTCGACGTCGTCGAGCGAGCCGGGGAAGGTGACGACACCGACCCTCATGCGCGACCGGCCTCGTGCGCGACCTCGGCGACCGAGTGCGCCTCGACGTGCACCTCGAAGTCCTCGATCACCGGGTTGGACAGCAGCGTCCCGGCGACGTCCTCGATCTGGGCGAGCACCTCGGGCGTGATCTCGCCGTCTACCTGGAGCTCGAACCGCTTGCCCTGCCGGACGTCGGTGACGAGGTCGAACCCGAGCCGGGGCAGCGCACCGAGCACCGCCTTGCCCTGGGGGTCGAGGATCTCGGGCTTGGGCATGACGTCGACGACGACTCGGGCCACGGGGATGCTCCTGGGTGACAGGGTGGGACGGGCGGGTCGATTCTACGGAGCCGCCGCGGGAGCGTGCCCGGCGGGCATGACGGTGGACTCAGCGGGTACGCGGGGGGTGGCCGCACGGCGCGCGACGGGAGCTCGACATGGCACGGATCGGCATCTCCGGCTGGCGGTACGCCGGCTGGCGTGGCCACTTCTACCCGCCCGGGCTGCAGCAGCGCCTCGAGCTGGCCTATGTCGGCGAGCGGCTGACGAGCGTCGAGGTCAACGGCTCCTTCTACTCCCTGCAGCGGCCCTCGAGCTGGCGGTCGTGGGCCGAGCAGGTCCCCGACGACTTCGTCTTCGCCGTGAAGGGGCCTCGCTTCGTCACGCACATGAAGAAGCTCAACGACGTCGAGACGCCCCTCGCCACCTTCCTCGCCTCGGGGGTGCTGTCGCTCGGCGACCGGCTGGGTCCTCTCCTGTGGCAGCTGCCGCCCAACCTGGGCTTCCACCCCGACCGCCTCGCCGCGTTCTTCGACCTGCTGCCGCGCACGACCGCGGCCGCGTCGTCGTACGCCGCTGACCACCACGACCCGGGCAAGCTCAAGGAGCCCGCCGACACCTCCACCCCGGTCGACCGCCCGCTGCGCCACGTGCTCGAGGTGCGGCACGCCTCCTTCCGCACGGCCGAGTTCTGCGAGCTGCTGCGGGCCCACGACATCGGGATGGTGGTGGCCGACTCCGCCGGCACGTGGCCGATGTTCGACGAGGTGACCAGCGGCGTCGCGTACGTCCGGCTGCACGGCGACACCGAGCTCTACGCCAGCGGCTACTCCGAAGCCTCCCTCGACCACTGGGCCGACAAGGTGCGGGCCTGGGAGGCCGGCGGCCTCGACGTCTACGTCTACTTCGACAACGACGCCAAGGTGCACGCCCCCTTCGACGCCATCGCGCTCCAGGAACGGCTGGGGATCAGCCCGGCCTGAGCCGTTGGGGAACCAGACCCAGGGGGATCGGCGTCGCGCGCCTGCATCTGGTTCCCCATTCACTCCAAGGACCGGTGATGCTCGAGCATGATCGCCTCGAACGCCGCTTCGTCCGCGTCCGGCAGCGGCGGCGCAGGGACGAAGCGTCCCGGTCGCCACCGTCGTCTGTCCTCGGGGAGCCACCTCGCCCGAGCTCGAGCCGACTGCATCCGCTCCCGCCAGACCCGCTCGGAGTCCCCGGCTACGAGGACGAAGCCCTCGAGGCCAGCGCGACGCAGCGCGTCCGCCCGGGCCTCGTCACGCCGCTGGCGCTCGCGGCTGCGGTGCGACGCGCCGTTGTACTCCCCGTAGGTGCCGGAGTCGACCTCGAGCAGGTCGACCACCGCGATCGCCCGACCGGACAGGTCGAGGACCTCGCGGTTCATCTGCGGCCGCGGAAGGTCGAGGTCGCCCTCCCACACCTGGAGCATCTCCGACTCCTTCGGTGACCGGCACTCGGCGCACGCGCGTCGCAACGCGTACGCGACGACGGCGGACGGTCGCCGCCAGGACGCGACGTCCCGGAGCCGCTCGAGGTCGACGACGCGTGCAGCGAGCGCCATGTCCACCATCACCCCGGCCACACGCTCGGACCGTGCACGCCGGAGCTCGTGCAGCAGTGCCGCCTCGGTTGGCACGCACGGGATGCCGTGCCTGACGACGGCGCCAGGGAGCCGTCCGCGCGTGCGCTCGACCAGCACCCCCGGTCCGCGGATGCGGGACGTGTGCGGCAGCAGCACGGGCACCGGCAGGGACCTGCATGTGCCGGGAGCGAGACCGTCGAAGAAGGCAGCACCGGCCAGGCGAAGCGCACCCCAGCCCGTGACCATGCCCCCTTCGGGCATCCGAACGGCTGCCTCGAGGATGCGCTGTTCGACGGTCTGCGGAACCTCGGCAGGGACCACCAGCCCGTGGCTGCTGGTGCGCCACGACGGGCCCGCCGCGGTGCCGCGTCGCGGTCCGGACCGACCCTCGGGATCAACTCGTACCGGACGCACCAGACCTGTCGGCGCGCGGCAGCAGGGATGGAAGTCGTCCACACAGGGCGCCTGCCCCGCCGGCGAGCGACGTACGCACGACGCCCTGTGCCTGTGGACGACCACTCGGGGATCCAGACGCAGGCCGAGCGACCGGGAATGCCTGCGGGTGGTTCCCCAGCGCGCCCGCGTACGTCACTCCCGCCGGCGGGCGGCGACGATCACGAGGGCGAGCCCGAGGCCGGCGACGAGGGGGCCGAGGATTGCCCAGATGCTCTGGTCGGTCATCGGGCTGCCCTCGAGGTAGCCGAGGCCCTGGAAGGTCCAGACGGCTCCGGTGATCACCATCACCGCACCCAGCGCGATGCCGAGCGCGCGCATCAGCCGAGCTCGCGCTTGAGGATCTTGCCGGTCGCGGTCATCGGCAGGGCGTCGACGAACTCGACGATGCGGGGGTACTTGTAGCCCGCCATCTGCTCCTTGCCCCACGCGACGAGCTCGTCCTCGGTCACCGTGGCGCCGTCCTTGCGGATGACGACGGCCTTGATCTCCTCCCCGTGGCTCTCGTGGGGTACGCCGATGACGGCGGCGAGCGAGACGTCGGGGTGCGTGAGGAGGACCTCCTCGATCTCGCGCGGGTACACGTTGTAGCCCCCGCGGATGATCATGTCCTTGGAGCGGTCGACGATGTAGTACCAGCCGTCGGCGTCCTTGCGCCCGAGGTCGCCGGAGCGGAACCAGCCGTCCACGATCGCCTCGGCGGTCGCGTCGGGGCGGCCGTAGTAGCCCTTCATGATGTTCGGACCCTTGATCGCGATCTCGCCGATCACGTCCTCTGCGTCCTCGACGTCCTCGCGCACGCCGGGTTCGGGGTTGATCAGCTTCATCTCGACGCCCGGGATCGGCTTGCCGATGGAGCCGACGCGGGCGGGCTCGCCCCACACCGAGAAGCTCGCGACGGGAGAGGTCTCCGACAGGCCATAGCCCTCGAGGATCGTGACGCCGAACCGGTGCTCGAACTCCTTGTGTACCTCGACCGGCAGGGCCGAGCCACCGGCCGCGGCGACGCGCATGTTGGCAGCGAGCTTCTTCACGTCGACGCCGGAGTCGTCGAGCGCGCCGAGCAGGCCCCAGTACATCGTCGGGACGCCGGCGAAGAACGTCACGCCCTCCTGCTCCATCAGCGCCAGCGCAGGGCCGGCCTCGAAGCGCGGCAGCAGCACGACGGTGCCGCCGAAGGCGAAGCCGGCGTTCATGATCACGGTCTGGCCGAAGGAGTGGAACAGCGGCAGCACGCACAGGAGCGTGTCGGGGTTGTCGGCGTCGGCGCCGAAGAGCGCGTCGCTGGCGAGCGCGTTGCTGATCATGTTGCGGTGCATCAGCTCGGCGCCCTTGGGCTGGCCGGTGGTGCCGGAGGTGTAGAGGATGACGGCGGTGTCGTCGGCGTCGACCTCACGCGTCTCGAACACCGGAGCCTGCCCCTTGAGGGCCTGGCCGAGCGTCTCGGTGCCCTCGATGGGCGAGTCCGCGGCCGGGTCAGCGGTGATGACGAAGAAGTGCTCGCACGCGTCGGTCTGCTCGAAGCCGGCGTGGCCCTCGGCGCCGATCGGCAGCTCCGGAGTCCCTTGGAAGCAGAAGTACGCCTTCGCGTCCGAGTCGTCGAGGTGGTAGGCGACCTCGCGTCCCTTCAGCAGCACGTTGAGCGGCACGACGGTCGCCCCGGCCTTGAGGATGCCGTAGTAGACGATCGGGAAGTACGGCAGGTTCGGGCAGCTCAGCGCGACCTTGTCGCCCGGCTCGATGCCGCGCGAGACCAGCAGGTTGGCGACCTGGTTGGCGGCGGCGTCGACCTGGGCGTACGTCAGGCGCGTGCCGCCCAGCACGACGGCCGTGCGGTCGGGGTAGGACGCGGCAGAGCCTTCGAGCAGCGAGGAGAGGTTCGACATGGCGCCAACCTACTCAGGGGTGGCCCATCGGTCGACGACCTCGCGCACTCGGCCTTGACGTCCGCCATGGACTTCCTCGCCAGCGTCGCCATCGTCCTCGTCGGCGCCCTGGGTCACTCCTCGGCGCGCTGCGCGATCCGGTGGCCTGCGGTCTTGAGGTCGGCGGCGATCGCCCGTCCGGCCAGCAGTCCCGAGCTCCTCGCGGCGACGGCGTACATCCCGGCGCCCGACACCTCGCCGTCGGCGACGACACGGCAGCCGTCGCGGGTGCCGGTGAAGCGCAGCCGCAGGGTCGCCTCGACCCCGCGCCACGTGCCGCGCTCGGCCCACGACCGGAACGGCTCGAACTCGACGACCTCCAGGCTCGGGCGTACGCCGACGACGGTCAGCTCGGTCCAGGTCTGCCCCAGGTGGGGCTCCTCGTCCTCGGGCACGTCGACCGACAGCAGGCTCGACTGCCACTCGGGGCGGCGACGCGGGTCCACGAGGTAGGCGAAGGCCTGCTCCGCCGAGTGCGGGAGCTCGATGGTCGCGGTGAAACGCCTGGTCGTCAGAACGACTCCCCGGTCAGCAGCTCGTAGGCCTCGAGGTAGCGCGCACGGGTGCGATCCACGACCGCCTCGGGCAACGGCGGAGGGGCCCCGCCGGACGTGCGGTCCCAGCCGGACTCGCCGGTGAGCCAGTCCCGCACGATCTGCTTGTCGTACGACGACTGCGCGCGGCCGGGCTGCCACTCGTCCGCGGGCCAGAACCGCGAGCTGTCGGGGGTGAGGACCTCGTCGGCGAGGATCGTCGTGCCGTCCGGTCGCCGGCCGAACTCGAGCTTGGTGTCGGCCAGGATGATGCCGCGCTCGCGTGCGATGGCGTGCGCCTTGTCGTAGACCTCCATGGTCAGCATCCGCAGCTCTGCCGCGGCGTCGTCGCCGATCGCCTCGACGACGGCCTCGTAGTCGACGTTCTCGTCGTGGTCGCCGAGGTCGGCCTTGGTGGCGGGCGTGAAGATCGGCTCGGGCAGCCGGCTGCCGTCCTGCAGCCCGGCGGGGAGCGGGATGCCGCAGACCTCGCCGGTGCGGGCGTAGTCGAGGAGACCGGAGCCGGTGAGGTAGCCGCGGGCCACGCACTCGACGGGGAACATGTCCAGCCGCTCGCACACGACGGCGCGGCCGGCGACGGCGGCCGGGACGTCGGTCGAGACGACGTGGTTGCCGACCAGCCCGGCGAGCTGCTCGAACCACCACAGCGACATCCGGGTGAGGATCTCGCCCTTGTCGGGGATGGTGGTGTCGAGGACGAAGTCGTAGGCGGAGATCCGGTCGCTGGCCACCATCAGCAGCCGTCCCTCGTGCTCGCCCGAGTCGATCCGGTAGAGGTCGCGGACCTTGCCGGAGTGGAGGTGCGTGGTGCCCTCGACCGGAGGGGCTGCGGGAATGTTCAGCTCGGCCACGCGCCGAGCCTAGCCGTCACGCGCGGTGCAGCCACCAGCTCATCCGGCGCGTCATCCACGGCAGGAAGACGTACGTCATGAGCGGCGTCATCACCGACGTCACCAGCACCACACGCGGCACGAGCGGCCAGCCCGAGATCGTGCGCGAGGCGACGAAGTTGGCGAGCAGGCTGAGCGGGAGGAAGACCATGAAGATGACGACCATCTGCTTCCACCGCGGGGGCGGCACGGGGGCCGCGCTCAGGGCCTCGACCGTGGCGGGCTCGTCGAACCACCCCTCGATGCCCGTACGCCGCTCGCGGTGCCTCTCCTCGACGCTGCCCTGGGCGGCCTCGAGCCACCACTCGCGCTGCGGGGAGGCCTCCCACGTGGTGAGGGAGTCGGCGTCGGCGAAGCGGTAGAGCATGTGCCACTCGGTGGAGTCCTCGCTGGGCCGCACCCACCCCGATCCGAGGAAGCCGTCGAACTTCTCCGCCAGCGACGTGCCCGCCTGCACCCACGCCAGCATCTCCGTCGTGCGGGAGGGGTCGACGTGGCGGGTCACGGACACGGTCACGGGGGCGGTCATGCGGGGTCCCCGCGGCGTTGTTCGGGGGAGCGCAGCGGAGGAGAAGAACGCCGTGGGGTGCTCATGGGCTTTAGTCTCGGGCGCGGTGGGCGCCGGGACGAAGCCGAGAGCGACGAGATCCCGGCCACGTAGGACGGGCCTGAGGCACCGGGAGCTGGAGATAAGGCGTCTGCCCGATGTGCGAGCGGGGGCCTTAGCCGGAGCGTGGAGGCATCGCCCAGCACCCGACCCAGGAGCCCGCCATGAACAACGCCGCCATCGACGCCACCGCCCGCATCGCCAGCTTCCACCGCGCCGACGTCGCCCGCGAGGTCGCCGCGGCCCGAGCCGCTCGTCGTACCCGCCAGCCCGTCGAGCCGGTCGTCACCGAGGTCCCGTCGCCGCGCCGCAACGGGTGGAGCCGCTGGCTCCCGGCACCTCGCCCGGCTCACTGATGGCGGTCGCACGTGCCGACCGTCCACCCGTGGTCAACAGCCTCGCCGCCTGCGACCATCGGCAGATGGTCGGGAGGCTCGTCGGCCGCGAGGCCGAGCTGGACCGTATCGCCGGGGCCGTCGTGAGCGCCCGCGGCGGCACGAGCTGCTGCCTGCTCATCACCGGCGAGGCAGGCATCGGCAAGAGCCGGCTGGTCGCCGAGGCCGTGGGAAGCCTCGACGACGCGCTCGTGCTCACCGGGCACGCCGCCGACATGACGACGGGCGAGATCCCGTTCGGCGTGGTCGCCGACACGCTGCGCGACGTCGCGCGGGTGGCGGGCGTCGACGTGCTGCTGCCGGCCGAGCGGGAGGCGCTCGCACCGCTGCTCCCCGGCGCCGCGCCGCGCCAGCCGGTCGAGCGGGTGCAGCTCCTCTCGACCTTCCTCGACCTGCTCGAGCGGCTGGCCGGCGAGCAGCTCGTCGTGTGGGTCGTCGAGGACCTGCACTGGGCCGACTCGGCGACGCGGGACCTGGTCGGGCTCGCGGCGCGGACGCTGCCTGCGGGCCTGCTGATCGTGGCCACGGTGCGCACCGACGATCCCGAGCGCACGCCCGAGGCGGAGGCCGCCGTCACGTCGTACGTCGCCGGGCTGGCTCGGACGCCCGGCTGCGAGGTGCTGCCTCTCACGCGGCTGAGCGCGGACGCTGTCCAGCAGCAGCTGCGAGACCTGCTCGGGTCACGCCCGCCGGCTGACGTCGCCGGCCGCGTCGAGCGGCTCAGCGACGGCATCCCGTTCGTGGTGGAGGAGCTGGTCGCTGCGGCCGGGCGACCGGAGCTGACGACTGCGGCCGCGGTCGCGTCGGGACGTCTCGACGGGCTGTCCGCGGAAGCGCGGCGGCTGGTGGAGGCGGCGGCGGTCGGCGACGGCCACCTGCGGATCAGCCTGCTGGAGCAGGTCCTCGACGCCACGCCCGAGGAGCTCGACGCCGCGCTGGTGGAGGCCCTGCGGGCGGGCATCCTGACCGTCGACCACGAACGCGACTCGGTGGGCTTCCGGCACGCGCTGCTCCGGGAGGCCACGGACCGGGAGACGGGCCCGGGGGCCCGGCGGTCGTGGCACCGCAGGTGGGCCGAGGTGCTGGAGCACAACCCGGGGGTGCTGGCCGCCGACCCGGCGGCGCTCGCGGTTGCCGAGCACTGGCACCAGGCACGCGACGTACGCCGTGCGCTCGCGGCGACGATCACAGCCATGCCCGCCGCGGAACGGATCTGCCGGGCGGACGAGGAGCTGGCCCTGTGGTCACGGGTCATGCGGAGCTACGCCACGCTGGACGACGCCGCGCAGGTGGCGGGCCTCAGCCTCCGCGAGGCCTACGCCCGCTCGGCGCTCACGGCGGGTGTCGCGTCCCTCGCCGCCGAGCGGGAGTGGATCGACGCCGTGCCCAGCGAGCTGCTCACCGAGCCGGTCCGCAGATTCCATGCGCTGCGCCAGGTCGTCCACGGGAAGGGCGAGGCCAACGCCTATGCCGACGACGAGCTTCTCGCCATCTCCTCCGCCGTCGACGAGGAGGAGAACGACCTGCTCGCCGTCATGGTGCGGGCGTTCACCGGCAGCAACCTCACCCAGCACACCCAGCGCGGCGATGAGCTCATCGCCCGCGCCTGGACCGACGCCCGTCGGCTCGACGACACACGCGTCGCCTTCATGGTCGCGGCGGTCGAGTCCTACCGGGCCCAGGTGCTCGGCGACCCGGAGGGCGCGGCGACGCGCCTGCGCGAGGTGCTGGAGGAGATCGGGGACACCACGTGGCTCGGCGTCTTCCACCTGTGGGGCAACCTCGCCTGGTGCGAGGTGGTGTGCGGCAACCAGCACCGTGCGGACGCGGCGGTGACCGAAGGGCTGTCGCGGCTCCGCCGCCCGCACCTGTCGATCAACGTCTGGGAGCACCTGGTCGAGAACGCCACCGCCACCTGGATCCTGAGTGGTCAGTGGGCTCGCGCGCGCAGGCTGTTCGAGGAGTCCGATCCGTGGTGGGAGGACGACGTCCGCACGAGCAACGCGCGCCACGACCTCCTCGACCTCCAGCAGCGTGGGACCGCGGACCTCGAGCGGTGGCGAGCCCACCTGGGGTCCCCCGCGCCCGGCGGGGCCGCAGACTGCATGGTCCGTGAGCTCCTGGGCGCCGGCGCCGCGGCGCAGGGGGACCTCGCGGGGATGCGCACCACGCTCCGGCCCCTGTGGACCGGGGACCGGCTCACCCTCGACGACGACCAGCTGTGGAACACCGCCGTCCTTGTCGCCCGGGTCGAGGCCGACGCCGCACTGGCGGGTCCCCGCGACGACGGGCCCGCGGCCCAGGAGCACCTGTCGGAGGTCGAGGGGGCTGCGCTGCGCTTCCGCCGCTTCGGTCGCCTGGGCGAGGTCTGGCCCCTCGACCTCGCCGCCCAGCTCGACCGCTTCCACGGCCGGGACGCCCGCCCGGCGCTGCGGGCGGCCCTGGACGGCTGGGAACGGATCGGGCACGTCCCGGACGTGGCTGTCACGCACCTGTCGCTGGCGGAGCAGGAGGCGGTCCACGGCGCCCGCGACGCCGCTCGGCGCCACCTGGCAGCCGGGCGGGCGGTCGCGGAGCGACTGGAGGCCGCGCCGCTGCTGGCGCGCGCCGACGCACTGGCGGAGAGGTGGGCGATCGGCCCGCGCGAACGTCGTACGGACGGGGTGCTGACCGAGCGTGAGGTCGAGGTGCTGCGGCTGGTGGCCGAGGGGATGACCAACGGGCAGATCGGCGTGAAGCTCTTCATGTCCCCCAAGACGGCGAGCGTCCACGTCTCGCACATCCTCGCGAAGCTCGGGGCGGCCAACCGCACGGAGGCCGCGGCGACGGCACGCCGGCAGGGGCTGCTCGGCTGACGCCACCCACCGGTTGCGGGACGGGACCACCGCAGCCGGTGCGCGCGTCCTCGAGCCACCGCGCGAGGGGTGTGGCGGAGGATTGTCTAGTGACTTAGTCTACTAAGTGACAGCACCTCACCCCGGGAGGGAACGTGCCCCGAGCACCACGCCCCGACTTCCTCGTGATCGGCGCCCCCAAGGCCGGCACGACCGCGCTCCACGCCGCCCTCGCGCAGCACCCGGACGTCTTCGTGTCGGACCCGAAGGAACCGAAGTACTGGCTGTGCGACGGCGCCCCGCCGCCGGCCTGGCGGGGGCCGGGCGACAAGCACTCGCAGCAGGAGTGGATCTGGCGCGCCGACCACTACTTCCCGCTCTTCGCCCCGGCGGCGCAGCACCAGGTGCGCGGCGAGAGCACCCCTTTCTACCTGTGGAGCCGCGGCGCCCACCGCCGCATCGCCGAGGACCTGCCCGACGTGCGTCTCGTCGCCGTGGTCCGCGACCCGGTGGACCGCGCGTACAGCAACTGGATGCACCTGTGGTCCGACGGCCTCGAGCCGGAGGCGGACTTCGTGTCGGCGTTCGGTCGGGAGGACGAGCGGGTCCGCGCCGGTTGGGCGCCGTTCTGGCGCTACCGAGAGCTCGGGCGGTACGGCGAGCAGCTGGCCCACCTGCACCGCTACGTCGACCCGGAGCGCATCCTCGTCATCCGCTACCGCGACCTGGTCGACGCGCCCGGCGCGACGGTCGACCGGGTGAGCCGGTTCCTGGGGATCCGGGAGGGCCTGGTCGACTCGATCCCGGCCGACAACTCGCGCAGCTTCGTCCCGCCGGGCTGGCGACCGCGGCTGTTCGGGCCGGTCGTGCGCGGCGGCGCGCGGCTCGGGCAGTTCGCGCCGCCGCAGGTGTGGCGGGCGGTCCACCCGCTGTCGCTCGGCCTGCTGGGCGACCACCGCGACGCGCACCGTCCCCGCCTCGACGCGGTCAGCCGGCAGCGGCTGATCGAGACCTACGCCGACGACGTCCGGCTGCTCGGCGAGCTCACCGGGCAGGACTTCGGCGACTGGCTCAACCCGGAGAGCCGCGGCTCGTTCGCCCAGCGCTCCGCGACCGTGACCCGCCTGGTCGAGCGCGAGGCCGACCCGGTGGGCCGGGTGGGCCAGGAGGGCACGGCCGGACGGGCGAACGGGGCGGCGGCCCGCGGGGTCAGCGCACGCAGGTGACGAGGTCGTGCGCGCCGTCGGGACGCGCGGCCTCGACGTAGTAGCGCACCCGGCCGTCCGGGAGGGGCACGGCGGTGGCGTAGCGGAAGGCGCCGTCGGAGTGCGGGGAGGCGATCGGCGGCTGCGCGGAACGGGTCAGGGCGGCGCCGTCCCACGTCGCCACCCCGGTGGTCTCGAACCAGTTGGACTCGGCGTCCGGCCGGCCGTCGTACAGCACCGTGCCGTCGGGCAGCACCGCGCTGACCCGCGCGCCGCGGGCGTCCCACTGGCCATCGCGGCCGGCGAGCACCTCGCCGCGGTCCTCCCACTCCAGGCCGTCGGCGCTGGTGAGCCGCCGCGTGGTCATCCGGTCCTCGTGGCCGGGCTCGTCAAGGGGGTGGCAGCACAGCCACATCTCGTAGCCGTCCTCCCCCACCGTGATCACCGGGTCCTTCACGCCGGTGTCGCGGTCGCCCTCGTGCACCCGGCGCCGTACGCCGTCGGGCAGTCCCTCGACCGTGTCGGCGGTCAGGCTGTCCACCCACCAGTGCTTGGAGCCGGGGGTCGCGCAGGACAGGTAGAGCCGCCAGCCGCCCTCGCGCAGCGGCACGAGCACGGGCCGCTCGAAGGACTCGGCGCCGAACGCCTCGCGCGCCACCTCGGCGACGGGCTCGAAAACGACGCCGTCCCCGGACCGGGCGACGACCACCGACACGCCCCTCCCGTCGGTCAGCGGCCGGCGGACCCGCCAGGTCAGCCAGAACTCGCCGTCGACGAGGACGGCGCTCGCTGCTCCGGCCCAGTTGCCGGCGCCCGGCCCCGGTGCCGGCACCACGACCTGGACGTCGTCGTAGGTCGGCGGAGCTGCTGTCACGGTGGTCATGCGCCCACAATAGTCGACAAATTCACTACAGTTCGACGACGTGCCGGTCGGTCAGCCGGTGACCTCGAAGGAGGACGCGCCGCTCACCGCCGCGTCGCGGGCGGCGAGCTCGCGCACCCGCGCCGACGGCGGTCCGTGCCGGCACCACTCCACGAGCGCGTCGACGGCGTCGTCCTCGCCCTCGGCGTGCACCAGGACGCTGCCGTCGACCTCGTTGCGCACCCACCCTGCGACACCGAGCCGCTGGGCCTGCTCCTGGGCGTGCCACCGGAACGCCACGCCCTGCACCTGTCCGGTCACGCGCGCCTGGATCGCCTTCATGGACCCATCCTGCCCCCTCCCGCCGGGCGGTCCTCGGCGCTGGGACCGGGTGAGAGGCTGGCGCGGATGACCCAGGACGAGCAGGCCGAGCGCACGGGCGGCGACGAGACGGCGTACGAGCCCGACCCCCGACGCTGGCGGGTGCTCGCCGTGTCCCTCGTCGTGGGCTTCATGTCGCTGCTCGACGTCACGATCGTCAACGTCGCCGTGCCGTCCATCCGGGCCGGGCTCGACACCTCGGCCGCGACCATCCAGTGGGTGGTGTCGGGCTACGCGTTGGCCTTCGGCATGACCCTCGTCGCCGGCGGCCGGCTCGGTGACGCGCACGGACGGCGCCGGATGATGACGATCGGGCTCATCGGCTTCGTCGTCTCGAGCGCCGCCGTGGGGCTGGCCCCCAACGCGGCCGCGATCGTGCTCGCCCGCCTCGTCCAGGGCGCCAGCGCCGGCCTGCTCACCCCGCAGAACTCCGGGCTCATCCAGCAGCTCTTCCGCGGCGCCGAGCGCGGCCGCGCCTTCGGGATGTTCGGCTTCACCGTGGCCGTCGCCTCGGCCACGGGTCCGCTCATCGGCGGCCTGCTGATCGGCCTGCTGGGCGAGGAGAACGGCTGGCGCTCCCTCTTCCTCATCAACGTGCCCATCGGCCTCGTGGCGCTGGTGCTGATCCGCCGCCTGGTGCCCGACAACCACGTCGGTGCGGGGCCGGAGGGCGCGCCGAAGGACCCCCGCATCGACCTCGTCGGCGCGGTGCTGCTGGGCCTCACCGTGCTGGCGGTGCTGTTCCCGCTGATCAGCCTCGAGGGCGGCGCCGGCCTTCCGCTGGTCGTGCTGGTCGCCTTCCCCCTGCTGGCGTGGGCGTTCGTGCGCTGGGAGGCGCGGACGGTCGAACGGGGCCTTCCGCCGCTGCTCGACATGTCACTGCTGCGCGGCCTGCCCGGCTACGCCAACGGCCTGCTCGTCGGCACCCTCTACTTCACCGGCTTCACCGGGATCTTCCTCGTGCTGTCGGTGCACCTGCAGGAGGGCGAGGGGTTCTCGCCGCTGCAGGCCGCCCTGCTGATGACCCCGTTCGCCGTCGGCGCCGCCACCACCTCGCCGCTCGCCGGGCGGCTCGTCGGCACCCTCGGCCGGCGGGTGACCCTGGTCGCGCTCGGCGTGATGATGACTGGCACCGCGCTCGCCGCGTGGCTGGTGACGTCGCCCACCGACACCCTGTGGTGGACCCTTGCGCCCGCGATGTTCCTCGCCGGCGTCGGCGGTGGTGGGGTCATCTCCCCCAACTTCACCCTCACCCTCGCCGAGGTGCCGCCTGACATGGGTGGCGCGGCGGGCGGCGCGCTCCAGACCGGGCAGCGGATCGGCTCCGCGCTCGGAGCCGCGCTGCTGATGACCGTCTACCAGGCGGTCGGCACGGTGACCTCAGCGCCGGTGGCGGCCCGGGCGGCCCTGCTCGCGGCGCTCGCCGTCCTGACGCTGGCCTTCGCCGCGGCCATACGCTCCTGGCGGCTCGGCGACTGAGCATGTTGCCGCCGCTCCCGTGATCCCCGGCTGACCGGGGATCGCTGAACTTGTCGGCCCGTGCACGGCCTGACAAGTTCAGCGAAAGGCCGACAACCCCCAGCGAATCGGAGGTCGCGGCTCGGTCAGAGGATGGCGCCCGGCTCGTACGCCGCTGCGGCGGGGTGGGCGGCCGCGAGGGCCTCGACCCGGGCGACGACCGCGCGGGTCTGGGCCACGGCGGCACCGGTGAACTCGATCGGGTCGGCGACGAGCGCGTCGATCTGCTCACGGGTCAGGCCGAGCCGCTCGTCGGCGGCGAGCTTGGCGAAGACGTCGTTGTCGGCCTGGCCGGCGCGCATCGCGAGCGCGGTGCCGACGGCCGCCTCCTTGATCGCCTCGTGCGCGGCCTCACGACCGACGCCGTTGCGGACCGCCGCCATCAGCACCTTCGTCGTGGTGAGGAACGGCAGGTAGCGGTCGAGCTCGCGCTGGATGACCGCCGGGAACGCGCCGAACTCGTCGAGCACGGTGAGGAAGGTCTGGAAGAGCCCGTCGGTGGCGAAGAACGCGTCGGGCAGCGCGACGCGACGCACGACGGAGCAGGAGACGTCGCCCTCGTTCCACTGGTCGCCGGCGAGCTCGCTGACCATCGAGAGGTGGCCGCGGATGATGACGGCGAGGCCGTTGACCCGCTCGCACGACCGGGTGTTCATCTTGTGGGGCATCGCGGACGAGCCGACCTGGCCCTCCTTGAACCCCTCCGTGACGAGCTCGTGCCCGGCCATCAGCCGCACGGTGGTGGCGAGGTTGGACGGGCCGCTGACCAGCTGCACCAGCGCGGAGACGACCTCGAAGTCGAGCGAGCGGGGGTAGACCTGGCCGACGCTCGTCAGCACCTGCTCGAAGCCCAGGTGACCGGCGACCCGCTCCTCGAGGGCGTCGAGCCGGTCGGCGTCGCCGTCGAGGAGGTCGAGCATGTCCTGGGCAGTGCCCATCGGACCCTTGATGCCGCGCAGCGGGTAGCGGGCGAGGAGCTCCTCGATCCGCTGGACGGCGATGAGCATCTCGTCGGCGACGGTCGCGAAGCGCTTGCCGAGGGTGGTGGCCTGCGCGGCCACGTTGTGCGAGCGTCCGGCCATCACGGTGGTCTCGTGCTCCGCGGCGAGCCGGCCCAGGCGGACCAGCGTGGCGACGGCGCGGTCGCGCACCACCTCGAGCGAGCGGCGTACCTGCAGCTGCTCGACGTTCTCGGTGAGGTCGCGCGAGGTCATGCCCTTGTGGATGTGCTCGTGCCCGGCGAGTGCGGAGAACTCCTCGATGCGCGCCTTCACGTCGTGCCGGGTGACCCGCTCGCGCGCGGCGATCGAGGCGAGGTCGACGCCCTGCTCACCCCTGGCGACGACCGCCTCGTAGGCCTCGACCACGCCGTCGGGGACCGCGATGCCGAGGTCGCGCTGGGCCTTGAGCACCGCGACCCAGAGCTGCCGCTCGAGGACGATCTTGTGCTCGGGCGACCAGATCTCGGCGAGATCGGCGCCGGCGTAGCGGGTGGCCAGGACGTTGGGGACGCTCACGCCCGTGATTCTTCCACCCGCTGCCGGGGTGACCGACACGGCGCCGACGGCGAGACGGTCGACACCGCCGTGGGCCGCACCTATCGTGCCGGGATGGCTCCGGACCCGGCGATCGACCTCCGCGCACGGGCGCGGGAGGTCGTGGCGGCGGAGAGGTACGTCGTCCTCGCGACGGTGTCGCCGGAGGGCGTCCCGTGGTCGTGCCCGGTCTGGTTCGCCCACGACGACCTCGACGCCTTCTACTGGCTCTCGCGACCCGGACGCACGCACTCGGTCAACGTGGCACACCAGCCGCGGGTGGGCATGGTCGCCTTCGACTCCCGGCAACCGACGGGCGTCGGCCTGGCGGTGTACGCCTCGGCAGACGCGGCCGTCGTGCCGGACGGCGACCTCGACGACGCACTGGCCGTCGTCTCGGCGCGCAGCCTCGCCCACGGCGGCGGCGCGTGGGACCGGGCACGCATCTCCTCGACGCCGCTCGAGCTGTTCGTCGCGCGCCCCGTCGAGCTGTGGCTCAACCCCGGACTGGGGACCGACGAGCGCCAGCGCGTGCCGGACGCCTGACCCGGCTCACGCCTGCGGCACCCAGTCGTCCCACGCGGACCACCAGCGCTCGCCGTTATCGAGCAGGTCCGCGACCTCGGCGGCGGCAGCGAGCGTCGCCAGCAGCTCCTCGTGGGTGATGCGCCCGGACGCCAGGCTGGGGGCCAGGTCCTGCACGTCCTTCCACCGCCACGCGCCGTCGGGCGCGATCACGATGTCGAGCTGGAGGTCGTTGACGTCGACGCCGTCGGCGGTGCGCACGACCGGCGTCTCGAAGTTGACGTACCAGGAGAGCGGGCGGGAAGCGTCGAAGAACCTCCACAGCGAGTACCAGTCGCCGTCGCGGCGCAGCTTGAGCACCGTCGTGCCCGTCCAGGCCTCGAGGTGCCCCCACGGGTGCGGCACCGGGTGCGGCGGGAAGACCATCGGGGTGCCGTCGGCCTTGACCGTGACGAGCACCGTCCCGTCGTCCGCGACGACGCGCTCGTCCCACGACGCCCACTCGGCGCCGTGCAGCACCTCACGGACGCGCACGTCGGCCCCGCCCGCGAAGGGCTCAGCCACGGGACGCGGCGCCCTCGACCACGCCGAGCGGCTCGGCGGCGATGTCACGTCGCCACTGGGCACCCGGGAAGCCGATGCTCGCGATGCCCTCGTACGCCTTGGCGCGGGCGTCCGCGACGTCCGACCCGGTCGCCCGGACGGCGAGCACCCGACCGCCGGCGGTCACCAGCCCGGCGCCGGTCCGCGCGGTGCCGGCGTGGATCACGTCGACGTCGTCCTCGACGGCCAACGTCTCGGTGCCGACGATGACGTCGCCCGTGCTGGAGCCCTCGGGGTAGCCCGCGCTGGCCATCACCACCGAGACCGACGCCCCGTCGGCGAAGGTCGGCGCCGGGACGGCCGCCAGGTCGCCGTCGGCGGCCGCGCGCAGCAGGGTGCCGAGGGGGGAGGTCAGCAGGGCGAGCACGGGCTGCACGTCGGGGTCACCGAAGCGGCAGTTGAACTCGATGACCTTCGGGCCGGCCGCGGTGAGCGCGAGCCCGACGTAGAGGCATCCGACGAACGGCGCACCGCGCTGCTGCATCTCGGCCAGGGTCGGCGCGACGACGTCGGCCATCACGGCGTCGACGATGCCGTCGGGCAGCCAGGTCAGCGGGGCGTACGAGCCCATGCCGCCCGTGTTGGGCCCGCGGCCGCCGTCGAAGATGCGCTTGAAGTCCTGCGCCGGCAGCAGCGGTCGCCCCACGGTGCCGTCGCAGACGACGAAGAGGGAGAACTCGGGTCCGTCGAGGAACTCCTCGACCACGACCCGGCCGCACCCGGCCGCGTGGGCCAACGCCTCGTCGCGGTCGGTGGTGACGACGACGCCCTTCCCCGCCGCGAGCGCGTCGTCCTTGACGACGTAGGGGGGCCCGAACGCATCGAGCGCCGCGGCGACCTCGTCGGGCGTCGTGCAGGTGTGGGAGCCGGCGGTCGGCACGCCGGCGGCGGCCATGACCTCCTTGGAGAAGGCCTTGGACCCCTCGAGCCGGGCCGCGTCACGGGAGGGTCCGAACACCGCGACCCCGGCCGCGCGCACCGCGTCGGCGACACCCGCGACCAGCGGGGCCTCTGGCCCGATGACCACCAGGTCCGCGCCGACCGAGGTGGCGAGCGCGGCGACGGCCGGGCCGTCCATCGGGTCGACGTCGTGCAGGGTGGCGGCCTCGCCGATGCCGGGGTTGCCGGGCGCGGCGTGCACCTCGGTGACCGCCGGGTCGGCGGAGAGGGCGAGGACGAGGGCGTGCTCGCGGCCGCCGGTCCCGACGACGAGGGTCCTCACCCGTGCACCACCAGGGTCTGCTCGCGACCCGGTCCGACCCCGACGCCCCAGATCTTGGCGCCCGACATCTCCTCGAGCGCCTGGACGTAGACCTGCGCGTTCTTGGGGAGCTCGTCGAAGGAGCGGCAGCCCGAGATGTCGCTGTTCCAGCCGTCGAAGTACTCGTAGACCGGCGTGGCGTGGTGGAACTCGGTCTGCGTCATCGGCATCTCCTCGACCCGCTGCCCGTCGACCTCGTAGGCCACGCAGACCGGGATCCGGTCCCAGGAGCCGAGGATGTCGAGCTTGGTGAGGAACAGCTCGGTGAGGCCGTTGACCCGGCTGGCGTAGCGCGCGACGACGGCGTCGTACCAGCCGCAGCGGCGGGTGCGCCCGGTGGAGACGCCGATCTCGCCGCCGAGCGTCTGGAGCTGGATCCCGTCCTCGTCGAAGAGCTCGGTCGGGAACGGGCCGGAGCCGACGCGGGTCGTGTAGGCCTTGATCACGCCGACCACCCGGTCGATGCGGGTGGGGCCGATGCCGGCGCCGACGCAGACACCGCCGGCGACCGGGTTGGAGGACGTGACGAACGGGTACGTGCCGTGGTCGACGTCGAGCATCGTGGCCTGGGCGCCCTCGAACAGCACCGTCTGGCCGGCGTCGAGCGCCTGGTTGAGCAGCAGCGAGGTGTCGCACACCATCGGCCGGAGCCGGTCGGCGTACGACAGGAGCTCCTCGACGACCGCGTCGACCTCGATGGCGCGCCGGTTGTAGACCTTGGTCAGCAGGTGGTTGCGCACGTCGAGCGCGGCGTCGATCTTCTCGCGCAGGATCTTCTCGTCGAAGAGGTCGGCGACCCGCACGCCGACGCGGCTGATCTTGTCGGCGTAGGCAGGACCGATGCCCCGGCCGGTGGTGCCGATCTGGTTCTTGCCGAGGAAGCGCTCGGTGACCTTGTCGATGGTGGCGTGGTAGCTCGCGATGACGTGGGCGTTGGCGCTCACCTTCAGGTCGGCCACCTCCACCCCGCGGGCGAGGAGCCCGTCGAGCTCGCGGAACAGCGCCTCCGGGGAGACCACCACGCCGTTGGCGATCACCGAGGTGGCCCCCGGCGTGAGGATGCCGCTCGGCAGCAGGTGGGTGGCGTACTTCTCACCGTCGATCACGATGGTGTGGCCGGCGTTGTGGCCGCCACTGGTGCGGACCACGAAGTCGATCGGGTCCGTGGTGGCCAGCAGGTCGGTGGCCTTGCCCTTGCCCTCGTCGCCCCACTGGGCGCCGAGCACGACGATCGCGGGCATCTCAGCCCTCCCTCTGTCATTCGGCAGAAACGGTCGGTGCGGGAAAATGCAGGAGCCCCGGCACAAGGCACCGGGGCTCTTGCGACGCCACGCTATCGCACAGGGGTCGGCTAGGGTCCGCACGTGCGCTCCCTGCTGGTCATCACCAACGCCGACGCCGGCACCTCCGACGAGGAGCGGCTCGCCGAGGCCCTCGCCGTCCTCCGCGAGAAGGCCTCCGTCGAGGTCGCCAAGACCTCCAACCCCGGCGAGCTCGACGGCGTGCTCCACCGCGCCGGCGGTCGTACGGTCGTGGTGGCCGGCGGTGACGGCAGCCTGCACGCGGTCGTGACGGCGCTGCACAAGCGGCGCGAGCTCGACCAGACGACCCTCGCCCTCCTGCCGATGGGCACCGGCAACGACTTCGCCCGCGGCAACGACATCCCGCTCGAGGTCGAGGACGCGGCCCGGCTCGTGCTGTCGGGCCAGCCCCGCAAGGTCGACCTGATCGTCGACGAGACGGGCAACGTCGTGGTCAACAACGTGCACGTCGGTGTCGGCGCGCAGGCCAGCCGCAAGGGGGCGAAGTGGAAGACCCGGCTCGGCGCCGTCGGCGTCGGCAAGGTCAACCTCGGCAAGCTCGGCTATCCCATCGGCACCGTCCTGTCCGCCTTCCACCCGCCCAGCTGGCGCCTGCGCGTGGAGCTCGACGGCGAGGTCGTCAACGACGTCGACCGCCCGGTGCTGATGGTGGCCATCGGCAACGGCAGCAACGTCGGCGGCGGCACCGAGCTCAACCCCGACGCCGACACCGAGGACGGGCTGCTCGACGTGATGATCAGCCGCGCCGTGAAGCCGGCCGCCAAGCTCGGCTACGTCCTGCGGCTCCGCAAGGGCGAGCACGACGAGCGCGACGACGTCACCACCCTGCGCGGCACGTCGGTGAAGGTGAGCGGCGACGAGTTCTGGCTGTCGGCCGACGGCGAGATCTCCGGGCCCGAACGCAGCCGCAGCTGGCGCCTCGAGCGGGCGGCGTACGAGATGATCCTGCCGCGCTGACACGGGACCCGTCCCGAGGACCGTGCGGCGGTCACAGCCAGCCGCGCCGGACCGCCTCGACCCCCGCCTGGAAGCGGGTGTCCACGCCGAGCTCGGTCATGAGGCCCGCGATGCGTCGCCGTACCGTGCGCAGGCCGATGCCCAGGTTGCGGGCGATGACCTCGTCGGTGGCTCCGTCCATCAGCTGCTCGAGCAGGAACTGCCGTCCGCCCGGCCCGACCCTCCCGGCCTCGAGCTCGGGCATGGGCGCGGCCCGGTCCCACAGCGACTCGAACCACATCGTCAGCGCCGCGACGATCGAGCGCTGGCGCACGTGCACCCGCGGCTCGTCGGTGAAGCCGATGGGCTCGGGGATGACCGCGTGGGTGTCGCCGAAGATGAACATGCGGGTGCGCACCTCGGAGATGATCCGCACCTGCTCCCCCATCCCGGCCCGCACGCGGAGGGCGTCGGGCGCCTCGGTCAGCGCCCGGGCCGGGTAGATCGCCCGGGAGCGTCGACCCGTCGCCATCGCCTCGCCGACCAGCTCGCTGACCTGCGACTCGCGCGGCATGGCCCACGCGTCGGGACGCAGCCACAGCATGTCGCCGCGGCTGGTGCGCAGCATCAGCGTGAGGAGCTCCAAGGGGTTGCCGCCCGAGCTCAGCTCGCCGTCGAGGGGGCGGACGTCGGTGACGTGGCGCGGGTCGGGGCGCGTCGTCGAGGCCACGAGGTGCGGGACGGCGCTCGAGAGCTCGGCCAGCATGGCCGCCGACGACGCCGCCGACCGCGCCTGGCGCAGCACGAGCTCGGACACCGCGTCGGCGAGCGCGGGGACCACGATCCGCTCGTCGGACACCACGACGAGTCCGCGCTCCAGCAGCGGGGCGAGGCTGCGCACCAGCTGGTCGGGGCGCTGCTGCACCAGCTGCGCGACGCCGGTGACCGTGTGACCGGACACCGGGGCCAGGCGGAAGTAGAGCTGCTCGGTCCGCCGGTCGAGCCCGAGGGCCGCGAGGACGGAGGACGGGTCGCCGGGCATGGTGGCAGTTTAGTGCCACCGGCACTCAGGATCCGCGTGGCAACGAACGGCCAGTCGATACTGTCTGCGCCGGTCGCCGCGGGGGTGTGCGGCTGGCCCGCTCCTCGGAGCACGGCGTCGGAGCCGCCACGGGGGTCGGCTCCGGCGCCATACGGCGTCCCTTAGCCTTGCGCGCATGGCACGAGGACGGCAGGCGCAGGGCGATCCGGTCGACTGGGTGACGCGGGCGGCGGACGACGCCGTACGCCACGCTGGCGAGGGGAACCTGGTGACCGTCGCGTCCGGTGCCTCCCCGAGCGGGCCCATCCACCTGGGCAACCTGCGCGAGTTCATCACCCCGCACTTCGTGGCCGAGGAGCTGCGGCGACGCGGCGTGCCGGTGCGCCACCTGCACTCCTGGGACGACTTCGACCGGTTCCGCAAGGTGCCGGCCGGCGTGCCCGCGGAGTGGGCCGACCACATCGGGCGGCCGCTGACCGCGGTGCCCGACCCGTGGGAGTGCCACGCCAGCTGGGCCGACCACTTCAGGGCACCGCTGCAGGACGCGCTGCGCGAGCTCGGGGTCGAGATGGAGGAGATCTCGCAGACGCAGATGTACACCTCCGGCGCGTACCGCGAGCAGGTCCTCGAGGCCGTCTCGCGCCGCGACGAGATCGAGGCGGTGCTCGCCAAGCACCGCACCCGGAAGCTCGCCCCCGCCGAGGACGCGTCGGAGCAGGAGGCCGCCGACCTGGCGGACTCGGTGGCCAACGAGGACGACGAGGAGGGCGACCCGTCCGCGGCCTCCTCCGCCGACGCGATCGCCCGCTTCCCCTACCGCCCCTACTGCCGCCAGTGCGGTCGCGACACCGTCACCACGACGGCGTACGACGACGCCACCACGACGCTGTCCTACACGTGCTCCTCGTGCGGCTTCGAGGGCACCACGGACCTCTCCACCGACAACGACGGCAAGCTGGTCTGGAAGGTCGACTGGCCGATGCGGTGGGCCTACGAGAAGGTGAACTTCGAGCCCGCCGGTCGCGACCACATGACCCCCGGCTCGTCCTACACCGTCGGCACGGAGATCGTGTCGTCGATCTTCGACTGGCGCGCCCCGGCCCGGGTCATCTACGCCTTCGTCGGCTTCGCCGGCGTGCAGAAGATGTCGTCGTCGGCGGGCGGCGTGCCCACCGCCGCCGACGCGCTGCGCATCCTCGAGGCGCCGATGCTGCGCTGGCTCTACGTCCGCCGCGCTCCCACGCAGGCCTTCGACATCGACTTCGGCGCCTCCGTCGTGCGGCTGTACGACGAGTGGGACGCGCTGGGCCGCAAGGCCGCCGACCCGGCCAAGGCCGACGTCGCGACGCTGGCCTGGCACCGCGCCTCCGAGACGGCGTCCACCGGCCGGCTCCCCTCCCCCGCCGTGCCGGTCCCGTTCCGGACGCTGTCCTCGGTCGCCGACGTGACAGCGGGATCGGCCGACCTCATCTCGCGGATCATCGAGTCGTCGGGCTTCCCGCACGACTCGGTCGGCGACCTGGAACCCCGGCTGTCCAAGGCGATGCAGTGGACGGCCGAGCACGTGCCCGCCGACGAGCGCACGACGGTGCGTGAGACGCCCGACACCGAGCGGCTCGCCTCGCTCAGCGAGGACGAGGAGCTGTGGCTGCGGATCTTCCTCGACCGGCTCCCTGACGACGGCGACCTCGACGCCGTCACGTCGGTCGTCTACGGGGTGCCCAAGGTCGCGCGCGGCCTCGGTCTCGACGACGCCCCCACCGACCAGGTGAAGGCGGACCAGAAGGACTTCTTCCGGCTGCTCTACAACCTGCTGGTGGACGCCGACCGCGGTCCGCGCCTGCCCACGCTGGTGCTGGCGCTGGGCCCCGCGAAGGTGCGGCAGCTCCTCGGCGCCTGACGCAACGTAGGCAGCTCGAGCGCACGGCCGCGGCCGTCAGGCGTACGCACCTCGCAGGGGTCGCGAACTGCCTACGTTGGTCCCGTCAGCAACCGCCGCGCCTGCCGGCGTACGTCGTCCGGACGAGCATCAGCGGCGGAAGCCGACAGGGTCGCCGAGGTAGCGCTCCAGGTCGGCGCGCACGGCGTCGCTGATCGTCCACGCCGTCTGCGCACGGTGGTCCCACAGCACGTTGACGCACTCCCAGACCGCGGCCGGGCGACCGCCCGCCTCGACCCGGAGCTCGGCGGCGACGGTGAAGGACGAGCGGCCGAGCCGCGAGACCCACAGCGAGGCGAGGAACGGCTGGTAGGGCACGAACCGCATCTCGGCGTGGTACTCGATCGTCTGCGAGGCGACCAGCTCGGACACGCCGGCGTCGGTGCCGTGCAGCAGCCCGGTCGCCTCGGCGGGCAGGCCCGGCAGGCGGGCGAACCGGAGGAACTCGTAGCGCGCCTCGTCGAGCACCCGGACCGCCTCGACGTTGTCCACGTGACCGGCGAGGTTGATGTCGCGGTAGCGCGCCTGGATCTCGGTCGTGAAGGTCTGGCCCATGGGGGAAGTCTGTCCGACGCCCATCCGGGGTGGTCCTAGGGTTGCCCCATGACCTCCGGTTCCTTCGGCGGCGACCTGATCGCCGGTCCCCCGCCCACCCACCTGCCCGTCGACCCCGCCGACGCCGAGCTCGCCGGGGGCGACTCCCCCGCGGCCGTCGTACGCCGTCACCCGGACTCCCCGGCCGCCTGGGCGGCCCTGGCGCAGCAGGCGCAGGACGCGGGCGCCGACGACGTGACGGTCTACGCCTACGCCCGCGTCGGCTACCACCGCTCCCTCGACCGGCTGCGCCGCAACGGCTGGAAGGGCCACGGACCGGTGCCGTGGGAGCACGACCCCAACCGCGGCTTCCTGCGCTCGCTCGCGCTCCTCGCCCTCGCTGCCCGGGCGATCGGCGAGACCGACGAGTGGGAGCGGTGCTCGACCTTCCTCCGCGACTCGAGCCCGGCCGCGGCCGACGAGCTGCTGGCCGACGCCTGACCGCTCGGCGCGTCAGACCGACCGCTGGTCGCGACACCCCGGGGGAGGGGTGACGGTCGTCACCGCGCGAGTAGGGTCGCGCGGGTGAATTCCGGGAACACACCACCTCAGTCGCGCCCCGAAGCGGGCGTCCCCCCGACCGACAAGGGCAAGATGGCGCTCGCTGCCGTCCTGCTCGCGATCCCCATCATCGCCCTCCTGTGGGTGCCGTCCTACAGCAAGGACGCGCCCGAGCTGTGGGGCTTCCCCTTCTTCTTCTGGTACCAGTTCCTCTGGGTCTTCATCTGCTCCGCCCTGACCTTCGCGGCCTATCGGCTCACGCTCTCGGCCCGCGGCCTGACCTCCCACAAGGTCGGTGAGGACCGATGACACCCGAGGTCACCCTCCTGGCCGCCGACACCGGCGGCGTCAACGGCGTCGCCCTTGCGGTGCTGATCGTCCTGTTCCTGATCGTGACGGTGGCCGGCTTCATGGCCAGCCGCTTCATGCGCGCCGACTCCATGGAGTCCCTCGACGAGTGGGGCCTGGGCGGACGCAAGTTCGGCACCTGGATCACGTGGTTCCTGCTCGGCGGCGACCTCTACACGGCGTACACGTTCGTCGCGGTCCCTGCGGCGATGTTCGCCACCGGCGCGGTGGCGGGCTTCTTCGCGGTGCCCTACACGATCGTGCTCTACCCGATCATCTTCATCTTCATGGCTCGGCTGTGGTCGGTGAGCCACCGGCACGGCTACGTCACGACCGCCGACTTCGTCCGGGGCAGGTACGACGACCGCGGGCTGTCGCTCGCCGTCGCGGTGACCGGCTTCGTGGCGACGATGCCCTACATCGCGCTGCAGCTCGTCGGCATCCAGGCGGTGCTCGAGGTGGCCGGCCTCGGCGGCGGCGACAGCATCATCGCCAAGGACGCACCGCTCTTCATCGCCTTCGCCCTGCTCGCGGCCTACACCTACTCGAGCGGACTCCGGGCGCCGGCGGTCATCGCGTTCGTCAAGGACATCCTCATCTACCTCGTCATCATCGTGGCGATCGTCTACCTGCCCGGCCAGGTGGGCGGCTGGGACGCCATCTTCGGCGCCGCGCAGGACAAGATGGAGACCACCAACGAGGTCACCGGCAAGCCCACCGGGGCCTTCATCCCGGGTGTCGGCCAGTACTGGGCGTACGCCACCCTCGCCCTCGGGTCGGCGATGGCGCTGTTCATGTACCCGCACTCCGTGACGGCCTCGCTGTCGTCCAACTCGCGCAACACGATCCGCCGCAACGCCGCCATCCTGCCGGCGTACTCTTTCGTGCTGGGCCTGCTGGCGCTGCTCGGCTGGGTGGCGATCGCGGCGGGCACGCAGCCCATCGGGCTGGACGGCGAGCCCAACGCACAGCTGGTGATCCCGCAGCTGTTCGAGGACATGTTCCCGGCGTGGTTCGCCGGCGTGGCCTTCGCCGCCATCGCCATCGGTGCCCTCGTGCCGGCCGCGATCATGTCGATCGCCGCGGCCAACACGTTCAGCCGCAACATCTACAAGGAGTGGTTGAACAAGGACGCGACCCCGGCGCAGGAGGCCAAGGTCTCCAAGCTGATGTCGCTGCTCGTGAAGGCGTTCGCCCTGATCTTCGTGCTCACGCTCGACAAGCAGAACGCGATCAACTTCCAGCTCCTCGGCGGCATCTGGATCCTGCAGACGTTCCCGGCCGTGGTGTTCAGCCTCTTCACCCGCTGGTTCCACCGCTACGCCCTCCTCGTGGGCTGGGCGGCCGGCATGGTCTACGGCACGATCGAGGCCTACCAGGTGATCAACCCGCTGACCGGCAAGCACTTCGGCGGCTCGCTCGGGATGATCCCGGGCATCGGCGAGATGGGCTACATCGCGATGACGGCGTTCACCATCAACGTCGTGCTCACGGTCGTGCTCAGCGCGGTGCTCAACGCGACGAAGGTGTCCAACGGGCGCGACGAGACCATCGCGTTCGACTACTTCGCCGACGCCGACGACCCGCGCGTGCAGAAGGACCTCGCCGAGCACGACACGCACGAGGACCCCTACGGCGACCCGGACGACATCCGGGGCAACGCGGCGGCGCGCTAGCGGCGTACGGCACCACCGCCGTCACCACGAGCGGTGCGTCAGGGGGACTTCCGACCACGGGAGTCCTCCTCTCGCACCGCTCGCGGTGTGTCGGGGGCACGACTCCCGGGCCGGCGGTGGCAGAGGGGGATCCCAGCCGACCGGAATCCCCCTCACGCACCGCCCATGGCTGGGTCAGCCGGCGAGCGACGTCCCGGCGGAGCGGAGGTTCTCGCAGGCCTCGACGATGCGCGCGGCCATGCCGGCCTCGCCGGCCTTGCCCCAGGCGCGCGGGTCGTACTGCTTCTTGTTGCCGACCTCGCCGTCGACCTTCAGCACGCCGTCGTAGTTGGCGAACATGTGCGCCGCGACCGGGCGGGTGAAGGCGTACTGGGTGTCGGTGTCGACGTTCATCTTCACCACGCCGAAGTCGACGGCGTCGCTGATCTCCTGCGCGGTCGAGCCCGACCCGCCGTGGAAGACGAGGTCGAACGGACGCGCGTCGGAGCCGAGGCCGAGCTCCGAGGCGGCGGCCTCCTGCGCGGACTTGAGGATCTCCGGGCGGAGCTTGACGTTGCCGGGCTTGTAGACGCCGTGCACGTTGCCGAAGGTCAGGGCGGTCATGTAGCGACCGCGGTCGCCGGCACCGAGCGCCTTGATGGTGGCGATGGCGTCCTCGGGGGTGGTGTAGAGCTGGTCGTTGATCTCGTTGGCGACGCCGTCCTCCTCGCCGCCGACGACACCGACCTCGATCTCGAGGATCACGTGGGCCGCGGCGCAGCGGGCCAGCAGGTCCTCGGCGATCTGGAGGTTCTCGTCGAGGGGCACGGCCGAGCCGTCCCACATGTGCGACTGGAAGAGCGGCGCCTCGCCGCGGGCCACGCGCTCGGCCGAGATGTCGAGCAGCGGGCGGACGAAGCCGTCGAGCTTGTCCTGGGGGCAGTGGTCGGTGTGGAGCGCGATGTTGACCGGGTAGTTCTTCGCGACCTCGGCGGCGTAGGCCGCGAAGGCGACGGAGCCGGTGACCATGTCCTTCACCGACGGGCCGGACAGGTACTCCGCGCCGCCGGTCGAGACCTGGATGATGCCGTCGGAGCCGGCGTCGGCGAAGCCCTTGAGCGCGGCGTTGAGGGTCTGGGAGGACGACACGTTGATGGCCGGGTAGGCGAAGGACTTCTCCTTCGCGGCGTCCAGCATCTGTGCGTACACCTCGGGAGTGGCGATGGGCATCTGGAGATCTCCTCTGAAGCGGTCAGGCAGGCGCTCACAACCCTAGTGGCTACCCGCGGGTCCGCCCCGGCGTGACCGGTCGTCTCACCACGTGACAAGCGGGTGGCAGCCGGTGGCAGGGGGAGGGTGGCTGCACCCTCCCGGGGCTGGCGTTCCCCCCTCGTCAGGCCTAGGTTGACGTACAGGCGGGCGACCGCCGCTCGACCTTGGGAGGAGCCGGGTCCGGGGTGCCGTGGGGACATCCCGGGCCCGGTCGGGCGTCCGGATGGGCGGGCGTCAGCCGCGCCAGGCGTCGTCGCCGCTCAGGTCGGCGTGCTCGCGCACCCAGCTGTGCATCGCGATCGCCGCCGCCGAGCTGGCGTTGATCGACCGGGTCGAGCCGAACTGGGCGATCGAGAAGGTGCCGTCGCAGATCTCGCGCGCCGACTCCGACAGCCCGGGGCCCTCCTGGCCGAAGAGGAAGCACACGCGTCGCGGCAGCTCCATCGTCTCGAGGTGGAGCGACCCGGGCAGGTTGTCGATGCCGAGCAGCCGTACCGGTCCGCCCTCGTCGGCCGGGACGGCATGGAGGTACGACGCCAGGCTGGCGGCGTCCGGGTGGTGCCGTACGTGCTGGTAGCGGTCGGTCACCATCGCGCCGCGGCGGTTCCAGCGGCGGTTGCCGACGATGTGCACCTCCGCGGCGAGGAAGGCGTTGGCGGTCCGCACGATCGTGCCGATGTTGAAGTCGTGCTGCCAGTTCTCGATCGCGACGTGGAAGCCGTGCCGGCGGGTGTCGAGGTCGGCGACGATCGCCGCCATCGTCCAGTAGCGGTAGCGGTCCACCACGTTGCGGCGATCACCGTCCCGCAGCAGCTCGGGGTCCCAGTGCTCGCCCTCGGGCCACGGTCCGTCCCACGGACCCACTCCCACCTCGGGCGGACCGTGCGGCATCGGGTCGTACGGCGCCCGCTCCTCGTCCTGCATGGCAGCACCCTAGGCAGCAGCGACGAAGCGTGGAGGCGGGGAGTCCGCCGTTAGGGTGGCACGCGTGAGCACGCTGTGGGACCTGCAGTCCATCCTGACCTCGGGCATCCAGCCGATGCTCCTCGGCATCGACTGGATGGACCCCAACTGGCTGCTCGACCGCTTCGGCACGGCGCTGTTCTGGATCAGCCTGCTGATCGTCTTCGTCGAGTGCGGGCTGTTCTTCCCGATCCTGCCCGGCGACACGCTCCTGTTCGCGATCGGCCTCTTCATCGCCACCGGCCAGCTCGACCTGTTCCCGGGTCCTCCCATCGTCGAGCTGCTCATCGCGATGTCAGCGCTGACCGTCGCCGCGTTCCTCGGCAACGTGGTCGGCTACGAGATCGGGCGCAAGATCGGGCAGCCGCTCTACGAGCGCGACGGCCGGATCATCAAGCGCAAGTACTTCGACCAGACGACCGCGTTCTTCGACCGCCACGGCAACAAGGCACTGGTCATCGGCCGCTTCGTCCCGTTCGTGCGGACCTACATCACCGTGGTGGCCGGGGTGACCCGGATGGAGCGGCACCGGTTCTTCCTGTGGAGCCTGATCGGCGCGGTCATGTGGGTGGTGTCGATCTGCCTGCTCGGCTTCTTCCTGGGTGACGCGTTCCCGACGCTCGGCGAGAGCATCGACAAGCTGATCATCGTGATCCTGGCCTTCTCGGTGGTCCCGGTCGTCATCGAGTGGTGGCGCCACAAGCGCACCCACGCCGCCGGTGCCGAGATCGGTCCGCAGGACGGTGGCCCCGACCGCGACATCATGGGCCGCGACGTCGACTGACCCTCCCCGCCCGGCGTCAGCCCCCGACCGCGAGCGGCGTCGGCCTCAGCCGCGCGCGGCGTCGAGGTCGGCCCGGGTCAGCACCGACCGCACCTCGAGACCGACGTCGGCCAGCGGGTCCTCGCCCTCCGGCGAACGGTCGATGGCGCAGACGACGACCTCGACGGTCGCGCCGAGCTCCCGCAGCGCACGCGTGGCGTCGCGGACCGCTCCGCCCGTGGTGATCACGTCCTCGATGATCGTGACCCTCCGGCCGGCGACGTCCGGCCCCTCGGCCAGCTTGGCGGTGCCGTACTCCTTGGCCTTCTTGCGCACGAACAGTGCCGGCAGCCCGGTCTTCGCCGACACCATGGTCGCGATCGGGATGCCACCGAGCTCGAGGCCGCCGAGCAGCTCCGTCCCCTCCGGGAGCAGCTCGACCATCCGGGCGGCCACGCGGTCGAGCAGGGCCGGCTGCGCCTCGAAGAGGTACTTGTCGAAGTAGGTGTCAGCCACCTGCCCCGAGCGGAGCGTGAACTCCCCCGTGAGGCGGCAGGCAGCGTCGATGTCGGCAGCGAGGGTCGCGTCGGTGGTCACGGCACCGACCCTAGTGGCGCCCGGCCGCCCGCTCGCGCTGGGTAGCGTGGGCCCGTGCCCACCGCGAAGCCCCTCGCCGCCCGCCTGGCCCACATCCCGCCGACCGTCTTCAGCGAGATGTCGGCGCTCGCGGTCCGGACCGGCGCGATCAACCTCGGCCAGGGCTTCCCCGACGTGGACGGGCCGGCGTCCGTGGTGGCGGCGGCCGAGGCCGCGCTGGAGGCGGGAGCCAACCAGTACGCCCCCGGCATCGGCGTACCTGCTCTCCGCGCCGCCATCTCGCGACACCAGCAGCGACACTACGGGCTCGAGCCCGACCCCGACCGCGAGGTCGTCGTCACGACCGGATGCACCGAGGCGGTCGCGGCCGCGCTCCTCGCGCTGGTCGACCCGGGCGACGAGGTCGTGGTGCTCGAGCCCTACTACGACTCCTACGTCGCGATGCTCGACATGTGCGGTGCCCGGCGGCGACCCGTGACGCTCCGGGCGCCCGACTTCCGCCCGGACCTCGACGAGCTGCGGGCCGCGGTCACCGACGACACCCGGCTGATCCTGCTCAACACGCCCCACAACCCCACCGGCACCGTCCTGACCCGCGACGAGCTCCAGGTCGTCGCCGACCTCGCGATCCAGCACGACGTCATCGTGGTGACCGACGAGGTCTACGAGCACCTGGTCTTCGACGACGCCCGCTCGACCGAGGGCCACGTCCCGGTCGCCACCCTCCCGGGGATGTGGGAGCGCACCCTGACGCTCTCGAGCGCCGGCAAGTCCTACAGCTTCACCGGCTGGAAGGTCGGCTGGGCGACCGGTCCGGAGCCGCTCGTCCAGGCCGTCCTCGCGGCCAAGCAGTGGCTCACCTTCACCTCGGGCTCCCCTCTCCAGCCCGCCGTCGCCCACGCGCTCGACCACGAGCCCGACTGGCCCCGCGAGCTCGCCCGCGACCTGCAGGCCCGCCGCGACCTGCTCTGCGACGGGCTCACCGCCGCCGGGCTGGTGCCGCGCGTGCCGGAGGGCACCTACTTCGCGACGACCGACGTCAGCCACCTCGGCTGGCCCGACGGACGCGCGTTCTGCCTCGCGCTGCCCGAGGTCGCCGGCGTCGTCGCGATCCCCACGCAGGGGTTCTACGACGACCGGGAGGCCGGTCGCCAGCTCGTGCGGTGGGCGTTCTGCAAGGAGCGCGACGTGATCGGCGAGGGCGTACGACGGCTCGCCGCCGCGGACCTGTCGCGCTGACGCCGGTGCCCCGCGGGCTGAACTGACCTCAATTCACTTCGGGACGGGCCCCTCGTGATCGGGGAGGTCAGCGCCCGGGGTAGTCCCGCGGCGGGTGCTCGGAACCGCCCTCGTCGCTCGGCCGCGGCTGACCGTACGGGTTGTCCTGGCCACCCTGACCGGCCTGGCCGTACGGGTCGTCCTGGCCCGCCTGGCCGTAGGGGTCGTCCTGGCCGTAGGGCGTGCTGCTCGGCGGCGGCGGGTACTGCGGCGACGTCGGCTGGCCGGGCTGCGAGCCGTACGAGTTGCCGTAGGGGTCACCCGACTGGCCCGGGTAGGCCGGGTAGGCGCCGGCACCGGACGGGACGCCCTTGAACCAGGCGCTCGCGCCGCCGACGAAGAGCAGCACGATCACGGCGATGGCAGCGACCAGCGTGACAGCGGAGACACCACTGGTCACGCCGAGCAACGAGAACAGCGCCACGACGGCGCTGGAGATGACGAGCAGGATCCGCGCGACGTTGGACCGCCGCATGACGAGGACCGCCAGCACGATGGCGATGACCGCCCAGACGACCAGGCCCAGGATGACGGCGACCAGCACGCCCACGGCGGCGTCGGCGTCGATGTTGGCGTCCTGGAACTCGGGGACGCGCTCCATCTCGGTGATCACCTGGTCGCGGGCGATGAACAGGCCGAGGCCGGTGAACCCGAACAGCGCCGCGGTGATGGCCGAGAGGACGATGGTGATCCAGGCAGCGGCGGTCACGGTGCCGGGGCGCCGGTCGCCACCCGGCTGCTGGCCATAGGGCTGCTGGCCGTAGGGCGACTGCTGTCCGTAGGGGTAGGGCTGTCCACCCGGCTGCTGGCCGTAGGGGTCCTGGCCGTAGGGCTGGTGCGTCGGGTCGCTCATGCGCCCATCTCACCACGTCTGCCGTCGGCACCGCCGTCGACGAGCGGGAGGAGGACGAGGCTCAGCGCGGGTCGAGCTGGAACCAGCGCCGCACCTCCACCCGGCGCAGGCACACGACGGTCGCCACGGCGGCCGCGGCCGGCAGCAGGACGAGCGGGGTGTTGAGCACGAGGGCGAGGCAGGCACCGGCGCTGAAGGCGGCGCTGACCATCAGGCCGCGGCGCGCCCACTCGCGGCGGGCCATCGCGAAGCCGGCCAGCACCAGCGCCAGGACGCACCACACGACGAACACGCCCGCCAGCGCGAGCACGGTCGTGCGCACCTGCTCGAGGCTGAGGCCGTCGTCGAGCATCTCGGGCTGCTGCTGCTCCATGACGCTGCGCAGGAAGTCCGGCGAGAAGCCCGCGATCGCCAGCCACAGGAGCGAGAGCCCGAGCAGCCCGCCGGCCGTGACGACCGTGATCACGAACGCCGCGACCATCGCGCCCGGTCGGGCCTGGAGCAGCTGGCGGCGCTGCCAGTCTCGCGCGGGGTGGGCGGCGTACGGCGCCGGCGCGGGCTGGCGCTGGTCGGGTCGGGGCGGATAGGCCTGCCCGTACGGCGACTCGGCGGGCCGACCGACGGGGTGCTGCTGGGCGGGCGGCCCGGGCTCGCCGAAGGGCCGGCTGGCAGGCGGCGGGACGGTCGGTGACGTGTCGGACGGAGTGGACGGCGGCTCGGACGGCGGCGCGGACGGCGCATCGCTGCCGGCGGGCGGCCGGCCCCAGGGGTCGGCCTGTCCGGAGGCATCCCGGTCGGCGCGCCCGGCGTCCTTGGACGGCGCCGGGGCGGGCGGCGTCCAGCGGCCGGTGGCGAACCACTCGCGGGCGGGCTGCATCCAGAGCATCGCCGCACCGGCGGCGACGAACGAGCCGGCCAGGCCGCCCGCGGGGATGCCGGTGACGAAGACGACGACCGCGAACAAGGTCAGGCCCAGGCGCGCGGGCCGGTCGGGCGTGCGGACGTACCAGCCGAGGATCGCGGTCGCGCACGCGCACGCCGCAGCGACCATGCACGAGACCCGCAGCAGCTCGGTCGTGCTCGACACGGTGAGCCCGAGCGACGAGAAGGGCGCGTCGGCGAGGACGCCGCGGATCGCGTCCTGCGTCTCGAGCGAGCCGAGCGAGGTGACCCGCTCCCACGCGGTCAGGAGGACCACCACCGAGGAGAACATGACGATGCCCGAGGCCAGGCTGACCTGGGGCGGACGCTGCGTGGTGGGCTGACTCACCCGTCCATTGTCCCCGCTCGGGCCCAACTCCGCCCATCCGCACCCCGGGGTCCCGGTGCGGGGTTTCTCAGGGTCGTCCTCAGGGGCCGGCGGGGTGCCGTCCCCGATGTGCCGGGTGCCCCTGCGCCACGAGGGTTGGACCCATGATCAGCGTCGAGCACCTCACCAAGCAGTACGGCCACTTCACAGCCGTCGACAACGTCTCCTTCACGGCCGCGACCGGTCGGGTGACCGGCTTCCTCGGCCCCAACGGCGCCGGCAAGTCCACCACCATGCGCATCATGGTGGGACTCACCCGGCCCAGCACCGGTCACGTCACCATCACCGGCCGCGACTACCGCGACCTCGTCAACCCCGGCCTCGAGGTCGGCGTCCTGCTGGACGCCTCCGCGCAGCACGCCGGGCGCACCGGCCGCGAGATCCTGGCGATCGCCGCGCAGACGATGGGCCTGCCGAAGTCCCGGGTCGGCGAGACCCTCGCCCGCGTCGGGCTCACCGCCGACGAGTCCGAGCGCCGGGTCCGCAACTACTCCCTCGGCATGCGTCAGCGCCTCGGCATCGCGACCGCCCTCATCGGCGACCCGCAGGTGCTGATCCTCGACGAGCCCGCCAACGGCCTCGACCCGGCCGGCATCCGCTGGATGCGCGACCTGCTCCGCGGCTTCGCCGACCAGGGTGGCACCGTGCTGCTCTCGTCGCACCTGCTCCACGAGATCGAGGTGATCGCCGACGACCTCGTGGTCATCGGCCAGGGCCGCATCGTGGCCCAGGGCAGCAAGGCCGAGCTCCTCGCCGCCGCCGGCACCCTCGTCCGCACCGCCGACGTCGACCGCCTCGCCCGTGCCCTGCACGAGGCGTCGGTCGTCACCACCCCCATCGACGGCGGCCTGCGCGCCGACGCCGACCCCGAGCTCGTGGGCGAGACGGCACACCGTGCCGGAGTCGTCCTGCGCGAGCTGCGCGCCGCCGACGGCGCCGGCCTGGAGGAGATGTTCCTCGAGCTCACCGCCGAGACCGCTCGTGAAGGAGCAGCAGCATGACCACCGCGACCCAGACCCCCAGCCCGGCCCACGCCTCGCGGCCCCCGGCTCGTACGCCGGACGCGGCCGCCGCGCCACGGACGGTCAAGCCGATCCCGATGACCCGCCTGGCCGGCGTGGAGCTGCGCAAGATGTTCGACACCCGCGCGGGCTTCTGGCTCATGGCGAGCGTCGGCATCGTGGCCGTCCTCGCCACCGCAGCGGTCATCCTGTGGGCTCCCGACTCCGCCATCGACCAGGAGACGTTCTCCAGCGCGATCGGCTTCCCCCTGTCGGTGATCCTGCCGATCATCGGCCTGCTGTCGGTGACCAGCGAGTACAGCCAGCGGACCGGCCTGACGACGTACACGCTGGTGCCCTGGCGAGGCCGGGTGATCACGGCCAAGATGATCGTCACCCTCGCCATCGGTGTCGCCTCGATGTTCCTCGCCCTGGCGGTCGGCGCGGTCGGCAACCTGGTCGGCTCGGCGATCACCGGCCTGGACCCGGTCTGGAACGTCTCGGTCACGGAGTTCGGACAGATCGTGCTCGCCAACGTCCTGGGCATGCTCATCGGCTTCACGCTCGGAGTCCTGCTCCGCAGCTCGGCCGCCGCGATCGTCGGCTACTTCGTCTACTCCCTGGTGCTGCCCGCAGCCCTTGGAGCGCTCGCCGCCTTCCAGGAGTGGTTCCGCGACCTGCAGCCGTGGGTCGACGTCAACTACGCCACGACCCGGCTCTTCGACAGCTCGATGACGACGGAGTACTGGCAGCAGCTGGCCGTCACGACGATCGTGTGGCTCTGGATCCCGCTGGCCATCGGCCTGCGCGCGGTCCTGCGTGCCGAGGTGAAGTAGATCCCCTCTGCTTCCCTCGTGCCCATCAGCGGCTGCCGGTCGGGGGACCGGCGGCCGCTGATGTCTGTCTGGGGGGCGCGTCGAACCGGCGGTCACCGGATATCCGGTGACCGCCCCACTTGTCGGCCGAGATCTCGACCGCGAAGTCCGAATCTCGGGTGCACAGTCCGGTGCCCGCGCCGCTGAGCGACCCCGCCCCCGGCTCTGACAGGCTGGCCACATGCACGCCGACGCCTGGCTGGTCGTCATCGACCCGCAGCGGATCTTCGCCTCCCCGGACAGCGAGTGGGGGTCGCCGATGTTCCCCGACATCGTGGAGCCCGTACGACGACTCGCCTCCGCCGCGGGCGGGCGCACCGTGGTCACGCGCTGGGTGCCCGCCCGTGAGGCGCAGGGCAGCTGGCGGGCCTACCTCGACGCGTGGCCGTTCGCCGACGTGCCCCACGACGACCCGCTGCTCGACCTCGTGCCCGAGGCACAGGGGCTGACGGACACGGTGGTCTCGCTGCCGACCTTCGGCAAGTGGGGGCCCGAGCTCGCGGCCGTCACCGGGCCGCTCCCCCACCTGGTGCTGGCCGGGGTGAGCACCGACTGCTGCGTCGTGTCGACGGCGCTCGCGGCCGCCGACGCCGGGGCGACCATCACCGTCGTGACCGACGCGTGCGCCGGCTCGACGCCGGACAACCACCGGGCCGCGATGGACGTGATGGCGCTCTACCCGCCGCAGATCACGTTGGCCACGACCGACGAGGTGCTGCGAGGAGCCCCGTGAGCCGGGTGATCCACACCGGCCAGGCCCTCGTGGACGTGGTCGTCGAGGTCCCGGACCTCCCGGACCGCGGGCAGAACGTGATGGCCGCCTCCGCGACCGACTACGCCGGTGGGGCGGTGACCGTGCTCGTCGCGGCCGCGCGCTTCGGGGCCGACTGCGTGCACGCCGGCGCGCACGGCACCGGTCCGCACGGCGACCTCATCCGTGACGCGCTCGCCCGGGAGGGGATCGCCGCGTCCGCGCAGCCGGTCGAGGGCCTCGACACCGGGATCTGCGTGGTCATGGTCGAGCCGAGCGCCGAGCGCACCTTCGTGACCACGCTCGGGGCCGAGCGCCGGATCAGCGTCGCGTCGCTCGACACCTCCCAGCCCGGCCCGGGCGACCTGGTCTGCGTCACCGGCTTCTCGCTCGCTCTCGACAGCACCCGCGACCCGCTGCTCGCGTGGCTGCCGAGCCTTCACCCCGACGTGGTCGTGGTGCTCGACCCCGGGGCCGCCTTCGCGGGCCTCGACGCCGACGTCCGCGCGGCGATGCTCGAGGTGACCGACGTCTGGTCGAGCAACGCCGAGGAGGCCGAGGACCTCCTGCGTGCCGTCGACCAGGACGCGCCCGACGACCTCGCGGCGCTCACCACCGCGATCGCACCCCTGCTGCGCGGCGACGCGGTCGCGATCGTCCGCGACGGGCCGGAGGGCTGCGCCGTCCACGTCGCCGACATGACGACGTACGTCCCCGGGTTCCCGCAGACGCCGGTCGACACCAACGGCGCCGGCGACACCCACACCGGTGCGTTGCTGGCCGAGGTGGCCGCCGGTACGCCCTGGGTGGAGGGCTGCCGTCGCGCGAACGCGGCCGCCGCCATCAAGGTCACCCGGCGTGGGCCGCAGTCGGCGCCGACGGCTGCCGAGGTGGACACGTTCCTCGCGACCGCCCCTGATGAGTCAGGAGCGGTGAGCCCGGAGCGGTGAGCTAGGAGCGGTGAGCTAGGAGCGTCGTCCCTGCGACTCGCGCAGCTTGCGCCCCCGCTCAATGTCCTCCTGCTCCTTCGCCGCAGCCTTGTCGGACTTGCGGGTGTCGCGGGGAGGCAGCTGGAGCTCCTCCTCGGCCGCGATGCCTGCCTGGAGCTGACGGCCCCGCTCGAGCTCGGCGTCGAGCTCGGCACCGAAGAGCAGGGCCAGGTTGGTGATCCACAGCCACAGCAGGAACGCGATGACGCCGGCGAGCGAGCCGTACGTCTTGTCGTAGCTGGAGAAGTTCGCCACGTAGAAGCCGAACGCGGCCGACGCGATCACCCACACCACGATGGCGACGATCGCGCCGACGCTGATCCAGCGGAACTTGGGTTGCTCCACGTTGGGGGTGGCGTAGTAGAGCAGGGCGACGATGAGCACCACGACGAGCAGCAGCACCGGCCACTTGGCGATGCTCCAGGCCGTCACGGCCGCGGACTCCAGCCCGATCGCGCTGCCCACGGCCTCCGCGGCGGGGCCGGTCAGCACGAGGCCGACGGCGACGAGGGCGGCGAGCACGACGGTGATAAGGGTGACGAGGAGCATCGTCGGGCGGAGCTTCCAGATCGGCCGTCCCTCGTCGATCTCGTAGATGCGGTTCATCCCGCGGCCGAAGGCGCCGACGTAGCCCGAGGCCGACCACAAGGCGGTCGCGAGGCCGATGACGAGGGCGAACCCGGCACCCTGGCTCCCCGCGAGGTCGGTGAGCGTCGGCTCGAGGGTGTCGGCCGCCGACGAGGCACCGATGTCACGCAGGATCTGCAGGAGCGTGTCGACGGTCTGCTGCGGCTGGCTCACGAGGCCCACCAGCGAGAGCATCGCGATCGCGCCGGGGAACATCGCCAGCACCGAGTAGTAGGTCAGCGCGGCCGCGAGGTCGGTGCACTCGTCGTCCATGAACTCGCGCACGGTCTTGCGCAGGGAGTAGCCCCACGTCGGCTTGGCGATGTCACCGGGCGAGTCGGGCTTGCCCGGGGCGTCGGGCGCGGGCGCTGTCCGCTCCCGCTCCTCGCTCGTGGACTCTCCGTCGGTGGTGGATCGGTTCGTCATGTCACCCCAGTGCCCGAGCGGGGGCGACCCATGCGGGGTCGGGCCACTCCCGCGTGGGGCGCTCGACCCGGACGCGGTCGATCCCCACCGGCAGGGTCGGCATGCGCGTCGGGTCGGCCGCACCCGGGGTGACCTCGAGGTCCAGGCCTGCCAGGACCCGGATCGTCTCGGACAGCAGGCGCAGGGTCAGGGACTCACCCGGGCAGCGGTGGCCGGACGGGTGCCCGCCTCCTTGCGGCACGAGGTCGAAGGCGGACTCCGCCGCGACCTCGTCGTGGTCGAGGAAGCGGTCGGCGTCGAACAGGCGCGGTGCCGGCCAGCGGCTCTCGAGGTGGTCGATCCCGATGACGTCGAGCAGGAGCCGGTCGCCCGCGCGCACCCGAACTCCCGAGACCTCCGCCCCGCGGACGGCCAGCGCGGTGAGTGCGGGCACGAAGGGAGAGGTACGTCTCACCTCCTGCGCGAAGGCGTACCGCTCGTGCACCGCCTCCTGCGGCACCAAGCGCGCCCGCTCCTCCGCGGGCACCGACGCCAGTGCGAGCCCGGCGAAGCAACCCAGCCAGCTGACGGCGACCGTCGGGCGCAGCACGTTGAGCAGCTCGACGGCTGCCTGGCGCTCGTCGAGGTCGGTGGCGGCGATCATCTGCAGGGCGCTGCCGGCCACGGGGCTCGTCCGCCCGTCGCGCGCGTCGCGGACCGCGGTCCGGGCCCAACGTTCGGCCCACCGTCGGGCGCGCCAGCCGCGGACGTACGCCCGCCCGGCGAAGCCGAACCCGTCGACGATCTCGGCCAACCGCCGACCGACGAGCTCGGCCTCGCGGCGGGTGACGTCGAGTCCGGCCCAGTGCAGGGTCGCCGCGCCGTAGACGCTCACCAGCTCGCGGTGCAGGTCGACCTCCCGCCCGACCCAGCCGCCGGCGCGGGTGATGAGCGCGCCGCGCACCTCGTCGACGAGCGAGTGCAGCCCGTCGGGGTCCAGCACGTCGAGGAGCAGCCGCTTGCGGTCCCGGTGCTCGGTGCCGTCCATCCCGTGCACGGCACCGCGCCCGAAGAGCAGCCACGCGAGGGGCGGTGGGACCGCTCCCGCGCGGCGCGCCAGGGACTCGTCGTAGAACGCGCGGGCGCCGTCGGGGTCGCCCAGGACCACGGTGCGGCGTCCGAGCAGCCGGGAGATGTAGGTGTCCGCCCCGCCGTGGGCGGTGCGGTCACGGGCCACGGCGTCGTAGCCATGGCGCGCCAGCAGGAATCCGAGATCGGTCATCCCTGCCCGTTCCCGGCTGTCCGGGCTTCATGCGTCGGCCGTCAGGACGGGTCGAGCGGAACCTCAGCGCACCGTCATCGGACGAGGCAGGGGCGCTTGGGGTCGAACGTCCAGTCGTCGACGAGGTACTGCATGGCGACCGCGTCGTCGCGGGCACCGAGCCCGTGCTCGAGGTAGAGCTCGTGCGCCTGCGCCAGCCGGTCGCGGTCGAGCTCGACGCCGAGGCCCGGGGTGTCGGGGACCTCGATGGCGCCGCCGCGGATCTGCAGCGGCTCCCGCGTCAGGCCCTGGCCGTCCTGCCAGATCCAGTGCGTGTCGAGCGCGGTGATCTCGCCCGGGGCGGCCGCGCCGACCTGGGTGAACATCGCCAGCGAGACGTCGAAGTGGTTGTTGGAGTGCGAGCCCCACGTCAGGCCGAAGTCGTGGCAGAGCTGGGCGACCCGGACGGAGCCCGCCATCGTCCAGAAGTGCGGGTCGGCGAGCGGGATGTCGACGGCGTTGGTGCGCACCGCGTCGGCCATCTGGCGCCAGTCGGTGGCGACCATGTTGGTGGCCGTGCGCAGTCCGGTGCGGCGCTTGAACTGCGCCATCACCTCGCGTCCGGAGTAGCCGCCCTCGGCACCGCACGGGTCCTCGGCGTAGGCGAGGACGTCGTCCTTCCCGGCCAGCAGGCGGACCGCGTCCTCGAGCAGCCAGCCGCCGTTGGGGTCGAGGGTGATCCGCGCGTCCGGGAAGCGCTCGTGCAGCGCGGTGACGGCCGCGACCTCCTCCTCGCCCGGCAGCACGCCGCCCTTGAGCTTGAAGTCGGCGAAGCCGTATCGGGCCTGCGCGGCCTCGGCCAGGCGGACGACCGCCTCCGGGGTCATCGCCTCCTCGCGCCGGACCTTCTCCCAGTCGTCGGCGCCGCCTTGTTCGCGGAGGTAGGGCAGGTCGGTGCGGTCGGGGTCGCCGACGTAGAACAGGTAGCCGAGCATCGGCACGCTCCTCCGCTGCTGGCCCTCGCCGAGCAGCTCGGCGACGGGCACGCCGAGCGCCTGACCGGACAGGTCGAGCAGCGCCGACTCGAGCGCCGTCACCGCGTGGATCGTGGTGCGGAGGTCGAAGGTCTGCAGACCACGTCCACCGGCGTCGCGGTCGGCGTACGCCGCAGCGACTCGACGCAGCAGGGTGCGGAACGTCGCGACCGGCTGGCCGACGAGGATCTCGGCCGCGTCGGTGATCGTCTGCCGGATCGCCTCGCCGCCGGGCACCTCGCCGAGGCCCTCGCGTCCCTCGGAGTCGGTGACGATCGCGATGTTGCGGGTGAAGAACGGGCCGTGGGCGCCGCTGAGGTTGAGCAGCATCGAGTCGTGCCCGGCGACCGGGACGACGTCGACCCTGGCGATCGTGGCGTTCACTCCAGCGCTCACTCGAGCTCTCCGTCGAGGCGGCGGCGCAGGCCCCAGGGGTTGTCGTCACGGACGGCGGCGGGGAGCAGCGCTGCCGGCACGTCCTGGTAGGCGACCGGACGCTGGAAGCGCTCGATGGCGAGGCTGCCGACGCTGGTGCTGCGCGAGTCTGACGTCGCCGGGTAGGGACCGCCGTGGACCATCGCGTGGCCGACCTCGACACCCGTCGGCCAGCCGTTGAAGAGGACCCGGCCGGCCTTGAGCTCGAGGACCGGCAGGAGCGCGGACGCGTCCTCGACGTCGCTGTCGGTCGCGTGGACGGTGGCGGTGAGCTGGCCCTCGAGGGCCTCGAGCCGCGGCAGCAGGGCGGCCACGTCGTCGTACCGCACCACGACGCCGGCGGCGCCGAACACCTCGTCGGTCACGGTGCTGTCGTCGATCGCGAGCAGCTCGGCGGGTGCCTCGTAGACCACCGGTGCGGGAGCGTGCTCGCCGGCTGCGGAGCCCTCGCCGACGACGCGGATGCCCTCGGTGCCGCGCAGGCTGGCGGTGCCGCTGGCGTACGCGTCGGCGATGGCGGGCGTGAGCATCTGCTGACCCGCGGCGCCGCTGACGGCCTCACCGGCCGCGCGCAGGAACGCGTCGCCCCGCTCGCCGGACGGCAGGAAGAGCAGGCCCGGGTTGGTGCAGAACTGGCCGGAGCCGAGCGTCAGGCTGCCGACGTACGCCTGGGCGAGCGCGGCGACGTCACCCTCGAGCGCGCCGGGCAGCACGACGACGGGGTTGATCGACGACATCTCGGCGTAGACCGGGATCGGGACCTCGCGCTCTGCGGCAGCGCGGACGAGGGCGAGGCCCCCGCCACGCGAGCCGGTGAAGCCGACCGCGGCGATGCGCGGGTCGGCCACCAGCTCCTGGCCGGTCTCGATCCCACCGAGGACGAAGGAGAACGTGCCGGCGGGCAGGCCGGACTTCTCGACGGCGCGGCTGATCGCGCGGGCGACGAGGGTGCCGGTGACCGGGTGGGCGGGGTGGCCCTTCACGACGACGGGGCAGCCGGCAGCAAGCGCCGAGGCGGTGTCGCCGCCCGCGGTGGAGAAGGCCAACGGGAAGTTGCTGGCCCCGAAGACCGCGACCGGGCCGAGCGGGACCATTCGCTGACGGATGTCGGCGCGCGGGAGGGGCGTACGGTCCGGCAGCGCCGGGTCGATGCGCACGCCGAGGTGGTCGCCCTGGCCGACGACGCCGGCGAACATCCGCAGCTGACCGGTGGTCCGGCCGACCTCGCCGGTGATCCGCCCCTCGGGCAGCCCGCTCTCGCGGACCGCCTCCCGGATGATCGCGTCCTTGTCGGCCTCGATCTCGGCCGCGACCGCCTCCAGGAAGGCGCTCCGCTCCTCGGGGGTGGTGGCGCGGTAGGCGGCGAAGGCCTCGGCGGCGGCCTTGGTGGCGGCGGCGACGTCGGGCTGCTCGGAGTCGGTGCCCGCCAGAATTGAGGTGGCAGTGATCGAGGTGGCGAGGTCGGACATGGGTTCCTCTCGTTGCTGTGGTGCGCGTGCGGACGGTCGGGCTCAGGCCTTCGAGCCTGACACCTTGTCCACGAGGGTCTGGAGCTCATCGCGCTCGGCGTCGAGCAGGTCGGACAGCGGCGGGCGCACCGGCCCGGCCGGGCGGCCGACAGCGGCGAGGCCGGCCTTGACGATCGACACCGCGTAGCCGGACTCGCGGTCGCGGATCTTGGTGTACGGGATGACGAAGTCGTTGAGCATCGCGTAGACCGCGACCTGGTCCTGGCGGCGCACCGCGGCGTAGAAGTCGAGCGCGAACTGGGGCACGAAGTTGAAGATCGCCGAGCTGTAGGTGGTCACGCCGAGCTGGAGCAGCGGCAGGGCGAACATCTCCGCGGTGGGCAGGCCGCCGACGTAGACGAGACGGTCGCCGAGCTGGGCGTACGTGCGGGTCATCTGCTCGATGGAGCCGACGCCGTCCTTGAAGCCGACGAGGTTCTCGTTGCGGGCGCACGCCTGCTCGAGGGCGTCGGTGCCGAGCACGGCGTTCGCGCGGGAGTAGTAGATGACACCGAGGTCGGTGGCAGCGCAGACGGCGCTGATGTGCTCGACAAGGCCGCGCTGTCCGGCCTCGGTCAGGTAGGGCGGCATCAGGAGGATGCCGTCGGCGCCCGCCTCCTTCGCCGCCTTGACGTGCGCGACGGCGTTGACGGTCGAGCCGGTCGCGGGGGCGAGCACCGGCACCTTGCCGCCGGCGCCGGCGATGGCGGCGCGCACCACGCGGTCGGTCTCCTCGGCGTTCAGGGAGAAGCCCTCACCGGTGCCACCGGCGGCGAACAGGCCGGCGACGTCGTAGCCGCTGAGCCACTCGAGGTGCGCGCGGTAGGCGGGCTCGTCGAACTGGAGATCGGCGTCGAAGTGGGTGACCGGGAACGACAGCAGGCCGCTGCCCAGGGTCTCGACGAGCTCGGTCGGGCTGTACTTCGTCACGCTTCGTCCTTCGGTCGGCCGTGGGTCTGGTGCTCCACGGATGTGGCGGTGCTCACCAACCTAGGAAGACGTGACGATGCCTGTCCAAGCCCGTTTCTGAATCCCGTGATGCCTTCGGGGTATCTATCCGACGATGGACCGGAGGCCGAGCCAGCGCGGGACGTTCGCGCGGTAGGCGGCGTAGTCGTCGCCGAAGCGATCGACGAGCGCTCGTTCCTCGGCCGCGATCTGGAAGCGGTCGATCACCGCCACGAAGACGGCGACCGGCAGGACGCCGGGCCAGGAGCCCCTCAGGAGCGCATGGGCGGCGAGCAGGCCGGCCATCCCGACGTACATCGGGTTGCGGGTGCGCGAGTTGGGTCCCGTCACGACCAGCGACGACGCCTTGGAGGGGTCGAACGGCTCGACGGTCGTGTGCTGTGCCCGGAACCGGCTCGCCGCTCCGCCGGCCAGCGCGATCGACGTCGCCGCCGTGAGGGCCGCGGCCGCCTGACGGGACCCGGACGAGGGTGGCGCCCCACGGGACAGGCCGCGCTGGGCGAGCGCGGCAGCGAGCGCGAGGAGCGGCGGCGGGGGGCGCTTCATGGGCCCACGGTGCCACGCCGACCGGCCCGCGCGCAGCCCTCCGGTCCTGCCGTACGGTGCGCCTGTGACCCCGGACGTCCTCCTCGTCGGCGCCGGCGACCTCGGCGCCGCGGTGGGCCTGCGCCTGGCCGACCTCGGCCACGGCGTGCTCGCCCTGCGGCGCAACGCCTCGCTGGTGCCCGCGCCGCTCGTCGGTCGCTCGGTCGACCTGACGCGCGAGGCGCCCGACCTGTCCGACGTACGCCCGCGCCTCGTCGTCGTCGCGCTGACCGCCCGGCCGCGGACCGAGGAGTCCTACCGGACGACGTACGTCGACGGGATGGCGCGGGCGCTCGACGCGCTGGCCGAGCCGCCCGAGCGGGCCGTCCTCGTCTCGTCGACAGCCGTGCACGGCAGCCGCGACCTCCCGGAGCTCGAGGACGAGACGACTCCCCCGGCCCCCGGCGACGGCCCGGGACGGATGCTCGTCACCGCCGAGGAGGCCTTCCACGAGCGCGTCCCGCACGGCAGCGTCCTGCGGCTGTCCGGGTTGTACGGCGGCAGCAGCACGCGGCTGCTCGACCAGGTCCGCGAGGGCCGGATCGACGACCCGCACCGCTGGACCAACCGCATCCACCGCGCCGACGCCGCCGCGGCCGTCGTGCACCTGCTGACCATGGACGCCGCGCCCGAGCGGCTCTACCTCGGCACCGACGACGAGCCGGTCCAGCTCGGGGACGTCGCTGCCTTCCTCGCCGAGCGACTCGGCGCACCCGCTCCCCCGCCGGCCGACCCGGGACACGGGCACGGCAAGCGCCTCTCCAACGCGCGCCTGCGGTCGGCGGGCTGGGCGCCGACGTACCCGTCGTACCGCGAGGGCTACGCGAGGGTCGGGTAGCCCTGGACATCCCCGATCGGGGCGATGGACCGGGCGGGCCGGAGGCGCAGACTGCAGGCATGGCGGTCATGCCCTCGGAAGCACACGCGGCGATCCGCGTCGACCGCCGCCGTCCGGGGCTCGCCCTCCTGATCGCCCTCCTCGCCGCCGTGCCGTACGTCATCGGGCTGGTGCTGCCCTACTACGCCAACGACGTCCACCTGCGGCCGGCCGACCAGTCGATCTACGCCTACGACCTCGGCACGATGTGGCCCTACGACACCGCGCTCGGCGGGGTGGTCGCGTTCGTCACCGTCGTCGGGGTGCCGACGGCGCCGTTCGTCTCGGGTGGGGTGGCGATGTGGTCGTCGTTCATGGTGTGGGCCTGGTGGCGGACGCTGACCGTCCGGGAGGTCGTCCTCTACGCGGCCGCAGCCGCGGTCGGCATCGCGTCGATCGCCTGGCTGGCCACGCCGCTGGCGAACGAGCTCCTCATGTGGTTCTGGGACTGACGAGCGCCGCTACATGGTGACAGGCTTGCCCCCGGTCACGGCGATGACCTCGCCGGTGATGTAGCTCGACTCGGGCGAGGCGAGGAAGACGTACGCCGTGGCCACCTCCGCCGGCTGTCCCGCGCGACCCAGCGGCGTGTCCTCGCCGAACGACTCGACCTTCTCCTCCGGCATGGTGGCCGGGATGAGCGGCGTCCAGATGGGTCCGGGAGCGACGGCGTTGACGCGGATGCCCTGGTCGGCGACCGACTGGGCGAGGCCGCGGGTGAAGTTCACGATCGCCGCCTTGGTGGTGGCGTAGTCGAGCAGCTCCGGGGAGGGGGACGACGACTGCACCGACGAGGTGTTGATGATCGTCGCGCCCGACTTCATGTGGGGCAGCGCCATCCTGCAGAGCCAGAACATGGCGTAGACGTTGGTCCGCATCACCCGGTCGAGCTGCTCGGTCGTGATGTCGGCGATCCCACCGGGCTGCGCCATCTGGTAGGCGGCGTTGTTCACGAGGATGTCGATGCGGCCGAGCTCGTCGACGGCCGTGTCGACCAGCGCCTGGCAGGCCGACTCCTCGACGAGGTCGGTCGGCACCAGCACGACCCGGCGGCCTGCTTCCTCGACCAGGCGGGCGGTCTCGCGCGCGTCGTCGTCCTCGCCGGCGAGGTACGCGATCACCACGTCGGCGCCCTCGCGAGCGAAGGCGAGCGCAACCGCGCGGCCGATGCCGGAGTCGCCACCGGTGATCACCGCGACCTGGTCGAGCAGCCGGTCGTGGCCGACGTACGTCTCCTCGCCGTGGTCGGGCTTCTCGCCCATCTCGCCGGTCACCGAGTCCTCGTCGCCGGGCTTCGGCAGCTGCTCACCCTCGGTGTCCGGCTGGTCGTGCAGCTCGGTCGGGTCCTGCCTGGTCTGGTCGGCCTGTCCGTCGTCGCTCATCGTCGTCCTTCGTCGCAGGTGCGTGGTCCGCCCAGGCGGTACCCGGCATGGGACGGTCGATGCGGGGCACCGATCCCTCATGCCCCCGAAGGACGCCGCGGTCGCCGCGACCGACCGCTGGACCGATCCCGACGGCTTCCGCGCGCCGGCCGGCCTCGTCCACGCGTGGCTGCGCGGCACCAACCAGACGCTCTGCGGCGTCCCGCTGAGCAAGGCACGGTTGCACCGGTTCCCGCACGTGCAGTGGGTCGACGCCCAGCCGGCCACGGGCCGTGACGCCGACGAGGTGCGCGAGGTCTGCCGCCGGTGCGCCGCCGGGATGGGAGAGAAGCGGGACAGCAAGCCGTGGAAGCGGACCAACCCGCGACCCTGACTCCGCCACGGCGCTACCCCGACAGGGGCGGTCGAGGCAATCCCCCCTACGGAGTGAGCCGAAGGTGTCTGGCGTCGTGTCGGAGCCTCGGCATACGGTGCGTGCACCCTGTCGATCGCTCGGCTCGCCGGGCGCAACTGAAACTGGAGAACGCATGTCTGCACGACGTTGGACGGCCGTCCTCACCGGACTGGCCCTTCCTCTCGGGATCGTCGCCGCCACCACCTCGTCACCGGCGAACGCCATCCCCACCCAGTCGCACTGCGGCACCGAGGCCTCGGGCTCGGGCAACAACGGATTCGTCAACCACGCCCAGCTCTCCCGGACCCTCGAGGGCATCGAGCGCACCACCAAGGGCGTCGTCGACGTCGAGGTCGTGGGCGAGAGCAACCAGGGCCGCGAGATCTACACCGCTCGCGTCGGCGAGGGCGACACGGTCGTCTTCGTCGAGTCGCAGATCCACGGCAACGAGAACCACGGCACCGAGGCGTTGCTCGACCTGCTCCGCCGCTGGGGCGGCTCGACGCCCGATGCGGTGGCGCTCCGCGAGGAGGTCACCATCGTCGCGATCCCCCGGCTCAACGTCGACGGCGGCGAGCGCGACACCCGCCAGAACGAGATGACCTGGGCCGACGTCGTCGCCGCCTTCCCGCAGCTCGCCGGCGTCGCGCCGGCGTGGAACTACAACGCGCGCGTCGGCGGCTTCGACGTCAACCGCGACTTCAACCCCGACCTCGACTACGTCCCGCAGCCGGCCGACTTCCCGGGCAACAGCGCCGACACCGGCTGGTACATCACGCCGGAGTCCCAGACGGTCCGCGACGTCTACCGGGGACTGGAGGCCGAGTTCGGCACCGTCGACTACTTCATCGACCTGCACAACCAGTGGTCCTGCTACGCCACCGAGGACCTGGAGAGCATGTCGCCGCTGTCGATCTCGGCGAAGTTCATCGACGACCCGGCCGAGTTCGGCACCTGGCCGAAGTTCGACATGGAGGCATCCAAGCGCGCCAACGTGGCCGTCTACGAGGCGCTCCAGGGCCACGGTGAGTCGGGCTACGGCGACCTCACGCTCTACCCGCAGGACACCAACCTGCCGGGCACCGCGCTCGGCTCGTTCGCCCTGCGCGGCAGCGCGGTCGTGCTCTTCGAGACGTCGAGCCAGACCCAGTACGACGGCATGAAGCGCAACGGCATGCTGCGCAAGCAGATCGAGATCGGCCTCGGTGGCCTGGTCGACGCCGTCGCCGACGGCTCGATCGACACGCTCGACGCGTCGGTCTACGACACCATCCCGCAGCGGGTCTACCTGCCCGCCGACTGACCGCGTCTTCCACCTGACGTCGTGGAGGATCCGAGCCACCTGGTGACCCGGATCCTCCACGATCGGGCTCTCCTGGCGGTCGCTGCGCGACCGCCCCGACCGACCGGCGCGCGGTCTGGCGATCAGCCGGTCGTCATCAACCGGGTCAGGGCCTCGAGCCCGGGCGCCGTGGCCGCCGCGAGCCGCTCGCGGACCTGGTCGAGCTCGCCGGAGCCGGGGTGGTCGGCCGGGATGCGGGCCGGGTTGATCGCCAGGGTGTTGGCCCATGCCGCGATGTCGGGCTCGGCGCCGAGGGCCATCGAGGCCCGGGTGCCGCGGACGTTCATGTCCGCCCACTGCGGCAGCGAGTTGCCGAAGCGCGACGGCGGGCACAGGCGGTTCTTCTCCGCGTCGTCACGTCGCGTCGCCTCGACGTAGCCGATCGCGGCGGCGGCGAAGCACGGGAACCCGGCGCGCACCGGTTGGACCGTGATGTCCTCCGGGCGCCAGACGGGCACGAGCGGCGGGTTCTTCAGGCCGTCGGCGGCGCAGTGCACGACGACGGCGTCGTCCGCGACCCGCACGGTGGTGCCGTCCTCGAGCTCGAGGCGACCGCGCTCCACGTTGCGCAGGTGCCCGTGGCGTACGACGTTGCCGATGGACCGCAGCAGCTCGAGCTCCCACACGCCGAGCGTGGGGGCCTTCGCCATGGTGGGGGTGACCGACGGGTCGATCCGCAGCATCACCCCGGCGTCCTCGAGCCGGAGGAACAGGTCGTCGAGCGACGACGAGGCCGTCGCCTCCTCGAACGTCGTCGCGGGCACCCCGAGGAAGACCGCCGGGTCGGGCTGGATCAGCGCCCGGTTGAGCATCCACGGGTCCCGGGGCCGCACCCAGCAGATCGCGTCGGGGTCGACGCCCTGGCCGAGCAGCCACACGCAGGCGTCGGTGGCGGTCTTGCCCGAGCCGACGACGACGTACTGGCTCGGGGCCTCCTCGAGCCGGACCACGTCGTTGACGGTGACCGCGCGCGCGTCGTCCGCGACCGAGAACGGGGCCGACGACTCGGCCGGGATGCTCGGCGCGAGGTAGTGGGCGTTGACGACGCGGCACGACGCCGGCACCTCCCACGTCCGCCCGGAGATCCGCGAGACGACGGTGCGGTCACCGACGACGTCGCACCCGGTGAGCACCTCGACCCGGCCCGTGCGTCGCAGCCGCTCGACGACGCGGGCGTAGTAGTCCACGATCTCGGGCTGCGAGGCGCGCACGTGCAGACCCGCCTCGGGCCCCTGCTCCTGGACCTGCCCGCCGAGCTGGGTCGAGGCGACCCCGTAGAACGTCGAGGACTGGTGCAGCCGGACGAACGGGTAGTCCTCGAGCCAGTGGCCGCCCGCTCCGTGGCGGCGGTCGACGATCGCGACGCGGGCGTCGGAGTGGTCGACCAGGGCGTCGGCGAAGCCCATCCCCATCGCGCCGGCTCCCACCACGAGGTAGTCGACGTCCAGTGTGCGAGTCATGGACACACGCTGGCACACCCTCGATGCCAGCGCCCGAGGCGGGCGGTGCCGGTCCAGACGTCACCGCGCCGAAACACGAGCCCGCCACACTGACGCCGTGCACATCACCCGCGCCGACTTCAGGGACCCGCGGCTGGCGGCGTTCCTGCAGGCCCACCTCGACGACATGGAGCCGACCGCGCCGCCGGAGAGCCGGCACGCGCTCGACCTGACGGCGCTGCAGGGGGGCGGCGTACGGCTCTGGGTGGGCCGGGCGGGCGGCGACGCCGACGGGATCCTCGGCACGGTCGCGCTGGCGCCGGTCGACGACGGGCACGAGGAGCTGAAGAGCATGCGGACCGAGCCGCGCGTGCGGGGCACCGGAGTGGCGACGAGCCTGCTCGCCCACGCTCTCGACGACGCCCGGCGACGCGGGGTGTCACGGGTGTCGCTCGAGACCGGCTCGATGGAGTTCTTCGAGCCGGCGCGCCGGTTCTACGCGCGGGCCGGCTTCACGCCGTGCGAGCCCTTCGGCTCCTACGTCGAGGACCCGCTGAGCAGCTTCATGACGCTGGGGCTGGGCCCGCGATGACGCCCTCGACGTGCGCCGGCAGGGTCAGGGTCGCCGTCGTGCCGCGCCCGCGCTCGGAGTCGATGTCGATCGAGCCGCCGTGGCGCGCGACGATCCTGGCGACGATCGCGAGGCCGAGGCCGGTGCCGGGGCGGGACAGCGCGGCCGGGTTGGTGGAGCGGAAGAACTCGCGGAACAGCTGCTCCTGGTCGGGCGGCGAGATCCCGATGCCGGTGTCCTCGACGGTGGCGACGACCGAGCTGCCCTGCGCCGCGACGCGCACGGTGACTCGGCCGCCGGGGTCGGTGTACTTGATGGCGTTGGAGACCAGGTTGGTGAGCAGGCGGTGCAGCTCCTCGGGCTCCCCGGGCACGAGCGCCGGCTCGTCGGGCAGGTCGGACCCGCAGGTGACGCCGCCAGCGGTGGCCGCCGCGTGGCACTCGTCGCAGACGTCGTTGACGACCCTCCGCAGGTCGACCGGGATGGGGTCGAACTCGCGGTGCGGGTCGGAGACCTGGGCCATGGTGAGCATGTCGTCGATGACGGCCCGCATCCGGGTGGCGCCGCGGGTCGCGGCCGCGACGGACCGGCGGCCGTCGTCGTCGAGACCCGAGGTGTCGAGGAGCTCGAGGTTGGCGCTCATCGAGAAGAGCGGGTTGCGCAGCTCGTGGCCCATCGTGTTGACCACCTCGACGCGGTAGCTGTCGAGCTTGCGGAGCCGGTCGGCGACGGCCCGCTCGAGCTCGAGCTGGCGCGCCTTGCCGACCGCCAGGCCGAGGTCGCGGCCGATGTCGCGCGCCGCGTCGATCTCGATGTCGGTCCAGCGGCGGGCGTCGGAGACGCGGGTCAGGACCAGGAAGCCCACGCACTCGCGGCCGACGCCGAGCGGGACGAAGAGCACCGCGCCGAGGCCGATCCGGTCCAGGAACCCCAGCAGCCGCTCGGCGTCGTCGCGGGCCAGGCCCGGCTGGTCGAGGCTGTCGCGGGAGAAGGGTGCGACGTACTGGTCGGCCCAGTAGCGGCGCGCCAGACGCACGACCACGTCGTCGATCTCGGCGAAGGGCGGCGCGTCGTAGGTGTCGCCGACGGCGTACGACGTCGTGGTGGTCCCGAGCCCGTCGGGGTTGAACGCCGTCAGCCACATGCCGACGGCGTCGAAGCACGACACGACAGCGGACCGGCACGCCGCCAGCACCAGCTCCAGCGTGGGCTCGCCGAGGGCCTGCCGCACGATCGCGCGAGCCTCCGTCGCCATCCGCACCTGCTCGCTCAGGTCCTCGCGCTCGAGGGCCAGGAGCACGAGGGTCCGCGCGAGACCGGCGTACTTGGTCAGCACCTTCATCTTCTCCGGCGACGGCAGCCGGCCGTCGTCGGGGATGTCGACCGACAGCAGGCCGCGGAGCCGGCCCTGGTCGTCGTGGAGCGGCGCGGCGAGGAGGTCGAGCGGGTGCCACGCGTCCTCACCCTCGAGGGGCGTCACGTCCGGGATGTGGCTGTAGGAGAGCGCCTCCACGCTCGCCCGGTCGTGCGGCACGAAGCGCCACACGCCCCACTCGTCGGCGTCCCGGAGCTCGTTCTCGATCGACGCGGCGGGCACCTGCGTGCCGACGAACCCGTCCTCGACCCCGGCTGCGGCGACGACCTCGAACTGACCGTCGCGGCGCAGCGTCAGCGACGACTGCGCGAAGCCGGCGAGGGTGGCGACACCCTCGACGAGAACCTGCAGGTGCTGTCGCGTCTGCTCGTCCGCCCACGGAGTCTCGGCATGGCGCCGTCCCGTGTCCGGTTCGTCGTGCATCTCACTCCCTGCGTCGCGTCGCCCTCGCGGCACCCCCGACTCTAAGCCTCCCGACCTGAGGAGCGCAGGGCTTCCTTGACACTACCGGCGAGTCGCCGTTCAGCGCGGGCTGCTCAGTCGGCCTGGGCGGTCACCACGTCGAGCACGCGTCGTACGACGGGAGTCACCGCCTCGCGCGACCAGATGGCGTGCAGCTCGACCGGCCGGTCGGGGTCGGCGTCGACCCGCGTGTCACCGCCGTGGTGGGCGAGCTCCTTGAAGACCACGCCGTCGACGTGCAGCGAGGCCGCCGACGCGGGTGCCAGCGTCACGCCCCGCTCGGCGGAGACGAGGAGCATGGCCGTCAGGACCTGGTGCACCCGCTGGTCGATGCGGGGATGGGCGTTGGCGAAGAAGCGGACCGACAGCTCGTGGAAGTAGCGCGACTGGTCGGGGTTGTAGCCGATGACCGTCTCGCCCTCGAAGTCGTCGGAGGTCAGCGGCCGGTCGCTGGCGGCGAGCGGGTGCGCCGCCGGCACGACGGCCATGAAGGGCTCGCGCAGCACCACCCGCGAGCGCAGCAGGGAGGTGTCGAACGGTGGTCGGGCCAGGCCGATGTCGAGCTCGCCACGCCGGATGCCGTCGACCTGCGCGTTGGTGACCCGCTCCGACAGCACGACCTCCACGTCGGGCAGCTCGGCGGTGAGGCGGCGCAGCAGCGGACCGAGGATCGAGATCGCCGACACCGCGGTGAAGCCGAGGCGCACGACGCCGGCGGCACCCGCGTCGACCCGCCGGGCGAGGTCGCCCGCGCCCTCCACGAGGTTGAGGAGCCGGTACGCCTCGTCGAGGAACGCCACGCCGGCGCCGGTCAGCTCCACCCGCCGGTTGTCGCGCTCGAGCAGCCGCGCGCCCACCGACTTCTCCAGCTTCTGGATCTGCCGCGACAGCGGGGGCTGGGTCATCTGGAGCCGCTCGGCGGCCCGCCCGAAGTGCAGCTCCTCGGCCACGGCGACGAAGGAGCGGACCTGGTCGAGGGTGATCACGGGCCGAGGGTACGATGCACCAGATGGATCAGTCCATGCCGAATTGGGCTTGGACCGGCATCAACGCGCAAACCTAGTGTCGGTGGTCACACACCGAACAAGGAGCACCTCGATGCGCAAGCAGACCCTCAGCCTGGCGGCCGTTGCCGCCGGCACTGCCCTTGCCCTGTCCGCCTGCGGCGGCGTCTCCACCAGCACTGGCGGCGACGACGGGGGCGAGTACCCCTCCGGCGCGGTCGAGATGTACGTCGGTGCCGACCCCGGCGGCTCGAGCGACCTCATCTCCCGCCAGATCGCCACCGGCCTGACCGACGAGCTGGGCGAGACCTTCTCCGTGATCAACCGGTCCGGCTCGAACGGCGCCCTCGCGGCGGCCGAGGTCGAGCAGGCCGAGCCCGACGGCAACATCATCGCCATCCAGAACGCCTCCCTCTTCGCGATCACCCCGCTGGCCGTGGCCGAGGAGGAGGTGACCTCGATCGACGACTTCGACGTCGTCGGTGGCGTCTCGCGCGACGACTACGTCCTGGTGACCAGCGCCGACAACGACTGGGCGACCATCGACGACCTCAAGGGCGCCGGCAAGAAGGTCACCTACGGCACCACCGGCGTGGGCACCGGCTCGCAGCTCTCCTGCGGGCTCACGTACTCGACCGCCGGCATCGACTCCGAGGCCGTGCCCTTCGACGGTGGCGCACCGGCCTTGACCGCACTCCTCGGCAACCAGGTGGACACCGCCTGCCTGCAGGTCGGCGAGGCCCGCGAGAACATCGAGAGCGGCAAGCTCACGCCCCTCTCGGTCTACGCTCCCGAGCGCATCGACGCACTGCCCGACGTGCCCACGGCCACGGAGCAGGGCGTCGACGTCGAGGTCTACCAGTACCGCTTCATGACCACGCCGAAGGGCACCCCGCAGGACGTCAAGGACGCCATCTGGGAGGGCATGCAGGCGACCTTCGAGACCGAGGAGTACCAGGCCTTCAACGAGGCGAACAGCCTGACCCCGATGGAGGTCCCCGGCGACGAGGTCGTCGAGGCACTGGAGACCGACAAGCAGCGCTACGCCGACCTGGTCGAGCAGTACGACATCAACCTGGCCGAGTGACGGCCGACGCCACCTCATGACCACGACCCGAGGAGCCGACATGAGTGACGAGCACAGCCGCCCCGGCGGCGGCCGGGGTGACATCCTGGCCGAGCTCGAGGCCGAGGTGGCCCACGAGCTGGAGGAGCAGCGCCCGCCCTCGGGCGGCCCTGCCTACCAGGTCGCGGCTGCGCTCGTGACACTCGCGGTCGGCGTCCTGGGCGCGGTCCTCGCCTACGGCTACGGGCTCGGGTCGCTGCGGCGACCCGGCCCGGGCCTGTGGCCGTTCGTCATCTCGACGGTGATCATCGTCCTGTCGGTCGTGCTGCTGGTGGTGGGTCGCAAGCTCACCGACAGCGAGCAGTTCAGCCGCTCGAGCGTCCTGCCGCTGGCCGGCCTCGTCACCTTCGTCGGGTTCGCCCTCCTCCTCCCGGTGATCGGCTTCGAGATCCCGGCCCTGCTGCTCAGCATCGTCTGGCTGCGGTTCCTCGGCGGGGAGTCGTGGCGCTCCACCATCGCCGTGTCCGTGGGCACCGTCGCCGCCTTCTACGCCCTGTTCCTCTACGGCCTCGGCATCCCGCTGCCGCACCTGTTCTGAGAGGCGACCTCGATGGACGCATTCCTCGACGGCTTCGCCGTCGTCAGCCAGCCCGAGAACCTTCTCTACTGCCTCATCGGCGTGCTCATCGGCATGCTCATCGGCGTGCTGCCCGGGCTCGGCCCGGCCGCCACCATGGCGATCCTGCTGCCGATCGTCGTCACCGTCGACCCGGTGGCCGCTGTCATCATGCTGGCCGGCATCTACTACGGCGCCCAGTACGGCGGCACGATCACCTCGGTGCTGCTCCGCCTGCCGGGCGAGGCGTCGTCGGTGGTCACCGTGTTCGACGGCTTCGCACTCGCCAAGCAGGGCAAGGCCGGCACCGCCCTCGGCGTCGCCGCCATCGGCTCCTTCGTCGGCGCGACCTTCTCGATCATCCTGCTCAGCCTGAGCGCTCCCCTGGTCGCGTCGTGGGCGCTCGACTTCGGTCCGGCCGAGTACGCCGCGCTGGCCCTCCTCGGCGTGCTGCTCATCGCCACCATCGGCAGCGGTCATCCGGTCAAGGCCCTGATCGCCGCCTGCGTCGGCCTGCTCTTCGCCACCGTGGGACGTGACAGCTTCAGCAACGCCCAGCGGTTCAGCTTCGACAGCATGCAGCTCGCCGACGGACTGGACTTCGTCGTCGTCGCCATGGGCCTCTTCGGCGTCGCCGAGATCCTCTACAACCTGGAGGAGCGCCACGGCAAGGTGCACGTGCCCGCGGCCGTCAACAACATCTGGCCCTCCCGCGCGGAGCTCAAGCAGGCCAGCCCTGCCATCGGGCGCGGGTCGGTCATCGGCTTCTTCCTCGGCGTCCTTCCCGGCGGGGGTGCCGTGATGGCCTCGCTCGCGGCGTACGCCACCGAGAAGCGCGTCTCGAAGACTCCCGAGCGCTTCGGCCGTGGCGCCATCGAGGGCGTCGCGGCCCCGGAGAGCGCCAACAACGCCGCCGCCACCTCGTCCTTCATCCCCCTGCTCACCCTCGGCATCCCCGCCAACGCCTCGATGGCGATGCTGTTCGCGGCGCTGCTCGTCCTCGGGATCACGCCCGGGCCGCAGCTGCTCGAGGAGCGTCCCGACCTCTTCTGGGGCGTCGTGAACTCCATGTACATCGGCAACGTGCTGCTGCTCGTCCTCAGCCTGCCGCTGGTCGGGATCTTCGTGCGCATCCTGCGCGTGCGGCCCGCGATCCTGGCGCCGATCACGGCGCTGATCACGATCCTGGGCGTCTACACGATCAACAACTCGACGTTCGACATCTTCGTGATGATCGCCTTCGGCGTCGTGGGCTACCTGATGAAGAAGGTGGGCTTCGAGCCCGGCCCGATGGTGCTGGCGTTCGTCCTCGGGGCCCTCCTCGAGAACAACGTGCGCCGGGCCCTGCTGATCTTCGACGGCGACCCGACCGGCTTCGTCACCCGCCCCATCTCCGGCACGATCCTGGCGCTCTTCCTGGTCGCCGCCGTGTTCCCGATCGTCCAGGCCGTGCGCCACCGGCGTGTCGCCACTCCGGACGACACCCACCTCCGAGAGGACTCCCTGCGATGACCAGCCCGACGACGATCGTGATCGGCTACGTCCCCAGCCCCGTCGGCGAGGCGGCCCTCGAGGCCGGCCTGGCCGAGGCCGCCGCCCGCGGGGACGACGTCGTCATCCTCAACAGCCCGCGCCGCCGCAGCACCGTGGACGCCGAGCTCATCGACGAGAAGGCGTCCGACGAGCTCGTCGCCCGGGCCGCCGCGGCCGGCGTGACGGCCCGCGTCGACCAGTCCGACCACGGCGACGACATCGTCGAGACCTTCGCCGAGGTCGCCGCGGCCGCGTCCGCGCGGCTGGTCGTCATCGGCATGCGCCGCCGCTCGCCGGTCGGCAAGCTCGTCACCGGTAGCGACGCGCAGCGACTGCTGCTCGACCTCGACGTGCCGATCCTCGCCGTGAAGACGGCCAGGTGAGCCGCGGGTGAGCCGCAGCCGCATCTCGCGGGTCGTCGTCACGCCGGTCGCGTTCGAGGACCCGCCGCTGCTCAACGTCGTCGGCGTCCACCAGCCCTACGCCCTGCGGGCGATCGTAGAGCTGCACACCGACGCGGGCCTCCTCGGCCTCGGCGAGACGTACGCCGACGAGACGCACCTCGACCGGCTCGATGCCGTCGCGACCGCGCTGCCCGGCCACGACCCGTACGACCTGCACGGCCTGCGCCGGCTCGTCACCGACGTGCTCGGCCGCGAGGCCGGCGGGGGCGGCGCGTCGTTCGGCGGGATGCTCGACGTCGACTCCGCCGTCGACACCGTCTACTCACCCTTCGAGGTCGCCTGCCTCGACCTGCAGGGCCACGAGGCCGGCATACCGGTGAGCGACCTGCTCGGCGGCGCCGTCCGCGAGTCCGTGCCGTTCAGCGGCTACCTGTTCTACAAGTGGGCCGGGCACCCCGGCTTCGCGGACGACGCGTGGGGCGAGGCGCTCACCCCCGACCAGCTCGTCGCCCAGGCGCACCGGATGGTCGACGGCTGGGGCTTCGGCTCGCTCAAGCTCAAGGGCGGGGTGCTGCCGCCCGAGGACGAGTGCGAGGCGATCGAGGCGCTGCGCGACGCGTTCCCGTCGATGCCGCTCCGGCTCGACCCCAACGGCGCGTGGACCCCTGAGACCTCGCTCGAGGTGGCCTCCCGGCTGGCCGGGGTGGTCGAGTACCTCGAGGACCCGACCCCCGGCATCCCGGGGATGGCCCGGGTCGCGGCGGGCACCGACGTGCCGCTCGCCACCAACATGTGCGTCATCGCGATGGAGCACCTGCCGCCCGCGATCGCGCAGGACGCCGTCCAGGTGGTGCTCTCCGACCACCACCTCTGGGGCGGGCTCAGGAAGTCGGCGATGCTCGGCGGCATCACCGAGGTCTGGGGCATGGGGCTGTCGATGCACAGCAACTCCCACCTCGGCGTCTCGCTCGCCGCGATGGTTCACCTCGCCGCCGCCACGCCGAACCTCACCTACGCCTGCGACACCCACTACCCCTGGAAGACCCAGGACGTGGTCGCCGACGGCGTGCTGTCCTTCGTCGACGGCTCCGTCGCCGTGCCGACGGGTCCGGGTCTCGGCGTCTCGCTCGACCACGACCGGCTCGGCGAGCTGCACGAGCTCTACCTCTCCTGCGGCGTGCGCCGGCGCGAGGACACCGTCTACATGCGCTCCATCCGTCCCGACTTCGAGGTCAACACCGCCCGCTGGTGAGCGCCCGCTCGCCGGTCGTGGGTCGCGGAAGGCGCCCGGGCGCCTGTCACGAGCCCATCAATAACACTTGACTTATATTAGCGACACCTGAAACAGTGGTCCGCATGTTCGACGTAGCCAACCACCTGGGCGCGGTGACCCGCGCCATCGAGGACAGCACCCACGAGGGCACGCCCGTCAAGGTCGTGGTCGCCTCCCGCACCTACCCCACCGACGTCGACGACCTCTGGCAGGCCGTCACCGACCCCGAGCGCATCCCGCGCTGGTTTGCCTCGGTCTCGGGCGACCTGCGGCTCGGCGGCCGGTTCCAGGTCGAGGGCAACGCCGGCGGCGAGGTCATCGCCTGCGACGAGCCGAAGCACTTCGCCATCACGTGGGAGTTCGGCGGCGACACGTCGTGGGTCGACGTGCACCTCGAGCCGGACGGCGAGGGCGCCAGGCTGACGCTCCGCCACGCGGCCGACGTGCGCGACAACCCGCACCTGGCGACGTACGGCCCGGGCGCGGTCGGCGTGGGGTGGGAGCTCGGGCTGATGGGCCTGGGCGAGCACCTCGCGACCGGTACGACGATCCCGCACGAGGAGGTCGAGGGCTGGGGCGCGTCCGCCGACGGCCAGGCCTTCATGACCGGCTCCGCGACCCGGTGGGGCGAGGCCGACGCCGCCACCTCCGGCGACCCGGACGCCTCCCGCGCGGCGGCCGCCCGGACGGCCGCGTTCTACACCGGCGCCGAGCCACCGGCCTGACCGTGCACGCCTTCGACGTCCTCGGCGACCCCGTACGCCGCCGTATCCTCGAGCTGCTCGCCGCGGGCGAGACCAGCGCGGGCGACGTGGCGGCCCGGGTCGGCGGCGAGTTCGGCATCAGCCAGCCGGCGGTGAGCCAGCACCTCAGGGTGCTGCGCGACAACGGCTTCGCGACCGTCCGCGCCGAGGGCACCCGCCGGCTCTACGCCGTCGACCCGTCCGGCCTGCAGGAGGCCGACGCCTGGGTCGAGCAGTTCCGGGTGTTCTGGGACCGCAAGCTCGACGCGCTCGGCACCGAGATCGCCCGCGGCAAGAAGGCCCGCCGCCGCTGACCGGGCGCTTCCTGCCCGTCAGCGACACAGGACGGGCACGAAGTGCCCGCTCGGCGTGCAGGACGGGCAGGACGTGCCCGGTCAGGTCACGCGGCGGCGGGTGTTGCCGAGGTGCAGCCGCATGGCGGCACGGGCGGTCTCCACGTCACCGGCGAGGACGGCGGCGGCGACGTTGTCGTGCTCGCGCTGGACCCGCTCGACGTGGGTGGCGTCGGTCATGGAGTACGCATCGCCGAGTCGGGTGCGCGGGAGCATGATCATCATCGGTCCGAGCGAGCCGAGCAGGTCGACGTAGAAGCGGTTGCCCGTCGCCCGCGCCACGGCGAGGTGGAAGGCGAAGTCGGCCTCGACGGCCCCCTCGTGCCCGGCGCGCGTGAACCCGGCCAGCGCCTCCTCGATCGCCGCAGCGTCGGGAGCCGTGTGGTGCAGCGCGGCCAGCGCGGCCGCCTCGCTCTCCACGCCGATGCGGAAGTCGAGCATCGCAAGGACGTCGGCCTGGCTGCGGATCGCGGACGACTCGACGTGGAACGACGACGACTCGGGCACCGCGAGCACGAACGACCCGCGTCCCTGCTGGGTCTCGACGAGGCCCTCGGCCCGGAGCCGGGTCACCGCCTCGCGCACGACGGTGCGCGAGACGGCGTACTCCTCGATGAGCTCCGACTCCGACGGGAGCTTGGCCCCCGGGGCCAGGTCACCGGCCAGGATCTTGTCCTTGAGGCCGGCGACGACGCCCGCCGACAGGGTGGTCATGCCGAGAAGGTAGCGGTCTCCACAGTGAGCGCCCGCATCCGCTCGGTGAGCGTGAAGCCGAGGCCCGGACGGTCCGGCACGAAGATCTGGCCGTCGCGGATGTCGATGCGCTCCTCGAACAGCGGGTTCAGCCACTCGAAGTGCTCGACCCACGGCTCGGTGGGGTACGTCGCCGCGAGGTGGAGGTGGATCTCCATCGCGTAGTGCGGCGCGAGGTCGAGGCGGTGGTGCGCCGCGAGGGTGGCGAACCGGAGGAACGGCGTGATGCCGCCGATCCGCGGCGCGTCGGGCTGCACGATGCCGCGGTAGCCGGCGTCGACGAGGCCCATGTGCTCGGCCACGGACGTCAGCATCTCGCCGGTGGCGATCGGGGTGTCGAAGGTCTGCGACAGGTCGGCGTGCCCGACGTGGTCCCACGCGTCGAGGGGCTCCTCGATCCAGACCAGGTCGAACCGCTCGAGCTCGCGGCACATCCGGCGGGCGCGGGCACGGTCCCACTGCTGGTTGGCGTCGACCATGAACGGGCCGTCGCCGAGGTGCTCGCGGAGCGCGGCGACGCGGCGCAGGTCCTCGCGCCAGTCGGGCTGGCCGACCTTGATCTTGATGCCGCCGATGCCGGACTCGAGCGAGGCGGTCGCCTTCTCCTTGATCTCCTCGACGGAGGCCTGGAGGAAGCCGCCGGACGTGTTGTAGACACGGCAGGAGTCGCGGTGCGCACCGAGCAGCTTGGCGAGCGGCAGGCCCGCGCGGCGGGCCTTGAGGTCGTACAGCGCGACGTCGAGCGCGGCGACCGCCTGCGTGGCGACGCCCGATCGGCCGACGGAGGCTCCGGCCCACATGAGGGACTCGTAGATCTTGGCGATGTCGTTGGGGTCCTGGCCGATGGCGACGTCCATGACCTCCTTGAGGTGGGCGTACTGCGCCTTGCCACCCGCGCGCTTGGAGTAGCTGAACCCCATGCCCTCGAGGCCCTGCTCGGTGGTGAGCTCGACGAAGAGCATCACGGTCTCGGTGAGCGGCTTCTGCCGGCCCGTGAGGACCTTGGCGTCGCTGACCGGGTTGGGCAGCGGGAGCACGACGTGCGACAGCGTGACGCTGCGGATGCGGTCGCCCGCAGTGGGGGTCGCGGTGGGCGGGACAAGGGTCTGCGTCATCGGGGTTCCTCGGGTCGTCGCTAACTTGTATGATGAGTGTGCAACTCATTACACAAGTACGTCAAGCCCGCTCGTGAGGAGTCCTGATGCACCAGGTCAGCAGCCGTCGAACCGCCCGGCTGCGTGACCGATGAAGAGGGCGGGCCGGTCAGCCGACCGGGGTCACCAGCTCGCCGCGCGCGAGGAAGGCGTCGACGTTGTCGAGCACGAGCCGGCCCATCGCCTCACGGGTCTCGACGGTCGCGCTGCCGACGTGGGGCAGGAGCACGACGTCGTCGCGCTCGAGGAGGGCCGCGGGCACGCGCGGCTCGTCGGCGAACACGTCGAGCCCGGCACCCGCGATGCGGCCGGCCTCGAGCGCCGCGACCAGCGCGTCCTCGTCCACGACCGAGCCGCGGGCGACGTTGACCAGGTAGCCCTCGGAGCCGAGCGCGTCCAGGACGGCGGCGTCCACGAGCCCGTCGGTCCCGGCGCCACCCGGCGTGAGCACCACCAGCACGTCGCTCGCCGCGGCCAGCGCGACCGGTCTGTCGTGGTAGGTCCACGCGACGTCCTTGGGGCTGCGCGAGTGGTAATGGATCTCGGCGCCGAAGGCCTCGAGCCGCTCCGCCGCCGCGGTCCCGATCCGGCCCAGGCCGAGCACGCCGACCACCGCACCGCGCACGTCGCGGGTCAGCGGCATCCTCTCGCCGCGGGCCCACGCACCGCTCCGCACGAACCGGTCGGCGGCCGTGATGCCGCGCAGCACGTCGACGACCAGGACGGCGGCCAGGTCGGCCACCGCGTCGGTGAGCACGTCGGGGGTGTTGGAGACCACGATGCCGCGGCGCTGCGCCTCGGCCACGTCGACGTTGTCGTAGCCGACGCCGAAGTTCACGATCGCCCGCAGGTCGGGCAGGGCGTCCATGTCCTCCGCGCCGACCCGTCCGCCGCCACCGACCACGGCGACCGTGACGCCCGCCGGGTCGCCGAGGTCCTCCCGCAGTGGGGCGGCGTACCGCTCCGAGAGCCACCGGCGCACGAACGGCATGAGCCCACTGAGCTGGACGACACGGACCGGGTGCTGGGTGTCGGTGGTCACCACGCCATCCTTGCCGGGCGGCGGTCGCGGCGTCCACGTCGACCTCGCTATCGCGCGATACCCACCCACGACCGGAGCGAGAGGAGCGCGCACGCATGGACCTGCTGATCGGCTTCTCCACGATCCTCGTCGTCATCGCCGCCGGCGCGGCGCTCGCCCACGTCGGCGTGCTCGACCGCCGCTCGCAGCGCACCCTCGGCGAGATCGCCTTCTTCGTCGCCTCGCCCGCCCTCATGGTCGTCACCATCAGCCAGGTCCACCTCGAGACGGCGGCGGCGAACCTCGTCGCCTCGACCGTCTCGCTCGGGGCCTGCTTCGTCGCGTACGTCGTCATTGCCCGGCTGCGCTGGGGCCTCGACACCGGCCCGCTGCTCCTCGGCGCGCTGTCGTCGTCGTACGTCAACGCGGGCAACCTCGGCATCGCCATCGCGGCCTACGTCGTCGGCGACATCACCGTGGTCGTGCCGACCCTGCTCGTGCAGATGCTGCTCGTGCAGCCGGCGGCGCTGATCGTGCTCGACCGGATCACCGGGCGCGGCGAGGGCGTGGGCCCGGCCGTGCGACGGCTGGTCACCAACCCGCTCACCATCTCAGCCCTCGTCGGCCTGGTGCTGGCGACCACCGACTGGCGGTTGCCGGCCGCGCTGCTGTCGCCGCTGGAGATGCTGGCCGGTGCGGCGATCCCGTTGATGCTGATGTCGTACGGCGCCGCGCTGAGGTTGAGCCCGCCGATCGGCCGGGCCGGGCACAATGGCGAGGTCGTCCTTGCGACGGTCCTCAAGATGGCCGTCATGCCGGTGGTCGCCTGGCTGGTCGGCGTGGCCCTCGGTCTCGACGACCGCGTGCTGCTCGGCGTCGTCATCACCGCCGCCCTGCCGACGGCGCAGAACATCTTCCTGCACGCCACCCGCTACCGCGTCGGCGAGGATGTCTCGCGGGAGACCATCCTGGTGACCACCCTCGCCTCGCTGCCCGTGGCGCTGCTCGTCGCCGTGCTGCTGGGCTGACCCGACCCCCGACCGGAGGAGAACCATGGACGACTTGCTCGACCGGCTGCGCACGAGCATCGGCGCCGACCACGTCCTGACCGAGGACGCCGACGTCGCGGCGTACGTCGTCGACTGGACCGGCACCCACGCCGGTCGCGCCCTCGCGGTGGTGCGGCCCGGCTCGACCGAGGAGGTGGCAGCGGTCGTCGCGGCCTGTGCCGGGGCGGGCGTGGCGGTCGTGCCGCAGGGCGGCAACACCGGGCTGGTCGGCGGCGGGGTGCCCGACGCGTCCGGCAGCCAGGTGGTGCTCTCCCTCGGCCGGATGCGCCGCGTGCGCGAGGTGGACCCGGTCGCCGGCACCGTCACCGTCGACGCCGGCGTCGTGCTCGCCGACGTGCAGGCCGCGGCCGAGAAGGTCGACCGGCTCTTCCCCATGTCGCTGGGCTCCGAAGGCAGCTGCACGATCGGCGGCAACCTCTCCACCAACGCCGGCGGCACCGCTGTGCTGCGCTACGGCATGACCCGCGAGCTGGTGCTCGGCCTCGAGGTCGTGCTGCCCGACGGACGGGTCTGGGACGGGCTGCGCGGGCTCCGCAAGGACAACACCGGCTACGACCTCACGCAGCTCTTCGTCGGCGCGGAGGGCACGCTCGGCGTCATCACCGCCGCGGTGCTGCGGCTCTTCCCGGCCACCCCGCGGCACGCCACGGCCTGGGTGGCCGTGCCGTCCGTCGACGCCGCGGTCTCGCTGCTCGGCCTGGCCCAGCAGCACGCCGGCGTGCACCTGTCGACGTTCGAGATCGCCAACCGGCAGGCCATCGACCTCGTCCTCGCCCACCTTCCCGGGGCGAGCGACCCCCTCGGCGAGCCGAGCGACTGGTACGTGCTGGTCGAGCTCGCCGGCTCCGCCTCCGACGACGGGCTCGACGAGACCCTCGAGTCCCTGCTCGGTGAGGCCGTCGAGGCCGGCACCGCCGCCGACGCGGCGATCGCGGGCAGCCCCGCGCAGCGTTCGGCCCTGTGGGCCCTGCGCGAGGGCATCTCCGAGGTGCAGAAGGTCGAGGGCGCGACGCTCAAGCACGACGTCACCCTGCCGATCGCCCGGCTCGCGGAGTGGGCGACCGCGATGGGGCCGAGGCTGCAGGAGGTCTGCCCGGGCGTGCGGCTGGTGACCTACGGCCACGTCGGGGACGGCAACCTCCACTACAACCTCAACGCTCCCTTGACCGACGGCCGCAGCGACGACGACGCCCTGCGCGCCGCGGCGGCCGACCTGACCACGGCCATCTACGACTCGGTGGCCCGCGAGGCCGGGTCGATCAGCGCGGAGCACGGCTTGGGTCGCACCAAGGCGGCGGCCGCAGCGTCGTACAAGTCCGACGTCGAGGTCGACCTCATGCGCGCCGTCAAGCAGGCGCTCGACCCGGCGGGGCTGATGAACCCGGGCGTCCTCGTCCCGCCCACCCCGTAGGGACCGGCCCTAGGCTGCAGCCATGAAGGCACAGACCCTCGGCCGCGTCGTCCTCGGCGGCTTCATGGTGACCGCAGGTGTGCTGCACCTGACCACGCAGCGCGAGGAGTTCCGGGCGCAGGTGCCCGACTGGTTCCCGGTCGACGAGGACCTCACCGTGCTCGCCTCCGGTGTCGTGGAGGTCGCGCTGGGCGGGGCCTTCGTCGCGCTGCCGCGGCACCGTCGCACCGTGGGTGCGCTGCTGGCCGCGTTCTTCGTCGCGATCTTCCCGGGCAACATCGCGCAGTACGTCGAGGGCACCCCCGCCTTCGGCCTCGACACCGACCGCGCCCGCCTCACCCGGCTCTTCTTCCAGCCCGCGCTCGTCCTCTGGGCCCTGTGGGCGGGCGGCCTCCTGGGCCGTCGCCGCCCCGTCCTCGCCGAGGAGCAGCAGCGCGAGGAGGTCGAGACGGGCGAGTAGTTCACCCCTCCGGGTTTGGGCACGGTCACCCGGGGGAGGTAGGGGTCCAGAGAGAGGGGGACTCCATGCCCATCACCGTGCCCACCAGGAGCACCAGCAGGACACTCGTCGGCGTCGCCGGCCTGTGCGTCCTCGCACTGGCCGCCACCGCGGCGCCCGCCACCACGGCCACCGCGTCGCAGGACGACCGCCGCCCCGTGGACCTGCTCAGCCCGGCGCCGGCCGCCCGCACGACCACCGACGCAGAGGCCCCCGGCGGCGGTGAGCGGTCGCGTGCCGTCGACGTCGACGCAGCCGCGCTGGACGCCGTACGCACCGGTGACCGGATCAGCCTCGCGCTGTTCGACGGCACGACGGTCACCGCGGCCGTCGACCGCCGCACCGACGCCGCAGGGATCACGTCGTGGTCCGGCGGCATCGTCGGCGAGAAGGGCAGCGTCACCGGCGTCGTGGTCGGCGGGGTCACCCACATCAACGTTGCGTCCGTCGAGCACGGCACCTACGAGGTGCGCAGCACGCCCGAGGGCGGCTACGTCGTCGACGAGGCGGGCGACCCGCCGGGTGGCGACGACGTCATCGTGCCCGAGCGGCCCGGCACAGCCGGGTCCCACGACCATGGCACGCAGCCGCGCCCTCGGCGCGACAGCGCAGACACCGCGGGCGCCGCCGGCGCACCGGGTCCCGTCGCGTCGAGCGACGCACCCGACACGGTCGACATCGCGATCGTCTACCCCGCCCAGCTGGTCGCGCAGATGGGGCAGCCGGCGATGGAGGCCCAGTTCGCGCTGGGCATCGCCCAGACCAACGAGGCCTTCGCCAGCTCCGGCGTCGGCACCCGGGTGCGGCTGGTGGGCACGCGACAGGTCGTGGGCGCGCAGTCCTCCGACCTGGTCACCAACCTCAAGGCACTCGGCACGCCGGGCGACGGCGTCTTCGACGAGGCCCACGCGCTGCGTGAGGAGACCCACGCCGACCTGGTCAGCCTCTGGCTCGCCGGCAGCGTGCCGGCCGGGGCGTCGTGCGGCATCGCCTACCTCGGCGGCACGGACCCGCAGTACGACCCGCAGTACGCCGCCTGGTCGGTCGTGTACGCGGCCGCCTGCGCCACGGAGTTCCGCGCCTTCGCCCACGAGGTCGGGCACAACCTCAGCGCCCATCACGACGCCGGGGCGTCCCAGGCGCCGACCGACGGGAAGCCCTACGCCCGCGGCTACGTCGACGTAGCGGCGCAGACGATCACGGTGATGGCCTACTACGACCAGTGCGCCCGCGCCGGGGTCAGCTGCACCCGCATCGGCTACTTCTCCAACCCCAACGTCGCCTACAACGGGCGGGCCCAGGGCACCGCGGCCACCAACAACGTGCTCGCGATCAACGAGCAGATGGGGGCCGTGGCGGGCTACCGCCAGTCGCAGATCTACCCGGGCACGGCCGGCATCGCCGGCCGCCCGCGCTTCAACGGCACCGCGGAGGCGACGTCGACGCCGTGGTCGCCGGCCGTCGACCTGGGCTACCAGTGGTGGCTCGACGGCGTCGCCGTCCCCGGTGCCACGGCGAGCACCTTCAAGCTGGGACGTCGCGACATCGGCAAGACGCTCACCCTGCAGGTGTTCGGCTCCGCGCCGTTCTACCCGACGGTGGCCGCTCCGTCGGTGTCCGTCGTGGTCGGCAAGGCGCTGTTCCGCACGAAGCGGCCCAAGCTCCGCGGCGTGCCGCGTGCCGGCCGGGTGCTCTCGGTCACGGTGAAGGGCTGGAAGCCCAAGCCGGCCAAGAAGAGCGTCAAGGTGCGCTACCAGTGGCTGAGGAACGAGAAGTTGATCAAGGGCGCGAAGAAGGCGACCTACCGCGTCCGCACCAAGGACCGCGGCAAGAAGATCTCGGTCCGCGTGACGGCGAAGAAGAAGGGCTACGAGAAGGCGCGGAAGATCTCCAAGCAGGTCAAGATCCGCCGCTGACCGCCCGTCGCCGGGCGGGTCACAGGGTCGGCAGCCAGTCGACCCGCCCGGCGAGCACGGCGTACCCCACGAACGCGCCCACGTCGAGCAGCGTGTGGGCGACGACGAACGGCATGACCCGCCCCCAGCGGCGGAACAGCCACCCGAACAGCAGCCCCATCGCGAGGTTGCCGACGAAGCCGCCGAGCCCCTGGTAGAGGTGGTAGCTCCCGCGCAGGAGGGCCGCCAGTCCGATGGCGGCAGTGTCGCCGAACCCGATCTGGCGCAGCCGCACCTGCACGAAGCCGAGGACGATGAACTCCTCCAGCACGGCGTTCTGCGCGGCTGCCAGCACCAGCACCGGCACCCGCCACCACTCCCCCGGCAGCGACTGCGCCACGACCGTCAGGTTGGTGCCGAGCGCGAAGGTCGCGAGGTAGAAGACCACGCCCACCGAGCCGACGCCGGCCGCCAGCAGGGCGCCGCGCCCCCAATCGCCGAGGGTGCTCCAGCCACCGTCCCGCGCCCACACGTCCTTGAGCCTGCTGCCGGAGCGCACGAGCAGGTACGCCGCCAGCGCCACCGGGACGAGCGCGAAGGCGACCCGCAGCAGCTGGTAGGTCAGGTCCAGCCACGGCCGGTCCGGGGCGAGCGAGTTGTTGAGGTTCGCGGCCTGCGACGACAGCGGCCCGGGGACGGTGAGCGCGGAGACGATGCTGACCACCGAGTACACCGCGCTCCGACCCAGGGAGAGCAGCAGCACGAGCGCGAGCTCGGTCCACAGCAGCGCCTTCGCCAGGTCCGGCACGCCACCCGGGACGGGCGTGTCCCGGAGTCGCCACCACGGTCTCCTCGTCTCGGTCGTGGTGCTCACGCCCCCAGCATCCCGCAGCCGGCTGAGGTGGCGCTGAGAACCGCATCGACTTCTGTCCGCGCGTCCACGACCATCGATGGTGTGACCACGATCTACGAGGCGGCCGGCGGCCGGGACGTCTTCGTCCGGCTGGCCGAGGCGACGCACCAGCGCTGCCTGGCCGACCCGTTGCTCCAGCACCCGTTCTCCCACGCGGACAACCAGCCCGACCACACCGAGCGCCTGGCGGCCTACTGGGCCGAGGCGCTCGGCGGCCCGCCGACGTACACCACCACGATGGGCGGCAGCGAGTCGCACGTGCAGCGGCTGCACGCCGGCGAGGGCGACTACGCCGTCACTGCGAGCCCCCGCTTCGTCCGGTGCGTCGTCGAGTCCTTCGACGAGGCCGGCGTGCCCGACGACCCGCAGGTGCGCCGGGCGATCACCGACTATGTCACCTGGGCCGCGACCGGACCGTTCCAGGCGTGGGGACGGTCGAAGGACGACGTCCCCGAGGATCTCGCCCTGACCCACTGGGACTGGGACGGCCCGATCACACCCTCATTCGGTGGTTGAGGTTCGACCGCAGCGAGCCACGACCGACGGCCGCCGCTGACGTCCGCGGCCGACATGACGCCGTACTGGGTGGGCGAGTCTGACACTTGGAGGCCTTTGCAACGGCCTCCAAGTGTCGGAGTCCCCGCTCGAGCGGGGACTCCGACAAGGGCGAACGCCAGCCACTCGGTCAGGACAGCGTGAGTCCGTCGTCGCCCACGTCGACCGTCACCGCGCCGCCGTCGCTCACCGTGCCGGCGATGAGCAGGCGGGCGAGGGGGTCGCCGATGGCCGACTGGATCAGCCGACGCAGCGGCCGGGCGCCGTACGCCGGGTCGTAGCCGGTCTCGGCGAGCCAGGCGCGCGCGGCGTCGGTCACCGAGATGCTGATCCGCCGGACCGCGAGCCGCTGCTCCAGCAGCGCGAGCTGCAGGTCGACGATGTGGGCCAGGTCGTCCTTGGTCAGCGCGTCGAACATCACGACCTCGTCGAGCCGGTTGAGGAACTCCGGCTTGAAGTGCGCCCGCACCACGCCCATCACCGAGTCCTTCTTGACCGCCGGCTCGAGGAGGGGGTCGACCAGGAAGTTGGAGCCGAGGTTGGAGGTGAGGATCAGCAGCGTGTTGCGGAAGTCGACCGTGCGTCCCTGGCCGTCGGTGAGCCGGCCGTCGTCGAGCACCTGCAGCAGGATGTCGAAGACCTCGGGGTGGGCCTTCTCGACCTCGTCGAGCAGCACGACGCTGTAGGGGCGCCGCCGCACGGCCTCGGTGAGCTGGCCACCCTCGTCGTAGCCGACGTAGCCGGGAGGCGCGCCGACGAGCCGCGAGACCGAGTGCTTCTCGCTGTACTCGCTCATGTCGATACGGACGATCGCCCGCTCGTCGTCGAAGAGGAAGTCCGCGAGCGCCTTCGCGAGCTCGGTCTTGCCCGTGCCGGTGGGGCCGAGGAAGAGGAACGACCCGGTGGGCCGGTTGGGGTCGGAGATGCCGGCGCGCGAGCGGCGTACGGCGTCGCTGACCGCAGCGACGGCCTCGCGCTGCCCGATCAGGCGCTCGCCGATGACCGACTCCATCTCGAGCAGCTTGGCGGTCTCGCCCTGCAGCATCTTGCCGGTCGGGATGCCGGTCCACGCCTCGACGACGTCGGCGATCTGCTCGGCACCGACCTCCTCGCCGACGAGCGGGTCGAGGTCGACGGCCTCGGCCTTCTCGACCTCGGCGATCTGCTTCTCGAGCGCGGGGATCTGGCCGTACTGGATCTCCGAGGCACCGGCGAGGTCGCCGTCGCGCAGCTTCTTCTCGGCCTCGATCTTGAGCTGGTCGAGCTGGCGGCGCAGCTCGCCCTCACCCTGGAGCTGGTCCTTCTCGCGCTCCCAGCGGGCCTCGAGCCCGCGCAGCTCCTCCTCGCGGTCGGCGAGGTCCTTGCGCAGCACCTCGAGCCGGTCGGCCGACGCGGCGTCGGTCTCCTTGGCGAGCGCGAACTCCTCCATCTTCAGCCGCTCGACCTGGCGACGCAGCACGTCGATCTCCTCGGGCGAGGACTCGTGCTCCATCCGCAGCCGCGACGACGCCTCGTCGATGAGGTCGATGGCCTTGTCGGGCAGCTGGCGGCCGGTGATGTAGCGGTCGGACAGCGTGGCGGCCGCCACCAGCGCGGCGTCGGTGATGCGCACGCCGTGGTGGGCCTCGTACTTCTCCTGGATGCCGCGCAGGATCTGGATGGTGTCCTCGACGCTGGGCTCGCCGACGAAGACCTGCTGGAAGCGGCGCTCCAGCGCCGGGTCCTTCTCGATGCGCTCGCGGTACTCGTCGAGCGTGGTCGCGCCGATCATGTGCAGCTCACCACGCGCGAGCATCGGCTTCAGCATGTTGCCGGCGTCCATCGCGGAGTCACCGCCGGCACCCGCGCCGACCACCGTGTGCAGCTCGTCGATGAACGTGATGACCTGCCCGCCGGCGTCCTTGATCTCCTCGAGCACGGCCTTGAGCCGCTCCTCGAACTCGCCGCGGTACTTCGCGCCCGCGACCATCGCCGCGAGGTCGAGCGCCAGGACGCGCCGGCCCTTGAGCGAGTCGGGCACGTCGCCGGCGACGACGCGCTGGGCGAGACCCTCGACGACGGCGGTCTTGCCGACACCGGGCTCGCCGATCAGGACGGGGTTGTTCTTGGTGCGCCGGCTCAGGACCTGGATGACGCGGCGGATCTCGGCGTCGCGACCGATCACCGGGTCGAGCCGGCCGTCCTCGGCCGACCTGGTGAGGTCGACGGAGTACTTCTCCAGCGACTCGTACGACGCCTCGGCGCTCTCGCTGGTCACGCGGCGGTTGCCACGGACCGCGGTGATCGCCTCCCGCAGCCCGGCCGCGGTGAGACCGGCGTCGGTCAGCACCTTCTGCGCGCTCGACTCGACGGTCGCCGTGGCGACCAGGAGGTGGTCGGTGGCGACGTAGTCGTCCTTCATCGACGCGGCGAGGTCGAGTGCCTGCGCCAGCACGCGGGTCAGCGCGGCGGACGCGCTCGGCTGTTGGACGGTCGAGCCGGTCGCGCGCGGCAGCTGCCGCTGCACCTCCTCGGCCTGGGAGAGCACGGTGGCGGGGTCGACGCCCGCCTTCTGCACGAGGCTGCGGGTGGCGCCGTCCTCCTGCTTGAGCAGGGCGACGAGCAGGTGGATGGGCTCGGTGGTCGTGTTGCCGCCGGTGGTGGCGGCGAGCTGGGCAGCCTCGACGACCTCGCGGCTGCGGGTGGTGAACTTCTCGGCACCGAACTGGCTCAACTCAACTCCTCATGATGTCCGTGGACCGTCACGAGACCCACTGTGGTCTCTGCCGGTGCAACGCGCCAGAAGTTGAGTCGATTCCCCTCAACTCTGAGAATTTCCGCGGCGGGCGGTCACTCGAACGGGTTGGGGAGCGCACCGGGCAGCCCGGCGAGCAGCTCGCGCGCCTGGGCGGCGTGCTTGTTCTCGACGAGCACCTCGTACTTCGTCGCGACCACCTGGGTGACGGACGAGAAGTCGCGCTGGCCGCGGGTGAAGGCGTAGCCGAGGAGGGCCCAGACCAGGCCGAAGGTGGCTCCCATGAGGGCCGTGCTGAGCAGCACCTGCCACAGCCCCTCCTCGGTGAAGGGCGCGAAGATCAGCCCCACGAAGATGCCGAGCCACAGTCCCGAGAGGATCCCGCCGACCGCGATCTTCGACCACGTCAGCCGGCCGGTGACGCGCTCGATGCGCTTCAGCTCGGTGCCGACGATCATCAGCTGGTCGACCGGGAAGTCGGCGTCGGCGAGGAAGTCGACGCTCTTCTGCGCCTTCGCGTAGTCGTCGTACACCGCCAGCGACTGGGGGAACTGCAGCTTGAGGGGGAAGGCGGGAGTCACGCCCGGGGTCGACATGCGGCCCACGATACGAGCCGGGCGTACCCAGGTCCGGTGAATCTTTGCCTTCCATCTGTTTCATTCCACGAACAAGCGGGCACAGTGGTGCTATGAGCAAGCTGATCTTCGACAACCGGGCGGTCGGCGCGCTCTTCGCGTTCCTGCTCGTGGTCAACGCGTTCGCCCTCCAGCACGGCTGGTACGGCGCCTGAGGACCCTCGCGGGCCCTCACCACACACATGACACGATCCCCGGGTGGCGACACCCGGGTTGAGTTCTGACTGCGCGCGCTGCTTCGGCCTCTGCTGCGTGCTGCTCCCCTTCTCCGCCTCGGCCGGCTTCGGCGTCGACAAGCCCGGCGGACGACCGTGCCTGAACCTGCTCACCGACGACAGCTGCCGCATCCACGCCACCCTGCGCGAGGACGGCTGGCCCGGGTGCACGGTCTTCGAGTGCTTCGGCGCCGGCCAGCAGGTCTCCCAGGTCACCTACGGCGGGACGTCGTGGCGCGAGCAGGACAACCTCGCGGAGATGGCAGCGGTGCTGTCGGTGATGCGCCAGCTCCACGAGATGCTCGTCCACCTCGTCGAGGTCGCCCGGCGCTCGCCCGACCCAGCTGCCGACGTCGTCCGCGCCGAGATCGAGCAGCTGACCGGCGCCGATCCCGAGGCCCTGCTCCTCGCCGACGTCGACGCCCTGCACGAGCGAGTGGGCCGGCTGCTGTCGGAGGCCAGCGCGCGCGTACGACGACCGTGGCCCGCCGCGCAGGACCGCACGCGCGCCGACCTCGCCGGCCGACGGCTCGCCGGCGACCACCGCGGCTGGTCGTTCCGCGGCGCGCTGCTGATCGCTGCCGACCTCCGAGGTGCCGACCTGCGCGACGTCGACCTGCTCGGCGCCGACCTGCGCGACGCCGACGTACGCGGCTGCGACCTGTCCAGCGCCCTCTTCCTCACCCAGCCCCAGGTCAACGGCGCCATCGGCGACCCGGCGACCACCCTTCCGGAGGGTTTGTCGCGGCCCGCACGCTGGGACTCCTGACCCGACGGAATACCTCACCGGAGGGTCGTGCTGTGCCTCGTATGACCGTTCCCAGCATCCAGCTCCATGACGGCACGTCGATCCCGCAGCTCGGCTTCGGCGTGTTCCAGATCGACCCCGCCGACACCGCGGAGGCGGTGACGCAGGCGCTCGAGGTCGGCTACCGCCACATCGACACCGCCGAGATGTACGGCAACGAGAAGGAGGTGGGCGAGGCGCTGCGGTCCTCCTCGATCGCGCGGGACGAGGTCTACGTGACCTCCAAGCTCAACAACGGCTTCCACCGCCCGGACGACGCTGAGCGCGCGTTCGAGAAGACCCTCGGTGACCTCGGTCTCGACCGCATCGACCTGTTCCTGATCCACTGGCCGCTGCCGACGCGGTACGACGGCGACTTCGTCTCGACCTGGCGCACCATGGCGTCGTTCGTCGAGGACGGCCGCGCGGCGTCGGTGGGCGTCTCCAACTTCCAGCCCGCGCACCTGCAGCGGCTCGTCGACGAGACCGGCGTCGTCCCGGTGATCAACCAGGTCGAGGTCCACCCCTACTTCACCAACGAGGACGTCCGCGCGGCGAACGTGAAGCACGGCGTCGCGACCGAGGCGTGGTCGCCGATCGCGCAGGGCCAGGTGCTCGATGACGCGGTCCTCAGCGAGATCGCCGAGGCCAAGGGCAGGTCCACCGCCCAGGTCACCCTGCGCTGGCACGTCGAGCGCGGCGACATCGTCTTTCCCAAGTCGGTGAACCCCGGGCGGATCAAGGAGAACTTCGAGATCTTCGACTTCTCGCTCACCGACGACGAGGTGGCGCGCATCGCTGGCTTGGACCGCGGCGAGGACGGCCGCACCGGGCCCAACCCCGACACGTTCGACTACATCCCTGGCTGACCGGCACCCGCCGGCTTGTCGCGAGGCCCGGCCCCGTCCGGGGTCGGGCCTTCGTCATGTGCACCGGATCGCCGACCTGAGTCCTCATACGCACGCGCGACCCCGGGTGGCTGGCCCAGACTCACCCGCATGGAACCCAGCACCTGGCAGCGCCCGGGCCTCCGCGCCGCCCTCCTGTACGCCGTCGCCGCCGGCCTCCTCGGCAGCATCGTCTCCGCGGTCAGCCGCCTCGAGCTCACCCGTCGTGCCGTCCCCGAAGCCGCGCTCCCCGACGGGCCGGTGATCGTGGTCGCCAACCACACGAGCTTCGCCGACGGCATCCTGCTGGCGCTCGTCGGTCGCCGGCTCGGCCGCTCGCTGCGGCTGATGGCGACCGGCGGGGTCTTCCGGTCGGGCGTGGTCGGCCCGGTCGTCCGTCGCCTCGGCTTCATCCCCGTCCTCCGCGGCACCGACTCGGCCGCCGGCTCGCTCGACGCCGCGGCCACCGCGCTCGAGGCCGGCGAGGCCGTCGGCCTCTTCCCCGAGGGCCGCATCACCCGCGATCCGCAGCACTGGCCGGAGCGGTCCAAGACAGGTGCCGTCCGGCTCGCGCTCCGCACCGGCGCGCACGTCGTCCCCGTCGCTCTGGTCGGCGCGCACCAGCTGGTGGGCAGGACCGGCATCGTCGCCCGGCTGCTGCGCAACACCGTCCTGCGCCCCCGGGTGCGGGTCGCGGTCGGGGAGCCGATCGACGTACGACGCCTGGCGGGCGTCAGCGGTGACCTGTCGGTCGACGACGCGACAGTGCGCCGGGTGGCCGACGAGGTGATGACCGTGCTCGTGTCCCAGGTCGCCGAGCTGCGTGGCGAGCCCGCGCCGTACCCGATCGGCGTGCCCGCCGAGGCGCTTCGCGCCTGACTGCACATGACGCACCGCTGGTCCAGACGCCTCGGTCACTTTCCTCGTCGCCTGGTGGCCGATGCCGTCACCACGCTCCGCGGACGCACCACGTATGACGGGGGTCATATGGCAAGGACGCGAGCACGGCTCGGCACCGCGGCGACGCTCTGCGCGGTGGTTGCCCTCGCCGGCTGCGGCAACGACCAGGTCGACGACCTCACCGCGGACCCGATCGCCTCGACGGTCCCGGCGGGCGGCGAGCTCGTCACCAGCCGGGAGGAAGAGGCCCGGAGCGGCGGCCTGCTCGGCAAGCCGGCGCCCGTGAAGGTGCTCAGGACCTACTCCTTCGGCTCCGAAGCCGCCGCGCGTCGGGCCATGACCGGGCTGCAGGCAGAGGCCGAGGACGTGGGCTGGGAGGTGACCTTCGTGGCGCCCGACGAGATCAGCTTCAGCGCCGCACGGCCGCTCGACGGCCGCAGCGCGACCGTGGACGTCGCACTCAACCTCGACCCGGCCATTACGCCCGCCCCTGGGGTCTTCGTGTCACTGAGCTCGACGGACGGGTGACAGAACACGCACCGCGCATCCTCGGCCGCGGTAGGCCGACTGGAGGAACAACGGGCTACTCGGACGCGGACGGCGTGGGCGATGCGTGTGACCCGACCCCTACCCGCGCCGGCCGGAGGAGCAGCAGTGGCCCCCCGACGGCTTCGACGCACCGGTGGCTGGTCTCGACCTCGGCGCCGATGGGGCATGGACGGCCTCGCCGAGGGGTCCCCTCATCACGACGGTGGGTGGACCACCGCTCGGGGCCTCAGGAGTAGCGGTGGCTCTTGGCTGAATGCCCGCGCTCGCGGGTGCACGTGCGACCGCTCATGTTGCGGTGGCCGCACAGCTCCTCGGTCGCCGGCTGGCCGGTCTCGACCTCCGGAGCCGCTGCAGTCGTGGCTGCCTTCTTCGCGCTCGGCGCCGGCGGCGCGACGGGCGCCGCAGCCTTCGGGCGCGCCGGCGCGGAGCTCGCGCGCTTCTGCGCCTCGGCATACTTCGCCTCGCGCATGGCACGCAGGTTGTCCATCTTGCTCATCGTCCACTCACGTGATGAACCTACGCGCTGGCACCGACAGTAACGGTCACCGGCTCCAGTCGATCGCGTCGTGGACGGCCTGTAACCGGGCTCCACGCACCGGGTCGTGCTGCGCGACCCAGGCGATCCGGCCGCGCAGGTGGTCCTCGAAGGCGGGCACGTGGTCGCGGTTCTGCGTGCTTGGTCCGTGCCGGTGGCAGTTGTGCAGGATCGCCCGGAGCAGGTCGACCTGGTGGCGGGCCACCTTGGGGCGTTCGTTGACGACCAGACCGCCCAGGGTCTGCCGACCGGCGCGTGGCATCACCCCGGTCTTGCGGGCGTTGAGCCGGAAGCCCTCGTCCGCGACGATCGACTCGACCGCGTCGATCAGCCGCGACGTGCCCGTGCCCCATCCCCGCCCGCCGGAGAACGCCAGGTCGTCGGCGTACCTCGTGTAGCGCCCGCCCCACGACCGGGCCAGCGCGGTGAGGCGCACGTCGAGCCGGAAGGCCGCCAGGTTCGCCATCGCCGGCGACGTCGGGGCACCCTGCGGCAGATGCGGCGCGGCGAGCCGACGGCCGAGCCGCCAGTGGGCGTCGAGCATGCCGTCGTCCGCAGGGGCCGGCACGGCCCGCCAGGCCGCGAGCGGCAGGACGCTCGTGACCAGGCCGGCCAGGCAGTGAGCGACCGGCTCCGGGTAGCCGGCGGTGCGCCAGATGCCGTAGACGCGGGAGACGGTCACGCTCGCGAAGAATGCCTCGAGGTCGAGCCGGAGGACGACGCTGCGGTCGGCGTGGGGCGCGGCGTAGGACCGCACCGACCCCCCGGGCCGGAAGCCCCTGGCGGCGTCGTGCGGCGGGATGAGCGCGGCGACCTCGCGGAGCAGCCGGCGCTGCACGGCCTTGAGCCGCGGCTTGGGTGCCTCGAGGACGCGGATGGCGCCGCTGGGCGCCACGCGGTGGGACACGCGATAGTGCTGGAGCGGGACGTCGGAGGCGCTACGGGCCAGGTGTCGCGGGTCGGCGAACCAGTCGAGGTCGGGGATGCTGACGCCCAGGAACGACGACACGTCCGCGAGGTCGTCGAGCACCGGCAGCCGCCAGCGGTTGGCGAGCATCTGCGTGGCGACGACGGGTTGCACCACTGGCACCGCCCGCAGCGCCTTGGCCGCCGCCGGACGCGAGGCGAGGTTGGCGGCCAGCTCGCGGGGACGGTCGACCGGTGCGCGCGGGTAGAGCGCGAGCGTCTGGCGCGCGAGCGGCAGCAGCCACCGTGCGCGGCGCCCGACCACCACCGTCCCGCTCGCGACCATGCCCGGCTGGGTCCACTCGCCGGCGAGGAAGGCGGCCGCCAGGGCTCGCGCCAGGTCGGACCTCATCCGGTCGCCGACCCTGGGCGGGGAAGGCTGGCGGGAAGGGGGTGCGGCAGCGCAGCCCGACCTGTCCCGTCGTGCGCGCGATGACCTGCAGCGGAGCGCAGCGAGTCGCGCGCGGTGCCGTGCCCGAACGATCCGGTGGTCCCCGGGGTAGCCCCGGAGAAGCCGACCGGTGACGCGCACCGGTCCGCCGTCTCGAGATTGCGCTGCCGCACCCCGCGCACAGTAGCCGCAGGCGACGACGGCCGCCGCCGGCTACGCCTCGAGCCAGGCCGCGAGGTTGGCCAGCGACGCGTCGAGACCCTGCTGGTGCGCCTCGACGTCGATGCCGGGAGGTACGTCGGTGGCGTCGATGGCGATGCGGGTGCCCTTGTCGAGGGCGGCGAAGGTCCACGTCATCGTCATCCGGCCCGCGATGTCCGGGTCGTCGGAGTCGAACTCGACGCCCCACACCACGCGCTCGGGCTCGACGAGCTCGTCGATCGCGACGCGCGACACGTCGGCGTGCTCGGTCGTCTTGCCGCCGCCCTCGGGTGTCTCGTCGTAGCGGAGCGTCATCGTGAAGCCACCGCCGACGCGCAGGTCGGCCTCGGCGATCTCGCCGGTCATCCCGTCCGGAGGGAGCCAGGCCGCCAGGGCGTCGGCGTCGACGAAGGCGGCGTACACCTCCCCCGGCGGCGCGCTGACGTCGGTGACGGCCCGGTCGATGCGTGGCACGTCAGTACCCGCGGCGCCACACGACGAGGGACTGACCGACAGCCTGGTGCAGCACCGGCAGCTTGTTGGTCGGCTGCACCGCTGCACGCGCGGCGAGCCCGTTCCGCAGCGCCTGGAGCTCGGCGAGGAGCTCCTCGTTGCGAGCACGCAGCGCGTCGACCTGCAGCTCGAGGTCCATGATGCGGCGCACCCCCTCGATGCCGATGCCGGCACTGGTGAGGTCGGCGATCTGGCGAAGGCGCTCGATGTCGCGGTGGGAGTAGCGACGGCCGCCTCCCCCGGTGCGACCCGGCTGGATCAGCCCCATCCGCTCGTAGGCACGCAGGGTCTGCGGGTGCAGGCCGGTCAGCTCCGCGGCGACGGAGATGACGTAGACCGCGGCGTCGGGGGACGGGGGCTGGAAGACGCCGCTCATTCGAAGAGTCCTGCGCGGAGCGGCTTGCCGGCGGTGGCCGCGCGGTAGGCCTCGAGGGCCTCGCGGGCGGTCGGGTCGAGGTTGGCCGGGACCTGCACCTGGACCGTGGCGAGCAGGTCGCCCTTGCTGCCGTCGCGCTTGGTGGCGCCCTTGCCACGGACCCGGAAGGTGCGGCCGTTGGGCGTGCCCGGGGGCAGCTTGAGGGTCACCGGCGCGCCGCCGAGCGTCGGGATCTTCACCTCGGCGCCGAGCGCCGCCTCGTCGAAGGAGACGGGGACGTCGATGGTGAGGTTGTCGTCCTTGCGGCCGAAGACGCGGTGCGGGGTGACCTTGACCTTGACGAACAGGTCTCCCGTCGGGCCGCCGTTCTCGCCGGGAGCGCCCTTGCCCTTGAGCCGGATCCTCGCGCCGTCCTTGACGCCGGCCGGGATGCGGGCCTGGATCGTGCGCGCCGAGGTGCCGCGACCACTGCCGTGGCACGTGGGGCAGGCCTCGTCGTACACCAGCTGGCGCCCGCCACAGGCGGGGCAGGTCTCGTTGATGGAGAACGCTCCGCCCGTGCCGGACACGACGAACCCCGCGCCCTCGCACTCCGGGCAGATGTGCGGGCGGGTGCCGGGCTTGCCGCCGGTGCCCTGGCACGTCGGGCAGGCGGTGTCGGAGGTCAGGCGCAGCGACACCGTCACGCCGTCGAGCGCGTCGGTGAAGCCGATGGTCGCGGTGCTCTCGACGTCGGCGCCGCGGCGTGGCCGGGCCTGCTGCTGGGTACGCCCTCGCTGGGCGCCGCCGAACAGGTCGCCGAACATGTCGCCGAGCCCGCCGCCCGCACCGGCGCGGTCGCGGAGCAGGTCGTCGAGGTTGAACCCACCGCCGCCGAAGCCGCCCCCGCCCCCGCCCATGCCGGGTCCGAAGCCGCCACGGGCCTGCAACGAGCGGAACTCGTCGTACTTGGCGCGCTTGGCCTCGTCACCGATGACGTCGTAGGCCTCGGCGACGGACTTGAACGTCTCGTGCTTGGCGTCGTCGCCGGGGTTGGAATCGGGGTGGTTGGCCCGGGCGAGCTTGCGGTAGGCCTTCTTGATGTCAGCCGCGCTGGCGTCCTTGGCGACGCCGAGGACCTGGTAGAAGTCCTTGGTCGCCCAGTCGTTGCGGAAACCTTCGTTGTCAGCCATGGATCAACCTCCCTTCGTCGTCGACGGGGTCATCGGGTGAGTGGTGCTGCTCAGGCGTCGGCGGGGTCGACCACGAGCACCTGGGCGGCGCGGACGACGCGGTCGCCCATCCGGTAGCCACCCTTGGCGACGTGCTTGACCGTCGTCACCTCGACCTCGGCGTCCACGCCGAGGTGGCTCAGGGCCTCGTGGAACGTCGGGTCGAACGCGTCACCCGGCTCGCCGAAGCGGACCAGGCCGGCGCTCGTCACGACGCGCTCGAGCTGGTCGGCGACCGCCTTGAAGCCGCCCTCGAGCTCGCCGTGCTCCTTGGCCCGGTCGATGGTGTCGAGGACCTCGATCACCGGCGTCAGCGCCTTGTAGGCCGCCGACTCGGCGACCAGCTGCCGGTCGCGGTCGACCCGCTTGCGGTAGTTGGCGTACTCGGCCTGGAGCCGCTGCAGGTCGTTGGTCAGGTCGGCGACCCTGCCGCGCAGGGCGAACACCTCGTCCTGCTCGGCGCCGGGCTCGCCCTCGGGCCGCTCCTCGGCGGTGCCGGTGTCGTCGCCGGCGACGGCGTCACCGGCCACCTGCTCCTCGACCTCGGTCTGGGCGGGCGCCTCACCCGCGGCGTCACCGAAGCCGCCCTCCGGAGAGGGAGCCGCGGTGGGCTCCCCCTCCGGGAGGTCGGTCGCCTCGGGGCCCGGGGTGGGCTCGACGGGGCGATCGGTCACTTGGACTCACCCTCGGCGGCTGCGCTGCCGTCGGTCGAGCCGTCCGTCGGCTCGTCGACGATCTCGGCGTCGACGACGTCGTCGTCGGACTCGCCGGTCGCCCCGGTGGCACCGCCGGCAGCGGCCTGCTCGGCCTCGGCAGCGGCGTACATCGCGGCGCCCATCTTCTGGCTGGACTCGCCCAGCTTGGTGATGCCGGCGGTGATCTCCTCGGAGGACGCGTCCTCCTTGGCCAGGGTCTCCTTGAGGGCGTCGACATCCGTGCGGACCTCGGTCTTGACGTCCTCGGGGAGCTTGTCGTCGTTGTCGGCGAGGAACTTCTCGGTCGTGTAGACGAGCTGGTCACCCTGGTTGCGGGCCTCGACGGCCTCGCGACGCTTGGCGTCCTCCTCGGCGTACTGCTCGGCCTCCTTGACCATGCGGTCGATCTCGTCCTTGCCGAGCGCCGAGCCACCCGAGATGGTCATCGACTGCTCGCGGCCGGACGCCTGGTCCTTGGCCGAGACGTGCACGATGCCGTTGGCGTCGATGTCGAAGGTGACCTCGATCTTCGGCACGCCGCGCGGGGCCGGCGGGAGGCCGGTCAGCTCGAAGTTGCCGAGCGGCTGGTTCTGCGACCACATCTGGCGCTCGCCCTGGGCGACCTTGATCTCCACCGACGGCTGGTTGTCGTCCGCGGTGGTGAAGATCTCCGACCGCTTGGTGGGAATGGTGGTGTTGCGCTCGATGAGCGTGGTCATCACGCCGCCCTTGGTCTCGATGCCGAGGGACAGCGGGGTGACGTCGAGGAGCAGCACGTCCTTGACCTCGCCCTTGAGGACACCGGCCTGGAGCGCGGCGCCCACGGCGACGACCTCGTCGGGGTTGACGCCCTTGTTGGGCTGCTTGCCGCCGAGGAGCTCGGTGACGACCTCGGTCACGGCCGGCATGCGGGTCGAACCGCCGACGAGGACCACGTGGTCGATGTTGGAGATGGCGACGCCACCGTCCTTGAGCACCGACTGGAACGGTGCCTTGGTGCGCTCGAGCAGGTCGGCGGTGAGCTTCTGGAACTCGCTGCGCGTCAGCTTCTCCTCGAAGTGCAGCGGGCCGGACTCGCCGTGCGTGATGTAGGGCAGGTGGACCGTGGTCTCGCTCGAGGACGAGAGCTCGATCTTCGCCTTCTCCGCGGCCTCCTGGAGGCGCTGCTTGGCGATCTTGTCGGCCGCCAGGTCGACGCCGTTGGAGTCCTTGAACTTCTTGACCATCCACTCCACGACGCGGTTGTCCCAGTCGTCGCCACCGAGGTGGTTGTCGCCCGAGGTCGCCTTGACCTCGACGACGCCCTCGCCGATCTCGAGCAGGGACACGTCGAACGTGCCGCCACCGAGGTCGAAGACGAGGATGGTCTGGTCCTCGCCCTTGTCGAGGCCGTACGCCAGCGCGGCCGCGGTGGGCTCGTTGACGATGCGGCTGACGTTGAGACCCGCGATCTCGCCGGCCTCCTTGGTCGCCTGGCGCTGGGCGTCGGAGAAGTAGGCGGGGACGGTGATGACCGCGTCGGTCACCGTCTCGCCGAGGTAGGCCTCGGCGTCGCGCTTGAGCTTCTGCAGCACGAACGCGCTGATCTGCTGGGGGGTGAAGGTCTTGTCGTCGATGTCGACCTTCCAGTCCTCGCCCATGTGGCGCTTGACGGACCGGATGGTGCGGTCGACGTTGGTGACCGCCTGTCGCTTGGCGACCTCGCCGACGAGGACCTCGCCGGACTTGGTGAAGGCGACGACGGACGGAGTCGTCCGCGCGCCCTCTGCGTTGGCGATGACGGTGGGCTCGCCACCCTCAAGGACGGCGACGACGGAGTTCGTCGTGCCGAGGTCGATGCCGACCGCTCGAGCCATGGTGTGTTCCTCCTGCTGTGGTCTTGCGTGGATGACGTGAGTCTGGGTGCCATCCTGCCGCGCGTCGGCGGAGGAGGCAAAACAGTTGAGCCGGTCTGGCTCAAGTCTGTTCATGGGGTACAACGCAGGTCGTGGCCGGATGTTCCCCGATCCGGACAGATTTGTGGTGTGACCTGGCTCCCTCTCGTCCCGGCTAGCCTTGCCGAATGATCCGCCACACCGTCGCGTTCCGGCTCCACCACGCCCCCGGCTCCACTGAGGAGGCCGATTTCCTCGCCGCCGCCAGCGCGCTGGCCGACATCCCGGGCGTCACGGCGTTCGAGCAGCTGCGCCAGACGAGCCCGAAGAACGACTTCGCCTTCGGCTTCTCGATGGAGTTCGCCGGCCAGGCGGCGTACGACGGCTACAACGAGCACCCGGTGCACACCGCCTTCGTCGCGGACCGCTGGGTGCCGGAGGTCGCGGACTTCCTGGAGATCGACTACGCCCCGCTCTGAGTCGCCGCGTGTCCGCTGCCGCCGGCTGCGTCATACGAACCCGCACCGATGGCCCGCCGTTCGTATGACGCAGCGGGCCAGCCTGACGGGAACCCGTCAGCGGGACCAGACGTACGGCGTCGTGGTGGTCACGGCCCGCAGCCCGGAGCGCTCGAGGATCGGGCGGGACATGTCGGTGCAGTCGGAGTGGATGAACCGGATGCCGCGGGCCCTCGCCGACCGGGCGCGAGCGGCGACGAGCGCGCGGTAGATCCCGCGGCCGCGGTAGTCCGGCAGCGTCGAGCCGCCCCAGATGCCGGCGAACTCGGTGCCCGCGACCGGGGTGAGCCGGCCGCCGCAGACGACGCGGCCGCCGACCTCGGCGACCCAGAACTCCGAGTCGCCGGACTCGAGCTCGGCCAGTGACGACTTCACCGACGGCCCGCGGCCCGTCGCGAAGACCGACTCCTGCGCGTCGAGCATCCGGGTGAGGTCGTGGACGACCGACGGACCCGGCTCGAGCCGTCGTACGACGACGGGGCCCTCGGGTGTCTCGGCCAGGGGTACGTCGACGTCGAGCAGCGACGCCTCGCCGATCATCACGGTCTCCCGGGGCTCGGCGACGAGCCCGTGGGCGACGAGCCGCTCCCCGAGGTCGGCGGGCCGGTCGTGCCCGCGCGACTTCCACTCGAACGACGCGACGTCGGTGTCGTCGCGGTAGTGGGCGACCGTCCTCTCGATCAGCGCGTCGAGCGCCTCGCCCTCGAGACCAGCGAGGTCGCGATAGGAGACGAACCCGCCGTGGTCGAAGACGCCCCACAGGAGCGGCCCCTCGCGCACCACCTCGAGGGCCCTGGCCATCTCGGCGTCGGTGCGGAGCTGCTCGTCGTACGCCGCCAGGAGGTCGTCGTTCGTCATGGGCGGCAGCCTAGGTCCCGAAGTCAGGGGAATCTCAGGGGTTTTCGCCTGCGGGGAACAGCCTCCAGGCCGCACACTTCTCTCGTGCTCCATCGGGGGAACCTGCGCCGGGTCGTCGGCGCCTCGACCATCGCGCTGCTGATCGCTGCCCTGATGGCGTTCTACGTCGCCGACATCGCCGACGCCGGCCCGACGCGGTGCCAGCAGCACCGCCTCGACGCCCGCGAGCGCGCGGCGGTCGTGACCGGTCGGGGCGAGCGGGTCCTGGTGATCGGTGACTCGTGGTCGGTCGGCCTCGGCCAGGACGACCTGGCCCGGTCCTGGGCCGGCCGGCTGCCGGGGCAGGTCCACGTCCGCGGCTTCTCCGGCTCGGGCTTCAGCGCCGCCGCCAGCGGCTGCGGTCGGGTCTCCTTCCACGACCGTGCGCCGACCGCGCTGGGCGTACGTCCCCGCCTCGTGGTGGTCGAGGGCGGTCTCAACGACTACGACCAGCCCGCCCGCGCCATCGACCGCGGCTTCCGCGAGCTGATGGCCGACCTGGTCGGCCACCGCGTGGTGGTGGTCGGTCCCGCGACGGCCCCGCTCCGAGCCGGCGCCGTGCCCCGGGTCGACGACCGGCTCCAGGTGCTCGCCGACCTGTACGGCGTCCCCTACGTCCGCACGAGCGACCTCGACCTGGACTACCTCGACGACCGGCTCCACCTCACCGAGGACGGGCACCGGGAGCTCGGCGACGCCGTCGCGGACCGCCTCGCGGCCGTGACACCTGCTCGTCCCGCCGTGCTCGGCCGCTGACCGGACGGAGCCCCGCGCCGATCGCCGTGATCGGCGACTGAGTCCTGCAGCTCGCCGGCTATCGGACACTTTTGTCCGGTGATCGGCCGAACGGTGCATGTTCTCGCGTTGCAGGAACACGCAGATCCGCGCTCATTGACGACCCCTTCGTCGATTGCGAGTTTGTGCACTGGTCCGCACCACCCCAATGCACCCTCGCGTCGTCCGACGCGACTTCTGATTGGAAAACCCAGTGAAATCACTCCGTCCGGCCATCCTGGCCGGTGTCGCAGCGTCTGCCGTCGCTGCGTCCTTCCTGGTTCCGACCGTCACCTCGGCCGGCGCCGCACCCTCGGCGGGCGATCCCCGCCTCGAGGCCCAGCAGGCGGCCAGCGCCTGGGTCAAGGGCCACGCCACCGCGCTGGAGCGCGCCGCCGCGGACGCGTTCGTCCGCGCCGGCACGTTCGAGGGCGACAACGGCATCTACGCGATGGCCTACGAGCGGACCCACGAGGGCCTGCGGGTGGTCGGCGGCGACTTCGTCGTCCTCGCCGACGCCGACGGCCAGGTCGTCGGGTCGTCCGTCGCCCAGGAGGCGCCCGTCGACATCGCCTCCACCACCGCCCAGGTGCCGGCGGACCGCGCGGCCGCCGTCGCCAGGGGACAGGTCGACGGGGTCAGCGACGCCTCGACCCCCGAGCTCGTGATCTGGCACCGCGACACCGGCACCCGCCTGGCGTACGAGGTCGAGGTCCGCGGCACCGACGCCGGCGAGGTGTCGTGGCAGAAGGTCTGGGTCGACGCCACGGACGGGAGCGTCCTCGAGGCGCGCGAGCAGATCGCCCACGGCTCCGGAACGGCGGCCTACTCCGGCCCCAACCCGCTGCCCGTCGCGACCAGTGGTTCGGGCACCAGCTACACCATGACCGACCCGACGGCGACGACGCTGCGCTGCCAGGACTCCGCCACCAACACGACGTTCTCCGGCACCGACGACCTGTGGGGCAACGGCAGCGCGACCAACCGCGAGACCGGCTGCGTCGACGCCCTCTACGCCGCGCAGCAGATGAAGGCGATGATGTCGTCGTGGCTCGGCCGCAGCGGCATGAACGGCTCGGGCGGCTGGGTCCCGATCCGGGTCGGCCTCAACGACGTCAACGCCTACTACGACGGCACGCAGGTCCAGATCGGCAAGAACCAGGCCGGTGCCTGGATCTCCTCGATGGACGTGGTGGCCCACGAGTTCGGCCACGGCGTCGACGACAAGACGCCCGGCGGGATCTCCGGCGGCGGCACGCAGGAATTCATCGGTGACGCCCTCGCGGCGGCCACGGAGTACTACGACGGCCAGGTGGCGCCGTACGACTCCCCCGACCACACGGTCGGCGAGGAGGTGAACCTCGTCGGCCAGGGCCCGATCCGCGACGGCGCCAACCCCGCCAACGTGGGTGACCCCTCCTGCTACTCGAGCTCGATCCCGACCGCTGAGGTCCACGCGGCCGCCGGCCCCGGCGACCACTGGTTCTACCTGCTCTCGCGCGGCGGCGTCTCGAAGTGCAACGGTCAGTCCGTGACCGGCCTCGGCGAGCAGGCGGCCATCAAGGTCCTCTACAACGCGATGCTGATGAAGACGAGCTCGTCGAACTACCTCAAGTACCGCACCTGGACGCTCACCGCGGCCAGGAACCTGGACAGCACGTGCGCCCAGTTCAACGCCGTGAAGGCCGCCTGGAACGCCGTCAACGTGCCGGCCCAGACCGCCGACCCGACCTGCGGCGGCACCACGACGCCTCCGACCACCCCGCCGACCGGCGGCAACGTCCTCGGCAACCCGGGCTTCGAGTCCGGCGCCACGACCTGGACCGGCACTGCCGGGCCGATCACCAACAACACGGGTCGCCCGGCCCGCACGGGCTCGTGGAAGCTCTGGCTCGGCGGCAACGGTGCCTCGGGCACCGAGACGGTCAACCAGTCGGTGACCATCCCGTCGACCGCGACCGCGGCCACGCTGTCGTACTGGATCCGCACCGACACCGCCGAGAGCGGCTCGACGGCGTACGACACGATGCGGGTGCAGGTCGTGGACGGGAGCACCGCCACCACGCTGCGCAGCTTCAGCAACGTGGGCACCAACGCGACGTACACGCAGTACTCGCACAGCCTCACCGCCTACAAGGGCAGGACGGTCACCATCCGCTTCACGATGACCGAGGATTCCTCGCTGCAGACCAGCTTCGTGGTCGACGACACCGCGCTGAACGTCTCCTGACCTCAGCGGCTCCGTGACGGGGCGGGCAGCACTGCTGCCCGCCCCGGTCTCGGCTCACTCCGCCAGCCAGGCGGCCCAGCTGTCGAAGGAGTAGGGCCGGCCCAGGAAGTCGGCGACCAGGTCGGCGGCGTCCTCCCGCCCGCCCATCGCCAGCACCTTGTCGCGGTAGGCGCGGGCGACGTCGGCCGCGAAGAGGTCGTCGGGGTCGAACGCGGAGAAGAGGTCCTTGGCGATGACGAGCGACCACATGTAGGTGTAGTAGCCCGACGAGTAGCCGTCGAGGTGGCCGAACGCGCAGTGCATGTGGGCACCGTCGAGCGGCGGGAACACCGAGTAGCGGCGCTGCAGCTCGTCGCCGTAGGCCGTGAGGTCGTCGTGCGGGCCGGCGTGGAACCAGTAGGAGCGCGCGGCGTACGACATCTGCTGCACGGCGTAGAGGCCCTTGCCGAAGTGCTCGGCCCGGCGCATCGCGCCGACCAGGTCGGCCGGGATGGTGTCTCCCGCGTCGTTGCGCGCGAAGGTCGCCAGCACGTCGGCGTCCCACGCCCACTCCTCCAGCATCTGGCTGGGCGCCTCGACGAAGTCCCACTCGGTGGCGACCCCGGAGAAGCGGGCCCACTCGCCCTGGCCGCCGAGGACGTGGTGGACGAGGTGGCCGAACTCGTGGAAGAGGGTGACGACCTCGTCGTGCTCCATCAGGCCCCGGTTGAAGTTGCAGACCAGCACGCCCTCGGGGAGCTGCTCGCCGGCGATGCCCTTGACCAGGTCGAACTGGGCCGCGTGCTTGAACTTGCCCTCGCGCGGGTGCAGGTCGAGGTGGATCCGCCCGATGCGGGTGCCGTCGAGGTCGACGTCGTAGCTGGCGACCTCGTCGTGCCAGGTGCCGGCGTCCTCGTGCGCGACGGGCGTCCACCCGAGGCCGAACAGCCGGCCGGTGACGTCGAGGAGGCCCTGGCGGACCTGCTCGAACGGGAAGTAGGTGCGCACGACCTGCCCGTCGACGTCGTACTGCTCGCGCCGGACGAGCTCGGAGTAGTAGCGCGAGTCGTAGGTGGCCACGGCGTCCGCGGACGGGTCGTCCACGCGCTTGCGCTCGAGGAGTACGCCGAGCTCGTCCCCGGCGCGCTCCTTGGCCGCCTCGCCCACCCGGTCGATGAAGTCGGCGACGGCCCGGCCGTTGCCGATCATCTTGACCTCGGTGTCGTAGTCGGGCCAGGAGTCGTAGCCGAGCAGCTGCGCCGTCTCGCGGCGCACCGCCAGCAGGTCCTGGAGCACCTGGTCGTTGGCCGGCCAGGCGACGTTGTTCTGCGCCAGCGCCAGCTCGTGGCGGGCCGCGGCGTCGGAGCCGAAGGTGATGAACGGGACCAGGTCGGGGTAGTCGGTCGTGATGGTGACCAGGCCGTCCTCGTCGGGCGCGTGGGCGGCGCGGTAGTCCTCGGGCAGTCCGGCCAGCCGCTCGGGCGCGATCCGGATCGACCGGACGTCGTCGCGGATGTTGCGGCCGAAGTCCTGGGACAGCTTGACGCTCCGCTCGCTGAGCTCGCGGAGCCGGTCGCGTGTGGCGTCGTCACGGTCCACGCCCGCGCGGCGGAAGTCGCGCAGCGTGTGCTCGAGCACCCGGCGGCCGTCGGCGTCGAGCACCGAGAGGTCGGACGACGTCGCGAGCCGGTCGAAGACGGCGTACAGGTCGCGGTCCAGGCCGAGCTCGGTGACGTACTTCTGCACCTGCTGGCTGAGGTCGTCGGCGAGGTCGCGGACGGCCGCGTCGGGGTGGACCTCGGCCCACAGCGCGACGGCCTCGGCGTTGGCGATCGCCGTCTCGGCCTTGTTCCACGCGACGAGGACGACGGGGGCGTCCGAGGAGCCGGCCTTCACCAGTCCGACCTGCTGCTGCGCCTCCTCGAGCTGGTCGCGGCAGCGCTGCGACACCCACGCGAGCCAGTCACCCTCCCCCGGGAGGTCGACGGGAGCGGGCTGGGTGTCGGTCTGGGTGTCGGTCTGGGTGTCGGTCTGGTTGGGCACGTCTGGAGCCTACGGGCGCTCGGCGTGGCAGGCAGCACCGCGAGCCCGACAGGTTCCTACGACGGTCCGGCGGGGCGGGCGGTCGGACGGCGCTGCGAGGATGTACCGGTGACCTCGGGGACCACGCAGGACTTCCGCTTCCGCGACATCCTCCTGGTGGCGTACGGGCCCTCGGTCGTCTCCGCCATCGGCCACGGCGCGATGCTGCCGGTGCTCGCCCTGCGGGCCCGTGACCTCGGGGCCGACGTCAGCGTCGCCGCCGCGATCGTCGCCCTCCTCGGGGTCGGGCAGCTCCTGGCGAGCCTGCCGGCGGGAGCGCTGGTGGCGCGGATCGGCGAGCGGCGGGCGCTGGTGGGCGCGGGCCTCGTCGACGCCTGCGCGATGACCTTCGCGGCGCTGACCGACTCGGTCCTGGGGCTGGCGATCGGGGTCCTGGTCAGCGGGGTGTGCTGGACGTTGTTCCTCATCGCCCGTCAGGGCTTCATGATCGACGTCGTCCCGGAGAGCCACCGGGCGCGGGCGATGTCGCTGCTGGGCGGCTCCTACCGGGTCGGGGTGCTCATCGGACCGCTCATCGGGGCCGGGCTGATCGCGGTCTCCGACCTGACGAGCGTCTTCTGGCTGGGCGCGGCGATGTCCGTGCTCGCCTCCCTGCTCGCCGCCACGATGCCCGACCTCGGCGAGGAGAAGCGCGCCGCCGCCCGGGCGACCGGTCACCTCGGCGTCTGGACGGATCGCGGCGCACCGCCGGGTGCTGGCCACGCTGGGCACGGCGGTGGTGATCCTCGGGGCGAGCCGCTCGCTGCGGCTCAGCCTCCTGCCACTGTGGGCCGACCACGTCGGGCTGTCGGCGTCCACGACGTCCCTCATCTTCGCCGCCGCCGCCGCCCTCGACGTGGCGTTCATGTGGCCGGGCGGCTGGCTGATGGACACCCGGGGCCGGATGGTCGTCGCGGTGCCGGTGGTGCTGTCGATGGCGGTCGCGTGCCTGCTGCTGCCGCTCGCGACCGACGCGGTGTCGGTGGCCCTCGTGATGGCGCTCATCGCGTGCGGCAACGGCCTCGGCTCGGGCATCGTGATGACCCTCGGCGCGGACGCCGCGCCCGACGACGGGAGGTCCCAGTTCCTGGGCGCGTGGCGGCTGTGCGGCGACATCGGCAACACGGGTGGTCCGCTGCTGGTCGGCGCGGTGGCCGCCGTGGCCCCGCTGTCGGTCGCGTGCGTGACGGTCGGCGTACTGTGCCTGGCCGGAGCCGGGTGGGTCGGCCACTGGACCAGGCGCGTCGACCTGGCCCGGGCAGCGCTCAGCCGACGGTGACCGTCACCTCGTTGGACACGACGTCGGAGTCGGTGTCGACGACCCGGAACTCGTTGGGACCGGTGCGGCTCGTCTGGACGTACGTCGCGAAGGTGCCGCCGCTGACCGACATGGTCACCGGGAAGTCGGACCACGCGCCGTTCTCCTTCCGCTGCACCTGCAGGATGGCGCCCTCGCCGGCCTGGTAGGTCCCCGTCAGGTCGATCTGCTGCATCGGGCTCACCGACTGCTGCGCGGCCGACAGCGAGATGGCCGTCGCCGGCGCCTCCGACGAGGTCTCGGTGCCCGGACTGGGCTCCGTCTCAGCGGGGGTGGTCTCGGTGCTGGTCTCCGACGGCCTGGGCAGCCGGAACGTCGCCGAGGACGACGGGGCGTCGCTGGCCTCGGTGCTGTCGCCGATGCCGGTGGCCTTGACCCCGAGGAGGACGGCCAGCCCGCCGAGCAGGCCGATGGCCACGGCGACGCCGACCAGGGCGACGAGGCCGGTCAGCACGGGGCGGTTCTCGGTGTCCATGGCGGTGGGCAGGGACCTTTCACGCGGAGGCGGGGACGACGCCATTGTCGGGGACGAGCGGTTGCGGGACCAATCGCCCGCCCGTCGGACGGGCCCCCACCGCGCATCGGACAGGATGGAACCATGCAGTCACCGTTGCGACACGGCAAGGCCGCCATCGGCACGACCATCGCCGGCGGCGCGCTCGCCGCGCTCTCCCAGGCCCCGGAGCGGGCCTCCCGCCTGCTGCGGCACCGCTACCCGACGGTGGCGGTGACCGGCATGACCGGCGTCGGCAAGACCCGTCTGGCCGACCGGCTCTCCCGCCGCGCGAGCGCGGAGTCGGCGGGTGGGGCGGACGTCGGCTCCGCGGTGATGGAACGTCGGACGCGCCGCAACGCGCGGCTGCGCGGCTACCGCTTCCGGGTCGTGCCGGGCGAGAACGCCGCCACCCGGCTGGGCGCACTCGACGAGGTCTTCCACGACGAGCCGGTCGACGGGGTGCTGCACGTCGTGGCGTGGGGCCACGCGACGCCGCGCCGTACGGGCGGGACCACCGGCGCGGCCCTCGCCACCCGCGAGGAGCTGCTGGCCGCCGAGCTCGAGGACTGGGCGATCACGGCGCACCGGATCGCGAGCATGGCCGTGCGCCGCGACCGGCCCACCTGGCTGGTCGTCGCGGTGACCAAGGCCGACCTCTTCGCCGACGACGTCGACGCCGCCGTGCACTACTACTCCCCCGGCAGCGGCACGCCGTTCGGCGAAAAGCTCGACGAGCTGCGCGCGCTCGCCGGCGGCGCGAAGCTGTCGATCGACGTGCTGCCGGTGTGCGCCCGGGGCGGCGACAAGCGCTCCGCGATGCCGGAGAAGGCGTGCAACGACCTCCTCGGGCGCCTCGAGCTGCGGCTGGCGCAGCTCAGCGGCCACGTCTGATCGGCCCTGCCGCGACCGTCGGTCGGTCCGAACGACCTCGACGGCCCGGGGGCCGCGCTCAGCGGGTGGGGAGCCCGTGGCATCGGTCCGCTCGACGGGTCCGGTCCTACCGAGTGACCATCTGGTTCACAGTTCCACGACTTCTGGTTTCGACGCCGTTCATCGGGGCAGAAGAACGCCATGAGGCCGATCGCGATCAACCAGCGGGCGCTCCGCGGCGCCAAGGAGGAGCTCGACTCCGCCCGCGAGGACCTCCGGTCCGCGCTCGGCGACATCGACCACCCAGCCGACGACTTTCCCTGGCGCGACCTGGTGGTCGAGGGGGTCCGCAGCCTGGTCGGCGACGCCGAGCAGGTCGCGAAGAAGTGCCGCACCCTCTCCGCTGCTGTCGACGACTCGATCATCGACTTCGACGAGCTCGACTCGATGGTCGGACAGGCCGCCACGGTCGCCGCCCGGCTCGACCAGGTGACGCCATGACCCGGGTCGTCGTCGACCGGATCGAGACCCAGCAGGACGAGCTCCGGTTCGGCGACCCGATCGGCTGTCACTACCACTGGCTCGAGCCGGGAAAGATCGACTCCTACGGCGACTCCGTGCGCCGGCTGGCCGCCAAGGTCGAGCTCGCTGTCGACGCCTTCGAGCGCACCTCGACACTGTCGGAGGACGTCTTCGCCGGCGAGGCCGCCGACACGCTCCGCGACCGCGCCGCCCGCCGCCACGAGGAGTCGGCGACCGTCCGCGACAACCTCCGTGGCCTCGGCCGCGCGATCAACGCCTATTCCGACGTGCTGCGCCGGCACCGCGAGGGCCTCGAGCAGCTGCGCGACTTCGCGGTCAGCAAGGGCCTCGAGGTGCGCGAGAACCGCATCTGGCCGCCGGTCGAGACGCTGCCCGGCGGCGCCACCCAGAAGCAGGCCGACGCCTGGGAGAGCGACTGGAAGGCCTACCAGGCGTGCTTCGAGGCCAAGATCGAGCTCCGTGACGCACGCCGGGTCGCCACCCGCGAGCTCGTCAGGGCGCTGGCCGAGCACGCCGGCGTCCACCCCGACAAGGACCGCGCCAGGCTCGTCCCGGCCGGGGCCCACCAGGTGCGCTTCGGCGAGCTGCGCCGCGAGGCGGCCGAGGATGCCCTCGAGGCCGTGCAGGCGGGGGACGCCGCCGAGGCGGCACGCAGCACCGTGGACGCGCTCCGCCGTCGGGAGCAGACCGCGCTGGGCAGGCTCGAGGAGCTGGTGCTCGCCGAGGCCCCGCCCGAGGAGGTCCAGGCCCAGGCCGCCAAGGTGCAGGCGCTGCACCGCGAGCTCACCGAGTCCAGGGTCGAGATGCGCGACGCCGAGGCCGTGGCCCAGCGCGAGCAGGCGCAGGCCAACCGCGCCGCCCGCGACCTCCAGGACGCGGAGGCCGGACGGCCCCGCCTCGTCGTCGAGCAGGCCGACCGGCAGCCGGCGCCCGACCGTCCGACCGACCTCCGCGACCGCCTGGGCTGAGCCCGGCGGCTCCGCTAGTCGGACGACTCGGCTCCCGCTGCACGCCGCTCGCGCTCGGCGACGGCGTACGGGTCGGTGCGCGAGTCGTAGGACCAGAAGTCGCGCAGGGCGACCGCCGTGAGCAGCACCCCGCCGACGCACGCGGCGCCTCCGCTGACCATGGCGCCGCGCACCGACCACGCGTCCGCCACGAAGCCGGCGCGGGTCTCGCCGACCATCGGCCCGACCGAGTAGGACAGCATCTCGATGCCGGCGAGGCGGCCGCGCATGGTGTCGGGGATGGTCTGGTTCCAGACCGTCGACCGGAAGACCGCCGAGACCATGTCAGCCGCGCCAGCCAGCGCGAGGAAGAGGCACGCCAGCCAGAACGACGGCATCAGTCCGGCGAACGCGATGCAGGCGCCGTAGAGGCTGGCGGCGATCACGATCGCGCGCCCGTGGTGGTGCACCCGGCCGATCCAACCGCTGAGCGCGGTGGCGGCGAGGGCCCCCACGGTCTCGGCCGAGTACAGCAGGCCGAGGAGCTCGGGGCGCTCGAACACCTCGTGCGCAAGGGCGGGGAACAGCACGACCGGGATGGCGAGCATCATCGCCATGATGTCGACGAGGTAGGTACCGAGCAGGTCGCGCCGACGCAGCGCGTAGCTCAGGCCCTCGTGGATGCCGCGCAGGCTGGGCGGGGTGGTCTCGCCGTCGTGCGGGTAGGGCCGCATGGCCGCGAACAGCAGGGTGGCGACCGAGTAGCCGACCATGCCGACGAGGAAGCACCAGCCGACGCCGACGTACGCCACCAGCAGGCCGCCGACGAGGGGGCCGAGGAGGACGCCGAACTGCATGGCGAAGCTGCTCAACGCGTTGGCCGCGGCGATCTGGTCGTGCCGCACGGTGCGCGGCTCCAGCGCCTCGCGTGAGGGCCGCTGCATCGAGCTGACGGCGGCGTAGAGGGCTGCGATGACGAAGATCAGCCACACCCGGGGGTGGGCGCTGAACGCGCGAAGGCGCCCATCAGCACGACCTGGGCGACCCCGGTGCCGACGAGCAGCCGGCGCCGGTCGACGTGGTCGGCCAGCGCGCCGCCGTAGAGGCCGAAGACGACGAGCGGCCCGAGCTCGACGAGTCCCACCAGGCCGACGAGGAAGTTGGAGCCGGTGAGGTCGTAGATGGCGAACGGGACGGCGACGTAGGCCACCATGCTGCCGAGGTAGAACACGGTGCCGGCGGTGAAGAGGAGGCGGAAGTCGCGCGACTCGCGCAGCGGGGTCACGTCCATCCGCATCGCGCGGAGCCGGTCGGTCCAGGTCACGAGCGGTCAGTCTCCCTCTCGAGGCGCCGACGTGCACGTGACTTTGTCAGGTCGCGGTGCGCACCTCGACCACCTCGTGGCCCGGGATGGTGCTCGCCCGTCGGGCGGTGCAGGTGAGCTGGTGGGCGTCGGCGCCGGCCACCCGGCGTACGACGACGTCGACCTCCCCGCGCCCGGCCACCGCGAACCGGGCGGTGGTGAGGTCGTGGTCGACGCGGACGGCGCCGGGGCGTACGTCGTCGAGCCCGACCAGCGCGTGCTCGCGGCGCAGCGCGATGTCGGCGACCTGGACGGCCATCGGCAGGTCCGAGCGCCCCCGCAGCTGCTCGAGCAGCACCTCGCCCCTGACCGTGGCGGACGCGACCTCGCGGGCCGACTCCGGGTCGAGCCCGCCGTAGTAGAGGCCGCGGGGCAGCACGACGAGGTTGCCGGCGAAGCGGTCGCCGCCGACGTGGGACGCCTCCCAGACGGCGGCAGCGTGCGGGCCGGACGCCAGCTCGAGGGCGACCGGCCGGCCCAGCTCGGCGCAGCAGGCGTCGTGGCGTCCGTGCGTGCACACGGCGAGGACCGGGGTGTCCTCCGGCTCGAGGCCGAGCGACCGTCCGGCGCCGAGCGCAGCAAGGTCGAGGTCACGCACGTCGTCGATCCGGTCGAGGTCGGCGGCCTCCGCCCACGAGGCCGCGCCCGCGGCGCGGGCAGCGACCACCCGGGTCGGTCCGTCACCGGCGCGCCTGCCGGGCCGCCGGACGAGCAGCACCCGCACCCGGTGCCGGCGCGACTGCAGCTGCAGGTGGGCGCCGAGCCCGTCGGGCAGCCGAGCGTCGCGCAGGGCGTCGGTGCCCCACGGCCCGGGGTGCTCGAGGAGCAGGAAGCTGCGCACCGTCGAGGCCGTGCCGGCCAGCTCGTCGCCGCGCGCCCTGCTGGCCGTCGCGCACCGGAAGACGGTCACCGGACGACCTCGAGCAGGCCCTCCCGCACCAACCGCCGGCTCAGCACGAGCGCACTCTCGTCGTCGAGCGGGAGGTCGTGCGGGGCCAGCTCGGCGTGGTCGGCGACGTGCTCGAGGGCGGGCCGCACCCGCGACGGCACGCGGAGGACGCGGTCGCCGATCATCACCCGGACCGCGTCACCGTCGTCGACGAGGACGCACGGGTGCCCGCGCCGGCGGCGCAGGCGCGTGTCGGCGTCGATCCCGTTGGCGAGCGCGTCGCGGTCGAGCAGGGCGCCGGCCAAGCGGGGCGGGCGGCCGCTGACGAAGCCCTCGACCTGGCCCGCGGCGAGCGCCGAGGGGTCGAGGTGGCGTACGGCGTCGGCGACGGCAGCGAGGTGGCCGGCGAAGCCCTCGGACAGGCGGGCGGGGTCGTCGAGGTAGCCGGCAGGCGCGTGGTCGTCGGGCACCTCCGCGAGCAGGCGTCCGACCTCGCGCGTCACGAGGCTGCGCCACGTCAGCTGGTTGATGCCGATCGTGAGGTGCAGCGAGACCGACTCCTGCGCCCTTGCGGCATGCGGCGTGCCGGTGGGGAGGTAGGCCACGACGCCCGGCTCCAGCAGCAGGTCGCCCGGGCCGCCCTCGCCGTGGACCTCCCACATCTTGGTGCCGTGGGTCTGCATCACGAACACGTCGTGGGAGTCGGAGTGGACCGCGAAGCCCTGGGCTCCGGGCGGGGTGAGGTAGGCGTTGGCCTGGCAGGGATGGCCGAGCTCGAGCTCCAGCTCCGCGACCAGGTCGCCGACGGGCGACCAGTAGCGCTGAAGGCCCTGCAGCACGATGGTGGCCCCCTCGTCGTGCAGGCGCATCAGCTTGACCGGGTCGACCAGCCCGGTGAGCGGCTTGCCGGCCAGGCTGCCACCGCGGGTGAACGACGACTCGGGCAGCACGGTGCCGTTGCGGGCGACCCGGACCGCCGGGGCGCGGATCGCGGTCTCGGTGAGCAGGTGGTCGACGTGGGCGAGCGAGAGCACCTCGGCGCCGTACGACGGATCGGTGCGGTGGACGTGGACCGAGGACGCCCAGACCTTGTCGAGGAAGGTCTGGGCGTCACCGGTGAGGCGGTCGAGAGCGGTCAGAGCGCGGACCCGTCGGACCCGTCGGTGCCGTCGGCGTCGGTGGAGTCACCGTCGGTGGCATCGGACGAGTCGCCGTCCGTGCCGTCCGCGTCCGCGCCGTCGGCGTCGGTGCCGTCCGCGTCGGTGCCGTCGGCATCCGCGCCGGGGCCGGCGGCGACGCCGGTCGGGTCAACGCCCTCGGTGCTCATCTCGTCGTCGCCGAGGGGGTTGTCAGGAGTCGTCGTCATGGATCCTCCTATGCGCGCCGCGACGGACGGTCCGCCCCGGGTCTGGCGTCGAGTCTGGTGCTCGCCAGCTCCACCGTCCCACACCCTTCGGGACGTGGTCAGCCCCCGACGGACTCCGTCTCACGGACCTCGTAGCGGGTGGTGCCCTTCACCTTGTCGTCGCCGCAGGACTGCCGTCTCGTCGGGCCCGGGACGGCCACGAGCTCGTCGGCGGGGTCGCCGCCGGCGAGGACGTGGAGCTCGCGGGCCTGGTCGAGTGCCGGACGGCCCGCCCGGCCCCGCGTCAACGGCAGGGGCACCTCGCCGCGCTCGACCGCGGCGCACGCCTCGACGGCGGTGTCGGTGTCGAGCCGGCCGAGGGTGATCCCGCTGGGAAGCCCCAGCAGGGTGCCGGAGAACCGGTGGCCGCCGAGGTGGGTGGTCTCCCACGTCGCGTTGGGCCACGTCTCCGCGAGCCGGCGGGCGATCGGTCGGCCGATCTCGGCGCAGCAGCGGTCGCGCTTGCCGTTGGTGCAGACCAGCCACAGCGCGCCGTCGTACGCCGGCATGCGGGCGAGGTCGAGCTGCAGGAGGTCCTCCGGACGGTCGAGCACCGCGGCGCGGACGTCGTAGCCCGTCTCGGTGGCGCGGGCGTGGAAGACGTGGGTGCCGGCACCGGCGCTGCCGTCGGGTCGGCGGAGCAGGAGGACCTTCACGTCCATCGAACCGAGGTGCTCGCGGACCGCCTCGGGGAGGCGGTTGTCGCTGACGGCGTCGCGCCCCCACGGGCCGGGGCTCTCCACGAGGAGGACCTCGGCGTCCGTGGGCGCCGTCCCGACCATCGGCTCGTCGTCGACGAGGCTGGCGATCGAGCAACGGAAGTCAGGCATGGCGAGAAGTCTGACCGACGGGTCCCACCCGGCTGCTGCCAGTACTGCTGGTCCGCCCGAGCACACCTGCTGCGGCGTGCTCCGCGGTACGACGCCCGACGCGGCCTCGTGTCAGAGGAGCCCGCGGCGGCGAGCCACCGCGGCCGCCTCGGTGCGCGACGCGGCCTCGAGCTTGGCCAGGATGTTGGAGACGTGGACCGACACCGTCTTGGTGCTGATGAAGAGCTGCTTGCCGATCTCGCCGTTGGAACGTCCCTCGGCGACGAGCGCGAGGATCTCGCCCTCCCGCGGGGTGAGGGTCGCCGCCTGCGCGCCGGTGGCGGGCGCGGGCGCGGACCCCTGGGCGGTGAGCTCGTCGAGCATCGGCCGGGCACCGAGCGCGTGGGCAGCCTGCCGCGCCTGGTCGGCGACGGTCCGCGCGCCGGCGGCGTCCCCGACCGCGCGCAGCACCCCGGCCAGCCGCACCCGGGTCTGCGCGACCTCCGGGACGCTGCCGTAGGCGACGGCGGTCTCCTCCGCGGCGCGCCAGGCCGCGACGAGCTCGTCGGCCGAGGGCGGGTCGACCTGCGCCAGCCAGCGCCAGCGCAGGTGCTCGGCGGTGCGGCGGGCCACCCACATGCGGTACTCCGGGCCGTGGCTGCCGTCGTAGGGCGCGTAGAAGTCCATCACCCGGGCGCCGTCGGCCATCAGGCGCTCGACGTCGTGGGCCGCCGACTCCCGCTCCTCGGCCGACTGGTGCGGCGCGGCAGCAGCGAGCGCGGCCAGGGTGAGGGTCGCGAGCCGGAGCCGCGCCTGGAACCACTCGTGCCACAGCGGCACGACCGCCGCCACCACGTCGTCGTAGACCGACACTGCGCGGGGCCCGTCGCCGGCGCTGGTGGCCCGCAGGATCTCGGCGCCGCCGGACGAGATGGCCGTCAGCCCGTCGGTGCCCCAGTAGTCGCGGAGCCGCTCGAGGGCGTGCTCCTTGCGGTGGCCGCGGAGGCCGATGGTGATCAGCATCTGGTGGGCGAAGTAGAGCCACTCGTAGACCATGGGCGGGTTCTGCCCGCTGACGTCGAGGAGGTCCCAGGCCTTGTCGAGCAGACCCTGGTGGGTCAGCGCGACCGCCAGCAGCAACCGCGCCTCGGCGGGGTAGGGCGACCAGGTCAGCCCACCGACCTCACTCCGCTCGATCACCTCGCGGTAGACCTCGACGGCCCGGGGCAGGTCACCGTCGTCGTGGTGGAGCCGGCCGAGCAGGTAGAGCGCCCGCAGCTCGGGCTCGATCAGCCCGGCGCGCCGCGCTCGCTCGGCCGCCGCCCGCCAGCCGGCGCTCGGGCTCACACCGCCCTCGGGGTCGAGCCCGGCGACCGTCGCGTGGAGCTCGACGGCGAGGCTGGTGAGGTCGTTGCGCTCGGCCAGCTCGAGGGCCTGGACCGCGACGCTCCGTGCCTCGTCGGCGTGCCACCCGCCCAGGCTCTGGGCAAGCACGAGGAGCGCGCGGGCGAGCAGCTTGGGCGGGCCGCTCCGCAGCAGCTCGACGGCCTCGGCCGCGATCTCGCGGGGCGAGTCGGTGGTGTCGGTGAGCAGCAGCGCCGACGCCAGGGCCGTGAGCAGCTGTCCGCGGTCGACGGCGGCGCCCTCGGCCGGCAGGGTCGCGAGTCGCGCCCGCAGCACCTTCACCGCCTTGGGCACCCGGCCCGAGGCGACGAGCGCCTCGGCGCACCGGCGGGCCAGCGCGAAGGCGTCGACGTCGGGCAGCGGCTCGCGGGCGGTGTCGACCAGCTCGAGCGCGTCGAGGAAGTGGGTCGCCGCCTCCGAGGGTCCGCCGACGGCCAGCGCCTCCTCGCCCGCCTCGATGGAGGCGCGGACGGCGACCGGTCGGTCGTCGGCGCGGCGGGCGTGCTGCGCGAGCTCGGCCGCCGTGCCGATGGCTCGGCCCTCACCCAGCGCGGCGACGAAGGCGGCGTGGAGCCGCATCCGCTCGCCGGGCAGCAGGTCGTCGTAGACCGCCTCGCCGAGCAGCGCGTGCCGGAAGGCGTAGGTGCCGCCGCGCGAGGCCACCAGGACATGGGCGTCGACAGCGGTGCGCAGCGCGCCCTCGAGCTCGGCGGAGTCGAGGTCGGAGACGGCGGCCAGCAGGCTGTGGCTGACCTGACGGCCCGCGACCGAGACCAGCCGCACGACGCGGCGGGTCGTCTCGTCGAGGCGGTCGAGGTGGACGAGCAGCACGTCGGCGAGCTCGCCGGGGACCTGGCCGGACCACGCCGCGCCGACGAGCTCCTCGATGAAGAACGGGTTGCCCTCGGCACGGTCGACGATGGAGGCGTACTCCGCCTCGGACAGCGTGGACGGGTGGAGCGCGCGGACGAGGCGGCGTACGTCGTCGTCGGCGAGCGGCTCGACCGCGAGCCGCTCGACCTCGCGCAGGCGCATCCACTCCGCGACCTGACGACGGAGCGGGTGGCGGCGGTGCAGGTCGTCGGAACGGTAGGACACGACGAGCGCGACGCCCGGCACCGGACGGGAGAAGAGGAAGCTGAGCATGTCGCGAGTGGACTCGTCGGCCCAGTGGGCGTCCTCGACCACGACGAGGACCGGGGCGCGCTCGGCGACGGCGGCGAGGAGGTGGCCGAACGCGTCGTAGACGTTGCCGCGGTCGAGCGCCTGGTCGCCCGACGCGGTCTCGCTGCTGCGGATCCGGCGGCCGGGCTGGAGGCGGGCGAGGGTGGGGTGCACCTCGAGCACGCGGCCGGCCACGTCGGGGAGGTCGACCATGAGGCGACCGAGGATCTCGGAGAAGGGGAGGTAGGGGAGGGAGCTGTCGGCGAGGTCGAGGCAGTGGCCGGCGACGACCTGCCAGTCGGCCTCGAGGGCCGCGTCGCGCAGGGCCATCAGGAGGCGGGTCTTGCCCACGCCGGCGTCGCCGCCGACGAGCACGGCTCGCGCGGGAGCAGTGCGGGCATCATCGGCCCCGGCCCCGGCAGGGTCTGCGGACGTGCGAATGCCGAGCTGGGCGGTCAGTTGCTCCAGCTCGGCATCGCGTCCGATGAGATCGGTGGTCCGCAGGGCCGGCACGGACGACATTGTGTCGTGCCGCTCCGACACTCGCGGGTCGATCGCGGTGCGGGTCACTTCTGGGTGTCGTCGGTGCGGACGCGGGTCCAGCGGTGGTGCCCGTAGTCCTTCCGGATCCTGTCCTGTCGGTAGGTGATCTCGGCTCCCAGGAAGCTGTCGGTGGTGAACATGTCCTTCTCCTCTTCTCCTCGGCCCGGTTTCGGACCGTGAGTAGAGATTCCGTCCATGAGGTAGGCCGGGACATCGGGCGCGTGCCCTATCTCCGGGTGGCCGGCTACCTCAGACGCGGTCCCGGACGGCGTACGACGGTGGTCTGAGGTAGCTGTGGACTACCCCGGGACGACGGGGCGGCCCGCCTGCCAGACGCCCGCGACGAGCGGGACGCCGGGACGGTAGGCGAGGTGGACGTACGACGGCGCGTCGAGGAGGACCAGGTCGGCCACCTTGCCGGGGGCGAGGACCCCGACGTCGTCGCGGGCGAGGGCGGCCGCGCCCATGGCGGTCGCGCCGTGCAGGGCCTCGGCCGGGGTCATCCGCATCTCGCGGACGGCCAGGGCGATGCAGAGCGCCATGGAGGACGTGAAGCAGGAGCCGGGATTGCAGTCGCTCGCCAGCGCGACCCGTACGCCGGCGTCGAGCAGGCGGCGCGCGTCGGGGTAGGGCTGGCGGGTGGAGAACTCCACGCCCGGCAGGAGCGTGGCGATGGTCCCTGAGTCTCCCAGCGACTCAACGTCCAGGTCGCTCAGGAAGGTGCAGTGGTCGACCGCGACGAGGCCGAGCTCGCAGGCCAGCTGCACGCCTCCGCCGTACGTCAGCTGGTTGGCGTGGAGGCGTCCGCGCAGGCCGCTGTCGGACCCGGCGGCGAGGATGGCTCGCGCCTGGTCGACGTCGAAGGCGCCGTCCTCGCAGAACACGTCGATCCACCGGGCGTGCGGTGCGGCCGCCGCGAGCATGGGGCCGGTGACGAGGTCGACGTAGTCCTCGGGGTTGGTGGTGTCTCCCTGGAACTCGACAGGCACGACGTGGGCGCCGAGGAAGGTCGTGTCCTGCGTGAACTGGCGGGCGACCGCGAGGCCGCGCGCCTCGTCGTGGACCGTCAACCCGTATCCGCTCTTGATCTCGACGGAGGTGGTGCCCTGGGCCCGCATCTCGGCGACGAGCCGGGCGACGTGCGAGGTGAGCTGCTCGTCGGTGGCGGCACGGGTCCTGGCGACCGTGGTGCGGATCCCGCCGGCCGTGTAGGGCTGGCCGGTCATCCGCGCCTCGAACTCGGCGGAGCGGTCGCCGGCGAAGACGAGGTGGCTGTGCGAGTCGACGAAGCCGGGGATCACCGCGCGGCCGCCGGCGTCGACCTGGACGTCGGCGGCGGGTGCCTCGGCGGCCGGACCGACCCACGCGACCCGGCTGCCCTCGACGACGACGGCGGCGTCGCGCACGAGCCCGAGGAGGCCGCCCTCCTCGACCCGCGTCGGGTCGTTGGTGGCGAGCTCGCCGATGCCGGTGATCACGGTCGTGCTCATCAGTGGTCCTCTCCCCAGGTGCGGGCGACGGCTGCCTCGAGCTCGAGCCCGATGTCGTACCGCTCGCCCTCCTGCACCACCCACCGGCCGTCGACCATCACGCGCTGCACGTCCTCGGCGGACGCGGCGAAGACCACCGCGCCCTCGTCCCTGCCGGCTCCTGCGGTCCGCGGGCTGGCCGGGTCGACGACCACGAGGTCGGCACGCCGGCCGACGGCGATGGCGCCGGCGTCGTCCCAGCCGAGCGACCCGTGCCCGGCGGTGGTGGCGGCGGTGAGCAGCTCGGCGGCGGTCCAGTGACCGCGCTGCTGGGTGGCCAACCGCTCGTCGAGCTCGACGGCGCGCATCTCCTCGAAGAGGTCGATCACGGCGTGGCTGTCGGAGCCGAGGGTCAGTCGTGCGCCCGCGTCGTGCAGCCGACGGCTCGGCCCGATGCCGTCGCCGAGGTCGCGCTCGGTCGTCGGGCAGAAGCTCGCGTGGGCGCCGGCTCCCCCGATCAGCCCGATGTCGTCGTCGGTCAGGTGGGTGGCGTGCACCAGGCTGGACGTCGGTCCCAGCAGGCCGTTGTCCGCGAGCAGCCGCGCCGGCGTGACGCCGTACGCCTCGAGGCAGGCGGTGTTCTCGGCGACCTGCTCGGAGAGGTGCACGTGGAAGGGCCGGCCCTCGAGGCGTGCGGCCACCGCCGGCAGCTCGGCGGCCGGCACCGCGCGGACGGAGTGGACCGCCATGCCGGTGACGGCGTGCGGGGCGGCGTCCAGGGCGTCGCCCATGGCGTCGACCCGGTCGGCCCACGCCCCGAGGCTGCCGTCGCTGTAGCGGAGCTGCGCGCCCTCGGGCGGCACCCCGAAGCCGGAGGAGAGGTAGAGCGTGTCGAGGAGCGTGATCCGGATGCCGGCCTGCCGGGCCGCCTCGACCAGCACGTCGCCCATCTCGTTGGGGTCGGCGTAGGTCGAGCCGTCCGGGCGGTGGTGGACGTAGTGGAACTCGCCCACGCACGTGATCCCGGCCGCGGCCATCTCGCGGTACGTCGCTCGCGCCAGGGCGAGGTAGGTGTCCGGGTCAAGCCGCGCGGCGACGGCGTACATCTGGTCGCGCCAGGTCCAGAAGGTGCCACGCTCGCGCTGGGTGCGGCCGCGGAGCGCGCGGTGGAAGGCGTGGCTGTGGGTGTTGGCGAGGCCGGGGACGACGAGGCCACGCACGGGGATCGCGCGGGGCGGGTCGGAGTCCGGGGTGACGGAGGTGAAGCGACCGTCCTCGACCTCGACCAGCACGTCGTCGAGGAAGCGGTCGCCGACCCAGGCGCGCTCGAGGAGGTACGCCGTCACGCGGGCGCCCCGGGACGAGCGAGCTCGGCGAGCACGTCGGCGAGCGCCTCGACGCCGGCCAGGCAGTCGGCGGTCTCGGCGTGCTCGTCGGGCGAGTGCGAGACCCCGGTCGGGTTGCGCACGAAGACCATCGCGGTGGGGATGCCTGCGTCGGAGAGGATGCCCGCGTCGTGGCCGGCCTGGGTGGGGATGACCGGCCACCCGGCAAGGCCGGCGAGGCGGGCAGCCAGGTCCGGGTCGAACGCGACGGAGCCCGAGACCGACTCCGCGGTGACGTCGAGCGACGTGCCGTCGCGGTCCGCGCGGTCGTGCGCCTGCCGCGAGACCGCCTCCACGAGGGTCGCGAGGGCCTCGTCGGACGACGCCCGCGCGTCGAGCCAGGCGGTGACCAGCGACGGGACGGCGTTCGTGCCGTTGGGCTCGACGGCGATGCGGCCGAAGGTGGCGCGCTGACTGGCGATCCGGGCCTGCTTGTTGGCGGCGAGCGCCGTCATGGCGTAGGTCAGCATCGGGTCGCGCCGGTCCTCCATGCGGGTGGTGCCGGCGTGGTTGGCCTGGCCCGCGAAGTCGAAGCGCCACCGTCCGTGCGGCCAGATCTCGCTGGCCAGCCCGACGGCCACGTCCCGGTCGACGAGGTCGCGGCCCTGTTCCACGTGGAGCTCGACGAAGGTGCCGACGCGGTCGAGGTCCAGGAGGCCGTGCGCAGGGTCCAGCCCGGCGGCGTCGATCGCGTCGGCGAGGAACACGCCGTCACGGTCGCGGAGCTCCTTCGCCTGCTCCCACGTCGTGGCGCCGGTGACCAGCCGCGAGCCGAGGCAGGCGCGCCCGAACCGCGACCCCTCCTCCTCCACGAAGACACCGATCCCGATCGGGCGGCCGGGCTCGAAGCCCCGGGCCCGCAGGGTGTCGACGGCGGCGAGCGCGGACGCGACGCCGAGCGGGCCGTCGTACGCACCGCCGTCGAGGACCGAGTCGAGGTGCGAGCCGGTGAGCACGCCCTTGTCGTCGGGGTGCGCGCCGGCGGAGGGCTCCCACCAGGCGACCTGGTTGCCGATGCCGTCGGTCTCGACGGCCAGCCCGCGCGCCGCGCACTCCTCGGCGAACCACGACCTCAGCTCCGACTCCGCCGCCGTCCAGGGCTGGCGGAAGTAGCCGCCCGACGAGCTCGACCGGCCGACCGGTGCCAGGTCGCGCCACATCTGCTCGAAGTCCGACGTCGGGGCCATGCGTGCAGTCCACCGGGATCGCCGACGCGGGTCAACGAGCCGCCCCGGTGCGGCGTCTCGGATCCCAGACCGGTCCGGCGGGCGGGCAGCGGGTGAGAGGCTCGGCCCATGGAGTTCCGCGAGGTCGTACGCCGCCGACGGATGGTGCGCCGCTACGCCGACCGGCCGGTCGACCCGGCCGTCGTCGACCGGATGCTCGAGCACGCCCAGCGCGCACCCAACGCCGGTTTCACCCAGGGGTGGGCGTTCCTGGTGCTGGACACCCCCGAGGACGTCGCGCTCTTCTGGGCGACCACGGGCGCCGACCCCGACGCCCACAACGCCTGGCTCGACGGCATGCGCACGGCCCCGGTCGTGGTCGTTCCGCTGACCAGCAAGGCCGCCTACCTCGACCGCTACGCCCTGCCGGACAAGGGCTGGACCGACCGGGACGAGGCCCGCTGGCCGGTCCCGTACTGGTGGGTCGACGCCGGGATGGCGGCGCTGCTCGTCCTGCAGACCGCCGTCGACGAGGGCCTGGGCGCCTGCTTCTTCGGCATCGAGGCCCGCCACCTCGACGGGTTCCGGGAGGCGTTCGGCATCCCGGAGGACCACGCGCCGGTCGGCGCGATCACGGTCGGCCACCGCGAGACCGACACCGGTGCGCCGGGGTCACCGGCGCGTCGCGAACGACGTACGAATCTCGTCCACCGCGGGCGGTGGGGCACTACGGTCGGCGCATGACCGACCGCGTGGTCGCCGCCCTGCAGGCGCTCGTCCGCATCCCGACCGTCTCCGACCGCGACCCCGCGCGCGTCGACACCGACGCCTTCGACCGGCTGCTGGCCGAGCTCGGGACGCAGTTCCCGCTGCTGCACGAGCGGCTGGAGCTCACGCGGGTCGGCACGCACGGCCTGCTCCTCCACTGGGCCGGCGCCAGAGCCGAGCGTCCGGTCGTGCTGATGGCGCACCTCGATGTCGTGCCGGTCGACGCCGATGCCCCGTGGCAGCACGACCCGTTCGGCGGCGAGATCCACGACTCGCCCACCGGCCCGGCGATCTGGGGCCGCGGGACGCTCGACGACAAGGGCTGCGTCGTGGCCGTCTGCGAGGCTGTCGAGTCCCTCCTCGAGGCCGGGCACACCCCCGCCCAGGACGTGTGGCTGTCGTTCGGCTGCGACGAGGAGGTCAGCGGCACCGCGGCGGTCGAGGCGGTCGGCGTGCTTCGCGACCGCGGCGTCACCCCGTGGCTCGTGCTCGACGAGGGCGGCGCGATCGCGGGAGGGGCGTTCCCGGGCGTGAAGGCCCCGCTGGGCGTCGTCGGCGTCACCGAGAAGGGCACCACCTCGCTCGAGCTCGTCGCCGAGGGGCGCGGCGGGCACGCCTCCACGCCCGCGAGGAACGGCCCGACGGCGCGCATCGCCCGCGCCATCCTGCGGATCGAGAAGGCGCCGTTCCCGGCGTCCGCCCCGGCGCCGACGCTCGAGCTGATGCGCCGCCTCGCGCCGCACGTGCCGCTGCCGCTGCGCCCGCTGCTCGGTCGGGCCGACCGGCTGGCCCCGGTGGTGACCCGGGCGCTGCTCGCTGCGGGCCCGGAGGCCGCGGCCATGACGCGTACGACGGTCGCGGCCACCACCCTCAGCGGGTCGCCCGCCCTCAACGTGATCGCCTCGACCGCGAAGGCCGGGCTCAACATCCGCGTGATGGTGGGTGACACGGTGGCCGGCGTGGTGGAGCACGTCCGGAAGGCGGTCGACGACGACTCGATCCGCATCGACGTGGTCGAGTCGGGCGAGCCGTCGCCGATCTCCCCGATGGACGAGGCGTTCGAGCTGCTCGAGGACTGCATCGCCGACGTCTTCCCTGACGCGGTCGCGACGCCCTACGTGATGATGGCCGCCACCGACTCGCGCCACTTCACCGCGATCAGCGAGCACGTGTACCGCTTCGCCCCGTTCCGGATGACCAGGGCCCAGCGCGAGGCCATCCACTCCTACGACGAGCACATCGGTGTCGCCGACCTCGTCGACGGCGCCCGCTGGTACCAGCTGCTGATCGAGAGGCTCCCGTCATGACGACCACGAGGCCCCAGGCCCAGACGGCGGTCAAGGGCCTCGCCGCGATCGTCGGCTTCCTCGTGATGGTGGAGTTCGCCAGCGGCATCCTGCAGGGCTACTACACCCCGATCTACCCGCAGATCGCCGATCACCTCTCGATCAGCGAGGGTGACATCAACTGGTTCGAGGCCGCGCAGCTCATCGTGAGCGCCCTCTGCATCCCGTTGCTGGCGCGGCTCGGGGACCTGTCCGGGCACAAGCGCGTGCTGCTCGTGTCGACGGCCGTGACCGCGCTCGGCTCGTGGTGGCTGGCGTTCGCGCCGTCGTTCACGACCTTCCTCGTGGGCTGGGCGATCCAGGGCGCGTACGTCGTGTGGTTGCCGCTGGAGGTCGCGATCGTCCACCGCCGCACGCGCGACTCCGGCCGTCAGGAGCTGCTCACCCGGCGCGGGGCCGCGATCCTCGTCGGCTCCCTCGAGCTCGCCGTCATCGTTGGTGCCGTCAGCAGCGGCCTCCTCGTCGAGACCCTCGACATGAACGTCCTGCTCGCCGTGCCCGCCGTCGTGGTGACGGCGGTCTTCTTCGTCATCCTCTTCGGCATCGAGCAGGCGCCCGGCGACGACTCCGGCAGCATCGACTGGACCGGGCTGGCACTGATCACCGTCGCCCTGGGCGTGCTGATGGGCGGCCTGGTCCGGCTGCGCCTCGACGGCGCCGGGTCGCTGCTCGGCTGGTCGACGATCGTGCTGTCCGTCGCGGTGTTCGCCGTGTTCTGGCGCTTCGAGCTGCGCCACCCGGACCCGATCGTCGACGTGCGCCTGCTCAGCAGCCCGGCGCAGTGGCCGGTGCAGGTGACGGCGTTCCTCTTCGGGATCCCGGTGCTGGGTGGGCAGATCCCGCTGTCGACCTACGCCCAGGCCGACCCGGCCGAGCGCGGCTACGGGCTGGGCGCGGATCCGGCGTTCATCTCCACGCTGATCGGGCTCTACGTCGTGACCCTGGCGATCGGGGCCTTCACCCTGCCGCTGACGACCCGCCTGTTCGGCGGCGTACGACGCGCGCTGGTCGTCGCGTGCTGCCTCGTCGGGCTGGGCTACCTGCTGTGGCTGCCGTTCAACTCCGAGACCTGGCAGGCACTGATCAACATGGGCATCGCCGGCCTGGGCTCGGGCGCCCTGGTGGCCGCGCTCCCCGCCGCTGCGGCAGCCGCCGCACCGCCCGAGCGCACCGGCATCGCCACCGGCATGACCAACGGCACCAAGACCGTCGGCGGTGCGATCGCCTCCGCGATCTTCGCGATCGCGCTCACCGCGACCGGATCGCTCGACGCGACGTCCGAGCAGGTGGCGCCCTTCAGCGGCTACCTCACCGTGTGGGCCGTCTGCGCCGGCGCGTCCTTCCTCGCCGCGCTCGCCCTCCTCGCCGCACCCCGCCACGCCTTCAGCGACGTACCGACCTCACCGGTGCCGTGATCGCCGCCGAGGGGCGCGCGTCGCTGGTGGCGCGTTCCCCGGATATCCGGGGAACCACCCGCTTGTCGGCCGAAACTCCGGCCGACAAGCGGGTGGTTCGGCCGACAAGTCCGCCGGATCAGGCGTCGCCGCCGGGCCGTTGCTCGCGCGAGCTGAACGGTGACTCGGGCCGCTCCTGGCGCACCCCGTCGACGGTGAGGTCCACCAGCTCGTTGTAGAACGCCACCCGGCCGGCGACGGCGCCGACCGCCGGTGCCGGCGAGGAGTACATCCAAGCCACGTTGGGCAGGGCGGGCGGACCCGGCCAGGTCCAGTAGCCGTCGGTGCGGCCCTTGTAGGGGCAGACGGAGACGTTCTCCGTCGGCTCCAGCAGGTCGAGCCGTACGTCCTCGACCGGGAGGTAGTAGCGCGTGGGGAGGTTGGTCTCGAAGAGCAGGACCGGCCGGTCGCTGCTGGCGAGCGTCACGCCGTCGACGGTGACCTCCACCCGCCGCGAGCTCGCGATGGCCTCGACCCGCTTGTGCGGGTCGCGGGGGTGCCCGGTGACCGGCTCGTCCTCCTCGGTCCACTCCAGCAGCCCGGGCTCCCACGTGAGCACGACGCGGTCGGCCACTGCCTCGTCGGCCAGCGCCCAGGCGGCCGCCGGAAGCCCGCGGCCCGCTGCAGCGACGTCGTACCACTGCGACACCGGGACCTGCGGGGCGAAGAAGGAGAAGCCTTCACGCACCGGCGGATCGGTGGGCAGGAGCACCCCGTCGGCGATCTCGTCGCGACGGAACGCGTAGACCGGCGGGAACATGCCCTGCCACACGAGCAGGGGCTCGCGGGACTCGACGACCACCTCGCCGTCGAGACGGCCCCGCACCCACTTGTCGATCGGCTCGGTCCGCAGCACCTCGCCAGTGTGCTCCCGCTGCTGACTGCTACGCCACCGTCCCGCACGACTTCCTCGGAGGGCGCCTCAGCTCGTGAGAGCTCCCTCGAGCCGCTCCAGCCCGGCTCCGGCGAGGTCGTCGAGCGCCGCGGCGCGACCGGAGACGGCCATCAGCAACGACACCAGTGGACCGCTGACCTCCGCGCCGTCGCCGTGGGACCAGTCGGCGTCGGTCGCGACGAGCCGGACCCCGGCCGCGCGTTGCCTGCCACCGCCCAACCCGACCGACGTCCGGAGCTGGTGGGCAAGGGCGCGCTCGACGGTCTCCGTCGAGTAGTCACGGTGCACACCGAGCGGGCGTCGTACGTCCTCGCCGTGGACGACCTCCTCGACGAGCCGGCTGTCGAGCGGTGCGGGAGGGGTCGTACGCCGTCCCACCACCGCGCGGAGCCGGTCGAGCGTCTCGGCCGGGGTCGCGCCCTTCTCCCGCGCGACGCCGGCGTCGTTCTGCCGGTCGAAGTCGAAGCGTGCGCGCACCATGGCGACCACGATGCCGAGGCGGGTGGTGCGGGCGTTGTCGACGAGGTGGGCGGCGACGTCGTGGACCGTCCAGCCGCCGCACAGCGACGGCAGCTCCCACTGCTCGTCGGTCAGCCCGGTCAGGTCCTCGACCAGCGCCTCGCGCTCGCGGCGCACCAGCTCCCACACGTCCGTCATGTCGCCAGCCTGTCAGGACCCGACGACACTGCACGGCCGACGGGCGAGCGGCGGCGCCGTCAGCGCAGGTGCGGGGCGGCCGCGGCGGCCTCGATGCTGTCCTCGGAGGGCATCAGGAACCACAGCAGCGGGTAGACGAGGAACTGGCTGCCCGGCAGCACGAAGAGCGTCACGACGAACAGCAGCCGGGTCACCCACGGCGTGAGCCCCAAGCGCCGGCCAACGCCGGCGCAGACGCCGCCGATGATGGCCCGGTCGGTCGAGCGGACGAGGCCCTGACGGGCGAGGGAGGTGCGGATCTTTTCCATGCCTCCAGCATGCGCCGCGCGGGCGCTGCGCACCATCGGGGTCAGCCCCTGCCGCACCCCGACCTCGGCTCGGGACTTCTCTCCGGGCCATTTAGCCTTGGACGTACGGAGGTGATGCGAATGTCCGACCTCGAGCCGTCCCCGGAGGAGTCCGGCGTCGAGCCCGTACGCCGTGAGGCCGCACGCGACGACCGCACCGGCCGGTCCGCCGCCGCCGCCCGGATCGCCCAGCAGTCGACCTGGGTCGACCTGCAGGTGCGCCAGGCGATGGAGCGGGGTGAGTTCGACGACCTGCCCGGACGGGGCAAGCCGATCGAGGACCTCGGCGTCGAGCACGACCCGGACTGGTGGGTCAAGAAGCTCGTCGAGCGCGAGAACATCGCCCTCCTCCCGCCCGCGATCGCCCTGCGCAAGGAGGACGCCGAGCTCGACGACCGGCTGGACGCGATCACGGCCGAGAGCGAGGTACGGCGCGAGCTCGACGACTTCAACAGGAGGGTCGTCGAGATCCGCCGGCAGCTGCAGGGCGGCCCGCCCGTGGTGACCCCCACCCGCGACGTCGACGCCGAGGTCGCAGCCTGGCGCGAACGTCGTACGGCCCGGGTCGAGGCGCAGCGCGCAGCCGTCGCCGCGACCCGGCCGGCACCGGGCAAGCGGTCGTGGTGGAGGCGCCGGCGCGGCCGCTGAGCGCCCGGTCGGGTCAGTCCCCGCCGAGGCGGTCGCGCGTCGGTCAGACCGTCCGGACCCGGACTTCGCTGCCGAAGCTCCCGCTTCGCCCCCGAAACTTCGGCCGACAAGCGGGAGGTTCCCCGGATATCCGGGGATCGCAAGGGGAGAGACATGCGTCATATCCGGCCCCCGGCGCGCGGCGGTAGTTTGCGGCCATGACACGCCCCGCCAAGGACTTCTTCGCCCCGCTCGCCGTCGGTGCGCCCGCGCCGCCGCGCGAGATCCCGGCCCGCCCGAGCCGCGCCATCCACTTCTTCGACCCGGGCAACGAGAAGATGGCCGCCAAGGTGCCCGACATGGTCGGCACGGTCGACGTGCTGCTCGGCAACCTCGAGGACGCGGTCAAGGCGGAGAACAAGGAGAGGTCGCGCCAGGGCCTCGTCGACATAGGGAAGGGAACCGACTTCGGTCCCACGCAGTTCTGGACCCGCATCAACTCGCTCGACAGCCCGTGGGTGCTCGACGACCTCACCACCCTGGTGCCCGAGATCGGCGACAAGCTCGACGTGATCATGGTGCCGAAGGTGCAGGGCGCGGAGGACATCCACTACGTCGACCGCCTGCTCGCCCAGCTCGAGGCGAAGGCCGGCCTCGACCGGCCGATCCTGGTGCACGCCATCCTGGAGACGGCGCGGGGCGTGGCGAACATCGAGGAGATCTGCGCCGCCAGCCCGCGCATGCAGGGCCTGTCGCTCGGTCCGGCCGACCTGGCCGCGGACCGCCGGATGAAGACGACGCGCGTCGGCGGCGGCCACCCCGGCTACCTCGTCCGCGAGGACCCGGTGCGTGACGACCTCGGCGTGCCGCAGTACGACGCCCAGCGGACGTCGTACCAGCAGGACCTGTGGCACTACACGATCGCCCGGATGGTCGACGCGTGTGCGATGCACGGCATCTACCCCTACTACGGGCCGTTCGGCGACATCAAGGACACCGTCGCGTGCGAGGACCAGTTCCGCAACGCGTTCCTCCTGGGCTGTGTCGGCGCCTGGAGCCTGCACCCGGCGCAGATCGCGATCGCCAACAAGGTCTTCTCCCCCAGCGTCGAGGACGTCGCGCACGCCCGACGGGTGATCGCCGCGATGGGCGACGGGACCGGTGCCGTGATGATCGACGGGAAGATGGAGGACGACGCCTCCGTGAAGCAGTGCCAGGTGATGGTGGCGCTCGCCGAGGAGCTCGCCGCCATCGACCCCAGGCTCAAGGAGCAGTACGACGCCATCTCGAACCAGGACGAGGTGACGGCATGAGCGAGTTCACCCCTCTCCGCTCGGTCCTCTACATGCCGAGCTCCAACGAGCGCGCGCTGGAGAAGGCGAGGACGATCGCCTGCGACGGCCTGATCCTCGACCTCGAGGACGCCGTGGCGCCCGACGCCAAGCCGGCCGCCCGGGAGGCGGCGGCCGCCGCGGCGGCCAGCGGTGACTACGGGCGTCGCACGGTCACCATCCGCGTCAACGGCCTGGGCACCCAGTGGCACGACGACGACATCGTCGCCGCCAGCCAGGCCGGGCCCGCCGCGATCGTGGTCCCGAAGGTCGACAGCGCCGAGGACGTCGGGCGGCTGGTCGCGGCGATGGAGAAGGCCGGCGCACCCGACCACACCCGTCTCTGGGCGATGGTCGAGACTCCGGTCGCGATCCTGGACGCCCTCGCCATCGCGCGGGCCTCGGAGCGGATCGGTGCCTTCGTCCTCGGCACCAACGACCTGGTCAAGGAGCTGTACGCCGAGCACGTGCCGGGGCGCGGGCCGATCCTGCCCAGCCTGCACACCGCCCTCCTCGCCGGCCGGGCCGCGGGCATCGCGGTCATCGACGGCGTCTACAACGACGTGAAGGACACCGAGGGCTTCCTGGCCGAGTGCGAGCAGGGCCGCCAGATGGGCTTCGACGGCAAGACGCTCATCCACCCCGGTCAGGTGGAGGGCGCCAACCGGGCCTTCGCCCCGAGCGATCAGGCGGTCGAGGACGCGCGGGGACTGATCGCTGCCTGGGAGGACGGCAAGGGCGCGGGTGTGGTCACGTTCAACGGCAAGATGGTGGAGAACCTCCACGTCGAGTCTGCACGTCGCACGCTGGCGATCGACGAGGCGATCCGGGCGCTCGGCACCGACTGAGCGCGCTCCCGTCGGGACGGACACAGCACGAACAGGTCCTCACCCGAAGGGAGGACCCCACTTTGCCAACGCGGTCGGGGACCGCCAGAGTGATCCGGCCCGCCCCCCATGGGCCGGATCGCATCACCCCGCACCACCTAGGAGGCACACCCATGATTGTCCTCGGACTGATCCTTCTCATCCTCGGACTCCTGCTCCCCCAGCAGATCCTGCTGACCCTCGGCATCATCCTGATCGTGGTCGGTCTGGTGCTGAACTTCGTGCCGATCGGTGGCTCCGCCCGACGGGTCTGGTAGCGCCTCGCCACCACCTGGCGACAGGGCCCCGGACACCAGCTGGTGTCCGGGGCCCCGCTGCGTGACGGGCCCGTGCCGGACCGGAAATTCGGGTGCCGGGGGCAGGTGGACGGGGACACAATCCTCCGGTGACGACCGACGACCGGCAGGCGGCTGCCCGCACCAGGACCCACCACGTCGCGCTGGTCCACGACGGGACGGTCTGGTCGGAGGACGGCGTGCTCCCCTCCTTCGTCCACAGCGACGACGACGACGACGACCCGACCCGGGCGGCGACCCGCCACGTGGCCGACGGCGTGCACGCCGCCCCACCCATCTCGCTGCCCCCACCCGACGAGGCCGGCAGGGCGAACGTCCTCCACGTCCTGGCGCTGAGGGGAGATCCCGACCTCGTCGCCGGTGGCACGTGGTCGCCGGTCGGCGACCTCGCCGAACCGTTCGGCGCGCGGGTCGGCGCCGCGCTCGCGCAGCACGTCGGCACGGCGCCGCGGCAGCGACCCGACTGGTTCCGCGCCGGGTGGTACGACCGGGTCGAGACCTGGATCGACGACTGCCTGGTCGCTCGCGGCAGCCGACGGACGGAGCCGCTCCGCACCCACCGCGTGTGGTCGATCTCCGCGGTGCTCGAGGTCCCCACGTCGGACGGCGTCCTCTGGTTCAAGGCGTGCTGCGACCACTTCCGCGCCGAGGCGGCGATCCTCCAGCGCCTCTCCATGCGGCTGCCCGACCTGGTGCCGACCGTGGTGGCGGCCGACGACGCGGCGGGCTGGTTGCTGATGGAGCCGCTCGCAGGCGCGTCGGACCGCGCCGCCGGCGCGCCCGAGGCGCTCGCACCCGTCTGGGCGGCAGCCCAGCTCGCGTCGCTCGCCTGGCTCGACGAGCTCCGGGCGGCCGGCTGCCCGGACCGCGGCCCCGGGCCCACGCTGGCAGCCTGGCGCGGCGTGCTGGCCCACGACCCGGAGATGGCACTGCTGAGCGACGAGGAGCGTGATGCGGTCCTCGGATCGGCCGACGAGGTGGAGGCGCGCGTCCGGGAGCTCTGGAGCACCGGCCTGCCCGACACGTTGGCCCACGGCGACCTGCACCCCGGCAACGTCGCCTACGACGGGCAGGACCTCCGCCTGTTCGACTGGACCGACGCGTGCATCAGCCACCCGTTCCTCGACGGCAGCCACCTGGCGTACTTCGTGTCCTCCGACGACGCGGAGGCGGATGCCGAGCAGCTGCTTGCCGCCTTCGCCGAGCCGTGGCGGGAGTCGTACCCCGAGGCGGACGTCGACCGTGCCCTGACCCTGGCGCCGCTCGCCGACCTCGTCTTCCAGACCGTCACCTTCGCGGCCATCGCGGCCGCCACCGAGGCGGGCGCGGGCGACTTCCCCGGGATCGTCGCCTTCCTGCTGAAGGCGTCGGCGCGACGGGTGGGCGCCCTTCCTGCTGAGACCTGACCCGCCCCGGACGTCCGGGAGCGCGCTCAGGCGCTCTCGGGCCCCCGGCGGAAGCGGTCGTTGATCCAGGTGCTGGCCGCCCCCATCCATCCGGCGAGGTCGTGGACCAGCCGGCCGAGGGTGTCCTGGGTGCGCGCGAACGTCGCGGTGTAGCTGGCAGCCGCCTCCTGGGCTGCCGCACTGACCGACGCCGTGGCGTCGTCGGCCCGGCGCGGGTAGTCGCCACCGAGGATCGTCGTGTAGGCGCCGGAGTCGATCCAGCGCCGCAGCTCGGTCGCCCGGACTACTGCGAACGGGTGGCTCTGCTGCTGCAGCAGCGAGAGCTTGATCAGGGACTCGCGGACGTCGCCGCCCTCGTCGTACTCCGATCCCTGCTGGAGGAACGACGTGACGTCGAGCTCCTCGAGCGTGCCGCCGCTCGCGATCTTCATGTGGGTGCGCAGGGCCGCGGTGGGGTCCTGGGTCGCCAGCAGACCGGCGCGGTCCGCGGAGAGCTCGGCCTTGCGCGACCACTCCAGCAGGCCGACGGTCACCATCCGGATGCCGATCGCGCCGCCGGGCAGGGCGTAGAGCAGCCCGCCGAGGCCGAGGAGCCGCACCAGCAGCGTGCGGTAGACCGCGTGCCCGCTGACGGCGTGACCGAGCTCGTGGCCGATCACGAAGCGCAGCTCGTCGTCGTCGAGGTGGTGCACGAGCCCGGACGAGAGCATGATGATCGGCTTGTCCATGCCGACCGTGACGGCGCTGAGCGAGGGGTCTGCCTGGACGTACAGCTCGGGCAGGTCGCTGACGTCGAGGTTGCGGCCGACCTCGGCGAGCAGTCGGTGCAGCCGCGCGAACTGCCGCTCGTCCACCCGCACCGCGGAGCCGAGCAGCGTCAGCCGCCAGGCCCGCTCCCGGAAGACCCCCGACATGGTCTTGAGCAGCACGTCGAAGCCCTGGAGCTTGCGCAGCGCGACCAGCGCGCCCTTGTCGGCCGGGTGCTCCCACGCCCGCGAGCTGATCTCCGTGAGCACGACGCGCGCACGCGCCGGCTTCTTCTCCCCCGATGCCATGGAGGGATCCTGACGTACGCCGCCGTGGATGTCAGCCGTTCGACGACGGACGCGGTGCGGTCAGTCCCCTGCCGCGCGCGCGGCCGCCTCGATCCGCGCGCGTCGGTCGGCCCAGAACGCCGTGCCGTGCCCCTCCGCCGCCATCGCCTCCGCGTCCGTGCCGACCGCTCCGTCCAGCTCCTCGCGGAGGATGTCCGCGTGGCCCGCGTGCCGGCTCGTCTCGGCGAGCAGGTGCACCAGGACGTTGAAGAGCGGCACCTCGGCACCGCCCCACCACTCGACCCGGCCGACCGCGTCGAGGTCGAGCGCCGCCACGGTCGCATCGCCGTGGGCCCACACCCGCCGGTAGCGGTCGACGACGTCGCTGCGCGACTCGTCCTCGGTCGCCCACATGTCCGCGAGCCGGTCCGCCTCCACGTCCCACCGGGGAAGCGGCTCGGGGAACGGACGGTCGAAGACCTCGCCGAGGTAGCGCGCCTCCCAGGTCGCCAGGTGCTTGACCAGCCCGAGGAGGTTGGTCCCGGTGACGGTCAACGGGCGCCGGACGTCGTACTCCGACAGGTCGTTGAGCTTGGCGAGCACCGCGTGGCGCTCGTGCTTCAGGTAGGTGTGCAGGTTGGCCTTCGCGGCGTCGGCGTCCATGGGACTGCACCCTGTCACCGACGCCGCGACGGCCGCTGGTCATCCGTGCGGGTCGGGGACGAACGGCCCGCGCTCACGGATCGTGTCCGCGGGCACCGTGTCCCGCGTCCACAGCGACCCGTCGGCAGCGGCCCGGAGGATCGCCGTGCCGGCGACCTCGGTCTGCTTCGCGATCATGCCGCTGCTGGGCTGGCCCATGTCACCGCGAGCCTCGTACAGCACCGAGGCGGACCCGAGAAGGCCGTAGGCGTTGCGGGCGATGCCGGGGAACGGGGTGCTCGGGTAGCGCGTGATGTTGGCGTATCCCTTGCCCTCCAGCGCATCGAGCATCTCCGACACCACGCGCTTGGAGTCGGTCACGACGCCGGCGAACTGCTCGCTGATGCCGAGGGCCGCCGCCTCCGCCTCCGCGTTGGGCCACATCACCGAGCCGGTGATCATCCGACCGTCGTCGTCGACGTACGTCCCCTGGTGGTGGAAGTCCACGACGAGCCGCGGCCGCCGCTCGTCCCACAGCAGCCGCATCGCGATGGCCTCCGGCACCGGGTTGTCGGTGTCCGGGCCGGGCTGGTACGGGTGGTCGTAGGCGCTCGCGGAGTAGGAGTGGTAGCGATTGATGTCGTAGCCGCGACCGGCTTGGTAGAACTCGCAGAAGCTCGGGCACGAGGTGTCGAAGTTCTGTCGCCACGGCGTCGTGTTGCCGGCCAGGTCCACCACGTCGGCGTCGAAGCCGTCGACGTTGACGCGCGGGACGATCGTGACGGTGAGCGCGTCCCTGATCGCCCGCGCCTCCGCGGATCCCCCGGCGAGCCCGCGGACGACGCTGATCATGGCGTTGGAGACGATGTACTCGTCGCCGTGCTGGTTGGCGACGAACATGATGTCGGTGTCGCCGTCGCCGATCGTCACCACGGGGATCTCCCGGCCGGTGTTCGAGGTGAGCGGCGCCGGGCTGAGGTCGAACGCTCCCTGCGCACGACCCTCGATCGACTCCAGGGTGCTCCAGAGCTGTTCGTAGCTGCGGATGGCGTTGGTGTTCTCGCCGCCCTGCGGCCACGGACCGCCCGGGGTGGTGACCGGGTCGGCCGTGGCCGGTGGCAGCAGGGCGAGGCTGAGGGGCAGGGCGGCGGCCACAGCGGTGGCGACGAGCAGGCGCGGACGGATCACGAAAACCTCCCGATAGGTTCTGCGACGGTTGCAGGGGTCCATCCCATGCAGCGCCGGCCCGGGGTGTCAACGCATCCCCGTCGGTAACCTCCGGGTCGTCGCGGCTCAGTCGCCGTTCCGGGGCTCACGCCGAGCGGTCGGGGACATGGGGATCCGCACGCCGCGCTCGTCGGCGACCTCGACCGCCCGGTCGTAGCCCGCGTCGACGTGGCGGATGACGCCCATGCCGGGGTCGTTGGTGAGCACGCGCGCGATCTTCTCCGCCGCGAGGTCAGTGCCGTCGGCGACGGTGACCTGGCCGGCGTGCAGCGACCGCCCGATGCCGACCCCGCCGCCGTGGTGGAAGGACACCCAGGTGGCACCCGACGCGGTGTTGACCAGCGCGTTGAGGATCGCCCAGTCGGCGATCGCGTCCGAGCCGTCGAGCATCGCCTCGGTCTCGCGGTAGGGGGAGGCGACCGAGCCGCAGTCGAGGTGGTCGCGGCCGATCACGATCGGCGCCGTGAGCTCTCCGTTGGCGACCATCTCGTTGAACTTCGCCCCGGCCTTCGCGCGGTCGCCGTACCCCAGCCAGCAGATGCGGGCCGGCAGGCCCTGGAACTGCACGCGCTCGGCGGCCATGTCGAGCCACGCGTGCAGCCGGGCGTACTCCGGCTTCTCGTCGGCCGGGAAGAGCTCCTTGATGGCGCGGTCGGTGGCGTAGATGTCCTCGGCGTCGCCGGACAGCGCGGCCCAGCGGAACGGGCCCTTGCCCTCGCAGAACAGGGGACGGATGTAGGCCGGCACGAAGCCGGGGAACTCGAAGGCCCGGTCGTAGCCGCCCTTGCGGGCCTCGTCGCGGATGGAGTTGCCGTAGTCGAAGACCTCGGCGCCCGCGTCCTGCAGCTCGACCATCGCGTGGACGTGGCGCGCCATCGACTCCTGGCTGCGCTTGGTGAACCCGCGCGGGTCCTCGGTGCGCTCGCGCTCCCAGTCGTCGTACGACGTCCCTGCCGGCAGGTAGAACAGCGGGTCGTGCGCCGAGGTCTGGTCGGTGACGATGTCGACGAGCGGCCCGTCGCCGCGCTCCTGCCGCTCCAGGTGGCGCTCGAGGACCTCGGGAAGCACCTCCGCAGCGTTGCCGAGGAGGCCGATCGACAGGCCGCGCCGCGCGGCGCGCGCCTCGAGCGCGAGCTCGAGCGCGTGGTCGAGGTCGCGCGCCTGGACGTCCAGGTAGCGGGTCTCGAGGCGACGGTCGATGCGGTGCTGGTCGCACTCGACGCAGATGGCCACACCGTCGTTCATCGTCACCGCCAGCGGCTGCGCGCCACCCATGCCACCGAGGCCGGCGGTGATGGTGATGGTGCCGGCGAGGGTCCCCCCGTACTTCTTGTCCGCGATCGCGGCGAACGTCTCGAACGTCCCTTGGAGGATCCCCTGGGTACCGATGTAGATCCACGAGCCGGCCGTCATCTGGCCGTACATCGTGAGGCCGAGGTCCTCGAGCCGGCGGAACTCCTCCCAGTCGGCCCAGTCGCCGACGAGGTTCGAGTTGGCGATCAGCACGCGCGGCGCCCACGCGTGCGTGCGCATGATCCCGACCGGCTTGCCCGACTGCACGAGCAGCGTCTCGTCGTCCTCGAGGTCGCGCAGGGAGCGGACGATGGCGTCGTACGCCTCCCAGCTGCGCGCGGCCTTGCCGGTGCCGCCGTAGACGACGAGGTCCTCAGGACGCTCGGCGTTGTCGGGGTCGAGGTTGTTCATCAGCATCCGCAGCGGCGCCTCGGTCTGCCACGACTTCGCGGTCAGCTCGGTGCCGGTGGCGGCGTGGATCGGCAGGCGCGGGTTGCCGTGAGGAGCGTTCGTGGTCATGCCTTCATGAAAACGCCGCATCGCTGGCGACCGAAAGAGGTCGATCCGGATCCAAGTCTGTGATCCGAGACTTGCGCCGGGAAGTGGTCAGCGACTGCTGTTCCGGGCGCGAGCCCAGGCCCGCGCAGAGCTCATCAGCTCGTCGCGGGTGATGTAGGAGTCAGCCGGTCGCAGGTAGGGACGCACCTGGCTCACGCCGTTGGAGCACAGGGCGTCGTTGTGCCAGTTGCGGTCCATCGTCGGAGACCACCAACACCTCCACAGCGCAGCCGACGAGGGTGCCGCGGCGGAACGCGGACTTCCAGCTCCCGACGACGCCTGGGCCGCGGGTCCGACCCCGGCCGCGGCGAGGATGCCCACCAGGACGATTGTGCACATGCTCCTTCTCACGAGACGGAAGCTAGTACCGGCGCCGAGCTGCGTCTCCCGAACGGCACAAACCGCACCGGCACGGGAGGGGAGTACCGCGTCCTGACCTCAGGCCAGCGGACCGACCACACCCTCCGCGGCGGCCAGCACGGCGCCGGACTGGACGAGGTCGACGGTGGCCTCGATCTCGGGCGAGAGGTGACGGTCGGGGCCGGGGCCGGCGATGCCGTTGCTGCGCAGGAGGTCGACGACCGCACCGGTCGCCGGTGACGGCTCGAGCGGCGCGCGGAGGTCGAGCGCGCGTGCCGCGGTGAGCACCTCGACGGCGACCACCCGCGACAGCCCGTCGACGGACCGGCGCAGCTTGCGGGCGGCGTTCCAGCCCATCGACACGTGGTCCTCCTGCATCGCGCTGGAGGGGATGGAGTCCACCGACGCCGGGACCGCGAGCCGCTTCAGCTCCGCGACGATCGAGGCCTGGGTGTACTGCGCGATCATGTGCCCGCTGTCGACCCCCGGGTCGGAGGCGAGGAACGGCGGCAACCCGTGGCTGCGCGCCCGGTCGAGGAAGCGGTCCGTACGTCGTTCGCTGATCGACGCGACGTCGGCGGCGACGATCGCGAGGAAGTCGAGCACGTAGCCGATCGGGGCCCCGTGGAAGTTGCCGTTGGACTCGACGCGGTCGCCGACCACCACGGGGTTGTCGATCGCGCTGGCGAGCTCGCGGCCGGCGACGGTCGCGGCGTGCTCGACGGTGTCGCGGGCCGCGCCGTGCACCTGCGGCGAGCAGCGCAGCGAGTAGGCGTCCTGGACGCGGTTGCAGTCGCCGGTGCGGTGCGAGGCGACGATCGCGGAGCCGGCCATCAGCGCGGTCAGGTTGGCCGCCGACAGGGCCTGGCCGGGGTGCGGGCGGATGTCCTGCAGCTCGGCGGCGAAGACCCGGTCGGTGCCGAGCTGTGCCTCGACGCTCATCGCCGCGGCGACGTCGGCGGTGCGCAGCAGCATCCGCAGGTCGGTGATCGCCATGACGAGCATGCCCAGCATCCCGTCGGTGCCGTTGATGAGCGCGAGGCCCTCCTTGGCGACCAGCTCCACGGGCTCGAGGCCGGCGGCCCCGAGCGCCTCGGCGGCGGGCACCAGCGCGCCGTCGACGTCGCGGACCTCGCCCTCGCCCATCAGCGCGAGCGCGCAGTGCGAGAGCGGCGCGAGGTCACCGGAGCAGCCGAGCGAGCCGTACTCCCGCACCACCGGCGTGATGCCGTGCGACAGCAGGTCGGCCATCAGCTGCGCGGTCTCGCGGCGTACGCCGGTGCGACCGGTCGCGAGCGTCGAGAGCCGCAGCAGCATGAGCGCCCGCACCACCTCGCGCTCCACCTCCGGACCGGACCCGGCGGCATGGGACCGCACGAGGGACCGCTGCAGCTGGGCGCGCATGTCGCTGGGGATGTGCCGGGTGGCGAGGGCGCCGAAGCCGGTGCTGACGCCGTACGTCGGCGTCTCCGCGGCGGCGAGCGCCTCGACCACGCCCCGGGCACGGTCGATCGCACCCAGCGCCTCGTCGGTCAGGACGACGGAGGCGCCCTCACGGGCGACGTGGACGAGGTCGTCGAACGAGACGGGGCCGACCCCGACGTGAACGGTCTGCATGCACCTCATCCAACTCCGCCCGCCCCATCGTGAAAACCCCATGCTGAACCGTCGGTGTCTCGGATCCCAGACCACCCGAATTCGGGATGACGCGGGCTCGCGCAAGGTCTAGCGTCGGTCGGCGGGAGGGTGAGCGATGCCGGACCTCGTGCTCAACGAGACCAAGCAGCAGGCGATGCGCCACCTGCTGGGGGCCGCCCCCTGCCCGGGAATGCCTCTCCCCTCCCAGCACGTCCTCCAGTGGCTTGCGGCGCTGATCCCGTGCGACGGCGTCGTGGTGGTCTTCCACGACTCCGCTCGCGGGGTCACCTCCACGGTCGAGCTGGGGTACCCACCCCCGGACGACCCGGCGCCGGAGCTCCAAGGCCGATCGCCCGGCATCAGCGTGCGGCAGCGGCGTCCGGGGCGTGCCGGAACGCTCGCCATCTCCTGCCCCAACGGCCCGGACGGGTTCGTGCGGGTGCTGCTCGGCAGGCGCCTCAGCTCTTTCACCGAGGACGACGTCGCCCTCGCCCGCATGATCACACCCGTGCTGGTGCGACTCGTCCACGAGCGGCCGACCCCGAGCGTGCCGCCCACCATGACGACGCAGGAGCGGGCGGTGCTGGCCCACCTGACGTCCGGTGCCTCGAACGCGCAGATCGCGCGGGACCTCGGCATCGCCGAGTCGACGGTCCGCAAGCACCTCGAGCACGCCTACCGCAAGCTCGGGGTGAGCGGCCGGACCGCCGCGGTCGCGCGGCTGCAGGAGCGCGACCTGCCCGGCCTCGACCTCAAGGAGCGGATCGCCCGCGTGGTCTAGACGATCGTCGGCAAGGTTCGCGCGAACGCGAATGGTGGCGGCCGGACGCCAGTCCGAGACTCGCAGGAGGCCCCTGTCCCCGAAAGGCGCATGCCATGACCTCCTTGCGTCGCTCACTCGTGCTGCTGTGCTCCAGCGTCCTCGTGCTCCCCCTCTTCGCGACCGTCGCTGACGCCGTCCCCGCGAGCGACCGCTCCGCCCGTGCGTCGGCCGGCCCGCAGGACGACCACGTCAAGGCCGCCGAGGCCGCCGTGATGTGGCAACGCATCGCCGTCCGCACCATCTGGACGGAGACCTCTCCCCTCCCCGCGCCGCCCGTCGGCTCGATGTACCTCACGTTCACCTCGCTCGCGGTGCACGACGCCGCCAGCGAGGCCCAGCGCCGAGGACGGGTGGCTGCGACCGCCGCGGTGGCCACCGCGGCACACGACGTGCTGTGGGAGTACTTCCCGGCATCGCGGACCAACCTCGATGCCGACCTGACCGCGACGATGGCGAGGGTCCCGGACGGGAAGAAGGCCGACGCAGGTGCCGCCATCGGCGCAGCCGCGGCCGACGCGATGATCGCCTCCAGGGTCGGTGACGGTCGCTTCGACCTGTCTCGGGTCTACTCCAAGGAGCCCGGCGTGGGCGTGTGGCAGCCCGGCCCGGGTGCCCCGACGACCGGTGGTGGCATGGCGCTGGCGTGGCTCGGCTTCCTCAAGCCGGTCGTCGACGTCGCGCCCGTCGCGCTCGACGGGCACGACCCGCTGACGAGCCCCGCCTACGCCGCCGACTACATCGAGGTGGCCGACCTCGGCTCCACGACGTCCACCACCCGCACCCCCGAGCAGACCGCGATCGCGCAGTTCTTCAACACGCCGACCGTCAGTGCGGCCTACCGCCTCGCGGTCTGCGACGTGCTCGACGGCGAGCCCATGGGGCTGCTGCCCACCACGCGGATGTTCGCCAGAATGGACGCAGCCGTCCTGACGAGCTTCATCCAGACCTTCCGGCTCAAGTTCGACGTCGGCTTCTGGCGTCCGTACCAGGCGATCGCCGGTGCCGCGTCCGACGGGAACCCGGCCACCACCCCGCAGACGGAATGGACGCCGCTGGTCACCAACCCGTCGTACTCCGACTACACCAGCGGTCACGCGGCCGCCACGGGGTCGTGGGTCGAGGTCGTCCGCCAGACCTTGGGCGACGACACCGCCCTGGTCCTGCGGATCGGGTCGCAGGCACGGCCGTACGCCAACCTGACCGCACTCGAGCACGACACCCTGCACGCGCGGATCTGGGGCGGCCTGCACTTCCGGGACGCCATGGACGACGGGTACTACCTCGCCCACACGACGGCGGACCGAGTCATGGCGGCGATCCACTGAGCGCGGTCGACCACGGAATGTGACCCCTCCGGGGGGGCCGCTCAGGCTGGTTGCTGTGCCACGGTGAGGGCGTGGCGACCCGCACGCGGTCGCCGGAGCAGGAGGTTCGCCATGGAAACGACCGAGTGGATCATCATCATCGTGGTCGTCGTCCTGGTCCTGGCGGCACTCGCCGCCTGGCTGATGGCCCAGCAGCGCAAGAAGAAGCAGCACGAGCACGCCGAGCACCTGCGGCACGAGGCCCAGGAGCACGCCGCCGAGATCCCGGAGACGCAGGTGCGCGCCAAGGAGGCGGAGGCACAGGCCGAGCGTGCCCGGCTCGAGGCCGAGCGTGCCGAGAGGCAGGCACGCGACGCACAGGTCGCGGCCACCCAGCAGCAGGCCGTCCACGAGGACCGGCTCCGCACGGCCGACCAGGTCGACCCGCACGTGGACACCTCGTCAGACGAGTACGCCCCCGGCACGACGACCCACCACGACACGACCACGCACGACACGACCACTCACGACCCCGACACGCTGCTCGACGCGGACGACCCGCGCCGCGCGGACGGGACCGAGGGCAGCCACCGCGCCTGATCCGCGCGCCTCGCGACGCAACGCAGGACAGGGACGACCAGTGCTGGAAGACTGGGCGTCCCTGTCCCGTGAAAGAGGAAGCCCGTGACCACGCTCATCATCGTCCTCGTCATCATCGCCGTCGTGATCGCTGTTGCGGCGTTCCTCATCCGGAAGAAGAACCGCGAGGCCAACGTCGCTCGCGCCGAGCAGCTCCGCGCCCAGGCCGCGACACAGGCGCAGGCCACGATCGCCCCCGCCCAGGAGCGCGCGGCGGCCGCTGAGGCCGAGGCCGAGGAGGCCCGCGCCGCAGCCGCCAAGGCCGAGGCGCAGGCCCACGAGGCCCGACTGGCCGCGCAGCAGATCGAGGCGACCCACGAGGGACAGGTCCGCGCGGCCGACCGGGTCGACCCGCGCGTCGACCACAAGGCCGACGACTACGCGCCCCAGGTCCCTGGCACCGCCGACCACACCCCGACCCCGCCGTCCGAGGTCAACACCGAGCCGGCCGCCACCCAGGCGACTGCCACCGAGCCGGCTACCGAGCCAACCGCCGCCGAGTCGACCGCCGCCGAGCCGCCCACCCAGCCGACCGCGGACGACACCCAGGACGACACCCAGGACGGCCGGGCCCCGCTGCTCCCGCGCCGCACGCCCGGCGCCAACGAGATGCCCGGCAAGCCGATCGAGCAGACCGACAGCGGCGGGGGCTGGTTCACCAAGGGCTCGGACAAGTCCTGAGCCCACAGCCGTGAGCCAGGTCCCCGCAGCGACGCGCGCCCTGCGCGTGCTGCGGTTCCTGGCCACGCAGGCCGACCCGGTCCCGCTCGACCGGATCGTCCGCGCGTGCGACCTGCCGCGCAGCACGGCGTACCACCTGCTCAACACGATGATCGACGAGGGCTTCGTCGTGCACCTGCCCGACGAGCACCGCTACGGGCTCGGAGTCGCCGCCTTCGAGGTGGGCAGCGGCTTCACCCGCCAGGAGCCGCTCGCCCGGCTCGCGCGCCGGCCGCTCGCCGAGCTCGTCGACCGGACCGGCCACGGCGCGCACCTCGCCGTGCTCCACGGACGCGACGTCCTCTACGTCATCGAGGAGCGGGCGCCCGGGCGGCCGCCGCTGGTCACGGACGTCGGCGTACGCCTGCCCGCCCACCTGACCGCCTCCGGGCGGACCATCCTCGCCGCACTGCCGGCCAGCCAGGTCCGGGCGCTGTACCCCGACCGGGGCGCGTTCGTCGACCGCCACGGCAAGGGCCCGTCGTCGTTGAGCGCCCTGCGCACCGTGCTGTCCGAGACCCGACAGCGCGGCCACGCGACCGAGGACGGCGAGGTCACGCCCGGGCTGCAGAGCGTGGCCGCAGCCGTGCTCGACCACAACGCCCACCCGGTGGCCGGGGTGGCGGTGACCTTCCCCAGCGACGCCGGCGACGTCGACGCGATCGCGACTGCCGTGACCCGGACGGCTGTCCGGCTGACGCGTCGGGTCAGTGGGAGGGCAGCAGGCGCGCGTTGACGATGATCCGGGTGCGGTAGACACCCGTCAGGTCGTTGCGGTCGCCGCAGGTGAGGAGGACGAGGCGCGCGGCGCCCCGATCACTGAAGAGTGCAGCGACGGCCGAGCGCGACATGCCGGTGACCCGGCGCACGCGGGTGACCTCGAAGCGGTTGCGGCCGACCACGACGAGGTTCCCGGGGCGGAGCCTGCCGAGGTCGTCGAACACGCCGGGGCCCTTGGACCACGTGTGCCCCGCGAGGACGGCGCTCCCCTGCTGGCCAGGCAGCACACCCGAGCGCCAGCGGTAGACGTCGCGGACGCTGCGCCCGATCGCGAGGTGGCCGGCCCGCGTCACGCCGACCGGGATGATCCCGGCGTCCACGCCGATCGCCGGGATCGAGAGTCGGCCGAGCGCCGCGAACCGCTCGGCACCGCCGGCGGCGGTCGTCACGGGACCGGCACCCGCGGGCGCGCCCGCGAGCACGGCGCCCACGAGCAGCACGACGACCAGCAACCTGCGCATGCCCCACATCGCTCGACCCCTCCGTCAGCCCGCCGGACGAGCCCCCTCCTCCGGCTCCCGCAGGCTACGCCCGCGTCGGCTCGCCTGAGTCGATCTTCGACCAATGTGGGAGGAGCCTTCGAGCAGCGGCCCGAATCCTCAGCCCCGCGGCCACCAGCGCCGCGTCTCGTCCGGATCGTCGAGGATCTTCGAGCTCCGGCGGCGAGCCTGCGCGAGGGTGACGGACTCCTCGACGAATCGTGCTCGTACGACCGCCCAGTCGGCGCTCTCCACGAGCGAGCGCTGCGTCCCCCGGTCGCCGAGGTACCAGACCCGGTAGGTGCCGTCCTCGAGCTGCTCGAGGCCGATGTACTCGCTGGAGAGGCCGCTCGGGACCGGGCGGCCGCGGACGAAGAAGTCGTGGCCCTCACCGAGGCCGCGGGCGACCAGGTGCTCGGCGACCTCGACGAGCTCCTCGGGCGCGCGGTGGGCCTCGGCGATCTCGACGCCGCGCTCCACCACCCGCCGGGCGAGGTCGCGCAGGTCGTCGGCACGCAGGCCGGGCCAGCCGTGCACGAGCCCCAGCCACTCCTCGGGCAGCGACGAGGCGCCGTGGACGGCGCCGAGCAACGCCCCGGCGATCGCGGCGACGGTGTCGGTGTCGTCGCCCGCGTGCACCGCGGCGACGAGCGAGGCGACGAGCGGACGTCCGTCACCGGCCGGATGGCGGATCGCCGACCACGCGGCCTGGAAGGCGGTGACGACGTAGCCGTTGGGCGCGAACGCGGACGGCGTACGCCCCTCGGCGTCGGTGATCCAGCCGGCCCACTGCTCCTGCCGGGCGAGCGGCAGGACGCCGACGAGCCCGGCCAGCTCGGGCAGCGAGCCGTCGAGGACGGCCAACCGGATCGCGTGGCACCACAGGACGCACGCGTCGCCCGCGAGGGGGTCGTGGTGGGTGGCCTCGGAGAGCCAGCGTGCCGCGAGGGTCAGCGTCGCGGGGTCGTCGAGGAACGACAGTGCCACTGGCGCCGTGCGCATCAGCGACCCGTTGCCGGCCGTCCGTCCCGTGCGTCGGTGCAGCGCAGCCGCTGCCGCAGACGACGACCCCCACGGCCGCGTGGAACCGTCGGCCGCGACCGCACCGAGCACCTGTCGGGTCTGCGCGCCCACGTCGGTGGCGCCACCGCCGAGCCAGTCGACCCAGCCCTGGACGACCGCGTCGAGGGCGGTGACGTGACGGAGGCCGTGGTCCGCGGCCACGCTCGCGATGACGACGCCCATCTGCGTGTCGTCGCTCCACTCGCCGGGCGCGTAGGGCCCGAGCCCGCCGCCAACCATCCGGGGCTCCTCGCCCGGGGCAAGCGAGCTCGAGCCGAGCTCGTACGGCACTCCGAGCGCGTCACCGCACGCCGCGCCGAGCAGGACGCCCTCGATGCGGTCGGACCGCGCGTCGGTCGTCGTCACGCGATGTCGCCGGCGAACTTTCCCTCGATGGGGTCGGGAACCCGGTCGCCCAGCTCCGCCTCGAGGATGGCGCGGCCGATCTGCTCCTGCACTGCCGCGAGGTCGAACGCGGGCTCCTGCCCGGCCGAGGGATCGAACTCCTCGACGATGGTGACGCCGAGGTCCTTGACGCGCACCCGGGTCACGAGGGTGAGGACGGTGCCGGGAAGCAGGACGACCTCGCGCTCGTGACGGGCCGCCGAGAACGGCTCGATCGAGCGACCCGTCCTGCTCAGCACGGCGTACACGGCGTCGGTGGAGAAGTTCTCCGTAGCGACGCGCGGGTCACGCGACGTCGACAGCAGCCGGTCGGTCACGTGGGCACGCCCGGACCACCGCTCGTGGCTGCGCGCCTCGCAGCCGCGGAAGACCATCCCGACATGGGGCGGGAGCTGCTCGAGCGTGGTCAGCAGCTTGTCGAGGTCCGGCGTCTGCGTCACGGCTGACCCTCCATGTTGGTCTGCAGGGTCCAGCGCTCCGGGCTTGCCGCGGCTGCCTCGGGGCGGGCGAGGACGGGCACCCGGAGGGTCTCGACGCGCACCCGGCCGTTGCGGTCGGGGTCCCAGTCGGTGCCGTCGGCCCGCGCACAGGCCCAGGTGACACCGTCGAGTTCGACCAGCAGCTCGTCGTGCTCCCGTCCCTGACGCACGCCGCCCAGCGTGCCCTCGGTGGCCGCCCCGTCGCCCCGGTCGACCAGCACCCGGTCTCCGGCCCGGGTGTGGAACATGTAGGCCACGACCTTCCAGTGGGGGTAGTCGTCGCGCTTGACGCGGCTGATCTCGGGCACGGGTTGACCGGCGAACGCCTCACGAGACGCGGCGCGCTGGCGCTCGGCCCAGGCCCTGATCTCCTCCGGCGTCATGCGATCGAGGTCGTCGTCACTCATCTGACCTCCCTGACCACGAGGTGACGGACTCCGTTGGCGTCGACGGAGTTCTCGAGCACCTGGAACTCGGTGCCTCCGCGGAACAGGATCTCAGCCTCGCCCTGCGCGGCCGAGAAGGGGCCGACGTTGGTGCCGGAATGGCCCTGCACGGTGATGCTCGTCGGGTTGTCCCGATCGAGCTTCATGAAGCCGTCCGCCACGTCCGGGCTCAGGGAGCTGCTGGTGAAGGCGCCGTCGGAGAGGTTGCCGCCGTTGTTGATGTGCTCGACCATGGCGTCCGGGAGGTTGGTGCCGCGATAGGTGGTGCCGTCGTAGCTGGGCAGCTGGTCCAGGCCGCGGTTGGTGGCATCGATCCTCGCCTGCACGTGGGCCTCGTTGGGCCCGATCTCGCGCATGTTGTTGTTCATCACCCGGTAGCCGTCGTCGGTCGTGTAGTCCCAGATGCCGCGGATCCCCTCGCGGTCCAGCTCGGGGTGCGCCGCCGTGACCTCGTCCAGCCACGGTTCGAGCGCCGGGTCGCCGAGGGTGCGATCCACCCCCTGCGGCGCCGGGGTGACGTCGTCGTAGCGGTGGAGGTCGGGAAGGTCGTCGAGCCGGTTCAGGCGCGAGAGGTCGTCGAGGCTGTCGAGCTTGTTGAGGTCCGACAGGTTGTCGAGCTTCGAGAGGTCGGACAGCCCGTCCAGCAGGTCCATGCCGCCCTTCGCGCCGCGGGTGGCCAGTGCGCCGGCGCCGGCGGTGGCGACGGCGGCGACGGCGTCGGGCACGAGGTGGCCGATCGCGCGGGCCGGGTCGTCGGCCCAGGTGTCCCAGTCGAGCAGCGACTTGCCGAGCTCCTTGCCGAAGCCGACCGGGTCGGTGGTGAGGCCGGTGTAGATGCCCTGCGCCATCGTCCACGCGTTCTCGGCCGAGAGCTCGTACTTCTTCGTCAGCTCCTCGGCCGTGAGGTCACCCGTCGCGAGCTTGTAGGAGTCGATGACCAGGTTGACAGGGCTGAACGGCACCATCGTCAGCAGGTCCCACACCGCCTCGCCGGCGCCCTCGAAGATGCCGCCGACGAACTTCAGGCCCGACTCCAGCCAGTTGGGCTCCTCCGGCGCGTCGGCGCATCCGGCGCGCACGTCGCCCGCACAGACCGCCGCGGCGTTGTCGAGGTCGGCCCTCGCGGCGTTCAACGCGGCGAGCGCCTCCTGCTGGATCGGGTCGCCCCAGTCGACGAACGGCTCCGCCTGGTCGGTGCCGCCACTGCTCCAGTAGGCCCGCATCCGGCCCAGGTAGGAGTCGTACTGCGTGCGCGCGGTCGCCGACTCCCGCTCCCCGCGCTCGTGCTCGGCCTTGGCCTCGGCTGCCCTCCGCTGCGCGTCCTCGAGGGCGCCGGCGTACGTCGTCAGACCGGCAGCGGCCTTCTTGAAGCCGTTGCCCGCCTTGACCCAGCGGTCCGGCTCGAGGTCGTGCGCCTCGCGGAACTCGTCGGCGGCGCGGCCGGTCCAGCCCGACACGTCGATCTTCGACAGCGCGTCGCCGGTGTCGTAGAAGAGCTGGCCCTTCTGCTCCATCGTGAGGGCCTTGGCCCGCACGTTGCCGGGGTTGCCCTCGATCACGAAGTCCGGCACGTCACATGACCTTGATGGCGGCGATGGTGCCCTTGAGCGCGGACAGGGCGTCGTAGCCGGCCTTGTCGGTGTCGAAGTAGTTCATCGCGATCTTGCCCAGGCGTCCGGACATCTCCTCGACGTCCTGGCAGAGGTTGTTGACGCCCTCCTCCCAGCGGTTCTTGAACTCGTCGAGGGCGTCCCACACGACGTCGCTCCCGACGTCGTCCTTGCCGGGGACGAGGTCCTCGACGTCGTTGTCCTTGAAGAGCTGGACGGTCTCGCCGAGGCCCTGGGCGGCCTGGCCCATGCTCTCGAGGTCGACCTCGTAGTCGTACGACGGCATGGGGTCCCGATTCCCCGGAGAGCGGTCGCTCAAACCGGGGAGGAACCCGTTCTTGTTCCGAGGTGTGTGAGCCGGCGGCGCACGGGGTAGGAAGGTGCTCATCGATCCCAGCGAGAGGGGGCGGCCGTGGCCGTCGGACTTGTCTACTCCGAGATGCAGGCAGCGGCCCAGGCCGTGGCCGACGCGGTGGAGCCGTTGCAGAAGACCCTGCAGGACCTCGGCGCCACCATCGAGACCGAGGCCGGCAAGGGCTTCAGCGGCCAGGCAGCCGCCGGCTTCGGCGAGGCGGTCAACGCGTGGTTCGACGTGGCGATCACCTTGGGCCCGGTCCTCGAGGGCTACTCGCAGAACCTGATGTACGTCGCGCAGGAGCACGCGACCAACGACGTCTCCCAGGCCGACCGGGCCGGGCAGCTGGCCGACCGCCTCGGCGGTGGCCCCCGATGAGCGCACGTGGCCTGATCGTCCACCAAGGCTCCCTCTCTGCGCTGGAGACAGCGCTCGCCGACGCCACGACGGCGATCACCACCCAGATCGGCGAGCTCCTCGAGCAGGTCGAGTCCCTCACGCCGGGCTGGGACCGGTCGAGCGAGTCGCACGCGGCCCACCTCGAGCACCAGCAGCGGCTCCGCGACGGTGTCCAGCGGCTGACCGAGGCCCTCGACCAGGTGAGGAGCAAGGTCGCGACCTACCGCGAGGACGCGCGTGAGATCGAGGTCGAGAACGTCGCGATCGTGAACTGAGAGCCGCCCCCGGACGACGGCAAGTTACCTGCGGGTAGGATTCTTCTCACTACGCAGGGCCCTGCCGTCGGCATGTTCGGCGGATCTAGGCTGCGGCTCTGTACGCCCCTACCGAGGAGCAGCCCTTCATGCAGATCTTCGCGATCGTCATCTCGTTCGCACTGACCGTCGCCGCGGTGGCCATGCTGGTCCCGGCCGTACGGCGCATGCTGGGCGTCATCCGCAGCGGCCAGCCGGCACCCGGCCGCAGCGACAACCCGACCGGTCGCACGGTCACGATGCTCAAGGAGACGTTCCTCCACACCCGGATGCTGCAGTGGCACTGGGTCGGCATCATGCACTGGTTCGTCTACGCAGCGTTCCTGTTCCTCAGCACCGCGGTCCTGGCGGCGTACTTCCAGCTCTTCAAGCCCGACTTCGCCTGGCCGATCATCGGCCACTGGTACCCCTACGAGTGGTTCAGCGAGCTGATCGGCCTGCTCAGCACGGTGGGCATCGTCTTCCTGATCGTCTACCGGCAGAAGCACCACCCACGCTCCGAGGGCCGACGCAGCCGCTTCTTCGGCTCGACCTTCTGGCAGGCCTACTTCGTAGAGGCGCTGGCGCTGCTCGAGGGCTCGGCGATCCTCTTCGTGCGCGCGGCCGAGTGGAAGCTCGACGAGGGGGCCGGCCGGTCCCACTACCCGATCTCGTCGTGGATCGGCGACGCGATCTACCCGGTCGAGCCGTCGTCGCTGGAGAACCTCATCTACGCCATCGCCGCGTTCAAGATCGCGCTGGCGATGATCTGGCTGATGGTGATCGCCCGCAACCTCACCATGGGCATCGCGTGGCACCGCTTCACCACCTGGTTCAACATCTGGTTCAAGCGCGAGGCGGACGGCACCACCGCGCTGGGCGCGATGAAGCCGCTCACCTCCGAGGGCAAGGCGATCACCCTCGACGACATCGACGACCTCGACGAGGACTCCGTCCTCGGCGTCGGCAAGGTCGAGGACTTCGCCTGGAAGGGCATCCTCGACTTCACCACCTGCACCGAGTGCGGTCGCTGCCAGTCGCAGTGCCCCGCCTGGAACACCGAGAAGCCGCTCTCCCCCAAGCTCCTGATCACCAGCCTCCGCGACCACGCGTACGCCAAGCACGACGCCAAGCACGCGGACCACGAGGCCCATGCCGAGCGCGAGCTGGTGGGGGTCGGCTCCAAGGGCGAGAGCGCGGGTGCGGGCACCGACGTGCTCGACTACTTCTACAACCCCGCCGACGGCGACTTCGTCATCGACGAGGACGTGCTGTGGAGCTGCACCTCGTGCGGCGCCTGCGTCCAGCAGTGCCCCGTCGACATCGAGCACGTCGACCACATCATGGACATGCGGCGCTACCAGCTGCTCGTCGAGTCCAACTTCCCGGCCGAGCTCAACCAGCTGTTCAAGGGCCTCGAGAACAAGGGCAACCCGTGGAACATGTCCGCCACCGCGCGGATGGACTGGGCCAAGGGCCTGGAGTTCGACGTCCCTGTCGTCGGCGAGGACCTCGAGTCCCTCGAGTCGGTCGATTGGCTGTTCTGGGTCGGCTGCGCGGGAGCGTACGAGGACCGCGCCAAGAAGACGACGCGGGCGGTCGCCGAGCTGCTCGACATGGCCGGGATCTCCTTCGGCGTGCTCGGCAACGGCGAGACCTGCACCGGCGACCCGGCACGTCGCGCCGGCAACGAGTTCGTCTTCCAGGGCCTTGCCCAGCAGAACGTCGAGACGTTCAAGGAGTACAAGGTCAAGAAGGTCGTCTCGACCTGCGCCCACTGCTTCAACACGCTCAAGAACGAGTACAAGGACTTCGGCATCGAGCTCGAGGTCGTGCACCACACACAGCTGCTCAACCGCCTCGTGCGCGACGGCAGGCTGACGCCGGTCCAGGACGGCGCCGGCGCCGCGAAGCGCTCGATCACCTACCACGACCCGTGCTACCTCGGCCGCCACAACCAGGTGTACTCGCCGCCGCGTGAGCTGCTCCAGGTGCTGCCGGGCGCCGAGTACGTCGAGATGGAGCGCAACTCCGAGCGCTCGTTCTGCTGCGGCGCCGGTGGCGCGCGTATGTGGATGGAGGAGAACCTCGGCGAGCGGATCAACATGAACCGCACCAGGGAGGCCGTCGGCACCGGCGCCGACCAGATCGCCGTCGGCTGCCCGTTCTGCCGGGTGATGCTCGCCGACGGACTGACCTCGCAGCAGGCGTCCGGCGAGGCCCGCGAGGAGGTCGAGGTCCTCGACGTCGCGCAGATGCTGCTCGCGTCGGTCAAGGGCGAGCAGGCGACCAAGGCCGCCCCGAGCTCGGCGCCTGCCGCTGCCCCGGCAGCTGCCTCTGCTTCTGCTGGTGCTGGTGCCGCTGCGACCGCCACCGACGTGGCGACCAAGGACGAGCCGGAGGCCGGTGACGTCACCGTCACTGAGGACACCGTCACCGAGACCGCCGACGTCGGTCCGGCCGCCAAGGCGTCCGGGGGCTCGTCGCTCTTCGACACCCCGGCCCCGGAGGAGTCCGCGCCTGCCGCCGAGCCGGCGTCCTCCGGATCGCTGTTCGACACCCCTGCGCCCGCACCCGCGGAGGCGCAGGCAGCCACGACCGCCGAGGCACCCGCGGCCAAGCCGGCCGAGGCGTTCTCCGGCGGGTCGCTGTTCGACACCCCCGCGCCCGCGGAGGCGCCGGCAGCCACTACCGCCGAGGCACCCGCGGCCAAGCCGGCCGAGGCGTTCTCCGGCGGGTCGCTCTTCGACACCCCCGCGCCCGAGCCCGAGGCACCCAAGGACGAGGCATCCGCCGCGGCCCCGCCGGCAGCCACGGACCAACCCGCCGCCACCGAGGAGAAGCCCGCTCCCGCGCCGACCGCGGACCTGGGCAGCGGAGGGTCGCTCTTCGACATCGCGGCTCCCGAGCCGGTCGCTGCCGCGCCAGCGGCGGCCGAGCCCGCCGCGTCGGCACCGGCGGAGAAGGAGCCTGAGCCCGCAGTGGACGTTGAGTCTCCCAGCGACTCAACGCCCAGTGCCCCTGCTGCACCCGCCCCCCAGGCCGACCTCGGCAGCGGGTCGCTCTTCGACCTCCCGGCCCCCGAGCCGGCTGCCACCGAGCCTGCAGCCGCAGAACCCGAGGCCGCAGTGGCCGTTGAGTCTCCTGGAGACTCAGAGGCCAGCGAGCAGGCCGAGGCCGCCGTCGAGCCGGCCGCCGAACCGACGCCCGAGCCGACATCCGAGGTGGAGCCGCCCGCTGGCGCGTCGGCGCCGGCGAGCGGTACGACGTCCACGCTCGCGACGGACGTCGACCTGTCGAGCCTGGGGTCGCTGTTCGACCTGGAGGCGCCCGCGACCCAGCCAGCAGACTCGCCCGCACCTGCCGACGCCCCGGCCGAGACCGATGCCGATGCCGATGCCGATGCCACCGTGGACGTTGAGTCTCCCAGCGACTCAACGTCGAGCACGCCCGCCGAGGCGACGTCCGAGCCCGAGCCGCAGGCTGAGTCCCCGTCCGCACCACCGACCGGGTCGGACCTGAGCCAAGCGGCCCTCTTCCGCGACGCCGACGACGCAACGGCGCCAGCTGAGGCCGAGTCCGAGCAGGCCGAGCCAGCGCCGACGGAGGACCCGGCGACCGTGCTCGACGCGGACGACACGGACAGCGAGCCCGCAGCCGAAGAAGCGCGGGACGCAGACGACGTACCTGCCCCGACGGAGGAGGAGCGCAGGCCCGCCTCCGACGGCGCGGCTCACACGCCCCGCACGGATGTCGACATCAGCGGTTCCGGCTCACTCTTTGACCTCTGACGCAGCCCTGGCCGACAGGGTTGTCAGGCACTTCCTGAGCTGGTGACGTCACGACGACAGCAAATGACATCACGTAGGCATTGACATGACATCACTGTGATGTCAGAGTGGTGCGCATGGACATCACCCCCTACGTCGACAGCCTGCGACGCGACCTCGTGGCCGCGTCCGAGGCGGGCAGCGACGAGCTCAAGCAGGCCGCCGAGCGCCTGGCGTACGCCTTGGACCCGAGCGCCCGCCTCGCGCTGATGGAGGCCATCTCCCACGCCGCGGCCGAGATCACCGCCGAGCTCCCGGACGGGAGCGTCGACGTCCGATTGGTGGGCCGCGAGCTCGACTTCGTCGTCGAGATCGCTCCCCCGGCCGCGATGCCCGAGCCGCCCCCGCCGCCGGCACCCCCGGCGCCGCTGGACGAGGAGGCCGGCGACCTGGCCCGCATCACCCTCCGCATCCCCGAGGCCGTCAAGGCCCGGGCCGAGGAGAAGGCGGCCGCCGCCGGGCAGAGCCTCAACACCTGGATGGTCAACGTGGTGCGCAGCGCCACCAACGACCACTCCATCAATGTCGACATCGACCTCAGCAGCGTCCCCTTCGTCGGCTACGACCCGTTCGCGGGCAGCCGCAGGCAGGGACAGGGCAACCGCCGGATGAGCGGCTGGCTCTGACCACCACGACCTGACCTCCCGGGGCCTCCGCGCCCCACCACCTATCGCTTCACGGACCGGCACCGCCGGCCCGCTGGACGAGCACACCCTCAGGAGACCCGATGAGCAACCAGCTGGACCTCACCTTCGACACCCCGGAGCCGATCGGCCTCTACGTCGAGAACGGTCGCGGGAGCGTCGACGTGACCGCCACCGACACCATCGAGACCACCGTCCGCATCACCGGGGAGCGCGCCGAGGAGTTCGACGTGCGCGACCTCGGCGACCGCATCGCGATCATCGCCCCGCACCGCAGCGGCGGCTTCCTTGGCAAGGACCCACGCGCCGAGATCGTCGTCGAGGTCCCGGTCGCCAGCGGGCTGCAGGCCAAGGTCGGCAGCAGCGACGTGGCGGCCCACGGCCGGTTCGGCGACACGCGCATCGACAGCGGGTCCGGCGACGTGTCCCTCGACGTGGTCGACGGCGACACCCTCGTCCAGACCGGCTCCGGCGACCTGGTCGCCGCGCACCTCCTCGGCGACGCGCGCCTCAAGTCGGGCTCCGGCGACGTCGTCGTACGTCGTGCCGAGTCCGCGCTGGTCGTGACGACCGGCAGCGGCGACGTCCGCGTCGAGTCCGCGCGCGACGAGCTCGCCGTCAAGACCGGCTCGGGCGACGCCCACGTCCTGTCGATGGGCGGCGAGGCGGTGTTCACCACCGGCTCGGGCGACCTGGTCGTCACCGAGGTCGCCTCGGGCCGGGTCACCGCCAAGACCGCGAGCGGCGACGTGCGCATCGGCGTCGTGTCGGGTACGCCGGTGTGGACCGACGTCCGGACCGCGAGCGGCCGCCTCACCTCCACCCTGCCGAGCACGGGCGAGCCCGCGCCCGACCAGCCGTACCTCGAGGTGCGTGCCACCACCGCCTCGGGCGACGTCACCCTCCACGAGAGCTGACGGACAGCTCCTCGACCACCGAGACCCGAAAGGAGCACGGCCATGCATGACTCACTCACCGAGATCGAGCTCATCGCACGACACCGCATCGCCGAGCGCGTGGGCTACTCCCCCCGCGCGCCCCGCACCAAGCGCCGCTGACGGCGCCGCAGTCAGGACTTCATCGCGACGCCGCGTCGCCAGTAGCCCATGAAGGCGACCTGGCTGCGGTCGAACCCGAGCTCCGTGACCAGGTGCCGGCGCAGGCCCGTGACGACCTTCGACTCACCGGCGATCCACGCGTAGGTCCCGCCGACGCCCGTCACGTCGCCGGCGACCTCCTCCCCCGAGGAGGAGTAGAACGGCGTCTCCCACAGGTCGGGATCGACCTCGTCGGGCGCGACCTCGACCTGTGCGCCGGGGATGCCGAGGTGGGTCACCACGGCATCGTGCAGGCCGAGACCGAGCTCGTCGCCCTCGCGGGCCAGCCACACGACCTCGACGCCCGCCGGACGGCGTACGTCCTGGACGTCGGCAGCGACGGGGACCTCGAGGAACGCCGTCCCCCGCGCGTCGTCGGGCAGCTGCTCGAGCACGGTGCAGATGGCGGGCACGGCGGTCTCGTCGCCCACGAGGAGCAGGTCGGCGCCCGGGCCGGGCGTGAACTCGATGCCGCCGTAGGGGTACCCCCGCCGTGGCGCGAGCAACGCGATGCGGTCACCGACGCTGGCGGTGGACGCCCAGAGCGAGCCGGGGCCGACGAGCTCGCCCTCGGGGTGGAGGACCATGTCGACGACGAAGATCGTCGCGGCCCCGGACCCGCGGACGTCGCGGATCGTGTAGGTGCGCATGTGGCCGCGCTCGGCCGCCGGACGCTCGAGCCAGGTCGAGAACCAGGTGGCGTCGGCGCCCTCGGTGGAGGTGATGCCACCCGTCTCGGGGTCGGGGAGGATGAGCTTGATGCGCTGGTCCCAGCGGGGACCGTCGACGCCGAAGTCGGCGAGGTCGGGGCTGCCGAGCTCCACGCGCACGAACGTCGGCGAGAGCCGCTCGACCGCGACGACCTCGACCTCGGTGAAGAGCATGGGCAGGGCGGCCTGGTTCGGGTTGGCGGTCACGGTCATCGGAGCTCCTGGCTCGAGGAAGTGGCGGAGGTGGCAGGACGGGACGGGTCGGGGCGGCGCGGCTGGTGGCGGCCGACGGGTACGACGAGGGGCGTGTGCGAGACCGGGTCGTCGATCACGCGGTTGTCGAGGCCGAACACCGTCCGCACGACCTCCTCGGTGACGACCTCGCGGGGACTGCCCTCGGCGACGATCCGCCCGGTGTGCAGGGCGACGAGGTGGTCGGCGTAGCGGGCGGAGAGGTTGAGGTCGTGGAGCACCATCACGATCGTGGTGCCGCGCCGGGCGTTGAGCTCCGCGAGGAGGTCGAGCATCTCGACCTGGTGCGCGACGTCGAGGTAGGTCGTGGGCTCGTCGAGCAGAAGCAGCTCGGTGCCCTGCGCGAGCGCCATCGCGATCCAGACGCGCTGGCGCTGGCCACCGGAGAGCTCGTCGACGACGCGGTCGGCGAGCCCGAGGGTGTCGGTGAGGGCGAGCGCCTCGGCGACCGCCTCGTCGTCGGCGCTGGTCCAGCGGCCGAAGGGTCCGTGGTGCGGGTGGCGACCGCGACCGACCAGGTCGGCGACGGTCACGCCCTCCGGCGCGACAGGGTTCTGCGGCAGCAGGCCCAGCGTGCGGGCGACCTGCTTGGTCGGGAGCCGGTGGATCGCCTCACCGTCGAGCAGGACCGAGCCCGATCGCGGTCGGAGCAGGCGGGCGAGCCCGCGCAGCAGCGTGGACTTGCCGCAGGCGTTGGCGCCGACGATGACGGTGATGCGGCCGTGCGGGACCTGCAGGTCCAGGTCGCGCACCACGGCGGTGTCGGTGTAGCCGAGCGTGAGGCTGCTGGCCTCCAGCCGGGCGGGCTGGGTGGGCGTGGCGGTGGTCATGCCGCCCTCCTTCCACGGTGTCCTCTGAGGGGGCCGCGGGCGAGCAGCCAGAGCAGGAACGGCGCACCGAAGGCGCCGGTGACGACGCCCACGGGCAGGTTGAGGTCGGCGAAGGCGTAGGCGCCGGCGTAGTCGCCCGCCAGCACGATCACCGCTCCGACGAGGGCCGCCGCCGGGAGCGTCGTACGGCCCCGGTTGAGGGCGCGGGCGATCGGTCCGGACAGGAAGGCGACGAACGCGACGGGACCCGCCGCGGCGACGGCGACCGCGATGAGCAGCACGCCGAGGAGCATGAGCAGGTCCGTGCGGCCGCGCCCGACGCCGAGGCCGGCTGCGGTGTCGTCGCCGAGCTCGGTGGCGCGCAGCGAGCGGGCCACCCACGCGGTGGCGGGCAGCAGGACGGCCAAGGCGAGCGTGAGCAGCCCGATCGCCTGCCACGCGACACCGTTGACGCTGCCGGTCAGCCAGCGCAGCACCAGCTGGACGTCGTACTCGTCGACGCGGGTGAAGACGTACTGGATGACCGACTGCATGGCGGCGGCGAGGCCGATGCCGGCCAGCACGAGCCGGAAGCCGCCGTGGTCGCCGGCGACGGCGCGCACGGCCAGCGCCACGACGAGGGCACCGACGATGGCGGCGGCGGAGACCGGCCAGCCCGACCAGCCGGCCAGGGCGATCACGGTGATGGCGGCAGCGCTCGCACCGAGGCTGACGCCGACGATGTCGGGGCTCGCGAGCGGGTTGCGCAGCGTGGTCTGGAAGATGGCGCCGCCCACGCCGAAGGCCGCACCGACCAGAACCGCCAGCACGGCCCGCGGGAGCTTGGACTCCATCACGATGTAGGTGGCGCCGGGGATCTGCTCCCCGCCGAGGATCCGCACGAAGTCGGGGACCGTGACGGTGAAGTCGCCCAGCAGCACGCGGGCGGCGAACGCACCGACCAGCACCACCACGAGGCCCGCGAGGAGGCGCCGGTGGTGGCGCACCGGTGCGCGGCGCGCACGTCGTACGACCTCCAGGGCGTCCGTCGTGGCAGGCGTGGGCGGCTCGGTGGTGAGGGGGCGGCCGAGGGTCACGGTCAAAACGCCCTCCCGGTGCGGCGGATCAGGGCGAGGAAGACGGGGACGCCGACGACGGCGGCCATGATGCCGACCTGCACCTCCGACGGCGGCAGCACGACGCGTCCCACCGTGTCGGCGACGACGACGAGAACGGCGCCGCCGAGCATGGAGAACGGCAGCAGCCGGCGGTGGTCGGGGCCGACGAGGGCGCGTACGACGTGGGGCACGACGAGGCCGACGAAGGCGATCGGCCCGGCCAGCGCGGTCGCCGTGCCGGCGAGCAGCACGATGGCGAGCGCGATCACGAGGCGGTCGCGGGTGGTCCGGCGGCCCAGGCCACGGGCCAGGTCGTCGCCGAGGGCGAGGGTGTTGAGCAGGCGCGCGCCCGCGAGCGCCAGCGCTGCGCCGAGGAGCAGGAACGGGAGGCCGGCGAGGAGGACGTCGGTGCCCCGCCCGGCGACGGTGCCGACCTGCCAGAAGCGGAAGCTCTCCATCGTCTTGCGGTCGGCCAGGAGCAGGCCGGTCGTCCAGCTGGCGAGGCCGGCGCTGAGCGCCGCGCCGGTGATCGCGAGCTTCATCGGGGTCGCGCCGTCACGACCCAGCGACGCGATGCCGTGGACGGCCACCGCGGCGATGGCGGCACCGACGAAGGCCAGCGGCAGGAACTGACCCATCCCGGAGAACCCGAAGGCCGTCATCCCGACGACCATCGCGAATGTGGCGCCGGCGTTGACGCCGAGGATGCCGGGATCGGCCAGCGGGTTGCGGGTCAGGCCCTGGATGAGCGCCCCGGCCAGCCCGAGAGCGGCACCGACGGCGAGGCCGAGGAGGGTGCGGTCGAGGCGGGCCTCGACCACCGCGTGCATGGGATGCGCGGCGTCCCAGACGGAGGCGAGCGGAACCGCTCGCGCCCCCACCAGCAGCGACAGCGCGCCGGCACCGGCCAGCGCCACGACCGAGATCGCGACGCTGACCGGCAGGGCGGGACGACGTCCTTGGCCTCCCCCCGGAGCCCTGGTGACGTCGTCCCGCGTCGGGACGAGGGCTGTCATCAGCCCTCGATGGCCTCGACCACGCGAGGCAGGAAGTCGCTCACGATGACCGGGATGGAGAGAGGCGTGGGGTTGGTGGACGCCATCGCGTTCTGCTTGTCGGTCTCGGCGTACCAGTGGCCCTCGGCGATCGCGGGGATCTGGCCGAGCAGCTTGTCGTTCTCGATCGTCTCGACGCTGTCGGGCGAGTCGACCCAGGTCAGGAACACGTCGGAGTCGAGGTCGGGCGACCGCTCGGCGGAGACGGTGCCGTAGAACTCGCCCGGCTCGATGGCGTCGGCGACCGCCGGAGCGTCGACCATGCCGAAGTCGCGCAGGATCGACACCCGCGGGTCCGCGGGGGCGTACATGCCGACGGTGGAGAGGTCGGTGGCGGCGAGGTAGCCGTAGATCAGCTCCGCGCCCTGGAGCTCCGGGTTGGCCTCGGCGGCCTCGTCGATCGTGGCCTGGGTGTCGGCCGCGACGTCCTCGGCGAGCGCCGTACGACCGAGCGCCTCGCCGACCATCTCGAGCGAGGTCTGCCACGGCGTGGTCCAGGGCGCCTCGGGGTAGGCGACGACCGGCGCGATCTTGGAGAGCTTGGCGTACTCCGCCTCGGTGATGCCGGAGTTGGTGGCCAGGATCAGGTCGGGCGCGAGCTCGGCGACCTCGTCGATCGGCGCGCCGTCGGCGTCGTCGTAGCGCACGGGCGCCTCGGCGCCGGCCTCCTCGACGGCCGCGTCGAACCAGTCGGTCGAGCCGCCGTCGTTGCCGCCCCACGTGATCTTGGTGGCGCCGACGGGGACGACACCCAGCGCGAGGGCGTGGTCGTGGTCGGTCCAGCCGAGGGTGGCGACCCGGGTCGGCTCGGACTCGATGGTGGTCTCGCCGAGCGCGTGCTCGATGGTGACCGGGAAGGCGTCGGGGTCGACGGACGTGGTCGACGTCGGCTCGGCCGCCGCCTCCGTGCCGCTGGTGGACCCGGTGCTGCAGCCGGCGAGGGCTGCGAACAGGACGGTGACCGCGGCGACCTTGGTCAGGGCGGGGGCGGCGAGGCTTCGCTTCATCAGGACTCCGTGTGCTCGGTAAGGCAAGGCTAACTTAGGAAAGCCTAACCATACGAGTCCGGATTAAGACAACGCGGGTGTGCCGTAATCCGCGATGTGGACCGCTCGCACCTCAGATGGAGGTGCGGTGGAACCCCTGGAACGACCGGCTCGGGGTCGGCCCGCGCTGGCCCTGGTAGCGCGAGCCGTACTTCTCGGAGCCGTAGGGGTGCTCGCTCGGCGAGGAGAGCCGGAAGAAACAGAACTGCCCGATCTTCATGCCGGGGTAGAGCTTGATCGGCAGGGTCGCGACGTTGGCCAGCTCGAGGGTGACGTGGCCCGAGAACCCCGGGTCCACGAACCCTGCGGTCGCGTGGGTGAGCAGGCCGAGCCGGCCCAGCGACGACTTCCCCTCCACCCGAGCGGCGACGTCGTCGGGCAGCGAGACGACCTCGTACGTCGACCCGAGCACGAACTCGCCCGGGTGCAGGATGAACGGCTCGTCGCCCTCCGGCTCGACCTCGCGGGTCAGCTCGGACTGGTCGGCCGCCGGGTCGATGTGGGGGTAGCGGTGGTTCTCGAAGACGCGGAAGTAGCGGTCGAGCCGGACGTCGATGCTCGAGGGCTGCATCATCTGCGGGTCCCACGGCTCGAGGGCGATCCGGCCGGCGTCGATCTCGGCAGCGATGTCGCGATCAGAGAGCAGCACGCGGCCGACCCTATCTTTTGTGCCCGCTGGTTGAGGAGGGACGGAGTCCCGTCACGAAAACCGAGGGCGTCACAATGGATCGGTGACCTTCCACCGCTACGTCGCCCTGGGCGACTCCTTCACCGAGGGCGTGGGCGACCCCGACCCTGCTCGACCCAACGGCCTGCGAGGCTGGGCCGACCGCGTCGCCGAGGTGCTCGCGCAGCAGACCGACGACTTCGGCTACGCCAACCTCGCCATCCGCGGTCGCAAGCTCGGCGCCATCGTCGCCGATCAGGTCGACGCGGCGCTCGCCCTCGAGCCCGACCTGGTCACCATCCACGGCGGCGGCAACGACGTGCTCCGCCCGCGGGTCGACATCGACGCCCTCGCCCGGACGTACGACGACGCCATCGCGCGGCTCAGCGCGACCGGCGCGGAGGTCGTCATGTTCACCATCTTCGACCCCGGCGCCGGCGGGATCTACGGCCCGATGCGCGGCCGGATGGCGATCTTCAACGAGTGGGTCCGCGAGATCGCCGACCGCCACGGCGCGATCGTCGTCGACATGTGGCGGATGCGCGACATCGAGATCGCCGGCGTGATGGACACCGACCGGATGCACCTCAACAGCTCCGGCCACACCCACATCGCCCACGCGGTCCTCGAGGCCATCGGCGTCGAGCACGGCCTCGACCCCGTGACCGTCGGCCCGCTCCCCGTCCTCGGGCGCCGCCAGACCTGGGCTGCCAACGCCCAGTGGACCCGCGAGTTCCTCGTGCCGTGGGTGCACCGCCGGCTCACCGGGCGCTCGTCCGGCGACACCGTGTCGCCCAAGCACCCCGCCCTCTCCAGCGTTCGCCCGCCGGTCCGGTAGCATCTGGCCCGCCGTCCCGGACGGCGCTGCGGATGTAGCTCAGCTGGTAGAGCGCGACCTTCCCAAGGTCGATGTCGCGAGTTCGAATCTCGTCATCCGCTCCACGTTGTCCCCGTTGCGCCGAGCGCGACGCTCTGCCCATCGTCGATGTCGCGAGTTCGAATCTCGTCATCCGCTCCACGTTGTCCCCGTTGCGCCGAGCGCGACGCTCTGCCCATCGTCGATGTCGCGAGTTCGAATCTCGTCATCCGCTCCACCGTTTCCTCCACGCACGCCTCGGCCACCCCTCGTACGAGCGGTGGCTCAGGCGGCTTTCAAGGTCGCTGAATCCCCATCACGCACCGCTCCCACGGACGACGTAGGCGTGTCGGCGCTCGAGCGGTGCGCCAGGCGGCTTTACAGGCCGCCGAATCCTCCTCACGCACCGCTCCGGCGGCTCGCGCGCGTTGCCCACATCCCCTGGTTGGGGCAGGAGTGAAACTTGCGACTTCTGGGACCAAAGAGGACAGTGAGCCGTCCGTCTGTCTCGGATCGAAGGTTCTTCCCCATGCCTGCACTTCCCCGCCCGACCCTCCGCAAGGTCGCCCACAGCATCGCCGAGGAGGACGCCTCGCGCCCGCTCTGGCGCCACCCCGTGACGATCGCGGCCGCGGCCCTCGCGCTGACCCTCGGCGCCGTTCCGCTCCTCCCCGACGGCGGCAAGGACGACCGGGGTGAGATCGCTCCGACCGCCGAGACGACCCGTGCTCCCGGCGCCGTCGGCCACGGCGGACTCACGCCCGCGATGCGCGCCGAGATCGACCGCGTGCTGGCCGAGGGTGCTGCCCTCGACCGCGCGGAGGGGCGTACGGCGCTCGCACAGGCGTCGGTGCGCTGCGCCACCTTCGAGGACCAGCGCTACTGCCTCGGCTTCGGCTGGACCAACCAGTCGGAGGAAGCCCTCGCGGCACGTCTCGAGACCCGCCCGACGGCTCGCAACGCCGAGCGCACCGGCGACCTGGACGCCGACGGGCTGCTGGCCCGCGCCCAGTCGCGTACGTCGACCGCCCGTACGGAGGCGGAGCGCGCCGAGCTGACGATGGCGGCCCGGTCGGTCGGCAAGGTCTGGATGCTGCGCCACGAGATCCAGGGCGTGCCGTTGCCCGAGGGCTTCGCCGCGCGCCACCCCGAGCTCGCGGTGGGTATCGACTCACGCGGCGGATTCGGGGAGTCCTACCCGGAGCGCTCCAAGATCCTCAGCAGCAAGGTGGCGCAGGCGCAGAACACGACCTACTGGTGCGGCCCCGCGACGATGCAGGCCATCGGCTGGGGCGCGCAGGAGAAGCGGAAGAACCAGTCCTACTGGGCCCGCCGACTCGGCACGAGCACGGCGGGCACCGCGATCACCGACATGGTGCGCGTGGTCAACAACAAGACCGACTACGACGCGGACACCCACGCCGGTCCCTACGTCGTGCTCGACATCAGCGACTTCAGCTTCAAGCAGTGGTACCGCCTGATGATGCGCCACGTCCACGACTACCAGGCGCCCGTCGTCCTCCACCCGTCGCTGCTCACGCAGTACTACCCCTACCTCGACGACGACGCGAGCGGCCACTTCCAGGTCGGCCGCGGCTTCGACCAGAATCCGGGCGGCAACCCGCAGCTCGGCTACTTCGAGCCGTGGGACCAGTCGAAGTTCGACCCCTCCGAGCCGGCCATCGGCCGCGTGCAGTGGCGCAACGCCTACCGCTCGTTCCGCGCCAACCTCGCCCACTTCCAGCACAACGTCGGCGTCTGACGTGCGCGGACGTACGACGGCCACGCTGGCGCTGCTGCTCGCGCTCGCCGGCTGCGCCGGGACCGACCGGCCCGGTCCGGGCGACGACTCGAGCCATGACCCCAGCCACGACCCCAGCCACGACCCGGGCCACACGGACGGCGCGAGCAGCACCGACGAGCCCGCCGGCCTGCCGAGCGGCGGCCCGGTCGACGACCCGGTCGAGGTGGAGCCCGCACCCGCGCCGCTGGACTGGCAGGACACCGGGGTCGAGCCCGGCACCCGCTACGTCAAGGGGCCGGACTGGGAGGCGCTCGGCGACGCGGGTGACACGCGGGTCGAGCTCGCGCGCGACGGGAAGGCCGTGACGGTCGTGGCCGGCCGCGGCCGGAGGATCTCCGAGGTCCTGATGAGCGAGGAGTGGGCGGTCGTCGTCCGGCAGGACACGGCCGAGACGGCGCCGAGCGAGGTGGCGGTCGTCGACCTCGCCACCGGCGAGACCGGCGAGGTCGCCACTCCCCCTGCGGCGAGCGGCGGCTCGTGGGCCCTCGCCGCCGGCGACCTCTGGTTCCCGACGTACGGCGACGGCGGGGCGTACTGCCTGGCCAGCGCCGCCCTGGCCGACAGCAACGGCGAGGACGGCTGGTGCGCCCCCGACCGCAGCGGCTTCTCCGGGCTCACGGCGAGCGAGCACGGGGTCGGGATGATGACCTTCGACGACGCCCGTCCGGTGGCGTGCCGCACGGTCAACGTCCTCGACGACAGCGGCGTGCCGCAACCGCTCGAGGGTCCGGAGGACTGCACGGCGTGGGACGTCGCCGCCACGGCCGACGGCGCGGTGTGGTCCGAGGTGCCCAGGCCCCGCCGACAGGAGGAGGCGCGCTTCCGCGCCTCCGCCGACGGGACGTACTTCGACCTCGGACCGGGCACCACCGGCACCGCCGTCCCCTGCGGGGACTCGGTCTTCTTCGTCCGCGACTCGCAGGGACCCGACGAGCCGGCTCGGCTGATGCGCTGGACACCGCAGCGCACGCTCGAGGTCGCCTACGAGTCCCCGTCCACGGGCAACGCCTTCCTCGGCGAGCCGGCCTGCGGCGGTGGCGTCCTCACGCTGGCGTCGTACGGCGAGGAGGGCGACCAGCACGTCTGGGCTACCGTCTCCTGACGTGAGCTTCACCGGATTCCCCGTCGCCGCGCTCGACTTCTACGACGACCTCGAGATGGACAACACCAGGTCCTTCTGGGAGAGCCACAAGCACGTCTGGAAGGAGTCGGTCGAGGCGCCGACGAAGGCGCTGATGGCCGCGCTCGAGCCGGAGTTCGGACCGGCCAAGGTGTTCCGGCCCTACCGCGACGTCCGGTTCGCCAAGGACAAGACGCCCTACAAGACCCACCAGGGAGCATTCGTCGCCGCCGGTCCCCGCACGGGCTGGTACTTCGAGATCTCGCCTCGCGGCACGCGCGTCGGCGCCGGCTTCTACGACGCGGACGGACCCACCCTCGCTGCGATCCGCGACGCGATGGCCGACGACAAGACCGGCGCGGCCCTCGACCGCCTGCTGAAGCGGCTCGAGAAGGACGGCTTCGAGGTCGGCGGCGAGCAGCTGAAGACGTCGCCGCGGGGCTACGGCACCGACCACCCGCGCATCCACCTGCTGCGCCGCAAGCAGCTCTTCGTCGGCCGGTCGTACGGCTTCGAGGCAGACGCGATCGACGCCGGTCTCGTCGATCGGGTGCGCGCCGACTGGAAGGCCCTGCGCCCGCTCGTCAGCTGGCTGCGCGCCGTTCCCGTGGCCTGATCGGGGAACACTCGGGCTGTCCGACCGGCGATCCAGCAACCCGACGGTTCCCCGGACACGCCTCCGCATCGCGGCAGGACCGGACCTGCGCGGACCCGAGCTGTTCGAACCAACGACAGGCCGTGTTCACGCGAGGTTCGGGCGCGCCGAGGAGGCTCGCGCCATGGCGAAGAGACTGTTCATCCTCCACCTCGGCCCCGACGCGGTGGACGTGTCGTCGATGGCCGAGGCGCTCGCGGTCGGCGGCGTCAGGACACCAGCCGTGGACGCCGACGCCCTCGCCCACGCCGAGGTGGAGATCCTGCGCGCGCACCGGGCGGCCGGCCTCCGACGCAAGGACGTCGAGGGAGCGTGGGCACGGGTGTGCCGACGGGCCCGGAAGACCCGGACGGACTGCTTCGTGAGCATGCCGGGGTGGTTCGGGGCGACGTCCGAACAGGCGGCCCTGGCGCTCGACGGGCTCGCGGACTTCCGCGTCGTGCTCGTGGCGACCAGCGGGTTCACCGACCCGCCGCGCGCCTGGCTGTCACTGGTCAAGGACGAGCGTGCGCACGTGCTGCCCGCCCGGCTCGGCGACGAGCAGCTGGCCGCACAGGTCGCGCGGATCGCGCTGATGGAGGAGGAGGCGCGCCTCGACCGACTGCTCGCCAAGGTGTCCCGGCGACGCCGGATGCTCGACCGGAGGTCGGCCGCCTGACGGGAGCCGTCAGTGCGGCTGCCAGGCGTCGTCGTCCTCGGTGAGGGCCGAGACCGCCTGCGGCAGCGTGCCGTCGGCCAGCTGCTGGATGGTCACCTGCTCGAACACCATCCGGAGCGAGTGCCGGGCAGCGATCCACACGTGCTGCAGCACCTGCGCGCTGTCGTCGTACTCGACCGCCTCGGGGCGCAGGCCGTAGACCGACACGAGCGGGCCGTCGACCGCGCGGATCACGTCGGCGACCGTCACCGACTCGGGCTTGCGCGCGAAGCGCCAGCCGCCGGACTGACCGCGCTGCGACACCACGATGTCGGCGCGTCGGAGGTCGGCGAGGATCGCCTGGAGGAAGCCGTGGGGGATGCCCTGCGCCTTGCCGAGCTGCTCGGCGCTGACCGCTGTCCCGTCGGTGCGCACCGCGATCTCGATCAGGGCCCGAAGGGCATAGTCGGCTTTGGCGGAGACGCGCATTTGCCCAGTTTGTCAGATATGTCGGCAGAGACAGTGCTCTTGGTCGACACGGAGCCCGCACGCACGCACGTACGCCGCCCCCGCGGGCGCGCGAGACGGCGTACGTCGACGAAGATGGCGGGTCAGGCGGTGGCGGTCTCGAGCTCCGCCTCGTCGGCCCGGGCGGCACGGGAGAGGCGCTCCTGCTTGACGGCCCACACGATCGCGGAGATCCAGAGGACGAAGACGACCGCGGCGATGACGGCGACACCGACACCCGGGACACCGACGGCCTCGAGCAGCGTCTTGGAGTTGGTGAGGATGATCAGGCCACCGGCGGCGGTGCCGAGGACGCGGGCGGCGAGGTGCTTGACCAGCCACGCGGCGATCGGGGCGGCGACCACACCGCCGGCGAGCAGCGCACCGGCGTAGCCCCAGTTGATGCCGGCCGCGCCGAGTCCGATGAGGAAGCCGAGCGAGCCACCGACCGCGACGACGAACTCCGAGGTGTCGATCGAGCCGACGACCTTGCGGGGCTCGAGGCGACCGCTGGAGAGCAGCGACGTGGTGCCGACCGGGCCCCAGCCGCCGCCGCCGACGGCGTCGAGCGTGCCGGCGACGAGACCCATCGGGGCCAGGAAGGCCGCGGAGGGGTGGCCCTTGAACGTGGGGCGCTCGCCGCCGAGACGCAGGAAGCGGTAGACGACGTAGAAGCCGAGGCTGAGCAGGATGACCGCGACGACCGGCTTGGCGACCGCGGCGTCCATGTTGGACAGCAGCGTGGCGCCCAGGAAGGCGCCGACGAAGCCCGGCACCGCGAGGATCGACACGGTGCGCCAGTCGACGTTGCCGAGCTTGTGGTGCGAAGCGCCGGAGACCAGCGAGGTGCCGATCTCGGAGAAGTGGACGGCGGCCGAGGCGGCGGCGGGAGCGACCCCGGCTGCCAGCAGCAGCGTCGAGGAGGTCACGCCGTAGGCCATGCCCAGGGAGCCGTCGATGAGCTGGGCGATGAGGCCCACCACACCGAGAACGATGAGCTTGCGCATGATGCGAGGTCCTTCCGGGACGGAGCAGCGAGCAGTTGTCGTGCGACTGGGGTATGTCAGGTGAAAGAGTAGACATACTTGGGCCGATAAACAAAGCCGACATGGCTCTCGGCGTGTCCTTGCACCGACCCCCGGCGCCGATGTCGTACGCCGCGCCCTGCCGGACGCGCTTGGTCGATCCCACCCGTGCGGACCCGTTTCGCGCGTTCGTGTTGCGCGAACCCCGGATGCGAGGCATCATTAAGTTACCGACGAGTAGCACGCGCCTCGGGCAACGCGCCTCGCCTCGGAGAACGCATCCCAGCGACACAGCAACCCACGCGACATGGACAGGTGAGAGCCGTGAGCCACTACAAGACCAACCTCCGCGACATCGAGTTCAACCTCTTCGAGGTGCTCGGCCGCGACGCCGTCCTCGGCACCGGACCCTTCGGCGAGGTCGACGGCGAGAGCGCGCGCGAGATCCTCCGCGAGGTCGAGCGCCTGTCCCGCGAGGACCTGGCCGCCTCCTACGAGGACAGTGACCGCAACCCGCCCGTCTTCGACCCCGCCACCCACACCGCTCCGGTGCCCGAGTCGTTCAGGACCAGCTACCAGGCGTGGATGGACTCCGAGTTCTGGCGCCTCCAGGTGTTCGAGGAGATGGGCGGCACCCCCGCCCCCTCGTCCCTGATCTGGGCGCTCGGCGAGATGGTGCTCGGCGCCAACGCGCCCGTGTGGATGTACGCCGCCGGCCCGGCGTTCGCCAACGTCGTCCACCGCAACGGCAACGAGCGCGACAAGGCCGTCGCCCAGCACATGGTCGACCGCCAGTGGGGCTGCACCATGGTCCTCACCGAGCCCGACGCCGGCTCCGACGTCGGCGCCGGCCGCGCGAAGGCCGTCCCCAACGAGGACGGCTCGTGGAACATCACCGGCGTGAAGCGCTTCATCACCAGCGCGACCCACGACATGAGCGAGAACATCATGCACCTCGTCCTCGCGCGCCCCGAGGGCGTCGAGGGCGTCGGCGGCCCCGGCACGAAGGGCCTCTCGCTCTTCTGGATGCCGGAGCACCACTTCGACCCCGAGACCGGCGAGCTGACCGGTGAGCGCAACGGCGTCTACGTCACCAACGTCGAGCACAAGATGGGCATCAAGGTCTCCAACACCTGCGAGGTCACCTTCGGCGACCCGCAGGTCGGCGGCGGCGAGCCGGCCAAGGGCTGGCTGCTCGGTGAGGTCCACAACGGCATCGCCCAGATGTTCCAGGTCATCGAGAACGCTCGCATGATGGTCGGCACCAAGGCCATCGCCACCCTCTCGACCGGCTACCTCAACGCCCTCGACTACGCCAAGGAGCGGGTCCAGGGCGCCGACCTCACCCAGGCCGCCGACAAGACCGCGCCCCGCGTGACGATCACCCACCACCCCGACGTACGCCGCTCGCTGATGACGCAGAAGTCGTTCGCCGAGGCGATGCGCGCGCTGGTGCTCTACACGGCGACGTGGCAGGACCAGGTGATGATCGCCGAGCACGAGGGCACCGCCGACTCCGACGAGGCCCGCCTCGCCGCCGCGGTCAACGACCTGCTGCTCCCGATCGTCAAGGGCTACGGCTCCGAGCGCTCGTGGGTGCTGCTGGGCACCGAGTCGCTGCAGACCTTCGGCGGCTCCGGCTTCCTGCAGGAGTACCCGATCGAGCAGTACGTCCGCGACGCCAAGATCGACACCCTCTACGAGGGCACCACCGCGATCCAGGGCCAGGACTTCTTCTTCCGCAAGATCGTCAAGGACCAGGGCAAGGCGCTCGGCCACCTGGCCAAGGAGATCGAGGGCTTCATCGCCGCCGAGGCCGGCAACGGTCGCCTCAAGAACGAGCGGGCGCTGCTCGCCACCGCCCTCGAGGACGCCAACGCCGTCGTCGGCCACATGATCAACGACCTCATGTCGTCGGCCGAGGAGCTGCGCAACATCTACAAGGTGGGGCTCAACACCTCCCGCCTGCTGATGGTGCTCGGCGACGTCGTGTGCGCCTGGCTGCTCCTGCGCCAGGCCGAGGTCGCCCTGGAGAAGCTGGGCGGCGAGGTGTCGGAGAAGGACAAGGCGTTCTACGAGGGCAAGGTCCTCGCGGCCCAGTTCTTCGCCCAGACCAACCTGCCGAAGGTCAGCGCCGAGCGCGCCATCGCCGAGGCCACCACCCTCGACCTGATGGACCTCGACGAGGCGTCCTTCTGACAGCTGATCCATCGAGCGGTGGCTCAGCCACATTCCGAGGTCGCGGAATGTGGGTGGGCCACCGCTCGTGGTCATTTCGGATGACAGGTGTCACGGACAGGTCGTGACAGTTCCCTCAGGGTCCAGAGGCCGTACGGCGACAGGCTGGCCGCATGACCGACACCCCAGCCATCCACGCGACCGGGCTGCGCAAGGCCTTCCGCTCGACCGACGGGACGCCCGTGGTCGCCGTCGACGACGTCGACCTGACCGTCCAGCCCGGCGAGATCGTGGCGTTCCTCGGCCCCAACGGTGCCGGCAAGACCACGACCGTGGACATGCTGCTCGGCCTCACCGCGCCGGACTCCGGGACGATCGAGGTGTACGGCTCGTCCCCCGCCGACGCCGTACGGCAGGGGCGGGTGTCCGCGGTGATGCAGACGGGTGGCCTGCTCAACGACTTCACCGTCGAGGAGACCGTGCGCGTGATCGCCGCCCTGCACGGCCGGTCCGACCGGGTCGAGGTGGTGCTCGAGCGCGCCCGCCTCACCGACCTGGCCGAGCGACGGGTGGAGGCCTGCTCGGGCGGTGAGCAGCAGCGGCTGAAGTTCGCGCTCGCCCTGCTGCCCGACCCGGACCTGGTCGTCCTCGACGAGCCGACCGCTGGCATGGACGTCGGCGCGCGGCAGGAGTTCTGGCGGGCGATGCGCGAGGACGCCGCGCTCGGTCGCACCATCGTCTTCGCCACCCACTACCTCGCCGAGGCCGACGAGTTCGCCGAGCGCACCGTCCTGATGAACCGCGGCCGCATCGTCCACGACGCCGCGACGAGCGACGTGCGGGCGGCGTACGGCGGTCGCACGCTGACCTTCCGGCCGCCGGCCCAGGTGGTCGGCACCGACGGCATCGACGACGCCTGGCTCGCCCGGGTGCGGCACGCGCTCGCCCCTCTCGGCGTCACCGACCTCGAGGTGTCGGCGGCCAGCCTCGAGGCCGCCTTCCTCGCCCTCACCGCGTCCACCGACGACCTGGCAGGAGCCATCCGATGACGACGACCACCACCGTGCCCCGGGCGGCCACCGGCGCGCGGACGGCACCGCGGCCGGACATGGTCACCTATGCCCGGCTCGACCTGCGCCGCCAGCTGCGCGACCGGATGGCCATGTTCTTCATCGTCGGCCTGCCGACCTTCATGTACCTGGTCTTCGGACTCGGCTCGGCCGACGCCGTCGGCAGCGGCAACGTCGCGATGTACATCATGATCTCGATGGCCTGCTACGGCGCGGTCACCGCCACGACCGGCATCGCGGGCAGCGCCGCGACCGAGCAGGTCATGGGGTGGGGCCGTCAGCTCGGGCTCACCCCGATGCGACCGCTGGCCTTCGTGGCCGCGAAGGCGGGGCTGGCGATGGTCGTCGCCGCCATGCCGGTCGCCCTCATCTTCGCCATCGGTGCCGCCACCGGCGCTCGAGGCACGTGGAGCGACTGGGTGCTCGGCGCCGTCATCGTGTGGCTGGGCTCGGCGCTGTTCGCGATCTACGGGCTCGCGGTCGCGCTGGTCTTCCGCGGCACCAACGCGCCCGGCATCGCATCGGGCTTCATCGTCATCATGGCGTTCCTCGGCGGGCTCTTCACGCCGATCAGCGGTGTCATGCTCGACATCGGCCGGCTCACGCCGCTCTACGGCTATGCCGCGCTGGCCCACTACCCCCTCACCGACGGGTGGCTCCCCGTCGACGGTCGGGACCCGCTGTGGCTGCCGGTCGCTAACGTGCTCGCGTGGACGGTCATCTTCTCCCTGCTGGCGATGTGGGGCGTACGCCGGAGCCGGGCGCGCACGTGACGGCGACGCCGCTCCCGCCGAACCCCTGGGAGAAGTGGGGGTGGTCGTTCGCGTCGATCTGGCTGGTCTTCCTGGTCTTCCCCATCTCCGCCGTCCTCGACTCCGACGTCCCCGTGGCCGCACAGGTGGGCGCGCTGGCCTGCATCGCCGGGTTCGCGGTGGCCAACGTGCTGGGCTACTCCCACCGCAGCAACACCTGGCTGTGCCTGGGCGTGATGGTGGCCCTGGCTCTCGCCACGCTGCCCGTGATCGGCATCGGCGTCATCTCGTACGCGCCCTACCTCGCGATCCTGTCGGCGCTCGAGCTCCCGAGCCCCGCCTGGAAGTGGGCGGTCGGCTTCTGGGCGGCCTTCCCGCTGCTGTCCCTGCTGCGCATCGACGGCTTCCCGACGTACTTCTTCCTGATGCTCTGGCCGATCATGGTCGGCGGCGTGATGCTGCGCATCTTCGGCGAGCGCGAGCAGCTCGCCTACGAGGCGCGGGGCGAGCACGCCATCGTCGCAGAGCGTGAGCGGGTGGCCCGTGACGTGCACGACGTGCTGGGCCACTCGCTCACGGCCCTGTCGGTCAAGGCGGAGCTCGCCGCCCGACTCATCGACATCGACCCCGCCCGCGCCAAGCAGGAGCTGGAGTCGATCCAGGCCACGGCGCGCCAGGCGCTGGCCGAGGTGCGCGCGACGGTCGGCGGGCTGCGCGCCGGCAACCTCGAGGCCGAGCTCGTCGCCGCACCCCTGGTGCTGGCCGACGCCGGCATCACCACGACCGTCGAGGGGACCGTGGCCGACACCGACCCGCGCCACCGGGCCCTGCTGGCCTGGGTGCTGCGCGAGGCGGTCACCAACGTCGTACGCCACGCGCAAGCGCGGTCGGTCGTCATCCAGCTCGGCTCCGGTGGCATCGCCGTGACCGACGACGGTGCCGGCTGCGACGGCGCCGAGGGCAACGGCCTGCGCGGGATGCGTGAGCGCGTCACCGGCGTCGGCGGCACCCTCAGCGTCGGCCCGGCCGCTCCCGGCACCCGGGTGGAGGTGGCGCTGCCGTGATCAGGCTGCTGCTCGCCGACGACCAGGCGCTCGTGCGGGGTGCACTGGCCGCCCTGCTCGACCTCGAGTCCGACCTCGAGGTCGTCGCCCAGGTAGGTCGCGGTGACGAGGTGGTCGAGGCCGCCCGCGCCTCGGGAGCCGAGGTGTGCCTGCTCGACATCGAGATGCCGGGTCTCAACGGCATCGACGCCGCCGCGGCCGTACGACGCGAGCTGCCCGGCGTGCGGTCCCTGGTCGTCACGACCTTCGGACGGCCGGGCTACGTCCGCCGGGCGATCGAGGCGGGGGCGTCCGGTTTCGTCGTCAAGGACACCCCGGCCCGCCAGCTCGCCGACGCCGTCCGTCGGGTCCACGCCGGCCTGCGGGTCATCGACCCGGACCTCGCCGCGGAGTCGTTGATCGACGGGCCGAGCCCCCTCACCGGACGCGAGCGCGAGCTGCTGACCCACGCCCTCGACGGGTCACCGGTGTCCACGATCGCCGCGCGCGTGCACCTCTCCGAGGGCACGGTCCGCAACCACCTGTCCGCGGCCATCGGCAAGACCGGCGCGACCACCCGCAGCGAGGCGGCGCGGATCGCGCAGGAGCGCGGCTGGCTCTGAGCCGCGCAGCCGGCGACGAGGAACGAGTCGCCGGCGTGGGCGCGGCCAGATCGAGTGAGCCCGCGTCCGAGGGACGGGGACGCGTCAGGCTCGTACCGAGATCAGAGGTCGCGACGCTCCTCGACGTGGGTCGTCCTCGAACGCTGCCTGTTCATCACGAGGCCGAGCACGAGCGCCAGGACGCCGGCGATCACCAGGATCCAGCCGACCGTGGTCGGGTCGACGACCTCCTGGATCGAGTCGGGGAACTCGTTGATCGCGAAGAGCAGGATCAGGCCGAGGACGAGCAGGAGGATGCCGAGTCCGATTCCCATGACGACTCCTTCGTGAGTGGTGCGCGGGCCGTCGGGGGCGGCTCCGCTCTCGCAGCGTAGGTCCGACACGGCTCGAACGCGGGGACCCCGCCGCGCCGTGGGACGTCGGACCGGTCGCCTACCCTCTCCCCATGACTGATCCCGCGGCCGGTGCCGCGACCAGCACGGAGGCCGGGACCGCGACGGACCGGGAGCGGCTCGCCGCCCTCATCGCGCTCTGGTGGGGCGCCGTCGACTCGTTCACCAAGGTGCTCGAGCACGTCGCCGACGACCAGTGGTCCACCCCGACCGACCTGCCCGGTTGGGACGTCCGGGCCGTGGCCGCCCACACCGCGCACCTCGAGGCGCTGCTGGCCGGGCGCCCGCACGAGGAGGTCGAGATAGGTGAGGTGCCGCACGTGCGCGGAACGATGGGCCGGTTCACCGAGCAGGGCGTGCTGGCCCGGCGCGACGAGACCCCCGACGACCTCATCACCGAGATCCGCGAGTCGACGACGGCCCGCCACACCCAGCTGCTGGCCGACCCGCCGACCGACGCCTCGGCGCCCGCACCCGGCGCCTTCGGCGCGATCGGCTGGACGACCGGGCTGCTGCTGCGCAACCGCCCGCTCGACGTGTGGATGCACGAGCAGGACGTGCGCCGCGCGCTCGCGATGCCGGGCAACCTCGACTCCGCGGCGGCCGTCCACACCGCCGACTACCTCATGGAGAGCCTCCCCTACGTCGTCGGCAAGCGGGCGCAGGCGCCGGTCGGGTCCGTCGTACGTCTGGAGGTGGCCGGCCACGCGCCGGTGACCGTTGCCGTCGGGGAGGACGGGCGCGGTCGCCGCGCCACGCCCGACGACGGCGAGCAGACCGTCACGCTGGCCATGGACCGCGGGACCTTCGTGGTGCTGGCCGGTGGTCGCCGCGCCGCTGCCGCCGACGACGTACGCATCACCGGCGACCCCGAGCTCGGCCGGCGTGTGGTCGCCTCGCTCGGCGTGACCCCGTGAGCGATGCCTGGACGACCGCAGACATCGGGGACCTGACCGGTCGCACCGCCGTCGTCACCGGGCCGACGCTCGGTGGGCTCGGCTTCCACACCGCGCTCGAGCTCGCCCGCCACGGCGCCCGGGTGGTGCTCGCGGGGCGTACGCCCGACAAGCTCGCCGCGGCAGCCGAGGCGATCGCGGCCGAGGTGCCCGCCGCCTCGACCGAGGCGCTGATCGTCGACCTCGCCGACCTGGGATCGGTGCGGGCGGCCGGGAAGGCGGCCGCCGGGATCGGCCCAGTGCACCTGCTGGTGAACAATGCCGGCGTGATGGCTCCGCCCCTCCGCCGCACGGGCGACGGGCTGGAGTCGCAGATGGCGACCAACCACTTCGGCCCGTTCCTGCTCACCGGGCTGCTGCTCGACCAGCTGGCCGCGTCCGGTGACGGCCGCGTCGTGACGCTGTCGTCGCAGATGCACCGCGTCGCCCGGTCCGCGCCGCTGGGCGACCCGCGGGGTCAGCACCGCTACAGCCGGTGGCACGTCTACGGCCAGACCAAGCTGGCCAACCTGCTCTTCACCTTCGAGCTCGAGCGGCGGCTGCGGCAGGCGGACGCGCCGGTCCGTGCGCTGGCCGCGCACCCGGGTCTCGCCGGCACACACCTCGCCGTCAACGGACAGCTCGGCACCACCCGCGGCCGGCGCGCGGCCGTCCTCGACGGCGCGGTCAAGCTGGTCTCGCAGTCCGCCGAGGCGGGCGCCCGGCCGACCCTGATGGCGGCCACCGCCGACCTCCCGGGGGCGACGTACGTCGGGCCGAGCGGCCCCGGCAAGCCGCCGGTCCGCCACGGATCGTCGGCACCGCACGGCTCGCCCGCGACGAGGTGGCGCAGCGGCGGCTGTGGGAGACCAGCGAGGAGACGGTCGAGCTCGCCTGGCCTCCTCGGCCGGCCGCCACCGCCTAGCGGCGGTCGCGCACCCGGACCAGCCCGGCCCTCGTGCCGAGGTAGGCCGAGCCGTCGCGGCCGAGCGTCACCGTCGAGCCGCCGCTGCCGGCGAGCAGCCCGGTGCCGGTGCGCACGCCCCATCGCCGGCGACCGGAGTCGGCGTCGATCGCCGTGAGGTACCACGCGCTGACGCCGGTCAGCGACGGACGCTTGGCCCACGCGTACAGCAGCCCGTTGGGGCGGCTGGCGACGACGCCCGAGGCGGGCGACACCGCCTCGGTCGTCCAGGTCACGGCGCACCCGTCGTCGACCAGGTCGACCCGAGCGACGCCCGCTCCCGCGGTGAAGCCGAGCAGCGCGCGGCGCGAGGACGCGTAGCCGGCGTCGTTGGCCACGACGACGCCCGCACCGAGGTCGGCGAGGGTGCTGCGCGTGGCGCCCTCGCCCTCGTCGAAGACGGACTGCCGGCAGACTGTGCGGCCGTCGTCGCGCGCGAGGAACCGCACGCCCAGACGGTCCTCGACCTCGTCGGTGATCGCGACCGTCCCGCGGTCGACCAGCACCGGCGCGGAGCCGCTCACGCCGTCGTACTCGCTGCGCCAGGTGGCCTGCGGGGTGCCGTCGCCGCCCACGACCAGTCGGTGCACGGCCTCGTCGGTGACGACGTACGCCGCCCCGGCGTCGACGGCGACGTCGTGCCGGACCTCCTCGCCGAGGTCGACGACGCCGACCTGGCCGGTCGTCGGGTCGAGCGTCCCCACGAGACCGGCGTGGGAGGCCCACCAGATGCGGCCCGACCAGTCGGGTGCGATGGAGACGAGGCAGTCGCCGTAGGCGATGTAGGGCTTGAGGTCCCAGGTGGCGTCGGTCTCGAGGTCGGGCTCGCCCTCGTGGGACGTCCGCACGGCGAGGACCTGGCGGTCACCGGTGCCGACCACCGCCCGGTCGGTGGCGTCGAGGTAGAACGACTCCCCGTCGCACGCCGAGTCCTCGGGCAGGTCGGGCAGCTCCTGGGACGCCACCGGCCGCAGGGTCTGGGGGTCGACGACGCGCAGGGTGCGGCCCTCGCCGGCGGCGCAGAGCGCGACCAGCAGATCGGTCGTCGTCACCTCGAGGCGGCCACACCGCTGGAGGCCGAACCACGCCGTGTCGACCTCGGGCTGGCGGCCGAGCGGTCCCGGACGGTCGGCCGGGTCGCCGGCGGAGCGGTGCGGGTTGGGGGGGACCTCCTCGGCCGGCACCTGGTGGGGCGACGCCGGGCGGCCGACGTACGACGGACCGGCCCAGGCGCCCGGGGCGGGCGGGATCGGCAGCCAGCCGTCCGGGACCACCACGGCCAGGAGGCCGACGGCCGCGGCGACCGCGGCGACCCAGGCCACGACCCGACGACTGACGTAGGCGTGGTCCTGGACCCACCAGCGGACCCGGGGGACCGCGAGCAGCGCGGCAGCGAGGACCAGGACCACGGGCCCCTGCGCGAGCCACAGCAGCAGGAGCGCGCCGACCAGCCAGACCACCGGGCGACTCTAGGTGAGTCCCACCCGTCACACCGGGAGGCGCATCGGGGAGCACCCCGACGCGTGCGTCACACGGTCAGTCGACGGCGGGGCGGGGCAGGGGCGCGGTCAGGGTGAGATCGGCGAACGCGCCGTGCCCGCCCCCGCTCCGCAGGAAGACGCGCGAGCTCCGTGGCGCCGGCACGCGGGAGCGCGGAGCCTCGTGGATCGGGATGACGTCCGCGTCGGGGCCGTCTGCCGTCTCGGGTCCGGGCCGGGCGACCAGCGCGCCGGTGAACTGCTCGAGCGACTTGATGCGGCCGGTGAGATCGATCCCCTGGGTGTCTCGGTCGTGCTTCATCACGGACTTCTCCTGTCCCCACCTGACGGCCCCCCACGGACCGTCTGCAGAGGACACTAGGAGCGGAGCCGCCGCGCTTCCTTTACTCGGGGAAGTCTGGGAGAAGCCTTCGGGAGACGGTCCAGACCGGACCCTCCCCGACCCGCGGAACCTTGACCGCCCCTCCGGCTCCGGGTGCGACGACGACGAACGTAGGCAGTTCGGCAGCCGGCGCGTGAAGCTCGCGCTCGTCCGACCCGCGGCGCGCGCGAACTGCCTACGTTGTGCGCGCCCACCCGCTCTCCGCCGGACGCACGAGAGCCGGAGACCGTGCGACTTCTCGTCGTACGACCTCCGGCTCTGACCGCCAGTCCCCTGTGCTGTCGGTCTTCCCCTGTCAGGCGACCTGCTGACGGACCGTGGACCCCCCGGCCACGGCCGTACGCGGCCGCGGAACCGACGGTCGCGCCTCAGCGCTGACGTCGGACCCGGGCGGCACGGAGCCGATGCGGATCATCGGGCCACGCCCGATGTGCCGATCACCTTGGTGGTGCTCGTGGTCATCTCGTTCTCCCCGTGTCGAGTGCTCACGACAAGAAGGATGCTCCTGCGGCCGTTCTGATACATCCGTGTTTCTACCGAGGTCCAGACCAGCTGGCCCCGGCACGTGACGCAGGGGTGGTCCCGCAACACCTTCGTCGCGGGACCACCCCTGTCTGCTGGTGTCAGCCGACCTTGCCGACCTTGAGCGTGACGACCTTCGTGGCACCGCTCGCCGAGAGGGTGACCTTCACCTTGAGGAGCTTGCCCTTCAGAGCCTTGGTGACCTTCAGCTTCGAGGTGGTCGCCTTCTTGATCTTCGCGCTGCCGGCGTACCACTGGAACCGGTAGGCGACCGTCGTCCGCATCTGGGCGATGAGGTTGGCGACCTTGATCGTCTTGCCGACCTTCGGCTTCCCCGTGACCTTGAGGTCCTCCGCCACCTGCGTCAGCTGCGCCGCCACGCTCGGTGTCGGGGCGGGTGTCGGGGCCGGCACCGGTGTGGGCGTCGGCGTCGGTGTGGGCGTCGGGGTCGGGGTGGGGGTGGGCGTCGGGGTGGGCGTCGGGGTGGGCGTCGGCGTCGGCGTCGGCGTCGGCGTCGGGGTCGGGGTCGCAGCGGCCGCCACCGGCGCGGTCGAGGCCGACACCTGGACTCCGTCAGCAGCGCCGGCACCGGATGCCGTCACCCGGACACTGATCCGCTTCCCGACCATCGCGTCAGTCAGCGTGAGCGTCTGCGACGTGGCACCCGCGATCACGGCACCGTCCGCCAACCACTGGTACGCGAACGACGCACCCGACGGAGACCACGTGCCCGCCTCCGCCCGCAGGTCCTTACCGACCTGCGGCGTCCCGGTGATGCTCGGCGCGATCGTGTTCTCGTAGACCGGCGCAGCCGCGACAGCGGCAGTCGAAGCCGATGTCGCCATGCCCGTCTTGGCTGCTGCACCAGATGCGGTCACCCGGACACTGATCCGCTTGCCCACCATCGCGTCGGTCAGCGTGAGCGTCTGCGACGTGGCACCCGCGATCACGGCACCGTCCGCCAACCACTGGTACGCGAACGACGCCCCGGAAGGGGTCCACGTGCCCGCCTCCGCGTGCAGGTCCTTACCGACCTGCGGCGTCCCAACGACGGTCGGCGCGACCGTGTGCTCGTAGACCGGCGCAGCAGCCACCGCAACCGTGGCAGCCGACGTGGCCACCCCGGGGACGCCCTCCGCACCGGACGCGGTCACCCGGACACTGATCCGCTTCCCGACCATCGCGTCGGTCAGCGTGAGCGTCTGCGACGTGGCACCCGCGATCACGGCACCGCCCGCCAACCACTGGTACGCGAACGACGCCCCGGAAGGGGTCCACGTGCCCGCCTCCGCGTGCAGCACCTCGCCGGCCTGCGGAGTCCCGGCGACGGTCGGCGCGACCGTGTGCTCGTACGCCGTCTCGGCTGGCTCTAGCGAGGCGCCCTTGCCGGACTCCGTCTCACCCTCGGACAGGACGATGTCGGTGGCACCTTCGAGGGACGCCGAGTCGTCCCAGAACTCGATCTCGTATCGCTCGTCCCAGGTCCGGAACTCGATGCGGTAGGTGCCAGCCGCCAGACCGGTCATGTCGTACGAACCGTCCTGCCCTGTGTACGCCCAGTCGACGGCCAACCACTGCTGCGCCGTCTCGGACCACGAGTACGCCTCTACCTGAGCGTCCGGAACAGGAGCCCCGTCGGGACCCGTGACGGTACCGGTGATCCGCCCTGCGACCGCCAGCTGGGCGTCCTTGCCCGCGATGGTCTCGGACTCACCGACCTCGATGTCCTGTGCTGTGTCGATCGACCGGGCGTCGTTCCAGTACTCGCCCACGTAGCGGCCCTCGTACTGCGAGAACCCGATGCGATAGGTGCCGGCTGGAAGGCCCCCGAGGTCGTAGGAGCCCGAGGAGTCCGCGTACGTGGAACGGATTGCCGACCACCAACCATCTTCGCCAGCGGTCTGCCGGTAGGCCGCCACGAGCACGTTGGCCACGCCGGCGCCGCTCGGTCCGGCGACCTTGCCCGTGATGCGCGATCCCGTTACCAGCTGGGCGTTCTTGCCCGTCACCGTCTCGGAGACCCCGACGGAGATGTCTGTCGCGGACTCCAGCGTCTCCGCGTCGTTCCAGTACTCGGTGACGAAGCCACCCTCGTACGTGTGGAACGACAGCCGGTAGATGCCTGGCTTCAGGCCGCCCAGGTCGTACGTGCCGTCCGGCCTGGTCTGGGCTCCCATCCACGTGGGGCTCCAATAGTCCTGCCCCGCGCTCTTCTGATAGGCCTGAACACTCACCCCGCCAAGTCCAGCGCCGGTCGAGTCGGTGACCTTTCCGGTGATGTGCGAGCCCGCCGAGAGCTGGGCGTCCTTGCCATCGACAGCCTGGCCGTCCGCAAGGACGATGTCCTGCGCTGCCTCGACGGTCGTCGCGTCGTTCCAGAACTCGTCGACGTGTCCGTTCTGCCAGTCGCGGAAGCCGATCCGGTAGGTCCCGGCCTTCAGCCCACCGAGGTCGTACGTGCCGTCGTACCGAGTCGAGACCGACGAGCCCGTCGTGGTCCAGGACTCCTGCCCCGCAGCCTTGGTGTAGGCGGAGACGCCGACGTTGGCCAGGGGAGCGCCGTTGGGACCAGTCACCGTGCCGCTGACCTTGGACGCGACGGCCAGCTGCGCGTTCTTTCCGGTCACGGCCGCGGACGTACGGACCTCGATGTCAGTCGCCAGCTCCACGGTCGCAGCGTCGTCCCAGAACTCAGCCAGGTGGTTGCCGCTCATGTAGCTGCTGAAGCCGATGCGGTAGGTCCCGGCCTTCAACCCACCGATGTCATACGAGCCGTCCGGCGTGGTGGATGACCCGGCTCCAGCCGGCATCCACTGGCCCGTCCCAGTCTTCGTGTAGGCCGACACCGAGATGCCGGAAAGCCCTGCGTCGTCGGGACCGGTGACTTTGCCGGTGATGTGCGAGGCCTCGGCGAGCTGCGCGTCCTTGCCGCCGACGACGTCCGACTCGGCCACCACGATGTCGGTAGCCCCGTCGACCGTGGGTGCGTCGTTCCAGTACTCGGCGATGTGACCGCCACCGAACATTGTGGAGAAGCCGACGCGGTAGGCGCCGGCCGTGAGGCCGCCGAGGGAGTACGTCCCATCTGGGTTGGTCTGCGTCATCGCAACCGAGCTCCACCACTGCTGGCCGGGCGCCCTGCGGTAGGCCTGGACGGAGACCCCGGCCAGACCCCCGTCAGCTCCCGTGACGGTGCCCGTGATGCGGGATGAGCGCGTCAGCTGCGCATCCGTCCCGGTGGCCAGCTCCGAGCCGGAGAGCACGATGTCCTGCGCTTGCTGGACGGACGACGCGTCGTCCCAATACTCACTGACGTACTCACCGGAGTAGTTGCCGAAACCCACTCGATACGTGCCGGCCGCCAGGCCCCGGAGCCGGTAGGTGCCATCAGCGTTGGTCGACGTCGACACGACCGGCGCCCAGTACGCCATGTCCGGCACAAACCGGTAGGCCTGGACGCTGACGTTGGCGAGCTCGGCGCCGCCGGGGCCGGTCACCGTGCCGGCGACACCTGCCCCCGTCGCCAGCTGCGCGTCCTTGCCGGCGACGGTCGCCGACTCACCCACGACGATGTCCTGTGCCGACTGCACGGTCGAGGCGTTGTCCCAGAACTCGGTGACGAACTCTCCCTGCATCGGGGCGAAGCCGATGCGGTAGGTGCCCGCACGAAGGCCCCGCGCGTCGTAGTGGCCGCTCGCGTCCGTCGAGGTCCACTGCACCGAGCTCCAGGCGCCGCCCATCGGGGAGAGCTGGTAGACCTGCACGCTCACGTTGGGCAGCCCTGCCCCGTCAGGACCGGTCACCAGGCCGGTGATGTGCGACTCGGCGGCGAGCACCGCGTCGCGGTCGGCGACGGTCGTCGACTCGCCGACCTCGATGTCGGTGGCCGTCTCGACCGTCCGGGCGTTGTCCCAGTACTCGTTGACGTAGCCGCCCTGGAGGGTGGAGAAGCCGACGCGGTAGATGCCTGCGCGCAGGCCACCGAGGTCGTACTGCCCGTCCTGATCTGTCTGGACGGACGCGGACGCCGTGCCCCAGTAGTTCTGGCCGGGGATCTTCTTGAAGACCTGGACGTTCACCTGTGGGATCGCGCTGCCGTCCGCGGCGGTGACCCGGCCGGAGATGTGCGAGGCACGGTCCAGTTGCGCGTCACGGTCCACAATCCTGCTCGAGGCACCGAGGACGATGTCAGAGGCCGCTCCCACCGTGGCCACGTCGTCGAAGAACTCTTCGGCGTGCTCGCCCGAGGGATCCCTGAAGCCCAGCCGGTAGGTGCCCGCGAGAATGCCATCGAGCTTGTAGGTCCCGTCCGCACGGGTGGTACCCCAGTAACGCTCGCTCCACGGACCGTTCGCGTAGTACTGCGACAAGGCGACGACCGACACACCCTCGACGCCGGTGCCGTCAGCGCCGGTCACGGTGCCCGCGACGCTCGCGCCCGTGTCGACGTCCTGGTCGACGTCGGGCGTGGTCTGGCCCTCCACCACTGCGACCGGCGTGGCCTCGGCCCGGGTTGCGGCATCACGGTAGAACACCGCATTGAGGTCGCCCGCTCGGAAGGTCGCGAACCCCACGTGGAAGCTGCCGGCGGGCATGCCGGTCAGCTCGTAGTTTCCGTAGGCGTCGGTGACGGCGGACGGGCCGTACCCGTTGCCCACGAGACTCGCCTGCACGGACACGCCGGCCACAGGGTCACCGTGACGGTCGGTGACGGTGCCGCTGATGCCTCCGGTGTTCGCCGCGTGGGCTGAAACTCCCAACACGACCGACACCCCGAGCGCCACTGTCGAAGCGACGAAGAACACGGTGAAGCGATGAATGCGACCCAAGGCGCGCAAGGACAACCCCCGTTTTGGCAGCCCCCCTGGCTGCGTCCGACGGAACGCTAGTGCGCCGGCCTCACCCGCCGGGACGGAATGGTTGAAACCCCTACCAAGGGGTGTGCTCGGGCTGGATCGCACGCCGCCGCCACATGCGGAAATGGCCGAGAACCCCTCCTGGGAGGGGTTCTCGGGTTTGTCCGGGTCGAGCGAACGCAGGCGTCAGGCGGCTGCCCGAGCCTCGCTCTCGAGCTTGCGGCCGAGGAGACGACGGGTGCGGCGGTCACCGGTGGCCATCTTGTAGAGGATGGCGAGCTGCTGCGGGGCGTTCTTCTTGTTGGTCATCGCGAGCCAGCCGTTGGGCAGCGAGAGACGGATGACCTTGTGCCAGGCCGACGCGACCTGCTGCGGCATGGGCCGGGCGCAGTAGGTGAGGTCGTACTTCTCGAACAGGGCCTGCACCTTGGGCGCGATCTCGCCGTAGCGGTTGGACGGCAGGTCGGGGAACAGGTGGTGCTCGATCTGGTGCGACAGGTTGCCGGTCATCAGGTGGAGGAACTTCGAGCCGGAGATGTTGGCGCTGCCGAGCATCTGCCGGACGTACCACTCGCCCTTGGTCTCGCCCTCGATCGAGCGCTTCTCGAAGGTCTCGACGCCCTCGGGGAAGTGGCCGCAGAGGATGACGGAGTTCGACCAGAGGTTGCGCACGACGTTGGCGGTGAAGTTGGCCGCGAGGGTCGGCAGGAAGGAACCGGTCGGGATCGACAGGGCCGGGTGGACGACGTAGTCCTTGGTCGCCTGCTTGCGGATCTTGCCGACGACGGCCTTCACGCGGCGGCGGAACTCGGGGTCCTTGGTCTGCTTCTTCTTGATCACCGCGCCGAGCTCGAGGTCGTAGGCGGCGATGCCGTACTCGAAGAAGACGGCGTTGATGAAGCAGAAGAGCGGCTGCGCGAGCGAGGCCGGCGTCCAGGTCTGGTCCTCGTCGACGCGCATGATGCCGTAGCCGAGGTCGTTGTCCTTGCCGATGACGTTGGTGTAGGTGTGGTGGAGCTCGTTGTGGCTGTGCTTCCACTGCTCGGCGGGCGAGGCCATGTCCCACTCCCAGGTCGAGGAGTGGATCTTGGGGTCGCGCATCCAGTCCCACTGGCCGTGGAGGATGTTGTGGCCGATCTCCATGTTGTCGAGGATCTTGGAGATGCTCAGGCCGGCGGTGCCGAGCACCCAGGCAGGCGGGAATGCGCTGAAGAGCAGCACCGCGCGGGAGCCGAGCTCGATCTTGCGCTGGGTGTCGATCACACGTCGGATGTACGCCGCGTCGCTGGCGCCGCGGCTGTCGAGGACGTCCTGCCGGATGGCGTCGAGCTCGAAGCCGATCTGCTCGATGTCGGCCTCGGTGAGGTGCGCGATCGGGTTGGTCTGGCCGAGGACGGCCTTCTTCTGGATCGTGGTCATGTCGATCTCCTCAGGGGTGTCTGGAGGTCAGGCGTCAGTGGTCGATGTGGCACGGGCCGGCGGCGGCGTTGATGCAGGTCTGCACCTTGATGTCGCCGGTCTCGCCGGGGACGGCGGTGGTGATGGCGCCGTTGCGCAGGTCGCGCACGCTGCCCTCGCGCAGCGGGATGACGCAGCCCATGCAGATGCCCATCCGGCAGCCGCTCGGCATCAGCATCCCGGCGTCCTCGGCGGCGTCGAGGATGGGTGTCGCCCCGTCGAGGTCGAGCGTCGTGCCTGAGCTGAAGGTGACGGTGCCGCCCTCACCGGGCTCGACGCGGGCGGTGCGGAACTGCTCGGTGGTCAGGCTCAGACCGGCTGCGTCGTGGTGCGCGGCGAGGGCGTCGAGGAGTCCCGCCGGCCCGCACGCGAGGGTCTGGCGCTCGGCGAGGTCGGGGACCAGGTCGGCGAGCCGGTCGACGTCGAGGACGCCGTGCTCGTCGTCGTACCGCGCCACGAGGCGGATCGCGCCTGCGGCGTCGAGCGCCTCGAGGTCGCGGATGAAGATCGAGTGGGGGTGGCTGGGCGCCACGTGGACGACCACGATGTCGTGGTCGGCGCTGCGGGCGGGGCGCAGGACCCCTTCGTCGGTGCTCGGGAAGAGGTTGCGCAGCATGCCGATCACCGGCGTGATGCCCGACCCGGCCGTGACCATGAGGAACTTGCCGCCCTCGGGCGGGAGCACGAACTCGCCGGCCGCCTGCTCGAGGTGGACCAGGGTGCCGGGTCGCGCCTCGTGGACGAGGTGGTTGCTGACCAGGCCGTCGGGGACGGCCTTGACCGTGATCGAGATCTTGCCGTCGCGGCGCGGACCGTGGGTCAGCGAGTAGGCCCGCCACTGGCGTACGCCGTCGACGTCGATGCCGATGCGGAGGTACTGGCCGGGCACGTGGCCGGCCCAGTCGGCACCCGGGCGGATCACGATGGTGGCGGCGTCCGCGGTCTCAGGGTGCACCGACTCGATGCGTCCGCGCAGGTCGGCGCCCGAACGCAGGGGCGCGAAGAGGTCCATGAAGTCGGCCGGGAGGTAGGGCGTGGTGGCAGCCTCGGCGACGCGGACGAGCTGGTCGGCCAGTCGACGGCTCCGGGCGCCACCGCGTGCGGGCGGCTCGAGAGTCGTGGTCATGACATCCAATGTCCCGGATCAGCGGCACATCTTCCTGCTCCTCGCACGTGAATCGCGGCTAGACTCTTGTTCGTCGCGAACAAAACCGACCTCAGGAGTCCCGATGGTCACTCGCCCTGTGCGCCCGGCCACACAAATACAGACCATCGTCGGGCTCGACCCCCAGGTGGCCGCCGCGCTGCGCTCGCACCTCGCCGAGGTCGCCGACAGTGCCGTGCTCACCATCATCGACGAGGTGCCCAGCTATGCCGGCGCCTGGAGCGGCCGGATGGGCGAGGTGATCCGCAACGCGGTGCAGCTCGCCCTGGGCGGGTTCCTCACCCTCGCCACCCGTCAGGACGTCGACGCCCCGAAGGCCCCGGCGATCGAGGGCGCCTACCAGCTCGGGCGCGGCGAGGCCCGCAGCGGACGTACGGTCGAGGCGCTCCTCGCGGCCTACCGGATCGGGGCCCGCGCCTCGTGGCGCGACATGTCGGGCGTGGCGGTGGAGGCGGGGGTCGACTCCGGTCAGCTTGCGAAGTTCGCCGAGCTGGTCTTCGCCTACATCGACGAGCTGTCGGCGGCCTCGGTCGCCGGGCACACCGACGAGCTCGAGAGCAGCGGGCGGGTCCGCCAGCGCAACCTCGAGCGGCTCGCCCGGGCGCTGCTCACCGGCGCGACCACCGACGCGGTGACCACCGCGGCGGAGCGCGCCGACTGGGAGCCGCCCGGTGTGCTGACCGCGCTCGTGCTGCCCGAGTCGCAGGTCTCGCACGCCCTCACCGCGCTCGACCCGGGCACGCTGCAGCCCAGCGACGACGTCCCGGGGCTGCCGGAGGGCCACGCTTCGCTCCTCGTGCCCGGCGCGGGCTCGGCCGGCTCACGTGCCACGTTGCTCCGCGCGCTGCGCGGCACCGACGCGGTCGTCGGCCCCGGTGTGCCGTGGCTCGAGGCGGCTGCGTCGTACCGCCGGGCCCTGCGGTGCGCGGCCCTCGACATCGACGGCCTCGTCGACTCCGACGAGCACCTCGCCTCGCTGGTGCTGGCCGCCGACGCGTCCGCCCGGGACGACCTGCGGGCGCGGGTGCTCGCCCCTCTCGCCGACCTGCGCCCCTCGACGGCCGAGAAGCTGACCGACACGCTCCGCAGCTGGTTGCTCAACCACGGCCGCCGGGACGCGGTGGCCGAGGAGCTGTTCGTCCACGCCCAGACCGTGCGCTACCGCGTCGGCCAGCTCCGGGAGATCTACGGCGACCGGCTCGAGGATCCGGCCTTCGTCCTCGACGCGACGCTCGCGCTGGCCTGAACGCGCGTCAGGCCCCGCCGCGCGACAGCTCGGCGAGCCAGTCGGCCAGCGTCTCCGCGAGCACCTCGCCGTCGGTGAGGGGCACCATGTGGGCTCCGCGCGGCAGCGTCACGGCGTGCGAACCGGGGGGTGCGACGGCGGCCAGGCCGCGGGACCACCGCTCGGGGCAGATGCGGTCGTGCCGGCCACGGACGACGAGGACCGGGCACTGCACCGCACGCAGGTCCACGCGGATGTCCTGGTGTCGCGCCGCCTCCATTGCGCGGCCCATCCCTGCCAGTCCGACGTGCGGGTAGCTGTGTGCCAGGAAGGGCACCTGCGCCGGGCGCTCGCGCGCGGCCGTACGCAGCCAGCGTGCCACCAGTCGCGGCCACGACCGGGCTCGCGGATCGGTCGTCGGACCGACCAGGACCAGCCCGGTGACCCGGCCCGGCGCGAGCGCGGCGGCTCGCCCCACGACCTGGCACGACGCCGAGTGGCCCACGAGGACCGTTGCTCCCGGAAGTCCCGCGGCCAACCGCGCACCCAGGGTCGACGGCCGGAGGTCGTCACTGCTGCTCGGGCGCTCGCCGTAGGCGGGCAGCGAGCGCACCACCACCTCGTCGACGACTCCGCTCCGCTGCAACGCGTCGGACGTCGTACGCCACTCCGCCGCCTCGAGGCCCAGCCCCGGGACGCAGACCAGGGTGGGCCGCGGCGTGCCCTCCGGCCGGGTGGTGTTCAAGGTGGGGCCGTACCCGATGGGCCCCGGCGTCATTCCCCGGCGTGTCGTGCGCGACATGCCGGTGGCGGAGCACCAGCGCGCGAGATTGCGGCCCTGGGTCCCGCCAAGCGGGGCGCCGGACCGGTGTCACACGGACCGGACGTACGCCGTCTCGCCGGCGACCCAGGTCTCGACCACGTGGTCGGCGAACGAGCGCAGCCGACGGGCGTGCTCGCGGTCCGACGCCCCGTCGAGGGGGTCGGCGTCGAGGAGCACCAGGTCGGCGGGGTGCCCGACCGCGACCGTGCCCCAGCCGTCGGTCGAGGCGGCGAGCGCCTCGCGGGCGGTGATCGACTGCTCGGGGTGCCACGGCTCGCGGTCGTCGCCGGAGCGGTGGACCGCGCTGGCGATCGCGAGCCACGGGTCGAGCGGGGAGACCGGTGCGTCGGAGCCGAGGACGACGTCGACGCCGTCGTCGAGCATCCACCGCAGCGGGAAGCAGCGCTCCGCACGACCCGGCCAGAGCCGCTCGGTGACGTCGCGGTCGTCGAGGAGGTGGGCGGGCTGCACGCTGGCGCGCACGCCGAGGCGCGCCATGCGGCGTACGTCGTCGCGCGTGGTGAGCTGCACGTGCTCGATGCCGCCGCGGGCGCCGGTCTCCTCGAAGGCGGCGAGCGCCTCGGTGACCGCGCGGTCGCCGATGGCGTGCACGGCGACCTCGAGCCCGCCGGCCACCGCGCGGGCGAGCAGCCCACGGAGCTCCTCGGCGCTCTGGTTGGGCTGCCCCTCCTCGAACCCGGGCACGGCCTTCTCGGCGTAGGGCTCGCAGCACCAGGCGGTGCGGGTGTTGAGCGAGCCGTCGCTGATGATCTTGAGCGGTCCCATCGTCAGGCGCGGGTCGTCGGCGAGCGGGTCACCGGAGCGCAGACCGCGGGCGAGCACGTCGTCGAGCCCGTCGGCGTAGCAGGCGTGGCGGATCCGCAGCAGGTCGGCGCCGCCGGCCCACCGCTCGGCCCAGTCGGCGACGCCGCCGCTGAACTCGAGGTCGACGAGCCCCACCACGCCCTGCGCCGCCGCGGCCTCCATGGAGCGCCGGTAGGCGTCGGGCCCGGTGCCGTCCTGGCCCAGGACGGACGCCAGCCGGCCGTAGGCCATGAACCACTCGGCCTCGCTGACCACGCTGTCGCGGATCGGCAGGGCGAGCGCGTGGAGCGCGATCGTGTTGAGCCAGCCGTGGTGGCCGTCGCCGGCGATCAGCACGATCGGCTGGTCGGTCCCGATGGCGTCGAGGTCGGTGACCGTGGGGTTGTCGGGCCACGCGGTCGGCCGGTGCCCCCACCCGATGACGGGCAGGTCGGGCCGCTCCTCCAGCCGCGCACGCACGAGCGCGACGGCCTCGGCGCTGGACCGGGCGGTACCGAGGTCGAGCCGCGCGGACGCGAGCGTCCACTGGCCAAGGTGCACGTGCTGGTCCCAGAGCCCGGGCATCAGCCAGCGCCCCGCCGCGTCGTACGACGTCTCGTCACCGGTCAGCGACGGTCCGAGCGCGACCACCCGACCCTGGTGGAGGCGTACGTCGACGGGTCCCGGGACGGCTTCGGTGACGGCGACGAGGCGGGCGTTGCGGATCAGCACGGGTCCACGCTAGGAGGTGCGGCTCACCGCTCGACCGCCACCCCGCCCACCCACACCGCGAGCGGGCGGGACAGCATCGTGACGTCGGCCGCGAGGTCGCCGTCGACGACGAGGAGGTCGGCGAGCCGGCCGGTCGCGAGACGTCCGGCGTCGATGCCGCAGTCGTCGGCGGCCACCGAGGTCGCGGTCGCGAGCGCCTCGTCGACCGGCCACCCGCCCCCCACCAGCTCGGCGACCGAGCGCCACAGGTGGCCGTGCGGCTTCGCGGGCATCGCGCCGGCGTCGAGGCCGGAGACGACGCGGATGCCGTGCTCGCGCAGGCGGACGGAGTTCGCGGCGACCCGCGCGAAGTGCTCGTCGCGGTCGGTGATCCCGACCCGCTGGAGCATCTCGAGGACGTGCGGCGGCATGGCCGACACCGGCGGGAACCGCGACGGGTCGTTGCCCAGCGTCGGGCACACGGTGAGACCCGCGTCCGCGACGCGGGCGAGCAGGGCGGGGGGCGGGTCGGCCCCGCCCTCGCTCATGCAGGTGAAGTGCTCGAGCCCGTCCACCCCGGCGTCGGTCGCGACCTCCGCCCCGGCGACCGAGTGGGCGTGGGCGACGACCCGGAGGCCGGCAGCGTGGGCGGCGCCGACCAGGCGACGCAGCGGCGCGACGTCGAACTGGGCGCCGAGCATGTCGCTGCCGGGCGTCAGGAACCCGCCGCTCGCCATCACCTTGACGACGTCGACGCCGCGCTCCACCCGCTCCGCCACTGCGCGGTCCATTGTGGCGGGGTCGTCCGGGTCGACGTCACCCCCGAGGAACCAGCAGTGCCCCAGCGGGATCGTGATTGGTGGACCGGCAGCCACCACCCGCGGCAGCCCCTCGCCCTCGCGTCCGCGGTGCTCCAGGACGCGGTAGCCAGCGTCGCCGAGGTCGCGGACGCTGGTCACACCGGCCGCCACCTGCGCCCGCAGGCCGGCCGTCACCACCTCGTCCGCCGCCGCCGCGGCGGCCGTGCCGGCCCACTCCAGGCTTCCGGGAGTGCCCGGGAACGCTCCCGACGCGACGAGGTGGACATGGCAGTCGACCAACCCGGGCAGGAGGGTGCCACCCCCGACGTCGGTGACGGGTACGTCGTCCGGCGTCCGGAAGGCGGCGGCCTCGACGCCGACGATCCGCTCACCCTCGACGAGGACCGTCGCGCCGTCCGGGAGGAACCGCGCCCCGTCGAAGGCACGGCCCGCTCGCAACGCCCACCGGGAGCCCATCTCCCGATGGTGCTCCCGGCAGCCGTCGACCGCACCGGCGCGGCTCGATGGACCAGACCACCCGGCCGGCCTGACATGATGGCGCCGTGGAGTGGCGGGGGCCTGTAGCACTGGTCGCGCTCCTGGCGATCGGTGCCGGGAGCGGCTACGCCCTGTCCGCACAGAGCCGCGACGGCTCGATCGGCTCCGGCGTGCCCACCCCCGTCCCCGCGGAGGCACCGGAGATGCCGGTCGAGGCGCCCCAGCCCCCCGTGCCCGATCCGACCGACCCTCCGCTCGACCCCGGCATCGCGCTGGCCCCGCAGAAGGTCGGCACCGGCAAGTTCGAGATCACCTTTCCCGCGCCCGTCGGCTGGAGCACCAACGCCAACGCCAGCAACGAGTGGAAGTGGAAGAAGCCCGGCACGTCCAACAACACCTACGTGATGCGGATCGAGCAGATCAACAGCCAGGACATCACGATCGAGGACGCCATCAACATCCGGATCGAGCGCCTGCGTGCCGAGCAGGACGACGTGGTCATCGTCGACCGCGGCGCCGAGACGCTCGAGTACACCTACCGCAGCAACGAGGGCAACGCCCGGCACAGCTTCATGCGGTGGCTCGACCTCGACGCCAGCGGCCAGGCCGACGTGGAGATCGTGGTCCACGGCCGGGAGGCCGACGTCCCAGGCACGCGTGACCTCATCCGGCGGGTGGCCGAGGGCATGGAGGGGGCGGGCGGCGGGCCTGTCGGCTGAGCACACCCCCACGGACTAGGTTGGCGGCCGTGAACTGGCGGGGGACGGCAGTGCTCGCGCTGCTGCTCGCCATCGGGGTCGCGGCGGGGTTTGGCGTGTCCTGGGCGCTGGGCGAGAACCCGTCGGGTGGCGGGACGGCCGCCCCGGTCCCCGCCTCACCCAGCCTGCCGATCGACCCGGTCCCCGAGCTGCTGCCCGATCCCGGCACCCCGCCGCTCGCGGAGGGGATCCCGCTGATGCCCCAGTCGGTCGGGGCAGGCGACTTCCGGATGACGCTGCCGGTCCCGAAGGGCTGGACGTTCTCCGAGAACTCGCTCAACGAGTGGCAGTGGCGACCGCCCGCCCAGCCGGACTTCGGCTACGTCCTGCGGGTCGAGCAGGTGCTGAGCAACCGCCGGTCGATCGGGTGGACGCTCGACCGACGGCTCGACGAGCTCCGCGAGGACGAGAGCAACGTCCAGGTGCTCGGACAGACCGAGGACAGCCTGCACTTCTCCTTCGTGACGTCCAACCACCTGCGCCACGGCTACCTGCGGTGGCTCGACCTGACCGGCTCCGACAACGCCCAGGTGGAGATCGCCGTCACCGGCCGCGAGGTCGACGACCCGGGCATGGCCGATCTGATCTCCCGGGTCGGGTCGGGCATCCGGCTCGGCTGAGCGGGCGATCAGAACCCGAGAGCCTCCACCGACTCCATGACTCGGGTGGCGACGCGGCGCTCGTGGCTGCGGATCTGCACCCAGAGCAGCTGGTTGTGGTTGACGCGGATGATGCGCTCGACCATCCAGTCGACGCCCGGGCACCCGCTGAAGAAGACCGTCATCATCTCGTCGCCCTCGCTGTTCTCGTCGAAGTAGGGCCCGCGCTGGACCGGGCACGCTGCGTGGCCGGGCACCCGGGAGGGCAGCTTGTCGCCGGGCAGGATGCCGACGAAGACACCCTCGTCCGGGTCGTCGTCGGAGTTCCAGCCCGACCTCGTGCCCGCGGCGAGCGACGGCTGCTCGGGCCGCCCCTCGACCGGCGACCAGTGCTCGGGGTCGACCTGGGCGGTCCAGGCATCGGGGACCGTCACCTCGATCAGGCCCTCGACGTCCTCGACCGTGGACTCGGAGGTCCCGGTCCGCTCCAGCGCCCAACCGGCACCCGTCCCCAAGAGCAGGGCCAGGACTGCGGCCGCCACCCACGACCACCGACGCAGACGCCGGCCACGCGAGGCGGTCGACGGCGGGTCGCTCGCCTGCCCGGTCGCCTCGGTGCCGGCAGCGGGGCGGGTCAGGTCGGGGTCGGCGGGGATCCAGGCCGCAGGCGCGGCGTCGACCTCGTCGCCGAGCGCCTCGGCGAGCGCTGCCGTGAACGAGGCGACGTCGGGGAACCGGTCCTCCCGGTCCTTGGCCAGGCCGCGGAGGACCACCTCCTCCGCGGCCGGGTTGTCGATCTCCATCGGCGCGGGCGGAGCGGGATTCTCGGCGGCCGCGAGGCTCGCGTGGGCGTAGGGCTGGCGACCGGTCAGCAGGTGGTAGCTCAGGGCGGCGAGCGAGAACTGGTCGGCCCGCGCGTCGAGCCCCTCGCCGAGCGCCTGCTCCGGGGCGACGTACGACGGGGTGCCACCCGCCATCGTGAGGCGCGAGGACATGTCCATCGCCTTGCCGAGGCCGAGGTCGCCGAGCATCGCCACGATGTGCGCGCCGCGGCCGTTCTCCACGGTGCGGAACAGCACGTTGGCGGGCTTCACGTCGCGGTGCAGCACGCCGCGGTCGTGGAGGGCGGTGAGCCCGCGACCGACCTGCAAGATCACCGACACCGCCTGCGACCGCGACAGGGGCGAGAGCTCGATCAGGTCGGCCAGCGTGCCCTGGTCGGCGTACGCCATCACGAGGTAGGGGCGCTCGTCCTCCAGCTCGCCGGCGTCGTAGACCGTCACGACGTGGGGCGACTCCACCTTGCGGAGGAAGCGGCCCTCCTCGAGGAAGCGCTGGCGGATGTGGTGGTCGCCGGCCCAGTTGTCCGCGAGGACCTTGATCGCGACCGCGCTGTCGAGGTGCTCGTCGTAGGCGAGCCAGACGGTCGCGAACGCTCCCGACCCGATGCGACGACGCACCGGGTAACGACCGAGACGAGAGGGAGCGGACACCCGGGCATTATCGTGCAGGGGTGGACTATTCGGGGGACCCGGGCGACGCGTTGGCGCCGGACGACATCGACGACCTCGCGCGACGCGCCCAGGACGGCGACCGTGACGCGCTCGAGCAGCTGCTCGGCGCGGTGCGTCCGCGGGTGCTGAACATCTGCCGCGGGGTGCTCCCCTACTCGGGCGACGCCGAGGACGCCTGCCAGGAGGCGATGCTCAACGTCGCCACCAAGATCGCCTCGTGGGGCGGCCGCGGCCGGTTCACCACCTGGCTGCACATCGTGTCGGTCAACAGCGCGCGCACGACGTACCGCCGGCTGAAGAACCTCGCCACGCCGACCGACTTCGAGGACGGCTCCCACGACCGTCCCGACCCGCGCACCACCAGCGTCATCGCGGGCACCCGCCTCGACCTGCTCGAGGCGATGGAGACCATCGAGAAGGAGCACCCGCAGTTCGTCGAGCCGCTCCTGCTGCGCGACGTCTACGGCCTGCCGTACGACGAGATCGCCACGCTCGTGAACGCCCCCCTCGGCACCGTCAAGGCGCAGATCCACCACGGTCGCAAGCTCGCCCGCCCGCTGCTGCGCGGTGAGCGGTGAGGTCCCACCGCCTGCGCGGTGTGGCGGCGGGGGTGTCCCTCGCCGTCCTGGCCGGATGCTCCGGCTCCGGCGGGTCCACCGCGCCCGACCGGCAGCGGGAGGACCCCGCCGCCGCAGCGCCGTCCGAGGAGGAGCCGCCCAGCGACGAGGCGTCGACCCGGTCCGCGTCCCGGCCGGTGGTGAGCGACCCTGAGGAGCAGGACCTCGAGCTGGCCGTGTCGACCCCGCGCGAGGACAGCGTCTACCCCGCCGTCGGAGACCCCAGGGTCGACGCGCTCCACTACGACCTCGACCTGAAGTGGCAACCGCGGGCCGAGCGACTCACCGGGCGGGCGGTCATCACCTTCCGCGCGGCCCGCACCGCCCCGCGCTTCCAGCTCGACCTCGGGGCGCCGCTCGCCGTCCGTGCCGCCACGCTCGACGGCGCGCCGGTCCGCGTCCTGCGTCGCGGCAAGGACCTCGTGCTCCGCGCGCCGATCGAGGAGGACCAGCGCTACGAGCTCAGCCTCGACTACGTCGGCACGCCCGAGCCCGCCCCTGCCCCGACCACGCGCGGCGACTTCAGCGAGACCGGTTTCACGGTGACCCGCGCCGGCGAGGTGTGGACGATGCAGGAGCCCTACGGCGCCTACACCTGGTATCCCGTCAACGACCACCCGTCCGACAAGGCGCTCTACGACATCACCGTCCACGCCCCGCCGAGGTGGACGGGCATCGCCAACGGCGAGCTCACCGAGCTCACCAGGGACGCGGAGGGCACGACCACGTCGTGGCAGCTCGATGAGCCGGCGTCCTCCTACCTCATCACCCTCGCGATCGGTCCCTACGCCCACAGCAGCAACACCTCGGACGGCGGTCTGCGGGTGGACTACTGGACGCCGCGCGGCATGAAGCGGCCGCTCCGCTCCGTGAAGACGGCGGCCGCGACGGTCGACTGGGTCGAGACCAGGCTCGGCGACTACCCCTTCGACTCGCTGGGCCTCGTGGTCACCGACTCGCAGAGCGCGATGGAGACCCAGACGATGGTCACCCTCGGCACCAACGACTACGTGCTGTCGTCCCCGGTGGTCGCGCACGAGATCGTCCACCAGTGGTACGGCGATCAGGTCTCGCCGTCGGACTGGCGCGACGTCTGGCTCAACGAGGGCATGACGATGCTCCTGCAGTGGGTCTACGAGGACGAGCACGGGATCCGGCCGCTGCGCGAGAGCCTGCGCGGCGCCCGCTCCGTCGACCAGCAGCTGCGCGACGAGTACGGCCCGCCGGGTGCCTACGACCGGCGCCAGTTCGGCAGCTCCAACATCTACTACCCACCCGCGCTCATGTGGAACGAGCTGCGCAGGGACCTCGGCGACGACGAGTTCTGGGCCGTCGCCCGGTCCTGGCTGGCCGACAACGACAACACGTCCGCGTCCCGCACGGAGGTCTACGACCACTGGGAGGCCGAGACCGGGCGGGAGCTCTCGGCCTTCTTCCGCCGCTGGATCTCCGGCGACCGGACACCGCGACCCGGGGTGCCCTCCGCCGGTTGAGGAGGGACGACGTCCCCGTCACGACACCTGCGAGGCATACCCTCCCCGCATGGCTCGACTCTCCGCCCACGACCTGATCGACCTGGTCCTCGACGAGGGCTCCTGGTCCTCCTGGGACACCGCTCCGTCGCGGGACGGCGTCGGCGAGGCGTACGCCGCCGAGCTGGCCGCCGCGGCCGAGAAGTCGGGCGTCGACGAGTCGGTGCTGACCGGCGAGGCGCGGATGCACGGACGGCGCATCGCCGTGCTGGTGGGCGAGTTCGGCTTCCTGGCCGGGTCGATCGGACGGGCCGCGGCCGACCGGATCGTCGCCGGCATCGAGCGGGCGACCCGCGAGGGCCTGCCGCTCGTGGCGGCACCCGTGAGCGGCGGCACCCGCATGCAGGAGGGCACCCCGGCCTTCGTGCAGATGGTCCGGATCTCGGCCGCTGTGGCCGCGCACCGCACGGCTGGCCTGCCCTACCTCGTCTATCTGCGCCACCCCACCACCGGCGGCGTGATGGCGTCGTGGGGCTCGCTCGGGCACGTCACCGTCGCCGAGCCGGGCGCGCTCGTCGGCTTCCTCGGCCCCCGGGTCTACGAGGCGCTCTACGACCGGCCCTTCCCCGAGGGCGTGCAGACCTCGGAGAACCTCTACGCCCGCGGCATCATCGACGCGGTCCTGCCGCCCGAGGAGATCAAGGAGATCCTCGACCGCGCGCTCAGCATCCTCATGGCCGCCCGGGAGGGCGTCGCCCCGGTCGCCGACCCCGGGCACGAGGACGTGCCGGACGTCGACGCGTGGGACTGTGTGACCCGGTCACGGCGCCCGGACCGGCCGGGCGTACGACGGCTGCTGCGCTACGCCGCCAGCGACGTCGTACCCCTCAACGGGACCGGGCAGGGCGAGCGCGACGCGGGGCTGCTGATCGCGCTCACGCGCTTCGGCGAGGCGCCGTGCGTCTTCCTCGGCCAGGACCGACGCGGCCAGACCACCGACCACCCGCTGGGACCCGAGGCGCTGCGCGAGGCCCGGCGCGGGATGCGGCTGGCGTCCGAGCTCGGGCTGCCGCTCGTGACGGTCATCGACACCCAGGGGGCCGCCCTCTCGGCCGACGCCGAGAACGGCGGCCTGGCCGGCGAGATCGCCCGCTCGTTGGCCGACCTCGTCACCCTCGACGCGCCCACGCTGTGCCTGATGCTCGGCGAGGGCAACGGTGGTGGCGCGCTCGCCCTGCTGCCCGCCGACCGGGTCGTCGCGGCGCAGCACGCGTGGCTGTCACCGCTGCCACCCGAGGGCGCCTCCGCGATCGTGCACCGCGACCTCGACCACGCGGCCGAGATGGCGCGGGCCCAGCAGGTGCGGGCCATCGACCTCCACCGCCGCGGCGTCGTCGACCGGATCGTCACCGAGAAGCCCGATGCGGCCGACGAGCCCGAGGAGTTCTGCCGCCGCGTCGGCGCGGTGCTGGAGCACGAGCTCAGCGCGCTCCTGGCCTCCGGGCCAGGGTCGGCCGACGAGCGGGCGCGGCGCTACCTCTGACGGCTCCTACCCGCCCGAGCGGTGCGTGAGGCGGGTTTTCGAGCGGCGATACCCGCCTGGCTCACCGCTCCTCGGAGTCGTCCGGCGTGTCGTCGCGTGTCGCCGCCCGAGCGGTGCGTGAGGCGGGTTTCCGAGCGGCATAACCCGCCTGGCTCACCGCTCCTCGGAGCCGTCCGGCGTGTCGAGGCGTGTCGCCACCCGAGCGGTGCGTGAGGCGGGTTTCCGAGCGGCGAAACCCGCCTGGCTCACCGCTCCTCGGAGCCGTCCGGCGTGTCGTCCGGCGTGTCGTCCGGCGTGTCGTCCGGCGTGTCGTCCTGCTCGTCGACGCCGTCCGCGGTCTCAGGCGCGTCCGACTCCTCGCGAGCCGCGTCGGCGACGGGGTCGCCGTGCGGGGAGGTGGTCGAGGGGGCAGGCGCGTCGGACAGGCCGACGACCCCGGGCACCGTGCCGGTGAGGGTGGCGAGCATCTGCCGGACGTTGGAGAGCTGCGCGTTGATGCTGTCGCGGCGCTGGGCCGCGGCGGCGAGCTCACGCTCGGACTCGGCGCGTACGCGGTCGGCGGAGGTGCGGGCCTCCGACACCATGGTCGTCGACCTCTCCTCGGCGTCGGCCAGCATGCGAGCGATGCGTTCCTCGGCCTCGACCCGGTTGCGCTCGAGGGTGGCCTCGGTGTCCTTGTTGCGCGCGGCCATCGCGTCGAGCTCGGCCTGGATCGCGGCCTGCTGGGCCTGGAACTCGGCCGTGGCCTTCTGGCGACGCTCGGCCAGCGTGGTCTCGAAGTCGGCGGCTGCCTGGGCGGCCTTGGCGCGCTGGTCCTCGTAGAGGGCCTCCGCCTCGGCACGGCGCGCGGAGGCGTCGCGCTCGGCAGCGTCCCGCTCCCCGTCGGCGGCCTTGCGCGCGTCGGCGAGGACGCGGGCGCCCTCGGCGTCGGCGTCGCGGCGCGTGTCCTCGGCGTACCGGTCGGCGTCGGCGCGCAGGGCACCGACCTCCTGCTCGGCCTCCTTGCGCATGGTCTCGACCTCACCGAGGACCCGGTCGCGGACCTCGGCGGCCTCGGCCTCGGCGAGCGAGAGGATCTGCCCGATGCGCTCACCGAGGTGCTCGTACGACGGCGCCTCGGGCTGCTGCGACTCCCGCGCGACGAGCGCCTCGCGGGATGCCGAGGCCTCGGACTTCGCCGTCTCGGCGGCCGCCTCGGCCGCCTCGAGCCGGCGGCGCAGGTCGGCGACCTCCGCCTGTGCCTGCCCCACGGCGCGCTCGACCTCGCCCGGGTCGTAGCCGCGGCGCACGGTCGTGAACATCTCTTCAGGCATCGGGGGTCTCCTGGCTTGACGGGGGTGTGGGAGGTAGCGGGTCGTGGGGGTCGCTGGGGGCAGCGTCGGTGGGTTCGGCGCCGCCCTGTGCGCGCTCGGGCACGGAGAGCGCGGCGATGACGCCGGAGAGCTGGCCGAGCTCGGCTGCGATGGTGTCGCGCTGCTCCTTGAGCTGCGCGATCTCGGCCCGGGCCCGCTCGAGTGCGCGGCGGGCGCTGTCGCGGAGCTGGTCGGCCTCGGCACGGCCCTCGGCGACGAGCGCGACGGACTCCTCGCGCGCACGGCGACGGTCCTCGGCTGCCTCGGCCCGGCTGCGGGTGACCTCCTCGGCGACGAGCGAGCGCAGGCTGGCCGCACCGGTCTCGGCCTCGGCCCGACGACGTTCGAGCCGCTCGACCGCCCGCTCGGACTCGTCGGTCGCGTCGGCGACGATCCGGGCGGCCTCGGTCTCGGCCTGCTCGAGGACGGCCTTGGCCTCGGCCTTCCGCTCGGCCGCCGTGTGGGAGGCGTCCTGGGTGATCTCCTCGGCCCGCTGCCTGGCCTCGGCGAGCTCGAGCGCCATCCGGCCGTTGACCGCCGCGATGACACCGTGGGCGCGCTGGCGGGCGAGCCGGGCGTGGTCACCGGCGTCGGCGTGGGCGGACCTGCGGATGGACTCGGCCTCGGTCGCCGCGCCTGCGAGCACCGACTCCACGGTCTGGGTGGCCCATGCGGTCTGCTCGGCTGCGTGGCGGAGCTTCTCGTCGCTCTCGGTGCGCGCGGCCGCCAGCATCTCCTCGGCGGCCCGGCGCATCCGATCGACCTCCGCCCCGGTCGTACGGCGCAGCTCCTCCACGTGGAGCGAGGCCTCGTCGCGCATCCGGGCGGACTCGGTGGAGGCGCTGGCCCGCAGCGACTCCGCCTCGGCGGTCGCGGAGTCGAGGAGCTGCTGCCCGGCGGTGCGCGCCTCCTCGACGAGGCGGGCCGCGGTCTCCTGGGCGCCGGCGAGCGTGGCCTCCGCCTCGGCCCGCGCGCCCTCGAGCAGCTCGGCCTTCTCGCCGGCCGCGGTGTCGCGGAGCTCCTGCGACTCGGCGCGGAGGGAAGCCGCGTCGTCCTGCGCCTGGGCACGGAGCTTGTCGCTCTCGGTCCTGGCGGCCTCGACCTGCTGGTCCCTGGCGCTCTCGGCGGACCTCATCAGGAGGCCGGCCTGCTCGTTGGCGTCCATGACGATCATGGCGGCCTCCTGGGAGGCGCCGGCCAGCACCTCCTCGGCCTGCCTGCGGGCCCGGCCGGCCTCGGCGCGGTCGCGCTCGGTCTCCACCGTGAGCAGGCGGGCCTGCTCACGGAGGGTGGCGAGGTCGCCCGTGAGGCGCTCGGCCTCCTCGCGTGCCTCCCTGACCAGCTGGTCGGCCACCTGCTGGGCACGTGCCAGCAGGGCCGCAGTGGTGGGCGGCTCGCCGGAAGCAGCCGTGGCGGCGTCCTGAGCCATCCGCACACTCCTCTACTCACCCTTACGGAGGGTCCAGTGTCGCAGTCCGACGCCCGTCGTGACAAAAGGAGCGGCCGGTTGCGCCCACAGCGAACCGCCCTTGCCGGGCGCTGGGCGAGGCGGTGGAGTGGCTCACATGTTGCTCCTCGTGCTCGGCGGCACCCGGTTCCTGTCCCGCGAGGTCGCGCTGCAGGCGGTGGCACGCGGCTGGGACGTCACCTGCGCCTGTCGCGGCGCGTCAGGACCCGTGCCGGAGGGCGCCACCCACCTGCCGTGGGACCGCGCCGACGCGCCGCGTCCCGCGGTGGCTGACGGCGCGTGGGACGCCGTCATCGACGTGACGCGGCTGCCGTCGCAGGCGCGCAGTGCCGTGGCGGCGACGTCGTACGCCCACTGGGTCTTCGTGTCCACCATCAGCGTCTACGCCGACAACTCGTCGCCCGCGATGGAGCCGCTGCTCGAGCCGATCACCACGGACGTGGACCTGGCGGTGGACCCGGAGGCCTACGGCGGGATGAAGGTGGCGTGCGAGCAGGCCGTGCAGTCAGGTGCGACGTCGTCGGTCGTCGCCCGTCCCGGCCTGATCGTCGGCCCCGGCGACCCGACCGGGCGCTTCTCCTACTGGCCGCAGCGGCTGGCTCGGGGCGGCGAGGTGCTGGCGCCGGGGCGGCCCGACGACGTCGTGCAGGTGATCGACGTGCGCGACCTCGCCGCGTGGCTGCTCGTGCTGGCCGAGGCGCGGACGACGGGGACGTACGACGCCGTGGGCGAGCCCGTGCCGTTCGGCGACCTGCTGGCGCAGGTCGCGGCCGGGGTAGGCGCCATCGACCCGCGGCTCACGTGGGTCGACAGCGCCTTCCTCGAGAGCCAGCAGGTCGCACCCTGGGCCGGCGAGGGCTCGCTCCCGCTGTGGCTGCCGCGGCCTGAGTACGACGGCATGCTGGCGCACGACCCGGGCCCGGCCGTCGCGGCCGGGCTGCGGCTCCGGTCGCTGGCCGACACCGCTCCGGGCTGCCTCGACTCCCCCGTCACCGCGCTCACCCCCGAGCGCGAGGCAGAGGTGCTGGCGGCCTGGCACGCCCGCTGAGCGGGCGCTTCGTGCCCGTCCGAGACGCCGAGCGGGCGCTTCGTGCCCGTGTTGCGGCACGAAGCGCCCGGTCGATGGGCCTGACGGGCACGAAGCGCCCGGTCGGTCAGAAGAGCAGGGCCGTGCCCGGGTCCTGCAGCATCCCGGCGACGTCGGCCAGGAAGCGCGAGCCCTTCTCGCCGTCGATGTGGCGGTGGTCGAACGACAGCGCCAGCGTGGTGACGTCGCGGACCACGATCTCGCCGGTCTCCTCGTCGACCCACGGACGCTTGTTGATCGCGCCGAAGCAGAGGATCGCGGACTCGCCCGGGTTGATGATCGGCGTACCGGCGTCGACCCCGAAGACGCCGACGTTGGTGATCGTGAAGGTGCCGCCTGCCATCTCGGCGGGCTGCGTCTTCCCGTCGCGGGCGGTGGCGGTGAGCTCGCCGAGCGCCTGGGCCAGCTCGGTCATCGAGAGGACGTCGGCGTCCTTGACGTTGGGCACCACCAGACCGCGCGGCGTGGCGGCCGCGATGCCGAGGTTGACGTAGTGCTTGTAGACGACCTCCTGTGCCGCCTCGTCCCAGAAGGAGTTGATCTCCGGGGTGCGCTTCATCGCGAGGATGACCGCGCGGGCGAGGAGGAGCAGCGGGCTGACCCGGGTGTCGCGGAACTCCGGGCGCTTCTTCAGCCGCGCGACGAGCTGCATCGCTGCGGTGACGTCGACGGTGATCCACTCGGTGACGTGCGGGCTGGTGAACGCCGACTGGCTCATCGCCGTCGCCATCATCTTGCGCACGCCCTTGATCGGCTCGCGGGTCTCGCGCTCGCCGGGCCGTGCGTCATGCGAAGGCGTACGGATGGGTGCGGGTCCGGATGACGCAGCGGCGGCAGACGCACCGCCGTGCGACGCAGCGGCCTGGACGTCGTCACGGGTGATCGAGCCCGACGGGCCCGAGCCGGTGAGGACGCCCAGGTCGACGCCCAGGTCCTTGGCGAGCTTGCGCACCGGCGGCTTCGCCAACGCGCGTACGGCGCCGGGCTCGGCCTGCGCGGCCGCCGGGACGAGCGCCTCGGCGGGGGCAGCGGCGGGCGCGGGACGCTGGTCGGTGGCCGGCACCGGGGACTCGTCGGCGGGCATGACCTCGTCGGACTGGGCGCCGCCGGGGGCGAACGCACCCTGCACCTGCATCTGCGTCTGGGCGCCGGCCTCGGTGCTCGGGGACGCCGAACCGCGACGGGCCCGGCGCATCGGGCCACGCTCGGCCTTGATCCGGCCGACCAGGGACGCGCCCTCCATGGAGCCGGACGCGGCCGGGTTGGACAGGTCGATGTCGGCAGGGTCGACCTGGGCCGCACCCGCCTTCTCGGCCATCCCGAGGTACGGGTCGGACTCGGTCTGCTCGGCCGGGGTCGAGGCGGGGGCCACCGGAGCGGCCTCACCCTCGGCGCCGATCGAGATGATCGGGGTGCCGACCGGCACGGTCTCGCCCTCGGCGACGAGCAGCGCCAGGACGGTGCCCTCGAACGGCGAGGGCAGCTCGACGAGCGACTTGGCGGTCTCGATCTCGACGATCACGTCGTTGATCTCGATCGTGTCGCCGACCTTGACCTTCCACGCGACGATCTCGGCCTCGGTCAGGCCCTCGCCGACGTCGGGGAGGAGGAACTCAGACATCACAGAACCTTTCGGGCAAGGACGCGACCTCGGGAGCCGTCCGCGTCGCGGCGGCGCCTGCAGGAGGAGGACTGCGCCCGGAGGAGCGAAGCGGGGGAGGGCGCGGCAACGACGACGAAGGCGCCGCCCTGCGGCGACGCGGACACGGCGAAGCGGAGCGAGCCCATCAGTACGAGAAGCTTCGGTCGACGGCGTCGAGCACGCGGTCGAGGTCGGGGAGGTACTCCTCCTCGATGCGCGAGGGCGGGTAGGGCGTGTCGAACGCGCCGACGCGCAGGACCGGGGCCTCGAGGGAGTAGAAGCACTCCTCGGTGACCCTGGCCGCGAGCTCCGCGCCCATGCCGAGGTTGACGTGCGCCTCGTGGGTGACCACGCAGCGGCCGGTGCGGCGTACGGACTCGTAGACCGGGGCCATGTCGAGCGGCGAGAGGGTGCGCAGGTCGATGACCTCGAGGCTGCGGCCCTCGGACTCGGCGGCCTCGGCGCACTTGAGCGCGGTCTTCACGGTCGGGCCGTAGGCCAGCACCGTCGCGTCGGAGCCCGGTCGGACCACGCGCGAGGTGAACAGCGGCTCGGGCGTCGCCGTCTCGTCGAGCTCGGCCTTGTCGGCGTGGTACTGCCGCTTGGGCTCGAGGAAGATGACCGGGTCGTCGTGGGCGATCGCCTGCTGGATCATCCAGTAGCCGTCGACCGGGTTGGAGCAGGCCACCACCTTGAGGCCGGGGGTGTGCGCGAACTGCGCCTCGGGGCTCTCCGAGTGGTGCTCGACCGCGCCGATGCCACCGCCGAACGGGATGCGGATGACGATCGGCATCTTCACCTTGCCCTGCGAGCGGTAGGTGTACTTCGCGACCTGGCAGACGATCTGGTCGTACGCCGGGTAGACGAAGCCGTCGAACTGGATCTCCACGACCGGGCGGTAGCCGCGGAGCGCCATGCCGACCGCGGTGCCGACGATGCCGGACTCCGCGAGCGGGCTGTCGATGACGCGGTCCTCGCCGAAGTCCTTCTGCAGGCCGTCGGTGATGCGGAAGACGCCGCCGAGCTTGCCGACGTCCTCACCCATGAGCAGGACCTTGTCGTCGTCCTCCATGGCCTTGCGCAGGCCCATGTTGAGGCCCTTGGCGAGGGTGATCTTCTGGGTGGCGCTCATCTCAGTGGGCTCCTTCGAACGACTCGAGGTAGGCGGCGAAGCCGTCGCGCTGGGCGGCGATCTCGTCGGTCATCTCGCTGAAGACGTAGCCGAACTGGTCGAGCGGCTTGGGGTCGGGCAGCGCCTTGCAGCCCTCGCGGAGGTGGTGGCCCAGCTCCTTGGCCTCGGCGTCGAGGTCGTCGAAGAACTGCTGGTCCACCAGGCCGTTGCGGCGCAGGTAGACCTTGAGCCGCTCGATCGGGTCCTTGAGCTTCCAGTGCTCGAGCTCGTCGTTGAGGCGGTAGCGCGTCGGGTCGTCGGTCGTGGTGTGCGCGCCCATCCGGTACGTGTAGGCCTCGACGAACGACGGGCCGTTGCCCTCGCGCGCCCGCTGGAGCGCGGCCTTCGTGACGGCGTACGTCGCCAGCACGTCGTTGCCGTCGACGCGGATGCCCGGGAAGCCGAAGCCCAGCGCGCGCTGGTAGAGCGGGATCCGGGTCTGGCGCTCGATCGGCTCCGAGATGGCCCACTGGTTGTTCTGGCAGAAGAACACGACCGGCGCGTTGTAGGAGGCGGCGAAGATGAACGCCTCGTTGACGTCGCCCTGGGACGACGCGCCGTCGCCGAAGTGGGCGATCACGGCGGCGTCGCGCTCCGGGTCGCCGGTGCCGACGACGCCGTCGCGCTGCATGCCCATGGCGTAGCCCGTGGCGTGCAGGGTCTGGGCGCCGATGACGATCGTGTAGAGCCCGAAGTTGTTCTCGTTGGGGTCCCAGCCACCCTGGTCGACGCCGCGGAACAGGCCGAGCAGCCGCAGCGGGTCGACGCCCTTGCAGTAGGCGACGCCGTGCTCGCGGTAGGTCGGGAAGACGTAGTCCTGGGGACGCAGCGCGCGGCCGGCGCCGATCTGCGCGGCCTCCTGGCCGAGCAGCTGCGCCCAGATGCCGAGCTCGCCGTGGCGCTGGAGGGCCGTGGCCTCGACGTCGATGCGCCGGGTGAGGACCATGTCGCGGTAGAGCCCGCGGAGCTCCTCGGCCGAGAAGTCGTGGTCGAACTCGGGGTGGTGGACGCGCTCGCCCTCGGGCGTGAGCAGCTGGACGAGGTCGGGTCCACCGTCGGACTGGGACGGTCCGAAGACGTCCGCAAGGTCGGGGCCGAAACTCACAGGATCGGACAACGCACTCTCCTCACAATCAGGCAGCGGCAGTCACGGGATCGCCGGACGCCGACGCTTGCACACGTGGTCGCCGGCGTGTGTGACCCCGACCACAGGATGAGGCTCAACGTATCGGCCGGAGCCTGCCAGCACCAATCTGGGTGGGCCTCCTCACCCCCCCGTCGTACGACGTGCGCCGCACGCAGATGGGCCGGCGCCGACGGGCCCGTGGGTGACCTGTCGACGCCGGCCCGCCTCCATGGGGGCTGGAGGCGCGGGCAGCAGCTGCTACCCGGTGATGAAGGCGGCCATCACCGGCTCGTGGCCCGCAGGCCGGTGTCGGGCAGGACCTCGGGGGCCGCGCACAACGCCGGGATGCGGAGCTTGTCGAGCCGGGTGGAGCCGACCTTCAACGTGACCTTCGCCCGAGGACGTCCGTGGGTGACGAACTTCCTCGCGGTCTGCGACGTCACGGAGATCCGGTGGACCTTCGTGCCCACGCGGAGCGTGTAGACGACCTTCTCGCCGGTGCGGTTGGCGAGCCTGGCGCGCACCGTGCCCTGGCAGCTGGCCCTCACCGAGCCGACGGCCTTCCCGAACGCCTGCTCGGGCAGGACCTCGGGCGGGACGACCGGCGGGACCACGGGCGGCGGGACCACGACGGGCGGCGGCGGGGTGGCGGGGGTGCAGACCAGGACGGCAGCGCTCGCCGTCGGGTCCGTCCCCACGGGCTGGTCGACCGTCGCCGTGTTGGTCCAGCTGCGACAGGCGCCGGGGGCGCCACCGGCCAGGGTGAGCGAGTAGGTGTAGCTCCTCACCAGTCCGGCCGCCCAGGTCAGCGCCGGGTCGAGGACGACCCGCTGTCCGGCGACCGTCTTGTCGTCGACGACCTGGACCGTCCTGTTGGTCTCCGAGCGGACGCCGAAGGTGAGGGGCTGCGTCGTGGCGGTCACCGACGTCGAGGTCGCCGCACCGGGCGGGTCCCACGTCGCGGTCACGCTGAGCGTGCCCGAGCCGGCAGGCTGGGTGGCGAAGGTGCAGGCCACCGGCAGGGTCGTCGAGCTGTCCTCGGCCACCGTGACGTCCGAGCCGCCCGTCACGGTGCACACCGCGCCGCCACCGAGGTCCGTCGAGGCCGTCACGTCGGCGACGACGTCACCCGCGGCGTACTGGTTGGGGTTGGTGATCGCCACCTCGCCCTGCAGCCGCCAACCGGACTCCGTCCTCGCGCCGGCCCGGGCCGTCACCGTGTAGGTGAAGGTCGCGTTGCCGTTGGCGTCGGCCGTGCGCTGGGTGGCGTCGGCCACCTTGGTGATCGACCAGGCGTGGTCGACGGCGAGGTCGGCCTTGGCCGTGGCCGCCAGCCGCAGCGGCTGCTGCACGCAGACCTCGACCGTCGCGTCGTCGGTGTCGGACTCCTTCGAGTCCGTCGCCACGACCTTGGCGGTGTTGTCGTACGTCGTGCACGTGCCCGGGACCCCGTCGAACGCCTTCGTGTAGGTGAAGGTCCGCGGCCCGTCGGACGCCTTGACGACCGCCCCGCCGGGCACGTCGCCCAGCTGGACCTGCGTGTCGGTCACGGTCGCCGTGGCATCGGTGACGACCACCGTCGCCTGCGCGAAGTCGACGCCTGCCGTGCCGGAGGCCGAGCCGCTCGTGCCGTGGTAGGCGGCCTTGTCCCACGACGCCGTCGCGGTGTTCGTGCCGGTCGTGGTCGGCGTCGCGCCGGGCAGCACGCACGAGTAGTCGAACGTCGACGTGCCCTTCTGGATCGACAGCGGCCCGGCGGGCTTGTCGATCGTGCACTGGCCGCCTGGCAGCGAGTCGGTCAGCTGCACCCCGGAGATCGTCGTCTGGTTGGGGTTGTGGACCGAGATCGCACCGGCGACCACGAACGCCGTGTCCTTCGCGGCGGACGGGGTCACGACCACGTCGTAGGCGAACGACGCGGGCGTGCCCTGCGGCACCGTCTGCGACGAGGCGCCCTTCACCGACTTCTCGATCGTCCAGTCGTAGTCACGCGCGAACGCCGGCTTCGCGGTCTTCGTCACCACCAGGTCGTCGAGGTCGACGCAGACCTTCACGGTCTCGGTGTCGCTGTCCGACGTCTTCGAGTCGACGGCCACCACCTTCGCGGTGTTGTCGTACGTCGTGCACTCACCCGGCACGCCGTCGAACGCCTTCGTGTAGGTGAAGGTCCTCGGCCCGTCGACCGCCTCCACCACCACGCCGTCCGGCGAGGTGCCGTCGAGGTCGACCTGGGTGTCGGTCACCGTCGCGGTCGCGTCGGTCACCGTCGGCTTCGCGTCGGCGAAGTCGAAGCCGGCCTGCCCGGACGCCGACCCGCTGGTCCCGTAGTAGGCGGCCTTGTCCCACGACGCCGTCGCCGTGTTGGTGCCGGTCGTGCTCGCTGTCGCGCCGGGCAGCACGCAGGAGTAGTCGAACGTCGACGTCCCCTTCGGGACCGACACCGACCCCGCGGGCTTGTCGATCGTGCAGCTCGCAGCCGGCAGCGAGTCGGTCAGCTGCACCCCGGAGATCGTCGTCTGGTTGGGGTTCTGGACCGAGATCACGCCGGTCACCACGAACTGACCGTCGCCGCTGATCGACGGCGTCACCACGACGTCGTACCCGAACGACGCCGGCGTGCCCTCGTCGACCGTCTGGGACGACGAGCCCTTCACCGACTTCTCGATCGTCCAGTCGTAGTCACGCGCGAACGCCGGCTTCGCGGTCTTCGTCACCACCAGGTCGTCGAGGTCCACGCAGACCTCGACCGTCGAGCCGGACGTGTCGAAGTCGTCGGTGTCGCTCTCGTCGACCCGTGCGACGTTGCCGTAGCTGCGGCACGCGCCGGCCGTCCCGCCCACCGCGGGGCTGGAGTAGGTGGCGACGACCACGCGGTGGTCGGCGGCGTTCCAGACGTCGGTCCAGGCGTACGTGGGCAGGCCGATCGGGACCGGGACGCCACCGTCGAACGAGTCCGTCACCATGGCGTGCTCGTCGACCTTCGGCTGCACCGTGATGGCGTACGTCGCCGCTGCCGCCGCGTTTCCGGGGTGGACGTCCTTCTGCGGGTACGTCGCCTTGTCCCAGCTGACCGTCGCGGTCGTCGTGCCAGCGACGAGTGCACCGGCGCCGGGGTCGCACGCGTAGTCGTACGACGTGGCGCCGGCTGCGGCGTCGACCTGGACGCCCGTGGTGCCCGGGTCGACGTCGACGGCGGCGTTGCTCGGCAGGAAGTGGCACGCGAGGTCGCCGGCGATGCCGATCGTGGCGCGCATGCTCGGGTGCGTGGCGGCCGGGTTGAGGTTGGTCACCGTCACCGTGCCGTGCACCTCCTTGCCCGTGGCCGGCCCCTCGGGCAGGGCCTCGAGCTCCACGCGGTACTGGAACGTGGTGATGGCGCCCTCCTCGATCGTCTTCGTCGCGTCCCCGACGACGGTCTTGTGGACCCGCCAGTCATAGGCGACGCCGTAGGAGCCGGACGCCTGGTTGGCCACCGCGAGGGGCTTGAAGAACAGCTTGTTGGTGAACTTCACCGTGGCCACGCTCGTGCCGCTGCTCCCGACGACCACGCCCGTGTGGACGGTCGTGTCGGGCGCGTAGCCGGCGGGCGTGGCGATCTCCTCGACCGTGTAGGTGCCGGGCTTCGCGGGGTCGATGGTCACGACACCGTCGGCGACGGTGTCCACGCCGGGCGTGCCGCCGTCCGTGACGACGAGCTCAGCCGCTGCCGCGCCGGTCGCACCGGGGATCGGATTCTTCGTGACCCGGAAGGTCGCGCCGGGGACGAGCCGCTGGAACTGGTCGCGCTTCTCGATGACGAGCTTGCCGCAGGTGGGCGGCACCGAGATGCCGATGCCGCCGACGAAGTCGAGAAGCGACGAGGACTCGGAGTCGCCGGCGAAGGAGCGGACGTTCATCACGCCGTAGGCACCGCGGCAGTCGCCGACGGTGTCGAAGGAGCTCAGGTTGACCGCGGCCTCTGCGAAGAGCTTGTTCTCACCGGTCGCCCCGTCGAAGCTGGCGCCGGCGGTCGGGGTGGGGCACCACGCGGACGCGGTCGCGTAGCCGGGGACCAGGAAGCACCCGGAGACGAAGGTCCCGCTCGCGGACTGGGTCCACTTGTAGGCAGCGGTGAGGGCGAAGTTCCCGTTCCCGTCCTGCTCGAAGCGCAGGAGGAGGTCGTTGACGCTGCGGTCCGGCCGGAACAGGACGGAGTCCCCGGCCTCCTTGGGGAGGTTGGCCTTCTGGTTGAGCTCGGCCATGAACGTCATCGTCCCGCTCTGGGCGACGCGCCTGAACCCGAGGAACGCCCACGTCGAGGACCCGGTGACGAAGTGCGAGTAGACGTCGGAGATGTCGCCCTGGTCGGTGGAGGTGCCGGTGCCCTCCTTCCAGTCGCTCGGGTTCTGGAACTCCTTCGAGCCACCGGTGAAGTTGCTGTCGTCGGCCGTCTTCACGGGGTCCGTCGTCGGCGGCGCGATCCCCGGGCTGGTCCAGTCCGTGCCCGCGCCCTCGACGGACGCGTTGCCGTCGATCTCGAACCCCGCGGTGACGCCCGCCCCCGCGGACGTCGTCGCCGCAGTCTGCACGGCGACGGTCGGGACGAGCAGGAGCAGCGCGATCGTGCGCCTCAGCCGCCCCGGGCCTCCGTGCCGATCGGCTGCATGGGCCCCCCTGGCCCGTCGTCCCCACTGTGTCGTCGTCGTTCGTGCACGTCGCATTGCCCGCCCCTTGTGCGAGTAGTCCCCACTGAAACCTGTCCGGTGACCGACGCCCCCAGCGCTGTCGACCGTGATCGCCGTGCACCCCCAAGTGGCACGGCACGTGTGTTCAGGCAGAAGACTGACCTGAGGTCACCACCACCGGAATCCACCGAGGGCAGGCAGCGGGCTACCTGAGGATGTGCTTGACCCAACGTTGGTAAAGCGGCCCGGATAACGCCCCTGCCGGACCAGACCACGTACCCACCGTGGGAGAGGTTCCCGGACGACGAACCGGCGCCGACGGACCACGTGGGATCCGTCGACGCCGGTTCGGTGTCGTACGACGCTCAGCTGCTGGTGGCGCGCAACCCCGTGTCGGGAAGGACCTCGGGCGCCTGGCACAGCCCCGGGATCCGGACCCGGTCGAGGCGGTTCGGGCCGACCGTGAGGGTGACCAGAGCACGCGCCCTGCCGTGGGTGACGAACCGGCGGTCGGCCTGCGACTTCACCGCGATGCGGTGGACCTTCGTGCCGACGCGGAGCTTGTAGACGACCTTGTCACCGGAGCGGTTGACGAGACGTGCGCGCACCGTGCCCTGGCAGGTGACCTTCACCGAGCCGACGGCCTTGCCGAAGGCCTCCTCGGGCAGCACCTCGGGCGGCGCCACGACGGGCGGTGTCACGACCGGAGGGACGACCGGCGGGGGTGTCACGACCGGCGGCGTCACCGGCGGCGTCACCGGCGGCGTGACCGGCGGCGGCGGAGGCGGCGGAGGCGGCGGAGGCGTGGTCACGCACGCCAGCTTGGTGAACGTGAACGTCCACTTCGTCGTGGCACCGTCCTTGACGACAACACCGGCCTTCGCAACGGCCATCACGACGTGCGTCGTGCCCGTGGCGACGACCTGACCGGCCGCAACAGGCGCGCCGTCCAGCGTGTAGGTGAAGTTCGCGTCCGTCGGGATCGTGATCCGGTCATTCGTCGGACCCGTGGCGGGCTCGCACACGTCCGACGCCGTCACCACGGTCGGAGTCGCGGGCGTCGGAGGCGGAGGCGGCGGCGGAGGCGTCACACACAGCTCCTTGGTGAACGTGAACGTCCACTTCGTCTGGGCACCGTCCTTGACGACCACTCCCGCCTTCGGGACAGCCATCACGACGTGAGTCGTCAGGGTGGCGACGACCTCACCGGCCGCGACCGGCGCGCCGTCCAAGGTGTAGGTGAAGTTGGCGTCAGTCGGGATCGTGACCCGGTCGTTCGTCGGACCCGTGGCGGGCTCGCACACGTCCGATGACGTGGGAGCAGCAGGTGCCACCGGGGTCGGCGGCGTGACGCACTTGTCCTTGGTGAAGGTGAACGTCCACTTCGTCGTGGCACCGTCCTTGACCATCACCCCGGGCTTCGGGACGGCCACCACGACGTGAGTCGTACCCGTGGCGACGACCGAACCGGCCGCGACGGGCGCGCCGTCCAAGGTGTAGGTGAAGTTCGCGTCCGTCGGGATCGTGATCCGGTCATTCGTCGGACCCGTGGCGGGCTCGCACACGTCCTTCGCCGCGGGAGCGGTCGGCATCTTCGGTTCAGGAGCCTTGACGAGCACCACCGAGTAGTGGCTGACCCCCTTGCCGGAGGAGTGCGTGATGGTCACCGTCGTGGCTGGAGGGTCGACTTGGTGGACCTCGATCGTCGTGCCGGCCTTCACGCACCAGCTGCTGACGAGGTAGCCCGCCGGCGCGGTGTAGGTGACCGTCTTGGTCTCGCCCGTGAGCTCGACCTTGTCACCCTGACAGACCTCGGTGGCGCCGGCGGCGGACGTGGCGCCCTGCGCCCCCATCAGCGCCAGCGTGGGGAGCAGGAGGAGCAGCGCGACCGCCGACCTCCACCGTCCTGTCGTGGTCGTTCGGTGCCGGCCTCCGGCCGGCGTCTTCGTGGTTGGGCGTGCATGCATGTCCGTGCCCCCTGCTGATGGCCCCATGACCCGGTAGCCGCAGGCCGGGCGGGCCTGCGAACCGGGGGGTCCGACCCCCCCGGCCGGCTCCTCCAGGACCACCATCCACGCGCGCTACACCGTGGAGAAGGGGACGCGGGCAAGAAGCGAACAACCTCCGGGAGGTCTAGCCGAACTCTCGGAGATTTCGCCGGGCAACCGAGCGCATGAATTCGGCCGGACCAGACCGGCCCGTCCTCAGCCCCGACCGTGAGGGGTGTGCCAGCCCGCCTCGTCGGGGCCGACCGGGACGATCTGCGTCGGGTTGATGTCGGTGTGGACGACGTAGTAGTGCTTCTTGATCTGGTCGAAGTCCACCTCGTCGCCGAAGCCCGGCGTCTGGAAGAGGTCGCGGGCGTAGCCCCACAGGTTCGGCATCTCGGTCAGCTTGTTGCGGTTGCACTTGAAGTGCCCGTGGTAGACCGCGTCGAAGCGCACCAGCGTGGTGAATAGCCGGACGTCGGCCTCGGTGATCGCGTCGCCCATCAGGTAGCGCCGGTCGCCGAGCCGGTCCTCGAGCCAGTCCAGCGTCGTGAACAGGCGGTCGTACGCGTCCTCGTACGCCTCCTGCGACCCGGCGAAGCCGCAGCGGTAGACCCCGTTGTTGACCTCGGTGAAGACCCGCTTCATCACCGACTCCATCTCCTCGCGGACGTCGGCCGGCCACAGGTCGGGGGCGTCCGGGCGCTGGTGGTCGCGCCACTCGAACGAGAGGTCGTGGGTGATCTGGGGGAAGTCGTTGGTCACGACCTTGCCGGACGAGACCTCGACGATCGCCGGCACCGTGATGCCGCGCGGGTAGTCGGGCTGGCGGGCGAGGTAGGACTCCTGCAGGCGCTCGATGCCGAGGACCGGGTCACGGCCGCCCTCGTCGAGGTCGAAGGTCCAGCTGCGCGCGTCGTGGGTCGGGCCGGGTGCGCCCCAGGAGATGACGTCCTCGATCCCGAGCAGCGAGCGGACGATGATCGAGCGGTGCGCCCACGGGCAGGCACGGGCCGCGATCAGCCGGTAGCGGCCGGGCTCGGCCTCCCAGACCGGCACGTCTCGCGGGCTGTCCTTCGACCCGCTCGGGAACTGGTCGTCGAGCGGGTCCGCCGACCGCTCGCCGGCCAGCACGCGGTCGGGGAGGTAGGACATGTCGCGCTCGAAGGGCTTGCCCTTGGTCGTGTACGTCGCCGTGTCGTTCACACTTCAACCATACCCGGGTGGGGCAGAGGCCATACCTTCGTGACGTGAGTGCCACCTTCGCCACCAGCGACGCCCACGGCCACCTGACCGAGCTGACCGCCGCCCTGCAGCGGGCCGGCCTCCTCGACGGGGAGTCCCACTGGGCCGGCGGCAGCTCGACGCTGTGGGTCCTCGGCGACCTCCTCGACCGGGGTCCGGACGGGCTCGGCGTCATCGCGCTCGTACGCCGACTCGTCGACGAGGCCGCGGCGGCGGGCGGCTCGGTGCACCCGCTGCTCGGCAACCACGAGGTGATCGCCCTGGGCACCCGGCTGTTCGGCCGCACCGAGGTGGTCCACCGCGGGGTGGTGCGGACCTTCGAGTCGATCTGGGCCCGCAACGGCGGGCTCGAGTCCGACCAGGACGGCATCGACGCCGAGCTCTTCGCCTGGCTGGCCGGGCTCCCGGCGGTCGGTCTCGACGGCGACCACCTGCTCATGCACTCCGACACGCTGGCCTACCTCGAGTGGGGCGACACCGTCGACGACGTCAACCGGGCCGTGCGCCAGATCCTCGCCGGTGACGACCCGGTGGCGTGGTTCGACGTGCTGGTCGGCCTCGGCCGGCGCCACGAGTACGCCGGGCCGTCCGGCCCCGCGGCCGCGCGGACCCTCCTCGGCGCGCTCGGCGGGCAGCGCATCGTCCACGGCCACAGCATCATCGGCGACCTCTTCGACGAGCCCGTCGAGTCCTACTCGGAGCCGCGGCTCTACGCCGACGGCCTCGCGCTCGACATCGACGGCGGGATCTACGACGGCGGCCCGTGCCTGGTCGCCCGGCTCTCGGAGTAGGCCACCGGTCAGGGGGCGAAGCGCGTGGCCACCTCGACGACACGGTCGAAGGCCTCGGCCTCGCCGATGCTGACGCGTACGCCGTCCCCGGCGAACGGGCGGACCGAGATCCCCACCTCGCCGCAGGCGGCGGCGAAGTCGAGGGCGCGGTCACCCAGCGGGAACCACACGAAGTTGCCCTGCGCGTCGGGCAGGTCCCAGCCGGCCTCCCGCAGCCGCGCGACCAGGTCCGCGCGGCGTGCGACGAGGTCCTCGACCCGGACGAACAGCTCGGCCTGCGCCTCGAGGGAGGCGATCGCCGCGGCCTGGGCGACGTGGCTCACGCCGAACGGCAGCGAGACGGCGCGGAGGGCGGCCGCGAGCGGTGCGGGAGCGACGGCGTACCCGACCCGGAAGCCGGCGAGGCCGTAGGCCTTGGAGAAGGTGCGCGTCAGCACGACGTTGCCGTGGCGGCGGTAGGTGGCGATCCCGTCGATGGCTTCGTCCATCCGCACGAACTCGAGGTAGGCCTCGTCGACCACGACCACCACGTGCGAGGGCACCTTCGCGATGAAGGCGTCGAGCTCGGACTGCGTGACGGCCGGGCCGGTCGGGTTGTTGGGCGTGCAGACGATGACGACCTTGGTGCGGTCGGTCACCGCCGCGGCCATGGCGTCGAGGTCGTGGCGCCCGTCGGCCGTGACCGGCACCTGCACGCTGCGCGCCCCTCCGGCGGTCACCGCGATCGGGTAGGCCTCGAAGGAGCGCCAGGCGTAGACGACCTCGTCGCCGGGCTCGCAGAAGGCGTTGACGAGCTGGTAGATCAGCGCGACCGAGCCCGTCGCGGCGGCGAGGTCGTCGGTCGGCACGCCCATCGTGTCGGCCAGCGCGGCGTAGAGCGCGGCGCTGCCCATGTCGGGGTAGCGGTTCATCTCCGCCGCCGCCTCGCGGGCGGCCTCGAGCACGCCCGGCAGCGGGAGGTAGGGGTTCTCGTTGGAGGACAGCTTGTACGACGTCAGCCCGGGCCGGGCGACGGGCGGCTTGCCGGCGACGTACGCAGGGATGGCGAGCACGTTGGGCCGGGGCTGCGGGGACGTAGGGGTGGGAGCCATGACCCGCACCCTAGTGAGCGACGGGCTGCTCGGGTCGCTGCCGGCTGCGCCAGGGACGCAGGACCGGGAGCAGGAACAGGCCGATCGCGAAGCCGATGCCGGCGCCGAGGACGTTGTCGACCAGGTCGGTGACGTCGCACGCACGGTCGAGACGGGCGAGCTGCAGCTGGGTGAGCTCGATCGCGAGGCTGTACGCCGCCAGCGCGAGGAGGCCGACGGGCGCGAGCACGAGCCCTGACCACCACCGTCCGACCGCCAGCACGAGGAAGATGCCCGCCGGCACGAAGAGCAGCACGTTGAGGGTCCGCTGGTCGAGGCCGAGGACCTCGAACGCCGCGCCCGACGGGCCGCCGTAGTCCCACGAGCACGCCTCGCTGCGTCCCTCGGCGGGGACGATCCCGACGTCCGCGCGCGTGGGCACGAGGGTCACCAGCGCGATCGCGACGAGCGACCAGAGCAGCCCGGCCACCGAGACCGCGGACACGGTGCCGAGCCGGGGGCGCAGCGCCGTCGCGAGGAGGGCCGCGACGACGGCCGCCGCGAGGGCGCCGAGCACCATCACGCCCGTGCCTCCGATCGTCACCACGTCGGCGAGGGTAACGGCCGGCCCCGCTGATCCCGATGGTCGAGGAGGGACGAAGTCCCGTCACGAGACCACCCAGCCCGCGACGGGTCTCGTGACGGGCGCCGGAGCGCCCTCCTCGACCAGCGGCCGGCCGCTAGTGTCGCGACATGAGGTTCCTGATGTGGCTGCTCACGTACGCAGCGGGCCTGGCCGTCGCGGCCTGGCTGCTGGACGGCATCTGGTTCGAGGGCGCGACCACCGGAAGCGACGAGTTCCGGGACAAGTGGCTCCAGGTGCTGGCCGTGGCCCTCATCCTCGGCCTGGTGTCGACCTTCGTCGAGCCCGTGGTCAAGCTGCTGTCGCTGCCGTTCATCATCCTGACCCTGGGCTTCCTGCTGCTGGTGATCAACGCGGCGATGCTGCTGTTCACCGCGTGGCTCGCCGGCATCTTCGACCTCGGCTTCCACGTCGACGGCTTCTGGAGCGCGCTCGTCGGCTCGATCATCATCACGATCGTCGGCTGGGGCGTCCGCGTCGCGATCCCCTACCGCGGCTGATGCCGGCCGTCCCCCCGCAGCATGCCGAGGGTCCCTACCGGATCGCCCTCGTCTGCCTGGGCAACATCTGCCGCTCACCCATGGCCCACGTCGTGCTCGAGGGCCGGCTGGCCGACGCCGGACTCGCCGAGCGCGTCGAGGTCGCCTCGTCCGGCACCGGCGGCTGGCACGTCGGCAACCCGATGGACCCGCGCGCCGCGGCCACGCTGACCGCCGCCGGCTTCGACGCGAGCCGGCACCGGGCCCGGCAGTACGACGCGACGTGGCCCGAGGCGTACGACCTCGTCCTCGTGATGGACGAGGCCAACCTGGCCGACGTCGGCGGTCGCACGGACCGAGTCGGCATGTTCCGCGACTTCGATCCGGTGGATCCGGGTGGCGCGGTCCCGGACCCGTACTACGGTGGTGACGACGGGTTCGAGGAGGTGCTGGCGATGGTCGAGCGCACGAGCGACGAGATCGTGACGGCCCTGGGGGCGGCCCTCGAGAACCGCACGAGCGACGGGGCGGACGGGGGCCGAGCCTGATGGCTCGCCAGCCGCTGGTCGCCAGGCGTGCCGAGGAGCTCCTCGGCACGGCCGTGGTCGCCACCTCCCCGGTGGCGGGCGGCGACATCGCCACGGCCACGCGGCTGCGGCTGTCCAGCGGGCAGACCGCCCTCATGAAGACGCTGCCCCACGCGCCGGAGGGCTTCTTCGAGGCGGAGGCCGCCGGGCTGCGGTGGCTCGCCGAGGTCGAGGGCGGCGTCCCGGTGCCCGAGGTGCTCGCCGCCGCCAGCGACTGCGTCCTGATCGCCTGGGTCGAGCAGAGCTCGAAGACGCCGGTCGAGGCCGCTGTCACCTTCGGACAGCAGCTGGCCACCACCCACGCCGCCGGGGCGGACGGGTGGGGGCTCGACCACGACGGCTTCATCGGGCGGCTGCCGCTCCCCAACAAGACCGCCGACTCGTGGCCGGAGTTCTACGCCGTGCGCCGCGTCCTGCCCTATCTCAAGCTGGCCCGCGACCGCGGGTCGATCTCGGAGACCGACGCGGCCGCCGTCGAGGCGGTGGTCGGCAGGCTGACCAGCCTGCTCCCCGACGAGGCCCCCGCCCGGCTCCACGGCGACCTCTGGAACGGCAACTGCCTCTGGGGCCAGGACCTCGCCATCCACGTCATCGACCCCGCGGCCCACGGCGGCCACCGTGAGCTCGACCTGGCGATGCTGCACCTGTTCGGCCTCACGCACCTGCCGCGGGTGATGGCGGCGTACGACGAGGCGCAGCCGCTCGCCGAGGGCTGGGAGGACCGGCTCGGGATCCATCAGCTCTTCCCGCTGCTCGTGCACGCCTGCATGTTCGGCGGCGGCTACGGCGCCCGCGCCGGGGCGGTCGCGGCCCGCTACGCCTGACCCACCCGTCCGGCTGGTCCGTCGCCCTTGGGGGTCGGGCACGCTGGAGGGGTGACCGACGCAGCCGACGCGACGCCCTGGGTCCCCGACTCGCGCGACCTCGGCGACCTGGAGTCCGCGGCGCACGAGTGCCGTGGGTGCGAGCTGTGGGAGCCGGCGACGCAGGTCGTGTTCGGCTCGGGCGGGACGTCGGCCGCGGTGGTCCTCGTCGGCGAGCAGCCCGGCGACCAGGAGGACCGGCAGGGTGCGCCGTTCGTGGGTCCGGCGGGCCGCGTGCTCGACGAGGCCCTCGCCGAGGCGGGCATCGACCGCTCGGCGGCCTACCTCACCAACGCGGTCAAGCACTTCCGCTTCACGGCGCGGGGGAAGCGGCGCATCCACCAGAAGCCCGACGTCCGCCACGTGACCGCGTGCCACCCGTGGCTCGGCGCCGAGCTGGAGGCGGTCGGACCGCGCGTGGTGGTCGCCCTCGGCGCGACGGCGGCCCGAGCCGTGCTCGGCCGGACGGCGAAGATCGGCGAGCTGCGCGGGCAGGTCCTCGAGGAGCCCGACCGACCGGTCGTCGTCACCACCCACCCGTCGGCCGTGCTCCGGCTGCGCGGTCGCGACGGCTACGACGAGGCCTTCGCCGGTCTCGTCGCGGACCTCCGGCTTGCGGCGCCGTACGCCTGAGCGGCTCCGAGCGATCCTCAGCGTCGCCTCAGGCGCCGGTGGCATCCTTGGCCTGTGACTGAGTCCCGGCCCCGCGTCCTGGTCGTCGACGACGACCGCGCCGTCCGCGACTCGTTGCGCCGGTCGCTCGAGTTCAACGGCTACGACGTCGTGCTGGCCGCCGACGGCGCCGAGGGTCTGGTGGCGGTCGGCTCCCAGCACCCCGACGTCGTGGTGGTCGACGTGATGATGCCGCGGCTCGACGGGATCGAGACGACCCGCGCGCTGCGCGCGGCGGGCAACGACGTACCCATCCTGGTCCTGACCGCTCGCGACGCGGTGGGCGACCGGGTCGAGGGGCTCGACGCCGGGGCGGACGACTACCTCACCAAGCCCTTCGCGCTGGAGGAGCTGCTGGCCCGGCTGCGTGCGCTGCTGCGCCGCATCGTCCCCGACGGCGACGGGGAGAACGAGGTGCTCACCTTCTCCGACCTCACGATGGACGTCGCGAGCCGTGACGTGGCGCGCGGCGGCCGCCCGATCGAGCTCACCCGCACCGAGTTCACCCTGCTGGAGATGTTCCTGCGCCGCCCGCGCCGGGTGCTCGACCGCTCGTTCATCCTCGAGGAGGTCTGGGGCTACGACTTCCCGACCAGCGCCAACTCCCTCGAGGTCTACGTCGGCTACCTGCGCCGCAAGACCGAGGCCGAGGGCGAGCCGCGACTGATCCAGACCGTGCGTGGCGTGGGCTACGTGCTGAAGGAATCATGAGCACTGCGTGGCCTGACGGGCGCTGGCACTACCGCAGGTCGCTCGCGTCACGCGTCGCCGTGCTCACCACGCTCGCCGTCGGCATCTCGATCGCGATCATGGCGTTCACCGCCTTCGTGGTGATGCGCCAACAGCTGATGAGCTCGCTCGACCAGTCGCTGCTCAACCGCGCGCACAAGGCGACGGCCAACACCACGCTGTCACGGGTCACCGCGGACGGCGTCCCGTCGTGGATGCTGGGCGCCGCCGACGTCCGCATCATCTTCGTCACCGCCGACGGCAAGGGCATGTCGGGCTCCGGCATCCCCAACTTCTCGCTCGGCCAGCAGGAGTACGACGTCGTCACCGGTCAGCGCGAGTCGGTCGTGCGCACCCTCGTGACGAAGGAGGGCGAGCGGTTCCGGGTCGCCACCGTGCGCGCCGGCAGGGGCGAGGCGCTGGTCCTCGCCCAGCCGCTGGCCGCCAACGACCGGACGCTGGAGAAGCTCGGCGGGGTGCTGTTCGTCTTCGGGGCGCTCGGCTTGCTGGCCGCGTTGCTCGTCGGCTGGATGGTCGCCCGCAACGGGCTGCGGCCCCTGCGACGCCTCGCCTCCAGGGTCGAGCACATCGCGATGACCGAGGACCTCCGACCACTGCGGGTGGAGGGTGACGACGAGGTGGCCCGGCTCGCCACCGCGTTCAACCAGATGCTGCTCGCCCTCGGCGCCTCCCGCGACCGCCAGCGCCGGCTCGTCGCCGACGCCAGCCACGAGCTCCGTACGCCGCTGACGTCGCTGCGCACCAACCTCGACCTGCTCCGCCAGGCCGAGGGCAACACGGCGCTGCCGGCCGACGCCCGGCTCGAGCTGCTCGACGACGTCCGCGGCCAGATCGAGGAGCTCAGCGCGCTCGTCGGCGACCTGGTCGAGCTGGCGCGCGACGAGCCCACCACCCGGGTGGTCGCCGAGGTGGACCTCGCCGACGTCGTCGAGCGGGCGGTGACGCGCGTACGCCGTCGCGCGCAGGGCGTGTCCTTCGACGTCGCGCTCGACCCGTGGCGGGTCGTCGGCGACGCCAACAGCCTCGAGCGGGCGGTCACCAACCTGCTCGACAACGCCGCCAAGTGGAGCCCGCCCGAGGGCACCGTCACCGTGCGGCTCTCCGACGGCGTGCTCACCGTCGACGACCAGGGCACTGGCGTCGCCGAGACCGACCGGCCGCACGTCTTCGAGCGCTTCTACCGCGCCGAGGAGTCGCGGGCCATGCCCGGCTCCGGCCTCGGTCTGGCCATCGTGCGCCAGGTGATCGACCGCCACGGCGGCCAGCTCCAGGTGAGCGAGGCCCCCGGCGGCGGGGCACGCTTCGCGCTCTGGCTGCCCGGCGTCGCCGCTGTGACGCCGGGTTAGGGCCACTACCCACCCCCGAGCACCCCCGTGGGTAGTCGCAGCAACCCGGCGTTAGAGCGCGTCCGGCGGCTCGCCGGGGCGGTCGAAGACGCGCAGCAGCCGCTCGGCCTTCCACTCCGACTCGGCCCACTCGTCGGCGACGTCGGACTTCACGGTGATGCCGCCGCCGGTGCCGAGGGTCCAGGTGCCGCTGCCGTCGGTCATCAGCGACCGGATCACGACGCCGAGGTCGGCCGGTCCGTCGCCGCTGATCCACCCGAACGCGCCGGCGTACGCCCCGCGCGGGCTCGACTCGACCTCCTCGATGATCTCCATGGTGCGCAGCTTGGGCGCGCCCGTCATGGAGCCGGCCGGGAAGAGCGCGCGCAGCGCGGCGACCGTCGACACGTCGTCGCGCAGCCGCCCGCGGACCGTCGACACGAGCTGGTGGACCGACTCGTAGGACTCGACCTCCATCAGGACCGGCACCTCGACCGACCCGACCTCGCACACCACCGACAGGTCGTTGCGGAGCAGGTCGACGATCATCAGGTTCTCCGCGCGGGTCTTCGGGTCGCGCGCGAGCCGCTCGCGGTGGTGCTCGTCCTCCTCGGCGGTCGCGCCGCGCGGGGTGGTGCCCTTGATCGGCTTGGTCTCCAGGTGCCGGTCGGCGGTGACGAGGGCGTACCTCTCCGGCGAGCTCGAGAGCAGCCACGCGCGAGCACCGTCGACGTCGTGCTGCAGGAAGCCGCTGTACGGCGCCGGGTTGAGCTCGCGCAGCCGGAGGTACGCCGTCACCGGGTCGAGGTCGGACGGGCGGGACAGCCGGTGGGTCAGGTTGACCTCGTAGGAGTTGCCGGCGTGGAGGTGCTCCTGGACGCGCGTGAAGGCTCCGGCGTACGAGCTGGGAGGGGAGTTCTGACTCCTGGAGGCCGTTGCAACCCCCTCCGAGTGCCGGTTTCCCCGCTCGAGCGGGGAAACCGACAGCGGCGACAGCGGCGACGACGACCCGACCTCGTGCTCGAACACCCGCACCGCGCGGGGCCGCATCCACACGGCATCGGGAAGGGTCGGGTCGGGGGTGGCGGGGAGGTCGGTGCGCGAGGCGTAGCCGAGGTAGCCGAACCACTGCTCCCCCGCGGCGATGCGCTGCTCGAGCACGGCGAAGACGTCGTCACCGACGACGGTCGCGACCCCGCCTGCGTGCAGGGTGACCTCGCGCCGGGCGGCCGACCACGACAGGGACGGGTCGTCCTCGTCGAGCCAGCCGATGATCGAGCGCCGGCCCGACCACTCCCGCGCGCCGCCGCCGTCGAGCCAGAAGCAGCGGGCGTGCCGCGCTGCCACGGAGCGGAAGAACGGGACGGGATCGGTCACGAGAGGAAGTTCCGGACGAGGTCCTGACCGTGCTCGGACAGGACCGACTCGGGATGGAACTGCACGCCCTCGAGCGGCAGCGAGCGGTGGCGTACCCCCATCACGACGCCGTCCTCGCTCCACGCGGTCGCGACGAGCTCGTCGGGCAGCGACACGGCGCCGAGCGAGTGGTAGCGGACGGCGGCGAAGTCCTGCGGCAGCCCGGAGAAGACGCCCGCGCCGTCGTGCCGGACCGCCGCGACGTCACCGTGCGCCGGTGGCAGCCGTCGCACCGTGCCGCCGTACGCCGTCACCAGTCCCTGCATGCCCAGGCAGACTCCGAGCACCGGGCGGGTGCCGGCCCGCAGCACCTCCGGTCCCACCGCGAAGTCCGTCGGCGACGACGGGTGGCCGGGGCCAGGCGACAGGACGACGTGCGAGTGGGCGAGCACCTCCTCGGCGGTGACCTCGTCGTGCTGCACCACGCGCGGCAGCACACCGGTCACCCGGGCCACCAGGTGCACCAGGTTCCACGTGTAGGAGTCGTGGTGGTCGACCACGATCACGTCCGGCTGCACGCAGCGACAGTAGTGCCAGCGGCGGCTACTGCCGCACGACGCGGCACGCCTCCGACACCGGCTGGTCGCCGACCTCCTGGCAGCCGTCGAAGGCGGTGAGCTTCGCCATCAGCGCCGCGACCTCGGGGGCCTGCTTCCTGGTCGCGAAGGTGTTGCGCCTCTCGAACCTGTCGCGCTTGTAGCTGTAGTACTCGTAGCCCCACGTGACCCTGCCTGGCCGCGGGTCGAGGTCGAACCTCGCGAGCAGCGCCGTCCGGCTCCGCACCGCAGTGAAGGACGGGATCCGGTCGAGCTCCGCGCCGCTGAACGCCGCGTCCGGGTCGTTGCCCGTCAGCGTCTGCTGGGTGTGCTCGAGGAAGGCGTGGGACTGCCGCACCAGCCTCGGGTCCGCGAAGGTCGGGACGAGCGAGAGGCCGCTGCGGTAGGGCGCGGGCGCGAGCCCGGCGAGCTCCTCGAAGGTCGGGGCGAGGTCGATGTTGCTGGTGACCTCCTGGCGCGCGCCCGGCACGACGCCCGGCCCGGTGACGAGCAGCGGCACGCGCACGTCGGTGTCGTACGGCGTCCCCTTGCCGCGTCCCATGCCGTTCTGGCCGAGGTGGAACCCGTTGTCGGAGGTGAGCACGACGTAGGTGTTCGGACCGACGGAGGCGAGGATCCGCTTCACGAGGCGGTCGGCCGACTGCGCCATCCGCGCGCGGTCGCGGAGGTCGCGGACGGCTGCCGCGGCGGGCAGGGTGCGGGTGGTGTTCCACGCCCGGGCCCGCTTGCCGTTGGGCAGGCGAGGGCGGTTGTCCTTGCGCGGATCGGCGAAGCCGGGCAGGTCGTCGACGCTCAGCTTGCGGCAGGCCACGCGGCCGCAGCTGCGCTTGCCGGTGCGGTCGCGGAACATCGGCGGGAAGAGCGGGTCGCCCGCGTAGTGGCCCTCGGGGTTGGTGCGGTTGTGCGGCGCGTAGAGCGCCACCTCGAGGAAGTACGGCGCTCCCGCGGCCTCGTTGGCGGCGACGAAGTCCATCGCCTTGTCGCCGATCACCGCGCCGGCGTACGCCTTGTCCTTGACCCCGTTGCTCGCGCTCGCCGGGGGTGCCGGGTGCTGCACGAGGCGCAGCCGCTGGTCGACGAGGGTCGTGCTGGCGAAGTCCCATCCGTCGTAGGCGGACCCGAAGACGGTGCTGAACGTCGTCCAGCCCGGCACTACCGGGGGAAGCGCGCGGCCCGGCGACCACTCGTACTCGTTGAGGAACTTGCCGACGAAGCCGGTGCTGTAGCCGGCCTCCTGGAGCCGCACGTTGAACGCGCGCTCGGGGTTGCCGTGCGTGTCGTAGGCGAGCCAGCCGCCGAGCGTCGACGTTCCCTTGTTGGACGTGTTGGTCCGCACGCCCGTCTGGTGCGGGTACTGACCGGTGAAGAAGCTCGACCGCGACACGCAGCACAGCGAGTCGGTGACGAACGAGTGCGGATAGCTGGCCCCGGCCTTCCGCATCTGCTGGACTGAGCGCATCGTCTGCACGAGGTCCATCGAGAAGTCGTCGAGCATCACGACGACGATGTTGGGCTGCGCGGCGCGTGACGCCGCGGGCGCGGCGCCGTCAGGCGTGGATGTGCCCGTGCCCCCGGTCGCCCCGCACGCCATCAGTGCGAGCAGGCACACGCCTGCCCACGCTCCCTTGAAGTACCCCACTGCTCCCCCGTCGTGTCCCGAGCCGGCTACCAGCCGGCCACAAGGGTGACGTCGGTCGTCCCCGATTCGTTGCCTGCCACGCCGGCTTAATGTCTACTGGTTCGCTCGACTTTAGCCCACGTCGTCAGACGAGGAGGTCGCGCACCGCCGAGTGGAGCAGGTCGTAGCCGTTCTCGGTGAGGATCGACTCGGCGTGGAACTGGATGCCGCGGTAGTGCGGCCCGACGACCGCGTGGATGTCTCCCGTCGCCTCGTCCGCCTCGACACGTACGCCGTCGGGCAGCGCCGTGCCGTCAGGGACCCGGCCGACGAAGGTGTTGTAGAAGCCCACGCGCTCGGTGCGGCCGTCGAGCCGGACCGGCGACTGGGTGCCCTGGAAGACCACGTCCTTGTAGCCGAGGTCGAGGCCGAGGCGCTGGCAGAGCGTCTGGTGGCCCAGGCACACGGCGAGGAACGGCTGCTCCGAGGCGAGCAGGTCGTCGACGGCACGGCGGAACGACGCGATCTTGGGATGGTCGCCCTCGCGCGGGTCACCCGGCCCGGGGCCGACGATGACGAGGTCGGCGCCGTCGAAGGCCCCGGCCGCGTAGTCCTCGTGCCGGACGACGCGGGCGGTCATGCCGAAGACACCGAGCACGTGGACGAGCATGTTCACGAAGTCGTCCTCGCCGTGGAGGATCACCACCGACTTCCCGGCCAGCCCCGGGTCGGCCGGCTCGCCGGCCTGGTCGGTGAGCCAGAAGCGGGAGAGCCGCTGGTTGCGGGTGCCGAGCGCCAGCACGACGTCCTCGTCGCGCGCCAGCTCGGCGATGTCGGTGCCGTCGGAGGTCGCCGCCGGCGCCAGGCCGAAGGCGCTGAGGATGCCGCCGGCCTTGGCCCGCGTCTCGGCCACCTCGTAGGCGGCGTCGGAGTCACGCACCAGCGTCGCACCGGCCGTCACCTTGAGCTCGCCTGCCGGCGAGACGTCGGCCGTGCGGATCAGGATCGGACTGTCCATCGTCGGGGTGCCGTCGGGCGAGCGACCGAACAGGGCGAGCGCGGCGCCGTAGTAGCCGCGGCCCTCGGGCTCGTAGTCGGCGATCAGCCGGCAGGCGTTCTCGACGGGCGCGCCCGTCACCGTCGCCGCGTACATCGTGTCGCGCAGGATCTCGCGGTGGTCGCGGTCGGAGCGGCCGGCGAGGAGGTACTCCGTGTGGATCAGGTGCGTCATCGGCTTGAGGAACGGCCCGAGCACCTGGCCGCCCTCGTGGCAGATGTCGCACATCATCTTGAGCTCCTCGTCGACCACCATGAAGAGCTCGAAAACCTCCTTCTCGTCGGCGAGGAAGTCGAGCAGCCGCTCCTTGAGGCGCACAGTCCGCGCGTCGAGGACCGCGTCACCCGTCGCTGGTCGAGGAAGGCGCTCCGCGCCTGTCACGAGACCCGGATCCTCTGGCTCCTTCACCCGGAACGTCCCGGAGATGGGGTTCATCCGTACGTCGCCCTGGCGCACCGAGACGTGGCGCTCCGGGCTGGCGCCGATGAGGAACCGCTCGCCGGTGAAGAAGCAGAAGGTCCAGTAGGCGCCGCGCTCGCGCTCCATCAGCCGCCGCAGCACCGTCAGCGCCTTCGCGGCGTCCCAGTCGGCGACGACGGCGCGGTAGTGACGGCCGATGACGAGGTTGGCCCCCTCGCCCTGGCCGATCTCGTCGCGGATGATCGCCTCGACGACCTTGCCGTAGTCCTCGTCGCTGGTGGTGAAGCCACCGCGATCGGCGAACTCGACCGGCACGTCGGGCAGCGCCTCGAGCAGGTCGGCGACCGACACCTCGTGCTCGGCCTCGATGTCGACGACCGTCAGCGGGGTGCCGTCGTCGATGGCGGCGAAACCGCGCTCACGCACCTGCCGGAAGGGCACCGCGACCAACCGGTCCGCGCTCCGGCCCGGCTCGGGCGCCCCGCTCTCGAGCGGGATGTCGAGCAGGCTCGCGACCTCGTGCGGCGTGCCGCCGACCAGGCCCGCCGTCGGGGATGCCTTGCGCCGGATGACCGCCCACGCGCCGTGCCCCTGGATCTGCTCCAGGAGGTCTCGGACGGCGGGGTTCTGGGTCATGGTGGAAACCCTACGGGCGCACGGCTCCCAGAGGAGCCACGTCTCAGCGGCTCGGGTCGTCCACCAATTCTCTATTTGTTGACGCCAACGTCATGCGAGCGGCGCCAATATCCTCCGATACGGCAAGTATGTCGCCGACCTTGGTGGCCTCGTTGAAGAAGGTGGTCGAGCTGTTGCTCACGTTCGACGCGCGGTCTCCAATGGGGACCGTAACGCACGCCGCTGGTAGCGAGATCCTGGACAAAACTGCCTCTAGGCCGCCCCGACCGCCTCAGCTTGAGACGATCATTCTGTCCAGTGAGCGCCGGCATGAACTGCAGCAAGAGGACGGTCGTCAACGAGGTCAAAGTACGGTGCGATGGGATGACCGGATTCATTTGTACGGCTTCTTTTGGGTACGCGGAAGCGACGTTCATCCGCTCCCGAGTTTGTCGCAACTTTCAGTACAGCGGTGAGGCATTACGAGTCAGCCCGCGCCTGCGTTGTTCATTGAACGTTGAAAACGCGAGCAGGGCGCATCGGAACACCGAGCGAGGAAAAGGTTGGACAGATGGACAGCACAACGAGTGACGTTTCACTACGGCGTCGGCGCGACCGACGTCAAGGCTTGTGAGGGCATGAAGTAGGAAGACCCCACCCGCGCTCAGCGGCAGGACCACGTAAGGTCGATTGACGCGAACCCACCTGTCAAGGGTCCAACGATCCGAATGAAGACGCCGACGACTGCAGGAACTAGCACGCGAGCAGAAGCCCAAGACGTACCCACATGCGGCCTGCATAGCGCCCTGTAACGAGAGGCCGACGCAGCCGGTCGCGAGCAGTGTGACGCGTGAAGTTCAGTTAAGCTTGTGAGCGTTCCCGCCGCCCCAACTCCTGGGCGAGTAGATCCCGACTTTTTGGCGCCGCGGCGAAACACTTCAACCAAAGTGGCTTCGGGGACAGGTCGAAATTGCCGGCGCTGCACCTCGGCGACGGGCCAACGTGCCGGGGCATCACACCTGGGACCGCGGGGCAGGACTCGTGGGAGATTGTCGTCGCCGTCACTGGCACGACCAGCGCGACGGCGCACGAAACCGCACAGGTGTCGTGCGTGTCGTGTCGATCTGCTGACCACTGCAAGCAGGTCACGAGCGCGCGGAACAGGGTCGTGATCGTGACGAGGAAGAGTACCGCTACGCGAACCTAGGCGACTAGGTGGAACAGGAGCCCGCAGCCACCTTGGACTACCTCCACACGGTACACAGATTGAGCCTGCGGTTTCTGGTCGAAACAGTCCTCGAACTGTCGGCCTAGTTCCGGGTTTGGCTCCGCAATTTCGATCAAACGCACGTTGTTGTCCAGCACGTAGCGTAGAAAAGCGTCTCGCGCGTGTTGGACGTCGGCCGCGTAGGTCGGACTTGAACGTGACGTCAAGGTCGCGGGCAGGTACATGCCGATCCTTGCGCCAGTGTCAAGCAACTCATAATAGACGCTGTGATGGTGACCAACTTTGTTAAGCCAGTCATCTCGGAAGATAACGGTGGCCGTCGGATGTTCCTCGGAGAAGTCGCTTTCGGAGAAGGCGGAGCGCAGCTTCAGTGCGTCCACATGGGCTCGTGCCTCCCAGCCCCACGCCAAGTTGACTGGCTTGCGTAGCGGGAAGCAAAGAACCAGAAGGATCAAGCAAGCCGACATGAGGACGGATGCGAATTTGGCGGCCACCGTGCGGCTTCGCAAGGGCTTCGTCGCCAAGAGCAGAGCGAGGACTACCGACGCAGCAGTCAGCATCGTCGCCGTGTAGCGCGGGAACGACTGGAACTCGCCGGCGAATGGACCAACGACCAGCATATAGATACCGCCGAGGAACAGTATCTGGATAACAATGAGGGTTGCGAGCGCCGTTGCTACGAGCTTCCGCTCGCGGCCGCTCAGCATGACAACCAGACACCCGATCGACATAAGCAGAGCTACGTCGAGGTACACAAACGAGGTTCGGCTCGAGAACATGCCGATGCCAGGAGTGAATTCAGGACGACCAAGGAGCATCTTCGCGTACTGATTGAGCAGATCAAGGTCGAAGTGATGGCCGAGGCTATCGAACTTCGAACCCGGACCGAGACGGGACTGGACCAGCGTCCATGTTCCCGCTGCCAACAGTAGGGGAGCGACTAGTAGGCAGAGTCCGATTAGCCGCCGGCGCCAGGGGCTCTGCCGGTTTGACAGCATCCAGCGCACGGCCGCGACAATGAGAACAACGGCACTGAGTCCGAGGGTCGAGGTCTTGACGAGGTAAAGCCCGCCTGCGGTCAGCCCTAGTTGTCCAACCCACATCCATCGGCCCGCCTGAGCCGATGCGAGCTGCCATACCAAGTAGCCGAGGCCAATGCCGACGATCGGGTCCACAAAGAGCGACCCGTAGAAGTCGCCACCGGGATCCGCCAAGTAGTTGGCGTAGGCCAAGGGAAGCAGCGCAACTGCCACGCCTGCTGGCACAATCCACACGGGGCGGCTCCAAGTGACCCGAGCTGCAAGCGGCATGAGGAGGGCCGCAGCAAACACGCCGTAGGCCAGAAAGAGGCGCTCGTCCACGAATGTCGGCCCAAACGCCTCAAAGAAGTACCCGAAGAGCGGCATACCCGGCGTGTAGGTCTGCATCTCGCCCATCAGCAGCGAGTCGGGACCAACCTGCAGGCCGCCGTCTACATAAAGAAGCTTTGGGTAGGCGCCCCACAACCGGAGCTCATCCCACTGGAGCACGGTTCGCCCGTAGGTGAAGAACACAACGACCACCAATGACACCAGGGAGCTCGCTACCTGGGCCGAAGGAACCAACTCCGTCGAGCGCGAGTCGGCTTTGCGCAAATCGAGCAGGCCATATATGCCTCCGGCGAGGCAGACTAAGACAATCAGCCACCATCCCGCATGGAGCACGCCGCAGATGTATGTCAGATAGAGAGCGAACATCACGCCCAGAGCGGTGATCGGCATCGCATTGACGAATTGTATTCTCAATAGCGCTCCAACGCCCCACGCCCCGAGCACCAGGACAGGGACGGCAAGGAGGCCGGCGATCACGGCCGATGCTCACTGAGCATGCTGGCGCCTCAGGCTGTGGTCTCGTAAAACCCAACGGTGCTGGATCAGGCAACTCGCCAAGGTCCGCGTCGCGACCCGTCCTAGGTCCGGCGTGGCGTGCTGGCCGTCGGAGTCCGCCGTCACCACGGCGTCCGCCAGGTCAAGTTGCGCGCCGAGCTTGGAGGGTCTTCAGGGCCCGTCCCTTGCCAAGGTTGGTGGCGTGCCGAAGCACGACACATGCCAACTGGAGTCAGGTCGTCGTAGTTGCTGCGGTACCCAATGCCCGATCCGTCGTCGACGATGACGATGTGCTCCAGTTCCTGCCGCCGCGCCTCTTCGATGGCTGGATCCAGCAGACGCCGCTGCTGGTGAAGGGGGGGCACGACAAGCGCCACTGGGGGAAAGACTGCCGACGACACGCCCGGAGATTAGCAGCCGCACTAGCCTGAACTCGCTCCTCGCCTTGGTCACCGCGTCTGAGGCAATCAGCCAGAGAGTGTGTGCGGCGAGGACTCCTAGCACAGGTCTACGTCTAGGCCGGCGCAGACTTGCTCCATTGTGCCGCGAGCATCGGGCGCGCCGTCAGGACCGACCGCCACCATCCCCCAAGGAGATCGTCGCGACCTTGGCATACCCACTACTCGGTCTCGAGCGAACGATCCCTGAAGACCCAGCGCTTCTGGACCAAGTAGCTGACGACAAACAGTGCTAAGTCCACAATCACCTTTGCCCAGACGTCATGGCCACGCGTCACGCTCGAAAGGGCCGTTGTTCCGAGCGCTGAACATATTAGGACGACGCCAGCCAGCAGGTAGTACCGCGCCAAGGAGGGCGCTGGCCGCGAGTCATCATGGAAGACCAGCCACTTGTTCACGACATAGTTGAACAGCGAGCTGACGATACGGGCGACGATGACAGCCGCAGCGACCTGCTCCGGCAAACGGTCCTCTCCGAAGACCACATCGAGCAAAATGATGTAAACGGCTAGGTCCAACACTGCAGACAGAACCGACGCCGCCGTGAAGCGGGCGGCCTGACGCAGAATCACCGAGTAAATGCGTGCCGAGTCAACCATGGGGCGAAAGTGACTGACGCTATTGTTGATGTCGTGGTAGATGGTCCTGATGGGAACCTCATCTACTCCGGTCCGGGTTGAGAGCAGCCAAAGCAGGACGTTCATCTCGTAGTCGAACCGCTCGCCCTGAACGTGCGAGGACCGTATCGCCAGGTTCAGCGGAAACCCACGAAGCCCTGTTTGAGTGTCTGAAAGGTAGCGGCCGAAGAGCAGGTTGACGACCGAGCTCGTGATCTTGTTGCCAACGCGGCTATTTCTCGGCACGTCGGCGGCGTCGAACGCTCGAACACCCAGCACCGCCACTGATCGTCCGAGGGCCACCGTCTCGTATGTCCGCTCAGCTACGCGCGCGATGTCTTGTACCTCATGCTGGCCGTCAGAGTCCGCTGTCACCACGACGTCGACCTCGTCGGAAAGCTCTTCGCAGTGAGCGAAAGCCGTCTTCAGCGCCCTTCCCTTGCCCTTGTTCGACTCGTGACGCAGCACGGCGCATCCCCTTCTGGCCAACGCCTCGAACGTAGGCCGATACTCGGGTCCCGATCCGTCGTCCACGATCACGACGTGCCCGAAACCCCGAGCAAAGAGGCGGTCGGCAAATTGCACGAGGTCTGGCTCCGGATGAAGAGAGGGCACCACAACCGCTACGCGATAGAGGTCGGGCATCAGTTCCATCCGTCGTTCGTCGTGAAGGGCGGCCCAATGTAACCCGTGCGAGTTCTGACTCAAGCGCTCATAGCGCATCCTCGAGAACGTTTGTCGCGACAGCTGCGGACTGGGATGCGCGACGGCCTCGCCGGGCGTGCACTTCGCCGAGTTGCGTCTACACCCGTGGGACGTGCGAAGGTATCGCTCATGTCGCATGTGCTAGTCACCTGCGCCGGTCGCCGCGTCTCGCTAGTCCGGGCCTTTGTCGAGGCCGCTCACGAGCGCGGATTGAAGGTGCTGGCCGCAGACCCCGACCCCCTGGCCCCCGCCCTGGTCGACGTCGACTTCGCCGTGCGTGTGCCGTCCCTAGCCGACCCGGGCTACCTGCCCGCGCTCCTCGATACAGTCAGGGAACACGACGTCAGCCTGGTGGTGCCGACGATTGACACGGAACTGCCGCTCCTTGCCCGCCACTCCCGCGAGCTCGCGGATGCCGGAGCTACCGCTCTCGTGTCGAACACTGCGTTCGTCCACGTTTGCGGCGACAAGGCCCTGACTGGGGAAGCGTTTGCGGCGCACGGTGTCGACGTTCCACGGTCATGGCTGCCCGAGGACGGAGTTCCCGACGACCTGCCCGACAACCTGGTGGTCAAACCTCGCAACGGCAGCTCCAGCAAAGACGTGCACATGATCCGTCGCGATCAGGTGCTCCAGACCGTCGCCGTCGTGCCACAGCCGATCATTCAGGAGCGGCTGACCGGTCCGGAGGTCACCGTCGACGCGCTGCTCGACCTCGAGGGCCGTCCGGTGCACTACGTGCCGCGCACCCGCCTCAAGACCCTCGGCGGGGAGTCGATCCAGGGCGTCACCCTGCCGCACGACGAGCTCGGTCCGTGGATCGAGAATGTCCTCGCGGCGTGCAGTGAGCTCGGCGCCCGAGGGCCCGTCACGCTGCAGTTCTTCCGCACCGACCGAGGGCCCGTGCTCATTGAAGTCAACCCGCGGTTCGGCGGCGGCTTTCCGCTGACACTGGCCGCCGGCGGTGACTACCCCGCGTGGCTGCTCGACGAGCTCGCCGGAGCCACGACGGCGCGACGCTTCGGCGACTACCGGGCGGGGCTCTACATGACCCGCTACATGGTCGAACACTTCACCGACGCGCTGCGATGGTGAGGCCCGGCACCCGCGGCGTCGTGCTCGACCTCGACGACACGCTCTACCTCGAGCGGGACTACGTACGGTCCGGCTTCGCCGCGGTGGCCGCGCACCTTGCGTCGCAGTGGGGCGTCGACGCCTCCGGCGTCCGTGACCACCTGTGGCAGAGGTTCACCAAGGGTGAGCGGGGCAATCACTTCGACGACTTGGTCTCCCGCGACCCGGCTCTCCGCGACCGCGTGCACGTGCCCGACCTCGTCGAGGTCTATCGGAAACACGTCCCCGACATCCGGCTGATTCCCGGCATCGAGGACCTGGTCGGGGCGCTGCGTGCTGCGGGGCTGCGCACGGGCGTGATCAGCGACGGCGCGCTCGCCAGCCAGCAGGCCAAGGTGGACGCGCTCGGGATCGACCGGCTCGTCGAGGGTCCCGTCGTGCTGACCGACGTGTGGGGTCGCGAGTGCTGGAAGCCCCATCCGCGAGCGTTTCTGCACATGCAGGAGTCGTGGGCGCTGCCGCCGGAGGAGCTCATCTACGTCGGCGACAATCCGCGCAAGGATTTCGACGCCCCACGTGACCTCGGCTGGGCGTGCCTGCGCCTCCGGCTCCCGGGCCAGCTGCACACGGCCGTGGACGACCGCGTGCTCCCCGACCTCACGGTCACGTCGGTGGGCGCGCTCGTCGAGGCGCTGATGCCCGGACCTAGACTCCGCTGACATGGACCGAGGACTCGTGCTCAAGCGCCTCTTCGACCTGGCCGTCTCCCTTCCCGCGCTGGTGGTGAGCCTGCCAGTGCAGGCAGTGGCCGCACTGGCCGTCCGAGTCTCGATGGGCCGACCGGTGCTCTTCAGGCAGCGGCGACCCGGGCTCCACGGCGAGGTCTTCGAGCTCGTGAAGTTCCGCACCATGCACCACGAGAACGCGTCCCGCGGACGTGTCGACGACGCCTCGCGGCTCACCACCACCGGGCGGGTCCTGCGCAAGCTCAGCATCGACGAGCTCCCGTCGCTGTGGAACGTCGTGCGTGGTGATATGTCGCTGGTGGGGCCTCGCCCACTCCTGGAGCGCTACCTCGACCGCTACAGCCCCGAGCAAGCGCGGCGCCACGAGGTCCGGCCCGGCCTGACGGGGCTGGCGCAGGTGTCGGGTCGCAACCAGCTGTCCTGGGAGGGCAAGCTGCGCCTCGACGTCGAGTACGTCGACACCCGCAGCTTCGTCGGCGACCTGCGCATCCTCGCGGCGACGGTGCGACAGGTCGTGCGCGGCTCTGGCGTCTCCGCGGTCGGCGAGGCCACCATGCCGGAGTTCCACGGCACCGCGACGCGCGAGGACCGCGCCTGATGCGGATCGGGTTCGTCACCCAGTGGTTCCCGCCCGAGCCCGGTACGGTGGTCCCTTCCGCCATCGCCGAGGGTCTGCACGACGCGGGACACCAGGTCGAGGTCCTCACCGGCTTCCCCAACTACCCAACCGGGCGGCTCATCGACGGCTACCGCGTCCGGCCTTACCTACGAGAGGTCACGCCGTCGGGCATCCCGGTGCACCGTGCGCCGCTATGGCCCAACCACGACTCCCGTGCGGTCGCACGGATGGCCAACTACCTCTCCTTCGCCGCCGGCGCCAGCGCGGTGGCGCGCACCCGGGTGCCGCGTCCGGACGTCTGGCTGGTCTACTCCTCGCCGGCGACCGCCGTGCTGCCCGTGATACGGCTGCTCCGCCGCCACCGCGCGCCCTACTTCGTGCTCGTGCAGGACTTGTGGCCCGACAGCGTCACCGGGAGCGGCTTCGTTGGCGGAGTGCCCGGCAAGGTGGTCGAGGGTGCGCTCGCCCGCTTCTGCGACGCGACTTACCGCCACGCGGGCGGCATCGGCGTCATCTCACCCGGGATGCGACACGTGCTCGTGGAGCGAGGCGTGCCGGACCGCATCATCCACGATACTCCCAACTGGATCTCGGACGACCACCTCCTGCCCGACATCACTTCCACCGCGGCTCTACGCCGCGAGCTCGGCCTTCCGCTGGGCCGGCTGTGGATGTACGTCGGCAACTTGGGGGAACTCCAAGGCCTCGACACGCTCGTCGAAGGATTCGCCCGTCGCCCCGCTGCTCAGCTGATCCTCGTCGGGGACGGCGTCGCCCGACCACGACTGGAGGCCCTCGCCGCGGGGCTCGGTGCGCGCAATGTGCGCTTCGCCGGCTCGGTCCCCACCTCGGACGTGGGCCGCTGGGTGGCCGCGTCGGACGTCCAGGTCGTCTCCCTCCAAGACACACCGCTTCTCCGCGTGACCATGCCGAGCAAGGTTCAGGGGTCGCTCGCGGCGTCGCGCCCCGTGCTTGTCCACGCTGCCGGCGATGCGGCATCGGTCGTGACCGACGCCCGCTGCGGCTGGGCGTCCACACCGGGCGACGCGGTGGCGCTCGAGGCGGCCATCGAGGCCGGTCTTCGCCTCGGGCAACAAGAACTCGTTGCGATGGGCGGTCGGGCTCGCGAGCGGTTCCTGGAGCACTACTCCCCACAGGTGGGTCCTCAGCGACTCGCGCGAGCCCTTCTCACGACCCTCTGACAGCCTTGTTCGAGTCACTGCCGGGTCGAGACTCAGCCGGCCTTCGTCATTGCACGACGCAGTACCACCGCGCCCAGCGCCACTACCAGGAGAGCGCTGACGGCGAAGCGGAGCACCGGGTAGTCGAACCCCCACCATGTCAAGGCCAAGCAGCCACCGACTAGCAGCAGCGAGGTGAAGGCCGCCTTCTCCGGAAGATTGGGGCTGCCGAGGTGGTGGCAGGCAACCCACGTCATCGCAACCGCGAGAGAGGTCGATGCGGCCAGTGAGGCGACAGCCGCACCCATGATCGTCCAGTGCGGGATGAGCGTCAGATTGAGCACTACGCTGACCACTGCCGCTAGCGCACTGACGGCCAGCACCAAGCGCGTGCGCTTGCGGTAGATCGCGTAGTTCGCCATCACGTTGAAGATCAGCAGAAGGTGGCCGCACACGACGAGCGCAGGCAAAACCCGTGCCCCGTCGGCGTACGCCGCCCGGGTGACGAGGCGCAGCCCCTCCGGGCTGATCAGGGCGACAACGCCGACTGCCGTGCCGAAGCCGAGGAGGAGTTGCGTGCCGGTCCTGCGGATGCGGTCGTCCTCTCCCTGCTTGGAGTGCTCGAAGTACCACGGCGTCCAACTGCTGTTGACTGCCGTCGCCGCGATGACCGCCACGTTGGCAAGGGAGAACGCGAAGGCGAAAACGCCGGCGGCTTCCTGATTGACGAGCGTCGACAAGAAGACTCGGTTGGCCTGGCTGAGGACAAGGTAGATGAGCTCGTGCGCCAGCAGCGGAAGCGTGATGGCGATGCCGAAGCCGACGAGCGCTCTCTCGGGCCGCACCCGGACTCCGGCCGATCGCACCGCTTGGTAGAGCACCACGACGACGCTGCCGATGAAGTACCCAAGGATCCGTGCGAGGGCGTTGTTCGCAAGGACCGCCACAAGCCCGAAGCCAACCAGGAGCGGCACCAGGGTCGATGCGATCAGGAGCCCGACGTACCGCCGCCTGAGGCCGAGCGTGATGGCATGCCCCATGCCCATCGCAGTGACCGCGAACAGGACGCCGTTGATGACAGCCAACGCGAGGTAGCCAGCCGACAGGCCGAGGGTGCGACCCCAGAAGTCGGGGGCGACCCCAAGCACTGCCAGAAGCACGAGGGTGGGGACGGCGTACCAGGGCATGACCGATCGGATATAGACGGGCAGGGCCGCCTCACCGTGCTCAAGTCTGACGTTGTTCAGGGCCGATTGCGCTTGAAAGCCGATCACGAGGCCGAATGCGGTCATCCAGAAGAGGTAGATCGCGGCGGTGCCCCACTCGGCCGGGCTCAGGAACAGGGCGAAGGCTGGCTGAGCAACGAGGTTGATCGCTTGGATCGCCGCAGAGCCGCCGAGGTAGAGGGCTGCGGTCGACCAGAAGGTCTGAAGCCGAGCGACCGTGTTGGGGCCTGTCATGACGCGGGCGGTCCAGCCGCGATCGCCTCCGCGGCGAGGCGCGCGATCATCTCCTTCGTCCGCTCGCGCGAATGGTGGAGGTCGACCAGCTCGAGAGCGCGCGCCCGCAGCTCGGCCTGCCGGGCCGGGTCGGCGAGCACGTCCGCAAGCCGATGGGCAATGTCATCGGGATCCGGCGTGGTCACGACTATTCCGAAGTCTTCGTCGGATATGTAGCGGATCGACGCCACGTCCCCAGGACCGACGGCCATGACAACACGGTCTGCTGCCATGTACTCGGGGATCTTTGTGGACACCGAGAGCCTCGTGATGTGGCGATTGTGCGGGTCGAACGACTCGACGTGCAGGAGCACGTCGGCGTCTGCCCGGTGCAGGCGCAGCGACTCGGAGTTGGTCGCGCCGCGGAACTTGACTCGAGGACTGGCAGTCATCGCGGCCAGCGCGTGCTGCTCAGGGGCATCGATGGAGAAGATCTCAAGCACCGCCTCCCGTCCATGCCTGGCGGCAAGCACATCCAGTGCGGCGCCGACGGCGGCGAGCACTCGCCAGCGGTTGAGGCCAAGGTTGCCAGCAAAATGCAGCACCATCGGGCGTTGTCCGTCGTCGGGCTGCGGCGCAGCCGTTGGCACCCTCTCCACGGAGTTCATGGCGACCTCCCAGCGGCCGCCGAAGCGGGCTTCGTACTCCTCCGCCATCGTGCCACCGATGGCAACCACTGCGTAGGCACGTGCGACGGCACGCCCGTAGGCGGCCTGCATGCGACGGTAGTAGGTGCGGCTGAACGGCGCCCAGCGATCACTGGCGGTGACGTAGTCGTCGGTGGTCTCCATGATTAGCGGGATCGAACGATCGTGACAGATTTCCTCGACGAGGTCGAAGGCGAAGTCCGCATTGCTGGATTGGAAGAAGACCAGTTCCGGGTCGAAGTCGTCCAGCCAGGCTTTGAACCGGTCGCCGTCCTTGCGGGCTCGCTTCCAGACCAGCGAGCGAGCCACCAACGCGGCGGGTGGCCGCGCCAGGAAGACCTTCCTGATGGAGCGGTAGATGGGTCGCCGCCCCAAGGACGCCTTGACCTCGCTGTCCTCGACCCAATCGCGCCATTGCACGGGTCCTGCGCCGCTGCGCCGACCAGGCAGAGCGTCCTTCAGCACGTCGAGGTCGGTGACTCGGTAGAACCGGTCGCAGTTGGTGAACGAAGGCTCATCGAGGGTGAGGTAGAGCTGGGCGAGGCGCTCACGCGGCCAGTCCTCGAAGAACGCAAGGAGGGTCTTGCCGTTGTTCTGGATGTCGCTGAACGGGTTGTGGCTGACCACGAGCACCCGAGGCAGGTCGCGCCCCGTTGTCACGCGCCCACGCCTGTCACGTCCGCCGTCCCTTGGGAGGAGCCTGGATCGGCTGATTGGTCGCTCCCGCGGCGTCCGCTGATCATCGGCGCGAGTAGGCCACCGATGGTGGCGAAGTAGGGAATCATGACCGTCATGATGAGACTCGTTGGCTGAGTGAGCGAGAAACCCCCCCAGATCGCGGTGGTGACGAGAGCCAAAAGCGGTGCGTGTCGCGTCGTCGTACGACGTCGCAGCCAGCGCAGCGCCGGCCACAACGCGACCACGAATATGGCCGCGTACGCGAGGAACCCGATCCCCCCGAATGCGTTGAGGTGTTCAAGCATCACGTTGTGTGCCGCGAACTCTTGGTCGAGCCCGTCACCCGGGATGTCGAAGTAGACGATCCCGTCACCGACAAGGGGATCCTCAAGAACCTTTTCGCTGGACGCCGTCCAGAGCTCGGAACGCCCCACGTCACTCTTGCCCATCTCCGAGACCGCCGTCGCGCGTTGAGCCTGGTCCAGCTCAGCACGGAAGCTGTCATCGGTGCTTGAGAAGATCGACGACGGCGGGGGGACGAGCCGGTAGATGCCGTAGGCGGACCCCATCGGGTTGAACCACCAGATCGAGGCTTGGATCATCAAGGCAAGACCCGCGGTGGCGACCATCGTCCATGTGAAGCGCCGCTTGCCGAGCATGACAAAGAAGCAAAGGAGGACACCGACGAACGCAACGCCAGTCACCGCGCGCGAGCCAGCCCAGACCGGAAACACCAGTGCTGCAAGCATGTTTATCAGCGCAGCTGCCCGCACCACGACAGGAGGGCGCGAACGGATCCCAGCGGCGACGAACACACTGACCGGGAGCAGCATCACCAGCATGCCCACGTAGACGATTGAGTTCCCCAGAAAGTCAGACATACGCATGCTGTTCCACTCGCCCAGGTGCCACAGCGTCAGCGTGGCCATGAACAGCACGACGGAATTGAGAGCTCGGTCGGGCCGGTCGATGCCCGCTCCCAGGGCCAAGTAGGCGATGACGGGCAAAAGCGTCGAGCGCAGGATCAGAACGGGTTGGAGAACCTCGTCGCCCCTCAAGACACGGACGACCTCGACAAGCACGAAGCACGCGATGAACACCGCGAGGACCACGATGAGCGCCCACCACACGGACGTCGGACGCCAGCGGCGGGACACGACGAGAAACGCCAGCCATGCCCACATGCCCGCCGCGATGAAGTCGCTGTACGCGATCTCCAGGGCGCCACTGCGCGACAGCGGCATTGGAACGTCGACCAGGAACACCGACGCGAAGCAAAGCGCCAGGGTCCAACCGAACCACTGATCCACACCTACCAGCGATCGGTTCGTGTTGATGGAATCTTTCCTGTCCGGTCCTGTCATCGGGCAGTTGCCTCCAATGTTTCTAGAAACGTACGCAGGCGGCGACCGACCGCGGACCATGTGCCCTGCTCCCGCAGGAACTGTTGAGCACCGGCCGCCGCGGCAAGGCGCTCCGCGGAGGTACGTCCGCAAACATCCGTCACCGTGGCCGCGAGGCACGCCGGGGCGAGGTCGGTCACCACCACCAGCTGAGCGCGCATGGCATCGTCCAAGGTCGGCAGGTCGGTGGTGAGGGTCGGAGTGCCGCTGGCAAGAGATTCAAAGAGCTTCGAAGGGAAGGTCAGGCGGGCCATCTCGTCATCAGGAGTCAGCAGGGCCAACAGGACGTCGGCGTCCCGCAGCAAGGGAGGTACGGCGGACTCGTCGACCGCGCCATGAAAAGTGATGTTCGGAGCCGAATCAGCTGCCTCACGCACCATTGGCTCCAGCACGCCGCGGCCGTAGACGTGGAGGACGAACTCTGCGGCAGGAAGATGGGCCATCATCGCGACGGCCTCAGCCAAGTGGTAGCGCGGTGTGAGGTTCCCGGCGTACACGATACTGGCGGGCCCGGCTGGCTGACCAACAAGCTCGACCGGGTCGGCCGCCGGCTCTTCGCCCAGCCCGTCATCGACCAAGGACTCGTCGAACACCGCGCCGCGGATGACGAGGCCTGGTCTACCTGGGGCGAGCTCGCTGACAAGGAAAGGCGTGATCGCGACGATGCCGTCCACCCCGCGGAGGAGTCGGGCTGAAAGCCAGTCCTGCACGCGGGAGGCCGAAGACGCCCTGACGTCCGGAGAGCGGTAGGGCATGGTTATCGCCACGGGCACTATGCGTGTGCCGTGGCGGCGGCGGAGCCAGACTGCCACCAGCACGTAGAGCAGGAACGTGTTGTAGTGAAGAAGCAGGGTTGGTCGGCCACGGTGAGCACGAGCCCAGCTGTCGAGTTCGCGCGCGAGGGCGAGTGGTTTGCGGATCGCGCGGCTCCACCCGGACGCGGCGCCCAGATGGCGCACCCGCAGCCCGTCATCGTCCTCATCGAGGGGCGATGGTCCCTGACCGGGATACGCGGGCACGGTGCTGAAGATGGTGAGGTCTGCAAACTGCTCGGCCAGGGCGGCGGCGTAACCCCGCTGCATGCGGTTGTCAGCCGAGCTCAGGGTCGGGTCGGCGGCCACCCGCTCGTGGCTTGCCACGTACCCGACGAAGGCCACCGCCGGTTCGTGTTCAGGTGATCGCGGGACCATCACGCCGACGTACGAATCCCGAGCCAGCTCTCGTAACGGGCGTGGGTCGACAGGATGAACCCCACCGCGCGTCGCGAGCAGTCACCGATCCGATAGTCGTCGGGCACCCGTGAGGCCCGGTGAGTGTCGGACACGGCAAACCGGACGGCCTCGACCACGTTGGTCGCGTCCAGGCCGGTCATCAGAATGGAGGCCGAGTCGAGCGCTTCGGGACGCTCGATGGAGTCGCGGAGCGTGACCGCCGGGAAGTCCAGCAGCGACGACTCCTCGGAGATCGTGCCCGAGTCGGAGAGCACGCAGTAGGACTGCTTCTGGAGCTTGTTGTAGTCGAGGAAGCCGAGCGGCTCGTGGAAGGTGATTCCCTCCGTTGACCGGCCCAACGCGTCGAGCCGCTTGCGGGTGCGCGGGTGGGTGGAGACGAGCACAGGCATGCCGGTGTCGGCGACGACGCCCTCAAGGCAGTCGAGCAGCAGGTTGAGCCGCTCGGGGTTGTCGACGTTCTCCTCGCGGTGCGCGCTCACGAGGACGTAACCCTGCGGGGTGAGCCCAAGTCGCTCGACGGCGTCGGAGCCCTCGATCGCGTCGGCGTGGGCGGCGAGCACCTCCTTCATCGGCGAGCCGGTCTTGAGGATGCGCCGCGGATGCAGCCCCTCGGCGAGCAGGTTGCGTCGGGCGTGCTCGGTGTAGACGAGGTTGAAGTCGGCGACGTGGTCGACGAGGCGCCGGTTGGTCTCCTCCGGCACGTTCTCGTCGAAGCACCGGTTGCCCGCCTCCATGTGGTAGACGGGGATGCGCATGCGCTTGGCCATCACCGCTGCCAGGCAGCTGTTGGTGTCGCCGAGCACCAGCACGGCGTCAGGGCGCTCCTCGAGCAGCACCTCTTCGGTCTTGATGAGGACCTCGCCCAGCACCCGGCCCAGGCTGCTGGTGTCCACATCGAGCAGGTGGTCGGGCGTGCGCAGACCGAGCTCGGAGAAGAAGATCTCGTTGAGGTTGTGGTCGTAGTTCTGTCCGGTGTGCACCAGCACGTGGTCGACCGTGCTGTCGAGCAGCTTGATCGTCTCGGAGAGCCGGATGATCTCCGGCCGCGTCCCGACGACGGTCATCACCTTGGTCATGCGGTCTCCTCCTGGGCCGGTCGCACGACCGGCTCGTGGATGGTGTCGGGTGCCTCGGGGTCGAAGAGGGAGTCGGTCCAGAAGAGGGTGGTCAGCAGGCCGTCGCCGACGTTGGTGATCTCGTGCGACCACATCGTCGGCATGTCGATCACCGCGGGCCGATCTCCGGACACAGGAAAGTCGAGGACGTCGTCGTGGAACATGCGACGCAGCCGGATGACCGCCTCGCCGTCGAGCACCACGAACCGCTCGATCTTGTGCAGGTGGTAGTGGATGCCGCGGGTGACGCCGGGCACGGTCGTCGAGACGAACGTCTGTCCGCCGCTGCCGTGCGTGCGCACCGTCTCCACGAGCCTGCCGCGCTGGTCGCTGCGCGGCTCCAGCGCGAGCGGGTAGTGCTGCGGGAAGAGGGCCGCGCGATAGGTGTTGAACAGGTCGCGCTCGAAGTCGTCGGCCATCGCCGGGACATCGGCGCTTGGGACGTACGTCGCGTGGAACCGCTCGAGCGCGTCCCAGACCGCCTGCACCGACGTCGGGTGGGCGGCCGGACGCACAGTGCCCGTCGCGCCGGGCTCGAGTGCGTCGAGCAGGGCCTGGGCGGCGCCCTGCGAGTGCAGGAGCTCGATGGGTCGATCGGCAATCTCCGGGCGCGCGCCCGCGATGGCGCGGTCGACGAAGGTCGCCACGAAGGAGTTGTACCCCGGCCGGCCGTGCTCCCCGAAGAGGTTGGGTAGGTGCACGTCGACGAAGCGACCGCCCGTCTGCTCGGCTGCTGCGTGCAGCACCGCGGCGGCCTGTTCCTTGCCCGCCGCGTACGCCGACCCGTTGCCGACCTGGATCGAGTTCGCGAAGACGATCGTCGTCCCGGTCGTTCCCTCGAGCGCGTCGGCGACATCTCGGGCGAGACCAACGTTGCCGCCGACCAGCTCGTCGTCCGGGGCGCGGTTGACGCCTGCGACGTGGATCACCGCGTCGACGTCTGCGACCAGCTCGGGAAGGCGGTGCCAGTCAGCGCGCCCGACCGGCACGACCTCGTGGTCGGTGGTGGCGTGGACGCGGCAGCGCAGGTGCCAGCCGAGGAAGCCATCGGCGCCGGTCAGGAGCAGCCTCACGCGAGCAGCTCCGGGTCGGCGGCGACCTCGGGGATCGTGCGCAGGAGGGCCACGGTCTGATCGACGTCGAGCAGGGCGACCGAGTCCGACGAGTAGTCGGTTGTCGTGTCGATCTCCTCCTCGCCCTCGCTGAAGTACTTCTCGTACTGCAGGCCGCGGTCGTCGAGCGGGACCCGGAAGTAGTCGCCCTGGTCGGCCGCCTTCGAGATCTCCTCGCGCGTCAGCAGCGTCTCGTGCAGCTTCTCGCCGTGCCGGGTGCCGATGCGGTGGATCTCCGGCTCGTCCTGGCCGAACACCCGACCCACCGCGGTGGCGAGCGTCGCCACGGTCGTCGACGCCGCCTTGCGCACGAAGAGGTCGCCCGGCTGGGCGTGGACGAACGCATGCTTGACGAGGTCGACGGAGTCGGCGAGCGACATGAGGAACCGAGTCATCCGCGGGTCGGTGATGGTGAGCGGCTTGCCCTCCTTGAGGAGGGAGATGAAGGCAGGGATGACGGAGCCACGCGAGTACATGACGTTGCCGTAGCGCGTGACCGAGACCGTCATGTCGGAGTCGGGGTGGTTGCGGGCGAAGGCCTGGGCGGTCTTCTCCATCAGCGCCTTGGACATGCCCATAGCGTTGACGGGGTAGACCGCCTTGTCGGTGCTGAGGAGCACGACGGACCTCACACCGGCGGCACTGCTGGCCTCGATGACGTTGTGGCTGCCCACGACGTTGGTCTTCACTGCCTGCTGCGGAAAGAACTCGCAGGACGGCACTTGCTTGAGTGCAGCCGCGTGGAAGACGAAGTCGGCGTCGAGCACGGCGGTGCGGACGCTGTCGATGTCGCGGACGTCTCCGAGGAAGAAGCGCACGCGCTCGTCGTTGAACGAACGCCGCATGAGGTCCTGCTTGGCCTCGTCACGGCTGAAGATGTTGATGCGGGCGGCGCCGTCGTCGAGGAGGTGCCGGGCCATGACAGAGCCGAACGAGCCGGTGCCTCCCGTGATCGTGATCGTCTTGCCGGCGACGGCGTCGGCGGTCGCGACGGTGGGGGACGTGAGTGTTGCAGTCACGAGGACTTCCCTTCGAGGAACGTGAGGACGTGGTTCTGTACGCGGGCGAACTGGTCGTCGGTGAGCGCGGAGCCGCTCGGCAGCGAGAGGCCCGTCCGGAACAGGCGCTCGGATGTGCCGTTGACGTAGGAGGGGCAACCGGCGAAGACCGGCTGGAGGTGCATCGGCTTCCACAGCGGACGGGCCTCGATGTCAGCCTCCGCGAGGTGCGTCCGCAGGTCGTCGGCGCCCCAACCTGCCACTTCCCCGTCGACGATCACCGAGGTGAGCCAGAAGTTGTCGTGGTCCTCACCTGCGGGTGCGTCCCTGCCGTCAGGATCACCGAAGAGAGTGACGCCCTCGACGTCCGCGAACAGCTGGGCGTAGCGGCGGCGCCAGCCGCGCCGCCGTTCCAGCATGCTGGGCAACCGCTCGAGCTGGGCGCGCCCCAGGGCGGCGAGGAGGTTGGACATCCGGTAGTTGTAGCCGACGTCGACGTGCTCGTAGTGGACGACCGGCTGACGCGCCTGGGTCGCGAGGTACCGAGTACGCGCGGCCATGTCGGGGTCATCGCACAGCAGCGCGCCCCCACCCGAAGTCGTCATGATCTTGTTGCCGTTGAACGAGACGACGGCGGCCAGGCCGTCAGCGCCGGCGGGGCGGCCGGCGCGGCGCGCGCCCAGGGACTCAGCAGCGTCGACCAGCACGGGGACTCCGTGCCGAGCGCCCACAGCTCCGACCCGCGCGTGGTCGGCGACCTTGCCCAGAAGGTCTACCGGGACGACGGCCGCGACGTGCGCACCCGACTGGACCTGGTCCTCGATGGCTTTCTCGACCAGCGCGGGGTCCAGGTTGCCGCTCTCGTCGGAGTCGACGAACACCGGCGTGGCGCCGGTATGGTCCCGCCGCCGGCGTCGCTGCGCGACTCGGTCCTCGCCGGCATCTCCCAGGTCCGCCCGCTCGCCCCCGAGGTGACCGCCTCCCCGTCGCGCCACGCCGACCGACCGGCAGCACGGGGGCGGGGCTGGGTTCCCTTTCTGGTCGCGGCGGCGCTCGCGCTCATCGCCGGGGTCGGCGCCCTGGTGACGCAGCCGTGGGCCCCGTCCGACGACGTCGAGCGCCTCACCGCGGCCGAGCAGGTCCTGCAGGCCCCCGACGCACAGGAGGTCTCGGTCGACCTCGGCGAGGCAGGACGGGCGACCATCACCCGGTCGAAGTCCCAGGACCGTGCCGTGATCACCACGGAGGACATGGTCTCCGCCCCCTCGGGCAAGGACTACGAGCTGTGGTTCATCGACGGTGACGAATTCGTCTCCGCCGGGCTGATGCCCGACTCGCCCGACCAGACGGTCGTCCTCGACGGGTCCGCCTCCGCGGCCGCCGCGGTCGGCATCACGGTCGAGCCCGACGGCGGCTCCAAGCAGCCCACCAGCGACCCCATCGCCGTCTTCGACCTCACCGAGGCAACATGAACGTCACCCCGCGGCGCTGAGGGCGGACCGCGATCCCCGGGCGCCGACCGGGGGTTCGGTGGGCGTGAGGACCGTCCGCGGGTGACAATGCGCCTGTGGGTGAGCAGGAGGGGCTCGACTGCGCCGTCGAGGCGATGCAGGCGGGGGACGAGGCGGCGTTCCGCGTCGTCTACCGCCACGTCCAGCCACCGCTCGTGCGCTACCTCACCGTCCTGGTCGGTCCCACCGAGGCCGAGGACGTCGCGAGCGAGGCGTGGGCGCAGGCCTTCCGCGACCTGGACCGGTTCAGCGGCGACGCCGACGGCTTCCGCGGGTGGATCACCACCATCGGCCGCAACCGGGCGCTCGACCACCTCCGCCACGCCCGGCGCCGGCCGGTGGTGGACGGATCGGTCGAGGACCTCGTGGACCTCCCCGACGACGTCGACGTCGAGGGCGACACCATCGGCAAGGTCGGCTCCGAGGCCGTCATCCGGCTGATCGGCGCCCTGCCCCGCGACCAGGCCGAGGCCATCATGCTGCGCACGGTGCTCGGCTTCGACGCCCCCACCGCGGCCCGCATCCTCGGCAAGCGCCCCGGTGCCGTGCGCGCCGCGGCCCACCGCGGCCTCAAGCAGCTGGGCAAGCGAATCCGCGAGGAGCCGTAACACCTGTGACCACCATGACGCTGAAGGGAGTGAGATGAGCACCCCGGACCCCCGCCTGTCCCGCCGTGATGCCGAGCGCCTGCTCGACGCCCCCGCGGAGCACGACAGCGCCCTAGGTCGGGCCCTCACCGCCGCCAGTGCCCCTGCCAACCCCAGCGAGCTCCGCGGCGAGGACAGGGCGGCAGCGGCCTTCCAGGCCGCGCGAGTCACGCCGGCACCTGCGTCCAGGAGCGGCTACGTCTCGCCCTCGCGCCTCGGGAGCCGCGCCGCCGCCCGGGCGGTCGTCGCGACCGGCGCCGTCGTCGCTCTCACCTCGGGCGGCTTCGCCCTTGCCAGCTCGACCGACCTGCCGGGCCTGCCCAACCTGCCCGGACTCCCGGGCCTTCCCGGACTCCCGGGCCAGGCATCCGACCGGGCCAGCGAGTCCACGGCCGATGCACCGCGCGGCGCAGACGGCTCCGTCACCTCCGACGACGGCGGCAGTCCCTCCGGGTCCACCGACGGCTCCCCCGGTGCCCCCGGGTCGACCGGCTCCTCGACCCCGACGCGGTCGCCCGGGTCTCCGTCCGCCACTTCGTCAGCCACCCCGTCCGACGGCCAGTCCGAGGGCCAGTCCGAGACCCCGTCCGAAACGCCGTCCGAGACCTCCGACGGGTCGGCCACCCCGTCGCCCAGCTACGAGGGCCTCTGCCGTGCCTTCCAGGCCGCCGACCCCTCCGACGCCGGCTCGTCGCTCGACAGCGCCGCCTTCCTCGCGCTCGCGACCCAGGCCGGGGGCGCCGACCGGATCGCCACCTACTGCGTCGACCTCATCGGTCCGCCGACGCAGACCGGAAAGCCCACCCCCTCCCCGGTCAAGCCCACCCCGTCTCCCGCCAACCCCACCCCCTCGCCGGACAAGCCGACCCCGTCTCCCGGCAAGCCCAGCCCCTCCCCGGGCAAGCCCACCGACCTGCCCACGAACGGCAACCAGAGCAGCAGCTCCACCGCCCAGCCGAGCCCGACCAGCCAGACCAGCAACGGCAACGGGCCCGGGAGGTCCGGCAGCTCGCCGAGCCCGAGCCCGAGCCCGATACCGATACCCACGCCGGCAGCCCCCACCACTCCAGCCAGCCCCGCCACGACTCCGACCGGCCCCGGCAGCCCGGGGAGTCCGGGGAGTCCGGACAAGGGGGGCGGCCCACACGCGTCCGGGTGACTCCCGGCGGCGGCCGCGTTCCGCAGCACCGGCTCTCGCGCCCCGTACGTCGACCTCCCGCCGACGCCACGGGATCCCCCCAGAACTGCGAGATCCACGTCCTACCAACGCACAGGCAACGGCATGGCCCTCCACCGGGGTCATGCCGTTGTCGTGTCCCCGCTCGGCCCCACCCGTCCCCGGCACGCGTTAGGTTCCTCGGCATGGGCCGGCCGCTCTCTGCGCAGGAGGACACCAACCGACGGATGCTGCGCGCCCGCGACGAGATGGATCGCCGCTACGCCGAGCCCCTCGACGTACCCACCCTCGCCGCAATCGCGCACCTGTCGGTGTCGCAGTTCGGGCGGGTGTTCAAGGAGGTCTACGGCGAGACGCCGCACCGCTACCTCCAGCGGCGTCGGGTGGAGCGGGCGATGACACTGCTGCGCCAGACCGACCGACCGGTGACCGACGTGGCGTGGGACGTCGGGTTCGCCAGCCTCGGCACCTTCAGCCGCACCTTCAGCAACGTCGTCGGCTGCTCACCCACGGAGTTCCGGGCGCGCCACACCCCGGTCGCGGTGCCGTCGTGCTTCATCGCCGCGTGGACGCGGCCCCGCGAGCGCGTGACGCCGCCGGCCGGGCCGGACCAGGCCGCGAGGACAGTGGGGCTCACAACAGTGCTTTCGGAGAAGCGGGAGGGGGTCGTCGCTGGCTAGCGTCGTCGACATGAACACCAATCACATCACCAGCCTCCACATCCGCAGCGTGCCGGTCCTCGACCAGGACGAGGCGCTCGACTTCTACACCACCCACCTCGGCTTCGAGGTGCGCGACGACATCGACCTCGGCTTCATGCGCTGGCTGACCGTCGGGGTCCCGGGCCAGGACACCTCGATCCTGCTCGAGCTCGTCGGGGCGCCGATGCACGACGAGGCGACCGCCGCGCAGGTGCGCGAGCTCGTGGCCAAGGGCGCGCTCGGCGGTGTCTTCCTGCTCAGCGACGACGTGCACGCGACGTATGCCGCGCTCCGCGAGGCGGGCGTCGAGATCACCCAGGAGCCGGTCGAGCAGCCCTACGGCACCGACTTCGGCATCCGCGACCCGTTCGGCAACCACGTCCGCATCAACCAGCCGGCCACGGCCTGAAGGGACCTCGATGAGCTACCCCCCGCCGATCTACCACGGCGACTCCGGCGAGGTGTCGGCCCACGTGGTGCCGGCCGACGTCGAGCCGGCCGTGGTCTACCCCAACGGCAACAAGGTCTTCTACCTCGCCCAGGGTGCCGCCACCCAGGGCACCTTCGGCCTCTACCGGTGGGAGTTCGCCGGCCCCGAGAGCGGCCCCGGCGCTCACTTCCACCGCACGATCACCGAGTCGTTCTACGTGCTGGAGGGCACCGTCACGATCTACGACGGCACCGACTGGGTGCGGTGCCGCGCCGGCGACTTCGCCCACGTCCCGGCGGGCGGGATCCACGGCTTCCGCAACCAGGACGGGGCCGCCAAGATGCTCCTCCACTTCGCGCCGGGCGCGCCGCGCGAGGCCTACTTCGGGGGGCTGGCCGCCGGGATGGGCAACCTCGACGGCGACGCCTACGACCGGTTCATGCGAGAGCACGACAACCACTGGGTCTGAGCGAGGTCTGATGGACCAGGTCACCGCGGCGTTCGACGCCACCCCGCGCCGGGACTTCCTCCCGCGCGGGGTGCGGCGGCGTGCGTCGTACGACGGTCCGCTGGGGATCGCGGCGGGCCAGACCAACTCCCAGCCCCGCACCGTCGACGACATGCTGCGGCTGCTCGACGTCCGCCCCGGGCAGCGGGTGCTCGACGTCGGGTCGGGGAGCGGGTGGACGACCGCGCTGCTGGCGCACCTGGTGGGGCCGGCCGGGTCGGTGCTGGGCGTCGAGCTGGAGCCGGAGCTCGTGTCGTTCGGCTCCGGCAACCTGGCGCGCACCGACCGCCCGTGGGCGTCGATCCGACAGGCCGAGCCGGGTGTGCTCGGCGACGCCGACGGAGCGCCGTACGACCGCATCCTCGTCTCCGCGATGGCCGACGCGCTGCCCGTCGCCCTGGTCGACCAGCTCGCCGACGACGGGATCCTGGTGGTGCCGGTGGACGGGACGATGCTGCGGGTGACCAACCCGGGGGCCGTCATCACCGCGCACGGGCGCTACCGGTTCGTGCCGCTGCGGTGAGGCTCTGGGGCACCCGCCCGTCGGGCGACCCGGACCGGCAGGCTCGCCGCAGCCTCGAGCGGGCCGCGGACCCGGAGCAGCCGGAGCGCCGCCCCGATCGCCAGCAGCACCACGACGTGGGTGCCGTAGGTCGAGGGCTCCTCCGGCGGCCACACCGCCTCGGTGCGCATCACGACGTGGAGGGAGTAGAGCGTGAGCGTCGCCGCGCCCGCACCGAACAGGACGGCGAGCACGGCGGTCGCCGGCCGGGGCAGCAGCCTCTCCGCGAGCAGGCAGAGCGAGATCACCAGGACGGCGCTGCCGATGGTCTGGGCGAGGTCGAACGGCGTCGCCGAGTGCGGCGCGACGAGCAGCAGCCAGCTCCAGTCGCCGTCGGCGGGCGTCGTGCCGAACATCCCGGTCGCGTTCTCCGACGCCACCGCCGGATCGACCAGCGTCCGCGAGACCTGCGTCGCGAGCACCGCCACCGAGAGGCCACCGAGGGCCAGCCCGCCGAGCAGCGAGGTGTCGCGCAGGTCGAGGCGACCGAGCACGAGACCGGCGAGGAGGTAGGCCAGCCACGGCACGACGGGGTAGTAGCCGGTGAGGAGCAGCTCGCTCGCCAGCTGCCCAGGGTCGGCCAGCTGCTCGAAGGTCGGGCTGTCGAAGCCCCGCTCCGGCAGGTGCGGCCGCACCAGGTGTGAGACCACCGGCGCGAGGGCGACCCAGGCGACGGTCAGTGGCAGGAGCGAGCGGACCCCCAGGAGCGTGAACGGCAGGCCCAGGACGAACAGCACGCCGTAGTAGGTGAGGATGATGGCGATGCCGGTGTCCAGGCCGCCGAGCAGCAGGCCGAGCACGCCGATCAGCAGCGCCCGTACGGCGATGCCGAGGGTGCGCCGCGCGAGCGGCCGACCTCGCAGCGGCTCGCGGGTCATCAGCGCGAGACTCACCCCGGCGAGCACGGCGAAGAGTGCCGACGCCCGCCCTCCGGCCAGCCACTGCGCGGTGGTGAGGTCGCCGGCAGGCGTCCGCTCGTCCAGCACGTGGGTGGCCACCATGCCGAGCAGCGCGAGGCACCGGGCGACGTCCAGCCCGACGAGGCGGCCGCGCGACGTACCGGTCATGGGCCCCATCCTGCCGGGAGGCTCGCGACGAGACGGCGCGCTCAGGCGCCGGGGCGGGCGACCTGCTCGGCGAGGTGCGCGGGCGCCTGGAGGCAGTAGGAGTCGGTGAGCAGCTCGGCGAGCTCGTCCCAGTCGGTGTCGGCGTCGAGGAGCATGCCGATGGCGTTGCCGCCCCACCCGGAGCGGAAGTAGGGATCACCCATGTGCTCGAAGGCGGCCACCTCGTCGGGCTCGCCGCGGAAGGTGATCCGGAAGAGCTGGTCCTCCCCGCCGAAGACGTGGGCCACCGTCGCACTGCCCACGCGCCACCGCGTGCCGGTCCACGCCGACTCCTGCCGGCACCGCGGGAGCACACCCAGCACCGCGTCGATGCGCAGCACCCACTCCTCGGGCACGAGGGGACGGTCGGCGAGGGCCACGGCGCGATCCTGCCACCGCGCACCGACACCATGAAGGCAGTTCGCCGGTCTCAGGCGGGGGCCGCCGCGTCCTGCGGCAGCGGCACGGGCGCGAAGACACTGCGGGTGAACCAGGTCGGCAGCGCCCGCACCAGCGGCCGCGGTCCGGCGACCTCCAGGTCGCCGGACCGCACCGCGCCGATGAGGTCGCGTCGCCCCATCCAGTAGTCGATCATCGTCTCGACGTGCCCCGCGACCTCCAGGTCGACGTCGTGGCCCGGGTCGGTCAGGCACAGGTCCACCGTCGGCGACTCCAGCACCAGCCAGAAATGGCTCTTCCTGTCGCTCGACCCCTGCAGGTGGAAGTGGACCACGACGCGGTGCTCGGGCAGCGCGTCGACGTCGACGTTGCGGTGGATGTCCCACATGAGGAGCGAGGCGTCGTAGTTCTTGACGATCACGTCGCCGCGCGCCCAGCGCTGACCCCAGACCCCCATCGACTCGATCACCGGCCACAGCTCCTTGCCGGCCGCGGTCAGGTGGTACTCGCCGCCGACGTGGTCGACGACGCCGACACGCTCGAGCGTCTTGAGACGCTTGGACAGCAGCGCGGGTGACATGAGCGGGACCCCACGGCGCAGGTCGTTGAATCGCGTGCTGCCGCACAGGAGCTCGCGGACCACCAGCGGGGTCCACCTCTCGGTGAGCACCTCCGAGGCCATCGCCACCGGGCAGAACTGGCCGTACGTCGTCGCCATCCTCCGACGGTAGGACCGCTATGGGTTCTGTACCAGTACAGGATCGATACTCGCGGGCCGAGGCGGGCGGGTCGCACTGTGGTCGGGCACCACACCACACGAGGGAGAAGACCATGACCGTGCTCGACATCTCCGCCACCGCCGCGCTGGCGGACGACTTCGCGGGAGACCTGATCACGCCCGCCCACCCGGCGTACGAGGACCAGCGACGCATCTGGAACGGCGAGATCGACCGCCGCCCCGCGGTCCTCGCCCGCTGCCAGGGGGCCAGCGACGTCGCCGCGGCGCTTCGGTGGGCGCGTGACCGCGGGCTGCCCGTGGCCGTACGAGGGGGAGGCCACGGCATCGCCGGCCATTCGCTCGTGGACGACGGCGTCGTGGTCGACCTGTCCGGCATGCGGGGAGCCGTCGTCGATCCGACGACCCGGACGGTGGCGGCGCAGGGCGGAGCCCTCAACGCCCACGTCGACCGGGAGGGCCAGGCCTTCGGGCTGGCGATGACCAGCGGCTACATCAGCCACACCGGCATCGCCGGGCTGACGCTCGGCGGCGGGATCGGCCACCTGATGCGCAAGCTGGGGCTGGCGATCGACGCGCTGAGGTCGTGCCAGGTCGTGGTCGCCGACGGCTCGATCGTGCGCGCCTCAGAGACCGAGAACCCCGACCTGTTCTGGGGGTTGCGCGGGGGCGGCGGCAACTTCGGCGTCGTCACCGACTTCACTTTCGAGCTGCAGCCTCTCGGACCGACGATCCTGGCCGGCCTGGTCGCGTGGCCGGCGGACGAGGCCCCGACCGTGCTCGCCTTCCTGCGCGACTTCATGGCCGACGCACCCGACGAGGTGGGCCTGATGGCCAACCTCCGGCTTGCTCCGGCCCTGCCGCTCTTCCCGGAGCACCTCCACGGCAGGCCGATCATCGGCCTGGTGGCGACGTACGCCGGCCCGGTGGAGGAGGGCGAGCGGGTGCTGGCCCCGGTCCGCGCTCTCGGCCACCCCGTGCTCGACACGATCGCGCCCAAGCCCTACGTGGCGCACCAGAAGTTCCTGGACCCGGCGGTGCCGCACGGGCGGCACTACTACTGGAAGTCGCACCGCCTGGGCCCGCTGACCGGCGACGTGATCGACACGATCTGCGAGCACCTCGCGACCATCAGCAGCCCGCTCTCGACCGTCCCGATCTTCAGCTTCGGCGGCGCGATGAGCCGGGTGCCCGAGGACGCCACCGCGTTCCCGCACCGCGACGCGAGCCACGACATCAACATCGTGGCGTCCTGGTTGCCCGAGCAGGCCGGCGACGCCGACCGGCACCGCGCCTGGGTCCGGGGGTTTTTCGACGCGTTGGCGCCCCACACCCGCGGCGTCTACGTGAACTTCACCAGCGACGACGCGCAGACACGTGTCCAGGAGGCGTACACCCCCGTGCAGTGGGAGCGGCTGCGGACGCTCAAGACCGCCTGGGACCCGGACAACGTCTTCCGTGGCAACGCCAACATCCCGCCCTTGGGGTGAGCGGGGCGCGCCGGCCGGGTCGGCTCAGTAGGACTTCGGCAGCCCCAGGCTGTGCATCGCGACGAAGTTGAGGATCATCTCCCGGCTGACCGGGGCGATCCGCCCGGCGCGGGCGGCGACCAGCAGGCCGGCCATGCCGTACTCCTGCGTGATGCCGTTGCCGCCGTGGGTCTGCACGGCCGCGTCGACCGCGTGCACGGCGGCCTCGGCGGCGGCGTACTTCGCCATGTTGGCGGCCTCGCCGGCTGCCATGTCGTCGCCGGCGTCGACCAGCGCGGACGCCTTCTGCGTCATCAGCCGAGCCAGCTCGTTCTCGATGTGGGCCGTCGCGAGCGGGTGGGCGATGGCCTGGTGGGAGCCGATGGGGGCCTTGAAGACCGTGCGCTCCTTGGCGTACGACGACGCCTTGGCGAGGGCGTGGCGGGCCAGGCCGGTCGAGAAGGAGGCCGCCATGATCCGCTCGGGGTTGAGGCCGGCGAAGAGCTGCACCAGCCCGCCGTCCTCGTCGCCGACCAGCGCCTCGCGCGGGAGCCGGACGTCGTCGATGAAGACCTGGAACTGCTTCTCGGGGCTGACGATCTCCATCGGGATGGCGGTGTACTCGAGGCCGGCGGCGTCCGTCGGGACGACGAACAGGCACGGCTTGAGCTTGCCCGTCCTCGCGTCCTCCGCGCGGGCCACGACGAGCACGTTGGCGGCCTCGTCGACACCGGAGATGTAGATCTTCTGGCCCTTGAGCACCCACTCGTCGCCGTCGCGGCGGGCGGTGGTCGTGATGTTGTGCGAGTTGGTGCCGGCGTCGGGCTCGGTGATCGCGAAGGCCATCGTGGCGGTGCCGTCGCAGATCCCGGGCAGCCACTGCTGCTTCTGCTCCTCGGTGCCGTAGCGGGCGATGACGGTGCCGCAGATCGCCGGGCTGACGACCATCATCAGCAGCGGGCAACCCTGCGCGGCGAGCTCCTCGCAGACCGCGGCCACGTCGCCGATGCCGCCGCCCCCGCCGCCGTACTCCTCCGGGATGTTGATGCCGAGGTAGCCGGCCTTGCCGATCTCGAGCCACAGCTCGGTCGTCTTCTCGCCGGAGCGGGCGCGCTCGACGAACCAGTCGCGTCCGTAGCCGCTCGCCAGCCGTGCCACCTGGCGGCGCAGCTCCTGACGTTCCTCGGTCTCGGTGAAGCTGCTCATGTTGTGTGCCCTTCCACTACTGCCAGGACCTCCCCGGACGCGACCTGCGACCCGGGCTCGACGTTGATCTCGGCGACGGTGCCGTCGTGGGGCGCCGTCACGGTGTGCTGCATCTTCATGGCCTCGAGCACGAGGACGACGTCGCCCGCGGCCACCTCGGCACCGGCCTCCACCTTGACCGCCACGACCGTGCCGGGCATCGGCGCGAGCAGCGAGCCGCTCGCCACCGCGTCGGCCGGATCAGTGAAGCGCGGCACCTCGCGGAGACGCGCGGACCCAACCGGGCCGTCGACCCACACCTCGCGCGGGGAGCCGGGGCGCTCGGACGAGATGTGTCCGCGCGTCTCCGTGACGACACCGCCGACCTCGAGCCGGGCGTGGGTCGGTGAGACCTCGATGACGGTCACGCCGTCGACGGTGAACCCGCCGCGCGTGCCCCACCACTCGACCGGGTCGTGCCCGTCGAACGTCGTCCGCTGCGGCTGGCTGACGACGTTGCGCCAGGCGGCGGGGACGCCCTGCTGGACGGCGCGCCGCGCCGCGTCGTCGGCTGCGAGCATCAGCGCGCCGGCCACGAGCGCGGTGCGGTCGATGGACGGTGAGTCTCCAGGAGACTCAGCGGGAATCGGACGCGACTCCAGCCAGGTCGTCGTCATCTCGCCGGCCACGAACACCGGGTCGGTGAGGATCTCGACCAGCTGGTCGCGGTTCGTCGTCACACCGTGGATGCGGGCCCGGCGAAGAGCCGCGACGAGCATCCGGATCGCCTGCTCGCGGGTCGGCGCCCACGCCACCACCTTGGCCAGCATGGCGTCGTAGAACGTCGACACCTCGTCGCCCGAGACGAAGCCGCTGTCCACGCGGATGCCGGAGGACGCGAGCAGGGCGAGCTCGCCGTCGGCCGGCAGGTCAAAGGTGACCAGCCGCCCGCTCTGGGGGACGTACGACGCGTCCTCGGCGTAGAGCCGCACCTCGATGGCGTGCCCGCGCACACCGTCGCTGGTCGAGGAAGGACGGAGTCCTGTCACGAGACCGAGGCCGCGGCCTTCGGCGACCGCGATCTGATGCTCGACCAGGTCGAGCCCGCGGACCAGCTCGGTGACCGGGTGCTCGACCTGGAGCCGGGTGTTCATCTCGAGGAAGAAGAAGCGGTCAGCCGTCGGGTCGTACAGGAACTCGACGGTGCCAGCTCCGCGGTAGCCGATGCCCTCGGCCAGGCTCTCGGCGGCCGCGCACATGGCCTCCTCGGTCGCGGCGGGCAGACCCGGGGCCGGCGCCTCCTCGACGACCTTCTGGTGGCGACGCTGCACCGAGCAGTCGCGGGTGCCGAGCGCGCGGGCACCCGAGGCGTCCGCCATCACCTGCACCTCGACGTGGCGCCCGGCCTCGACGTAGGGCTCGACGAAGACCGTGCCGTCGCCGAACGCCGACTCGGCCTCCGCCCGCGCCGCCTCGATCTCGGCCTCGAGCCGGTCGAGGGTGCGTACGACGCGCATGCCGCGGCCGCCGCCACCGGCCGACGCCTTCACCAGCAGCGGGGTCTCGATACGCCGGTCCTCGTCCCTCGGACCGGCTGCTCGACCACCGACGAGGTCGCCTGGGAGCCAGGTGGGCATGACCGGTACGCCGGCCTGCTCGGCGATCGCCTTGGCGCGGACCTTGTCGCCCATGGCCTTGATCGCCTCGGGCGGCGGTCCGACCCAGGTCAGGCCGGCGTCGATGACGGCCCGGGCGAAGGCGGCGTTCTCGGACAGGAAGCCGTAGCCGGGATGGATCGCGTCGGCACCGGACCTGTGGGCCGCCTCGATGACAAGGTCGGCGCGGAGGTAGGTGTCGGCGGGCGCGTTGCCGGGGAGCCGGACGGCCCGGTCCGCCTCGGCCACGAACGGCAGCCCGGCGTCGGCGTCGGAGTGGACCGCGACGGTCTCGATGCCCAGCCGCCGGCAGGTGGCGAAGACGCGACGGGCGATCTCGCCGCGGTTGGCGACCAACAGTCTTCGAATCATTGCTGGGCTCCCTGGTTTCGACGCCCCCGTCGCGACCCCGCACCTCGGTCGCGGGGCTTGCTCAACCTCGTCTCGCCGACGCGACGCGCTCGTTCCTCGCACGCCGCTGCTCGCTTGATCACGGCCGGAACACCCCGAATCCCTCGGCACCCTTGATCGGTGCGTTCTCGATGACGCTGAGGCAGATGGCCAGCACGGTGCGGGTGTCGCGAGGGTCGATGACGCCGTCGTCGTAGAGCATCCCGGACAGGACGTAGGGCAGCGACTGCTCCTCGACCATCTGCTCGACCATCGCCCGCATGCCGGCGTCGCCCTCCTCGTCGTACGCCTGTCCCTTGCCCTCGGCCGCCGCGCGGGCGACGATCGACAGCACGCCGGCGAGCTGGGCCGGGCCCATCACGGCCGACTTGGCGCTGGGCCAGGCGAAGAGGAAGCGCGGGTCGTAGGCGCGGCCGTTCATGCCGTAGTTGCCGGCTCCGTAGGACGCACCCATGATCACGCTGAGGTGCGGCACCGTGCTGTTGGAGACGGCGTTGATCATCATCGCCCCGTGCTTGATGATGCCGCCCTGCTCGTACTCCTTGCCGACCATGTAGCCGGTGGTGTTGTGCAGGAACAGCAGCGGGGTGTCGGCCTGGTTGGCGAGCTGGATGAACTGCGTCGCCTTCTGCGCCTCCTCGGAGAAGAGCACGCCCTGGGCGTTGGCGAGGATGCCGATCGGGCGGCCGTGCAGCTGCGCCCAGCCGGTGACGAGGGAGGTGCCGTAGAGCGGCTTGAACTCGTCGAACGGCCGGCCGTTGCGCCCGCTCGTCCCGTCGACGACCCGCACGATCACCTCGCGCGGGTCGAACGGCTCCTTGAGGTCCGTCGGGACCAGGTCGAGCAGGCCCTCGGGGTCGGCTTCGGGCTCGGCCCAACCGCCGCTGGTCGAGGAAGGCGCCCTGGCGCCTGTCACGAGACCACCGGCGGCCATCCGGTCTCGTGACGGTCGCTGCGCGACCTCCTCGACCAACGGTGGGACGGGCTTCCGGCGGTTGAGGCGGGCGACGATCCGGCGCCCGATACGGATGGCGTCGTGCTCGTCCTCGGCGAGGTAGTCGGCGAGGCCGGAGACCCGGGCGTGCATCTCGGCGCCGCCGAGCGACTCGTCGTCGGACTCCTCACCGGTCGCCATCTTCACCAGCGGCGGACCGCCGAGGAAGACCTTCGCGCCGCCGCGGACGAAGACGGTGTAGTCGCTCATGCCGGGGACGTACGCCCCGCCGGCGGTCGAGTTGCCGAAGACCAGGGCGATCGTCGGCTGCCGCCGCGCGGACGCCCGCGTCAGGTCGCGGAAGAGGCGACCGCCGGGGATGAAGATCTCCTTCTGCGTCGGCAGGTCCGCGCCGCCCGACTCGACGAGGGAGATCGTCGGGAGGTTGTTCTCCTCGGCGATCTGCGAGGCGCGGAAGATCTTCTTCACCGTCCACGGGTTGGAGGCGCCGCCCTTGACGGTGGGGTCGTTGGCGCTGATCACGCACTCCACGCCCTCGACGACACCGATGCCGGTGACGACGGAGGCGCCGACGGTGAAGTCCGAGCCCCACCCGGCCAGCGGCGAGAGCTCCAGGAACGCCGACCCGGGGTCGAGGAGCAGCTCGATCCGCTCGCGGGCCGCGAGCTTGCCGCGGGCGTGGTGGCGCTCGACGTACTTCTCCCCGCCACCCGCGACCGCGACCGCGTGCTGGGCGTCGAGGTCGGCGAGCTTCTCGAGCATCGCCTCGCGGTTCGCAGAGACCGTGCTCATGCCTCGACCACCGCCTTCATCCGCTCGAGGGTCGTCCGCATCCCGCGGCGGTTGGTCCGGCGGCGGAGCGGACCGAGGACCAGCCAGTAGAGGCGGGTTGGCAGGTTGGGGTCGAGGCGGAAGTACTCCGTGACCTGCGTCCCGCCGTCCTTCGGCTCGAGGCGGTAGCCCCAGTTGTTGACGGTCACCGCGTCGGTGCCGACGGAGAACTCGAAGGCGCGCTCCGGCTCGCAGGCGGTGACGCGGCACGGCGACCAGTACGTCGGACCGACCCCGTTGCGCTTCACGTGACCGGCGAAGTAGGCGCCCTCCTCCGGTCCGGTGGAGCCGCGGGTCCACTTCGCCTCGAACGTCTCCGGGCTGAACTCCCCGATCCGTGTCACGTCACTGACGAGGTCCCAGACCTCGGCGGGCGGGGCGTCCATCCAGAGCGACACCTCGTCGCCGAGCGACGGCAGCTTGATCATCGTGTTCCTCTCATGACGCATAGCCCAGGAGCTTGGCCGTCAGGTCGCGCAGCACCTCGTCGGCGCCGCCCCCGATCGGCAGGAGCCGGGCGTCGCGGTAGTGCCGCTCCACCTCGGTGCCGTGCATGTAGCCGGTGCCGCCGAAGAGCTGCACCGCTCGGTCGCAGACGTACGCCGCGCAGTCGACCGCGGTCTGCTTGGCCAGGCAGGCCTCTGCGACGACGAATTCCCCCGCGGCGTGCCGCGCGGCCACGTCGCGCGTGTAGGTCCGCGCGACCTCGACCTGGCGCCGCATCTCGACCAGCGTGTGCTGGACGGACTGGTGCGCCGACAGCGGACGGCCGAACGTCTCGCGCTCGCGGGCGTACGCCGCCGCGAGGTCGAGCGAGCGGGCGGCGATGCCGTAGCCGTGGACCGCCAGCGCGATCCGCTCGACGACGAACTGGTCCGCGATCTGGCCGAAACCCGAGTTCTCCGCCCCGACCAGGTTGGCGGCCGGGACCGTCGCGTCGACGAACGCCAGCTCGGCGGTGTCGGAGCAGTGCCACCCCATCTTCCGCAGCGACCGGGTGACGGTGAATCCGGGCGTCCCCTTCTCGACGACCAGCAGCGAGATGCCGCCGTGGCCGGGGCCTCCCGTGCGGACCGCGGTGGTCACGAAGTCGGCGCGGACACCGGAGGTGATGAAGGTCTTGGCGCCGTTGACGACGTAGTGGTCACCGTCGCTCCCCCGGACCAGCTCCGCCCGCGTCGTGATGCGGGCGACGTCCGATCCGCCGCCGGGCTCGGTGATGGCCAGCGACCCGATCGTGTCGCCGGCCAGCGTCGGCCGGACGAACCGCTCGACGAGGTCGGCGTTGCCGCTGGCAGCGATGTGGGGCAGCGCGATGCCGGCCGTGAACAGCCCGGCCATCAGGCCGCTCGACGCGCCCGCGTCGAACATCGCCTCCTGCAGCACGATGCTGTCGACCAGGTCACCGCCACCGCCGCCGACCTCCTCGGGGAACGCGGCGCCGAGCAGGCCGAGGTCACCGGCCGTGCGGTGAAGCGCGCGCGGGATCTCCCCGGCGTCCTCCCACTCCTGCAGGTGCGGCACGACCTCGCGACGGACGAACTCCGCCGCCGTCGCCCGGAGCGCCTCGCGTTCGGCAGTCATACGAGGCTCTCCTCGATCGAGACCAACCGCGAGCGCAGCCACTCACCGAGCGCCTTGGCCTGCGGGTCGAACCGGGTGGAGGCGGCCACGCCCTGGCCGAGCAGGCCGTGGACGACGAGGTTGACCGCACCGAGGTGGGGCAGCAGCCAGACGTCGACGTCGAGGTCGGCCGCTTCCGGCAGCAGCGTGGGGATGCCGCGCGGCGACATCAGCTTGAACAGCCACTGCACGCGGGCGTCGTACGTCGCCGGGTCGACGCCGTCGTGCGCGACCCAGAGACCGATGTTGGCGTCACCGCCCTTGTCGCCCGAGCGGGCGTGGACGAAGGTCCCGAGCGGCAGGCGGCGGGTGAGCGTGTCCGGCCGCGCCGGGTAGGGCGACGGGCGCCGGCCCGGGGCGTCGGCCTCGGCGGTGTACGCCGTCGGGTCGGCGACGACCTCCCGTCGGCCGTCCGCGTGGACGACCGTGTGCGTCACGTCCGCACGGTCGACGTACTCGGCGCGGTAGACGCCGAACGGCGTGGCCGGCGCGGGCGGGGCCGTCATCGTGAAGCCGGGGTAGGAGCCGAGCGCGAGCTCGACGGCCGCGGCGGTGAAGGCGCGGCCGACCGGGTCGGGCGAGGGGTCCTTCACCGTGCAGCGCAGCAGGGTGGAGGCAGCCTCCTGGGAGTCGGCGTCCGCGGTCGGCTCGCTGAGCTCCGACCACGTCACCTCGGCCGCCGTGAGCCGCGGCCCGAGCTGCTCGCGCACCCAGGCGGCCTTGGCCGCGACGTCGAGGCCCGTGAGGACGAGCTCCACCTGGTTGCGCCAGCCTCCGAGCTCGTTGACGCACACCTTGAGCCGCTCGGGCGGGGCCTCGCCGGTGACGCCGAGGATCGCGACCCGGTCCTCGGCCTGCTGCTCGAGCCGGACGGAGTCGAGGTGCGCGGTCACGTCGGGACCGAGGTAGCGCGTCGACTGGATCTCGTAGACGAGCTGCGCGGTGACGGTGTCGACGGTGACCGCGCCCCCGGTGCCGGCGTGCTTCGTGATGACGCTCGACCCGTCGGCCGCGACCTCCGCGACCGGGAAGCCGAGCGGCCGGTCGCGATGGGGCAGGTCGAGGAAGCCGCTGAAGTTGCCGCCGGTCGCCTGGGTGCCACACTCGATGACGTGGCCGGCGACGACCGCGCCCGCCAGCTCGTCGTACGACGTCGGGGTCCAGCCGTGGTGCGCGACGGCCGGACCGACGACGAGGGAGGCGTCGGTGACCCGGCCGGTGACGACGACGTCCGCGCCCGCGCTCAGCGCCGCGGCGATGCCGAAGCCGCCGAGGTAGGCGTTGGCGGTGAGGGCGTCGGTGAAGGAGAGGTGGCGCACGTCGTCGCCCTCGACGTGGGCGACCAGCGGGTGGAGGCCGAGCGCCGTGGCGACCTCACGCACCTTGTCGGCCAGGCCGGCGGGGTTGAGGCCGCCGGCATTGGCGACGATCCGCACGCCCTTCTCCAGCGCCAGTCCGAGGCAGTCCTCGAGCTGGCGGACGAAGGTGCGGGCGTAGCCGAGCGAGGGGTCCTTGAGCTGGTCCTTGCCGAGGATGAGCATCGTGAGCTCGGCGAGGTAGTCACCGGTCAGCACGTCGAGCTCGCCGCCCTCCAGCATCTGGCGCATCGCGCTCAGCCGGTCGCCGTAGAAGCCGGAGCAGTTGCCGATCCTCACCACACCGCTGGTCGAGGCGGTCACTTCCGGCTCCGTCCCTCGCCCGGTCGGCCCGCGAAGGCCTGGGCGATGTCGAGCCACCGGTCGACGTCGGCGCCGGTGGCGACGAGGTCGGTGTCGGCGCGGTGGAGCCGCTGGGTGACGAGCCGGCAGAAGTCGCCGGCGGTGCCGGTGAGCGTCTGCGCGGCGTCCTCCGGTCCCCACGACCACACCTCGCCGGACGGCGCGACGAGGTCGACGCGGAACTCCTCGGCGGGGACGTCGAGACCGTGCACGGCGAAGGCGAAGCCGCGGGTGCGGACGCCGAGGTGGGCGACGTGGCGGATCCGGTCGGTGTCGTCGAACGGGACGCCGAGGCCCTCGTGCACGTCGAGGCTGTGGGCCCACGTCTCCATGAGCCGGGCGGTCGCCATCGAGGTGGGCGACATCGGCGGACCGAACCACGGCATCTTCTCTCCCCGCGGCATCGCGACGAGCGTCGCGCGGAGGTCGGCCCGCGCGCGGTGCCAGCGCTCGAGGAGGCCGGGCTCCAGGGCGATGGCGAGCGCCTGCTCGTCGACGTAGCCCGCGGGGTCGGCGATGGCGCCGAGGACGACCTCGTCCCACGCCTCCTTGTCGGTCGCCGCCGCGACGGCGACCTCGTCGGTCCACGCGAGGTGGGCGACCTGGGTCGCGACGTCCCAGCCGGGAGCGGGCGTCGGCGTACGCCATCCGGCCTCGTCGAGGCCGGCCACCAGCTGCGCGAGCCGGTCCCCCTCGGCCTCGAGGTCGCCGAGCACCTGCGTCAGTACGTCCGTCACTCCCGGGTCCCCTCGTCGTCGCGCTCGAGCTCGCGGTCGAGCACGTCGGCCCACTCCCGCAGGATCCGACGACGTCGCGTGGAGTCGTCGGTGATCGTGGACGCCAGGCCCAGCCCGCGCACCAGGTCGAGGGTCGCCTGCACCAGCTCGCGCACGCCGGGCCGCGACTCGTCGACGCCGAGCGCGGCGACCGTCATCCGGTGCGCCTCGCGGCCGACCCGCTGCTCCAGCGGGCCGACGGCGGCGAGCAGGGCCTCGTCGGTGCGGGCCGCCACCCACAGCTCGAGCGCGGCAGCGAAGACCGGCGAGGAGAAGTGGTCGCCGAGCATCTCGACGACCGCGCGAGTACGCCGTCCACCCGTCGGCAGGTGCGCCACTGCCTCGGCCAGCTCGGCGCCGCGGCGCTCGGTGAGGTGCTCGACGGCAGCGACGACGAGGTCGTTCTTGGTCGGGAAGTGGTGCAGCTGCGCGCCCCGGCTCACGCCCGCCCGGTCCGAGACGAGGGTCGTCGAGGTGCCCGCGAAGCCGCGCTCGACGAGCAGCTCGACCGTCGCCTCCAGCAGCCGTGCCCGCATCGCCCGGGTCCGGTCGGCCTGCGGCACGCGCGCGGCGGCCGTCGACGACGCGGAGGAGGAGGTCACGGGCGCAAGACTGCCGTCCGACAAACAAACAGTCAAGCCTGACTTTTATTGGACTTGGGTGAGGGTGCCCAGCGCTCCACAGGTCGAGGTCGCCCCCAGCCAGAGGTCGCCCTCCGGGACCGAGGCCCGCCACGCGTACCAGCCGCTCTCCTCCACCTGGAAGCTCAGCGACGCGAACGTGCCGTTGCCCGGTCGGCGCTGGACGACGTCGCGATGGTTGCCCGTGCAGGCCTCGGTGGCGGTGGCGTACGGCCCGTAGAGCGACGTGGTGACGTCGATCGGCCCGCCGAAGGGCAGCCCGGCGACGCTGACCTGGGCCGAGAGGACGTCGAACGGGGCCGCGCTGCTCGGGGCGGTGAGTCCCACCGTGGATCGGGCGCGCACCCGCACCGGCGCGCCGCACGAGGCCACCGGCATGCTGGTGTCGGTGCCGTCGACGGCGACGCGCCACAGGTAGTAGCCGCCCGCCGACGGTGCGACGGCGGGTGAGGCATAAGCGCCGTCGCCGAGCACCGGCACCGTCACCGTCGCGGCTGCGGGACCGTCGCAGTGAGCAGCCGACGACGACGCGAACGGCCCGTGCAGCGACGCCGTGGCCGTGCGGCCGGAACCGTCTCCGTCGATCGTGGCCACGACCCTGGCCGGGGAGCCGGCCACGAGCACGGTCGGGTCCGCCGCCAGCGTCAGCGACTGGGGGCCGCGGACCGCGACCTGCGCGCTGGCCACGATCGTGCGCCGGGCGCCGCCCTCCGCCGCGGAGGCCTGCCGCTTGCGGTCCGCTCGGCGCAGCCGCAACCAGTGCAGTGGCACCTGGCCCACCTCCGCGACGACGGTCCGCCACCCGACGAGCGGCGCCGCCAGTCGGACCACCGCCCGTCCGTCGTCACCGGTGACGGTGTCGACCGGACCGGCCACCGGCTGGGACGGGCCGCCGTCGGGCGAGGTCACGCGCACCGGCAGGCCGGCGACCGGACCTCCGTGACCGTCGGTCACGCTGACCGTCACGCCGGTCACGCCGCCGACGTCCGCGGTGGTGGGGACCAGCGTGACCTGGTGCGGCCCGGCGCTCGCCCGCGAGCCGCGCAGCATCAGGCGCACGTAGCGGCGCACCGTGGCCGGGTCGCCGGAGGCGCGGATCCGGGCGGCCCCTCGCGGCGCACCGAACCGCCAGGCGCGACCCCCGAGCAGGTGGAGCACCGCCGCGTCGACGGCAGCGGCCTGCACGGCGTCCTTGTGGCCGCCGTACTTCGACAGGATCCAGGCGGCGCGCTCGGTGGCGGCGCGCGAGGGGCCCTTCGACCCGCGCAGGTCGGAGGTGGCGTCGGGCGGACGGAAGCCGGCGCGGTTGGGGCGGCGCCCCGGCGTGACCACGAAGACCGGGGTGTCGTCGACGCGGTAGCCACCGATCCAGCCACCGGCGGCATGCCCGGTCGACGGGATCCGGAAGCCGGCCCAGTGCCTGCCCGGGTCGTCCGCGCCTGCCGCACGGGGCGCCGGCAGCGCCGCGAGTGCCGTGGCTGTCGCCAGCAGGGCCGCGAGCAGTGCGGCGGTGGCGCGCCGGCGTACGGCCTCGGCGGTGGCGGTCGGTGTCGTGGTGGTGGACATGCGCGGGCTCCTCACCCCAGGGGCCCGGGGTCCTGCGACCCCGGGTCGGTGGGTGTGCCGGACGGGCTCGGGTGCCGCGTCGGGCTGGGCTGGGGGGTCTGGCTGGGCGTCTGGCTGGGCGTCGGGGTGGGCGTCTGGCTG